>NZ_JWIF01000060.1 GCF_000812685.1 Halocynthiibacter namhaensis
TTGATCCAACAGATTTGGTGCAATGTTGAACGTGTGGTTGCTGTCCGTTGTCGCCTTGTATTTCTGGGTTCTGATGATCTTGATGCCATTCTCGCCCATCAGACGTCCGACCCTGCGATGGCCCACCGGTAATCCCAATTCTTGCAGTTCCTCGGTCATCCGAGGCCGCCCATAGCTTTGCAGGCTTAAGCGATGCTGTTCACGGATGTGAGCCAGGATCACCATATCATCGCGTTGACGCTGGCTCATCGGGCGAACCCGCCACGCGCGAAAACCACGTGATGTGACCCGCATAACTTTGCACAGGAACTCAACTGGCCATTCTTCTTTCCAGGCGTCGATGAACGCAAATCTCACCGGCTTTGGCCTGCAAAGAAGATTGCCGCCTTTTTTAACACTTCCCTCTCCTCGCGCAGCAGACGGACTTCCTTGCGAAGCCGCGTGTTCTCCTTCTCAACGTCTTCATGCGGTCCTGACATCAGGTCATCGTGTTGATGCTGTTGAACCCATTTGTTCAGCGTCGAAAGCCCAACCCCTAAATCTGATGAAAGTTGAGGCCGCGTTAAGCCACTCGTCGTCGCCATGCGCACCGCATCACGCCGAAACTCGTCTGTGTATCTCTTTGCCATTCTCTATCTCCTTCATAGCAAACATTGCTCGAAAGAGACCGGAACTAAACCGCGACAAGACCATGTTAAAATGGCTTTGGATGCTCAGGGCATTGAGCCGATTACACCGATTAGAAGTGGCTTGAGCGGTTATATCTATCGACGTTCAGATCTAAGGCGATTCCAGTTGCCTGGCTGCTGACGGGTAGTAAATAGATTTGAAGCCGCCCTTTGGGGCGGTTTTTTTATGTCTGCTGCAAAGTTTCGCTGGCAAAGTTATGGGGGTCACTGGCACGGTTATGGAAGAGAAATGTTATATAAACTCAATGAAATAAGGAGATCAATTTTTGTTACTGGCACTTATATGGGGTCCGTTACAGCAGATAAGGGAGAAGCGTGCGCAAAAAAAACCATAAGCGTGCGCAAACCCATTTTATTTGCGACTGATCCGTTGCATTTCACTTAATATACAATGATTTATGCCTGTCCTGTCCTGTCCTGCCCTGTTTGGAGGTTGGGGCAGGCAGTTCTTTTTGGGGCATTTTCCGTGGTATTGACGGATACCAAAGATGTCCTCATTAAATGTTCCACAGGTTCCGGAACCTTTCATATTCATCAGCCCCGCCAAATGTGGTGGAGGTTAAGCGCCTTGAAAGGCTTGTAGCTGGGCATCGTATCGACAGCCATTAGCTTACGAAACACATCGATATCCCACCACGCGGTGTGACCGATGCGTTCGAACCGATAGCAGTTTTCATAGAGAACTAAGGCGTGGGTACTATTCATCTCCCTGAGAACACTCAGGTTGATCTTGGAATATACATCGGGGTGGTAAAGTTTTTCAGACAACGCACGATCATACCGATAGGAGCAAGTCCCCCCTTTAATCTTAGCGTAGGGCAGTAAAACCATTGCTTCCCAGGATCGCTCGCCATCCTCTTCGAGCACGTCAAACTCAACCACCGTCTCCATAAGTCCCTTAAGGGCACCCTTGAGATAGCCTACGTTTTTGCTATCAAATCCAATCATTTCACAGAGAACCGCTGTACTGATCTGATGCTCGTCATCAGTTAATAGTCCATCATACGCATTGTACAAAAGAGCGTTGACCAACTTGCGCTGCAGCAAAGAAAGCTTCGCGCCAATATGAATCGCTGCGACATGTTTCTTCAGTATCTGGTTATCTTTATTGGGTTTTTTTACAGGGTTTTTCATGGTGTATTTTCTAAAGCATATCCTTACACCATTCTATAGGTTTTTATAAGATAACAAGTTTCTCTGCATTATTCCGCTTGCGAAAGCAACTTACCCCATATTCGTACACCCAAGAACCTACAGCCCCCATAAACATACACCTAGATAGTTATTTTAGCTCAGAAATCGCGTTAGTTTACGGTGAATAGTATAGGGATTCCGTGGAACCCCACATTCATACACCACAGCCCCATAAACATACACTCAAGTTATACCTGTCGTCTGTTTTTCCTTATTTAACAGTGAATTATATGGCTTCGGGCCTCACCCCATGTTTGTACACCCACAGCCCCATAAACGTACACCTCAACCCCCACAAACATACACCTATTGTCACTTATCTGTCTGAAACAAAAAGATAATATCACCCCTAAACCTATTAAACGTTGTTTTATTAAACATCTTAAACAACAACAGGAGCGCCTTCGGCTTTCTGTTGTAAGTTGATAATTTTTCATATTTGTAAATTTTTAGAGGTAAAAAGACCATTCCTGAAGACGCAAAGCATCCCATATACTTTAGAGGCATATGAAATTTCATCATAAAGTGCCAATTCATTGACATTACATGGAAAAGGCATACAGTGTCTGACACAAGCTTATCATCATGCAAATGGATTATAGAAACCATGACAAGCCCAAGATTCACAATGCGATTAGAACCTGTTCTGAAGGATTGGCTTGAAAGCGAAGCTAAACGAAGTGACCGCAGTGCCTCTTATGTGGCAAAGCAAGCGATCCAAGCTTTGAAAGATAAAACAGAGGCAAAGGCTGATATGATCCGTACTGCTGTTACGCTGGCAGATCAGGGAGCTTTCATCTCTGAAGGTAAAGTAACCGATTGGTTTGAAAGTCTTGGCACAGAGAACGAACTTTCAGAACCAGAAGCCGATGTTTTCCTTAACCGCGCCTAACACATGAAAATTCTCATATTAGCGTCTGCCAAACCAGATCTTCGTTGGTTTAAGCAATATTACATGCGCGTGTTTCCTGCTGGCCGCGAAAGCGCGGATCATCAGTTTAAATCTTTACTCCAGCTTTTGAAATCAAACCCAGATGTTGGCGAACGTGTTGACGGTGTCCCCTTCGTGCGTGAATTCCCCATTCGAAAGACGCCATTTACAGTCCTCTACCGCGTTCAATCAGAACACATCGAAATTCTGCGGGTCTTTGATCAACGAAGCGAATTTGCGAACGCGAACTAACGATGACGCAAGATGAAAAACAGCTTCAAGTGTTTCCAGACCGGTTGCTCATCTTGCGCGTCGACCCCGCTAAAAAAATGCACAGGTTTTATCTGATGACCGTGCAGCGAGATCTATTCGGCGGCGCATCCCTCACACGGGAATGGGGCCGTATCGGAAGTTCAGGACAAGTTCGAGTAGATTATCATGCCGACGAAGGACAAGCAGTTGATGCTCTCGCAGACCTAGCCACACAGAAATTTAAGCGCGGTTACAAAACCTAACCCTTTTCTACTTTCTCTGTATCACACAAAAGCTAGTGGTCACGTCAGTGGACGACATTCTAAACTCTGCGCCTATCAACCGACAGGGCCATTCCCATGTTGTTGGAAGGGCAGGGATAGCAAAACTACCCAAGAGAAAACCGGACAGAACAGCCGCGGTAAATGCTATTGGCAGGCCAACAGTGGCAAATATGGTTAAACGCGCTCTACGGCTCCCATGCCGGTCTGTCTCATCTCTTAGGGCCCTGTGCTAGTGTCGCCCCATTCCTAGCCCCTGTCTGAGCATCTCGTTTAACTTGAAGGGTCAGCTCAGGCAATTCCCGTCTCAGCCCTTGTGCGAGGTTGTCATTGAGCTCTACCGGCATTTTCTGCAGCTTGGCATTCGCGGTGTCATACCAGGTCGCCAATCGATCAAAAGTATCCTCTGCTGCAGAGACCGCATTCGTCGACTTTTGGAGGCGCTGGTCAATAACATTCAGGACATCAACGAAGGCAGTCGATACGTCACCGCCATTCTCGCCAATGTTCCGCATAAACTGATCCCGGATGGAGATCTCGGTTTGATCGCGCTTTTTCTTCGTCATTGCAGATCATCCTTATCAGCGCTGTCGTCTTCCTCAGCGGTTGCCTTTGTGACGCTTCCATCGGGGGCAGGGGCCTGCCAATCATCGAAGGCCTTTCGGTCATGTTCCCGTGGCAGATTGCGCAACAATCGATCCACCATCAGTGCAGCGGCATCATCACGTTGTGCGAGATCAAAGAGCGCGCCGCCCAATATGATTTTACGCCGTGCATCAAGCTTACGTTGTTTTGTCGTCTCACGGGCCTTCGCTGCTTGAAGTCGGTTCTTAGCTTGCTCATACTGGCGCTCTAGTTTTTGTAATTGCGTCTCAGCCAAAAGGTAATCTCCGGTGTGTAAAGTATCGACTGTGATATATAAGCTTGAAAGGGGTGTTGGTAGCGTTTACCCGTAGTGCTGTAAAGGACAAGGGGGCACTTATGCAAACTCTTCATTCACTTCGTTTATTCCGAGCTTTGCGTGCGATCTCATTGGGGCGCAGCCCCAGCCGACGGCTAACCCATTTGGCTGCGCCAAAAAGAGAGGGGCTGTCCGCTCCCTCAAACTCTCTAGGACCAATCTGCGCGATTGGATTGCGGTGGAAATCACTGGCGCGTTGTGTGTCATTGATTGGCGTTTTGTCCTGTCGTCTTGATCTGGGTTGGCGGGCGTAGCCATGGCCAGTTATCACCTCAGCGTCAAAACCGTGAAACGTTCCGCAGGGCGAACCGCGACAGCGTCTGCAGCGTATCGGGCTGGGGAACGCATTCATTGTGAGCGCGAGGGACGCGACCATGATTACACCCGCAAGCAGGGCATTGAGGATGTGTTCATCCTTGCGCCTGTTGATGCCCCGGACTGGGTGCAGGATCGGTCCGCATTGTGGAATGCAGCTGAGGCCGGAGAGGCCCGGCGCAATTCCGTGACGGCCCGGGAATGGGAGGTCGCCTTACCTGCCGAACTCTCGCCTGATGGGAGAGTTCAAATTGCCCGTGACTTTGCACAGTCCCTGGTGGATCGCTTTGGCGTGGCTGCTGATGTTGCTGTACATGCCCCACACCGTGAGGGGGATGAACGCAATCATCACGCCCACATTCTGACCACAACACGGGTCATGGGGGCAGAGGGGCTGGGTCCGAAGACCCGTGTGCTGGATGCGGCAAAGACCGGCGGCGTTGAAATCGAAGCTATGCGTGAGGTCTGGGGGCATTTGCAAAACCGAGCCTTGGGGCGTGAGGGGCGGGATGCGCGTGTTGATCATCGATCCCTTGAAGCCCAACGTGAGGCAGCTCTTGATCGTGGAGATGACCTGCTGGCGCTAGAGTTGGATCGTTCCCCAGAGATTAAGCTGGGGCCTGCTGCTAATGCGATGGAGCGCCAGGCAATGCGTGTGGCTGAGGTCTCAGGTGTGGAATACGAGCCGGTCACTCAGCGTGGGGCACAGAACCATGAGATCCGGGAACGACGAGATCTCTTATCGGGGCTGCGTGAACGGGCCGAGCGGGCGCGCGAGGTTTACAGTCAGGCACGGGATCAAGATGCTAGTCGCACGGCGGCGGCGATTGAGGCGACGCGGGCGATGTTTGCCTCTTCGGGCGCGCAGGCATTTTCTGCAGGGATTAGTGCAATTTGGGAAAAAGAGGAGACAGCTCGGCTGCGGGTTTTGGAGGAGGCGCAGGAGCGCGCGCGATTGCAAATGTTAGAACGTGAGAGGGTGGTATTTGTGGAAAGCACGGCTCAGGCATGGGAAGCCACGTGGCGGGTCAGTGATCCGGGCAGGGCCAAGGCGCAACAAGCTGAGTTGCGCGGTGAGGTTAAGGATCGAGCGCACCGATATGGTGTTGCGTTTGAGGGTCTAGGCGGGCCGATTAATGCGCGGGCACGGGAGATCAAGGATGAGCGTGTTGAGGTCGAAGAATTAGAGCGGGTGAAAGATGCCAAACGCCTCGAAAGAGAAAAACAGGTCGAGCGATCCAGAAGTGATGATTATGGACCCAGCCGGTAAATGGCAGGCATTGCCGAGATTTTTGTTCATGACCACGTTCCCTCGCTTGCACTGACATCGCGTCAGCTCACAAGCATGTGTCGCAGGTCAGAAAGCGCTGCGGTAGAGGGCCTTCCCTTGGCGCTTACACTTTAGCAGTTGCAACAATAATCTTACTGGCTGGCGTTGACGGCTTTTCGTAGCCGCCTTTAGGGGATTAACCGCTCACTATTCCCGGCGATGGTGCGGGGTTTCTCGGATCTGGGTTTTGCTCATAGAAGAAGGCCGAAGCGTTATAGCGTTACGATGCTGTAGAGCTATAACTCAGCGTCTCCTACTTGGTGCCCAGCATTGCATCCCGTAGGATTGCATTCATGCGAGACTGGTAGCCTTTACCCTGAGATTTGAGCCATGCCAGTACATCGGCATCCAAGCGAGCGGTGATCTGCTTCTTGACGGGGCGATAAATCCCACCGCGCTGCATTTGGGTGGACAGGTCAGGCGCATCTATGCTGAAGAGAAGCGTGTGCGGTGCGCTGACCCGGTAATCCCCCCGAAAAATGGGTGTTTTGAAAACTAGAATTTTTGCGGCAAGATATGCCAAGGAGATTCACGATGAAGAAGTCACGTTATTCAGAGGCGCAGATTGTCTCGATTTTGAAAGAAGCTGAGAACGGTGTGCCCGTTTTGGAGCTGTGCCGTACGCACGGCATGAGTAGTGCCGCATTCTACCAATGGCGTTCAAAATAGGCCCAGTACCAGCGAAGCTGTAAAAGTGGCAGGATTTTGGTCAAATGGGAGGCATCGTTTTCTTAATCCTGTCGATTGTAGCCACACCGACGTTTAAATGTCGAGCTAGGCCCCATCGCAAGGTTTGTTCGTAGGGTTACCCTAGACATGAACAAAGAGGGGTCTACTCCGGCTGAGTGCTAAATCCTACGCTAAGGGCTTAAAACACGTTTTCCATAGTCTCTCAGATTTCCATTTGGATCGGCGTATCTATATAGAGTGACGGGTTTCACGCCCAGTTCTTTGCAAAGATCAGCAACCGATGTATCCCGACGAGCCATTGCAGCTTGGGCCATGCGAACCTGTGTTTTTGAAAGGGCGAATTTGCGGCCACCTTTTCGGCCTCGAGCACGGGCGGCGGCTAATCCGGCCATTGTGCGTTCGCGGATCAGATCACTTTCAAAATCCGCCAGTGCTGCAAATATTCCAAAGGACAAGCGACCTGCCGGGGTTGTTGTATCGATTTGCGCACCGGTACCGGTTAACACCTTGAGACCCACGCCGCGTTCGGACAGGTGATTCACTGTGTTGACGAGATGATGCAGACTGCGCCCTAGGCGGTCCAATTTCCAAATCACAAGAGTATCACCTTTTCGCAATGCTTTTAGGCATGCCTCAAGTCCTGGGCGGACGTCTTTCTTGCCCGACGCACGATCCGAATAGCAATTGGCGACATCAACGCCGTCTGAGGCCAGCGCATCATGTTGCAAGTCGAGGGACTGGCTACCATCAGCTTTTGATACGCGGGCGTAACCGATCAGCATATTTCACAAACGAACGTTTGAGACACTTGATCCGCCTCGTGGCATTTGTTCATTGAATGTGTTCCTTATCCCATAACACAAACAAAGATACACAATCCCCTAATAGAAAGCAAAATAAACATGGCGCATCGCACCATCTTAACAGAACGCCAACGCGCCGACTTATTCGACCTGCCTAGAACCGTTCTGTCGCCCGGCGATGCTTATCTTTGGGATAGTGAAGACGAATTTTCGTTTCAGACAATCAATAAGATTGATAGCTATTCAATACGTATTCCAAAATTCGTCTTTTCTGGTCAAAGCGGTGGGGCTGAGCCTTCCCTACGCAAAGCAAATATTAATAAGGGCGTGGCTGCGGTCTTGTTTCAAATCGTTCGTTCGTCGTTTCTCAACAGTGGGTTGATGTCACCTTCAGAAAACCATGTCGCGCAAGATGTTATCACCTCCATGGTTAAAACGGTGTTCTGCGTAAGTCAGACGGATCATCGCGTTGAAGCACCCAGAAAGCTTCTCTTCCAACGTGTCCAAAACTACATTCACAAAAATCTTGAAGATTTTTCGTTGTCTGTAGAGACTGTGGCAAGGGCGCAGGGGATTTCACAACGCTACTTGCATTCGCTATTTTCAAATCAGGCGCTGACCTTTTCCGGGTATGTTCAGCACAAACGCATTGAACGCGTGAAGCGGGATCTGGCCAATCAGCTTGATAAATCAACGCTGACTGTGATTGCGCAGCGATACGGATTTCAGGAATCGTCACATTTCAGTCGAGTGTTTAAACGGGTAACCGGGGTTACAGCCCGGGACTTTCGAAAGAACCAATGCAGCCAGCCCTCACGAGCCAAGATATAGTTGATATCAACATCCGCTTTTGATTGGAGCGAGGCGTTGAGGCGTGGGTTGACCGAATTGGAGTAGTAAAACGGATTGAGGTCATGACCGCTGTGGACTCTAAGTCACCGTTCGCGGCACTTTGCACAGATGTCGGCTGAGCGAACGACTGCTTTCGGGTGCGTCAAAAACGGTCCTTTTTGGAAGGGTGTGAGTGACGCCTGCTGGCGCGAAGAGGGGGATTCTGGTGAGTATTAGGTAACACCCACCAGAAAAATGCTCATGTTTGCTTGAGCAATCTCGCGTAAATTGACGTAATCTGCATCAATGATGAGTAACAGGCTTTGCTTTTACCCATGCTTTGCGGGTTATGGCTTGCGATATCCATATAGGATTGCTTAGCAACGTTGATGAGTTCGTCATCGCTCAACTGATCTGGTTTATTCAATTGCCAACCAGCGGCAGATTGGTAAACGAAGGCTGCATGTGACGCCAAAATTGGGAAGATAATCCCATCAGGAACTTCAATAACCCTGCCGTTGTTTCGTTCTATCGATCTAATTTGGGTGCCTATAAAGTTCTGGTGTCTCTTCCAGTGCTCATAGAGCTTCCATGCCACTGGTGCGAGACTGATGAAAGCTTTGTACATTTCTGTATCAGGCTCGTCGGCAAGTTTTTGGAATATTTTAAGGCATCGAGTCTTCTGACTATAGGTGAACACTTTGTTGCTAAGGTCGAGGTTGATACCTGATGGTTTTTCGATGTCATCAGGCAGTAGTGCAAAAGTAACTTGGATGAGCTTTTCTGTATCAAGAAAATCATCATTGGCCGTCAAGTCGCTTTCGCTTTTGCGAAGCTTCTTGTTCGGGTAAAGTGTTTGAGCGCTTTTTTCCAGATCATCCAGTTGTCCTCGACGGCCAGCGATTGATATCGATTTTACGTCATTCTGAAAATTGCGTGAAATGGAGATTTCAGCAATCAAATCGTCGTCATTTGTTACGATGATTTCGAACTTGATACTTGGATCAACAGTTTCATCTTCACTTCGATGATCGAAGTAACGTTTCACCTCGCCGCGCGTTTGCGACCCATTGATGATACTTGCATCTGTTAATATCAGTTGGCGTGTTTTGTCGTCAATTTCCGCAGACCTTGCGACCAATACTGTGCCGCTGTTCAAAACCCCAAAAACCTCGGGGTTTTCTTTCAACGTCTTCCGAATTGCTTGGTGAACCAAAGTTGGTGATTTCCGCTGTTTTCCTTTTGCGTCCAGAAGATATTCTCGAACGTTTTCATTATCTTCCAACCCAAGAATGGAAGATACAGGAGCCGATCCTGAATACACTTTACGACCCGCTGAATCATCTTCAGGGGACGAAATGTTACGACATTTGTGGAAGGTAAAGCGGTAGTTTTCACTCCAACCAGATGAAGAGTTTCCAAAATTCCCAGACGGAATTGATGTCATATTTGATCTCGCAGGTCTTATGTCTCGGGATGCGCGGCCAAGTATCGTTTCTGCGGTGTCACAGTCAGATGTGGTCCTTGTCCCCATTTATAACGAACTGAAATGCATCCACGCCGGAATACACACGATCAGAGAGCTTCAACCATACAACAAAAACATCGTCGTTGTTGCCACCAAGCTGGTGAAACGCAAAGGTGAAACCTTCAAGGATTGGGCCGATAGCGAAGACGCAAAAAACATCAAAGCTGTTGTAGATCATACCATCGGCCAGGGCATAAATGTTTTGCCCCTAAAGTTCTCTAGGGCCTTTGACACCATATTTGAACAAGAGCTATCAATCCGTCAGCTGATGGAAAAAGACGCCCTCGCCCGTTATACATATCGCGATGTCGCGGCACAGTTTGACAACTTACTTTCTTATATCGAGACGCATTATGCCTAAAAAAATGACCTCTCTATGTTTAAAAAGATTGAAGAAGTTCAATCGAACGGGCCAAAATCCATTCTTGCCCCCAAAACAGTTGGCCGCAAACCTAAGAAACCCGAGGACAAAGAATCCGAAATCGTGGCCATCAAGTTGACGATAGCTGAGCTCGCGAAACTTGAAGAAAAGGCTGGATTGGTTCCGAAGTCGACCTACCTCAAGCATATTATACGCACTACTACAGATATATTTGATTGAGGTGTTATTTAGGTTTAACTGAAATAATAGAATTGCCTGAAATACCGTATCATTGTGTATATTGAAGCTAAATTTTCTTCGGTGAACATTGCGGTTCCAGAGATTTCTACACGAGCTGTTATACGCTGATCTGTCCTTTTTCGATGGTCATCACTGCAATAAAAGTGGTTATACCAAAATAACTTTATTAACTCATTTGAAGCTTTAAAGCATCCATCTGTGCGCGTAGAATGTCAGGTTCTACCATTTCGCTTTCTTGCGCCCACTCAGCAGGGGAGGGGAATACCATTCCTCGCGTTTCCCAGAATGCACGAATATCTGGGGCGCTTAGTATATCCTTCCAGCCGTTTTTCTTGAACGCATCCACATATATGCGACTGCCAAGGCCTGATTGAAATTCTGATGTGACACTTTCTTTTTCTCTACTGGAGAGTGCATCAAATGCTCCTTGGATCGTACCAGCACAAAACCGTCGATACGCGGCCTGGGCCTCTTTGTGCGATTTGCTCAGCGCTTCTAGTTGACGTTCTTGCTTCTCGCGCTCGACTTTTACCGCGTGAGCCGCTTCAATGCTTTTCTTTTTCGCCACCCCTTCATTGTGATAATCTTGTTCAATAGCTGATTTTAAAAATCCAGCCTTTGATGACTTGATCTTTCCCGTTGCTGATTGGCTGCTAGCCAGATCCAACTTCTCAAAAATATATTCTTCATCATATTCGATCACCCAAGCACGCGCGAGCGTCTTGGATATGCCTTCTGCCAAGAGCGCCTTATATGTGTGACGATTGCTGATTTCATCCTCTGTATCCATTCCAACCAACGAGAGCTGCGCATTCGGTTTCACAATAAACCGTATTCCGGTCACAGACCGGCCCTTCATGCGGGTCTCCATCTCGATATGAATGTTCGAGAGCTTGTTGACCTCCTTCATAGCCGGCTGGATCACATTGCGATTATCGCCGGGCAGGTTTGCCTGGCTTTGAAAGGATTCTGTTTTGACTCGTTCCACCACTCTGATCCCCGTCAGCCCCATCAGGTTTATTGGCGAGCTCCCAAGCGTTCACGTCATTGAAAATCGCCTGCAAATGTTTCTGCGGACACTGCGGGCGTTAAAGCAGGACAACAACCTGGAG
>NZ_JWIF01000061.1 GCF_000812685.1 Halocynthiibacter namhaensis
GGTCCACGGGGTCGAGCCGATCTGCAGGGCTCTGCCGATCGCCCCGTCTACTTTCTATGCTCATGCAGCCATTGCCCGTGATCCTAATTTGGCTTCAGACCGGTCCAAACAGGACGCCTTAGATCGCAAGAAGATCAAGGACGCCTTTGATGGCAGTGGTAAGCGATATGGTGCACGTAAAATCTGGCACGAGTTGCGCCGAAACAATCACGACATCGCGCGCTGCACAGTAGAACGGTTGATGAAAGTTATGGGAATACAGGGCGTTGTGCGCGGTCAGAAGCCGATCACGACCAATCCAGACACGTCCCAACCCTGCCCAGATGATAAGGTCAACCGCGACTTCACAGCAAACATGCCAAACCAGCTCTGGGTTAGTGACTTCACCTATGTCTCAAGCTGGCAGGGCATGGTGTATGTCGCTTTTGTCATTGATGTCTTTGCTCGCTGTATTGTGGGTTGGCGCGTGTCCACGTCCATGACAACAGGGTTTGTTTTGGACGCTCTCAACCAAGCCATATGTCAGCGTATTCCATCAGGGGCGGAAGAGCTGATCCATCACAGCGACCGAGGCAGCCAGTATCTGTCGATCAAATACACCGAACGGCTAGTAGAGGCAGGTATCGACCCTTCCGTGGGAAGCGTTGGTGACAGCTATGACAACGCTCTAGCGGAAAGCACAATCGGTCTGTTCAAAACCGAGGTCATCGATTTTATGGGGCCTTGGAAATCTGTTGGACAGATCGAATGGGAAACCCTGAAATGGGTGAACTGGTACAACAAAAAACGCCTACACAGCAAAATCGATTACATCACCCCCCATGAAGCAGAGGAGAACTTCTATGAAGCCTTGAATGCCGCTGAAAAAGCAGCTTAATATTTGAACCAACAACTCTCCGGTAAAACCGGGGCGGTTCAGTACTGGCTCAGAAGGTGGCGGAACGGGCGAAGCGGCTGGGGTGATCTGCATGATCATTCCACCAATCTGACAAACATGGCTCAGAGTTTTCATGTACAGAAACTGCCTAGGAACTGACGATCACTACAAAATGAGGTTATTTTTCCAGGCAAAGCCCCATCTCTGAAATAAAACGAGACGGTTGTTGAGTTCTTGCAGCCCCCCATGGCATCATACGTGAACGCGGATAAGAAACGAATAACCAACGGCGAGCCCGTGTGACGGCGACAAATGCAGTGTTGCGTTCTTCGTTTATCTTCGCCTCCGTGTTTGCGCGGTAGTCAGGAAATGTTCCTTCACAAAACCCCATCAAGAACACAATATCCTTCTCAAGCCCCTTCATTGTGTGGACAGTGCTTAGTGTTAATCCGGTCTCGGACACGTCTGGGTTCAACTTGCCCAAAGCTGTCGCATTCCTAAATGCACTGAGAGTGCTGCCAAGACCGAGTTTCCGGAATCTGGTCCACCGGTCCGAAAACTCTTGTAGTTCAACGAGGCTACGATCAAATTCCAGCCTCTTCTGTTCATCATGCTCAGAGAGGGCCAATTCGCGCAGCTTCTTTTCGAAGAGATTCTCAAACTTCAAAACGTTTGGATTCTCGAAGTCCAGCTTCTCTATTTCAATAAGAAGGCCTCCGATCAAATCGATGCAGGATCCGTCTGAATTCGAGTAGCTGTGCCCAAACTGGCTCAGAAGATCTTCGCCTCCCCAACTCGACGGGGCGGGAATTCCGAGAAGTTGGCATAGCTTCTTTCCATCAACCCAATCGTTTGGATTGAGTTTCACCCTAACAGCGGAATCCAGCACTTTCCCAAATAGTGACACTGGTAGTTTTTCTCGCTCGCCAACCTTTACGTTAAACTCGATACCCTGTTTTTTGAGGGTACTTTCGAGTTTGGAAAACACAAACCGGTTCCGGGCAATTGCGACCATATTATCAACCGAAATCTGCCCCTCAATTTCCGGATGGCTTTTCAGTCCCACAAGGTTTTGAATGCTTGACAAAATCCAGTCCGCTTCTTCTTCCTCCGAAGGAAACGCGGCAAGTTTAACAGTGCCTTCGAGAGCGAATTCAGTTTCTTTCTGTGCACCAGGGCGAAGGCCATTTGCCGCTCGTACGACGGCCTTCGAACTGCGGTAGTTCTCGGTCAAACTAAAGGTTTTTGGCGCATAGTCTGCAACAAAAATCTCACACAGATACTGGGATGAAGACCCGTTAAAGCCGTAAATCATCTGATCTGGGTCCCCAACCATCATGATATTGTTGTCTTTGGACCCCGCCAATGCCTTCACGAATTCGTACTGAATGCGGTTTAGGTCTTGCGCCTCATCCACACAGATGTGGCTGTATTTGGCTCGATAAATGTCGCCAATCCACGGTTGGGTGAGAAGAATTCGATGCGCGTATCTAAGAATGTCGTCGTAGTCTATTCCCCGGCTGTTCAGAAGTGCGTTTTGATAGTCATTGTAGACGCGCCAAACACCCGGGTTTTCTGAGAGCCGCTCTGAAACATCCTCTTCAGACAGCATTTCTCTCTTAATTGTGGAGAACCCATCCATGTAATTTTGAAGATTTCGTTCTCTGGATTTCTTTTCCTTCGGATCTTCCACATCAAGATAGTCGTCGATGTCTACGCCATCAGCTCTTAGTGCCTCAAGAAACACCTCCATGCGATCCTTGTCACGCTCGAAGATTTGAACATTTGAGGGCAGACCAATAGTATGCCCATACTGTTCAAGGATACGTTGTGCGACAGAGTGAATTGTACCGACCCAAATCCGGTCTTCGTCGCATCCGCTACGAGTTAACCGCTCTTTCATCTCAGAAGCAGCCTTGTTGGTGAAGGTAAGAGCGATCACTCCATCCTTCTTCAAGTTAGAAAGAATGAACCGTATTCGCTCCGTCAACACACGTGTTTTGCCTGAGCCAGCCGACGCCAGAACCTGAATAGAGCCTTGTAGCGGCTGCTCGACAATCTCGCGTTGTCCTTCTGAGAGTTGTATGCTCACGTCAGCCAAGCCTCCACCTTTAAAAATGCGCTTTGAAACGCTTGCGGCACTACGGCTTCACGGGACTTCCCGAAGCCATTTTGAGAGAGCTTGTCGGCTAAGAAACCTGAATAACTGGTTTTTTCGCTACGCATTTTCTCAATCAAGTCATCGTCGCTAAGTTCTTCAAGTTCTTTTTGCTTAACTGCCAAGTATTTAGGATGCTGATTTACTTCTTTCGCTCTCTCAACAAAGGCCGCAATAATCTCATCACGCAGTCCGCATGCTTTGACTATCTCAGCTTCAAGGTCGTTCGGGTCTGATAGGTAGCCCAAGAAAAACCAGTCCTCGGAAAAGTCCAAATCCGTCTCGGATTTGATTTTGTCAATCTGGTTGTCCACAATTGTCTTCGTGGAATTTCCGTCAGCGGTATCATTATCGCTGACTATCGCGACTGGTATCCCAAGACTCAGGGCAAGTTTGATATATGGTCCATAATTCCGCCCATTTACAGCCGCCAGCGTAACACCCTTTGAAAACGCGGTTGCTTTGAACCAGTGCTCAAAGAACACCGGAGCCACTTGATCCTCCGTTTGCCCCTCAAAAAGAATTATGGCCTTCGCGAACAGTATTTCGCCCTTATTTCGCATAACTTCACGGTGAAGGGACTTCAGTTCTTCACCTGACAATCCATCGATCAGGCTATAGCACTGGGTGTGCCCACCGCGTGCTGACAAGGATCTCAAATTTGCGAGGGCACACATCGCAGCAAGATATGGAGAATGAGTGCTAACGATGGCTTGTCCAGTGCTGTCGAACAACTGAGAAAAAAGCGAGCGCTGCGCATTGGGGTGCAGGTGTGCTTCGGGTTCTTCAGCAGCAATAATTGGATGATAGGGTTCAGCCTCTTCTTGGTGCAACTCCTCCATAAGGCCTGTAAAGGCCTTTACTGCCAACATAGACGCCCAACTTCGCGTGCCCATGCCATGGTATTCCATAGAAAAGGAGCTGGCTGCGGTATCGCCAAAGTGAACGCTGAAATTCTTCGAGAGGTCCCGCAATTTTTTCGGGAACGGCGTCACTTCGGCGTTTCCTTCACCACCGAAAGACTCGTTTAGGGCATTCAGTTGCTCTTTCAATCGCGCCAGGGGTGCGCTTTTCGAAACCGCTTCTTTGTTGACGTCCGCAATCATGTTTTCAAGCACGTCAACGTCAGCTTTGTCGTATTTTACCTGTGAAAGCACTCTTCCAACAAACGATGATCTTTCATTCAGTTCGTGGTGTATGTCCCGCTGGGCATCAATCGAAACAAAAGGTACGAATTCCGAGCGGCTCGAGAACTTCAGGCTTGAAGTAGTTACAACGGAGAGCCAATTCGCGTACTCAACCCACTCTTGCAGCGTGTGCCGTTCGACCAAGAAGCCTGTTCTTGCGGCTTGCGGTTCGGCGGTAGTTCGGAATGCAAAGAATTGTCTTCCCGCAGCGTCTGCCCGGATTTTGTCTCCAAATTCGTTGGTCCATTCCTTTGAAAATGCGTTCTGACGGCTGCCTTCGTCATTGGTTGACACAATCCGAACATCTACGATAATCTTCTCCGACCGCTCATCGTCGCCATCAATGTGGAAGTCTTCATCCGACAAGTGTCGTCCATAGTCTCCCAAAGCGAGTTGCAGAGCTTTAAGTACAGAGGTTTTCCCGCAGTTATTTGGTCCGATAAGAACAGCAACCCGTGGCAATGACATTTCAAAGTCTCTGATGCCTCTGAAGCCAGAAATTCGAACTTTATCAACTAGAATCGACATCGTATATTCTTTCTGAATGCCTGCGCTCAAAGCAGCACCCGTCAACCTAAACTCTAAGTTTGTATAGAGTTTTTCAGAACTTCCCGCTAGAGGCGATCTGAAGTCATATAGTTTATTGGGTATGGGTGTTTTATTCTACGGCAGCTCCCTCCAAAAATCGATCAACCCGTGCCGACGCATCCTGATAAGCTTCGATGGTCGGCACACGCTGCGGTTCTGCACCGGCACCTTCAGCGGTTAACGCATCCATTTCAGAGCGCCTCGCAGGTTTTTCTTTCTTCCCAGAGGACACTTGCATCGCCCCAATCTTCTGTTCCAACGCCTGGATTTGCCCCTGCAGACCACGCATTTGATCCTTGGTCGATGGATACGGCAATTCCCCTGATTGCTTGTCAAATATCTCTTTGAAGAAACGGTCCTCATAGTATTTGATCCGCTTGGCTCTGACCGGCATCTGCGCATCGACCACTAGAACGATGTCATCCAAATCCATGCGTCGCACCTCATCTTCAGGCAATAGCGCTGTTTCTTCAGTGCGCTCTGACATACTGCGGCCAGCAAAGGGATTGCGGCCAACCGAGCGGGACCGCGTCACCACCCGCTTTGTGGTCTTACCGACAGCCTTGCTCAGTTCCTCAATAGTTTTCTCATCGGACGGGGTCAGGTAGAGCTTGATCCCGGCGTTCCCTTGCAATGCACGACGGGCATTCTCGCCGTAGATCTCATCAAGCGCGGGAATGGTTTGCGTCACGATCGCCAGGTTGGCCCGATATGAGCGCAGAGTTTCTATGCTGTCGGTGACAATGGGCATTTTGCCAAGCCGGTTGAATTCATCGAGCATGATCATCACCGGCCATGGCTCATCGTCTCCCGGTTCATGATCCTGTAGGGTTGCCAGAAGGTCGGAGAAAAACAGGCGGATTAACGGGGCCATTGGCTTCACCATCAAAGGCTCGACCACCAGATAGACGGACAGCGGTGTTTTCCGGATCTCTGCAAAATCAAAATCAGATGTGACCGTGGCGCGGTCAATAGCTGGATTTGACCATTGCTTGAGGCCAGATGTCATCAAGAGCGACAGATAAGAAGTCAGCGTGTCATTGTTGGTGGACGCCATGCGCATGAAGATCAGCTTGGCCGCAGGGTTTTGCACCTCATCAGCGCGGCGACGGTATTCTTTCTGCTTGTCACCCCCGGATGCTGTGATGCGATAGATTTCGCCCAAGGTGGGGCGCTTGCGCTCAAACGCCAGTAGCCCAGCCGCCACGAACAGGTCGATGCCGCCATCCAACAAGCCCTGCACGCGGTCACTATCTGCCTGTAGGAACAGGGTCGCCAGCAACTGCAATTCCATCTGTTGACGGTCTATATTCTCAAGCCCCGCAATGCGCAGCAAAGGATTATAGCGATGCGAACGGCCATCTTTCCAATCGGTCGGCGCACACCGAAACACCTTATCACCCTGCGCTGCTCGGTGGCGCGAGGTGGCTTCAAAGTTCTCGCCCTTCACATCCAGCACCACGGCGCTGCCTCGATAGGTCAAAAGGTTCGGGATCACAAAACCAGTGGTTTTGCCCCGACCTGTTGGCGCAACGATCAGCGCGTGAGGGAAAACCTTGGACATGATTAAGGGTTTTCCGCCTTTAGGTTTGCCCATTTTACCAAGGATAAACCCGTGACCGGCCTCTCCTAAAAAACCGTTTCGCTTCATCTCGGAAAGCGTCTGCCAATGGGTTTCGCCGAACTTGGTCAGGGCGTCATTCATCAGAACTGCACTCAACAGAACACCCGCGCTGGTACAAATACCGACGATCAAGTGCACGATCCGCATATCGGCAGGCCGCGTAATGCGTAGATCGATATATCCGCGCGCCAGCATCAGAAAGTCGATATCAGCACCAACGCCGAACCAGCGGAACGTCAGGAATGCCGAAGCCAACACATAGCCGAGGATCGCCCCAAGCACTGCAAAGCTGAGGAGCCCAAGGGCAATGCGCGATTTATCCATGGGTCACGCCTTTCTCACCATCTGTATCGACGTGGCGCTGGCGCTGCACCTCAAGTTCCTCGTTGGCGATTTCATCCAGCACATGCTCCATCGCAACCGAATTCGCCAGCTCTGGTTCGCCTTGCAGATAGGCTTTGGCCATATAGAGGCGATCCAGCCGGTCTTCGATGTGATCTTCCAGAACACGTTCGTCACCGATGGCGAGGTCATCGGTGTGTTTGTCACCAATCAACTCATGCAATTCCTGACGCAGTGTATCGCGATCCAAATCATCACGGAAAGGATCAGAAGCCGGATCCTGCCTGAGCCTCTGCAAGGCCTCAGATGCGGTTGGCGGCAGACCGTCAATCGGGTCGCGATGATCGTTCGTCACCTCGACATTCCCGGCGTCCCGCAGAACGTCGGCATCATTCAGGACGCGGCCTAATTCACCATGCAGCTCATCCAGCCGATCAACCGCCTTTTCCAGGTCATCGCGTCTGGACAGATCGAGCCCTTCGGTTTCGGCGATGGCAGTCAGATCACGACTGAGCCACTGACGTTCCAGCGCTGCATTCTGCGCACCGATCTCAATGCGTGACACAACCTCCTGCGTCGAAATGCCTGTGCCTTTGAGAGCCATATCCATCCGCTCAGCCACGGCGTCACTGCCAAGCTTATCCTGCACCTGATCTGCGATATTCTCTGCTGAATAAATCCCGCTATTAGACGGCGTTTCCAGCAAACTATGGGATCGAACGCCGATTGGGCTCAGATGAGAAATCGAGCGATAGATCTCGTTCAGCTCCTGCTCCAGTGCCGCGCGGCGATCTGGAGGGGCTTGTTCCACCACCTGTTCAGCCTGTTCGATCTTGCCGTGGAACGCATCCACGACCTCGTCAAATGAATGCTGTTCTTCCGCCATGCCGTACACCTTTCCGTCTGCTTCAATGGATTTGCCCTGCGCCAACATCATGGCGGCGCGCTCCAGCGCACGGGCGATATCGTGTTGATTTTCGCGAGACACCTCTGCCGCCAGCCCCTGATAAAGTCTGGCGTGCTGGGCAACATCCGCCAGCGCTTGATCCAGTTCCGGACCAACGCGTTCACGCTCGGACAGATCCTGACCACGCTCTTTTGCACGGCGATATTCCACATCGCTCAGGCTTTTGGTGGTGATCCCGCGTTCCAGCTTATGGGTCGCCTCAAGGCGGACGCCGTAGCGATCAGCGGCTTCAACCATCGCCTCGCGAAAGCTGTCATAGTTAAAATGATGCCCCTGCTTGAGAT
The DNA here is from genome assembly GCF_000812685.1 of Halocynthiibacter namhaensis. Classification (GTDB taxonomy): domain Bacteria; phylum Pseudomonadota; class Alphaproteobacteria; order Rhodobacterales; family Rhodobacteraceae; genus Halocynthiibacter; species Halocynthiibacter namhaensis. Next base: position 8,028 of record NZ_JWIF01000061.1, read on the forward strand.
AAAAGAACTCGCCATCCTTGCTGCGCCGGTTCAGCACGATATGGGCATGGGGGTGATCACGATCTTCATGCACCGCCGCGATAAAATCAAACTGGCTGCCTTCACCCAGAAAGAACCGCTCGCAGATATCGCGGGTGATCTCAGCCACATCAGATCCCGAGGTGCCGATGGGATAAGCCATCAGCAAATGAGACGTATGGCCCAACTTCGGATGAAACCCTTCATTCCACTGCGCCGAAAACCGGCGCGTGACCTGTTCAATCTCTTTGGGTGACAGCACCTTCTGACCATCATAAGTACCGCGGCTATCGATGATAAAGCTCGACTTGGTGGTCAAATATTCCAGCTGATTGCGCAGCTGTGCTTTGCTATGGGTGCCGCCCTCACGGATCGCTTTGAAGATCGCGGGGGAATGGCCCATGGCTGCGCGAACCATCTGCTTTTGTCGCTGGCGCAGAACATGACCCCGAATGCGGCTCCAGTCCCCATCGAAGAATTCTGACCGCATGGCGGTGACGGTATTACTCCGGGCCATCGGCGAAACCTCCAAGAATGCGCGACACCTCACCAGTCAGATGACTGCGGCGGCGCTGCGCCATGTCCTGCACCTGATCCGCGATTTCAAAGATCAGCCCGGCCAACGCACGCACCTGACCATGGGCGGCATTGCCATAGGGCGGCGTCTTGCCCTGGCGTTTCGCCTCATTCAGACGCTGCGCGATCTGGTTGATATTGTTGCCCGCCCGATTGAGCGACGCCGACAACCCGCGCATCTGCTCCGCCAGATCATCATCCGGGACAAAGACGTCATTGGCGGATTGAATCAACCGGCGCAAACCATCGGCGCGCGAGTGAATATCACGCCGCGCCAGCACCGCGTCAAAGCCGTTCAGTTCTTGTTTAGTCAGACGCACATTCACCAGCTCGGACCGTACATGGCTGTCCAGCTTGCGTGCCTGATCGGCTTTCAAAGTGTAGAAAATGCTGCGCGTCGTGACGCCATATTCACGGGCCAGATCCTCAACAGAAACACCATCAGCCCGCTTGCGCACAATCGCAAAACGCTCGCTTTGCGTCAGTCGCTTGTGCCGTGGTGTGCGGGGCTGGCCCATGTGAAGTAATCATCCCTATTTCTTGCCAGTTTCATACAGACAGCCTTGTTATGGCATCTCGCCATAATTGAATCAATATTATAATATTGATGAAGGCTGTCTGTATTCCATTTGGAGCAGCCATGGGCTGCGACGGCCGGGCAATGCCCGGCCTCATGCACAAGGCATGCCACCACTTAATCGTGGTGCCATGCCTCAGCATCGCCCAACAATTGCAGAGCAGTTGCATGGGCCGCGCCTTTGGCGCTTTCAAAAGTTGGATGGTCTGGCAGTTCATGCAGATCGAAAGGCTGTTGCGGATCGTCCGGTGTTTCCACCCTGATATAGATCGCCCAACCATCGATCACAGTCTGATCATCACAATATTCCTGCCCGCCATCGGGCAAATTGCAGAACCCATGCAGATGCACGCTGGCGCGGCCCTCACGGGCCGCTTGTTTGATTTTAGAATACTTCATTGCAAAGCCTCCGTGCTGTCCGCAATGAAAAACTCATCTGGCTTTCCGTTCAGGCGGGTGCCGTCGCGATTGGTCAAACCGATCGTTGAACCGTTCTTTTTGAATCTGATCAAGTATTGCCCCAGTCGATCGCGCGTCACGACATAACCGGCATTGCTCCAGTGAACGCGATTGCCCGCGTCCACGGCCTGTTTGATCTCTTGCAAAGTCATAGCAACGCCACCTCAAGGATTGCGATTGCCCCCAAACAGTCATCGATGAGGGGTTCCTCCCCTCCGCTCATATCGCGTGTCTCTAGCCGTTCCATAACATTGTAGAGCGTGGCGCGCGCCTCTCGGGCAGCGCTGCGCAGGGATGCGGTGTCAATTGGCCGCCCGGTGGCAAATTCGTCGCTGTGAAAATCGGGGATCATGCTGCTGCCTCCTTGGTTTGATCTGCGGCTTGCAAGATAAAATCGGCTGCCTTTTGCGCCTCAGATGCCGCGCGAAAGATCGCTCGTTTGTCGTCTTTCAATGCCTTCAACCAGCCCTCAACATAAGCCGCACTTTGGCCAAATTCCGGCGCAACGCCGATCTGCGCTCCAAGGAAGCACGCGCCAATCTCGGCTACCAGTTCTTCGAATGCGTAGGCCTCACGGTTCGCAAATTTCTTGATCCGCTCAAGCCGTTTTTCGCTGCCGGTCCAATGGATCGCCTCATGCGCCAAGGTGCCAAAATAGCCCGCCGCATCGTGAAACGTGGCAATCGGCGGCATGTGGATGTGATCCTTTGCAGGGCTGTAATAGGCGCGCGGGTCTTCGGTCGTGATGATCTCCGCACCGGTTCGAGTGAAAAATGCCGCAAGCTCGGGATCCGTCTTAGTACCAAGGTCGCGCGGGGGCTCTGGCTTGATATAGTAATCCTCGGGCAAGCCTTCGATCTGATCCGCATTGAATACGCGGTAAGCGCGCGCATAGGGCAATTCTTCCTCAACGCCCAAATCATTTTCGCGGGTGAATGTTCCGTATTTAACAACGGTTGTGGATGTCTCCCCCTTGCTAACCTGTCCGCCCAATTCCTGTGCCTGTTTGTACGTCATCCAGCGGCTGGACGCATAACCGTTCTTTGCAGCCATGACCCAAAGCATCAAAATATTGATCCCTCGGTATTCCTCGCCATTATGGCGGGTTGGCAAAGCAATGCCGGATGCGCTGCCGGTCCAAGGCTTGCGCCATGGCGGCGTGCCTGCCTCGATCTCTGCAATAATGGTGTCGGTGACATGTGCGTAAACATCAAATTTCTGTGCCATTTGTGGCCTCCTTGATCAAAGTGACGCGGGTGAGGCTTTGCGCCCCCTTCCGCCGATGGGCTGCGCCTCGGCCACCTGATCTGACCGAATACGCATGTATTCGGCGGAACAAAGTGGGAGAGGGCAAAGCCCGACCCACGGCCCTGAACGGGGCTGTCAATCGGCCACATTTGCGAAGAAAATGTCTGCGCCAAAATCAGACGCCAATTTGCCGCGCGAGGAATGGCTCGCCTGCGAGACAGGGGAAATTGGTGGCTAATTTTGGGGATGGACTTAGGTTGACCGCCACGGTCAGGGATGTTGGGCGGACCAAATCAGAAGAATGAGGTCTGGATCGGGGTGAGCGGGCCAACGGCCCGTTGATCCCAGGTGCAGCCTACTGAAAATATGTGGCCCGCGCGCAAAAGCGCGGGCTCTTCTGAAATCATCGACAACTTCCAGATCAAAAAAACATGGAACATTCCCAACCCACTGACATAATTATAGATTACAACGCGAGATCCACTGAGTATATGGTTCTTAAATGTAGACCCATCCTTTGGGTTGAGTTAACCTGCCCGCATGACTAGCGAATCGAACAATCTTTCACGATGGCAGCGGGATCGCCGTGCATTCATTGAGCACAGGGTCTTTTGGCGTGGGCGTGTCGGCCTTGCCGATCTGATGGACGTTATGGGCCTCAGCCGGGCTCAAGCTTCAAAAGATCTCAATAGCTACATCAACGATCACCCCGAGCATATCATCTACGATAAGACGGCCAAGACCTACGTTATGGGTCCGAAGTTCGAAGAACACTACATTGCGCTTGATCCGTCAGAGTATCTTGATGATCTCCTGTCTATCTCACGGGGCGGTTCGGTCCCCGCTGCAGACTGGATTGTCTACCAACCGGACATTTTGGCAACCACCGTGCCTGGGCGCGGTCTAAGCGCGCTAACACTTCGCAACCTCTTATTAGCCTGCGAACAGCGCAAAGAGCTGCAAATAAGCTATCAGTCGATGTCGTCCCCCGATCCTGAAAATCGCGTTATTGCTCCTCACGCGCTTGCACATGACGGATTTCGTTGGCATGCGAGAGCGCTTTGCTCAAAAGATCAAGTTTTCAAAGACTTTGTTCTCGGGCGCATACTGAAGAGCGCATTGGGGGAACAATCAGATGCCGACGCCGGCACCGATGAAGACTGGCACCAAACAATAACGCTCAAAATCGCACCGCACCCTGGTCTGTCTGAAAACCAACGCAGGATTGTCGAGCTCGACTATGCAATGAATGACGGGGCGGCAGAACTTTTAGTGCGAAAGTGCCTTTTGTTTTACAATTTAAAGCGACTAGGCCTCGATGTTGATCCAAGTATCCGCACGCCACAGGATCAGCATATAGTTTTGATCAATGACGGAGAAGTCCGCGCTGCTCTCGAGAGGGGACGGCGATGAGTGCTTTCGCGAGACAAGACTACAAGATGTCATTCAGCACCGGCGGGCTCTTCCTGAACGAAAGCCTGGAAGTCGCCCGCTTGCATGAAAACGGTGAAGCTTGGGAAGACACAATTCTCAGAGCCATGGAGGAAGGCACAACCAGCCTACCGAAATCAGCATCGAACCGTCGATCGTTGCGCGAAATTTCTAACCGCCTGCTTACTCTTACAGATGAGGAACGCGCTTACCTTGTGGAAGAGGCTGACCGCTCCGAACAGCAGGCGATGTTGTGGATCGCCACATGCCGCGCATATCGGTTCATTCGTGAATTCGCGGTGGAAGTGGTGAGAGAGCGATACCTATCTTACCAACTCGATCTACCGCTCGAAAGCTTTGACATTCTTTTTGAGGCAAAAGCTGAATGGGATGAAGGACTGGCCGGATTAAGTCGGTCGACCCGCCTGAAACTTCGTCAAATCATGTTTCGCATGATGCGTGAGGCCGGAATCATTTCAGAAGATGACCGCATTCAAACTGCGATTGTCTCCACACGTTTGAAACACATGATTGAAGACCACAACCCCGGCGAACTGGTGATTTTCCCCAGCGTTCCGGTCGAGGGAGCTTAAATTGAAACGAGAATTAGACCGAAGAGAACGGGCCGAGCATCTCTGTCGCGTGATCAGCAGCGAACGGTTCCTTACGAAACAGGGTCTGGGGAATGAAGTGCCGTTTTTCATCTACCCCTTTCCCGCCGAGGAAGGGCTCACCATGGTTGAGGATCGTGAAAATCTTGTGACCCGAATTCAGCATTCCGGCACTCGAGTGTTGGATCTGAACCTTTACGATCTCGCGCTCGACGTACTTTCAGAGCGCGGGATCTTAGAGCAAGTGCTCGAAATCGAAGCCGACAGTAGCAAGGATGAGATCAAGGAGCTTCTACAAGGCGTCTTGGACCCACAAGCTCACCTGATCCCGCTTATTGGCCAAGCGATCCAAGCGACCCCACATGACGTCATTTTCTTGTCAGGCGTCGGTGAGATATATCCTTACATCCGCTCTCACAACGTGCTGAACAACCTACAAAGCACGGCAAAAGAAGCACCGACTGTTCTCTTCTTCCCTGGCAGCTATACCCATGCTTTGGCGACTGGCGCGTCATTGGATCTGTTTGGTCAGCTTCATGACGACAAGTATTACCGCGCTTTCAACATTTTGAATTACGAGATTTAAGCCTATGTCCCAGTTCCTATCAGAAATTTTTGAGAAACCCGTTGATCGCGCTATTGACGGCGTCATCAAGGCCGACGACGAGGCAAGCCTTCGCATCGAGCTCGACGAATATGTCATCACTGGCGAGATAGGCCAACGGCTTGAGCAGTTCCTCGAAGCCTACAACAACTATGACACATCGAATGGCGTCTGGATCTCCGGATTTTTTGGCTCAGGCAAGTCACACTTGCTCAAAATGCTGGCTCTACTGCTTGAAAACCGTGAGGTCGACGGCAAAATCGCTCACGAAATTTTTGCCGAGAAGCTTAAAGGCGAGCCAATGCTGGCAGGCGCACTCAACAAGGCCGTATCCATCCCATCAAAATCGATCTTGTTCAACATCGACCAAAAGGCAGATGTGATCACGAAGACAGACGTCGACGCCCTCCTGTCGGTCTTTCAAAAGGTCTTTGACGAAACTTGCGGGTTCTATGGAAAACAACCTCATATCGCGCAATTCGAACGCGACTTGCAGGGACGTGGCCAATTCGAAGCATTCAAAGAAGCCTATCAAAGTGCTGCAGGAAAAGACTGGGAACGCGGCCGTGAACAGGCACTCCTCGAAGCCAAGAATATTGCGGCGGCGTTTGCAGAAGCAACCGGTGGTGATCCTTCAGATGCAAAGGACATCTTGAGCCAATACCGGAAGGACACACGCGTCTCGATTGAGGACTTCGCTGGCACAGTCAAAGCTTGGATCGATGACCAGCCCAAGGGTTTCCGGCTCAACTTCTTCGTTGACGAAGTCGGCCAGTATATTGCGGACAATGTTAAGCTCATGACCAACCTGCAAACCATCGCAGAGAGCCTGAACACCAAATGCAAAGGGCAGGCTTGGATCATAGTAACTGCGCAGCAAGATATGGCGTCGGTTATCGGCGACATGACGCAACAGCAAGAGAATGACTTCTCCAAAATCCAGGCCCGCTTCAGCAACCGCATGCCGCTGAACTCGGCCGATGTCGCCGAAGTAATCCAGCGCCGCCTGCTCGCCAAGACGTCGGAAGGGCAAGTAACGCTTGGCAACCTTCATGACCGTGAAGAAAACAACCTCAAGACCCTATTCGATTTTGCTGACGGATCGATGAAGCTCAAAAACTACCGGGATCGCGACCACTTCATCTCAAGTTATCCTTTCCCCCCCTATCAGTATGACCTCTTTCAAATGGCGATCACGTCTTTGTCGGAGCACAACGCATTTGAAGGCAAACACAGCTCGGTCGGCGAGCGGTCGATGTTGGGCGTTTTCCAGGAGGTCTCGAAGAAGCTGAAAGACAAAGAAGTTGGAGGGCTGGCCACTTTCGATCTCATGTTCGAAGGGATCCGCACCGCACTGAAATCTTCGGTTCAACAGAGTATTCAGATTGCCGAAAAAAACCTGGACGATCCTTTTGCCGTTCGGGTTTTGAAATCCTTGTTCCTCGTCAAATACGTCAAAGGCTTCAAACCATCGGTTCGAAACATCGGAATTCTGCTGCTGTCAGAGTTTGAGGCGGACCAGACGAGCCAACGCCGCAAGATCGAGGAAGCATTGAGCCGTCTGGAAAGGGAAACCTACATCCAGCGGAACGGTGAGGTCTACGAGTTCCTGACGAATGAGGAAAAGGATGTCGAAGCGGAAATCAAAGCCCTCGACATCGATCCCTCTGAGCTAGCAGGTGAACTGTCGACGATCGCGTTCGATTTGATCCTAAAGCATCGCCGGATCAACCATGTTAAATCGGGATATGAATACGCCATTACTCGTAAGTTGGACGACCACGCGATTGGTCGAGAGCACGAGCTCTCTATCAATCTGATTTCGCCCCTAAATTTTGACGCTGATAACTTTGACGCCTATCGAATGGCGACAATGGCAAAGGATGAGCTCGCCGTCTGCACAGGAGCGGACGCCAACTTCTACAAAGATCTTGAGCTATTCAAGCAAACGGACAAGTTCATCCGCCAGTCTCGCAGCGGTTCTCCGCAGCCGGGTCGAGACCGTATCGTCGCCGAAAAAGGCGAGCAAAACGGTCGCCGCGCAAAAGACCTTGAAATGCGACTTCGCAAGTTGATGGGAAGCGCCCGACTTTTCGTCAGGGGTGACGAATTGGAGATCGGTGGAGAAGATGCTCAAGAGCGCATCAGCAAGGCGTTCCAGTTACTGGTCGACAAAGTTTACACCAATCTCCCGATGCTGCGCGGAGTCAGCTATACCGAGGCCGAAATCAACAAAGCGGTACAGTCGGAAAGCGGGCTCTTCGGTTCTGACGGCACAGGTATCAACGAAGCCGAACAAGACGTCCTCAGCTTCATCAATGCGCAGGCACGCAACGGGATGAAGGTCTCCGTCAAATATCTGGCTGATCGGTTCACATCTAAACCCTACGGCTGGCCAGTAACCGCAGTCCTTTGCCTTGCAGGCAGCTTGGTCGCCAAAGGAAAAATCGAAGCGCGCGTTGACAGCGCCATCAAGGAAGGCTTGGAGCTTGCCAAGGCGCTGAACAACAGTCACGCGCTAACGAACATATTGCTGACCCCTCAGACGGAATTCTCCGCTGCAGAAATTCGTCGGGCGAAAGAACTTTATCAGGAACTATTTGCGCACCCCTCATCAGGAACTGATGCGCGTGGTTTGGGTGCGGAATGGGCTACAAGCATCGATACGCTAGAAGCCGAGGTAGACGGGCTTGTTCGCCAGTCGCACCGCTACCCTTTCCTAACCGCGCTCGAGCCGTTTCATGAACTGCTGCGGGGCATGAAGGGCAAACCAGCGAACTGGTATATTTCCGACGCCCCCAAGCGCGAGGATGACCTTCTGAACGCGAAGGAGGATATCCTAGACAAGGTGAAATCTTTCATTGGTGGCGCGCAAAAGGGTATCTACGACGATGCCCGCGATATGCTCGCCAGCCAATCCGCCAACATCGACTATGTCGATCCTGATGCTGAGGCGAAGCTGCGCGCTGCATTGGAGGATCCAGGCTGTTTCAAAGGCTCAATGATCCAGAACCTCAAATCCGACCTGTTTGATCTGAAAAACAAGGTCGAACTCAAGGTGCTTGAGGAACGCAAAGCCGTCATCGCAGAGGTGGAAGACGTTTCAGCAAAGATCGCACAAATGCCTGACTTCCAGGCACTCGATACGGAAAAAAAAGCCCGTATCACCGCGCGCATTGAGAGCCACAAGGCAGGCCTTGATACGGTCACGCTAATCCCTATTCTTCAAAACAAAGTCACGCAGATTAGATCCAACTTGCTCGCTGAATTGATCGGTCAAATTGACCAGCTCGCGCATCCGGCTCCCTCTCCATTCGATCAACCCGGCGCGTCTGAAGCGCCCGCCGCGCCGCCACAGGCCCCGAGCTATATAAAAGCCGATCAGATCAAGGTGAGCTTTGACAAGCCTTACCTCTCAGATGTTTCCGACGTCGACCAGTACCTTGAAGAAATGAAAAAGACCCTGCTGGCCGAAATCCGCGCGGGCAAGAAAGTTATTGTGTAATGGATACCAACGCGCTCAAGAAATTCGCCCAAGCGGCCCGCAACCTGCTGATCGATCAGGTAACATCAAAGCTCGATGTCGTTCTGGCCGAAAACAGCGCGGCGCAGCGCGAGGCCCCCAAGGCGACCAAAGACCTCGACAACGCGATCAAACGCACCAGTAAAACGCAGGTGATCGAACAGGTCGCCTATACGTGGTTCAACCGCTTCACCGCCCTGCGCTTTATGGATGCCAACGGTTACACGCAGGTGCGCGTGGTCTCTCCGGCTGAAGGTGCCACGCGGCCAGAGATCTTGTCAGAAGCGATGGCGGGCAACCTGCCGGACAAAGCCCCAACCAGCATCGAAGCCCTGCTGAACGGACGCGCGCCATCGAATGACCCCCAGGCCGAAGCCTACCGTCAACTGCTGGTCCACACCTGCAACCAGTGGCACGGGCCGATGCCCTTCCTGTTCGAGCAGATCGACGACTACACCGAACTGCTGATGCCCGAGGATCTGCTGTCGCAGACGTCCATCCTCGCCGAACTCCGTAAAGTCATGACCGAGGACGCCTGTCAGGACGTCGAGATAATCGGCTGGCTTTACCAGTTCTACATCTCGGAGAAGAAGGATCAGGTCTTCGCGGGCCTTAAGAAGAACCAGAAGATCACGGCCGAGAACATCCCCGCCGCGACGCAGCTCTTCACCCCGCATTGGATCGTCCGCTATCTGGTGGAAAACTCTCTGGGGCGGCTCTGGCTGCTGAACAATCCGCACAGCGGGCTGGCGGCCAAGATGGACTATTACATCGCGCCGGAAGAGCCCGAGACGGATTTCCTGCGCATCGCCCGCCCCGAAGACATCCGCATCTGCGATCCCGCCGCAGGCTCGGGGCACATGCTGACCTATGCCTTTGACCTGCTCTACGCCATCTACGAGGAAGAGGGATACGACGCGACTGAGATCCCCGCGCTGATCCTGACGCACAACCTGACAGGGGTGGAGATTGACGACCGCGCGGGCGCGCTGGCGGCCTTTGCCCTGGCGATGAAGGCGGCGGGCAAGCTGGGGCGGCGGCGGTTTTTGCGGATGGAGGCAAAACCCGACATCTGCGTGTTGCAGAACGTAGCCTTTACCGATGCCGAGATGCAGGACGTGGCCGCCGTGGTGGGCAAAGATCTGTTCACCGATGAGCTGCGCGAAACGCTGGGGCAATTCGAGCAGGCCAAGAACTTCGGTTCGCTGATCGTGCCGAAACTGCGCGATCCGGCAGAGACGCTGCGGGTGGTCGAGGCGCGGGATTTCGGCGGCGACCTGCTGCTGAAGGACGTGCAGGCGCGCGTCATCGCCGTGCTGCGCATGGCCGAGGCGCTGTCGCCGAAGTATCACGTGGTGGTGGCCAACCCGCCGTATGCGGGAGGGAAAGGTCTCAATCCAAAGTTGTCCCAGTACCTGAAGGCTATGTTTCCTGCTGGCAAATCCGACCTAATGACTGCCTTCATGGAGCGTATGCCATCTCTATGTGCTCATGCTGGCTACTGGGGAATGATCAATCTTCAGTCTTGGATGTTTATCGGTTCTTATGAGCAACTTCGTATTGAGTTGATTGAACAGCAAACCATCTCCAGCTTTCTTCACTTAGGAAGAGGGCTCTTCGGGTCGGATTTTGGTAGCGTAGCGTTCATTGTTAAGTACGCAGAACCAAACGATAAGTCGCGGGCTGTGTATCGCCGCCTTTTCGAACGCCATGTACAAGTTCGGCCGCCTGAGCAAATTGAAGCACTGTTTCAAGATCGCGATTACAACCGCTTCTCCGTTGAGCAGCGCGCGATAGCAGCGATACCAGGAAGCCCCATATCGTATTGGATCTCCGAGCCGGGGATTAGAGCATTCGCCGAAGGCAACTCGGTAGGCGACAATTTCAAGGCGCGACAGGGTCTTGCAACCGCTGACGATGAACGTTTTTTGAGGAGTTGGCATGAAGTCTCCAAAGATCGATCAAGCCATTTTTCGGGAGAAAAATGGACGCCTTTTTTGAAGGGTGGTGACTTTCGAAAATGGTATGGCAATCAACACCATCTGGTGAACTGGGAAAATGATGGCGAAGAAATCAAAAATTTCACTGACGATAAAGGAAAGGTTCGATCTCGGCCTCAGAACACTCAATTTTACGGGAAGCCAGGAATATCTTGGTCGATTGTATCCAGCGGTGCTCCTTCGTTTCGTAAATTCGATGAAGGCTTCATCATTGGACACGTAGGACCAGGTATCTACGCTGAAACGACTGACGAGGAGATGGGCTTAATTTGCGCACTTAACAGCGGCGTATCGGCATACTTTCTTGGCATAATCAGCGAAACCTTCAAGTATGAAGTAGGACATGTAAACAGGCTGCCACTTCCAGTAGCTCCGCCAAAATTGATCATTGATCAGCAACTTATCAATTTGGCCAGATCCGACTGGGACGCCTACGAAACCTCCTGGGATTTCACCACGCTCCCGCTGCTCTCGCCCGATCATCGCGGCGACACGCTGGCCGACAGCTACGCCACCCTCCGCGCCCATTGGCAGTCTATGACGGACGAGATGCAGCGGCTGGAGGAAGAGAACAACCGCATCTTCATCGACGCCTATGGCCTGCAAGACGAGCTGACCCCCGAGGTGCAGATCGAGGAGATCACCCTCACCTGCAACCCCGCCTATCGCTATGGCGTGAAGGGCCTTGAGGCCGACCGCGAAACCCGCCTGCGCGCCGACACCATGGCCGAGTTCCTCTCCTACGCCGTGGGCTGTATGTTCGGCCGCTACAGCCTCGACGCCTCCGGCCTGATCCTCGCCAATCAGGGCGAGACGCTGGCCGACTACCTCGCCCGCGTCCCCGAGCCGTCTTTCATGCCGGACGAAGACAACGTCATCCCCGTGCTCGACGCCGACTGGTTCCCCGACGACATCACCGAACGCTTCCGCCTGTTCCTGCGCGTGACTTTCGGCGAAGCACATTTCCGCGAAAACCTGAAGTTCATCGAGGACTCTCTGGGCAAGAACGGAAAACCACGGTCCCTGAGGGACTATTTCACCAAGGATTTCTACGCCGACCACTGGAAGCGCTACAAAAAGCGCCCGATCTATTGGATGGTCTCCTCCCCCAAGGGGACGTTCAACGCACTGATCTACATGCACCGCTATCGTGATGACACGGTGTCGGTGCTGCTCAACGACTACCTGCGCGAGTTCATCACCAAGCTAGAGGGTGAGCGCACTCGGCTGGAGAAACTGGCCGATGATCCGAGCGCGACACAGAGCCAAAAGACCAAGGCGCTTAAGGATGTGGCCAAGGTCGCCAAGCAGATCGACGAGCTGAACGAATGGGAACGCGACGTGATCTTCCCGCTCGCGCAACAGAAGATCGAGATCGATCTGGATGACGGGGTAAAGGCGAACTATCCGAAGTTCGGCACGGCCCTGAAGAAGATTACGGGGCTGTCATGACCGACCGGATAAAAGCGGGCCTAGAGCGGCTGTTCATCGATCACCGGATCGTCTTCTGGTACGACGCCGCGCGCGACATGCGTGATGCATATGACGCCGTGGACCTGCCGGATGTAGAAAAGGTCGAGATCGCGAATAACGAGTTCGGTCTGAAATACCGGATGCTGCGGCAAGAGCCGAAACAGAAGTTTCTGGTGTTCCACGACGGCCCCGCGCCCGAGATGGCCGACAACTGGCTGCTGGACCTCTATTTCGCCTGCGGTGTCTTCAAAGCCGATCAGGCGGCGATCTGGCTGGCTGAACTGGGTCTGCCGCTGCAGTTCGAAGACGTGGTGCGCGACCACATGGAGTTCTACCGCGCCAAGGGCCGCATCGAGGCGTTAAAGCAGATGATAACCCCGTCTGACACGAAAACTGATGTGCTGCGCCGCATGCTGGCCGTCTGCGCAGGGACAGAAGGTGCCCTGGACACGGTTATCGAAGAGCTGCTAGCCGAGCTCGCGGACGAGCGAGACGATGCCATGCGCCTGATTGAGCGGTCTGGGCTAACAGAGTTCTTCTGGAAGCAGGTTGAGAATGCCTACGGCTATGTCAGCGATGCGCCCGACTTTGAGGATTTCGCGATCACATTGTTCCAGTCCTGCTATGCCCGCGCCTTGGGTGAAGATGGTAAGCTGAACGGCGAAGCGCTTCTTGTCTACCGCCGCTGGAAGAACAATCGGCTGGGGGCGAAAGCATTTGAAACGCTGAGCGGTAAGTATCAGCAAATCTTGCGTATCCCAGAAGACGTGCAAGAGCACGACATCAATGCCCTGCGTGCCATTGACCACTTCGAAGAGATCGACCGACAGATCATTCGCTCTCTGGTGCGTGAGATGGCGAGCCAGACGGTCTCATCGGCCGAGGTGCTCAAGACCGTGCGAGAGCGGCGGCAAAGCCATTGGTATCCGACCTATGAGGATATTTATCAAGCCATCGGCTATGCCACAGAATTCCAGCAGGCTTTGGCTGAGGCAAACTTGACCATGACCTCCCCCGCTGAGGGGGTTAAGCGCTATGTTTCGCACTGGTACAAGATCGACCAGCTCTACCGCAAATTCATCTATCATATGCAAAAGAGCGGTCAGGCCTCGCTGCTTAGCGCGTTGTTCGAGAGCGTAGAGAACCGCTATACGACCAATTTCCTATCTGCCGTCAATGATGCCTGGCAGGATCAGATCGCTGGACTGAGCGATTGGAGGATCTCGGGCTTTGCGCATCAGACCGATTTCTATATGGACCAGGCCGCCGAATTCCGCCGCCGCGATCAGAAGGTGGTGGTGATTATCTCAGACGCATTGCGCTATGAGGTTGCAGAGGAAGCCCTGCGTGAGATCCGCAAGCTGAACCGGTTCGACGCCGATCTAAAGCCGATGATTTCTGCTTTGCCCAGTTACACGCAACTCGGCATGGCTGCGCTCTTACCGAACAAGGATCTGGAGTTGTCGGAGGACGGCAACGTGTCTTCGTTTGGCTTGCCTACTCAAGGAACCGCAAACCGAGAAAAGGTTCTGGGCATGGGGCGCACGGGAGACCGTGTCAAAGCCATGAAGGCCGATGATTTCATGAGCCTGAAGGCGGACGACGGCAAAGAGGTGTTCCGCGATCATGACATTCTCTACCTTTACCACAACAGGATCGACATCGTTGGCGACAAGCTTGCCACCGAGGAACGCATGACAGAGGCTGCAGAAGTCGCCGTCGAAGATCTGACCAAACTGGTCCGCAAGCTTACAACCGCCAACTTTTCCAACATTCTTGTGACGGCCGATCACGGTTTTATCTATCAGCACCGCGCGTTGGATGAGACAGATTTTTCGGTAGCGGTTCCTGCTGGTGCGGAAATCCTTGTTAAAAATCGTCGATTTATCATCGGGCGAGACCTTGATGCGACATCTGGAATGAAGAAGTTCTCATCCGCAAATCTGGGTCTATCAGGCGACTTGGATGTTCTACTGCCCAATTCGATCAATCGTATGCGCGTCAAGGGGGCGGGAAGCCGGTTTGTGCATGGCGGGGCCACTCTTCAAGAGGTCATTGTTCCCGTACTCCGCGTTGGCAAACGACGCGAAGCGGATGTTGAAAAAGTTGAAGTACAGATCATCGCAACCGGAAAAAGCCTGATCTCTTCCGGCCAGACGGCGGTCACGCTCTATCAAGCACTACCAGTTTCAGAGAAGCAACAACAACGTGATGTTCTTGCGGGGATTTACGCGTCGGACGGCACGCTGATCTCAGATGAGCACCAACTGACTTTTGACTACACTTCACAAAATGCGCGCGAACGGGAACTGCCCATCAAGTTCTTACTTTCTCGCGATGCTGACCGTTTCAATAACCAGGACGTCTGTCTCAAGCTTCGCGAACGCATCGGCAAGACGAGCCACTTTGAAGATTACACAAGCCACAGCTTTCAACTGCGTCGTGGCATATCGACAGATTTCGACTTTTAAGGACCTATCATGAGCGCACTCGACGAAAAAATTAACGAGCATTTCGCGGGCTACGTGGTCCGTAAAGACCTTGTAAAAGCGGTCAAGGGCAACGCGATCGTTCCAACCTATGTTCTCGAATACCTGCTCGGGCAGTACTGTGCGACTGACGATGAAGCGTCGATTGAAAGCGGCATCGAAACCGTCAAAGAAATCCTACGCAAACACTACGTTCATCGCAGCGAAGCCGGTCTGATTCAGTCCACAATCAAGGAAAAGGGCCAATACAAAGTCATCGACCAGATCAGCGTTTCACTCAACGAAAAAACCGACAGCTATGAAGCCACATTTGACAACCTTGGGATCAAGAAAGTCGCAGTCGACAGTGGGACGGTCAAAGCGCACCCTAAACTCCTAGTCACTGGTGTTTGGTGTATCGCTGACGTCCAATACGAGTTTTCTGAAGAAGCGCGCACATCTCCATGGGGGTTGGAGACCATAAAACCAATTCAGATAGCAAAGGTAGACTACGACGGATATAAAGAAGCCCGTGCGCGGTTCACAAAAGACGAATGGATTGACCTGTTGATGCAGTCGATCGGTTTCAATCCAGAAGCCTTCGGTCGACGCAGTAAGCTTTTGCAGCTAATGCGCCTCATTCCCTTTGTGGAGCGGAATTACAACATCATCGAGCTTGGCCCCAAAGGAACGGGTAAATCACATATTTACTCCGAATTCTCGCCGCATGGGCAACTGATCTCTGGTGGTGAAGTGTCGATCCCCAAGCTTTTCGTAAACAACTCAAACGGCAGGATCGGACTTGTTGGCTATTGGGATGTCGTGGCTTTCGATGAGTTTGCGGGGCGCGAAAAGAAGGCTAACAAGGCGCTTGTCGACATTATGAAAAATTACATGGCAAACAAGACCTTCTCGCGCGGTATTAATCCAATGGGGGCTGAAGCCAGCTTCGCGTTTGTGGGGAACACCGATCACAACGTGCCCTTCATGCTAAAAAACAGCGACCTATTCGAGGCACTGCCACCCCAGTTTCATGACTCCGCCTTCATTGACCGCATCCATGCCTATCTACCCGGCTGGGAGATCGACGTAATCCGTGGCGAAATGTTCACCAGCGGCTACGGGTTCATTGTTGATTACCTTGCCGAGATCCTTCGCCACTTGCGCCAGGAGGATTTTTCAAACCGGCCGGACCTGCATTTCAAAGTTAGCGAGAAGATTTCAACCCGTGATCGGGACGCCGTCTACAAAACCATGTCGGGCTTCCTGAAGGTGATTTTCCCTGCCGGAGATGAAACAGCCGATGACGTTGAAGAGCTCTTGCAGCTCGCACTTGAAAGCCGAAAGCGCGTAAAGGACCAACTGTTTCGGATCGATGCGACCTATCCAGATGTGGACTTCTTCTACACTGGCTCTGATGGGGAAAAGCGGCGCGTCCAGACCGTCGAAGAGCAAGAGTTCCCCCAATTCTACTATCTGAAACCTGCCTTAGACCCGAAGCAGCAGGATCAATCCACTGATGCTGTCGATGATGACGTCATCGAAGTCGAACATGAGCCGCGCGACACATCGGAGACCTCAGTGCCCGCCAAGCCGCGCACCGAAGAGGGGCACCACGTATTCGCCGAAAACCGAAAGGGCGTCAGCTACGATAAACTGTTTGGGCCCTATCTAGACGGTGCATCACGGATCGTGGTGACAGACCCTTACATTCGCTATTTTTACCAGATCAAGAACATGATGGAGTTCGTCGAGATGGTGATTCAGCGCAAGGCGTTGGAAGATCAAGTGGCTATCCACCTAGTCACCGGGCCTGATGACGGAAACGTGCAAAAGCAACGTGAATTGCTGGAGAGCATTACCGAGGCGTGCATTGGTTCGGGCGTTGATTTCACCTGGGCATTTGATGGTTCGGGGACTGCTCATTCCAGAGATATCGTCACCGATACCGGCTGGAAAATCGTTCTCGATCGCGGTCTTGATATTTTCCAAGCGCCCATGCGACGTGACGGGTTCAGCCTAGGCGACCGCCTGCAGGAGCACCGCATGCTGAAGAACTTCTATGTGACCTATGTGCGGCAAGACTAACAGTGAAGCTGCGTAGATATTTCGGAAAAGAGCAAAACCATGTTCCGCGTTGATTTGAACCAAAACCGTTTGTCCCGCCTGTCCCAGAAACGCTTTTCTGAGTTGAACCTACGGGAGCGCGACCATTTGCAGGAGTGGCTGGCCAATCAACCTGACGCCCTCGGTGAGGAATTACTGATCATTCAGAAGGAGTTCGACGGGTTTGATGAAACCCGCGAACGCCTGGATCTCTTGGCGCTCGACAAGGACGGCAACCTCGTTGTAATCGAGAACAAGCTTGATGACAGCGGCAGGGATGTCACCTGGCAGGCGCTGAAATACACCGCCTATGTCTCGGGCCTGACAAAGACGCAGATAGTCGACATCTATCAGCAATACCTCGACCGCTATGCGGGCGGTGGCAATGCGGCCGTACGAATCTGCGAGTTCATGGAGGTCGAGGAGTTGGAAGAGACCGTCCTGAACCCCGGCAATGACCAAAGGATGATCTTCATCGCAGCCAATTTTCGGCGGGAGGTCACGGCAACAGTCCTGTGGCTCCTCAGCCGCGGAATTCGCGCGCAGTGCTTCAAGGTGACGCCATACGCGTTTGGCGATGAGCTGATGGTCGATATTCAGCAGATTATACCCACGCCTGAGGCCGCTGACTTCATGATCGGAATGGCGGCGAAAGACATTCAGGAAAACTCGGAAAAAACTGCCCAAAGGCGTAGCCATCAGGTTAGGCGCGAATTCTGGACCAACCTCAAGGAAGCATTCGCGCAAACACCTTGCCCAGTGTTCCCCACGATAACGGTAACCAAGGACAACTGGAACATATCTCCAGTTGTTGCTGGCACACACTACGATATCGTGCTGACCCAGAAAGCTGCTTTTGTGAAACTAAGTCTCGAAAGGCCTGCAGCTGCCGAAAACAAGGCGATTTTCGATCACATTCACTCGCATCGAGAAGAAATTGAAGCGGACTTTGGAGCTGCGCTTGATTGGCGCAGGCTTCCACAGAACAAAGTAAGTCGGATTGAAGCATCGTTGCCCTGCGATGGTTTTAACCCTGACAGCTGGCCAGAGGTCCATGATTGGATCCGCGAGACATCAACGAAAATGGCCGCCGCTATGGAGAAACACCTCAATGAAGCTATCGGCTTGGCGCGGTCTCATGACGAATAGCGGTCGTGAACCGCACGTCATGATATGATTGCCAGAGCAGGAAACCCGCCCTGGCGCTGAGGTCACTCGGTGACCGGATCTTCATCACGGCGCGGAAATGCGACCATTTCGACGTCAGGGAACATGCTGTGCTTGACGTTGATCGACGTGATGTTGCCGCTGTCGTCGGTGTTGACGAAGAGGACTCCGCAGCGGTCCCAGAAGTTCTTGCCGTCTTTTTCGCCGGATTTGACGTTCAGTTTCAGTGTTTGAGTAGCCATGTTTTGATCCTCACTTTGAGTGTTTCGATGAACATGGCCAAAGCTGGCAACAAGGGGCTGTCAGCGAGAAACTTGCCTCGCGAGGAATGCGCTGGTGCAGGGGAATTTTCTTGTTGAAGCGGGGCTTGCACCGCGTCTGTCACGGCTGCCCGCTTATGTTCAGCAATCAGAAACACGGCGTTGAGGATCTGAGTTTGGGAACGTGCACCAAATCTGAATGTAAAACCCTGCTAAAGATGGAGAAAGTGAGAGCCCTGCAATTTGGATGACACCTTCAAATATGACCTACAGGCCATAAACTCCATTTATGATCTACGGATCATATGCATGTGCCTGTGCGAGCAGCGAACGATTTCCAATGAGTGAACCGCCGCTCACCACGATTTATAGCAATTCCATGAACTCATGCAGCGTCTCGGCAGTTTGAAATAGTTTTCGAGCCTTGATCCGCTGCAGCAATGCCTCGGCATCCATGTCAGGATTTTTGAACCGCTCACGCATTTTGCGCAGGGCAGCGACAGCTGTGAGTGGGTCAAGTTCGATCGCATCAGAAATAAACTCATCGGCCGAGATGGCGTCGATGTCAAAAGGGTCGAGCGCTTCACCAGGGAAATCCTTAAGGTTTTCCGTCACAATCACCTGCGCGGATGTCGTGATCGCCGCAGCAAGAACATGGCGGTCATCCGGGTCAGGCAACACCAGCCCGGCTTCAAGCTCAACATACCCAGTGACGCATGCCTCCGGAAAGGCGCGCTCCATGGCAGAACGCTGCTTAATGGTGTCAGCGCCACCCTTCGTGATTTTGGCGATCGCACCGACAGTCTCATCCATAATCCTGTCGCTCCACCGAGGCCGAAAAAGTCCAGCCTCGGCCAGTGACAAGATTATGTTTCTGCGCATCGCACACGCCAGAACATTTGCGTCGATCAGCGCCGTGAAACGGTCGGCATAATCACTCATAAAAGATCGCTCTCCATATCCATTGCCGCGAGATCAGACAGTGCGTCAGAGCGATCGGTGTCGCGTTTCTTTTTGTATTCAAACAGATCCGCTGCTTTCACACGGCGATGTCGCCCTGTTTTGAAGAAGGCGATTTCCCCATCTTCTAAAAGCTTCACGAGATGTGGGCGCGACACATTCAACAAATCGGCCGCTTGCTGGGTCGTCAATTCTGCATCCACAGGGATCATCCGAAACCCTCGGCCGCTTGAAACCAGCCGCAACAACTCCATCAAGGATGCAGCGAGGGCTGGGGCCAACGTCACCGGTTCGATCTGTTTCTCGCCAAGCGCTAGACTCAGCTCAACCGCCTCATCACCGTTCACTTGCGAGGCAAGGATCCGGCGAAGGCTGTCAGCATTTTCAATTTCGACCTGATCGGGCAGACGTTCTGCGAACGCTTCTTTTGCTTGCATCATCATTGATTCTCTCCTTTTCACACGACGGGATCTTGCGCCCCATTCGCAATAATCAAAATAAACGAAATAAACGTAAATGCAACGAGAATATCCCAACCCTAGCGGACAGCACACATTACACGGCCCTTTCGAGACAGTTTCTGCAGCGACAACCAGCCACCACCGCGCGTGTCGTGTGCAATCGGCACCGGCATGAAAGCAGGCAATTTACGTCGTAGCGTAAATTGTCCACTTTTACGCTACGGCGTAAATTTCTTGCTGAAAACAAGATCACACCTCCAACCCCGCTGAACGCACTTGCTCTGGCGTTACGGCCTTGTTCGCCAGCAAATCAGCTACCTGACGACGGGTGATGTGCTTGCACAGGGGATGGCGTCCAAGAATCCATTCGACCAAGCTAGCGCGCCCCTTGGCTTCGGCCTCAAGGGCTTTCGCACGATCAACCTGGATCTGGGCAAGCCCCTTCTCCCATCGACGCATCTTGAACCAATTATCGGCGAAACAGACCTTGCTGCGCGTGTAGCTTTCGGTTTCGACGGCATAAGCTTTAACGGCCAGCAACAGATCCTCAGCTTTGACACCTGCCTTCACCGCCGCCGAAATTTGCTTCAGGCAGGTTCTCCGATCTCGGATCCGATCCTCGGGATATGCCGACAGGATCTTTCCAAACTCTAAATCTTCAACCTCCGCCGCCGCCTCGCGCGCGTCTACGCGCGTAGGTGGTTTATGGATGGTTTTAGGATGGTTTGGGGTCCACCGTGGACCCCGTACCCCGTCCACCATGGCCCCCCTACCGGGTTCACTCTGGACGGGGTCCACTGTGGACCCCGTCTCGACATCAGGTTCAGCAGTGGAATCCAGCTGAGATATCTTGGCCAAAACAATGCGGTAAATGACAGTGTAGCCGTTCTGACAGCGCCGTTGACCGGCCTCGATCAGAATACCCTCGTGAAGGAAATCGTTGATGGTGCGTTTGACCGTGCTTTCGCCCAATTCGGTATGACGCTGGATCGTTCCCTTCGAACACCAGATGCCCGAGCCGTCATCGCTCGCCTTGTCGGCTAGGAACATGATGATTTGCTTACGCGCAGGGCTGCCAAAGCGGCGCTCGGCGCATTCGTTCGCGATACGCCAGCTCATGAAATCACTCCCATTTGGGTTGAGATTCCGACGCGGATAACGTATGTATGTTCTTGGAAGTATTTCTTAATCCCGTTGAGGTGGATGGCCGTCCCCTCAGCGGTTTTTCTTTGCCAAACCGGCGGGGAAATCGCGTTTACACAGCGCCCGTAACCCATTGATAACCGACCCTGAACAAAACGGATCCGTTTACAATTTTTCCCTTTAAAATCAACGGAATTTTCCGGATTGCAAATCCGTGTACACCGGTTCGATTCCGGTACTCGCCTCCAATAAAATCAATGACTTGCGTCATCCTTACTCTCCTTCGCTGCCATTTTTGAAACAACCGTTGAAACTTTCACGTTTCGGTCTTGCTTCGTTCCATTTGATTTCTTGCCTCTTGAGCGCGCTTCGCCAGCTCCCTCTGTCGGATCGGCCCGCCGTACTTTTTCAGCATCTCAACACCTGAGTGACCGGTGACGGCTTTGACCATCTCGTCATCACAACCCGCCAGGTAGAGTTCGATGGTAGCGTTTTTCCGAAGACCATGGGTTTTGTAGTAACCGGCCTTTTCGTGCTCCATCTTCTTTTTGATCGCGCGCATTTCTTCGGCGACAATGCGATAGCTGACCGATTGCCCCTTTGCATTGGTTACCACCGTGCCTTCCCCTCGCTCGTAACCGGCCAGATGCTCTCGGAGCCTGTCTGTCAAAGGGATCCAGAGCGGCTTGTCTGTTTTGCCCTGTGTAAAATCGAACCCGTCATCGGAAAAATGCGCCCACTGCATTTTCACGACATCGCCAATGCGCTGCCCCGTGCCAATGCAGAGCTCATAGACGAGCCGCGCCCGCTTTGACGCCAGCGCCTCAACTGGGGAAGAAATCGGCCTGTTGTACCAGTGGGACAACGGCGAAACGCAAGTCACGCTGTATTCTGACTGGGATGTAGAGCAAGCGCTAGCAGATTTTGAGGAGCCGCCTTAACGAGGTACGTCTCATTGAAACGGACATCTACAGCATTGCTCCGCAATGGCTGCTGTGCGGGACTAGCTTTGCAGGCTTAAGCGATGCTGTTCACGGATGTGAGCCAGGATCACCATATCATCGCGTTGACGCTGGCTCATCGGGCGAACCCGCCACGCGCGAAAACCACGTGATGTGACCCGCATAACTTTGCACAGGAACTCAACTGGCCATTCTTCTTTCCAGGCGTCGATGAACGCAAATCTCACCGGCTTTGGCCTGCAAAGAAGATTGCCGCCTTTTTAACACTTCCCTCTCCTCGCGCAGCAGACGGACTTCCTTGCGAAGCCGCGTGTTCTCCTTCTCAACGTCTTCATGCGGTCCTGACATCAGGTCATCGTGTTGATGCTGTTGAACCCATTTGTTCAGCGTCGAAAGCCCAACCCCTAAATCTGATGAAAGTTGAGGCCGCGTTAAGCCACTCGTCGCCGCCATGCGCACCGCATCACGCCGAAACTCGTCTGTGTATCTCTTTGCCATTCTCTATCTCCTTCATAGCAAACATTGCTCGAAAGAGACCGGAACTAAACCGCGACAAGACCACCCGATGGATGTGCCTGTTGTGTTCCAGCGAAGGCTTAGGATGATGATCCAACATCGGTATACCGAATTGCTCGAACCTTATCTCGTGGCGGCATTCGGATCAGTTGAATGGCCCGTGGAGCCCACATCACGGTTATTGCTGGCCGTGAAACAGCATGGTGTAGCAATTGACGCGCTATACGATGACATCGGTGTCGCTGATCCCCGTGAGAAGCATCCTGTCGTGACCACAATGATTGAACGATTGGTGCCAACATCAACAACCGAAACCGTGGTCGTCAATCCCATCGTGCACATGCACCAATTCCCACCAAATTGAACCTGGAGGCCGTTGAGTGTGTAATAATTTCGGCGACCACCCAATGGCACCAAGCGATGATACCACACACCTGATTGAGCCGAGGTTGCTCCATGCAAAACTTACCCGGTGGATATCACATGCCACGTGAGTATGGCGTCGGGGCGAACCCAACGATACGCGTTTGATTGAGCCATCGCTCACAAATCAAGCAGAAATTAAATGTCCGATTTCAAGATGGTTGGCACAAAAACTGTGTCGGCACTGGTGATGTTGATTTGGGTGTCGCAGCCAATAGCATACTCCCATGTATTCCGTACATCACCAACACTAACGGCAGCTATGGGCAGTAAGCGACATTTGCAAAGTCGCACAAATGGCCCAATCCGTCCTTCACTTTGTTGGATGACAGTGCATTGCAGATTTCCCGAAGCGGACATTGACATTTCTACTCATGGTTTGCAAATGAGATCTTGTGGCTGAGCGGATCTAGTCGCAACTTATGACAGAGGCTGGATGCAAAAATGGCTGGTTAGAAGGTGGAGGCGTTGAAATGTCGATTGTACAGCCATAGGCGGTGGACAGGTTGGTGTTGGTGTAAACCGTCTGCGCATTCCCGCTCGAGACGACACGCCCGGCACGCATCATCACGATGTGATCCGCCCAGGCAGCGGTCAGGTTTAGATCGTGCATCACAGCGACAGCTCCACCTCCCTGATCCGCAAAATCGCGTGCGATTTGCATCACGTCGCGTTGATGAGCGATATCGAGACTGGCAACCGGTTCATCTAGAAATAACCAACGTGGCAAACCATTGTGGCTGGCTTCCCACATTTGACAAAGCACGCGCGCGAGATGCACGCGCTGTTGTTCGCCACCGGAAAGCTCCTGAAAAAAGCGGTTGCCATAGTCCGCCAAATCGACACGGGAAAGGGCCTGTTGAGGTAAGGTGTTTCGACGCAACGCATTTGCAGAACCTGTACCCGCCATCAACCCCAGGCGCACGACTTCGCTAACCGTGAAGGGGAAGGCGAGCGGCGTAGATTGCGCAAGAACCCCGCGCATAATGGCCTGTTCAGTAAGTGATATTTCAGACAAATCCCGACCATTTATAATCACTTGACCACCGTAAGGCATTTCACCCGTTAAGGCGCGTAAAAGGGTGGTTTTACCGCAGCCATTCGGACCAATGATGGCAGTGAACTCGCCCGGTTTTGCGGTAAAATCAATGCCATGCAAGATTTCCGTTCGCCCGATTGAGACCGTAATGTTTTTCGCTTTTAGCATGATTACATATCCAACACGCCACGACGGCGCAGTAAAATCCATAGAAAAACGGGCGATCCAAGGGTTGCAGTCACGATACCGATTGGCAGCTCTGCGGGGGCAATCACTGTGCGGCTGATGATATCGGCCAGCAGCAACAAAATTGCGCCAAGCAAAGCGGCGTTTGGCAAAAGGTAACGATGATCAGGCCCGGTTGAAAGACGCAGAAGATGTGGCACGACAATGCCGATAAATCCGATGCCACCTGACACAGCAACGGCCGCGCCAATCGCAGCAGCAACGGATAAGATCGCAAGGCCTTTCACGCGTTGAACATGCACACCAAGGTGGCGCGCGGCGGCTTCGCCCAAAGCCAGGCCGTTTAATCCGCGCCCCAAAAACGGGGCTGTGGAAATGGCCAATAGGATGATTGGCCCCGCAATCATCAGCTTTGACCACGTCGCCCCAGCCAGCGACCCCATGCCCCAAAATGTCAGATCACGCAGCTGTGCGTCATCGGCTTTATAGGTCAAGACCCCCGAGACGGCCCCCGATAAAGCGCCAAGCGCGATGCCCGCCAAAAGCATCGTCGCGACAGAGGTCTGCCCCCGCCGCGTTGCAACACGGTACAAAACAAGGGTTGAAGCCCACCCCCCTAAAAACGCGGCAAGTGGCACCAAGTAATAGCCAAAGAGCGCGGCCAATGCAGTTGGCAGAGATCCAGCCAAAACAATGGCGGAAATTGCACCAAGTCCCGCACCAGCACTGACCCCAACAAGCCCGGGATCCGCCAAAGGGTTGCGGAACAACCCCTGCATAAGTGCGCCGGACACCGCCAAAGATGCCCCCACCAGAATACCCATTAACAAACGCGGCAAGCGTATATCAAACAGCACAACGCGATCACGCAAGGTAATCTCATGCCCTTGTAATAAATCGGTGAAAACCGTGAAGGCCGAAGTTCCCGCAGCGCCCCATGTCAAGCTTAGGTATGATGTACAGGCCAGAGCGACGAGCAATGCGACTGTCATCCGGCGGGCAAGAATTGACCTGTCAAATGAGTGTTCATGGGCCGGCGAGAGAGCCTCTGACATCTCAGAGATTGCTGTCATTATTGTGACTCCGGCTTTGAAAAGAACGCCTCGGTCAATTGGGTTGCGGCTTCTGCTGTACGTGGTCCAAATCCCAACATCAGCGATCCATCCATTCGGATAATTGCGTTGTTTTGTCCTGCAGGCGTCAATTGAATTGCAGGATGCGCTAAGATTTCGCCATTGCTTGTTGAACCCGTGCCAGTTGCGGTCATCATCAAAATAACATCGGGCGCAGCCGTGATAATCGCCTCATCCGCAAGGATGCGGTATTGATCAAATTCGCTGATTGCGTTGCGTCCTCCTGCCATCTTAATAATACCATCTGCTCGCGTTCCCGTTCCGGAAACATTCAACCGACCACCTGGCATGGACAGGATGAACAACACTTTTGGACGTGCGGAATCTTCTGTTACCCGTGCCTGCCCACGCAGTTTCACTGCCTCAAGTTCGGCACCAATGCGCGCAGCAAGTGCATCCCCTTTTTCGGGCACACCCAAAGCATCGGCCACCGCATGTATGCGTGTCAGAATGCCGTTGGCGCTGTAATCACCGGGCACATCGATAAAGGGAATTTGTGCCTCGGCCAGCAATTCAAGCGTCTCTGGAGGGCCAGACCCGGGTTCCGTCAAAACAAGGTCGGGATTAACCATCAAGATACCTTCGGGTGAAAGTCGACGCATATATCCGACGTCTGGCAGGTCCAAAACATCTGGCGGAAAGACGGACGTCGTGTCACGTGCGATCACCCGATGTTGTTCTCCTAGCGCCCATATGATTTCAGTGACCGCCCCCCCAACAGAGGCAATGCGTTGGGCGTTTTGAGGGGGCTCTGCCGCGAGGGTCTGAGGCAAAAAGGCGCCCCCCGCGATTAAAGATGCTGCGAAGATAGCAGAAGAAATTAGAGGGTTCACTGATCCGCCTCCTTGCGGGGAAGGTCGACAAGGATCGTATCCCACATCGCCGCCATCGTGGGATCTTCACGACGATCCGGAAAGATCTGCAGGATGATGCGGCCTTCTGCGTCAAATGCCTCAAGTGAAAGGGCAGGTCCGCGTTTGGTAGGTTTGGTTACGATGTAAACTTCGGCCAGATGGTCTTCGCGAAGATGTAAATCAAAGCGCTCATCCAGAATGTTAAACCAAGGCCCCATGCGCTTGGTGTTTTCGACGTAACCGCCGTGAATTTGAATGCAGCCACGATTGCCGACAAACACCATGATCTTCGCTTTTTTCTCAACGGCTGCTTCAATCGCTAGCGAAACGGCAGCGGTTTCAACGGGTTGTACGTAAGGTGCACCAGCAATCCGATAGGCACCCAGACGGTTCATTTTTAAGCGCGAGGTCAGGCGGCCAAATTGATGGGTATCCGTCATCTTATCCCATTCAGCGCGCAATTCTTCCGCCTTAGCCGGGTCCGCATTGGGCATTTCTGGCGCGCCTTTGGTGCGAATTTCAAGTAGTGCGCCCTGGTCATCCAAAGCCAGTGCCGCGATACATTCGTCCCATTTGTCATGGTTGCTGGTGTCGCGCAGGTGGATTTTGTGAACAGCCATCCCTGTGCCACTAAAAACCTGCAAGCTACGGCGCAGACCCGTTTCAGTCGTCTTTTCAACGGCAAATGCATGCGTCCAAAACTTGCCGAAAATGCGCAAATCGACCTCGGGCCCCAGGATCATCGAAGCATGTGCCCCGTCGTGCCATTCATCATAGGTGCCAACACGTTCAATGACGCAGCTTTCGTTGCGCGTCAGAGCGAGGACTTCACCAAAGGCAATCGCCGCTTTCACAATGCCATCGGGTTTTGCAGCGATTCTTGTGACGCGCATCCCCTCATGTTCACCGCAATAGGCGGCAATAAGTTCGGCCTCGCTGATGTTAAGGCTTTCCGCGAAATCTCTTTCGCGCATCTTGGGGTTTTGTGCGCGCGCAGCACGGATTTCGGCGGCTGTCGGGGTGGTTTTATCCAGCATTTCAAAGCTTTCCTAGAGTTTCAGCTTTGCCTGGCCATGAACAGATTTGGGATCTGATCCTCTGCTGGAGCATATTGTTGTTTTCTTCAAGAAGCTCTTTTCTATTAGTTGACTATTTTAGTCAAGATCATTATCCCCCTCAAAATGATCTCCGGGAAACATCCGGCGACGGGAAAAACTGCAAGCAAGCCAGCAAAATATGCTGTGCCAGCCCGACGCATTGGAAAACCAAGGGGACAACATGGCACAGCCTGTTACAGAAAAACGATATCTTAAAACAAGCACCGCAATGGCCGCCGCATTGATCGCGACGCTTGCAACACCACTCAACGCCCAAGAATCGACTGCAGATGGTGGCGTGTTCACCATGCTTGGCCGTTTGGTCTTTGGTGCCGGGTCTGAACGTGTTGCGATTGACGTGCCTCAGGCAGTGACTGTTCTGAACCAGGATGATTTCGACCGCGAACAAGCGACAACTGTCGGTGATGTGCTCGAACGCATTCCGGGCGTGTCCACCGTTGGTTCTGAAAGCCCTTGGGGCGAAAGTTTCAACATCCGGGGGATTGGGTCCGGGGGATCTGCGGATGAACCACGCATTGTTATGCTGATTGACGGGGTCGGTAAATACTACGAACAATATCGCCTGGGGTCTCTGTTCACAGAGCCCGAATTTTTCAAACGCGTCGAAGTGCTGCGCGGCCCGTCATCTTCCACACTTTATGGTTCAGGTGCGATCGCCGGTGTGATCGCGATGGAAACCAAAGACGCCAGTGACTTCCTAGAAGGGGATGATACCTTCGCAGCGCGTCAACGTCTTCAGTTCACCGGGAACGGCAATGGTCGGTTGTCATCAACCATTCTTGCCTTTGCACCCAACGATAGCTTTGAAGCCCTGCTTGGCTATAACTATCGCACATCTGACATCGTTGAAGGCGGAGATGGTCAGCTTTTGACAGGCACTGAAGGCACGTCACGCGCCTTTATCGCCAAGGGTACATTGCGCTTTGGCGACGCCAATGAGCATTCGCTTGAAGCATCTGTTGTGCGCAACACATCTTTTGTGAATGACCAAGTTTACAATCTTGTGGATGCAACAACGACCGTGGGGCACGGTTGACCGCGATTTTGAAGATACAACGGCCTATCTGTTGTATAATTTCAATCCGTCGACCAATGATCTGATCGATTTGGATGTGCAGCTGTCTTATTCAAATACATCCATTGATATGTCAGATCCCCAAGCGATTTTCTTGCCCGTCACGGATTACGCGTATAAAGGCCCGACTCTGAAGGTTGAAAACAGCGCACAATGGTCTGGTGATGGTTTTGAAAACTTCCTGACAGCTGGTTTCTCGGTCGCGCAACAAGACCGCGTTGCAACGCCAGCAGCAGGTGGCAGCCTGACATTCCACCCCGCTGGTGAGACACAGACGACTGGCCTTTGGCTGCAAAACGAATGGATCAAGAATGATCGCCTCACGGTGATTGGCGGGCTGCGTATGGATCGTCAAGATCTGACACCATCTGCTGCGGTTGGATCTTTTCCTGACACATCCCGCACCGCTTATGCGGCCAATCTTGCACTGCATTATCAACTGAATGATCAGTTCGCGGTCTTTGGGTCTGCCTCATATACGGAACGCCTGCCAACCATCGATGAGATGTACGACACGCGGACCAGTGGTGGTGTGAACTATGATGTTTCCGCCGCATCCCTACAGTCAGAAACCAGCCGCAACGTTGAAGTTGGTATGTCATGGAACGCATCAGATTTTCTGCTGGCCAACGACAACTTGACGCTGAAAGCCGTGGCCTTCCAAAACCGGATGTCTGATCAAATCGCGCGCAACTCTGCCGCACCTGGCGCAGGTGTTGCGTCCTTTGTGAACCTCGATAAAACCGAAATCCGCGGTCTTGAATTGGAAGCCGCATGGGAAGCGGATCGTTTCTTTGGATCACTGGCACTGACGCATCTGAGCGGCAAGAACATTGGTGATCCGGCGTCCGCGAACCCAGGCCTGGAAAACCAACTGCCTGCGGATAGCATGACGCTTTCACTTGGGACGCGCCTGCCGGATCAAAATCTGGAACTTGGTTGGTCGCTGACCGCAGCTGTCAGTGCTGACCGCGTATCAGGTGGCAGCACGATCCATACTGCGGGCTATTCCACGCACGACGTTTACGCCAGCTGGAAACCGGATCATGGGGTCATGGAGGGTACTGAAGTTCGCCTTGGTGTTTCAAATGTGTTCGACCGAGATTACCGCACGAATTTGCAGTCCACGGGCACACGACGCGCCGGGCGTTCCATCAACTTGACGCTCTCCAAAACCTTCTGATCTCGATTTCTGTAGGAGAAACAACATGAAGAACCATGGCCAAAATCACCTTATACCGGTGGCAGCCACCATAATCGCGACCGGTTTTTTGGCCATGGCTGCACCGGCGCAGGGGGAAACCTCTGCGTCGGGCGCAACACTTATGATCGAATTGAACACCGTTTCAGAAACCCCGGGGGGATGCCGTCTAAGTTTCCTTGCCCAAAATGATCTGAGTGTTGACCTGAACACATTGGTTCTTGAAACCGTTCTGTTCACAAAGGACGGCGGTGTAGATCGGCTTACCTTATTTGATTTCCAAACCTTACCTCAAGGGCGTCCCCGCCTGCGGCAATTTGATGTTTCCGACCTGTCCTGTAGCGCCCTTGGAAGTATCTTAATCAATGGTGTGCATGCCTGCGCAGGCAGTGATGGCGACACTGAAATCACGACTGATAGCTGCAGAGATGCCTTGCGATTCAACACGCGTACTGACCACGAAATTCAAGGATAAACACATGAGTATGCTAACTTATATCGTTACGTCAGTTCGCGAATTCATAACGCTTGGTGGCCCCGTCGTCGCCATTCTTTTGATGATGTCCGTGCTGTCACTATCCCTTGTGATCTACAAGATCGGTCAATTTGCTATGCTTGGTGTTGGTCGCCGTCATAGCTTGGAAATGGCATTGAAATTTATTGATAATGGTGACCAAAAAGACGCCGAAACAGCGATAAGTAAAAGCCGCAGCCACTTAAAACCCCTGATCGCAACCGCCCTTCACGAGGCCCCCAATACCGCAGACAAGCCCCTCCTGTCTGAACGTCTTGCCGCCAGTTCCGAGCATCACATGAACCGCTTGGAGCAAGGGTTTCGCCCTCTGGATACCATCGCCCAAACCGCCCCGCTTTTGGGATTGTTCGGCACGGTTCTGGGCATGATCGAAGCCTTTCGCAGTTTGCAAGACGCAGGCACATCCGTTGACCCATCCCTGCTCGCTGGTGGGATCTGGGTCGCTTTGATGACCACCGCCGTTGGGCTTGCCGTCGCGATGCCGACCTCATTGTTGCTGACTTGGCTCGAAAGCCGCGTCGTATCTGAGCGGGTCTTCACAGATAAGGCCCTCACAATGTTGCTGTGTCCTGCTACACTCCCTGAAAATACAATCCCGAAAAACCGACATGCGACGGCGTAATCATGGCTTTGCGAGGCGCGCGTTGTCGATGACGCCGCTCATTGATATCATCTTTCTGCTTTTGCTGTTCTTCATGCTGACATCGACCTTCACGAAATTTGCAGACGTGCCGCTTATGACGGCGGGATCTGGCACAGCTTCAGCGCCACAACCTAGAAAGCAGATTTTCCTACGCCTTATGGCGGATGGTGTTTCTGTGAATGGTAACCCGATTGATTTCGCTGATATTACCCCCAGTATTTCCCGCGCCATGGGGGGCACCTCTGGACCGGCTTCGATTTTGTTTAGCCTCGGACCCAAGGTATCGTCGCAGCTGTTTGTCGATACGCTCACGCGCGCCCGCGCGATCCCCCGGGCAGAGGTCACAGTGTTGCAATGAAACGTAAACCCCGCCTCAAACGCCGACAAGCTGAACCCACAATCGCATTGATCAATGTGGTGTTCTTGATGTTAATCTTCTTCTTGATAGCGGGCACGCTTGCCCCCCCGCTGGATACAGAATTGCAGTTGGTTTCCGTTGACGGACTAGAAGGCCGGCCCCCGCCGGACGCCTTGGTCATCCATGCCGATGGACGGGTGCAATTCAGAGGTGAAGATATTGACCTCACGACTGTGGATATTTCGGTATTAACTCCTACGGCAAACGCGCCACCCTCTTCGGAGGGGGCGAGAGTTTCATTGCGGATCATACCTGATAAAAACACCCCCGCGGAACGACTGTTAGAGGTTGCCACTGCTTTGCGGCTCGCAGGCGCGACAGACATCCGCATTGTCACAGAACGAGGCCTGCAATGAAATCACGTAAAATCATGACGATAGGCGCTGTAATTCTAACATCCTGCGCCTTGCATGCGGGCGGGTTCGCATGGACTTACCAGGCAAACACTGTACAGATTTCTGGGGGGTCCCCAGCTGAGGTGGCGCGTTTGGGCAATGGTTTTATCGACATGACAAGCGGAACCCTTTCGCCTGTTACCGCTGATGACACCACCAAAACCGCTCCCCTCGAAACGGCTCAGCCCGCAACAACTCAACCCGTAACAGCGACAAGTACCACCCCTCCAGTTCAGACATCCCCCTCGTCGCCCACACGCACAGTGTCCAGTGCATCGCCAACATTGGCCACGGTGCCCCCGCCTTCTGAACGAATTACGGCCATCGCAACCGAGGTCCGTGAAGCACAAGCTGATACTCCCCGTCCAGCATCACGTCCGGTAACCCGTCCAGAACCGCGTCGCGCACAACCCAGTCCAACTCCGCAAGCCTCACGCCAGGGCGGCAATCAAAACACCCGCCGCGGCCAATCGACAGGACAGGAAACGGCAACAGCGACTGAGGCCTCTCCAAAGTCGAATGGCAGCGCATCAACCGCAGGAAATGCGGCGGCCTCCAATTATGACGGGCTTGTCTGGCGTCGCATCAGCCGAACACGCCGCAGCCGGTCAGGCGGGCGTGGCACCGCAGTGGTTAGTTTTCATATTGAGACATCAGGAACCCCCAGTCGCGTCCGCATTCAACGCTCCTCCGGCAAACCCGCGCTTGACCAAGCTGCCATAGACCATATTCATCGGGCTGCTCCGTTCCCATCTCCTCCCGCTGGTGCCCGTCGTGATTTTGGCTACACCTATGAAGGCCGAGGGTAAGAGGCGCAGGGACCATCCCAAGTTTTGTTCAACTTCTGACTGCTACATTGTGATACATGATCGTTATTTGATGTCGAAAACACGCCATTCGCGTAACTTCTTAAAACACACTAACTGCGTATTGCCGACTTCGGGGGAAGTGTTGCATGGATGTCAAATATGATTGGCCGGTGAATGGCTGCTTTCATCATTTTGACGGCGCTCCTTCGCAACCACAGAAAGTACCCGCATCCACTCGGCGCAGCGAAAGGCAAGGCCCGCTTTGGGCTGGAAGCTGCCACACGAACCCCTGATCTTTGGTTGGATGCGGGGGACTGCATGATATTTCCTAGGGAATCAAACCGCGAAGTGATCACTGAGATAGGAACAGAACACCGGGTTGATTGGCAGGCACCGATAGATGGCCGTGGCTCCATTCATCACAAATGATGCGTGTTCGCCCCGGTGGCGTCACGGGCACGAATGCTGCACGGTTTTCATCCGCACTAATATCAAGACCCCAACTCAACCTCTTGATCAGACACGACTGACGCCCATAGAAAACGTCATTGGCGAGGGAGTTGGGGCCTCTGGATAGGTGACTAATCCTACCGTTGAGATGAAGTTATGCGATGTTTTTTCGACTCCAAGGCGGTCCGCGTAAAATTCATCATCCCTTGTTCAGTTCATGCCCATCAGCCCGGTGTTCGTGTCACGGGGCATCCATTGCATTGACGGTTACCGTTGTCGTCAGAATCTATTTTTCATCGACACATTGGTCGGGGTGCCCACCAGATTGGCCCTAGGGACCAGTAAGTGTCTAATAATTACGTTGGCCTAGTGTTCACCGATGATGGTCTAAGCCGCGCAATGGGTGCGCTGCGGGCGTCTTGCAATTGATCCACTCCACACTGACCTGTCCATCTGAAACCCGACAGCTTATTCTGGAGCGGCTTTGGCATTGTAATGCGATCCGGCGCGAATTTGGGATTCGGCCAGTCGATATTAAGGCTGTTTATTGGTATCAATTTCGAAAACCAGTCAGCCAGAATAACGAGCCGGATCGATTTCTGGCTTGCCGCTTGCAGCATGAAAGATGCGCCTTGATGACGCTCACTGACTAATAATTTTCTGATTGGCTTGATTTCACCACACGCAACAAAAAAAGTTGACGACAATAATTTCCTAAAATTGAAACCAGAGTTTCACGCATTCCCCTTATAAATAGGCACGCGTCTCCTTTTATTCGTGACGAATGAAATTATCAGCGCATTCAACGCACTAGTTCCATTCGCGCGCCGCATTTCCCCTCTTGAAATGGCATCCGATTGTTCCAAATTATCCTGTGTCGGAGCACGGATCTCCATAAACTCCCAAACACTTTTGAACAATAAAGAGGAACCTATCTATGGTCGAAAGTCACAACACTACCCCAATCGCTGATAAGGTTTGCAAGCACCTGTACGAACACCCGGGATCGCCGGGCAATGTCCCCAAAGCCGTAAACGCTTGGCGTGACGGAATTTACGATTATGTCTGCAGTTCCCGTCTGGGGGAACATCTCAACAACTATCTGTTTGAAAATGTCCGCCCTGCGCTTGACCAACATGATTGTGGTCTCACGGATGCACAGAAAACGTCATTTCTTGAATATCTGCATGAACAGGTGCCTGAGTTTGAGGCCGACATCGGTGCCTTCATCGATGCCTACAGCCGCGACTTTGACAGCAATGTCGTCGCTTACATTAAAGACCTGACCTCCAACACCACAAACGTACATTAACGAGAAAGATCTAAATCATGGAAAAACATACATCCGAAGAAATCCTCAAGCAGGTGAACGAAGAACACAGGGCATATCTTCGTAACACCCCAGTTGCCGCTAATGCATTTGAAGCTGCATTTACAAATCGGGCGCGGAGCGGCCTACTGGAAGAACTGATCGAGCGTGTTTTAAATGATTGGCTGCATGAAGAGATGCAGAACTATGATCATCGCCTGACGGGTGGTCAATTAGCCGATTTTCATGGATTTGCAGGCTGTATAGGGCGGTGCAAAATTAGGCCACAGTAGCGCCGGTATTTCACCGGTGCGGGCGGCGCAAAAGTCGTCCACTTTTTGTCTGAACTGTTTGAGCAGGGAGGGCTGGAGGATTTACACTGTGGAAGTTTATTTGCAGGTGCGCCGGGCGCACTTTGATGAGGGTCGCAGCAAGCGGTCGATAGCACGTGATTTTGGCTTGGCGCGCGGAACGGTTGACAAGATGTGCGC
>NZ_JWIF01000062.1 GCF_000812685.1 Halocynthiibacter namhaensis
TCAAAGCATGGCTTCAAAGTCTCGATGAGCGGAAAAGGAAATTGCTAGGACAATTCCATGGTGGAAACGTTCTTCAAATCGCTCAAGGCAGAGCTGATCTGGCGCAACCGCTGGGAAACCAGACGCCAGACTGAAGGGGCCATCTTCCAGTATATCAATGGGTTCTATAATCCACGACGGCGTCATTCATCGTTAGGTGGCAAAAGCCCCTTGGCCTTCGAACGAAAGGCTGCCTAAATGAGTTGAGAGACCGGAACGTAACCGTGACAAGACCAAAATGTCATTCGCCCATCTGAAACGTATTCACGGCTTAGGACGGCTCCGATTGCGTGGGCCTTGTGGCGCTCATGGCGAATTTATCCTCGCAGCAACCGCTCAGAACCTCAAAAAGTTAGCCAAACTAGCCCCGAACTCAATTCAGGCCAGAACCGTCCTGTGAAATCAGGACAAGAGCTATTCATCCTGTGATGCAGTGCCGTGAAAACTGCGAGTTTTTCAACAGAATAAGCCCTGAGCGGAAGTCGGATTCTCTAAATAACCGAGGCCATATTGCACAATATTTAGTACAACCAAATAACCGGAAAACTAGTCTCGTTTGGTTTGATAAATGTAAGAACCGAACACTATATCCTTCTGTACAGTTGGCTTAATCCAATGCGTTCAACGGTAAACGGTTCCTATCGCCTATCCTCCTGATCGAAGGAGTTTATGCGATGCGGATTTTATCTACTGGTGTAATTATGGCTGCAGTCTTTTGCGCGAAACCCGGCTTAACCGACACGATTGATACAGGGCTTTATGGAACGCCTCCGCCCGCAGATTCCGTCTTCATTCGTTGGATCGGAGATGATGCTCCTTGGTCAGAGCCAGTGTGGGGTATGTCGCTTGCTGAACGAGACTTACCTTCGAACACTTATGTTGCCATTTCGGCTGGCTTTTTCACCAATATCAGCCCAGGGGGCTATTACAGTATCATTCCAATTGAGAGCGCACAGGTGGCCATTATTTCTGAGCCACCGAGAGAACGAACCTCTAAAGTTCACCTGATCCTTCTCAATGCAGATGACAGTGACGCATCGGTTGTGGTGTCCGGGGGCGGCCCGGGCGTTATGGAAGAGGTCGCCCCAAAGACAGCCGCAATAAGGGCCGTAAATCCGGTGACCACCACCCTGCAGGTGGTGGCAAGTCACGGGTCAAAGGAATTCGACGTCACATTGCGGCGGGGACAAAATATAACCTTTGTTGTCGCCGGTGATGACACCATGATGATCCCAAATACCTTTGGCCCGGTTGTCGCGGCGGAGTGAACAAAAATGGTTTTCTCATCGCCCATCTTTTTGTTTGTATTTTTGCCGCTGTTTTTAACAGCCTATTATCTTGCGCCTTTACCGCATCGATCTCTGCTTATTTTAATTGCCAGCTACGTATTTTATGGTTGGTGGAAACTGGGGTATTTGTTGGTGGTGGTCGGCATATCTGTCATCAGCTACGTCGCAGCCAGCCTGGCTATAACCAGTCGTACACAACAAAAACGCAATTGGGCCATTGGGATCGGGGTCGCGCTGGACCTCGCTGTGTTAGCCTACTTTAAATATACATATTTTGTGCTTGAGAATATGGCGCCGGCCCTGAACATCCTGGGGGTTACGACATCACCTGCGATACAGATCCTCTTGCCCATCGGTATTTCGTTTCTGACGTTTCAGTCGATAAGTTACATTGTAGATGTCGCCAGAAAAGATGCCCCTCCCGCGCGCAATCTGACTGACTTCCTGGCATTTACAGCGCTATTCCCCCAACTTATCGCGGGGCCGGTTCTTCGATATAAAGACCTAGCCGATCAGTTTTCAGAGCGCAGGCATAGCTTTGAAATTTTCACGGCCGGGGTTGGTCGTTTTGTGACAGGCCTTGCGATGAAACTCCTGGTTGCAGATAGCATTGCACCGATGGCCGATCGCATGTTCGCATTATCCCAACCAACTATGGTTGAGGCCTGGCTGGGTGCCCTGGCCTATTCAATGCAACTGTTTTTCGATTTTGCAGGTTATTCCGCAATGGCCATCGGTCTAGGCCTTATGATCGGGTTTCGCTTTGTTGAAAACTTCAACGCGCCTTATGTCAGCCAATCCATAACCGAGTTTTGGCGACGTTGGCATATCAGCCTGTCAAACTGGTTGCGTGATTACCTGTATGTACCGCTGGGGGGAAACCGAAAGGGCACGTTCAAAACCTATCGCAATCTGATGCTGACGATGGTGCTGGGCGGTTTGTGGCATGGGGCCAACTGGACCTTTATCCTTTGGGGCGGCTGGCACGGAACCTTTCTGGCACTGGAGCGCTGGAAAACGCAGCATGCACAAACACGCCGGGCAAGTATCTGGCCACGCTATCTCGGCTGGCCTCTTACGATGCTGGTTGTGATGCTGGGCTGGGTGATGTTTCGCGCCCCCAACGTTTCGGACGCTTTTGCCATATACGCGGGCATGATTGGAAAAAATGGCATCGCAATCAGCCCACAAACAGTGCATTTCAATCAGCCGCTCGAATTCATCATGCTGATTATTGCGTGTTTGTTCACATTTGACCACCTTGCGGAATTTCGGATGAAAGGGGCATTGCCGCATGTCACATCGGTGTTCCTG
The DNA here is from genome assembly GCF_000812685.1 of Halocynthiibacter namhaensis. Taxonomy (GTDB): domain Bacteria; phylum Pseudomonadota; class Alphaproteobacteria; order Rhodobacterales; family Rhodobacteraceae; genus Halocynthiibacter; species Halocynthiibacter namhaensis. Next base: position 2,643 of record NZ_JWIF01000062.1, read on the forward strand.
TTTGGCCTTTGCACAATGGTGATGATGGCCCGCACCTTTTCTCCATTCCTCTACTTTCAATTTTAGGAGACGTGATAATGCATGATTTAAAATCGCAGCTGATAAGCACCATAACGATTGCGGCATTGACGATCGGTGTTGGCGCTGTGGGTTTGGCACGCACGGATCTGCGGCTATACGATCGAACGCCCTGGGCCGGGCAGTACCAACGTGCGGTTGAAGATAAATTCACCGAGAACCTGCCTCTGCGCAGCCGGGCAATTCATGTCTGGAATGCTTTTGGATATGGCATTCTTGGGCAGACAGGCACACAAGTGGTATCAGGTAAAGACGGCTGGCTGTTCACAACTGAAGAGTTTGTGCTTCCGGAGGCATTTGATTTTGAAGCCGAGCTTCTTGAGGTTTCCCGTCACTTGAACCAGTACGATATTCAACTGATACCCGTAATCGTACCTGATAAATCCAGGATCTATTCTGACAAGCTTGATCATGACCGTATGATAGGTCTTGAAGCCAGATATGCGGCATTGCAAACGCTCCTTCGCAGGCACGGCTTAACGGCAATTGATTTGCGCGCGGTTCTGATGGCCGGGCGCGAGGATGGTGAAACCTTTATGATCACCGACACCCATTGGAGCCCCCACGGCGCAAGGGTATCTGCACAGGAAATCGCCCGGAAACTTGAGATGTCCGGCCGTGATGCGTTTGGAACGACCACATCCACGTCCGAACCGTTTGAGGGCGATCTGCTGACATTCATCGATACCGGCCCTTTTCGTTCAATAACCGGGCCAACAATCGAACGCATTCGCCCATCGGTAACGGCCAATATCGCGGATGCCAGCGCGATGTTTGGCGATACTGAAGTCCCCGTCGCCCTGGTTGGGACCAGCTTTTCTGCACGCCAGGAATTCAATTTCCCTGGTTTTCTGCGTCAGGAACTTGGACTTGATCTGATCAGTTATGCCGAAGAAGGCAACGGCCCGCTCAGTCCAATGCGCAGGTTCCTGGACACACTGGCAACCGCCAAGACACTTCCCGAAGTCGTCATTTGGGAAATTCCAGAACGCTACATCAATATGGAGGATATGACATGAATTTGTTTTTCTTATCTGTTACCGCGACGGTGCTATTCGCAACCTCTGCATTTAGTGCGCCCTATTGTGATGCGCTGATGCATGAAAGCCAACTTGCAGACCGATATAAACGACTGGCACCGATATACAGCAATACGGACAACGGTTGGATTTTCACATCAGATCAGCTGGATCCGGATTTTATGATGTCCACCGAGGCAGAAAGCCTTATGCGTGCGGTCATTGGAGAATTTGAGCGCCGCAATATCTCGCTTGCGATCATGGTCGCTCCCCCGCGTGCTGTCATTGCTGGCCAGGAGATTGTGAATGAAACACTTGGTGCATCAGGTATCTACAATGTGAATGAAGCAGCCGTGTCATTTGAAAAATTCCTCGAACAAATGCGATCAGCCGGGGCTGTGGTGCCCAATTTGTTGCAGGTCGCCACGGCTGAACCTGCGACGGACTATTACTTTCGCCGTGATACACATTGGACAAACACGGGTGCAGCACGAAGTGCCTTGGCGCTCGCTGAAGCTCTGAATGTCGCCCCGGGTTTTGACCTGTCCGATATGCCGAACAATGGCGTGTTTGATGAACGCGGCTCGCTCAGCGATATTGTGGATGCCACATGCGGGCATCGTGGTGATGCTGAAGCAACATACCAATTTGATTACTCAGTTGTGCGTGAGGAAAACAGCCCTGGTCTGTTGGATGAAACCAGTGATGTACCCGGGTCAATGCTCTTTGGTACCAGTTTCAGTGACCGCTATAAACGTGACCAATATCAAGTTGCGGATGCGATATCATCGGCTTTGGGTCAGGACATCATCAACGCTTCTGTGTCTGGTGGCGGGTTGATTGGCCCACTTGAAGCATTTGCCCTTTCCGGCGGTTTTGACGATGACGCACCCGAGTTGGTGATCTGGGAGTTTCCTTACACCGAAGTACCTCAGGCCAGCGCTCTGCGCCAGTTGCTTGGCGTGTTACGCGCATCCAACAGTGAGGTCATCACGAGCCAGTTCCACACGATAACTGACGGCGCGGCGTCGTTTCAGTTGCCGTTAGAAACCCGTACGGCTGAGCTACTCCATGTCCGTTTGAACACGTTGAGTGTCCGGTGGATTAAGGTGGATCTGACATTTCCAAACGGCCGAATGAAAACCATCCAACTACGACGCAAGAGCTCTATGGCGGCGCATGGTCAATTTGCCGACTGGTGGGTCGACATAGGGATGCTCGGAACGGCGCGTCCGGAAAGCATCAGATTGCGTTTCGATCGCCAAGAAGACTTAACCGACGGGGAGATCAGATTGCTGAGCTTTGCGGGCCACTAATCAATAGTGGATTCTAAGCTGACATGACATCACTCAGCCCTAAGTGATCATTAAATTAACCTTTTGATAACGGCTTTCACCACTATCTTTTCTTGTCACAGCAGGTGATTTGTTACGATCCGTGGTCGGCTTTATCTACTGTTGTGTTTTGAGCCCGCAGCGTATTGAAACATTCAATCAAACCTTCAATGTTTTTACATGCTTCGATCTCTTGCAATACGTGGTGCAGCTCCGTTTCCCCCAGGATCGCGGCGGTTCCTGCAAGCTTATGTGCGCATTGTTTCATTTCGGGGGACAGCAAAGGCGGCTGATCGAAGTCATGCAGTAATTTTGTAACACCTTGTTTTAACTCAAGTACAGATTGATCATATTTGACCGGTCCAAATCGCCTTATAAAGTCATGAACCTGATCGTCGATATCTGCTGCGGGAACCGTATCTGACTTAAGCCCAAGAACCATCGCAAGCCGCTTCTGCAATCTGGGCACGTCAACCGGTTTCAGCAAAAGATCCGAAAAGTCGGCCTTTAAAATAACGTCATGATCACTTGGTGAGACATGTGCTGTCACCCCAATGGCAGGTAAATCACGCCATGTCACATCCAGCTGCCGGATACGATTTAGCGTTTCTATGCCATCAATTCCGGGCATGCTGATATCCAGAAATACAACGTCAAAATAACCCGCTGTCACCCGCTTTATCGCGTCGTATCCATCTGCTGCCTCAACGACATCAAATTTCATATCCTGCAAGATGTCCACCAAGATAAGACGGTTGATTTCATTGTCATCAACAATGAGGGCACGCAGCCCATCCGCATTTACTGCAGGGCTGTTCTCTGGCTGAGGTCGCCGAAGATTTCCGATCGGGCTTGCCGATAGCAATGTCAATCGCACTGTAAACATGCTGCCTTCACCAAGCACGCTGTCGACAGAGATTTCACCGCCCATTGCTTCGACCAGGCGTCTGGTGATCGCCAGGCCCAAACCTGTTCCGGTATTTTCCCGCGTATATGTGGCATCAAGTGTGACAAATTCTTCAAACACGCGTGGCAGGTTTTCAGAGGAAATACCCGCACCGTTATCTGAAACCCGGATCTCAAAAACATCATCCTGAGACAATCTTTCGACCTCAATGGTAATCGTGCCGTTCTTCGTAAATTTGATTGCGTTGCCCACAAGATTTACCAGACATTGCTGCAAAGCAGATTTATGGCCTTGTACCGTATGCAAATTAGGGGTGAGGAAATTGATCTGCAAGCTGTTGTCATTTTGTGCCGCACTGGCCAATAAACTGTCAACGACGTTTTGAACCACCCCTTTTAAATCAAACAATGTTTGTTCCGGTAGTCCGTTGCCTGCCGTCAGACTGGACAGATCAAGGACGTCATTCACATGTGACAACAATAATTCTCCCGATACCGCAATCGAATTGAGGTGACGTTTTTGCCGCGCGTCCATCGCTGTTTGGTCAATCAACTCAAGAGAGCCAAGAATGCCATTCAGGGGGGTGCGCATCTCATGACTCATCACGGTTAACAGTTCGGATTTCGCTTTCTCGCCCGCCTGGGCTTTATCGCGTGCATTGCGCAATTCATCCTCAGATTTTAATTCCTGTGTAATATCACGCAGATAGGATACAAACACGCGCACACCACCCGCTTCGGCCAGTGAAATTGACAGTTCAACAGGGAAAACCTCGCCCGATTTACGCATGGCTTCCAAGCGTACCCGCCCAGCACCAATGACTTTCTTTTCGCCCGTATCAAGAAATCTCTGCATCCCCAGATGATGCATCTCACGCAGGTGTTCTGGCACGATTAGCTCGGCCATCTCTTCACCAATCACTTTATCGCGAGAATATCCAAAAATAGTTTCGGCTGATCCGTTGAACTCAATTATTTTTCCATGAACATCAACAACAAGGACCGCGTTCAGAGAAGAGCTGACCACCGCTTCAAAACGTGATCGCATGACGAGGTTTTCATTCAGGATGTGTTCGCGTGCCCGGATTAGCTTTTGCAAAATGACGAACCCAACCACTAGGACCAGGACCAGCGACAAGCTTGCCACTGCCAGACGGATCAAAGTGCTGGTAAGTTTATCACGGCGTGCGGATGCCTGATTTACCGAATGTTCAAGCCCAATGAGAGCGAGCTGTCTCAGCATTGGACGCAATACGTCAATCTGGGTTTGGATCAGGGGAAGTCTTGCGCGCAGGCGATCATCAGGACCGTCGACTACGGGTGTCACCGTTGCCAGAAAATCGCGTGCTGAAGTGAATAAATCCTGTGCACGACTGTCGTCTTCCAGAGAGCGGTAGAACGCGTTTTGCGACAATGTCGACATTCGGCTGTAAAATATATCATACCGCTGCCTGAAGGATGAAAAATCAGTTTGTAGGTCACTCATGGCTACATATGCAGCATTCTGCATGCGCAAAAGTTCGATTTCCACCTGAGCAACATTCCAACTTATGTCGTCGTTTTCTGCACGTGAAAGGGACGCGAGGTCAGTTACAACTGTGCGTCCTAGCGGGGCGATAAAGGCAACGCTGATCACAATCATGCAAGCCACAAAAACCATGCGCCATCGGCTAATAATGTGGGGGGGGAGTGTTTTAGAAATCTTTATCCCCTTAATCTTCGATTACGATATGATCCAGTTGCCAGATACTGCGCGAATAATATTCTTCCGATCTGTATATTTCGTTATTGTCAAACGGATATATAATCCACAGCGGCCCGCGATCCCGGACGGATAAGGCCACATCGTTACGTTGATAGGCAATGATTGGCCCGTCCTCAATTGCGTCAGCTGCTGGAATTCTAACGGCATAATCATTCAATGCAACCGCAAGAATTGTTCCCCCCTCAGCACCGATATGATCCAACAGCACCGCCAATGAGACCCCGCCGAAAACCTGCAAACCGTCCGTCCAGATTGTTGTTGTCTTGATCGTTGCGGTGGGCAGCGCTTCTAAGGCAGCTCTGTCGAACTCCCACAGATTATTATCTGTTGATGTCGAAACTTTGCCGGAAACAGTTAAAAGAACATCACCCGCGAATGCCACATTTGCGGCAGAAATGGCGATTATCGTGCTTATGACGCGAAAAATACGATTCATGATTGGGCAACCTCCCCTGTCTATAATCTCATTACATCAGGTAAGGTTAGTTCGGTTTGAAAAGTCAGAATAGGTGCATAGGATCAGATACCTATCCTTTCGTATGTATTGTATACCTAAAAGAAATATCAAACCTGCCCTGAATAACGACCAGCAAGGATGGGGAAACGTGCAATACTGCTACGATCCCAACTTTTAAGAATACGACGGGGGAACCATGTTTCATAAAAGGATATTTTCCAAATGCGCATTTTAATCGCTGATGACCATGAAATGGTGCGGGATTCGATTTCTGCCTACCTTGAAACCGAAGGTAGGGCGGCGGTTATCACCGCACCGGACTACATGAGTTCGATGAAAGTTCTGACCAACAAAGGCCCGTTTGATCTGGTTTTATTGGATTTCAACATGCCAGGCATGAATGGTTTGGATGGCTTGAAAGACGCGATCAAACAACATCCCGGGCAATCCTTCGCAATTCTCAGTGGAACCGCGCCTAACCGGATTGCACAAGATGCATTAGAAGCAGGTGCCGTCGGATACATCCCCAAAACCATGGGGGCCAAGTCGCTTATGAATGCAGTGCGGTTCATGGTTGCCGGGGAAACTTACGTACCCCACAACGTCATGGCGGATATAGGTGAAACAGCGGAAACCGAATTCACAAAACAACTTAGCCAGCGGGAACGTCAGGTATTGCGTGGTTTGTGTCAGGGTCATTCCAACAAAGAAATAGCGCGTGATCTGGATTTGCAGGAAGTCACGATCAAGCTGCACGTTCGCACCCTGTGCAAAAAACTAAACGCCAAAAACCGAACCCAGGCAGCGCTGATCGCAAAAGATGCTGAATTTGAATAAGCTCTCTCGCCGGGTGAATTTGCAATTTAACCACACCAATGAGGAACCGACAGAAGGGGAATAGCTGTGCAAGTTCGACACGAACGTCCCATGTCAGAGCTTTCCTATCAAGTCTCTGCCCCGCTTAAGCTTACGCTTGAGGCAGGTCAGATCGTGACAATAAAACATTGGTCCCTTGACCGGATAGATTACCCGGAAGCGGTAGATATCCTGCCAAAGTCAGGCCTGCTCAGCATCCCTTTTCAAGGTGTGGATATTCAGTTTTTCGTTGAGTTTGAAACCGACACACAGGACACATACCTGAAATTCAAAAATCTGACGGGCCGACAACGTGAAACATTAGCGACTTTTTACCGCTCAATTTTATCAGGAAAAATGGTAAGCACGGGTGATATGATCACCAGCCTTGATACACCAGTTGATCTGGTGCCAATGGGGGAAACTGATGATGAAAAAGCCAGCGACACCGCGCGGGCCTCTCCCCAATTTCTGCGCGTAATCTGGAATGTCGCCTTTTATCTAATACTCAGCGTGATGGTTTTTGGGCTGATTGGTCAACAAATCTGGACCCGCATATCACAGGTTTCTCTGATGCATGCCCGTGTCGTGGCCCCCCTGGCTGAACACAGAAATGCGGATGCGGCCTATGTGGATGAAATCCTTGTGGCCATCGGGGATGAAGTTCAGCGTGGCCAGACACTGATCCGGCTGAACCTGCCTGAACATGATGCTAAGCTGACAGATATTCGCGGCAGGATAAGCGCTGCAGAAACGCGTCTGCAGACATTGGAAAACACACGTCAGGTGCATTTGAACACCGGCGACCCAACACGTCGCGTCCTTTTGCAGGCCTACAATCAGACAGTCGCATCACTTAACGACCGGAACTTCTTTTCGGGTTGGGATCTTGATGACGTCATCAATGCCTGGCATGACCTTCGTAATTTTGATGACCTTGCCCGCCTCGCAAAAGGGCCTTTTTATGATATTCTGCGCGGGCTGGACGTCGAGATCCAGGCTCAAGACGATGCGCTTGGGCGTTTAAAGCGTGAACTTGGAAATCACAAAGATGCGATGGATGCAGTCGATATTGTGGCTACCACCGCAGGTACAATTCAACAGATTGACGTATTTGAAGATCAATATATCGCGCGCGGCATGCTGGCGATCACGATTGAGGAAAATCGTCCACGTATGGTCCGGGCCTGGCTTAGTGAAGAGATGTCGCAGACCGTTCATATTGGGATGCAATCTCGCATTCGGTTTTCAGAAGCCGGGAAAACGCGATCGATTACCGGGACGATTGCTGATATTCAGGCCAGTATCGATCCCGATATATCTGATGACTTTGGTATCATTGTATCTGTCGTTTTCAACGATATGAATGTGACACAAACCCGTCACACGTTCCGCACCAATGCCCCGGTAACCTTAAGTGCCTCGAAAGATTGGGCAGATTTTTGGTCCTTGATTGGTCAGGAGCACTAAGTCATGTCATTCCCTGAAACAGAATATGGCTTTGACAAAGATCTGACCGTAAGACTGCGCGCGTTTTCAAAGCCAGAGGTAAAGGGCTTCCGGAAATGGAGTCTGCTACAGCTGTTCACCCTGGGCTGCATGATCCTTGTTATAGCCTGGTTGCTGACAGGCGTGTCCAATCGGTTTTTCCAACCTGACTTAATGCATATCACGATTGCCCTGGGTACGCTTGGCATATGGCGGTTTGGATGGTGGTTTAATCATGCGGTCCGCGCCGAAATCTACCAGAAATCAAAATGGCCTGCGATGCGCGCGCGTGCATCTCAACTTTGGGAAAGTGGCTGGCGTCCCCCCCATCTGCACATTCAGATGACCACTTACTTTGAAGAACCTGCCATTACAAAACGTGTGATCGGGTCCATTTTGGCGCAAATTAAACGCGAAGGTATTCCGACGACGCTCTATATAGGAACGGGATCCGTCTATGATGAAATGATCATCCGCGAATTTGTTGAGACCCACGCCGCAGATATCTCTGGTGATCTCGCGCAGCTTGTTTTCGTGCGCCAGAACCAGCCGGGAAAACGCATGGCGATCGGCTTGATTTTACGTGCAATCAATCGGGCGGGCGCGCAACCTGATGATCTGGTGATCTTTATGGATGGGGACGCGCTTTACGGCACGGATGTGCTGGAAAAGACCATGCCGATGTTTGGTGTGGATCCAGATCTTCAGGCCCTCACCACCAATGAAGAGGTCATTTGTTACGGCCCGGCCTGGATCCAAAGCTGGTTGAATATGCGGTTTGCCCAGCGTCGCTTGGCGATGCAAAGTCATGCGCTGTCTGACAAAGTCTTGACCCTGACCGGCCGCATGTCGATGTTTCGTGCCAAACACATCATGTCCGAAAGATTCATTCGCACAATTGAAGCAGACCACCTGAATCACTGGCTTTGGGGGCGGTTTCGGTTTCTGTCGGGGGACGACAAATCGACCTGGTATTACATGCTGACCTGTGGCGCAAAAATGACTTATGTGCCGGATGCTACTGTCTATACGATCGAGGTGATCAAAGAGAATGGTTTCGAACGCATGGTGCAGAATTTTCGCCGCTGGTCAGGCAATATGCTCCGCAATGGACGCCGCGCGATTGCGCTTGGGCCACGACAGGTAAACCCTTTTATCTGGTGGTGTATTGTTGATCAACGTATCGCCATGTGGACCATGTTGGTCAGTCCAATTCTTGCCATTTTAGGGTCATTCATAGACCCCGTATATTTCTGGAGTTGCCTGATCTGGGTGATCGCCAGCCGCATTCTGCTGTGCCTGTTCTTGTTCCGATATAGTCGTACCATCGATCTGAGCTGGCCTTTTATTCTGTATATCAATCAAGTGACCAATGCGGCTGTGAAAGTGTATATGATCTTTCACCTCAGCAAACAAAACTGGTCAAACCGGGGCAATCAATCAACCGGGCACGGGATAAGCCTCAAGGCGTCTCTGCAAAATGGCATGGCGAAATTTCAATTACTTACAACAGCTTGCGGGTTTGTTTTGGGCCTTGCGATCTACATCGGCCTGGTGCCATCACCTTTTTAACGCCTATCCTTTAGGCGCATGACTACGCCATTTCCCCTGTCAGATCACCTTTGGCACAGCAGCTCATCAATCCACATCGTCCTACACTGATCCTGTGAGAAACAGTATTTAAAACGGAGATGTACAGATGATTATTCCCGTCATTCTTGCCGGTGGCACCGGCACCCGCCTTTGGCCCTTGTCCCGTAAAGCTTACCCCAAACAATTCACCGAATTGGTTGGCGAGGAAAGCTTGTTTCAGGCCACAGCACAGCGTCTTTCTGGCCCTGAATTTGAGGCCCCGACAATTCTGACAAATAGCGACTTTCGCTTTATCGCCGCGGAACAACTGGATGATATTGGCGTGGCGCCCGGGTCGATCATGATTGAACCGACAGGTCGTAACACTGCGCCTGCGATCCTTGCCGCCGCTCTGGCGCATGAAGACACACCCGACGCCGTATTGCTGGTGGCGCCTTCAGATCATGTCGTAGTGAACCAGCACGCTTTTATGGCCGCAATTAAAGCTGGCGAAAAATCAGCGGTTGAAGGAAAACTTGTGACGTTTGGCATTCGCCCTGTGCGTGCGGAAACCGGTTATGGGTACCTGGGGCTTGCCAAACCATTGGAAGGTTTTGTTCCTGAACCTGTTGAGTTGCGTTCTTTTATCGAAAAGCCGCAAATTGATGTGGCAGAAACCATGCTTGCCAGCGGGCGGCACCTTTGGAATTCCGGGATCTTTATGTTCCGCGTCGACGCAATCATCGACGCTTTTGAAAAGCTATCCCCCGCTTTGTTGATGCCTTGCCGCGCAGCTGTTGCCATGGCCAAAGAAGACCTTTGCTTTACACGCCTCGGCCCGGACGCCTGGGCGCGGTGTGAAGATATTTCCATTGATTATGCTGTAATGGAAGCGGCTGAAACGCTTACGGTAATCCCATTGGATTGCGGTTGGTCGGATCTTGGAAGCTGGAAATCTGTGATGACAGACAGCCCCAGCGATCGTGATGGAAATGTATTAAGCGCCAACACGACGGCACTGAACTGTTCGGATACGCAACTGCGATCAGTTGATGCGAATATGGAACTCGTTGGTATCGGTCTGGAGGGGATCACCGCAATTGCGACCCGGGATGCTGTCCTTGTAGCGCGTACCGATGACAGTGAGCAGGTAAAAAAGGCCCTTCAGGCCCTGAAAGAAAAAGAGGTCCCCCAAGCCGAAGAATTTGATCGTTGCTATCGTCCCTGGGGTTACTATGAAACCCTTAGTCTCAGCGCGCGGTTTCAGGTGAAACGCATCATGGTCAAACCAGGGGCAGCCCTTAGCCTGCAAAGCCATGTCCACCGTGCCGAACACTGGGTGGTGGTGAAAGGGTCCGCCAATGTGACAGTAGATGAAAGCATCACTCTCATGACGGAAAATCAGTCGGTTTACATCCCCCTGGGGGCAATACACCGTCTGGAAAATCCAGGAAAAGTGGATCTGCATTTGATCGAAGTTCAGACCGGATCGTACCTCGGGGAAGACGATATCATCCGCTATGAAGATGTATACGCCCGCGTTGAGGAACATGTGGCTTAGACCGGGCACTATATTGTCTGACACGCACCCCGCTTACCTGTCAGGCAATTCCCGCAGGCGTTCTGTACCGCTTGCGGGATTTTTGTTTTGGCAAGGCGATTTCAAATTCGCACCCGAAACATCAAAAGTATAGGTCGGGAAGACTTTTGCTTCTTTCCATATTCCTTTCCCAGAAACTCAATTTAAAACAGCAGGTTATTGTTTCTTAACGCAATCATTATTTGAATAAGGAACCTGAAGATGATGAACATTTCCCAACATGATATGACCCGTGCAACCCCGGTTGCCCTTCAGGCGATCCAGCAAAAACCCGCAATCAGTGTTGTGGGCCTTGGCTATGTTGGTGCCGTGTCTTGTGCCTGTTTGTCTGACCTTGGACACTCTATTCTGGGGGTAGATGTTGATCGGATGAAGCTTGAACAGATTGCCCGGGGTGTTGCCCCATTTCACGAAAGAAACCTTGATACAATGCTTGCTGCTGGCGTTGAGAGCGGTCTTATTTCGACGACTGATAACCTGGTTCAGGCTGTGTGCGACACGGATGTTACCTTTCTATCTGTTGGCACGCCGACCGCAAAAGATGGGGGCTGTGATTACAGCTATATCGAGGCCGCCGCACGATCCATTGGTAAAGGTCTGGCCCGGAAAACAGAGTTTCACGTCGTCGTCATGCGGTGTTCTGTCCCGCCAGGCACCACTTTGGGTCTTATGACCCCAATTCTTGAGAAAATATCTGGTAAAGTGGCGGGTAAAGATTTTGGTATCTGCTTTAACCCTGAATTTTTACGCGAAGGTGTTGCGGTGGACGACTTCTACACCCCGCCCAAAACCGTGGTTGGCACAACTGACCCAAAGACCGCCAATATCATGCGCCAGATTTACCTGCCCGTGGACGAAAATGTGATCCAAACGTCGATCGAAACCGCAGAAATGGTGAAATATGTCGACAATATCTGGCATGCGACCAAAGTCAGTTTTGCCAATGAAGTCGGCCGGTTATGTAAATCTTTGGGCGTTGATGGTCATGATGTGATGGATGTTTTCATTCAAGATACCAAGCTTAATCTTGGTCCATGTTATTTGAAACCTGGCTTTGCCTATGGTGGGTCGTGTCTGCCAAAAGAAGTCCGCGCCGTCGCTCATATCGCTTCAAATATGGGCGTTGATTTGCCTCTGATTCAATCTCTGGATCGCTCGAACAAAGCCCATATTGAGGCCGCCATCGAAATGGTACGCCGCACTGGTGTGAAAAGGGTTGGGGTTCTGGGCATCGCCTTTAAACCCGGCACGGATGATCTGCGCGAAAGCCCCATACTTGAAGTTATGGCTGCCCTTACCGCTGAAGGGATTGAGATCGTTGCACACGACATGGCGATCACTTCTGACACGCCGATCTCCGGCCAGATGGGGTATGTGCGCCACGGAAGTCCAGGCCTGCAAGCTTTGGCTGCCGATCTGCCTGATATCCTGCAAGAGGACATCAGTGATGTTTTGAAAAAATCAGACGCATTGATCGTGACCCATGCAAATGACACCTACCGCCGCGCCGTGGCCCGGGCTGGCAAGCGTCCGGTTCTAGATCTTGTTCGTATCAGTTCTGTCACGCAATGCGCGGAAAATTACGAAGGCATTGGTTGGTAACACAGATCACAAAACAATCTAGAACAATATTTATACGGAGAACATCATGCCAAATCTCATCGGAAACAACACGTCAGAAACGCTGGGAGGCACCGCTGCAGAGGACGTTATTATTGGTCTTGCTGGAGATGACCAGATCACAGGCGGCGGGGGGGCGGATACCATTCACGGGGATTATTTGGTCGAAAATTTACTTGAGGGTAGCGCAGGTTCCACCAGTTTTTCCCAATACGGTGAAAATGGTGTGTGGGATGTCAGCATCGGTGCCGATGGACATACGTCCATGAGCCAAACAGTAGAGACTCAGAACGGCACCAACTACAGTATCAGCTTTGACTTGGCCGCAAATTATGGCTCAGGCACAATCAGTGGCGCGATTGAAGTCATCTGGAACGGCGAGATCATTGACAGTTTCGACACAAATAGCGCCGTGTTTGAAGCCCATGAGGTTTCCTTTACCGGCACTGGCGAAACTGGTGAATTGACCTTTCGATCCGCAGAAAGCACCTCTGAGCCAACCGGCCCGACCATCAATACCGATGGCCCTGTTTTCCACTATGACAAAGACATGGAGGTCGAAGGGCAAACCGTAACCGTCAAAGCCTTCGCGGAAGGCCAAACCAACATCTACCAGGTGATTGAAGGGCAGTTGCATGTCTTTGATCCTGAAAGCGAAACCTACTCAGAGGCCGGCACGGAAGCGACCGTGAAAATCAACGCCATCGGCTTCAATATGGAAGATGACATGATCTACGGCATTGCGGTGGCAAATGGCACCGATTCACTTGGGAATGCGGTTTCAACGGCTGACCTTGTGATGATGGATGCCGAAGGCAACAGTTATTCTATGGGGTCCACGCCCTATCGGTCCTGGACTGCTGATTTTGATGACAGCGGCAATCTCTGGGCGTTTCATTCCAGCATGGACCGCGTGACTATGATTGATGTTGACAGTTTTGATGGCGACGGCAATCCGATTTCCACAACATTCAAATTCCCCAAAGATATGATCACGGACAAGATGTGGGACGTGGCCTATGACGCAGCCAACCAGTGTTTTTATGGTCTGGTCAAACCCAGCGCAGAGGGCGCGCCGGGTAAGTTATACACGATCGATATATCCGCAGTTTCTGATGGGGGCGTGCCCGAGTTTTCGTCGGTTGAAATTGATGGCACTCTGATTGACGGTGAAATGAAAGACGGTATGCCTGCCCTGACATTTGGTGCGTTAATGATTGACGCTGATGGCAATCTCTACGCAGGTGGGAACGGCGGTGATCATGATATGGATGACAGCACAGGCACCTCAGGTGGTATTTATCGCATCGAAACCGATCCTGATACCGGCATCAAATATCTGCGTCTGGTGGCGGCTTCACCTAGGGCTTATTCAAATGACGGGGCTCTCGACCCACGCGCCATTGACCCGTTCACAGAGGTTGATGTTTTTACCTCTGTGCTGATCCGCACGCCTGAGCTGATCCCAACCATCAACCCGGATTTAACTTATGATGACACGATCAACGGTCAGGGTGGCGCGGATGAAATTTACGGAGGTTTGGGTGAAGACACCCTTATCGGCGCGTCCCTGGGAGACACTATAGCAGGTGGCGTTGAAGACGACGTTATTTACGGTGGCGCAGGCCCTGGTGGCGAAGCCAGTGGCATCATTTCCTTCTATGACGATGACGGAAACCGCTTTGATCAGTTTGGCAATCCATTGCCGGAAGATGATGACGTTTTATACGGCGGCGAAGGGGATGATATCCTGGATGGTTCCGCCGGGTATGACACTTTGTCCGGAGGCATCGGTAAGGACACTATAAGTGGCGGGAGCGGAAAAGATTGGCTCAGCGGTGATGAAGGTGACGATGAACTTTATGGCGGTAAGCACGATGACATTCTGTTTGGCGGTGACGGGAACGACCTGCTGAGTGGTGGTTCCGGGAACGATACACTGTCAGCTGGCAAGGGTGATGACATCATAAAAGGTGGATCCGGTGATGACACTATCGACGCGGGATCTGGTGTCGATGTCATCGATGCAGGGTCAGGTGATGACATTGTCAGCGGCGGCCAGGGGAAGGACCGGATTAAATCCGGCAGCGGGAACGATGTCGTCAAAGGCGGTGATGGCAACGATTACATCAATGCCCATTCCGGCGATGACATCGTTGATGGCGGTCAGGGGAAGGACAAGATTTATGGCGGCAGCGGCAGCGATATTCTGACTGGGGGGGAAGGGCATGACACGTTCGTTTTCCGGACTGGCGATCTTGATGGCAGTCAGGACGTCATTACTGACTTTACATGTGGCGGTGGCGAAAATGACCGGATTGACTTGCGTGGACTCAATCTTCTGAGCGATGGTACCGATATTGAAGACTGGCTTGCCACTTGTGTCAGTTATGACAACAGCATTGGGGTAACCATTGCGATCGAAGGGCTTACGATTATCATCGAAGATCACGCCAATCTTGAGACAGCTTTCTTAGCCGACGTGACGGATGGGCTGATGATCTGACCCATTCTTCATTATACTATGGGCATTCAGGCTGACCATCGGGAACGCGAAACCACAACACATTGAAAATGTGATGTGTCGGCTTTGGTGAAGCTGCAATGCAGCATCCAAATTGCCAGTCAAAGTCCAGTACGGGCCATCCGCGTAACTTTGCAAAGGTTGCTATCTGCCCATTGCTGTCCTTGGTGTGAAGTGCAGCATGGCTGGTTTGCATGATTGGCCTTTGAATGTCTGCATTCATCATTTTAGCGGGGCACCTTCGCAACCGCAGAAAACATCTGCAATCCACTTGGCGCAGCGAAAGGCAATGACCTGTGTGGATAGCCGCTGCAAAGCAAGACATATTTGAAGCTGATTTTAGCACTGGTCAGAAGCAGACGTGTGTCCGGCCTGTTTGCGCGGCGCACGCGGCCGCTGGCCCTGATGGTTTCCGCAAACCAAGTCCCAAACCGCTTCTCGGACAATAAGATGTCCCGGACATTCGACGGGGTGTCTCGGCTGACGGGCTGACTGTGCTCCATCATTTCAATGGTCTTGCTGTCTCGTGTGTTCTGTTTTCCCTTCAGTTATGCAGTATGCGGTTTGTAATATTCGTTCTTGGTCAAGACGGCCCAAACGATCCGCGCTGTCTTGTTGGCCATTGCCACAGTGGCAAGACGGACGGGTTTTCGTTCAAGCAGAGCTCGCGCCCATGGATCGACGCGTTCCGGATGCGTCTTCATTTGCCTCAGTCGAGAAGTCATACCAGTGACCAGCAGCCGTCTGATGTATCGGTCCCCCATCTTTGTGATACGTCCAAGTTTCTCCTTGCCACCACTTGATCGATTGAGTGGGGTTAGACCCAACCAAGCTGCAAATTCGCGACCGTTCTTGAATTGACTTGCGTCTCCGGCTGTTGCGACAATTGCTGACGCGGTCACTGGACCGACGCCGGGGATCGTGCGCAGCAACATCACGCGCGGGTCCTGTTTGGCCTGAAGCTGCATACGCATTTCATACCAACGCACACGAAGATGTAGAGCAACAAGCTGGTTGCTCAGATTGGCAAGCACATCGATGGCAACTTCTGGAATGCTTGGCCTGTCGCCATCCAGAACGGCCTTCGCAAACTTGATCGCGCTGCCGATCCCTTGTGCAATCACGATACCAAACTCACCCAATAGGCCCCGCAAAATATTGCTTAACTGAGTTCGTTGCCGAACAATCAGATCACGGGCGCGATGAAGAAACAGGACGCCTTGCTGTTCCTCAGTTTTGATCGCGACAAAACGCATCGTTGGGCGCGTAACCGCTTCGCAAATGGCGGCGGCATCAACCGCATCGGATTTGCCTCGCTTCACATAGGGCTTCACATACATCGCTGGGATCAAACGTACATCATGGCCCAACTTACTTAGCTCCCGGGCCCAATGATGGCTGGAGCCGCAAGCCTCCATGCCAACCAGACAGGGTGGGAGTTTCTCAAAGAATGCGAGCAACTGCGCGCGTCGCAAAGCTTGGTTGAAAGCGACTTCGCCGTTCTCAGTCACTCCATGAACTTGAAAGATATTCTTGGCCAAATCGAGGCCGACTGTTGTAACTTGCATTGGGTAGCTCCTCTCATAAGTAGTCAATAACAACCGCAGTATGGCGCATTGCGACGCCGATGGGAGCAGAAGCTATCCACACCATCCGCTTCGGTGAACCCTTCCACAAACGGTCCTTTTTGGAGAATTTCAGAGTGCCACAAATTCGTCTAAAAAATTTAGTGATAATCTCTCGTTATGAACATTGGGGATCACTAAGTGGTCTTGTCCCGCTTACGTTCCGGTCTCTGAACTCATTTATGCGGCCTTTCGCTCAAAAGCCAAGGGACTTTTCCCGCCAAGCGATGAGTGGCGACGGCGCGGGTTATAGAACCCGTTGATATACTGGAAGATCGCGCCTTCAGCCTGACGGCGTGTGTCCCAACGGTTGCGCCAAATCAGCTCAGCCTTAATGGATTTGAAGAACGTCTCGACCATAGAATTATCATAACAATTTCCCTTGCCGCTCATCGAGACCTTGAAACCGTGCTTGGACAAGCGCTTCTGATACTCATTTGAGCAATATTGTGAACCACGATCCGTATGGTGAATGCAATCCTCCGGTGGTTGGCGCAAAGCAACGGCCATATCTAACGCCCGGATTGCCAGATCCTTCTTCATGCGGTTACTGATAGCCCATCCGATGACGCGGCGAGCATACAGGTCAAGGATGACGGCAAGATACACC
>NZ_JWIF01000063.1 GCF_000812685.1 Halocynthiibacter namhaensis
GGAACGGCATAGGTGCCGCTCGGTCCTTTTCGCAATTTCAGGCCCAAACTTCTGCACCCATCGAAAAACTGTTGAACGATCTAGGGCGATACCACGCTCTGCCAAAAGGTCAGTAACATCATGACATGAAAGTGGATAACGGCAATACCAACGCACCGCCAAAAGAATGATGCCCTGCGGAAAACGATGGCGCTTGAAGGGATTTCGACGTTTCATCTCACACCTCAAAATACAAAGTTTGACCAAACAAGTCAGTTAATGCAACAGCCCGTTTGGGTGGCTCCGCGCGAGTTCTTGAAAATCGCTCCTACAATTCACCTTTCAGTTCGTCCGTTAACGCATCGGTAAGCGTAAAATTTCCTCCTAGGGCTACCTTTCCGCTTTTGTTTTATCATTTGCATATTCTTTTCTACGAAGACCGCCTTGTGGGCGAAACCCCATCCACGCGTTTGGATCATCCATAAAGGCGTCAAATTTGCTAGAGCAATGTACATACTTGTTGCGGAGCCTTTTATGCACAACGAGATCAACAGGTTCCCCCGCCATTAATGCCTCTTTTGCCAGAACAATATCCGGATCATCCATGGGAAGATCGTAGTCTGGACCCGAGAGCATGTCTGAAAATGGGAAGCCATCAATTTCCCGTGCTTGTTGGTGCATGTAGTGTAGCGGAATACGAGACAGTCTATTACTCAGCTCCCGTGTCATTATGTATGCGATTTCAAATGAGTAATCTATTACTGGTGGCATTGTCGGAATAATAAATCGCTCAATACTCGATTCTTTAACTGATATTTGCGACTGTGTGGCCCACCCTTCATCCAACATTTTGGTGACTACGGGAGGTAAATCCTTATTGGCAGCCAGATCTAACTCCATTTGCGTTTTTTGACGCGTAAGTAGAGTTTCAGCTCCTGTACGACTTCGGGAAATACCTGAGTATTTATACAATAATCGTTCTTCAGGCCCCGTGTGATACCCCCCGCCTACATCTGTATGGGCTCCAGGGAAAACCTTCTGAATACCTCCGTCTGGCGTATTGCAGTTCAGCCTGAAATTTGTTCTGAATTCATCATTTTCATCGGCCACGAGGTGGACAATCTTTTCCGCGGAGACACCATCTTCTAGATGGACATTTACGTCATAATTGTACGAATTGGTTGCAAGGCCAATCGCGGCTACTGTGTCAAAGATACCAACAAATCTGATTTTAATATTCCGTCCTTCGGGCACCTCAGCTTCATGCACTGTGGGCGAATTAAACAAAATATCCCACATGCTATATTCTGAATATGTCACGCTCCCTTTATTGAAACAGTTCACAAAATATCTGGCGGCTGCAGCACCTCGACTAAATCCAAAGACATCCAAGATTATTTCTTTTGGTTCTGCATCAGGTGAGAGTTCCCTCACTAATGTCCCGATCTCCAAGCAAGCCTTGTAAACTGTATTTTCAACGCCTGCCGGCCCCATGCCGAAAAGTTTTCCCCAGAATTTGTCATCATCTCCCGAAATTGTTCCAATGCCAGGTTGGTACGTCGCCCTGTACCTAGTCTTGGGTCTCCGAATTTTTGATTTGATGGGAACTCAGAAACACATATTTCAAATAGCGTGCCCTCTGGATCTTTCCTTTCAAATCCCTCTCCGAGCATGACATCTAAGTAGGAAAAAGTATAAATGTGATCCATTCGGGTAAACCCAAAGTTGCGGAATCGAGCTGCGCATTCTCTCACGATTTCAAGAGATTCTTGCATGGAAAGGCTTGGTTTTGAGGCTGATACCGCTTCAAAAACATTCGAGGCGATCACTTCTAAGTCACAATTATACTTGGCTCCGTTCAGCGCCTGATATTCTTCCTCTGTCAGAATGAAATTTCGAGATGTAGCTTTCCTACGGTCACATTCGAATATGGCACGGGTACATGTCGGTCCATGCATATCGTTTGACATTACACAGATCGAATGCACGGAACCCCTTCCCGAATATAGCACTTCCCAGCACCAAACTGTATTCAGATTTTCACGTATTTTTTCAAAATATGCCCCAAGGGTTGCACCCTCCCAGAATCTGAATAGGAACCACTTTCCCTTTTCATTTTTGATGCGTGTGAACTTTCTGAAGTGTCTCCATATATCATCGAAATTCGCACGTGATCTGATGTATATACCGGGATCGAGATCCCACATATTTGAAGCCATACCCGCACTGGTGAATATATCGCGGGTGAAGGCGCTGTTCTCTTCCAGTTCGACCAAATAGGGCGCGACATTCTTAAGCTTATCAGCCGTCTCACCTTTGAACAGGCACCGAAATTTCAAACCAGAGTTGGCTAGAAACAATGGCAAATGCAAGACCTTCGCCGCGTCTAGGATGGCGTAGGTTTTCATGGAGGGGACGTTGGCAACGCTTCCATGTTGTTCAACCTCTACTTCCGTCGGCGCGACAATCCCAAACAGCGGTTCTCTTAGCACTTCGGGAACTGATTTTTTTGGATGCGCACCGAATTGATTGTCCAAAGGGGCAAAGCCTCTGATTTCTTTAATGGCTAGGTAGCATTCTGTTTCAATGCTACCGTTTTGCGCTTTCAGCGTAGACAATTGGACCAAATGCCCGGGATGCACTGCCCGCGCAAGTGGTCCAACGTTCTGCTGATGTCCATGTCTCCCGATATATTCTGGAGCAGCAAGGCATTCTTCCACCCAGAGGGTTCTAAACCCGATCCCCTCCAGGTGTGCGGCATTTCTTATGGCAGTCATGTGATCATTCACATTTTGCTCATAGATCATCGTTGGCCGTATTTTGGATACGTTTTGATCAAGCGCCACATGTACATTCCTGAACCGTGTTTTGCGCGTCACCTCGTTCCAATATTCTTGATCACCAGTTTTCAGCGTTTTGCCAGCCGTGTTGATTGATGCATATGTCATTGGTTTTCCCTTCGTGACATGTTGATTTTTGGTCTATGTCCGTGCATCCCGCTAAAAAATGAAGGCGGGTCGGGGATGCCGAAGGCACCAGCTCTGCTGGGCGGAAAAGTTTTGGAATGACTAAGATCAACACAATCGGAACCCGCAAAAATCTGCGCAGCTTTTCAACCCAGCGATAGGTTTCCGAAAAGTTTTTCACTCCTTGACGCGGGTTTATTTTGGAGCCAATCCGGAGGATATAGTTCCAAATATCAGCAGAGCATTCCCGATCAGCCACCGGAGACGCACGACCGGGTTAGAGATTTTGGGAGACAGGATGTAACGCAGGAAACCAGATTCATCTGGGTGACGCAGTGCAATCGTGGATTTCTAAATCTCTAACCCGAACTCGCGTGGCCTCGGTGGCGGGTACTGGATACAAGACGCGCGACTGCGCCACGGGCCAAAGGCACGTTCTATAACACCGCGCGCATTGGCAGACACGTTGACATTTACCTAAAATGTTCTTATTTTGTTCTTATAGATTTTGGAGGATACTATGCAAGCTGCCGCTCATATAATTCGCGAAGATAGCCCCGCACCATACGGCGGGCCCAACCCGATCTTGTTGGCCCCGACACAAAAGCAAATGGCCTATGCACGTAAGATTGCATCCAGCCGCGCGATCACACTGCCTTGGGACGTTCAGCAATCGCGCATCGCGCTTTCTCGTTGGATTGATCGCAATTTGCACACCTCGGCAAAAAGCAATCATTCATCCGATCTGCCGACATCGAAACAAGTTGCCTTTGCCGAACGTGTCGCCACTATCAAGCGCACAAATGTTCCCCGTGAGTGCTTTAAAAGCCGCCAACTCATGAGCAGATGGATCAACGAAAATAAGCCCGCACATCGCCACGCATGACGCCTTTAGGTGTTCTTAGCGAAAGCGCCAGTCTGGTCCAATTTCGGCGTAGTCGGGATTTGGTCAGACACCTAATAATACCTTCAAATCAACCAATACACTTAATTTGAAGGTTAAGCGGCCTGTCCGCTTTGTTCCTTGATACAATGCGTTACCATCGATAGTGTGGATTAAGATGGGGACGGACATAATATGAATATAACCAAATTTACGATATGTGGTTTGATAGCTTTACTTGCAGGATGTACAAACCCAATAAATCATGTTCCAATTGAACAACCTAGGCTGTACTCGCCACCTGCCGCATCGGGTCTGCTCTCTAATAAAACTTTTTTATCTCCGAATACAATTTGTGAACCCATAGGGGAAAACGAATTAACTGTTGATTATCTTGATCATACGGCGACTTTAATCGGATGCCCAGTACACGAAAGAATGGCAATTCAAGACCAACTAGATGCAGGTGCTGAGAAGCTAGATGTCGTTGGTCAGTGGCTGTTGCTTTCATTACCCGACTAATAATTCAAAAGGGCCGGATTAACTCCAGCCCCTTTTTCAATTGTCATTTCACAGATCAAAAGCAATTTGGCACCCAGCTATCAATAACCGCGCCCTGCTCTTTCGTGACCCCCGCTGCGTCACGATAATCTTGATCACTGATCAGCTTGTGCATGATGATGTTTTTCTCGCCCTTTTTCGATTTGGCAAACCCTTTGAAAATATCGCTGGTTTCATCCAACTCAAGCCAGCCCAAAAATATCACATCAAGCTGTGCTGATTTTAGACGTTTGAAACAGTTCTCAACCGTTGGCGTCCAGATTGCCCGAATGTCGGCTCCGGTCTCGGCTTCAATACGCGCCATGAAATTACCGCGTGAGGTTTTTAGGGACTGCGCAAATGCTTCTGTGATCTGAGTATTGCGGTTCTTTTTGCCAAGTTCACGGAATGCTTTGAATGCTTCGCTTTGATCCTCAAGCGCAAGTTCCCCAATAGCGTCATTTTCAATTTCCTGCGTCTCCGTCAGTTCGCCACCGATCCGGCCATCAAGCGTGAACCCATCGTCAATCTCTGGCTTGTTTTGCTCGTGATCAAAGCGCAGTGATAAAAGGGGGCTGTTGCATTAACTGACTTGTTTGGTCAAACTTTGTATTTTGAGGTGTGAGATGAAACGTCGAAATCCCTTCAAGCGCCATCGTTTTCCGCAGGGCATCATTCTTTTGGCGGTGCGTTGGTATTGCCGTTATCCACTTTCATGTCATGATGTTACTGACCTTTTGGCAGAGCGTGGTATCGCCCTAGATCGTTCAACAGTTTTTCGATGGGTGCAGAAGTTTGGGCCTGAAATTGCGAAAAGGACCGAGCGGCACCTATGCCGTTCCAGTTTGAATTGGCACGTTGATGAAACCTATCTCCGAGTAGGTGGGCAATGGCGATATCTGTGGCGCGCCGTCGATGCGAATGGTCAATTGGTTGATTTTCGTTTAACCGCAAGACGTGATGCCAAGGCCGCGAAATCCTTTCTAAGTAAGGCGATTGAGCGTGTTAGATTGCACCGACCTGTTTCAATCATCACGGATAAAGCACCCAGCTATCGTAAAGTAATCCGCGATATAAATTTCCGGTATGATCCGCATTTCGACGGTATTAAGCACATCGATAAAAAGTGGCGAAACAATAGGATCGAAAGCGATCACGCCGCTTTAAAACGGTTGTTGGGTTACAGGCAAAGCTTCAGATCATTACGAACTGCCAAGGCCACTTTGCAAGGAATTGAAACCATTCGAACGATCAAAAACCAACACATCCATTACCCGCGCCCCAGCATTCTGGGTGAGATGGAATTCGTGAAAAATCTGTCCATTATCAGCGCCTGATCGTGGAAGGATCCCGTTCTTCATAAGCCCGTGAAGTTAATGCAACAGTCCCCTGAGGCGTGGGTTCTGGGTGTTGCCTGAACCCGCTTCGGTCTATTCCTTTGCTTTTGAAAACAAGACGGGTGCGTAAAGCACAGCAAATCCTGCGAATGCCATGATCCATGCGGTCGCTGCGATATGCAATAGGAATTCGGGCGTTGGGAAGGCCGCAATCACGCGAACGACCGAGGCGATCAAAATCATCCCGTAGATGAAAACCTCACGCCAAGTTGTGTGCAGCTCGCGCCCAGAATGTCCCAGGCTTGCGCGCGTCATAACGGCCAACATCATGCCGCCCATCGCGCCGCTAAGCCATGCGTGAAGCCCTGCAAGTGATGGCACAGTTTCGGGCGAAATCATAGATAGGCCTTGCAGTAAAAAGCCAAGCGGAACAAAGCTATAAGCAATATGAAGGGCCATTACGATAGGTACAGATGCGGTCTTCTGGCCTTGCCAGCGGGACATGCGAATGATGTGCAGAATACCCGCAGTGAGAAATAAGAAACCCGTGATCAGGTTCGGCATGGCAACCACCCAGGTCAGCAAGGACACTGCCGAAATGCCAACTGTGACCTTGTCAAGCCCATTGAACATAATGGGCAGGTTTTCGGCGCTGTGTTTGATCAGCCAATTGCGTGTGAAGGCCGGGATAATCCGCCCCCCGATGAGGCTGAGGAGCAGAATAATGGCACCAACGGACAGCTTTGCGCCAGGGCTGACAGAGGCATATCCACCTGCCAGCGAAATCACATCAAAGAAGACCTGGCCCATCAAGAACAACAGGATGATCGCCAGAACGGGCATGTTCTTTTGATTGCCGGATTTTAGTAAAATTCGCGCGGAGATGATTAACAGCGCAAGCAAAAATGCGATGTCCAGAAGGATCACCACCACCAGGGGCAGTCCGCCTGACAGCCACACCGCAACCCGCCCCAAAGCCCAAAGCACGGCCAAAAGCGCAAGGGGGGTGCCTGTGATCATCTTGGTGTCGGTCCAATTGGGGATGGCGGTCAACAGAAATCCCCCCAGCACCGCCGGGGCAAATCCGTATAATATGCTGTGCATGTGCCAGTCTTGCGGCAGCATTGCCCCGGATGGTAGCTCGGTTCCAGCTGCCCAAAAGCTGATCCAGGCGATCATCACATAAGCGGCCCACAGTGCGGCCATGAAAAACATGATCCGAAAACCACCTTGCAAGATTGTCGGTGTGGTTTTGATAGGGGCTGTCTTGGGGGATTTGGGCGTGGTCATTGGGTGCTCCTTGCGGCTGGGCCTATCTGAACCGCCGGGCAGGGGAAGTGCAATATGATAATCCGTCGCGCTTATATCCTTCGGCGCGCTTGCATTTCGGCGTTCATGTGGTAGCAGAACAGCAACAAATTTCGGGAGCGCCAGATGGACGATCTAAGACAAAAATACCTGACAGCCATTTCTGCCGCGTCTGATGAAGGCGGTCTTGAAGAGCTGCGCCTGCAAGCCGTCGGCAAAAAAGGCGAAGTCAGCCTAAAAATGCGTGAGCTGGGCAAGATGACTCCGGAAGAACGCCAGGTCTTTGGTCCCAAGCTGAATGCGCTGAAAGACGAAATCAATTCAGCCCTTGCCGCCAAGAAAGAAGCCCTTGGCGATGCCGCTTTGGAAGAACGTCTGAATTCCGAATGGCTTGACGTGACCCTGCCGGGGCGCACGCGTGGTCAAGGCACCATTCACCCGATCAGCCAGGTGTCTGAGGAAATCGCAGCGATTTTTGCTGATCTTGGTTTTTCTGTCGCAGAAGGTCCGCAGATCGAAAACGATTGGTACAACTTTGATGCGCTCAACATCCCACCACACCACCCGGCGCGCCAGGAATTTGACACCTTCTATATGCACCGCGATAAAGATGACGAACGCGCGCCACATGTTTTGCGCACCCATACGTCCCCCGTGCAAATCCGTGAGATGGAAAAAACCGGCGCCCCGATCCGGGTGATTGCGCCGGGTCGTGTGTATCGTTCCGACTACGACCAAACCCACACGCCAATGTTCCACCAGATCGAGGGCATGGCGATTGGCAAAGACATTTCCATGGCGAACCTGAAATGGGTGCTGGAAGAATTCTTCGCGGCCTTCTTTGGCATCGAGGGCATTAAAACCCGTTTCCGCGCGTCGCATTTCCCGTTTACTGAACCTTCGGCCGAGGTCGACATTCAGTGTTCTTGGGTCGATGGACAGCTGCGCATTGGCGAAGGTGACGGCTGGATGGAAGTGCTGGGCTCCGGCATGATGCACCCGAAAGTTCTGCAAGCCGGTGGCGTTGATCCCGACGAATACCAAGGCTTTGCCTTCGGTATGGGCATCGACCGCCTCGCTATGCTGAAATACGGCATCCCCGACCTGCGCGCCTTCTTTGACAGCGACCTGCGCTGGCTGAAACACTACGGCTTCAACCCACTGGCGCAACCAAACCTGCATGGCGGCGTGAGCGGATGACTCCTGAAGCTCTTAAGCTAATCGAAACTTTTCTCCCTGCTGGAATCGCGATTCTGACGATTTTGGGTGGGGGGATAATGTATCAATTGCAAAAGAGTGCAGACCGTAAGAATCAAATCTTGCAAGAAAGACGCGAGCTATACCGGAAGTTTATTGGTAGAGCTCAACAGCTTGAAATACATCGATTAACGAAGAATGAAGCAGCGGCTATTTCCGAGTATCCGGATTTTAAGGTGTTACTTTCCGAGTTGATGGTAACAGCACCCGACGAGGTAGTTGAGACCCTTCGAGAGCTGGACAAATGTGTGGCAGCCTTGCTAGCTAAAACGTTTCAAGCAAATCCAAAAGGCGCACATTTTGGGGATAGTACGGATGAGGCTACACTTCTGAACAATATGTCTAAGGCTTTCGAAACAGCGGTTGTGGCTATGAGGCGTGATAGCTTTAAAAATACAAATTTCACTGTATTGCTAGTAGGTGATTTATTGAAAATCAGCACTGGTATTGTGAAGCGATAAGTTGAGTGAAAGTAATCAAATGACCGAAACTGAAAACGACGACTTCGAAGATCTTCAAAAGACCTATCCTGGCGCGGGCTCTTACCGTTTTGGCGGGTCTCAGGCGCAGTGTGAAAAGCTGCTGAAGCTTGTGCGCACGGGGAAGAAAACTGCGAATTGCGAGGCTTTGCGTGAATTTGCCCAGGAACCAGATGCCCTGCCGAAACCTGGCCGTTGCGATATCGCCACGCTGTGGGATGGCACGCCAACCCTGATCACCCGCACGGTCAGCGTGAACAACATTCGTTTTTGTGACGTGACTGAAGAACAGGCGCGCCAAGAAAGCGATCTGCCGTTGGACGATTGGCGCATGATGCAGCAAAAACATTTCAGTAAATCTGGCGGCTTTGACCCTGAAATGCTGTTGGTGTTTGAGGTGTTTGAAGTTGTCGAAGATCTGCGCGAACGCGTGTAGCAAAAAGGCGTGGGGCGGCTAGCGCCCGACGCTGACAAAACGGGTTGTGCGCCGCGCGCCGTCACAACCGGTAGGCCCAAGAACAGCTTTAAGCGTGGCCGTGTTGCAGCGGGAAAGCTGGCTTGCGAGGCTTGCGCGGAAATGGTTCGTTGGGTCACCAAGTTGGTTAAAGGCGATCACCGAGACCACAAGCCCAAGCGCGAATAAGATACGGGTCGGTCCGCTGAGTTCCATGGCGATTTCCTAACACTCATGATCAAGCTGAATTCATTACCCTTCAAATATGCTGAAATTTGAAAATTTCACGTGTTTTCTTAACAGCTGGTTAACGTGGCGCATTGGGTTTTACAGGGTCATTCTCCGTTAACCACGTGTGAATGTGACGAAAGATGAAGTCCCATAGCCCAGAAACGTATTCTGCCCTTCCCTGCTTAGGCCCAATCGGATAAGCACGTTTCAACCATTAATGCGATGAAAGACTGACCCGTGAAATTCACTTTGTCCTGGCTGAAAACACACCTCGATACCGAGGCTTCTGTTGATGAAATCCTTTACGCTCTGACTGATCTTGGTCTTGAAGTGGAAGAGGTGTCCAATCCCGTTGACCGCCTGAAGGATTTCACTTTGGGGTATGTCGAAACCGCTGAAAAACATCCGGATGCGGATCGTTTGAATGTCTGTCAGGTGAAGACCGACGAAGGCATGAAACAGATCATCTGTGGTGCGCCAAACGCACGCGCTGGCATCACCGTTGTTGTTGCGAAACCTGGCGTTTACGTGCCTGGCATCGACACAACCATTCAGATCGGTAAGATCCGCGGCATCGAAAGTCACGGCATGATGGCCTCTGAACGTGAGATGGAATTATCCGAAGAACATGACGGCATTATTGAGTTGCCTTCCGGCAATGTTGGTGATCGTTTCGTCGATTGGCTGTCTGAAAATGATCCTGCCAAAGTTGACGTGATGATCGACATCGCCATCACGCCAAACCGTCCCGACGCCCTTGGTATCCGTGGCATCGCGCGTGACCTTGCGACCCGTGGTTTGGGTGTGTTGAAACCCGCCCCGACGGCCAATGTTGAAGGCACCTTCAAAGCGCCGTTTAACATCACGATTGATGCGGATACCGCTGATGGTTGCCCTGTTTTCATGGGTCGTTTGATCAAAGGCGTGAAAAACGGGCCAAGCCCTGAATGGCTGCAACGCCAACTGAAAGCCATCGGGTTGCGCCCGATTTCGGCTTTGGTGGATGTGACCAACTTTTTCACCTATGATCAGAACCGTCCTTTGCACGTGTTTGACGCGGATAAAGTGCAAGGTGACCTGCGCATTCACCGCGCCAATGGCGGCGAAACCCTGGTTGCGCTGGATGAAAAAGAATACACAATGCGCGAAGGTATGGTCGTGATTTCCGATGACAATGGCGTGGAAAGCGTTGCTGGCATCATGGGTGGTTTGGCGTCCGGGTGTACGGACGACACGACCAATGTGATATTGGAAGCGGCCTTCTGGGATACCATCCAAATCGCGAAAACTGGGCGTGCGCTGAAGATCAATTCTGACGCGCGTTACCGCAATGAACGTGGCATTGATCCGGCGTTTAACGCCCCCGCGATGGAACTTGCGACCCAGATGATCATCGACCTTTGTGGGGGAGAAGCCTCTGAGGTTGTGATCGCGGGCGAAGTACCCGACGTGGCGCGTGCCTATAAGCTGGACACCGATCGCGTTCAAAGCCTTGTTGGTATGGAAATTTCCCCTGAAACCCAACGTAAGACCCTGACAGACCTTGGTTTTGTCATGGAAGGCGATATGGCCCATGTGCCAAGTTGGCGCCCTGATGTCTTGGGGTCTGCGGATCTTGTGGAAGAAGTCGCACGGGTTGCGTCCCTGACCAAACTGCAAGGCAAACCTATGACACGTGAGAACGTGGGTGTGCCAAAACCGATCCTGACGGCCATGCAGAAACGCGAAGGCATGGCGCGGCGCACAATCGCCACGCTGGGCTATAATGAATGCGTGACCTACAGCTTCATTGACCAGCCAACTGCTGAATTGTTTGAGGGTGGCGCGGATGCGACCAAACTCGACAACCCGATCTCATCTGAAATGAGTCACATGCGCCCGGATCTGCTTCCTGGCCTTCTGCAAGCTGCCAATCGCAACCAAGCGCGCGGTTTCGCGGATATGGCTTTGTTCGAAGTTGGTCCTGCCTTCCATGGTGGTGAACCCGAAGAACAGCACTTGCAAGCCGTAGGCATTTTGATCGGTCACACGGGACCAAAAGACGTGCATGGTGAACGTCGTGCTGTTGATCTCTATGATGCCAAAGCCGACGCCGAAGCCGTGCTGTCCGCGATTGGCGCCCCCGCCAAAGCCCAGGTTCTGCGCAGCGCGCAATCTTGGTGGCACCCTGGTCGTCACGGTAAAATCTGCCTTGGCCCGAAGAAGGTTCTCGCGACCTTTGGTGAAGTTCACCCGAAAATCCTTGCGAAAATGGGCGTCAAAGGCCCAGCCGTTGCTTTCACAGTTCTGCTGGAAGCCGCCCCTTTCGCCAAGAAAAAATCATCTACCCGTGACGCGTTGAAGATCTCTGATCTGCAAGCCGTTGAACGTGATTTCGCCTTTGTGGTGGATGCAGGTGTTGAGGCGCTGAGTATCGTGAATGCGGCGACTGGCTCAGACAAAGCACTGATTGAAAGCGTGCGTGTATTTGACGAATTCATTGGTGGGTCTTTGGGGGATGACAAGAAATCCATCGCAATCACAGTGCGTCTTCAGCCCGGCGAAAAGACCCTGACCGAGAAAGAAATCGAGGCGGTTTCTGAAAAGGTCGTGGCGAAAGTCGCGAAAGCTACGGGCGGCATTCTGCGAAGCTAAGTCCACGACGAAACACGATGATGCGGGGCAGTTTACGGATGTAACTGTCCCGGTGGCAGGTCCGCTTTTTGATCCCAACGGTCAGATAACACTTCGGCCAAGACGTCGAAGACAAGCCGTATGCGGCGGCTGCTGTGTAACTCACTATGTGTGACGAGCCAAACCGGATACTTTAGCGCGGGGCGATCTTCAAGCAGTGGCACGACGTCGGGGTGCAGGCGTGCAAGCTCTTCTGACATCAGGGCGATGCCGTGACCTCGGCGCACAAATTCCCACGCGACAAGCGGCGTTTCACAGCACATTGCGATCTGGTTTTCCTGAACAGTAATGCCAGTTTCTGCTTTCAATACGTCAATCATCTGGGCAGGATTGTCGAAGCCAACGAAGCGGTGGTTGATTAAGTCCAACTCTGTCTGGGGGGTGCCATGGCGGGCAAGATATGCGTGTGATGCAAAAAATCGGGCATTTGCTTCCCGGATTAGACGGGCAAACAACCCGGGCTGGGTTGGCCTGACATGACGTATCGCGATGTCTGCTTCGCGGCGGCTGATATCCTGAACTTCGTTTTCTGCAATGATATCAATGCGTAGGTCAGGGGCCAGCTGTTGAATTTTTTCGACAGCATAGGGCAGCACCCAAGCGGCCATCAAATCTACGGCGGTTATGCGTACAACACCTGAAATGGATTGCGTTTGGCCTGATGCCACGAGAGATACTTGACCTGCGGCTTCCCCCATTGGGCGAATTTTCGCAAGAAGTGCGCGGCCTGGATCTGTCAGAATGAGTGACTTTCCGACCCTTTCAAAAAGTTGAATATTTAGATCGTTCTCAAGCGCTGCAACTTGCCGGCTTAGCGTCGGCTGAGACGCACCTAACACGCGGGCGGCAGCTGATAATGTTCCTTCCTCAGCAGTTACCAAAAAGGCGCGTGCATGGTTCCAGTCAAAGTTTATGTTTTTCCAGTTCATGCAAATATGTATAACATCTCTGCATTTTTTGCCAATTTGTATTTATATTTGCATGTGTATGCTGCCTGTCACAAAGGAGAGCAACATGGTTGATGCGGAGAAATTTTGGGATGGCGTGGCAGCTTCCTATGTGAAAGGCAAAATTGGGGATATGTCGTCCTACGACATGACGCTTGAGCGGGCAGCGGCACATCTGAAGCCAGAAGACAGGGTGATTGAACTGGGTTGTGGTACGGGCATGACCGCGCGGATCTTGGCACCTGGTGTGAAAACTTACATAGCAAGCGACATCTCGGCAGAAATGTTTGCGCAAGGGCAGCGGACGGCACGTGAACACCCCTCAAACATTAACTTTGCCAAGGGGGATACGTCGCAGGTATTGGGAGAGCAGAAAGATTTGAATGCGGTCTTGGCGTTCAATGTGCTGCATTTACTAAAAGATCCAGGAGATGCAATTCGCGCCGCTCATACTGCGCTGAAACCTGGTGGCGTTTTTATTTCAAAAACCCAATGCAATGCGGATGGATTTCAGCTTTTTCATGGCCGAACATGGGTTCTGCGTTTGATGATGTGGATCGCTTTGCCTGTGATGCAGCTTGTTGGGAAGGCGCCTTATGTGAAGCTGCGCAGCGTTCAAGCACAAGAGGCGTTGTTCACCGAAAATGGGTTCGAGATCATCGAAAGCGGTGACTATCCCGCGCAACCACCACGTCGTTTCATTGTCGCCCGTCGCGTGTCGCAAAAAGCCCGCTGATCACAGCGGGCTTTTGTTTAGTGGACTATTGTTTCATCTGGCGGCGTTTGATTGCTTTCAGAGATCCTGTCGCCGACAACCAGCCCATCTGCGCCAGCGCTGACGGGAATGGTCGTGCCATCCATGACATCCCCAGACAGGATCATTTCGGCCAGCCTGTCTTGCAAGGCACGTTGAATCACGCGTTTCAGCGGACGTGCACCAAACACCGGATCATAGCCTTCATCCGCCAGCCAGGTTTTGGCCGCTTGGTCAAGTTCCAGCTTGATCTTGCGCCCTGCCAAACGTTTGCCAAGACGGTTCAACTGGATGTCGACGATGCCGTCCATATCCACCCGGGCAAGTCGATCAAAGATGATGGTTTCATCCAAGCGGTTCAAGAACTCAGGGCGGAAATGGGCGCGTACAGCATCCATGACATCACGTTTCGCATCGACCGCATCCGCGCCCTCAGGCAGTTGCGAAAGCGCCTGCGCCCCAAGGTTTGATGTCAGAATGATCAACGTCTGTTTGAAATCAACAGTCCGTCCTTGCCCATCGGTCAGCACCCCATCGTCAAGCACTTGCAGCAAGATGTTGAACACATCTGGGTGGGCTTTTTCGACTTCGTCAAACAGCACAACCTGATAGGGTTTGCGCCGCACGGCCTCGGTCAAAACGCCGCCCTCATCATAACCAACATAACCGGGAGGGGCGCCAATCAAACGCGACACGGCGTGTTTTTCCATGAATTCGGACATATCAATACGCACCATCGCGCTGTCGTCATCGAACAGAAA
This sequence comes from Halocynthiibacter namhaensis, assembly GCF_000812685.1. GTDB lineage: Bacteria > Pseudomonadota > Alphaproteobacteria > Rhodobacterales > Rhodobacteraceae > Halocynthiibacter > Halocynthiibacter namhaensis. The sequence continues at coordinate 14,570 of NZ_JWIF01000063.1, forward strand.
TTCGGCCACCGCTTTCGTGAGCTCGGTTTTGCCCACGCCTGTCGGCCCAAGGAACAAGAAGCTGCCTAAGGGGCGGCCTTCGTCATTCAGGCCCGCACGCGCACGGCGCACAGCATTGGAAACCGCGGTCACAGGTGATCGTTGTCCGATCACACGTTTGCCCAACTCATCTTCCATACGCAGCAGTTTTTCACGTTCGCCTTCCAGCATCCGCGACGTTGGAATACCTGTCCAGCGTTCCACCACCTGGGCGATCTGTTCCGGGCGGACCGCTTCGGAAACCATCTTGGCATCTTCCAAACCATCGGCCTCTGCGAGGGCTTTTTCGAGATCAGGGATGACGCCGTAAGACAGTTCGCCTGCGCGGGCAAGATTGCCTTCACGTTTGGCGATTTCTAGATCCGCGCGAGCACGATCAAGGCTTTCTTTCATGTTCCGCGCCGAGTTCATCTTATCGCGTTCACCCTGCCATTGTGCTGTCATCTCAGCCGAGCGTTGCTCAAGATCGGATAGCTCCTTCTCAAGCGTATTCAAACGATCTTTGCTGGCGACGTCATTTTCCAAACGAAGGGCTGCTGCTTCGATTTTCTTTTGCAAGATTTCGCGATCCAGCGCGTCCAGTTCTTCTGGCTTGCTGTCGACCTCCATGCGCAAACGCGACGCGGCTTCATCCATCAAATCGATGGCTTTATCGGGCAGAAAGCGATCCGTGATATAGCGATGGGAAAGCGTCGCCGCAGACACCAGCGCATTGTCGGAAATACGCACGCCGTGGTGCATTTCGTATTTTTCCTTGATGCCACGCAGGATGGAAATCGTATCGGAAACAGTGGGTTCCTCGACAACAACGGGCTGAAAGCGCCGCGCAAGGGCTGCGTCTTTTTCCACATGTTTGCGATATTCATCCAATGTCGTCGCACCGACACAGTGCAACTCACCACGCGCCAAAGCAGGCTTGATCAGGTTCGCCGCATCCATTGCGCCGTCGCCCTTGCCCGCGCCCACAAGCGTGTGCATCTCATCAATGAACAGGATGATTTCACCGGCGGCTTCGGTCACTTCTGTCAATACAGACTTCAGGCGTTCCTCAAATTCACCGCGATATTTCGCACCGGCAATCAAAGCGCCCATATCAAGCGACAACAGCTTCTTATTCGCGATGCTTTCCGGCACGTCCCCATTCACAATGCGCAGGGCAAGACCCTCGGCAATCGCGGTTTTCCCGACGCCAGGTTCACCGATCAGAACCGGGTTGTTCTTGGTGCGCCGTGACAGAACCTGCATCGTGCGCCGAATTTCTTCGTCACGACCAATAATAGGGTCTATTTTACCCGCTCGCGCGGCTTCTGTCAGGTCACTGGCGTATTTTTTCAACGCATCATACCCGTCTTCGGCACTGGCAGAATCCGCCGTGCGCCCTTTGCGAATATCATTGATCGCTTCGTTCAGTTTTTGGGCAGACACCTTGCCGGCATCCAATGCGTCTTTCGCCTTTGATTTCACAAGGGCAAGCGCCATCAGGATGCGTTCGACAGGCACAAAGCTGTCACCTGCCTTGGTCGCGATTTTTTCCGCTTCCGCAAGGACCTTGCTGGTTTGTCCGTCCATGTAAACTTGGCCAGAATCACCGGTCACTTTGGCGATTTTTCCCAGCGAAACTTCAAGCATTTCACTGACGCGTTTGGCATCGCCAACGGCAGCCGTAATAAGGTTAGACGCCAGCCCTTGGTCATCATCCAGCAGGGCCTTTAGCAGGTGTTCAGGCCCAAGCCGTTGGTGGCTTTCACGGGTGGCGATTGTTTGGGCCGCTTGCAAAAATCCGCGCGACCGCTCAGTGAACTTTTCGAGGTTCATCACTCTCTCCTTTATCTAAGCGCCCCAAGGAAGATGCCCGCTGTGCGGCACATCCATAGTGGAGCCTCACCCTATAAAATGGGGTGAAAAATGGAAAACTCAAGGGGTGTTAAAATGTTGGTGAAAAAAATACGAAAGAAACAGTCTGTCTCAAAATTGTTCAGAGGATCTTTACCGTTTTCTGTTGGATTAGGGTTAATTCGTCACCTCAGTGGAGCCAGCCATGCCTTTCGACAGCCGGGTTAAAACCGTTTCCCAAAACCAAGGTAAACATCAGTATGAAGGAGAGATCCTATTCACTTCACCGCGTGGGGGCAGGCGGGGTATCCGCATCGCGATTACTGACACCATAATGTGGCCGATTCAGCGTGTAAGCAGAGAGGCATTAAACGTGTCTCGTTTTCGCCGCGTCGCAAAGCGGAATGGGGGGGCGACATGAACGTCGAAATCAATGTAAAACCGGTTCCCATGGTTGTTGTTCGCGCTAAGGAAGGCACACCAATACGCCGTGTTTTACCGCGTGCGGTAAGGGAGTTTTTGCAATCGCCAGTCTCGGTGGTGCGCGTGTCAGAGAAACCGTTTTCCGCCATCACACCTGATCGCGGGCGTGTGGCCGACGATTGGATTGTCCCCTTTCCTGGAGATCCGGGTCCGTTCTAAATTGCAACTGATGCGGCAGCGCAATATTGATTTTGGATGGAAAGCAGATTTCCATCGCTGACCTTGCCCGCTGTCGTCGAAATCCGTATGAGAGGGAAATCCCCTTATACGGAGCGCCCCATGTCCCATTCCCCAGTCGCAGATGATCGCCTAATCGTGGCCCTTGATGTTGCCAATGCAATTGCCGGAATGGAGGTCGCCGCGAAAATCGGTGACGCCGTCAGCTTTTACAAAATTGGCTTGGGCTTGTTGTCTAGCGGCGGCATGGCCTTGGCCAATGAGTTAAAAGCAGAGTTCGGCAAAAAGATTTTCATGGACCTTAAGCTGTTCGACATCGGTGCGACCATCGAAAACGCAGTGCGTGGTCTGACCCAATTTGATCTCGATTTCTTGACCGTTCATGGCGATCCCTATGTGGTGCGTGCAGCGCAGGAAGGAAAAGGGGGCAGTGAGATGAAAATCCTTGCGGTGACGATCCTGACCTCTCTTGATCGTCAAGACCTTGATGGCGCGTTGATTAAGTCTGGCGACATCAAAGACCTGGTGCAGGAACGTGCGGGCAATGCATTCTTGGCGGGTGCCGATGGTGTGATTGCGTCACCACACGAAGCTGCGGTCATTCGCGCGTTGCCAGAAGCCAATGGCAAACTGATCGTGACGCCAGGTGTGCGCCCAATTGGTGCTGACGCAGGTGATCAAAAACGCATCGCGACACCCGCGCAGGCGATCAGCAATGGCGCAAATCATGTGGTGGTGGGGCGCCCAATTTGGCGCGCCGAAGATCCACGGATTGCCGCACAAGACATCATTTCTGAGATCGGGTCTCTCTGAATAAAATGTATTAAAGCAATAAAGGCCGGGGCAGTGCAATCTGTCCCGGCCTTTAGCATTCTTCGAACGATCCTAATCGTTGATGTCGGTTTCCCAGATCTTAGGTTGGTTGTACCGTTTGCCGATCACCCGACGTAGAACCACCCAAGCCAAAAGGGACGCAACAGCAAAGATCACTAAGGTCAGTGGAAAAGACGCCGCAAGCCATCCAGCAATCGGCCCGCCGATGCCGAACAACAATCCGACGAACGCCGCGCCAAGGGCAAAGCCCAATAAGATTACGCCTGGGGCGAGGATCTCAAGGATCCCAAGGATTAACCCGCCCGCAAGCCATGCCCACCAGGTCGTCCAAATCATTTTTTGATTCCTTTCAACATTGCAAAGGCGTCGCCAAACGCATCAAGCGCATTGGACGGCAGCAGAACGGTCTGCTTGCCATCGCCCTTGGCGATATCAGCCAAAGCTTCGACTTGCTTCAATGCAACCTGATATTGCGCCGCTTCGATACCGTTGTCTTTGATGGCTTTTGCCACAACTTCGGTTGCGTAGGCTTCCGCATCGGCGGAGACGCGGCGCGCCTTTGCCTGTTGTTCAACGGCATAAAGTTCGGCGTCCGCATTTAGTTCAACAGAGCGTTTTGTGCCTTCGGCCTCGGTCACCTGTGCGCGGCGCGCACGTTCTGCGTTCAACTGCTGCATCATCGCGTCGCGTGTTGCCTGGTCAAGATTTACGTCAATTATCTCAGCGCGGGTCACTTCAATGCCCCAATCATCCACAGCGCCTTCAACAGCGAGTTTGATTTGCGAAATCAGCTGGTTACGGTTTGATTGAACTTCGTCCAATTCCATTTTGCCAATTTCAGCACGCACGATCCCGGTGACCGTTGTGGCGATCGCAGCGTCTACATCGCGGATACGGTAAACAGTGCGTTCAGGTTCTGTGATGCGGTAAAACACCGATGTTTCGACACGAACCAACACGTTGTCGGTGGTGATTGCATCCTGGCTGGCGTTGGGCAATTGGCGTTCTAGAATCGAAATCTTGTGGGCGACGCGATCAAGGAATGGGATGACAAAGTTGATCCCAGGCCCAAGCACCGAACGTAGACGACCAAACCGTTCAACCACATATTTTTCAGACTGGGGCACGATGCGTACGCCCAGAAAAATACAGAGAATAAGAAAGGCTGCGATCAGCAAGCCAACGATGCCATTGCCGCCGATTGCAGCAAAAATTTCCATTACAATATCCATTTTATGTCCCTCATAGTGTACACTTTATATAGGTCAGAATTGCTGACTTTCAAGGTTGCGTCGATTTCCAGCAATTGTTTTCGCGCCAGTTTCCACATAAATACGGGACATGCCAGCTCTATGTCGTGACTGCCTTGCACAATTTGATGACCCTGATTTGGGCTTGCGTTGCCCTGCCTGTGGGCGGCCGTCTTTGCTTGCGCATCCTGAATTGTTTTCGCTGTCCATTGCGCATATGGATTGCGATGCGTTTTATGCTTCTGTTGAAAAACGCGACAATCCTGAATTGCGTGATAAGCCAGTTATCATTGGCGGAGGCGAGCGCGGCGTCGTATCAACCGCTTGTTATATTGCGCGAATTCGCGGCGTGCGCTCGGCGATGCCAGCGTTCCAAGCGCGCAAGCTTTGCCCGGATGGGGTGTTCGTTCCCCCCAGAATGGAGGCATATGCTGCTGCGTCGCGGCAAGTGCGCGCGATGATGGATGAACTCACGCCCAAAATTGAACCTTTGTCTCTGGACGAAGCTTTTCTGGACCTGACAGGCACGCAAAAACTGCATGGTGCGCCTCCGGCTGTGATGTTGGCCCGCCTTGTGAAGCGGATGAAGGACGAGATCGGGATCACCGGGTCCATCGGTTTGTCACATAATAAGTTTCTCGCGAAAATCGCGTCTGACCTTGATAAACCGCGCGGATATTCTGTGATTGGCAAAGCTGAAACAGCGCAGTTCTTAACCGGTAAATCTGTGCGGATGATTTGGGGGATTGGCCCGGCTGGGCAGCGGTCGCTTGAAAAAGCTGGGGTGCGGATTTTCGATGATCTTCTGCGTTGGGATAAAAGTGACCTGATTGCGCGTTTTGGCAGTATGGGCGAGCGGCTTTACCACCTTGCCCGCGGGAATGATCGGCGCAGTGTGTCCACCAATGACCCCGTCAAAAGTATTTCCAAGGAAACAACTTTTGCGAAAGATAGCAATGACATAGATTTGCTGGATGGACATCTGTGGCGATTGTCGGAGCAGGTGGCGGATCGTGCTAAAGCCCGTGATTTGGCGGGAAGTGTCGTGACCCTGAAGCTGAAACGTTCAAATTTTTCTGCCTTGTCCCGGCGTGTGACCTTGCCCGGTTCGACGCAATTGGGGGATCGAATTTATCGCACAGCACGTGGGTTGTTCGATCAGGTGGCTCAAGAAGGGCCATTTCGTTTGATTGGGGTTGGCATCAGCAATTTGGATGCGGCGGAAGGCGCGGATCAATTCGCTGATCTGTTGGATCCTGATGCTGGAACGCGCGAGAAAGTAGAGCGCGCATCAGATGCGATCCGGGAACGTTTCGGAAAAGATGCGATCGTTAAGGGGCGCTCGCTGAACTAAGCTATTCAGCCGCCAGCAAAGCGCGTGGATCGCGTGCAATATCGGCAATGTCTGAGATGACGTTGTTTAGGATTGCTTTGAATTCATGAAAGTTGGCATTGGGGGTGATATGGGCCTCATTCATGTACAGGCTGCGGTTGATTTCAATTTGCAACGCATGCTGACCCTGTGATGGCCGCCCATACTGTTGCGTAATATATGCGCCTGCAAAGGGAACATTATGCGCAACGGCGAAACCCGCGTTGCGAAACCCTTCAGCAACATGTTTGGTGATTTGGCCAGAACAGGTCGAGCCAAATCGATCGCCGATAACGATGTCTGGGCGTTTGTTGTCATTGCCGGCAACCGAATCAAGGGCCTCGTGGGGCATGGAATGACAATCGATCAACATGGCCTGCCCAAACTTATGCAATGTGTCGCCCATCAGCGAGGCAAGCGCATTGTGATAAGGATACCAATGATCTCGCAGCCGTTGTTCGGCTGTGATCAGCTGCATCTTCCCATGATAAATCGCACGGCCATTTGCAACGACGCGGGGAATCACCCCAAGACCCGAAGCCACGCGCGGGTTGCTGCGCGTTTTGGGCACGTTATGTATTAAGGCGCCATCAAGTTCATCGACGGCTCTGTTCAAATCCACATAAGCGCGCGGGGTGTTTGCGCATAGCAAAGGCGCACCAAATTCGGGTGCATCTTCAAACAATACATCAACGAAGGCATCTTCAGAGCTGCGCAGGCGGAGTTGATCCAAAACACTGCTTTGTAAGAAGCTATTCGTATATGCACGCCCCGAATGTGGCGACGCGAAAATCACAGCGGTGGATTGTGACCTTGGGCGTGTGATGTGGAATGGTAAGTCGCTCATGCTGAAATCAATATCATTAATTTGCATGTGATAAAACTCCTTTGCCAAAAGCCCTTGATCCCCAGATCGACTCCTTTTATAGACACCGGACAGACGCGGCCCAATCCGCGTCCCTTTTGTTTTATACAACACTTGTCATTGTTGTTCTAAGGGGCTAGATGGGGCGGCAACGGCGGATGATTAGCTCAGCGGTAGAGCACTTCGTTGACATCGAAGGGGTCACTGGTTCAATCCCAGTATCGTCCACCATTCCCCTCCTGGGAATAAAACAAGGTACAGTCATCGGATGAGCCGATGATGCAGAGATTTAACCCGAGGCGCACGTTTCTTGCGCGCCGCGATATGAGGATAGACTTATGAAAGTCAAGAACTCGCTCCGCTCGCTCAAGAACCGTCACCGCGATTGCCGCGTTGTACGTCGTAAGGGCCGTGTTTATGTGATCAACAAAACACAGCGCCGGTTCAAAGCTCGTCAGGGCTAAGCTGAACCAGCTTTAGAATTTAGAAGGTCGTTCCTACAAGGGAGCGGCCTTTTTTGTGCTTTCCGCTGAAAATCTTGCGTTATGATTGCCATGGAATACAACGCATCTCACTCTTGATCTGTCAGAAGGCGAAGGCCAGCAAGGCCAAAAAATGTGCCAAGCGTGCCTTGAATGGCTCGGCGCGCCCGCCCGTAAATGCGAACCATTGCGGGGGTCGAGAAAGCCAAGGCATATAGGAAGTGAATCACTACGGACAGAATGAATGTGCCACAGACAATCGCTCCGGCAACCCAAAGTGGGGCGCCTGGCACTAGGCCGAGCGAGATAATAGCGATCCACGCCAACGCTGCTTTTGGGCTGGTATCGGATGTGATCAGTTGGTCGCGTGATAGTGTGTTTAAATCGAAAATGACCGCATCGTCCCTTTAGGCGGCCTTCATCATTGATGCATTCGATATGCTTCGACGGCCATGCGCACACCAGCTGCCGCCCCGCTTAAGGGGGTGGGGCCAATGTTGTTTGCCCCAATTCGGTAGGTGACGCTGGTTTGACTGCCGCTGGTTTCTTCAAAGAAAACGACAACTTCTTCACCGTGTCGCGCAAAGGCGCTTTGCAGCAATTCCCGTGTGTCTTCCTGAGTGAAGCGGCGATTTCCGCTGTTTCCCCAAGATACCATCGCCAGGATTGCGACCTGTTTTCCGGTGCCTTCCAGCGCTTGTTGTTCGCGGGTGATTGCCAAGGGGGCGGCCGTTCCGGTGAAGTAATACCATGCCCCACTGATCGTTGCGGGCGCTGCGAGCACCACAAAGATGATCGCAAGCGTCAGAACCCGGTGTTCCGAGCGTTTGATAACGATCTTTGGGGGGGATGACTTTACTTCTGACATAGGCGCTCTCAATGTTGGCTTATGTCTATCTGTACCCCGAGGCCATTTGGATTAGGTTAATGGCCCCGGAGTTATTTTATTTAAGCACGAACGAGTTTCTCGTAACTCTCTGAAATATCACGTGCAATGTCGCCCACTTCAAAGGTGTGCTCGCCGATTTGACCCACTGGCGTCACTTCGGCAGCGGAACCGGTCAACCAGCATTGTTCAAAATCAGCCAGTTCTTCGGGCATGATGTGGCGCACGTGAACCTTGATGCCTTTTTCTTCCAACATCTTGATCACGGTTTGACGGGTCAGGCCGTTCAAGATCGCATCCGGCAGGGGCGTGTGCACTTCGCCGTCTTTCACGAAGAAGATATTCGCGCCGGTCGCCTCAGCAACATAACCGCGATAATCCATGAACAGCGCGTCAGAACAGCCTTTGGCCTCAGCTGCATGTTTGGACATGGTGCAGATCATGTAAAGACCAGCAGCTTTGGCAGCCGTTGGAATGGTTTCCGGGCTTGGTCGCTTCCATTTCGCGATATCAAGCTTGGCGCCCTTCATCTTGGCGTCACCGTAATAATTGCCCCAAGACCAAGCAACAACAGCCATGCGCACAGGGTTACGTGCCGCTGAGACACCCATGTCTTCACCTGACCCACGCCATGCAACAACACGCACGTAAGCATCGGTCAGACCATTGGCTGCGACGACTTCTGCCTTCGCAGCTTCGATTTCATCAACAGTGTATGGGATGGGCATATCCATCAACTCACCGGATTTGTGAAGCCGTTCTGAGTGCTTGCGCGACAGGAAGATTTTGCCGCCATAGACGCGCTCGCCTTCAAACACAGAAGAGGCATAGTGCAAACCATGGGTGAGGATATGGACGTTGGCATCGCGCCATTCAATCAGCTTGCCATCCATCCAGATTTTGCCGTCGCGGTCATCATAGCCGGTCATTGCTTTGGTCCTTATTGTCTCTCCGACGTATCGGAATTTGCAAAAATTACGTTTAAAGGTCCGTATCGGACATTTTATTGCGTAAAAAGTGATGATTGGTACGAATTGATTCTTGGAAAGTCAACATAGCTGACATAAAATCGGGAAAAATGTGAAGAGACGCCATCTAGGCATCGAAAAGGGGCAGGCATGGACGACAGATCAGGATCGGATGCGTTGGATGGCGGGGGGCTGCTGTTTCTGACGGATGAGCAGCTTCTCAAAGGCAGCGAGGCGATGTTTTTCGCCTATCGTGGCTTCACTGCGGATCCGGACCGGATTTTGGCCGATAGCGGCTATGGTCGCGCACATCACCGGGCGATTCACTTTATCGGGCGCACACCTGGGACCACGGTGAACAATCTGCTCGCTATTTTGGGGGTGACCAAGCAAAGCCTGAATCGCGTATTGCGGTCTCTGATCGAAGACGGTTTGGTGGAAAGCCGCGTTGGCACCAAGGACAAGCGCGAGCGGCATTTGTTTTTAACCGATACAGGCGATGCGTTGGATCGATCTTTGTCAGATGCGCAGCGGGCACGTATGCGCGCTGCCTATTCAGCGGCAGGGCCTGAGGCTGTGCAGGGGTTCCGTAAAGTGCTAGAAGCCATGATGGACCCAGATATGAAACGACGGTTTAACCGTATGCGGGAAGGCGAAAAACGATGAACACTGACGCCCATTTGTTGATCGTGGATGACGATGAACGCATACGCACCTTGCTGCAGAAATTTTTGATTCGGAACGGGTTTTTAGTTTCGACCGCCCGTGATGCCGCACATGCACGTAAGATCCTGTCTGGCTTGGAATTTGATTTGATCATCATGGATGTGATGATGCCCGGCGAGGATGGAACCACCCTTACGCGCAGTCTACGTGAACATTTGAAAACGCCGATCATTTTGCTGACGGCAAGGGGTGAAACGGAAGACCGTATTCAAGGGCTTGAGGCCGGTGCGGATGACTATCTTGCAAAACCATTTGAGCCGCGAGAATTGTTGCTGCGGGTGAATGCGATTTTGCGCCGTGCGCCTGCCACTCAGGTGCAAAATCAGGGGCCGAAAGTTTTGAATCTTGGTCCCGTGCGTTACGATGTGGATCGCGGTGAAATGTGGCAGGGCGAGGGGCTTGTGCGGTTGACCGCGACCGAAAGCCAGTTGATGCGGATTTTCTCAGAGAAGCCAGGGGCTGCCGTTAGCCGCGCGCAATTGGTGGAAGATCTTGGTCGTTCTGGTGGGCAAGCCCAGGAACGCGCCGTGGATGTTCAGATCACCCGTCTGCGCCGTAAAATCGAAGCCGATCCCAAGCAACCCCGTTACCTGCAAACCGTGCGCGGCGAAGGTTATATGTTGGCGCCGGACTGAGGCTGGGATGTCTGAAATCGCACGACACAAACCCACCAGTATTTTGGCAGTGTTACTGACGCTGACAGAAATCGGAATGCTGGGATATTGGGCGTTGGCGGGTGCATTGGTGGCCGGTTGGGTCACTATTGCGCCAGAATACATGTATTCTGATTATGAAAACCCGGTGATCGTGGCGTGGAATTGGTCTTTTTTCCCAATTGACGTCGCCTTCGCCCTTTGTGGCTTAACGGCACGTTTTGCACCCTTACGACAATCTGTTGCAGAGCAGCTTTCAATTATCGGCGCAACGCTGATGTTTTGTGCTGGCGTCATGGCGATTTCGTTCTGGGTGATCCAACGAGAGTTTGATCCTCTATGGTGGGGGTTGAACATTTGGCTGTGCCTCCTGAGCATCCTTTTTCTTTTCCATCTCATGAGGCAGAAATGAAAACAGCGTTTATCACTCATCCCGATTGTGATGGTCACGTCACGCCCCCCGGTCATCCAGAACAGGTGGCGCGTTTGGATGTCATTCGCAAAGCTTTGGCAGGGTTTGACCTGTTGCGCGAAGACGCCCCCCTTGGCCGTGCCGAGGACATCCTGCGTTGTCACCCACAGCATTATATTGACCGTATCGAGGCCTCTGTGCCTGAAAACGGGTGGAATACTTTGGATGGCGATACGCATATGGCACCTGGGTCTTATCAGGCGGGCCTACGCGGTGTCGGTGGTGTGACTCGGGCCGTTGATATGGTTGTGAACGGTGATGTTGGCAACGCCTTTGTCGCCGCACGCCCGCCGGGCCATCACGCGGAAACCGAAACGGCCATGGGGTTTTGTCTGTTTGGCAATGCGGCGATTGCTGCGAAATATGCGCTTGATCATCACGGGTTGTCGAAGGTCGCCGTTTTGGATTTTGACGTGCATCACGGAAATGGCACCCAGGACCTTCTGTGGCATGAACCCCGTGCGATCTTTGTATCGTCGCATCAAATGCCGCTGTATCCCGGATCAGGGGCGCGTGGGGAACGTGGGGCACATGGGCAGATGCTAAACATCCCATTGGAAAGCGGCACAGGCAGCGTGGAAATGCGCGCGGCGTGGGAACATCGCGTGATGCCAATGCTGCGCCGTGAAGCCCCGGAATTGATCATCATTTCCGCAGGGTTTGATGCTCATGGGAATGATCCTTTGGCCGGTTTGAACTGGACGACAGAAGATTTTGCATGGCTCACCCGTGAAATTTGCACAGTTGCGGCCGAAGTCTGTTCTGGCAGGGTGGTATCCACTTTGGAAGGTGGTTATGATCTGGAGGCGCTGGGCGCGGCAACCGCTGCCCATGTACAGGAATTAATGGAGCACGCGACATGAGCGAAACCCCCGTTGCAGAGATGAGCTTTGAAGAAGCTATGGCCGCCTTAGAAGGCGTTGTTGGACAATTGGAACGCGGTGATGTGCCGTTGGATCAGTCCATCACGCTGTATGAACGCGGTGCTGAACTTAAGAAGCATTGTGAATCAAAGCTACGTGAAGCCGAGGAAAAGGTTGCGAAAATCACCCTCGGGCCGGAAGGTTCCCCACAGGGAACAGAGGCGCTTTAAGTGTTTCAAGCCCAGCTTCAAGAAGATGCCGCCCGTACGCAGGCCTGTCTGCGTGCAGTAATGGGGGGACTGCATTCCGTGCCGGTAAATGCCGGGATGCATTATGCCGTGGATGGGGGCAAAGGTCTGCGTGGTTTCTTGGTGCAAGAAAGCGCCCGGATGCATGGGATTGATCCCGCGCAATCGGTCTATGCGGCCGCCGCGATCGAGGCGATGCATGCCTATTCGCTGGTGCATGATGATCTGCCTGCCATGGACGATGATGACCTGCGCCGTGGTCGCGCAACCGTACATGTGAAATGGGATGATGCGACCGCGATTTTGGCTGGGGATGCCTTGCAGACTTTGGCATTTGAATTGCTGACCTGGGCTGAAATTGGATCCGCCAAAGTGCGTCTGAACTTGGTAATGGAATTGGCGCGCGCAGCCGGTGCGCGGGGCATGGTTTTGGGGCAGGCACAAGACATTGCCGCTGAAACCGCCGCGTTGCCTTTGACCTTGGCTGAGATCACTGAGTTGCAGGGCAATAAGACGGGTGCTTTGATCGGATGGTCTGCTCAGGCTGGTGCGATCATGGCGGGCAAAGATACCGAGGCGCTGCGCAGCTATGCCAATGCGCTGGGCCTGGCTTTTCAAATCGCCGACGACATCCTTGATGTGGAAGGCGATGCGGTCAAAACTGGTAAGCGCGTGAACAAAGATGCGGATGCTGGGAAGGCCACTTTCGTTTCACTTTTGGGACTTGAGGGCGCAAAGACCCGGGCGCGTGACCTTGTCGCAGAAGCTTGCAGCGCCCTTGACGGATATGGTGATAAGGCCACTTGCTTGCGGCAAGCGGCTGAATTCGTTATTTCCCGCGACAGCTGATCCATCAGGATAAACGCCAGGATAAACCGCATGAGCGACCAGACCACCAACCCACGCCCTGTGACACCGCTTTTGGATCGGGTGCATACGCCCGCCGACATGAAGAGCTTGTCCGATGGCGAGCTAAAGCAACTGGCACATGAATTGCGTCAGGAAACGATTTCGGCTGTGTCAGAAACCGGTGGGCATCTTGGGGCCGGTCTTGGTGTGGTGGAATTGACCGTCGCTTTGCATGCGATTTTTGACACCCCAAAAGACCGCCTGATCTGGGATGTGGGCCACCAATGTTACCCACATAAGATCATCACGGGACGGCGCGAACGCATTCGTACCTTGCGTATGGAAAGTGGCCTGTCCGGTTTCACCAAACGCACGGAAAGCCCTTATGACCCGTTTGGTGCTGGGCATTCATCGACTTCGATTTCCGCTGCCCTTGGCTTTGCCGTGGCGCGGGATCTGGGTGGTGCGCCTGAACATGGCCTGGGTGACGCAATCGCCGTGATTGGTGATGGGTCGATCTCGGCTGGCATGGCGTTTGAAGCGATGAACAATGCTGGTCACCTGGGCAAACGTCTGTTTGTGATCCTGAATGACAATGAAATGTCGATTGCCCCGCCGGTTGGCGCGATGTCATCTTACCTGTCGCGGCTTTATGCTGGTGCGCCCTTTCAAGACCTGAAATCAGCCGCCCGTGATGCCGTTAGTTTCCTGCCTGAACCTTTCCGTGAGGGGGCGAAACGTGCCAAAGATATGCTGAAGGGCATGACGGTTGGCGGCACCTTGTTTGAAGCGCTGGGCTTTTCTTATGTGGGTCCGATTGACGGGCATGATCTTGACCAACTGTTGCCTGTTTTGCGCACCGTGCATGATCGCGCCACCGGACCAATGCTGATCCATGTTACGACCAAAAAGGGCAAAGGTTATGCCCCGGCGGAAACGGCCGCTGACAAAGGCCATGCCACAGCGCAGTTTAACGTATTGACCGGAAAACAGAAAAAATCCCCTTCCAACGCACCTAGTTATACAAAAGTGTTTGGCGACGCTTTGGTGAAACATGCGGCAGAAGATGATAAAATTTGCGCGGTAACCGCCGCGATGCCGGATGGAACGGGCTTGAACTTGATGGCGCAACGCTATCCCAGCCGGTGCTTTGATGTGGCGATTGCCGAACAGCATGGGGTGACGTTTGCGGCGGCTTTGGCTGCGGGGGGCATGAAGCCATTCTGCGCGATGTATTCGACATTTTTGCAGCGCGGCTATGACCAGATCGTGCATGATGTTGCGGTGCAAGGATTGCCCGTACGCTTCGCGATTGATCGGGCGGGGTTGGTTGGCAATGATGGCGCCACCCACGCGGGCAGTTTTGACGTGGCGTTCTTGGCGAACTTGCCTGGATTTGTTGTCATGGCGGCCGCAGATGAAGCCGAACTTATGCATATGGTGGCGACGGCGGTGGCGCATGACACGGGGCCGATCGCGTTCCGTTATCCGCGCGGCGAAGGCGTCGGTGTGGACCTTCCCGAACGCGGTGAGGTGCTTGAGATCGGCAAGGGCAGGATGATACAGCAGGGCAAACGCGTGGCAGTCCTGTCGTTTGGTACGCGTCTGTCTGAGGTCATGAAAGCCTGTGAATCCTTGGCGCAACAGGGGATCACCCCGACCGTTGCGGATGCGCGTTTTGCCAAACCTTTGGACAAAACGATGATCCTTGATCTGGCTGCAAACCACGATGTTCTGATTTCCATCGAGGAAGGCTCTATTGGTGGTTTCGGCAGTCATGTGGCGCAGATGTTGCTGGAAGAAGGCGCATTGGATGGTGGTGTGAAATACCGTTCCATGACTTTGCCCGATGTCTTTGCCGAGCATGCATCCCCCAATGCGATGTACGAGGCCTCGGGGTTGAATGCGAAGGGCATTGAAGCAAGAATTCTAGAGCTGCTTGATATCACGTGACGGCGATTTGACGTGATCTTCGCCGGTGTTGTTCAGTATGTGTGATTCGGTTCATGGCTCGCATCGGTTACTTGGGTTGGGTCGCAGGGGGGAGAGTTTTGACCAAAACATCAAAAATGCGATGTTTTGGGGTGAAATTCACGATTTTGTAGCGTCGCTGCAACGGTTTTGACCCAAAGCGCCTAAATGCCCTGTCGTTATTGGACTTCGTTGCTGTAAGGCAGGTACCAGCACAACCAGATACACATAGATAAGGTAAGTCATGAAAAATATCGTTTTGTCCGCCGCTTTCGCACTCTCCGCAACAAGCGCATTTGCAGGTGGTTTGAACCAACCTGTTCCTGAAGCAGAAATTATGCCAGTAGACGTTGTAGAAGCTGGTTCTTCTTCTTCAGGTTCTGGCATTCTTGTTCCATTGTTCGCATTGGTTCTGTTTGCAGCAGCTGCATCTAACTAATCGTTAGATACGTCTAACGAAAAACCCCGCGGGCTTGCCTTTGCGGGGTTTTTTGTTGTCCAAATGTTGGTGTTCGGGTTGGGGGACGCGGCTTATTTTAATAACGCGTGCTCATTTGATACCCCTGATGAAACGTCATGCGAACGAATGTGACCGGCGTGTCTTGAAACCAAGTTGTGCGTTCCATTTGAAACAGCGGTGTGCCTGTCGGGGTCGCCAAAAAATCTGACAATTTGCTATCTGCTGACACGGCAGTAAATGCGATTTCTGCATTTGAGAACGGGATCTCGGTGAGAAGCCATTCATTGGGACCAGTGTCGGTTAGATCGGCGTCGACCACGGAAGGTACAGCAGCAGTATTGATCCACCGTTCCTCGAATTGAAACGGCCGATTGTCTGAGTAATGCATGCAATTCAGGTGTAAGACCTGTGCCGCGTCTTCTAGATCCAATTGGGCGCGCAACCACGCGGGAGCCTGGTTTAGGCTGCGGTGCACCAAGGAATAGCGGTAGACGGCGTTCATGTCCTCGATTGTTTGACGCACAATTGAAATCTCAAAGGTGGCTTGTTTGACTGGTGAGATATTCACGCGGGTTCCGCTTTTGCGTTTCCGATCAATGATGCCCCGATCTGCAAGTTCTCGCATAGCGCGGTTCACAGTGGCACGGGCACAGCCAAATTCTTCGGCCAATTCATGCTCTGTGGGAAGTAAACTGCCGGGCACCCAAACGCGCTGTTGGATGCGCGCCAAGACTTCGTTGCGAATATCTTGGAAACTGACTTTTTGCCCCGTCGTCACATTGGCCTCATTTCTTACATCTGTACAATACTGTGTTATGATAGTGCTTAACAGAAGTGACGAGGGAAAGCTATCGATGCGCTTTGATGCGAATGAATGCCGCGCAGTGCCGTGGAAGAATGGCGGTGGGGTTACCCGTGAACTCGCCGCGCATGAAGACGATGTGGGCATTATCTGGCGTTTAAGTCTTGCTGATATTGAGCGCGACGGTCGGTTTTCGGTTTTTCCAGGACTGGCACGCATTCATACGATTGTGTCTGGGTGTGGATTGATCTTGTCGGGAACGGATGTATCGTTAGAGGCAAAACCGTTGCGACCGGTTTCGTTCGATGGCGGCCTTGCATTGACGGGGCAACTGCATAATGGCCCCAGCCAAGCTTTGAACCTGATATACGACCCTCACAAAATACGGGCCCATGTGAATGTCCATCAGGCTGAGGGGCGGATTCGACTTGGGCGAGAAGCGCTGATTTTTGTTGTCTCGGGTACTGCAGTTTACAGCGGTCATGATGTCTTTCACACGGGCCAAGGGGCGGCCCTATGTGGCGATTTTGAACTCAGCATATCTGGCGGTTCACAGATAATCGTCGTGACGTTAGAGCCGATCTAAACCACCCTAAATGGACGCCAAAAGATCAGTGATGGCTGTTTTATACGTCGCAATAATCGCATCGCGGTGAATGTGTTTGCGGTCTTTCACTTGGTGGCGACCGGCGGACCAAAGGTCTGTGACGATGGTGTCGTCTGCGGCAAAGCATAGACCATCTAAGATCTGATCATCGCGCAGTGCAAACATGGCAGGTGCGGTGCTGTCGATTGCGACGAGATCTGCCAAGGCCCCGACTTCGATGCGTCCGCTGTTGCGGCGCATCGCGCGTGCCCCGCCCACTGCGGCGCCCATGTATAATGCATCTCCGACGGACCCTTCAGATGGGATAATCACGTTGCGCCCGAGGTCGCGTAGGCGTTGTGAGTATTCGAGGGTTCGTAGTTCTTCAGTAAGTGAAATCCTCACGTTAGAGTCTGATCCAAGCCCAAAAGCACCACCATGCGCAAGGTATTCAACGCCATTGAACGGCCCATCGCCAAGGTTGGCCTCGGTGATAGGGCAAAGCCCCGCGATGGCCCCGCTGCGTGCCATATCCTGTGTTTCTTGACTGGTCATATGGGTTGCATGGATTAGGCACCATTGGTCGGAAACAGGCGCATTTTGCAGCAACCATTCGACAGGACGTGCGCCAAGCCAAGCTTGGATATCAGTGACTTCTTTTGGTTGTTCTGAGATGTGAATGTGGATCGGATTGCTGTCTGCGATCGTCAACACCTGTCTCAAATCTTCAGGCGATGTCGCGCGTAGGGAATGGGGGGCGATGCCGACACAGGCGTCACTGGGAAGTGTATCGGCCGCGCGGGTTCGCGCATTGGCCACCAAGGTACAAAAACTGTCGACTGTATTGCCAAATCGCATTTGCCCGCCTGCCAATTCCGCCTTTCCTGCACCGCCATAACTGTACAGCACGGGCAAATGGGTTAGGCCAATTCCGGTGTGGTGGGCAGCGGCAAAGACACGTTCACTGAGTTCAATCTGGTTGTCGTATTTCTGGCCGCCATGTTGGTTGTGCACATAGTGAAATTCGCCAACGGCAGCATAGCCTGCTTCCTGCATTTCCATGAATGTCAGGGCGGCGATGGCCTGATATTGTTCCGGCGTGACATGTTCCATGAAGCGATACATTAGGTCGCGCCAGGTCCAGAAACTGTCTTTGCCTGCTGCGCGCACTTCGGTCATTCCGGCCATGGCACGCTGAAAGCTATGCGAATGCAAATTGCTTAGAGAAGGCAGTAAAGTGTCTACTAGAATGTCGCTAGGTTGTGCTGTGGTCGCGGCTTCTAGGTTTGTGATTTTTCCTCCGACACAAGTGATCCTTACGTTTTCGGTCCAGCCGTCGAATGTCCGGGCGCGTTTGGCGAAGATAACCTGCATGTGTGATCCTTATGTCTAGACATAATACCTATAATGCCATACATACATTTCAGCAAGTTCAATATGAGGCAGCAATGACCGACAGTTTTAACTATGTGCTGACACAAGCAAATTTGGCGACAATGCAGCAATCTGACGTGCCCTACGGTCTGGTTTCTGGTGGCGCAATTGTGATTCGCGATGGGGTGATTTCTTGGGTTGGGTCGGCTGATATGCTGCCCAAAGAACACGCTGATTTGGCTGTGATCCCTATGAATGGCCGGCTTGTGACGCCTGGCTTGATCGATTGCCACACGCATATTGTGTTTGGAGGCGACCGGGCCCGTGAATTCGAAATGCGTCTTGAAGGTGCGAGTTATGAAGAAGTCGCGCGTGCGGGTGGGGGCATTGTGTCCACCGTAAAGGCGACGCGTGAGGCGGATGTCGATGCTTTGATTGCGGGCGCATTGCCGCGTTTGGATGCTTTGTTGGCCGAGGGCGTAACTGCTGTTGAGATCAAGTCGGGATACGGCCTTGATCGCGAAACAGAGCTGAACATGTTGCGTGCAGCACGTGCTTCGGCAACGCTGCGTGATGTTCAGATCAAAACGTCATTTCTGGGGGCGCATGCTGTGCCTGCGGAATATGCTGGGCGTGCGGATACTTATATTGACGAGGTCTGTATTCCCGCGTTGCGCGCCGCCCATGCCGAAGGTTTGGTTGATGTGGTCGATGGGTTTTGTGAAGGCATTGCTTTTGATGCCACACAGATCCGACGGGTGTTTGAGGCGGCGCAAGAACTTGGCTTGCCGGTGAAGCTACACGCAGAACAATTGTCCAACATTGGCGGCACGAAGCTGGCCGCAGAATTCGGGGCCTTGTCGGCGGATCATGTGGAATATGCCAATGATGATGACGCGGCTGCGCTTGCGAAATCAGGCACTGTCGCGGTGATTTTGCCTGGCGCGTTTTACACGTTGCGCGAAACACAAATGCCGCCGATTGACAGCTTTCGCAAACATGGTGTGCCGATGGCCTTGGCGACGGATTGCAATCCTGGATCATCCCCGATGACGTCACTTTTACTGGCGATGAACATGGGCTGCACCCTGTTTCGCATGACCCCGGAAGAAGCATTGATCGGGGTCACCCGCAATGCGGCCCAAGCTTTGGGCCTTGCGAATTGCGGTCAAATAGCGCCGGGGATGCGCGCGGATTTGGCTGTGTGGGATGTGAAGCATCCCGCTGAATTATCATACCGGATTGGGTTCAATCCACTGCACAAACGAATTTTAGGAGGGGCGTTATGATCACGCTTACACCCGGCACCGCAACGCTTTGCGTGCTTGAAGATATCTATCGCAACATGCCTGAAGTACGGTTGGACGACAGTGCGCGTGGGCCAGTTCAGGCTGCCGCAGATATGGTCGCTGACGCCGCAGCAGGCACGGTTGCCGTGTACGGGATCAACACGGGTTTTGGGAAGCTTGCCAGTAAGAAAATCGCCCCGGAAGACACGGAAACTTTGCAGCGAAATTTGATCCTGAGCCATTGTTGTGGTGTGGGCGAAGCGCTTGCGGAAGACAAGACCCGTCTGATGATGGTGCTAAAGCTTTTGTCTCTGGGGCGTGGTGCATCTGGCGTGCGTTGGGACATTATCAAGCAGATTGAAGACATGCTTGCGAAAGGCGTTATTCCGGTGGTGCCCTCGCAGGGTTCTGTGGGCGCTTCGGGCGATCTTGCACCGCTTGCGCATATGGCAGCTGCGATGATTGGCGCGGGTGAAGCAACCCATCAGGGCGTGCGGATGCCTGCGGCGGATGCGCTGAAAAGCGCTGGAATAGACCCTGTTATTTTGGGGCCGAAGGAAGGTCTTGGGCTGATCAACGGCACGCAATTCTCTACCGCTTGTGCCTTGGCTGGCTTGTTTGATGCCTGCCGCATGGCAAAAGCGTCTATGACGATTGCGGCTTTGACGACGGACGCGATCATGGGGTCCACAGCGCCGCTTTTGGCGGATATTCACAGCCTGCGGGGGCATGCCGGCCAGATCGATGTGGCATCGGAAATGCGGGCGATTATGGACGGGTCTGAGATCCGCGAAAGCCATCGTGACGATGATCACCGCGTGCAAGACCCCTATTGCATTCGTTGTCAGCCACAGGTGGTTGGGGCGGCTTTGGATGTGATCCGAATGGCGGCCCGCACCTTAGAAATTGAAGCGAATGCGGTGACCGATAATCCGCTTGTGTTGGTCAATGAAGGCCGCATTGTTTCGGGTGGGAATTTCCATGCGGAATATGTTGGTTTTGCCGCCGATCAACTGGCTTTGGCGATTGCTGAAATCGGCGCGATTGCCCAACGTCGTGTGGCCCTGATGGTGGACCCGACTCTGTCTTATGATTTGCCACCGTTCTTGACGCCAAACCCTGGTTTGAATTCAGGCTTTATGATTGCTGAGGTCACGACAGCGGCTTTGATGAGCGAGAACAAACATCTTGCCAATCCTTGTGTCACGGATTCCACGCCGACAAGCGCGAACCAGGAAGACCACGTGTCGATGGCGGCACATGGTGCATTTCGGTTGAAGCGGATGAATGACAATTTGGCTGTGATTTTGGGTGTTGAATTGCTGTGTGCAGCCCAAGGTATTGAGGCGCGCGCGCCGCTGCAAACATCATCCAAATTGCAAGCCGTGGTCGCGTTATTGCGCACGCAAGTGGAGACATTGGGAGAGGACCGTTACCTTGCCCCAGACATCGAAGCGGCGACGCAAATGGTGCGCGATGGAGTGATATCCGAAACTGCGGGTGTTGAGGTCGCATTGTGATTGAAGTGGCCCAAGGCAACAGCCCGCTTGTGTTGGGTTTACCGCATACGGGAACGGATGTGCCGGATGAAATTCTGGCATCATTCAACGAGACCGGGCGGGATCTGGCGGATACGGATTGGCACATCCACACGCTTTATGAAGGGCTTGTGCCTGAAATCACAACTGTGCATACGCCTGTGCATCGGTATGTGATTGATGTGAACCGCGACCCGGGTGGAATTAGTCTCTATCCCGGGGAAAACACCACGACTTTATGTCCGCTGACGGATTTTGATGGCAATGGCATCTATAAGACCGGGATGGAACCGGATGAGGCTGAGGTCGCAAGCCGCCGCGAGAAGTTTCACAAACCTTATCACGAAGCCCTTGCGGCGGAGCTGGATCGTGTGCGTGCGCTGCACGGTTTTGCGTTGCTTTATGATTGCCATTCAATCCGTTCAGGTATTCCGTTTTTGTTTGATGGCACACTGCCTGATTTCAACACGGGCACCAATCTTGGCACGACCTGTGACGCGTCGATTGAAACCCTCGTTGTTGAGCGTTGCAAACGCGCCGACGGCTATACATCGGTTTTGAATGGGCGTTTCAAAGGCGGATGGACCACGCGGCATTATGGGCGGCCAGCCGAAGGGTTGCATGCGATACAGATGGAATTGGCGCAATCCACCTATTGTCTTGAGCGCGCGCCTTGGATTTGGGATGCCGGGAAAGCCGACAGGTTGCGAGCGCATTTGCGTGACATCGTGACGGACCTGCAGAATTGGAAACCCGCGTGAAATTCATTGCTTTTATCACAGCACTTTTTGCCACGCCGTGCTTTGCGCAAGAAGTGCGTTTGACGGGCGATGAGATTCAGGAACTGCTGCCGACGATCGTTGTAACGGGCAATCAGACCTGGCAGAATTTCGACCTGAACGGCGACACGCGTTACGATGACGCGCGCGGACCATCCCATGGTTGGTGGGAGGTGCGCGGCAATCAATATTGCTCGGCCTGGGGTTCACGCGAGCCATCCTACTGGAGCTGTTATCAAGTTTGGCGCGATGGCGAGACCTTGATTTGGTCCAATGATTCCGGTCACCGCACCGAAAACCACATACAAAATCGACAGAATTAACAGGAGACCCCACATGAGCGATCCACGCAAAAATACCCGCGACGTCTTCCCTGCAACGGGCACTGAAATCACCGCGAAATCTTGGATGACAGAAGCGCCGATGCGGATGTTGATGAACAACCTGCATCCAGATGTCGCCGAAAACCCACATGAACTGGTGGTTTATGGCGGCATTGGGCGGGCTGCACGGACCTGGAAAGATTTTGACCTGATCGTTGAGACGTTGAAGACGCTGGAAGAAGACCAGACCTTGATGGTGCAATCGGGCAAACCCGTTGGTGTGTTCCAAACCCACAAAGACGCGCCGCGCGTGTTGATCGCGAACTCAAACCTTGTGCCGCATTGGGCGAATTGGGATCACTTCAACGAGCTCGATAAAAAAGGCTTGATGATGTACGGTCAGATGACGGCTGGGTCTTGGATTTACATTGGCACCCAGGGCATTGTTCAGGGCACCTATGAGACATTTGCAGAAGCAGGGCGTCAACATTTTGGCGGCGATCTGACGGGCAAATGGATCTTGACCGGTGGTCTTGGTGGCATGGGGGGCGCGCAACCTTTGGCGGCCGTTTTTGCCGGTGCCTGTTGCTTGGCTGTTGAATGTAACCCTGACAGCATCGATTTCCGTCTGCGCACGAAATATCTTGATGAAAGGGCCGAAACGCTTGATGAGGCCCTTGCGATGATCGACGCCTGGACCAAAGCGGGCGAGGCAAAATCTGTGGGTCTTTTGGGTAATGCGGCGGATGTTTTCAAGGAACTTGTGGAACGTGCAAATGCGGGTGGCATGCGCCCTGACATCGTGACCGACCAGACGTCTGCACATGATCCTGTGAACGGATACCTGCCGCAGAATTGGACTATGGCGCAGTGGAAAGATAAGCGTGAATCAGACCCTAAAGCGGTGGATAGAGCCGCTCGTGCCTCGATGAAGGTCCAAGTGAAGGCGATGTGTGATTTCCACGCGATGGGCATTCCAACCGTGGATTACGGCAATAACATCCGCCAGATGGCGCTGGAAGAAGGTCTGGAAAATGCCTTTGATTTCCCAGGATTTGTGCCGGCCTATATTCGTCCATTGTTCTGCAAAGGCATCGGCCCATTCCGTTGGGTTGCCCTGTCTGGTGATCCGGAAGATATCCGCAAAACCGATGCGAAGATGAAAGAATTGTTCCCAGATAATCACGATCTGCACCGCTGGCTTGATATGGCATCTGAACGGATTGCCTTCCAAGGTTTGCCTGCGCGGATTTGTTGGATCGGCTTGGGCGATCGTCATAAAGCGGGCCTTGCGTTTAACGAAATGGTGCGCACGGGCGAACTTTCCGCACCGGTTGTGATTGGACGTGATCATCTTGATTCAGGCTCTGTTGCGTCACCAAACCGCGAAACAGAATCCATGATGGATGGGTCTGATGCGGTGTCGGATTGGCCACTTTTGAATGCGCTTTTGAACACGGCTTCTGGTGCAACTTGGGTGAGCTTGCATCACGGCGGCGGCGTTGGTATGGGCTTTTCGCAGCATTCAGGTGTTGTGATTTGCGCCGACGGCACGGATGACGCGGCGCGCCGTTTGAACCGCGTGTTGTGGAACGATCCGGCAACCGGCGTGATGCGCCATGCGGATGCGGGATATGAGATTGCAAAAGATCATGCACGTGAACACGGTCTGAACCTGCCAGGTATCCTTTAACCCTATACGTAACCTGGCACGTGAGGTGAGAGCGTCCGAATTTCGGGCGCTCTTATTTTTTGCACGATTGGTCACAACACTGTGAGGCGGGCTTTCACGATTTGGCAATTCCTGTAGCACTAGAAGAAACGGCGTAACCAAAGGATACCTGTCATGAAGAACCTTCTTATCTCTCTGTCCGCATTGGCGATTTCCACGACGGCTACATTTGCGGGCGACCAATATGTAGATGAAACCGGATATGCGGTTTCTGGCTATGATGTTGTTGCCTATTTCGATCTTGAGCAAAACGCGATTGGAACACCTCAGACAGAGGCGGTTCCGGGGAATGCATCTATCACCGCGGAATATAACGGTGCGAACTGGGCGTTCTCGTCCGAGGAAAACCGCGCGCGTTTTCTGGAGAACCCTGCCGCCTTTGCGCCGCAATATGATGGGCATTGTGCTTATGGCGTGTCCCGTGGCGGTAAAGTTCCAGGCAATCCCAACCTTTGGCGCATTGTGGATGACAAGCTTTATGTGAATATCACGCCCGTTGTTGTGGGTTTCTTTGAGAAAGACATTCCGGGCAATATTAACTTGGCTCAGGGTAATTGGCCTGCGATAGAGCCAGATGCCGCATCGACATCTACCATCCCGCAGTGGTTATCTGAGGCACCCATTCAGAACTAACGATAGGTTAACCCATGCCCCACCCGTTGATGTCCCGTCGCAATGTCATTCTTGCAGCCGTTGCGATTGGGGGCGGTGGGGTATGGTATGCCAAGCGCCTGCCCTTTGAAGGGCAACAGATCACCCCAATTGAAGCCCATGCGCGTGCCAAGGCGGGTGAAATTACATTGGTCGATATTCGTAGCCCTCGTGAATGGGCCGCGACAGGTGTTGGCGAAGGCGCTTGGGCGATTGATCTGCGCGATGATGGTTTTATCGCGAAGCTTGAAAATCTGGTCGACCATGACCGCGCCGCGCCGGTCGCTTTGATTTGCGCAAGTGGCGTCCGGTCCAATCGGACCAGTCAACGCCTGCTGGATGCAGGCTTTACCAATATCATCGATGTGCCTGAGGGCATGTTGGGATCAACAGCTGGGCCGGGCTGGCTTGCGCGTGACCTGCCAACAGAAAGCGTTCAGAGATAAACCATGCTGAAACAAATGACATTCACGGGCCTTTTTTTATGTGCGGCCACCGGGGCGCAGGCCGCATGCGGCGGGGCGGATACGCCATGTATCACCGAAAACGGCGACTATCATGTTTCAATGCCAGATGCGGCCCAGGATGCGCCCGTAGTGGTTTTTCTGCATGGTTATGGCAGTCATGGGATGGCATCGCAGAATAATCCAAATATTGCCGGTGACATCCTTGATCGCGGTTATGCGTTGATCAGTCCGAACGCTTTGAAGGAAGGGCGCGCGACGGCTTGGAATTTCCATCCGAATTCTGTTCAGGGCCGTGATGAGGCCAATTTTCTGTCCGAGGTCATCCAAGATGCGGTTGACCAATTTGGCCTAGACGCGGATCGGGTTCTTTTGGCGGGGTTCAGTCTTGGCGGATCAATGACCAGTTATGTTGCCTGTAACGATCCTGACGGATATGCCGCTTTCGCGCCCGTAGCAGGCAGTTTTTGGCGTCCCGAACCCGCGTATTGCACGGCGCCCATACGGCTGCTGCACACCCATGGTTGGGCGGATAAAACCGTACCGATCGAAGGGCGCGAAGTCGGATCAGGCTTTATCCAGGGGAACGTGTTTTCGGCGTTTGAAACCCTGCGTTTGGCAAATGAATGCCAACAACCCCACGCGGGGGAAATGCGCGAAGACGGGATATTCATGCGCCGGAAATGGACGGATTGCGCCCCAGGCTCAGCGCTGGAATTGGCGTTGTTTCCTGGTGGTCATACGGTGCCTGCGGGTTGGGCGGATATGGCGCTTGATTGGTTTGAAGCGCTTCCCTGATTTATTCTGCGGCTTTGGGTTGATGGTGTAAGCTGTCTCGCAATTCTGCCCGCCAGGTTTTCGCCTGCGTGATGATCTGCGGGGTTGAGAATTCAATCGGTGTGCCCAGATGTGGCCAATTGCGTGAGCGGAAATTCAAGCCTGACAGTGCGGACAGTGGCACAGCACCTGCAAGGCTGATTGCGATGGGCAGCAACCATAAAGACACAAGCCCGGACGCGATCCCAACCAAAAGTGCTATGCCAATGCAGGTTTCCAACAGGTGGAATTTTAGCAGAACCTGCCAAGAATAAGATTCGGCCTCGCGGCGTTGTGGTTCCCATTGTTCCCGAAATCCAACTGCTGTGCGCAGCACGGCGACGGTTTGCTGCACCATCATAATCGGCGCGTATAGGACAGAGGCGAAGATTTCAGCGATGAACGAAATAAAGAACTGACGGTGGCCGCCATACGCTTTGCGCACATTGGGTTGGGCCCAGACGGTCATGGCACCCATGAATTTTGGCGCCAACAACATCGCATACATGAAGATCAGGATCAAAATGGAATTTACTGTGCTCATATGTGGCCAAACTGGCATGGTGGGGTTGCTGTCACTGAAATAAGAAACGAGGTTTTCACCCTCGCCATTGGCCAGCAGCGCCCAGACCAAAAGCAGGGCGAACCAAGCCGGAGACAACAGATAACTGATCGCGCCATGTAGCATGTGAAACCTAGACACAGCATGCAAGCCACGGGTCGGGATGATGCGTAGATGTTGCAAATTGCCTTGGCACCAGCGCCGGTCGCGCAGGGCGTAATCGACAAGGGTGGGGGGTGTTTCTTCAAAACTGCCTTTGATCTGTGGCATAAAACGAACCGCCCAACCGGCGCGGCGCAGCAGGCCCGCTTCGACATAGTCATGTGACATGATCAAACGATCAGCCCCCCGCAAACCACGCAGGCGGGGCAGGCCAGCAGAGGTGGCAAACGCGCGGGTGCGGATGATCGCATTATGACCCCAATAGTTGCTTTCGCGGTTGGACCACATGGCAAGTCCAACAGACAAAGGACCGCCATAGGTGGTGCCGGAAAACTGCTGAAGTCGGGCAAAAAGCGTTTCTGCGCCAATAAGTTCCGGGGCCGATTGGATCAGGCCAGCGGATGGATCACAGGCCAGCTCATCGGACAATGCAATAATGGCCTC
The DNA here is from genome assembly GCF_000812685.1 of Halocynthiibacter namhaensis. Classification (GTDB taxonomy): domain Bacteria; phylum Pseudomonadota; class Alphaproteobacteria; order Rhodobacterales; family Rhodobacteraceae; genus Halocynthiibacter; species Halocynthiibacter namhaensis. Next base: position 41,523 of record NZ_JWIF01000063.1, read on the forward strand.
ACCACTCATCAGACTGTCGGCATCCAACACAAGCATGGCGTCATATCCGCCACCCCAACCTTCAATCCAATCTGCTAGGTTACCTGTTTTGCGGTCGGAATTCGTCGCGCGTCGGCGATAGAAAATATTGCAATCTGTGGGCAGTTTGTGGCGCAATCTGGCAAAGGCGCGCAATTCCGCATCCGCGATGTCATCCATGCGGGTGTCTGACAAGACAAACAAGCTGAAGTTATGTTGGGAGGGCAAGACGTCCAATTCGGACAGCATCGCTGCGGCATTCCCGAACACATCGTTTGGGTTCTCGTTATAGATCGGCACCAAGAGGGCGACGTTTTGGGTCGGAATTTGATTTTTCGGCAGACCTTGGGTGGTCATGCGGTTCGAGGTCAGGAAGAACCCGATCAAGCCCAGGGATGCCGTGGCCACGGACAGTGAAATCCAGAAAAATGTAAGGCCGACCAATGCGATCAATAGATATTCGAGCCAACCAAAGCCCCCGGTGGAAAGCCAATCGGTGAAGGCCGTCAACAAAAGCGCTGTCGTCACCATTGCGGGCAGGAACGTGGCCAATTTCCACAATCGGGCACGCGTGCGTCGCCAACCGGGCGCATCCCCGTCGCTATAAGACGCACGTAGATTTTGCACCGGCATATCAAGTGGCGCACGCGCTGGCATAAACGCCGGCATATCGATGTGTTTCACGCTGTCCATCGATAGAGCCATACTTCGCTGATGGACCGGCCATCAAGCAGAATTTGGGCGCGCAGTTCGGCTGAAGTTGCCTCGCCTGCGTGGAAGGTGAAGGCCGCGCGTAGGCCGCCGGTTTGGGGGTTGCGTTGCAAGATCGCGGGCGTCACTTCACCGGTGCTTGTGTTGGCCTGCACAGTTAGGTTCGCGAGGTCTTCAGGAAAATCGACACTGTCTTCAAAATCAATCGTGGTGATCCGACCACCGCCAAAACGTTCCCCCATACGTGTGTTCACAACACGCGACACTGGGTTTTGCAAAGCAGGGTCTTCCCCCCAGCTGAGTTGATAGCTGAAGCGATGCATCTGCCCGGCCTCTAGGGGTGTTTGCGGTTGCCAATAGGCCACGATGTTGTCGTATATTTCGCGATCCGCTGGGATTTCAACAAGGGTTACAGCGCCCTTGCCCCAATTCTCGCCGGGTTCAACCCACAGCCCGGGGCGCGTGTGATAATGCGCTTCGAGATCGGCGAAATCGGCCAGATCACGGGCGCGCTGCATCAGGCCAAACCCTTGCGGATTGTCGTCAACAAAGCTTGAGACCTGCAAAGATTTCGGATTTGCCAGTGGGCGCCACAATGTTTCGCCTGCACCATTGCGCATCAACAGGCCATCTGTGTCGTGCACGGCGGGGCGGAAATCATCAAACATCGACCGGTTGGTTTCGTCAAACAGGAACATACTGGTCAACGGGCCAAGGCCAAAGCGTGACAAGGCCACGCGAGGATAGATCTGGGCGCGCACATCCATCAGGGTTGGCGTGCCAGGGGATATATCAAAGCTGTAGATCCCGGCGACAGAGGGTGAATTCAACAGGGCGTGTATTGTGATTTGTTGCCGTCCAGGGGCTGCGCGTTCGATCCAGAAATGTGTGAAATCCGGGAACTCTTCGCCTTCAGAAGATGCGGTGCCAATGGCCAGCCCACGCGCGGATTGGCCATAGTTTTGGTCACGGGCCACTGCGCGGAAATAGCTTGCGCCTTGCATCACAAAAAACTCTTGGAAAACGCCGGGCCTTTTCAATTCCGTCGTCAAGCGAAAGCCGGAATATCCAAGAGTTTCATCCACAGGAAGATCTGGGACCTGGTCGGTTTTATCGAAGGCAGATAAATCGAATTTCAACTCGCGGGCCAAGCCATCTTCGACCAGTGAAATTTTCACCGGGCGGGGGAAATACAGACCAGGGTGGAACATCTCGACTTGGAAGGGGCTATCGGTGTTGCGCCAAACCGCATCTGCGCCGCGAAACCAAATGCTTTTGTATTGGTCGTAGGACAGGTCTTTCCAAGCTTGGGGAACCTCGGCCATGGGTTGATAGGCGCTGGTGGCCAGTTCTTGGGCCATGTCATATAAAGCAGACACCGAAAATGGCTGAGCATCGCCCAGTTCGGGACCTGAAACAGCAGGGCGGGGCATTGCGGCGGCTGCGGCCAAGGCGGTGAGAAAACCACGTCTGTGCATCATGCTTTCCTCCGCCAAGGTTGGGATTTGAACCAGCCCGCCAAATAAGCGACGCCAATGATCAGGGCAAAACCGATGATGTTTGCAGCGAACATGTCAAAGGCGGTTTTGTGGGTTTGATCCAAGGCAAAACCCAACATCCGCGCCAGCACCATTGAGAAGACGAAGACGGCCAAAGATTGCTGGCCAACTTTCAGGATCAACGTTAGCACAACGCGCCATGCTTTTGCGGCCATGCTTTGGCCGGTTGCCATGATGCGGTGACCATTTTCGCCCGCAACCCACCAACCAAGATAGGCCAATGCGAGGAAGTGAAGATATCTGAACAGGCCAAAGTCGGTTTTCTCGGTGAGAAAGCGGATAGAACCGGCAATATCGCGCAGGCTTTCATATTCACGCAAAAACCGGAAGTAGGCGAAGGGCACTGTGCCCAAGATGATGATCACCGACAAGCCTGCCAGTAAGATATGCCGTGGGGGGGCTGGGATCCAACCTGCCATCCATGCGAAACCTGTGAAAAAGATCAGTTGCCAACCGAAGGGGTTGAAGAACCATTCGCGTTGGCTCCAGGGCTCGGCTGGGAATTGTGCCATGTCGAAATTCGCCAAAAGCCAGACGGCGATCACAAAGGCGATCGCCACCGACAGGTGAATGTTGCGCAGGCCAACGACAATCGGCATCATCAACAGGATGCCGATATACATGGGCAACACATCGAAATAATTCGGCACGTAGGTTAAGGTCATCAAGGCGGGCAGTTGGCTTTGGGGCGTGTTGAAAAACGGCCAAAGGTTCAGCGACCCGATATAGCTTTTCTCAAACAACGCGCTGTTGTCGATCATTGCCATGAGCAAAGCGATCACAAGAAATGTGCCGATATGCGCCCAATAGACCTGCCAGCAGCGAAACAGCACACGCGCCGTGCCGAGAAACCAACCACGATTGGCAAAACTGCGACCGAAAGCAATGGCCGAGGCCATGCCAGAACAGAAGACAAAGATCTCGGTTGCATCGGAGAAACCAAAACGCGCGGGGATCCAAAGGGTCCAGGTGTTGCCGGGAATATGGGCGACGAGAATGATAAACATCGCAAGGCCACGATAGAAATCGAGCCTTGGGTCACGCAGGGTTGGGGCCTGGACGATGGGGGCGGGTTGGGCGCTCATAATATGTGTGGGTTCTTTTGTAATGTGCTTATTCGGCAGGTTGTTTTTGTGCATCGCCGCGCGCGTCGGAGATCATTTGAAAGCGTACTGACGCAAAATTATCTTCAGCGCCACCACGATTCGTCTGGCGATCTTTCAAAATGGCTTCGGCTTGTGCAAATGCGCCGCTGCGAATGCCGGCATCAATGGTGATACGTTCAAAAATATCGCGCTGGGCGTGACTGCCACCGGCCAATTGCATTTGACTGCGCGCCGCGGATAGGTTGGCGAATGCACCGGTGAAATCGGCCTCAGAAAAGGCTTCGAGACCGGACATGGCAGACAGCCCAGGTGAGGCCATCACGCGATCACTGTCAGACCCATTGCGTGCGGCATCACGTTGCATCCGGGCCATGATCTTGCGGATGGCGTCCTTGCGATTGCCGCCCATCAGGGCCAGCATGTAATGAAGGTCAGCAAAGATCAGGCAACCATCTTCGGTGCGATTTTCGGAAAAAGCCGCCAGTTCTTCCCAGCGATTGCCGACATTGTGACCGTAAAGTTCAAGGCGGGACAACAGGGCCGTCGCGTTGGAAATATCACGATAATCATCTGTTTTATCCGCGCGAATTTCGGTGTCATATAGATCCATCACTTGGTCAATATGGCCCGATTCAAGCAGCATTAGAGCCTTGTGCCACCAAACGTGATAGCGGAAATTGTTGCAATGCGCCCAGGATTTTTCGCGCCCTGTGAGCCAATCAAGACCTTTGGTGGTTTGTGCGGTCATGTCATAAACATGGGCGACAGCATGCAAGCCCCAAGCGTCATCGGGGGCTTGCAAAACGCCTTCGCGACCGATTTCTTCGGCGCGGGTGTAGTCGCCTGTTTCTTCCAACGCAAAAGCGTAACAGCCCTTGATATAACCGCTGGCTTTATGGGTGGGGTCATAGGATGGAAGCACGCTTTCAAGCGAGCGGCGCATCATTTGACGATCGCCCATGATGAAGGACATTGCGTGGGAGATTTTCATCGCCAGGCTGTCGGTTGGTGTCGCGATTAAGATTGTTTCAACTTCATCGCGCGCCTGGATCATATGCCCGGCAAGCCACAGGTTAAGCGCGCGGACGAAGGATCGCTCGCGTTTTAGGGGCGATTTTGGACAGGATTGCGCGGTTTTATTGGCCTCAATCGCGACCTCGATCAATTCGCGTTTGCCAAGCATCATATAGAAAAGGCCCTTCACCGCATGCGCAGCGGCAAACCCAGGTTCACGTTCCAAGACATCTGCCAAATGGTTCGGGGTCGCGGCGGAATGCGCCAGAAAGGCCATCTGCATTTTATTCCAGCTGTCGCGAGCTGCGGTGGTTTCCAGGGAAACCTCGGTGCCGAAAATGTCGTTCATGGTTTGGGTTACTCTCAGGGTAAAAAACTTTGGCCATTGTAGGGGGGGACAACGCGGGCGCATACCCGATGTTGCAGCAGGTAACGTCCATTTGACCAAAGGTGTAATGAATCCCGAAGAACAGTGTGAAACCAGCGAAAATCAGCCTTGAAGCGGATTTCTTTTGGTGTGGTTTTGCTGATTTTTCGTTTAAAGTCAGTCCATCAACGCTTGAAGGCAGGATTTGTAATCGGGATATTTTAAGGTGACGCCAAGTTCAGATGTGATGCGCTTATTGCTTACACGTTTGCTGGTCGCATAAAAACTGCGCGCCATCGGTGTCATTTCGGCGGTTTCGAAGTCTTCTTCGGGGGGCACGTCACGCCCCAGTAGGCGCGCGGCATGGGCCAGTACGTCTTGGGGTGGTGCGGGATCATTGTCACAGACATTATACACACGCCCTGGATTGGGGGCGTTTAGTGAGGCCAGCAAAACCTGTGCGATATCGTCGACATGGATGCGGGAAAACACTTGGTTTTTCTTGATGATACGACGCGCGGTGCCGTTCAGGATCTTGGCGATCGGGCCGCGCCCTGGGCCATATATCCCGGCAAGGCGAAAGATGTGCACGGGAAGGCCGTGATCCGTGGCCAGTTTCAGCCAGGCGTTTTCAGCGTCTTTACGCCATTGTCCACGGCGGGTGGCGGGCTCAATCTTGGTATCCTCGGTCACCCATCCGCCTTGGTGGTCGCCATAGACGCCCGTGGTCGACAGATATCCAACCCAGGTCAGATGCGGGGCGCGTTTGATGATCGCTTTGGTGCTGGTGGTCAGCACGGGGCAACCCTCTGCAGAGGGGCCGCTGGAAATCAGGATTGCATCCGCCTGCGCAATGGCCGCGTCAAGATCGCCCGTGGGCCAAATCAAAGGGGTGACGCCGGTTTTCGCGATGATTTCGGCTTTCTCGGCGCTGCGTGTGGTGCCAGTTATGGACCAACCCTGTGCCTGAAGCAGAGGCGAAAATGTACGCGCGGAAAGACCGTGCCCGATGCTGAGAAGATGTTTTGTCATGCGCCTATTTTGTGCCCAGCACAGATTGGACACAAGAGAAGATCCGCCGAAATGCGCAATATTTGCATTACATCAGCCTGAGTAAGGGGTTGAATGATTGGGGGCTGGGCGTCAGTAAGGCGCGGGAAAAGCACAAAGGCAGGGTTATGCAACAGACCATCCGCAACATCGTTGAAGGCGTAAAATTTCAGAACTTTATTCTGGCGGTTATTCTGCTGAATGCGGTTTTATTGGGTTTGGAAACCTATGATGCGGTGATGGCGAGTATTGGCGGTCTTATCCGGCTTTTGGATGGGCTGTGTTTGGCGATTTTCATTGTGGAAATCAGTTTGAAGCTATTCGTGCATCGTTTGGCGTTTTTCCGCAATGGTTGGAACTTATTCGACTTTACGGTTGTGGGCTTGGCCTTGGTTCCCGGTGGTGGGGATTTCCGGGTGTTGCGTGCGTTGCGCATTTTGCGTGTGCTGCGTGTGATTTCTGCTGCCCCGCGCCTGCGTCGCGTGGTGGAAGGTTTTCTGTCAGCCTTGCCGGGGATGGCGTCTGTGTTTTTGTTGATGGCTTTGATCTTTTACATCGGGGCGGTGATCGCAACACGTTTGTTTGGCCCAGAATTTCCTGAATGGTTTGGCACACTTGGCAGTTCTGCTTACACATTGTTTCAGATCATGACGCTGGAAAGCTGGTCCATGGGCATCGTGCGTCCGGTGATGATTGAACAACCCTATGCGTGGGTTTTCTTTGTACCGTTTATCTTGCTTACCACTTTTGCGGTGGTGAACTTACTGGTCGGCCTGATCGTGAATTCCATGCAAGATGCGCACCACGAAGACGACGTGGAACGCACTGATAATCACCGCGACGAGGTCATGGCGCGTCTTGAAAGCATCGAGAAAATGCTGAAAGAACAACGCAAATAGGCCTGATTAAAGCGTGCTATAATCTTCCAGCCGGTCCTTTAGGAAGGTGTAATCTTCACGCACCTTGGGGATGTCAGATGGATCCAAAGTGATGAATTGGAAGTCCTCAGCTGCGTCCTTGAAATGGATCGGATGCGTGTTTTCATCCATCCATGGTTTACAGAACAGTGAGTTGCCATAGGTTTCGCCGGCGCGGTTCAGCGACAGGAAGAAGACTTGGTTTTCCATTGCGCGTGTGGTGGCGAAAGCATGCCAAGTGGCGAAGGATTCATCGCGATAATAAGCGCCGCAATGCAAGATCAGATCAACGTCGTGGTCCAGGGTCAGCGTGCGCGACAGTTCTGGGATGCGAATGTCGTAACAAATGATCGGTGCTATGGTCAGGCCGCCGACTTTGAAGGTGAAGATGTGGTCGCCACGGTCAAAGTAATCTTTTTCCATCGAGGCACCGTATTGGCACATATGCAGCTTGTCGTAATGGCCAACCAAAACGCCGTCCGGCCCGACAACCGCGATGGCGATATAGGTGCCTGTCTCATCGCGCCGGGCGAAACTGTAGGAAATATGAGCGTTGAATTCCTGGGCAACCGCACGCCAGGTTTGGAAGGATGCGCCATCCAATGGTTCGGCAATGACATCGAGTTGATCGAAGGTGGCACGGGAATAATCAATGCTGGACAGTTCGGGCAACACCACAAGATCCGCGGATTTCGCCTGTAGCTGGGCGCGCAGTTTGTCGGCGGATTTTGAAAGATGCGCATCACGTTCGGCGGCACTGGTCATGGTCGGAATGTCAATCTGACAGGCAAGCAGTGTCAGTGGTTGGGTCGCGGCGGTGATGGTGTGCATTCTATGTTTCCTTATTCGTCCAATATTCGCCAAGTTGGATCCGATCCGCTTCGATCCGTTCGATCCGGGCAACAACATCTGCGGTCTGTTCCAAGGTGAAGAACCCAATGATGGCCTCGATGATGATTGTGGCCGAGACGTAGGATTCGAAGAACATCGGGCTTTGATTTGGGGTGAGTACCGTGAAATCAGCAAGCAAAGCTAGGGGGGAAATCGGGCTGTCTGAAATGGCGATGACGGTCGCATCGCGGGCCTTGGACAGTTGCGCCAACTGGATTGTGGCATGTGCGCTGGGCTGTTGACTTAGGACGACCACGGCATCTTCAGCCCCAAGATCTGTGATGTCATCGGCAAAAACGCCGCCTTCGGAACGAATAAGCTGGAATTTATCGCTGGCCATGCCGCCCAGAAAGTTCAGGTGCATCATAAAGCTGTGGGACGCCTGCATGCCAACAAGATAGACCCGTCTGCATTTCGTCAAAACCTGTGCAATTTCTTCCAAATAATCCGAATCGAGCTGGCTGAACAGCTGCTGGGTGTTTTCGATGACCGATTCCTGCATCGCAGCCAGGAAGGCAGCACTGTCATTCATGCGGTTGGGTTTGTGTAAAGTTTCGGCGCGCAGATGATAGTAACTGGCGTCGTGCAACTGAACCTGCTTTCGATAGATTTCGCGCAATTCCCCATATGTTTCATAACCCAGCATCTTAGCCAGTCGTGAAAAGTTGGGCAGTGACACGCCAGCATTTGTCGCGACTTGTCGCATTGAAAGCGTCGCGACATCCCCAGGATGTTCGAGCAAATAGGCGGCGACAACCTTCAGGGCGCGCGGCAAATCGGGGTGCATTTCCCGAAGTGAATCATTGATCTGCAGAAAGTCTTTCATGGGTGTTGCGTTCTCTCAGTCATGCGATCGGGTTGCGAAAATTTGGTGTTCGTACAACTTTTGCGGTAAAAGTTAGCGTTTGCAACATATGATCATTGGTGAACGACCACAGTAGGAAGGTGCAGCTATAGCTATTTGATTTTATTAGTTCTTATTCCAACACGGGCCCCTGGTTTTTGAATGGGCAACCCTGTGACAGTATTTGATTTTCTACGCTGCTCACTAAGCAAAGTGTTGCAAATGATAAAAAATGTCAAAAGAAATTGCGAATGTTGATTTTATTCCCTAGGGTGCCTGACTAACACTGATGATGTCGCCGCAAGAACGGCACTTCAGATCGTTAATGAAGAACACTCTATAGGGAGACTATTATGAAATTTTCGACACTGGCCAAAGGTCTGACAATTGGTGCTGTAAGCGCTCTTATGTCTACAGCTGCAATCGCAGAAGACATCACGCTGCGTTTTGCAGGCGTGTTCCCAATCGATCACCAGGGCACAAAAATGATGGAACAGGTTGCTGCTGACGTTGCTGCGGCTGGCGTTGGTCTGTCAATCGACGTATTCCCAGCGAACCAATTGGGTTCCGGCGAAGCGCTGTTTGAAGACGTTGCACGTGGTAACATCGATCTGGCCGCTGCGTTCATCTACGCTGACACCGATCCACGCCTTGAGTTCCTGTCCATGCCATTCCTCGTTGGTGGCTGGGATGACATGGACAACATCATGCGCAACCTAGATTCTGAATATAACACAATTCTGCAAGAAATCGTAAGCGACTACGGCGTGCAGGTTCTGGCACAGAACCCTGAAGGTTTCGTTGGTATCGTGGCAACAAAAGAGCCAACCAACTGGAACAACTTCGGTGACAAAGGCATGAACATCCGTGTTTGGTCTTCTAGCGTTGTAAAAGGCATGGTTGAATCACTGGGCTTCAAAGCGACAACAATGGCATGGGGCGACATCTTCCCAGCGATCCAATCCGGTATTGTTGACGGCGCGATCTGCTGTACCAAGACTGCGACTTATTCAATCTTCGCACAATCTGATGTTGGGTCTCACTTCATTGAGTATAACTCAATCTCTGAGCTGACAACGTTCTACGGTTCAACGCGTTCTATGGATAAGTTGAACGACGAGCAGAAAGCTGCTCTGCAGGCTGCTATGACCAAAGCGTCTGACGACTTCTTTGCTTACAATCGTGAAAATGACGCGATATTCGGCGAGAAGCTGGTTGAAAGCGGCTACACCATCCTGAGCCTGAACGACGAAGAGCAGGCTGCAATGGCGGCACACGTTCAAGAAAACGTCTGGCCCTTGATGGCTGAGAGCGTTGGCCAGGACGTCATCGACCGTCTGCTGGCTGCAAAAGCAGCTAACTAATCGATAGTTTCTGAAAGGGCCGGCAAATAAGCCGGCCCTTTTTCTATGTACTGAAACATATAAAATAAGATAGGGGGGGGAATGTCGCATACACATATAACGGACGAACTGCCAACCATCATTGGTGCACCGATGCGGTGGATGCTGGGGGCCATGCGGGCTATCACCACGTTTTCCGGTTTTCTAATGGCGTTCACTTTTGGCCTGGTTGTGATCAGGCGCTACATTTTTGGACTTGATGTTTTCGCTTATGAAGAATGGCTTTTGGCCGTCAGTATCGTAGGCTATTTCACAGGTGCTGTGTTGGCTTCTGAACGTAAGCTTCACATTAACGCCGATATTCTTGGCATTATCATCAAAGACCCGCGCTTGATTTGGTGGCGTGGTTTTGTGGTTTTGCTGATCGAACTTCTGGTAACGGTTTTTGTCGTATACGCCTGTTACGTCTCGCTTGCGGATGACTTTTCATTCCCGCGCCTGCGTGCGACGCCTGTGCTGCGCATTCCATTCGTGTCCTGGCGCATTGCCATCATGGTTGCGTTTACCTTCATGTCGATGTTCTCAGCGGCTTATCTCTATGTGCACATCCGTCAGGGCCTGGGCTTGTCCCCGACGCCTGATAATTCAGGGGAGATCGCAGAATGATCATCACAGGAAGTCTACTTATCGTCTGCGTGATGCTTCTTTTGGGCGTGAGCGTCTATGTGGCATTTGGATCGGTCTTGATCTTTATCGCAATGGTTGGGGATCAATCGATTTCTGGCTATCTGCCAACAGGTGCAACAGGGATTCGATCCTTGGTGTTGCTGGCCATTCCCTTGTTCATGATCGCCGGTGGCATCATGGAAAAAGGCAAGATCGCGGCACCGCTCGTGGCCTTGGCATCGATGTTCATCGGTCACATCAAAGGTGGCCTGAGTGCCGCTGCGGTTCTTGCTTGTGGTGTCTTCGGATCCATCTCTGGTTCTGCGAACGCGACCCTGACCTGTATCGGTGGCATCATGATGCCGCATTTGAAAAAGGCGAAATATCCTAAGGGTCAATCCGCAGCTTTGATTGTTTCTGCAAGCCCCTTGGGCCTGTTGATCCCGCCAAGTTCGTCACACATCCTTTATGGCTGGGTTGCACAACAACACGTGTTGAAATGTTTCCTATCCACGGTGATCCCTGCGATTATTTTGATCACGCTGTTGATCATCACCAATCAGATCATGCTGCGTAAATATGACAATATTGAGCTGTCTGAGCGTCCAAAACCCTTTATGCCGACCTTTGGTCGTCAGGGTCGTTTGGCGGGGCCTGCCTTGTTAATGCCCATCATCATTTTGGGTGGCATCTATGGCGGCATCATGACCCCAACTGAGGCTGCTGGTATTGCGGTTGTCTATGCGATCCCCGTTGCGATCTATATCTACAAAGGTCTGACGTGGAAGACTTTGGCACAGACGATCTGTAACTCAGGTGTGACCATCGGTGTGGTTATGACCATGATCTTCATGGTTCTGATCGTATCCGATAACTTGATCGCGCAGGGTGCACCACAGATCGCCAAAGACATGGTTTATTCCGTATCTGATAACCCGATTGTTATCCTTCTGATGATCAATGTTGTTATGATCCTGATCGGTATGTTGATGGATGATATCTCTGGCCTATTGCTGGCGACACCTATCTTGCTGCCAATCGCACAAAGCACCGGTATGGACCCGATCCATTTCGCGGCGGTTATCGGTGTGAACCTTGGCATGGCGAATATCACGCCACCGACAGCACCTTTGCTATACCTTGGTGCGCAGGTCTGTGACACGCCGGTTGCAAAGATGCTTTGGCCAACTCTGTTGTTCATCGTGTTTGCTTGGTTGCCAACATTGATGTTGACCACATTCGTCCCCCAGCTGGCATTGTTCTTGCCTGATCTGCTTTTGGGCAAGTGATCTTAACATTATAGAATTAAAGGCGTCCGTTTTTCGGGCGCCTTTTTTATGCGCATATGGCACGATTTTCATCGTGGCTTTCTACCGTTGATATGCGAAGGCGGTTGTTAAATATCGGCGCAAGGCTGGCTATTTCTGTCCCTCTCGCGTATGGGCGTGACAAACGCGAACTGACCGGAGATTGACCTGTGCAAACTGATTTTATGAGCAGCCTAAAGCAAGATTGGCTGGGCAACATCCGCGCCGACCTGCTGGCGGGCCTTGTTGTGGCGCTGGCGCTGATCCCGGAAGCCATCGCTTTTTCGATCATTGCGGGTGTTGACCCAAAGGTTGGCCTATACGCGAGTTTCTCAATCGCTGTGATCACCGCGATTGTTGGTGGACGTCCCGGCATGATTTCAGCCGCCACCGCTGCGACGGCGGTTTTGATGATTACGCTCGTGAAAACCCACGGGCTTGAATATCTTCTCGCGACCACGGTTTTGGCTGGTTTGCTACAAATTCTTGCGGGGCTTTTGAAGCTGGGCAATGTCATGCGCTTTGTTTCAAACTCTGTGATGACCGGCTTTGTGAACGCGCTTGCGATCCTGATTTTTATGGCGCAATTGCCCGAACTTGATTTCGGCACCGAGGGCGTCAACATGACGACCTATATGATGGTTGCGGGTGGTCTGGCGATTATTTATCTCTTTCCATACATCACCAACGCCATTCCTTCCCCGCTGGTGACCATCGTTGTTTTGACGGCGCTTTACCTTTGGTTGGGCCTTGATGTGCGCACGGTCGGTGACATGGGCGCACTGCCGGATACATTGCCGATCTTCCTGATCCCGCAAATTCCGCTGAACTTTGAGACCCTGCAAATCATCTTCCCTGTTGCGGCTGCGATTGCTGTTGTGGGCTTGCTGGAAAGCTTGATGACTGCGAAATTGGTTGACGATCTGACAGACACGAAATCTGACAAAAACCAAGAATGTATCGGCCAAGGCATCGCCAACACGGCGACTGGTTTCATCGGTGGCATGGCGGGTTGTGCGATGATTGGGCAATCTATGATCAATGTGAAATCTGGCGGGCGCGGGCGTTTGTCCTGTTTCGCAGCCGGTGTTTTCCTGTTGTTCCTGATCGTGGTTCTGGGCGCTTGGGTTGCTGTGATTCCGATGCCAGCGCTTGTCGCGATCATGATCATGGTGTCCATCGGGACGTTCTCCTGGTCTTCCATCACCGACCTGCGTGAACATCCGCGTGCCTCTTCCATCGTGATGTTGGCCACGGTTGTGGTTACGGTTTACACGCATAACCTGGCGCTTGGCGTTTTGACCGGCGTGCTTCTGTCGGGCATCTTCTTTGCTTGGAAAATCGCGGCGGTCTTCCGTGTGACATCAAAACTGTCCGAAGACGGTCGGCAACGTGATTACCTTGTGGAAGGGCAGCTGTTCTTTGCAACTGCCCCCGATCTTGCCGAAGCCTTTGATTTCGGCGAAGTTTTGGAACGTGTGACAATTGACGTCAGCACCGCGCATATTTGGGATATTTCATCTATCTCAGCAATTGATATGGTGGTTCTGAAGTTCCGTCGTGACGGGGCCGAGGTCGAGATCATCGGCATGAATGAGGCCAGCGAAACCCTGATGGGTCGCCTGTCTGAACATGATAAACCGGGCGCGCTTGAACGCCTGATGGGCCATTAAGGGAGCAGAGATATGAGCAAGATTATCGCATTGGTGGATGGATCCGCTTACTCTGAAAGCACCTGTGATTACGCCGCTTGGATTGCCGCGCGCGAAGGTCACAGTGTTGAGGTTCTGCATATTATCACACGCAAATTGGATGCGGATAGTAACCTGTCGGGAAACATCGGTTTGGGCGCACGTTCTAAGTTGATGGATCAACTGGCGGATCTGGACGCGCAGCAGGCGAAACTGGCCAATGAACGCGGTCGCGCGATTTTGGAAGACGCTGAGGCGCGTATCAAAGCCGCGGGTGTTGCTGATGTGACCACCCGCTTGCGCCATGGTGATTTGCTTGAAGAACTGCTGGAAGCTGAGAAAACCGCAAGCCTGGTTGTCATCGGCAAACGCGGTGAAAACGCTGATTTCGCGACCATGCATCTTGGGTCAAACCTTGAACGTGTTGTGCGCACCAGCATGATCCCGGTGCTGGTGGCGTCGCGTGCGTTTGTTGAACCCAAAAGCTTCCTTTTGGCTTTTGATGGTGGCAAGACGGCGATGAAAGCTGTGAACCATCTGGCAGAGGCGAAGACTTTCGTGGGCCTTGAGGCACGCATTATTAGTGCTGGCAGTGACGGCACAAAACACGCGATTGAAGGCGCTGCGGCCACGTTGAAAGCCGCTGGTTTTGAGGTCTCTCACGAGATCACAGAAGGCACCCCAACCGAGGTCATCGCACAGCGTATCCACGTCGCGGGCCAGGACGCAAACCCTGATGGGGCTGATATGCTGGTCATGGGCGCTTACGGCCATTCCCGTATCCGTCGCCTGATCATCGGTTCGACCACCACCGAAATGATCCGCACTTGTCAGGTGCCGCTTTTGTTGGTGCGTTAAGCTTTCGACATTGAATAGAAAAAGAGCCGCGAGATGATCGCGGCTCTTTTTGTTTTAGGAAGGAATGATCTGCGCCATCGCCCGTTTCAGGGGCTCGATGATGTCGGGGATCTGTTCCTCGGTCATGATGTAGGGCGGGGCAAGCAGGATGTGGTCGCCGTTTTTACCGTCACGTGTGCCTGCCATTGGATAGCAAGCCAGACCTTCGGCAAAACACGCTTTCTTCAGCTTCCCAGCCAGACCAAGGGCCGGGTCAAAGGGTTCTTTGGTTTCGCGATCTTTGACGATCTCGATGCCGCGAAACAACCCGCGACCACGAATATCACCGACATTTGGATGTTGACCAAATTCTGCAACCAGTGCCGCTTGCAGCCTTTCGCCCATGTCTTTCACACGCGCCAGAAGGTCACGTTCCAAGATCGCTTTCACCACGGCAAGACCAGCAGCCGTTGCGCAGGGGTGGGCCAGATAGGTGTGGCCATGTTGGAAAAACCCGGTGCCATTGGCGATCGTGTCATAGATTTCACCTGAACAGAGCATCGCGCCAATTGGCTGATAGCCCGCGCCAAGGCCCTTGGCGATACAAAGGATGTCGGGGCGGACGTTGTCAGCTTCACACGCATAGAGATGCCCAGTGCGACCCATGCCGCACATGACCTCATCCAAGATCAAAAGCACACCGTATTTGTCACAGATTTCGCGGATGCGGGTGTAGTAGCCTTCCACCGCAGGCACCGCCCCAAGGGTCGCGCCGACGACGGGTTCTGCCATGAAGGCCATGACAGAACCCTCACCCAAACGTAGGATCTCATCTTCAAGTTCTTGGGCGGCGCGTTGACCGTATTCAAAGGCGCTCTCACCGTCTTGGCGCAGGGTGTATTCATAGCAGGGCGCGATATGGCTGACATCAACCAAGATCGGGGCGAATTGTTGGCGACGCCATTCATTACCACCAGCAGAAAGTGCGCCAATGGTGTTGCCGTGATAGCTTTGCTTGCGGGCAATCAGGTGGCGGCGTTGGGGTTCGCCTTTCTCCACGTGGTACTGACGCGCCAGCTTGATCGCGGCTTCGGTTGCCTCAGATCCGCCTGACACGAAATAGACGCGGTCGATCCCCTCGGGGGCATGTTCGACCAGTAGATCCGCGAGGTCTTCGGCGGGTTGGGATGTGAAAAAGCTGGTATGCGCAAAGGCCAGTTGGTCGAGTTGCGTTTTCACGGCTTCGGTCACTTCTTTATCGGAATGGCCAAGGCACGACACGGCCGCGCCGCCGGACCCATCAAAGTACCGTTTGCCATTGGTGTCGATCACGTAGCAGCCATCGCCTGAGGCCGCGACAGGGGGCTGGATTTTGCTGTGGCGGGGGAAAACATGGGTCATTTTAAGACACTTTCTGTAGATCAGATGTGGGCGTCAGGCCAAGGGCACGGCCTTCGTTTACGGTAAGGGTTACAAGGTCGGCATTGTCTTTGGCAAGGCTGCCGTCCGGGCGGTGCAGGTTGTTTTCAAAGCCGATCCGCAAGTTGCCGCCCGCTTGCATGCCGGCGCGCGCACAGGCGAGTTCATTTTGACCAAAAGCGCAGATTGTCCAATCCAGATCAAGCATCTCGCTGGCGTTAAGATAGGATTGCAGATCACCTGGCTGCGCCAGAATCTGGGGCGAATATTGCCCAAGAACGAAGATTGCGGATTTCATGTCGGGCGGTACAATCCCTTGTTCCATCCAATGGGCAAGCTGCGCGATGTCATCGGCATTATACAAGATATGTTGCACATCAATTTGGGCCTCTGCGCCAAATGCGTAGAGACGTTTGGCGATGTCCATATCCCGTGCCATTTCACGCACGGATACGCTGGCGGCCTTCGGAATGATCTGGGTTAGACACTGATATTGCGCCGAGGCGTCATAAATTCCCGCAGCTTCGGTAGTGATCTGGATATCCATTTGCGGAACCAGTTGGGCGATCGCCGCCATGGCATCGCGATAACGTCCGGCGTCAAGGGAATGCACACCGGCATCATCGCGCACATGCAGATGGATCCCGTCCGCGCCAGCATTGAAACAGGCCTTTGCCGTTGCGGCGATCTCATCTGTGGTCATGGGCAGAGCGGGGTGGTCTGCCTTGGTCCGACGTGCGCCATTTGGCGCGACGGTGATTTTGAAACTATGGGTCATCTTTGTGCCTTACGCATCCGTTCACCTTTGGGATCAAAGGCAGGGCCGACCATCAGGCGGCCTTTGTACATTTCACGTGCGATATCGAGTTCGACTGCAATGCCATCCGGTTGATCAATATGGACATATCCCAGCGCGATAGGTTTCCCGATGCGATATCCGAAAGCCGTGGTGGTGGTATGGCCGATGATATCACCGTTCAGATAGATCGGTTCATGGCCAAGCGGCACGGCGGTTTCATCTTCAAGCACAAGGGTGATAACGCGCGCCTTCGCACCTTCTTCACGGCGCTGATCCACGGCGGTTTTCCCGATGTAGTCGATGGTTTTCTTGCACATGCCATCCATGCGGGCCTCGATTGGGGTGGTGTCGCTGTCCAGCTCATGGCCCATTGCACAGAAGCCTTTTTCCACCCGCATTGAGGTTTGGGCAAACAAGCCCGCAGGCGTTGCACCGGCTTTGGTCAAAGCGTCATAGATCACGCCGACGTTTTCTGTCTTGCAGGTGATCTCCCAGCCGGCTTCTCCGACATAAGACATGCGCATGGCGCGGACATGTTTGCCCGCGATATGGGCGGGGCCAACTTTGAAATATCCGATGTCATTGAGTTCAGGCGCACCAACGTCACGGGCAATGCGCGCCGCTTCGGGGCCCATCAGACCAAGAACCGCGTAATCTTCGGTGCTGTCGGTCAGGGTCACGTCGTAGCCTTCTGAATGTCGCGTGAACCAAGACAGGTCGCGTTTGATGGCATTGGTGCCGACAAACAGGCGGTAGTGATCAGGCGCAATACGCTGTGCAGTGATGTCGCTTTCATAGGTGCCACGGCTATTCAGGATGGCGGTGTACATGACGGAACCAGGCGCTTTGCCCATATTGCCTGCGCAGACATATTGCAGGAAGGCTTCTGCATCAGGGCCTTGGACTTCGATCTTACCGAAAGGGGATGCGTCAAAAATCGCGGCTTTTTCATGGGCGGCCATGACTTCAAGCTTCACATTTTCAAACCAATCGGGTTTGCCAAAGGTCATCGCCGGGGGATTGGAGGCGCCGAAATACTGCGGGCGTTCCCAGCCATAAGTTTGGGTCATGACAGCACCTGCTTTGCGATATTGCGCGTCCAATGGCAGACGTTTGAGATCACGTGCGGTTTTCAATTGGCGACCGGGATAGGCGATTTCGTAATGGGTGCCGAGGATCTCAGGTGCGCGCGCCATCAGATGTTCAATGCGGTTGTAGACAGGGGCGAAGCGTTTCGCGTCGGTTTCGCCAAGATCATAGGCCGTGTGCCCATGAACGATGCAATGCGCAAGGTTCATGCCAGCGCCACCACCAGATGCCATGCCAACGGAATTCATACCGCAACCGTAAAACAGCCCTTTGGTTTCGGAGGCTTCGCCCAACATGAATGTGCCATCAGGAGTGAAGCTTTCTGGACCGTTCAGCAGCATCTTGACCTCAGCCGTTTCAAGGGCGGGCAGGCGGTGCAGGGCGTTCATCATCATGGGTTCAAAGTGATCCCAATCCTCAGCCAGCAGGCCGAATTCGAAGCTTTCATCCAAGATCGCGGGGTCGATTGCTTTGCCCATGGGTTCAAAACAGCCGACCAGCAAGCCGCCACTGTCATCGCGAATATAGAGGTGGCTGTCGTGATCAGAGAGGGTGGGCATGTTGCCGGTGATGCCGTCGATAGGTTTGGTTAGAAGGTAGAAATGTTCACAGGGTTGCAGTGGGGCTTCGGCCTTGGCCATGCCGGCGACTTCACGCGACCAGAGACCGGCGCAGATTGCGACGGCGTCACACATCACAGTGCCTTGGCTGGTTTCGACGCCTGTGATTTTGCCATTCTTGGTTAAAATCCCGGTGACGCCTGTGTTCTCAAAGACCTTCGCGCCGCGGTTTTTCGCGCCTTTGATCAAAGCTGCACAGACATCAGACGGGGACACGCGCCCATCGTCTGGTGACCAAACCGCGCCCAGCACATCATCGGTGTTCATCAAGGGCCAGCGTTCTTTGGCCTCGGCCGCGCTGATGGACGTGGCATCTATGCCATAAGCATGGGCAAGTGATTCTTGGCGTTTCACATGGGTCAAACGATCAGGGGTGGTGGCGATAGACAGGGATCCTTTCTGGATCCAGCCCACATTTTGCCCGGTCTCTTGTTCCAACTGACTGTATAGATCGACCGAATATTGGATCATTCGGGTCAGGTTTCGCGAGTGACGCAAGGCGCGCACTTGGGCTGCGGAATGCCAGGTTGTGCCGCTGGTCAGCTTGTTGCGTTCCAAGAGAATCGCATCGCTCACACCCATCTTCGCCAAGTGGTAAAGGGTAGAGCACCCCATGATTCCACCGCCAATAACGACGACAGATGCATGAGAAGGAAGAGATTTCGGCATTGGATCAGACCTTTGTCCGGGGGATGTGATTTGCGCCCAACACTGAGGGAAACGCAGAATTAGTCAATCGACGCCCGAAATAACAAATGTTATCATATTTTTGGCGAATCAAAAGGCGTGCTTGATGGATCCCACCGTTAAAATTAAAATGATTTCAAAGCTAAGGCCGATTATGAAGGGTTTTCCCCTCGGTTAAGAGTCGTAGCGAAATACATCGTCGACAACCCAGGGGACTTTGGACTTGACCCTATTCGGGTGACCGCACGTAAGGCTGGAGTTAGCACATATACGCTTGTTCGGATGGCGCAGTATCTTGGTTTTGAAGGCTTCGAAGATCTGCGTGCGCCCTTTAGAACGGCCTTGGTTTCGAGGTCAGAAACCACCGATAATCTTGAATGGTTGGAAGCGGTCGCACAATATCCCGGAACAGGCAAAGCACAGGTGGATGCGACCCGAAATTCCTTGGCAATCACACAGCGATCGCTGCACCAATTGTCGCCTGACAAGTTGCAGCGTGTGGTCGATCTGATGTTCGGTGCGCGCAATGTGTACCTGACCGGGGTTCGTGCGAGCTACGGACTGGCCTACTATTTTCACTATGTTGGACGTATGGCATTGCCAACATTGCAGTTAATCCCAAGACATATGAACAGTTCTATCGATGAACTGAACTATGCAAATGAAGAAGATATCCTGATCGTCATCACGGTCACGCCCTATTCAAAGGAAACAATACACGCCTGTCAGTTTGCGAAGTCACGTGGAATTAAACTGATCATGATTTCGGATTCCGAAGTCATCGCGTCTGAATTAAAACCGGAAGAAGTTTTGGTCGTTTCCACAATTACGACACATTTCTTTGCATGTTATTCGGGGGCCATGGCTGTGATCGAAAACATACTCGCGCTGCTTGTAAAACGTGGTGGTAAAGAGGCTGAGAAACGCATTGAATCCTACGAAGATCTTCGTAGCGATGTGGATGCCTATTGGTCTAAATAAAAAAACATTAGTTTTTGCATGACAATCCCGTGACCGTCCGACATTTTATGCAAAGCTCAGAGGGGCGAAGACCCTTCTTACGGCTAATAATATGTATAGGGAGTTATCATATGACATCGATGAAATTTATGTTCGGTCTCGCGACCGCAGCGGCAATGACAGCTGGCGGCGCATTTGCAGAAGAACAGCAGTTCATCACAATCGGCACCGGCGGCGTGACCGGCGTTTATTACCCAACTGGTGGCGCGATCTGCCGTCTGGTAAACAAAGGCCGTCGTGACCACGGTGTACGTTGTTCCGTAGAATCCACTGGTGGTTCTGTGTACAACATCAACACCATTCGCGAAGGCGAGCTGGAATTCGGCGTTGCACAGTCTGACTGGCAGCACCACGCGTTCCACGGCACATCCAAGTTTGAAGATGCTGGTGCATTCGAAGGCCTGCGCGCTGTGTTCTCAGTTCACCCTGAGCCCTTCACAGTTGTTGCACGTGCCGACGCTGGCATCACATCTTTCGCTGACCTTGCTGGTAAGCGCGTAAACATCGGTAACCCAGGTTCCGGCGCACGTGGCACCATGGAAGTTCTTATGGAAGCTTCTGGCCTGACCACTGACGATTTCGCTTTGGCAACTGAGCTGAAGCCTGCTGAGCAATCTGCAGCGCTTTGCGACAACCAAATCGACGCAATGGTCTTCACTGTTGGTCACCCTTCCGGAACCATCCAAGAAGCAACAACAGCATGTGATTCTGTGATTGTTGAAGTTTCTGGCGAAGCTGTTGACGGTCTGATCAACGACAACGCTTACTACCGTACAGCAACCGTTCCTGGTGGCATGTACCGTGGCAACGATTCTGACATCGGCACATTTGGTGTTGGCGCGACTTTCGTGTCTTCCGACGCAGTGTCTGAAGAAGTTGTTTACGTTCTCGTGAAATCAATCTTTGAAAACTTCGACGACTTCAAAGGTCTTCACCCTGCATTCGCAAACCTGAAACCAGAAGAAATGGCGACTGCTGGTCTGTCTGCTCCTCTGCATGATGGCGCTGCGAAATACTACCGTGAAATGGGCTGGATCGAGTAATCGACCAGATCTGATCTGAGTATCAGGGGGCGGGTAACTGCCCCCTTTTCTACACCTGATACATGAAATCCGCATATAAGACGGCGCATAGGTGGTGTATTAAGTTTTCCAAAATTCCGGCCGCATCTGACATTGCGGCATGTCCGGGAGGGACATATGTCACAAAACACCGAAAATTCCAGCGCGCTAAGCGAGGAAGAGCTCCAGGAACTGGTCGCTTCTTCTGACGCAGGCGCACGCAGCCCGGCAGGCGCGGTTGGCACGATGATGGCGGTTGTCGCCATTGTCTGGTCGCTGTTCCAGATTCTGCTGGCATCACCTTGGGCCCCGTATATTTTGCCGGGTTCAGTTATTAACAACTCGCGTCTATTCCATCTCAGCTTTGGTCTGTTTATGGTATTCTTAGCCTACCCACTGACCGCTACCAGCCCGCGTGACCGCATTCCTGCCTATGACTGGATTTTGGCGATATTTGGCGCTGCTGTCGCGCTATATGGCTTTTTCTTTTATCAGAAAATTGTGGATGCTGGTGGACTAGCCGATAACCTGGATAAAAAAGTCGCTCTGGCTGGACTAGTCGTTTTGTTCGCAGGCGCATGGCGGGCCCTTGGTCCGGCTATGGCAGTTCTGGCTTCAGTGTTTTTGGGCTATGTCTTCCTCGGAGACAGCAGTGGGATCGTGTACTTCCTGGAAACACGCTTGGAGATGGAAGTCTCATCAGGCTTGATCTCCGTATTGGAATGGGGTGGACTAATTCTCCTGCCAATCATTGTATTTGTTGCTTATCGGACTATTGGGATTGCCCCAGCAGTTTTGATTTTTCTTCTTGGCTTGATGTTTGTGGTCGGCGTACCTGAAGTCATCCAGTGGAAAGGCGCATCCCTGAAGAAAGCCATGTCGCATATGTGGATCACCTCTGAGGGTGTGTTCGGTATTGCGCTGGGTGTTTCGACCAAATTTGTGTTTCTCTTTGTTCTGTTCGGCGCATTGCTGGATAAAGCGGGTGCGGGCAACTATTTCATCAAGATGGCCTTTGGTGCCCTAGGCCATTTGCGCGGTGGTCCGGCGAAAGCGGCTGTTGTGGGTTCTGCGGCGACAGGTCTGATTTCCGGATCCTCCATCGCCAATGTTGTGACAACTGGTACATTCACCATTCCTTTGATGAAGCGTGTTGGGTTCTCGTCTGAGAAAGCCGGTGCGGTTGAAGTTGCGTCCTCTGTGAACGGTCAAATCATGCCCCCAGTTATGGGTGCTGCGGCCTTCTTGATGGTGGAATATACATCAACACCGTATATCGACGTGATTACCCATGCCTTCCTGCCTGCTGCAATTTCTTATATCGCGCTTGTGTATATTGTGCACTTGGAAGCGGTTAAGAAGAATATGCCTGCACTTGGCGAAAGTGACACCAGCTTCTTGAAGATGCTTCTGTCATTCATCTTGTCATTTGGCATTATGTGGGGCGTTAGCAAAACATGTGGAATTGCGTTTGCTCTCATACTTTCGGGTATTCTTGGGCTGAGTGCCAGCCTGACAAGTTTGTTGGCATATCTCGTAGTCTCAGCGATAGCTTTCGTTCTCATTCGTTGGTCTGTTAGCATTGAGAAAGATAGCATTTGGTCGTGGTTCGCTTCCACTGGTGCGTTCATCATAGCGTTGTTTGGCAGCCTGTTTGGTGTTTTGTATTCATTCATGCAGGTTCTTAGCTATGTCTTCCCGGGTGGTTCAGGCGCGTCGACTGCGATCATTCTTGCACTGATTGGTGGTTCATATCTTGGTTTGCTGTATCTGGCATCGCAAAGCCCAGATCTTGAAGCCGATGATCCCAATGCGGCAGAAATCAAGCTCCCAGTGGTTGGTGAAGTCTATAAAACCGGCCTTTACTTCCTGCTGCCAATCGTTGTGTTGGTTTGGTTCTTGATGGTCGAGCAGAAATCTCCTGGTCTTTCGGCTTTCTGGGCAACTGCTTTGATGATTGTCATGCTTCTGACGCAACGCCCTCTGAAAGAGATGTTCCGAGGTCAGAATGACTATGTAAACACATTCAAAGACGGCTTGGTTGATCTGATGCAGGGCCTGATTGACGGCGCACGCAACATGATCGGCATCGCGCTGGCGACAGCGACAGCTGGTGTGATCGTGGGCACTGTGACTTTGACGGGTATTGGCCAAGTTATGGCTGATCTGGTCGAATTCCTGTCTGGCGGCAACTTGGTTGCGATGTTGGTGCTGGTTGGCATCCTGTCCCTGATCTTGGGCATGGGGCTGCCGACAACCGCGAATTATATCGTTGTGAGTTCTCTCATGGCGGGTGTGGTTGTGGAGCTTGGCGCGCAAAACGACCTGATCGTTCCATTGATCGCGGTGCACTTGTTTGTGTTCTATTTTGGGATCATGGCGGACGTGACGCCACCTGTGGGGCTTGCGAGTTTCGCGGCGGCGGCTGTGTCTGGTGGGGATGCAATCAAAACTGGTTTCATTGCGTTCTTCTATTCACTGCGCACCGTGGCTTTGCCGTTCGTGTTCATCTTCAACACAGATCTTTTGTTGATTGATGTGACCTGGACGCAGGGGATAATCGTGGCCATTGTTTCGACCATAGCCATCCTTGTGTTCACCGCGGGCACAATGGGTTGGTGGCTGACCAAGTCGAAGATCTACGAAAGCATTGCCCTTTGTGCGATTGCCTTTGTTCTCTTCCGTCCTGACTATGTGATGAACCGCATTCAGCCTCCGTTTAACGCGGTTGAACCGGCAAATCTCGCGCAGGCGCTTGGGGATGCAAATCCTGGTGATGAAGTACGTATCGTTGTGCGCGGCCCTGATTTCGACACGCTCGAAAGCAAGGACGTAACCCTGGTTCTGCCAGTGGGCGATGAGACAACCGGTGAGGAACGTCTTGCAGCCTTTGGTCTGGCAACCACTGTTGACGGCGACGTCGTACAGCTGGATGAACCTTTCCCGCAAACAACGTTCTCGTCGAAACTGGGTGGCTTTGACTTCTACGGTGACGAAGTCGTGACTGTTGCAGCGGCCAAAGCGACGGCGGAACAATCTCCTAAGGAATTGGTGTTCATTCCGGCACTGATCTTCCTGGGTCTGATTGGGATGTTGCAATTGGCCCGTGCGCGTAAAGAAGAAGGAGAAATGGCATGAGTGGTTCCGTTCTATGCGCAATCGATGTCAGCCAGCCGGTTGATGATACGAAAGTGTTGAAAAAGGGCGCTTTGCTTGCCGCGATGGAAGGGGCGACGCTTGATGTGATCACTGTCATCCCTGACTTTGGCATGAGTGTCGTTGGGTCGTTCTTTGACAAAACCCACACTGAGCAGGCGATTGTCGAGGCAAAATCGGCCTTGAACAAACTCTGCGTTGAGGTGCTGGGCGATGAGATGAACGCAAATATCCGTCACATCGTGGCCGTGGGTACCGCCTATGAGGAAATCCTGAAAACCGCGAATGCGGCAGGCAGTGAGCTGATCGTGATCGGCGCGCATAAGCCTGATTTCAAAGATTACCTTCTGGGCCCCAACGCCGCCCGCGTGGCGCGTCACGCAACAGTGTCCGTGCATATCGTCCGCAGCTGATCGGCTGAGACATGAAATAATAAAACGGCGCGGGTATTTCTCGCGCCGTTTTGCGTTCGTAGACGCTTACGAAATAAATTGAAGACCGGAAGTTTGCGCCGTACCATTTGCGAAATTCAATGATTAAGAAGGTCATTTTATGTCGAAATTTGATTTGGTCATATTTGATTGCGATGGGGTGTTGCTTGACAGTGAATTGATCTCCTGTGGTGTCGATGCGGAAGCCTACTCCAAGGCGGGCTATGCCATGACCACGAACGAGGTTGCGATGCGCTTCGCCGGAGTGCCGGGAGAAGTCAGTGATGCGATCATTGCACAGGAGATGGGCAAACCGTTACCGGACGGTTTTCGGGCGAATTTGAAGGAGGTTGTCCTTGCGCGATATAGAGACGAATTGGAGCCGATCCCTGGGGCAAAGACGCTTTTGTCATCATTGGTTGTCGCGAAATGTGTCGCCTCATCCGCAGCGCCTTCCAAGCTGGCGCTTGGGTTGATCCTGACTGAGATGTTTGAACTTGTTTATCCGAATGTGTTTTCTGCTAACCTGGTCTCTAAGGGTAAACCACACCCGGATGTGTTTCTTTACGCTGCGGAAAAAATGAATGTCCTGCCTTCCCGTTGCGTTGTGATTGAAGACAGTGTCGCGGGGGTTGCCGCTGCGAAAACGGCAGGGATGACCTGTATCGGGTTTACGGGCGCGTCCCACTGTTTTGAAGGGCACTCGGACCGTTTGACAAAAGCAGGGGCGGATTTTGTGGTGAACAGAATGGATGCAATACCTGCACTGCTTGAAGGTTAGTTCGCGATACCGATCGGCCAAACAAAAGCCCCGCAGCAGTGCTACGGGGCTTTTGTTATTTACGCTGCTGGTTTGCTGCGACGGGGGCGGCGTGGCTTGCGGTTTTCGCCGCCAGGGTTGCCACCTCCAGCGTTGCCGCGACCACCAACATGACCGCCGCCACCGGGTTTGCCGCCTGGACGACCGCCACCACCGTGACCACCGCCGCCATGACGACGTCCGCCGCCACCGCCACCGCGATGTGGTTTATGTTTGCCTAGGCCACCGCGTGGTTCTGGTTTTTCTTCCTGCGGACGTGCGCCACCGATCACTTCAATCTCGGTTTTCATCAGCTTTTCAATCGCGCGTAGATAGGCGATTTCAGTCGCTGCACAAAACGCAATCGCATCGCCATCACGGCCCGCACGTGCGGTCCGACCAATGCGGTGGACATAGTTGTCGGCGACTTCGGGCAGCTCATAGTTATAGACGTGGCTTACGCCAGGGATATCGATCCCGCGCGCGGCAACATCGGTCGCAACCAGAATGCGGATCGCGCCGGATTTGAAATCACGGATCGCTTTGTCACGTTGGTTTTGTGATTTGTTGCCGTGAATGGAAGATGCTTTGAAGCCATCTTCTTCGAGGCTGCGTTTTAGTTTCTCAGCACCATGTTTCGTACGTGCGAATACCAACGAAAGACCATCTGGGTCACGACGTAGGTAATCTTTCAAAAGCTCAGTTTTGTTTTCTTTCGCGCAGTAATGCAGCGTCTGACGCACTTTATCCGCGGCCTTACCGGGAGGGGCAACTTGTACGCGTTTTGGGTTGGTCAGATACGCTTTTGACAGCTCTTCCATGGTTTTTGGCATGGTGGCTGAGAACAACAAAGTTTGACGCGGTGTGCCTAGTTTTGGTGCAATTTTGCGCAACGAGTGAATGAAACCCATGTCGAGCATTTGGTCAGCTTCGTCCAGCACAAGGTAAGTTGCACTGTCGAGGTACAAGGCGCCGCGATCCATCAAATCGATCAAACGACCAGGGGTCGCGACCAAGATATGCGTGCCTTTATCAAGCTTTTTGATTTGGTTGTTGATGGAAACACCGCCCACAACAGTTACAACGCGGATTGGCGTGCCCTGTGTGTAGCTTGTGATGTTTTCAGCGATCTGGTTTACCAGCTCACGGGTTGGCGCAAGGATCAAAGCTTTGATTTGCTTGGGGCCGGGTTTGCCATGTTCGCGCATCAAACGGTTGATCAGGGGCAAACCAAAGGCGGCGGTTTTGCCGGTACCGGTTTGCGCAAGACCGATGATGTCATTGCCTTCCAAGATCAACGGGATGGCTTTTTGTTGGATCGGGGTCGGCGTCTTATAGCCAGCACCGGAAATCGCAGCCATCAATTTTGGTGTGAAATCCATGTCAGCGAATTGTGGGCCTGTGGTGGCAGGCGCTTTGTCAGCTGTGTCTTCAGTCGTGTTTTCTGTTGCGTCGGTCAAAGGATGACCCTTTCATATGTCGGGCAATAACGGCCCATAACAAAGAGACATTTCAGCAATAGAAATGCCATTTGCGCCAAGATGGCGCGCGGTTGCGGTTACATATGCTGCCAGCCTGTGGCGCGTCATATGTCAGACCCCCGCGTGATTTGGGAACTGTTCGGAATATATTCTCTGCTTTTGCTGATTGTTCAGCGGCTGCTCACGCGGCAACGGGCAAAGACAGGGGGCGTATGCGCCTTCAGCGCGACAAAGTCAATGGTGGGGTGTTTAGGCGGTTTTGACCATGCGGCTGCGCAACACGGTGTAGACCCCGCTGGCGACAATCAAGGCGCTGCCCGCCAATGTCCAAGCATCCGGGTTTTCGCCAAACACCAGCATTCCAATGACCATCGCGAAGATCAACCGTGTGTAACGGAAGGGGGATACAACGGAGACTTCGCCCATGCGCATGGCGCTGGTCAGGGCAGAATAGGCGATGACACCGATCAAAGAAGCCGCAATCACGCAGGCAAGCGTCACGGCATCGGGCACCACAAAACCACCCGTATAGGGTGCGGCGATGCACCCGGCGATGATCAGCATGGTGAAGCCACTGACACCAAGCTGTGCATTGGTCATGGTGGCGGGGCTGGCGCGTGTGGCCAAATCACGGCCGGCAAATCCAATCGTGCCCAGCAGCGCAAAAAGGGATGTCAGCTGTAACCCTTCAGGGCCGGGACGTAGGATCAGCAGAACGCCCAGAAAGCCAACCAACATAGAAACCCAACGCCGCGCGCCGACGACTTCAGAGAAGATCACAATCGCGCCGAGAGACACAAACAAAGGTGTCGCCTGCAAAATCGCCGACGCTGTGGAAAGCGACGCCAAAGCTATCGCCAATGTGAAAAACAACCGCCCGCTGATTTCAAATCCCGCGCGCCAGAGCATCGGTTTTGAACGCCATTGCGGGTGGATCAAAGCTTCGCCGTTCAAGCGCCCCATCGCGGCAAAGATCACCCCGCCGATCAGCCCAAACAGAATCAGGGCCTCACCCACGGGGATAAATGTTGTGGCCTTCTTCAGGAACATGTCTTCAATGGCAAAACAGGCCATCGCCAGCACCATGAATAGACTGCCTTTTGTATTATCCATCTGCACGTCCTCGGATCTGATCGAAATGACCATAATGTGTTCAAATGGCGCAGCAAGCGAATAAACACGCCTCTTCCATGCGCGCAGAGTTTGCGCTATGACCCATCTCGCTCGCTATGAGTAAAACAAAGAGGAGTCCCGTGATGGGGTACAAAGTTGCTATCGTAGGCGCCACAGGCAATGTGGGTCACGAAATGCTGAACATTCTGGCTGAACGCCAGTTTCCTGTAGATGAGATCGTGGCACTTGCAAGCCGCCGGTCCCTCGGATCCGAGGTCAGCTTTGGCGATACCACACTCACGACCAAGGACCTTGATACCTTCGATTTCGCGGGTTGGGATATGGCCTTGTTTGCGGTTGGTTCTGAAGCCACGAAAATCTACGCGCCCAAAGCGGCAGCGGCAGGTTGTCTTGTGATCGATAACTCATCTTTGTATCGTTATGATCCACAGATCCCGCTGATCGTACCTGAGGTAAACCCAGAGGCGATTGCGGATTACAAAAACAAAATGATCATTGCGAACCCCAACTGTTCCACAGCCCAAATGGTTGTGGCGTTGAAGCCGTTGCATGATCGTGCCCGCATCAAACGCGTTGTGGTCAGCACCTATCAATCCGTGTCTGGTGGCGGCAAAGAAGCCATTGATGAACTTTGGGATCAAACCAAATCCATCTACAACCCGACCGACAGCAAGCCACCGAAGAAGTTCACCAAACAGATCGCTTTCAACGTGATTCCCCACATCGACGTCTTCATGGAAGATGGGTCGACCAAGGAAGAATGGAAGATGGTTGTTGAGACGAAGAAAATCATCGACCCATCCATCAAAGTGACCGCGACCTGTGTGCGCGTGCCTGTGTTTGTTGGCCACTCTGAATCCGTGAACATCGAATTTGAAGATTTCTTGGATGAAGACGAAGCCCGCGATATCCTGCGTGAAGCACCAGGCGTTATGGTCATCGATAAACGCGAAGATGGTGGTTATGTGTCCCCGATCGAATGCGTCGGTGATTTCGCAACTTTCATCAGCCGTATCCGCCAGGACAGCACTGTTGAAAACGGTCTGAACCTATGGTGCGTGTCCGACAACCTCCGTAAGGGTGCTGCCCTGAACGCGGTACAAATTGCGGAACTTTATGGTCGTGAGATCCTGAAAAAAGGCTAATCCAGCCTGCATAGATGTAAAAAGGCCGGGCAATCGTTCGGCCTTTTTCAGTTTCAATGTATCGTCATCTTGCCGCGCCGGGTCAGGCTTCTGGGGGTGCCGCCGGGTATCTATATTCTCGGATCAATGTCCAAATGCTTTGGTTGATAGCTTGTATGGTCTTGATTGCGGCCGTTACGCCTTTGGCGTCATCTTGGCTGACGGGTTCTGCTGGCTTTGGTTTTAACGTGGTTGTCCGATCCCCAAGTTTGGTCAAATATGCTTCAGAAATCTTCGCGCTGGGATCAAAGTCATAAATGCAATGACTATAGCGGTCGCGCAGTTTACGGGCTTTTTTCAGGCGAGTGATAACCGCAAGAACGTCGTCTCGTTGGGCGCTGGGTGTGTGGTCTAGCCTCGCCAAGCGTTGCACCAAATCCAAGCGCGCATCAGAGGTTCGCAAGGTAACAAAAGTGGCGGCGGCGGTTTCAATGTCGGATTTTGAGAGGCCCGCGATAAGATGTATCAGCAAGCCTTCGGTGTTGACCCATGCGTGATTCATCCTGCCAACCAGCAGCAAGTACTTGTCAAAATTGTGTGTGTTATTGGCGTTCATACCTCGAATTTTCGTGGCTTTATAGTTGGAACGTGCAACGTAATATAATCGACCATTTAATAACCTTCCCGGGTTATCGGAAGATTATTAAAGACCGAAAACCCTCAAAACAGCCCCCTCCTGAGATACCCGGAATTATGGGAATTCAGGAGGGGGCTGAGTGTTATAATACCATGAATTGATGGTATTGCCCAGATTAACTTTTCTCTTATTCCTGTAATCACAATGGGATAAGGGACAATTAGGCGTTTGGAATGATGGGCAGGGTCGTGATCTTGATCAACTTAAACCTGATTGAAGGACTTGGTCGCCGGATCAAAACATTCAAGTCCACCGACGCCAATATCATTCCACAGACCGTGAATGGACAGGTCGCCCGCGTTCACGGCTTCGGCGACAAAAGGGAAGCCCATAAGGTTTTCCAGCGAAACCAATACAGCTTCCTTTTCAAGCGCGGTTCTGCGTTCGGCTTCATCCTCAATGTGTTTCACGCGCTCATATCCAGGACGCAAAATATCCATCCAGCGTCCAACAAAACTGGTTGCCTCTTCCAGCTCTGGGGCTTGGCCGTTGCACATGTCGTGACAGCCTGCGACACCGCCACAGCTGGAATGCCCAAGAATGATGATATGGGCGACTTTCAGTGCATTTACCGCATATTCGACCGCCGCGGATGTACCGTGGTGATCACCATCAGGCGCATAGGGGGGGATCAGATTTGCGATGTTGCGATGGATGAAAAATTCGCCCTGTTCAGCACCAAAAATCGACGTGACGTGCACACGCGAATCGCAGCAAGAAATGACCATGGCCCGTGGGTGCTGTCCTTCTGATGCCAAGCGACGATACCATGCCTTATTGTCTTCAAAGGCCGTGGCTTTCCAACCGTGATAACGCTGAGCTAGATAAGCGGGCAGAGTTTTTGCATGTTCCATGGGGGCCTCTTTCAATAGATCGCCGAGCGATGAGCTTTACCCGTTCTAAGCGAAATCTGTGTGGAATTCGAGCAAATATTCTGTGACCTATCAACCTTTTCGAAGGGATTACTGAGATAGATTGGCGAATACGTGGGGGCACGTGCTTGAAAAGGGTGATGGATAGATGGTGGTTACGACATTACGCCAGAATGAGGCTCCGGGGATGGATCCAGATCGGATCACGGAGTTATACGTAAAGCTGGGCGAGGCGGGTGCAGAAGACGTGATCTGCCGTGCGATGGAAGAATTGGCTTCACGGTTGGCGGACATCCACGAAGTGCAATTGTTTGCGGATGCTGATTTGTTGCGGCAATCTGCCCGCAGTATTGCAGAAATCGCGGGGAAAATTGGGCTGACCAGCCTGTCTCGTGTGGCATTGGATGCGGAATATTGTTTGAACTTCAATGACTATGTTGCGAGGTCCGCCACCATCGCGCGCATGGTGCGCATTGGTGAAAAGTCACTTACAATTGTATGGGATTATCGCGATATGTCTGTGTGAGATGATGTGAGGGGACCAGAAAATACATTGCAATAGGTCGCTATGGGAAATTTCAGCTTGCGGGTCGACGTTGGGGCGGCCACTCTGGCGTCATCCAGTCAGAGAGAACCCAATGTCCCTTCAATTCAGTGCCGACGCCAATGCATTTCCCCTCCATATTGTAGAAATTAAAGATCTTACGGGTTTCTTAGAAACGCTGCCGGTTGCGCAAAAGAATTGGGCTGTGGCCTCGGGGTTTTCTGCGACGTTGGGGAGTGCGCTTGTGTTGCATCATGCGGATGGCACCCTTGCGGGCGGGGTGATTGGGTATGGGGATGCGAAATCTCGCAAGCGGGGGCGTTTTCATGTAGCTGCGGCGGTTGAAAAACTGCCTCAAGGATCATGGCAGATCGTCAGCGATCACAGCCAGGAGATGTTGGAAGAAACTGCGTTGGGCTGGCTTCTCGCCTCTTATCGGTTTGATCGATACAAGACACAGTCCAGTCTTAAGGCGCGGCTGGTTGCGCCCGATGGCGTTGATGCGGCCAAGATCGAAGCGATTGCCACCGGCGAAGCACTGACCCGTGACTTGATTAATACGCCTTCGTCAGACATGGGCCCGGCGGAACTTGAAGCCGTCGCACGCGACCTTGCAGAACAACACGATGCAGCGATTGAGGTGATTTCGGGACAAGATTTACTGACTGAAAATCTCCCAATGCTGCATGACGTGGGTCGGGCGTCGTCTCGTGTGCCGCGTCTGTTGGATATGACTTGGGGGGCAGAAGGGCCAACATTGGTCTTGGTGGGCAAGGGCGTTTGTTTTGATACAGGTGGCTTGAACTTGAAACCTGGCGGATCAATGGGCTTGATGAAAAAAGACATGGGCGGATCCGCAGCGGTGCTGGGTCTTGCGCATATGATCATGGCATTGGACCTGAAGTTGCGTTTGCGCGTGTTGATTCCCGCTGTGGAAAATTCTGTGTCCTCAAACAGTTACCGCCCCCAAGATGTTCTTACATCTCGCAAGGGCCTGACCGTCGAAATCAACAATACCGACGCCGAAGGCCGTCTTGTTTTGGCGGATGCATTGACCTTGGCTGACGAACGAAAACCTGATTTGATCATCTCAATGGCAACCCTGACTGGCGCGGCGCGTGTCGCTGTGGGCCCTGATTTGGTGCCGTTTTACACGGATGATTCCGCTGCCGCGACCAGCCTGTTTCAATCAGGCGAAAAAATCGCTGACCCGCTGTGGCGCATGCCGTTTCACGCGCCTTATGAGACAATGATCGAACCTGCGATCGCCGACCTGGATAATGCCCCGAAAGGTGGGTTTGCAGGATCGATTACGGCCGCACTGTTCTTGCGACGCTTTGTCAGTGAAGATCAGCCATATGTTCATTTTGATATGTATGGCTGGCAGCCGACATCAGAACCCGGGCGTCCAAAAGGTGGGGTCGGCCAGGGCACGCGCGCCATCTTGGATGCGTTGCCTGACCTTCTGGACCTTTAAGATGGACCGCAGAATAACCCCCGCCACGCCCCGTGTTGCGGCCAGTGAATTGCGCGACCAAGTGACCAGCAACCGGTTCAGTAAGGGCACCTTTATGCACGTTTGTGTGCCCGTTACCGACCTTCTAGCAGCACCCGATGGGCCACGTGATCGACAGCTTCTTTTGGGGCAGAGCATGCGTGTTTTTGAAACGCATGCTGGGTTTAGCTATATTCAAAGCCAGCGTGATGGCTATTGCGGTTACGTGTCTGAAATGGCGCTTGGCCCTGTCGCAGCATCAACCCATTGGGTGACTGCCCCCGCGACACATCTTTATGCTGAGGCTGATTTCAAATCCCAAGACATGGGTCTTTTATCGCTCGGGGCTGAGCTTTGCGTGACAGAAACTCAGGGGCGTTTTGCGCGTACCCAGATGGGATCTTGGGTGCCTCAGCAACATATCGAACCCATTGATTTCCGCTTTGATGACCCGGCTTCTGTCGCGCAGACACTGATTGGCACGCCTTATTTGTGGGGGGGGAACAGTCGATCAGGCCTGGATTGTTCCGCGTTGGTGCAGATTGCTTTTCATGCCTGTGGGCGAGAAATTCCTGGCGACAGTGACCTGCAAGAACGCGGCCTTGCGCCTGGCTTGCCAATGGGTGACATCCCTAAACGCAATGATCTTATGTTTTGGAAGGGGCATGTTGCGTTGGTTCTGAGCGAGGACAGGCTGATTCATGCAAATGCAGGCGCGATGGCCGTTGCCATTGAGGGTATAAATGCAGCAATCCGTCGCATTGAAGATCAAGGGGATGGGCCTGTCACATCGCGGGTGCGTCTGTGATCACTTCACTGCGCTAATCAATTTGCGTTCCAGCACACGCAACACTTGTTTCAGATCATGCCCGCGCCGTAGAATTTTCCCATCCATGCCGACAACGCAGTATTGACCTTGCTGCAACCGCAGTTTGGGGCGTTTTTCGATCCGATACATTGGGACTTCTGCAGCGCGCCGGTATACTGAAAACACGGCCAAATCGCGCAGCATTGAAATGCCATAATCGCGCCATTCACCAGCCGCGACCATCTGACCATATAGCGACAAAATGATGGCCAGCTCGGTGCGATGAAAGCAGACCTGCTGCTGGGGGCGTGCTGATTGAGGGCCTGACAGCGATGACAAAGTGGGTGTGTGCATCTCCGTAATCTGTGTCCAGTTTTCGCTAAAAGCAAGTAAACTGCCCGAAATTTGTCACAATTATAACGCCAAATTTCCATTCAAGGGCCGAGATATTCCAGAATATTGATCACGTAGCAGATGCTATTTCCGGTGTCGCGGCGTTTTTTGCCCCCACCAAGTCACGACACCGGAACGCTGCATCCGGGACGTGGGGTCAGTGGCGCAAGCCATAGCGGGCCAAAAAGGTATCAACGGTTCCGGTGACGACCTTTTTGATATCGGCTTCTGTTGGGGAGTCTTCCATTTGCAAACAACACTTTACCCATAGATCTGCTTTGCATAGGGCCGCGAATTGTTCTGCCGCGAATTCCAGGTCGTCGATCTTTAATTCGCCTCGTTCGATCTGGGCTTCGAACAATTCGATCAAATAGGCTTTCCCCATTTCAGGGCCCATCTTGTAGAATTTATGCGCCAATTCAGGGAAGCGTTTCGCTTCGCCGTGAATGAGGTTGTGCATAGAGAGAGCCAGCGGGGAAACAATGAAGCGCACAAAGATAGTCGCAGCCGAGGTCAAGGCCTCGCGCGCCGGGGCTTGCTTGAGGTTTCCGCAAAAAGCTGCATTGGCTTGTTCTTGGCACTTGATGCGCATAATTTCCAAGAATAACATACGTTTATCTGGAAAGTAGCTGTACAAAGTAGCCTTGGAAACACCGGCCTCTCGGGCGATTTCGTCTACGCTTGCACCGTCAAAGCCATCTCGCATAAACACGACTTGGGCGCCATTGAGTACATCGTCGTACTTACGGCCTTTGCGTGATGTTGCGGTGGTCTCTGGCATGGTTTCTCCGGCTGAGAGCGCGTTGTGCGACAGTATAAACCGAACAGTTCACTTTCAACAACCTATCATAATGGGAAAAAAGGCGGCAAGGTTGCCCCCGCCGCCAGGTTCCTCAGGGATGAACTGGGGGTTACTCTTCTGGGCCAGGCTCTGCGGGTTCAGCATCTGTTGGCCAAGTTAGGGTAGGGAACCAGGTGCCTCCAATGCCGCCTGCATTTGCGGTGGCAGGAATGGCAAGGGTCGCAACAAGTGCGAGTGTCAGTGCTGTGCGGATGAACGTCATTTTGATGCTTCCTTTGGTGAACTAAACTGTTTCGTTCACCATATCTAAACCGTTTAGTTTAGATATCAAGGGCGGCAAGTAAAAAAACAGTATTTGTTTTCTTCAGAGATTGGGTTACTTAGAATCATTCTAAAAAGGATAAGCCATGTTTCCCGGGATGACCTACCGCCGTCAGTTTGCTGATCTCACAGAGCAAGAAATTCTAGCGCTTGCGATTTCTTCGGAAGAAGATGATGCGCGAATATATAGGACTTATGCGCAGCGCCTGCGTGCAGACTTCCCAGCTTCGGCGGACATGTTTGAAGAAATGGCATGTGAGGAGGATGATCATCACAGAGCGTTGATTGCGTCGCATCAAAAGCGTTTCGGTGATGTTATCCCTTTGATCCGACGTGAGCATGTTTCAGGGTTTTACGCGCGCCATCCCATTTGGCTGATTGAAAACCTTGGCTTAGATCGGATGCGTGCGGAAGCCGCCAAAATGGAACATGACGCCGCCAATTTCTACACCAAGGCCGCACAGCACAGCAGTGATGCCTCGACCCGTCAGCTGTTGTCGGACTTGGCTGCCGCCGAGGCAGGGCATGAAGCGCGCGCAAACGCTTTGCAACATCAGCATCTATCTGGTTCGGCTTCGGAGGAAGAATCGCGTACCGCCCATCGACAGTTCGTTCTCACGTGGGTGCAACCTGGCCTTGCGGGGCTAATGGATGGTTCGGTTTCCACTTTGGCCCCGATTTTTGCGGTGGCCTTTGCGACGGGTGACACATGGACGACTTTTCTTGTTGGCCTTGCGGCTTCGGTTGGAGCGGGAATTTCAATGGGCTTCACCGAAGCTGCGTCAGACGACGGTGAATTGTCGGGCCGGGGTTCGCCCATCAAGCGTGGTTTCGCTTCCGGGATTATGACAACCGTTGGGGGGCTTGGCCACGCATTGCCTTATCTGATTGCTGATTTTTGGACCGCGACAAGTATTGCCATTTTGGTTGTGTTCATTGAGCTTTGGGCGATTGCATGGATCCAAAACAAATTCATGCAAACGCCGTTCTGGCGTGCGGCATTTCAGGTGGTGTTGGGCGGGGCCTTGGTATTTGCAGCTGGGGTGCTCATTGGAGGTGGCTAAAGGTTTTACGCCTCCGGCGGGAGTATTTCTGGCAAGATGAATGGGGATTGCCATCTTGCCTCAATTATTCAAACGCAACGTGACAACATGTGTTGTGGGATATGCAAAGCCAATCCTTCATGCTAGCGCTATCCCATGATCGAAATTTTTATGAAAACCCTGCCGTTTTTCGCGCTTATTGGCCTTGGCTATGGCGCTTGTCGCAGTGGGTTTTTCCCAAAAGAAGCCTCGGTCTGGTTGACGAAGTTCGTCTTCTATTTCGCGCTGTCGGCCATGTTGTTTGGCTTTGCGGCCAGCCTACCTGTGACCGAGATTTTTGATCTCAGCTTTGCGCTTGCCTATCTTACAGGGTGTTTCATCGTCTACGCCATTGCGACCATTGTTGCGTTAATGCGCAAACGGGGTTTTGAAGAAGCGGCAATAGAGGCTCAATGCGCCACCATCGGCAATACCGGGTTTTTGGGCGTGCCTTTGATGGTGTCGCTTTTTGGCCCCATTGCAGCGGGCCCAGCCCTGATGGTGTTAACGCTTGATATGGTCGTATTTTCTAGCCTGATCGTCATCTTAATCACACTGGCCCGCAATGGCCGGATGCAATGGGCGCTTTTGGGAACAGTGGCGGGCGGGCTTTTGCGCAACCCTATGATCGTGTCGATTGTCGCGGGCCTTGCTGTTTCAGCGCTTGGGTGGTCACTGCCCGCACCCGTGCAAGAGTTCACCGATATCTTGGGCGCAGCGGCCACGCCAGGCGCGCTTTTTGCCATCGGGGCATCTTTGGCGGGCAAGTCTGCAGAACGCATTTCCGTTGCTGCATGGCTGTCTTTCCTTAAGCTGTTTGTCCATCCATTGGCGGTGTTCATTGCTGCGTTCTGGATCTTCGAAATTGAGGCTTTCCCAGCCATGATCATGGTGACGGCTGCATCTTTACCAGTCGCGGGGAATGTTTACATTCTTGCGCAGCATTATGGGGTTGCACCGCAGCGGGTTTCGGCCTCGATCTTGATCTCGACACTCATCAGTGTGGCAACTGTCACGCTTACCATTGCTTTTCTACAGGGGTAAGTACATGTATTTTCTAGAAGATGTTAAATACGAGGCGCTTGAGCTGCCTGATCGCGCCACCATGACGGACGCAGAAATGATCACGTCAGCCGAGGCCTTTTCCACGTTTATGACGCAACGCCACACTGTGCGTGATTAT
Source organism: Halocynthiibacter namhaensis (assembly GCF_000812685.1). Classification (GTDB taxonomy): domain Bacteria; phylum Pseudomonadota; class Alphaproteobacteria; order Rhodobacterales; family Rhodobacteraceae; genus Halocynthiibacter; species Halocynthiibacter namhaensis. The sequence goes on from NZ_JWIF01000063.1 coordinate 78,861, forward strand.
TCTGACCGGCCCGTGGATGAGGCGGTGATCGCGGAATGCATTCGTGCTGCGGGCACCGCCCCGTCTGGTGCCAATCATCAGCCTTGGCATTTCGTGGCGATCTCTGATCCAGACATGAAAGCCCGCATTCGCGAGGTCGCCGAGGAAGAGGAAAAAGCATTTTATGCCGGGGGGGCAGGGGACGAGTGGCTGAAAGCGCTTGAACCCGTGGGCACGGATGAAAGCAAGCCACATCTGACCAAAGCGCCGTGGTTGATTGTTATCTTTGCCCAACGCTGGGGCATGACACGCGATGGGCATCGTTACAAAAATTACTATGTTCCTGAAAGCACCGGAATCGCATCCGGTTTCTTGCTGGCGGCTCTGCATCACGCGGGTTTGACCAGTCTGACGCATACACCTAATCCGATGAAATTTCTCAATGAAATGTGCGGTCGGCCCGCATCGGAGAAAGCTCTTATGATCGTCGCTGTCGGCCATCCCTCTGAGGATGCCACCGTTCCAGCGGTCGCCAAGATGAAGAAGCCAATGGATGAGATCATGTCAGTGAATCCAGCCCCGACGCAGGGCAACGACGAAAACAAGAAGTAAGGCGACGCAAACCGGGTTTGTGCTTTGCACGCGGCCTGATATGCAGAGTTAACTTAAAAAATAATCATGGATGGGGTCACAATGAAAACCGTTTCAGAAAATGCATGCTTCGGCGGCACGCAGGGCGTTTACAGTCACGCATCAAAAGCCACGGGCACGGAAATGACGTTTGCACTCTTCCTACCCGAGGAGGCGCAAGACGGCCCGGTCCCAATTCTTTGGTTTCTGTCCGGGCTGACATGCACCCATGAAAACGCCATGACCAAAGCAGGTGCACAGGCTTGGGCGGCGGAACAGGGCATTGCAATTTGCTTTCCTGATACGTCTCCGCGCGGCGAAGATGTCGCTAATGATGAGGCTTATGATCTTGGCCAAGGGGCGGGTTTTTATGTTAACGCCACCCAGGAACCATGGTCACCGCATTTCAAAATGTGGGATTATATCGCTGAAGAATTGCCGGCCCTGATCGCGGCCAACTTTGCGGTAGATACGGATCGCCAATCCATCACGGGTCATTCTATGGGGGGGCATGGCGCGTTGACACTGGCTATGAACCTGCCGGGTCGTTTTAGGTCGGTATCCGCCTTTGCGCCTATTGCGAATCCTACCGCAAGTGATTGGGGCCGCAAGCAATTTTCGGCTTACCTTGGGGATGACGAAGCAACCTGGGCCAAGCATGATGCAAGTCTGTTGATGGCGGATGTGGGCTTTGACGGCCCGGTTCTGATCGATCAAGGGGCGGATGATCAATTCTTTGATCTGCTGAAACCTGCTGCTTTGGCGTCTGCTATGATGCAAAAGCGCCAGAACGGAATTTTGCGCATGCAAAAAGGCTATGACCACAGTTATTTCTTCATCGCTTCCTTCATGGAAGACCACGTAAATTTCCACGCAGAAGCGCTCTGGGCGTAAGCTTGGAAAATGGGGGCTACAGCTATGAACCACTATGATTTGATCGTTATCGGCAGCGGCCCTTCTGGGCGATCTGCTGCAATTCAGGCCGGTAAACTTGGGCGCCGTGTGATGGTTGTTGAACGCTTTGCCCGCCTTGGTGGCGTGTCTGCGCATACGGGAACCATCCCGTCGAAAACCCTGCGTGAGACTGTTTTGAACTTGTCGGGTTGGCGCGAACGCAGCTTTTATGGCCGCAGCTATCGTGCCCGTGAAGACATTGGTGCGGCTGACCTAAAAGCCCGCCTGCACATGACAATCGACCATGAAGTTGACGTGCTGGAACATCAGTTTAACCGCAACCACGTTGATACGTTGACGGGTGAAGCGCATTTCCTGTCTGACAAAGAAATCTCGGTCAAACAGCCTTCGGGCGAAGTGTGCACCTTCACGGCGGATAAGTTTCTGATTGCTACGGGCACCCGGCCATTCCGCCCTGATTACGTGCCTTTCAACGGGAAAACCGTGTTGGATGGGGATGAATTCCTGGACATGGATGACCTGCCACGCAGCCTTGTTGTCATCGGTGCGGGCGTGATTGGCGTGGAATACGCCACCATGTTCTCAGCCCTTGATATCCGGGTCACATTGATTGAACCGCGTGAGACGTTCCTTGATTTCATCGACCGACAGTTGATCGACGAATTCACCCATCAAATTCGTGAAAACGGCGTTGATTTGCGCCTTGGCGCGGCGGTCGAGAAGGTCGAGGATCGTGGCACATTTGTTGAGGTGTCTCTTGATAATGGTCGCCATGTACGCGCGGATATGCTGCTGTTTTCTGCGGGGCGTATGGGCGCGACAGATGCGCTTAATCTCAAGGCAGCGGGTCTTGAGACTGATCACCGTGGCCGCATCAAAGTGGACCGCAAGTCATACCAAACCGACGTGCCGCATATCTATGCCACCGGTGACGTGATCGGGCACCCAAGCCTTGCGTCAACTTCACTTCAACAGGGCCGGGTTGCCGCTTGCCACGCGCTTGATACACCGACGCTGAAGGAATCACCTTGGTTCCCCTATGGCATCTATTCTGTGCCTGAAATGTCCACCTGTGGCATGTCTGAGGAAGAAGCGCAGAAACGCGAAATTCCTTATGAAGTTGGCGTCGCGCGCTTCCGTGAAACCTCTCGCGGGCATATCATGGGCCTTGAACACGGCATGTTGAAAATGCTGGTCAGTTTGAAAACCCGCCGTCTGCTGGGTGTGCAAATTGTTGGCGAAGGTGCGACCGAATTGATCCACATTGCTCAGGCTGTTTTGAACTTGCATGGCACAGTTGATTATTTCGTTGAAAACACATTCAACTATCCGACCTTGGCTGAGGCATACAAAATCGCGGGTCTTGATGCCTTCAACCGGATGCCCATCCCGGATGAGTTCAAGAAAGCTGCCAAACCCAAAACCGCGAAAAAGAAATGACCGCGATTTACATCGATGCCGACGCCTGCCCGGTGAAAGCCGAGGCAGAGCGCGTCGCGACCCGCCACAAGGTCAAAATGTTGCTTGTTTGTAATGGCGGTTTGCGGCCCTCAGCAAACCCGTTCGTGGAACTTGTGATCGTGCCCGATGGCCCGGATGTTGCCGATATGTGGATCGCGGATCGCGCGAAAAAGGGTGATGTCGTTGTCACTGGCGACATTCCTTTGGCGGCGAAATGCGTTGCCTCTGGTGCGCGTGTCATTCGCCATAATGGCGAGATGTTCACAGAAGCCAACATCGGTCAGCAGCTTGCGACCCGCGATCTTATGGCGGATCTACGGGAAGCGGATCCCTTCCGGCAGGGCGGCGGCAGACCGTTCTCAAAGGCGGATCGTTCGCGGTTTTTGGATGTCATGGAACGCGAAATTCGAGGGGCATTGCGGGACGGCGTGGCTTAGCCGCCCGCTGGACGCGGTGACGCTGCTAGATCACGCTCCAGGCTTGGAAAATTAGCCCGGCCATAAAGGCCCCAGACAAAGACAGAACCAAGTATAGTCCAAAGACCTTTGGCTTTACCAATGCCCAAACCGCGATGGCGGCGGGCAGGGATGTCACGCCCCCGGCCACCAAGAAGGCAAGTCCTGCACCTGGGGCCATGCCCTGTTCAATCAACCCGCCGACCAAGGGCAAGGCCGCATAGCCGTTCAGATAGGCCGGAACCCCGACAAATGTTGCCACTGCGATCGGGCCAACCCCGGTGCCACCAAGGGCTTTTGTGACCATATCTGCGGGGATCCAAGCCAACATGAGGCTTTCCAATAAGAAGGCCAATATCAGCCATTTTGCGAGGAATAGAGTCGTTTTTAGGGCCTCATTTTTGAACTTTTCACGACGCACCGCATCCTTCCAAAACGCCCAAACAACAGGTTTGTCTTCTTGCACAGCAGAGGCACCACATCCGCCACCCACGCCATCTTTCAACGGGTCTTTGAGGGCCGCTGTGCCGGACAAAATATGCACGGTGAAGCCGCCGAAAATTCCCAAGCTGACCGCAGCAATTGTCTTGGCGATGGCGAACTCAAACCCCAAAACACCTGAGGTAAGCAAGAACATCGAGGGGTCCATCACAGGGGAAGCCAGCCAGAATGCCATCACCGCCGAAAGGGGCACGCGCATTGCCAGCAAAGCCGCAATCAAGGGGATCACCCCACAAGAACAGAAGGGCGAAAACCCACCAGCAACCGCGCCCAATAAGATCATCAACGCGGGCGTTCCTGTGAAGGCTTTTGCAATCAAACCGTCCGCATCACTTGCGCCTGCCCAAGCGGCAATACCTATGGACAATAACAGGTAAGGCCCCGTGTGCGTCAGGGATACGACGACTTTCTCTAGGCTGGCAAAGGCCTGTGTGCGATCAAAGATGAGAAGCAAAGCGAAGATCACAATGGACGCCAACCAGACGCGTTGATCTTTCCAAATCATTGCGACCACAGAGGGCCTTTGGGTTTGGGTACAACAGGCATTTGTCATTTCTATATATCCGGTTTTATGGTTTCTTTTTGACAAAAAAAGGGACCCCCCTATTTTGCCATCTCTTCCGTCTTCAAGCCAACACAGCATTCCTCAGCAAGGAAGCCTAACAGGCCGTGCATTCTGTCATAATCCGTCATGCTGAACACTTCGCGCCCACGTTTTTCCTGCAAGACCAAACCGGCATCAACCAAGGTTGAAAGATGGTGGGCCAAGGTCGAGGGTGCGATCTTTAGGTGGCCGGCAATCTCGCCAACGCGCAATCCGTCTTTCCCAGCCTTCACCAATAGGCGAAAGATCGATAGGCGGGCGTCGTGGCCAAGTGCGGCAAGGGCGCGTGCATTGGGGCTGCTGATACTCATGCGACTTAATATAACCATAAAACTAGTTTTATCAATATATAATCGCAATGTCTGAAAACGACGCCATGTCGGCAACAGCGTAGATCGCATCCTGAAATCTGTTTGTATACATTCATGACACAGGCTGAAATCACACAAACCACCAATCGCAACACGCTTTATGGCGCGTTGTCCGTATTGATTGCGGTCATCTTCTTTTCGATGAATGACACGTCAATTAAGTTCCTATCTGGGGGTTACGCCTTGCATCAGATCGTTTTGATCCGGTCGATTCTAGGGCTTGGTGTGTTGTTTGCTGTGCTTATGCCGCTGGAAGGGAATTGGCAGTTATTGAAGACCAAACGCCTTGGTTTGCACCTGATCCGTGGCATGTGTGTGGTCGTGGCGAATATGACGTTTTTCCTTGCACTTGCGGTGCTTCCCTTGGCGGATGCTGTGGCGGTCTTCTTTGTCAGCCCACTTTTAATCACTGCTTTTTCGGTCCTGTTTCTGGGTGAAACGGCTGGCATTCATCGTTGGACTGCCGTTGGGGTTGGCCTTGTTGGCGTTGTTATCATGCTGCGCCCTGGGACGGAAAATTTCAACCTTACCATGATCTTGCCACTTCTTTCGGCAGCGGCCTATGCGATGTTACACGTGTTAACGCGTAAAATTGGCATCACAGAAAGCGCTGTGACGATGACCTTTTATATTCAGATCAGTTTCATCGTGACATGTGTGGTCATTGGCCTCGCTTTGGGGCACGGGCGGTGGGAAGGTCAAGGACCTGAAATTCTGCATTTTATGTTGCGCACTTGGTATATGCCGCCCGTATCTGATTGGTGGATCTTTGGGCTTATTGGCTTGGCCAGCGGGTTTGGCGGGTATTTTATTTCGCAAGGATATCGCTTGGCCGAGGCATCCGTCGTGGCACCGCTTGAGTATGTCGCTATGCCAATTTCAGTGATTGCGGGCTTGTTTATCTTCGGAGAATGGCCCGATCCGATTGCCTGGATTGGGATCACGTTGATCGTTGGGGCGGGGCTATATGTGTTTTGGCGTGAAACCGTGAACAATGTGCGTCTGAAGCGTCGATCCATCCGGCGTTAATTCGGGCTTTACGTTGCGACTGTGCCCTGTATCAATACGCTGTGAAAGCGGGGAACTATGGCGATAGAAGCGGTCATCTTTGACATCGGTAATGTGCTGATCGAATGGCAACCAGAACGATTTTATGACGCTGAGATCGGTGTGGCCAAGCGACGTGACATGTTCGCAGAGGTCGATTTGCATGACATGAACAACGACGTCGATCTGGGCGAGGATTTTCGCGACACGATTTACGCAACCGCCGATAAGTTTCCCCAATGGCGTGATGAAATTCACATGTGGCACGACCGTTGGTTTGAACTTGCCACGCCCGCGATTGATCATTCCGTTCACTTGTTGCGTGCGCTTAGGGCGAAAGGCATCCCGGTCTTTGCCCTGACGAATTTCGGTGATGAGATTTTCGCACGCGCACAGAAACATTATACGTTTTTACAGGAATTCGATCGGTTCTATGTTTCCGGTGAAATGAAAATGGTGAAACCTGATCCTGCGATCTACGCCGCTGTTGAAACCACTTGTGGGTATGCGCCACAAGGGTTGCTTTTTGCTGATGATCGCCAAGAAAACCTAGATGCCGCCAATAAGCGTGGCTGGCAAACACACCACTTTACATCCCCTCAAGGTTGGGCCGATCGCCTGGTCTCTGAAGGTTTGTTAATTTCAAACGAGGCCGGCCCATGATCCCATATATTTCCTTCAATGATGGCGACGCGCTGTGCGATTGGATCGATCATTGTGATGCCATTTACGCGGGCCATAGGTTCCCTCATGGGGACATCGGCGACACGTTTCTATATCGTGGGAATGACACGCTTTTATCACGTGCGGCCTATATCGATGGGATGGGCGTTTTGGTGAAGGCTGCGACGATCAATCCGGGCAACCCGGCCAAAGGCAAGCCGATGATTCACGGGGCTGTCACGCTATTTTCTGATGACACGGGCGAGCCCGAGGTGATGATTGATTTTCATCTGGTTACCAAGTGGAAGACCGCAGGGGATAGTCTCGCTGCTGCACGCATTCTTGCCCGGTCAGACAGTCGTAAAATCTTGATTGTCGGTGCGGGTACGGTTGGCCGTAATCTGCGTGTTGCCTATGCGCAGGCCTTCCCGGATGCCAAATTTATGGTCTGGAACCGCTCTCCCGAAAGTGCGGTGAAATTTGCGGCGGACTTCGACAAAACCGAAGCTGTAACAGATCTTCAATCTGCCGTTGAACAAGCCGACATCGTGACCTCGGCCACCATGTCGACGGACCCTTTTATCAAAGGGGAATGGTTCCGCCCAGGGCAACATATCGACATCATTGGGGCCTATCGCCCCGATATGCGCGAAGTCGATGACGAAGCCCTGAAACGCGCCTCTATCTTTGTGGACAGCCGTGACACCACCCTTGATCACATTGGGGAATTGAAAATCCCGCTGGCCGCTGGCGTGATCACCCGCGAAGACATCCTGGGTGATTACTATGACCTGCAATCCGGTGTGTTTAAGCGCAGCTCAAACGATGAGATCACCTTATTTAAAAACGGCGGTGGGGCGCATCTGGACCTCATGACAAGCCGTTACATCCTGAACGCATGGCAAGCAAAACAGTAAGAAAGATACGCAATGATTACCGAACAGCAAATCGAAGAATTCCAACGTGACGGCGTCGCTTTCATCCCGGGTGCTTTCACCGATTGGGTTGAGGTGATGCGCGAAGGTGTGGCCCGAAATCTGGCAGAGCCCGGCGAATACGCATCCGAAAACAACGTCAAACAGGGGCGGTTCTTTGATGATTACTGCAACTGGCAACGCATCCCCGAATTTGAACGCGTTATGCGCGAAAGCCCCGCCGCTGAGATTGCCGCAAAGGCCATGCGTTCGCAAACTGCACAGTTCTTCCATGATCACGTGTTGGTCAAAGACGGCGGCACGCCAACCCCCACGCCTTGGCACCAAGATGGCCCGTATTATTTCGTTGAGGGTCAGCAAACTGTCAGCTTCTGGGTGCCGCTTGATCCGGTTGATTCGGCCTCGCTGCGTTTGATTGCCGGGTCTCACAAATGGGACAAACCTGTGCGCCCGGTAAGCTGGGCCGACAACAGTGATTTTTATGAAGGCGATGATACGGATTGGATCGAAGTGCCCGATCCCGACAGCACGGATTACGGTAAGCATGATGTCCGCGAATGGAAGATGAACCCGGGTGACGCGGTGATCTTTGACTATCGCACGGTGCACGGCGCACGTGGCAATCCTGGGGGCATGGGGCGACGCGCTTTGTCTCTACGTTGGGTCGGCGATGATGCGCGTTATGTGGAACGCCCCGGTCGTACGTCTCCGCCGTTTCCAGGGCACGATATGAAGCCTGGCCAGAAGCTGCGCGAAGATTGGTTCCCCGTCGTTCCGTATTAAATCAATCAGCCAGGGAAAGGGCATGTGATGCTTTGGTTTTCGACACTATTACTGCCTTTTCTTGGCATTGGGGTATATCCCTTTATCCGCGAAGCCCTGCGTCCCGACGTGGCAACAACGCGTGAGAAGACCAAACGCGCGGGGCAAGTTGCAGCGCTGCCATCGGGCAAGACCTGGTACAGCTGGCACGGGCAAGAAGGCGCGCCTGTCGCGGTCTGCGTGCATGGGCTGTCTACCCCGGCTTTTGTCTGGGGGGCTGTGGTTGATATCTTGGTTGCGCAGGGGTTTCGCGTGCTGACCTATGATTTATACGGACGTGGATTGTCAGATCGCGCACCCGGCGAACAAAATGCTGATTTCCACCTAAATCAGCTGAATGAATTGCTGAAGGATCAACAGGTTGCAGATGGGTTTACCTTGCTGGGCTATTCCATGGGCGGTGCCATTGCCACGTATTTTGCGGCCCGCCATCCTGAACGGTTAAAGCAAGCGGTCTTGATTGCGCCTGCCGGGCTTGGCCATGATCTTGGCCCCACGACAGAGTTCGTTCTGCGCCATAACCTGCCGGGAGATTGGCTGATGTTGACCCGCGGCGCGCGTGAGTTGCGTGACGGCATCCAGCTTGAAGCTGCCGGTTTCACCCCTGCCGTGCCTGGCATATATGAGATGCAGGAAGCTGAACTTACCCTGCACGGCTATATCCCCGCGATCACCTCAAGCCTGCGTCATTTTCTGCGCTCAGATCTGGGGGCGGAGCATGAAAAAATCGCAGCATCCAAACTGCCTTTGACGGTTGTCTGGGCGGCGGAAGATACGGTGATCCCAATTGCAAATATGGAAAAACTGGCTGTACTTAACCCGGATGCACAGCAGATCTCAATCGCGCACGCGCCGCATGGGGTCACCTATACCCACCCGGATGAAATGCGCGAAGCGTTAAGACATATTTCGATCTGATTTCATCTTGCCAGAAATACTCCCCCCGGAGGGATCAGGTCCGTGCTACAGCCGCCCCCAGTGGTTTTTCACGGATCGGCAGATGAACGACGGCTGAGAATGCGCCGATGGCAATGCCCAGCCACCAGACCTGGGAATAACTGCCATAGACGTCATACATGCGCCCGCCCAGCCAAACGCCCAAAAAGCTGCCCAATTGGTGGCTGAAGAAAATGATCCCATAAAGGGTGCCCATATAGCGCAGCCCATAGATATGCGCGATCAAGCCCGAGGTCAGCGGCACAGTCGCCAACCACAATGACCCCATCGCAAGAGAGAAAATGATCACGCTTGTGGGGGTGATGGGCATCATGATGAAGGTCGCGCCAACAATGGTTCGGGCGGTGTAAATCCCCGCCAGTAAGTATTTCTTCGACCAGCGTTTGCCGGCCCAACCCGCCAGCAAGGTTCCTGCGATATTAGCTGCACCGATCAATGAAATCGCGACCGCCCCAAGGGTGGACGTTGACCCAATTCCGATAGAGGACAACAACCCATCTGGTGCAATGGGCCCGCAAAGTTCGCGGATGAAGGCCGGGAAATGGGCTGTGATAAAGGCCAACTGATAGCCGCAGGAAAAGAACCCCAAGAAGATCAGGGTGTAAGACGGGTCCTTAAACGCTTTGACCAGAATTGCGCCCATGCTTTCTTCCAACTCTGCTTTGCTCGCAACCACGGGCGAGCGCATCAAAGGCAGGAAAACCAACACGACAATCATCACGCCAGCAAAAACAAGAAACACCGACTGCCAAGTCATGAAGCCAAGTAAATATTGCGCGGTCGGGGCGCCGATCACTTGTCCGGCGGACCCGGCGGCGGTGACAATCGCCAAAGACATGGATCGGTTTTCATCGGAACTTGCGCGCCCGACGACGGCCAAGATCACGCCAAAACCTGTGCCCGCGATGCCGAAACCCACCAGGATTTCATAGAATTGATGCGCGCTGGGCGTCACTGCGGTGGAGGATAAAACTAGCCCTGCCGCATAAACCAAAGCCCCCATCAAAATCGCTTTGCGGTCACCGATCTTTTCGGCAATCGCGCCAAATATTGGCTGGCCAATGCCCCAGGCCAAGTTTTGGATTGCAATCGCGAGGGAAAATTCCGACCGCGCCCAACCGAACTCATCGGCGATGGGGATCTGGAACACGCCAAAAGATGCGCGCACCGCAAAGCTCAGCATGATGAAAATACACCCACCGATCAGAACCGGTGTCATTATAGAATTGCGGGTGTCAGTCATGGCGGGTCTCCTGTGGCGCTTGGTGACACTGACGCCGTGTGCCCTGCAGGTCAAATTGATTATCGTGATGACGTTACATCACCTTTTCTAATCAGTGCGCGCAGTTTATGTGGGGGTATGGAAACGCTTAGTGAAATTTATCTGTCTAAGGTCGCCGCAGGCGAGTTGACATCTGATCCCGCCCAATTGGCGATCTTGCCGCAGCTTGAACGGATCTCCCGGGCGCTGATGGCCCCTGAACCCAAACGCGGGTTCTTCCGTAAATCTACCGTGATTGAAGCGCCCAAGGGCCTTTATCTTTGGGGCGGGGTTGGGCGCGGGAAATCCATGTTGATGGATATGTTCGTCGATCACCTTGATATCCCTGGGAAGCGCCGCGTGCATTTCCACGCTTTCATGCAAGAGGTTCACGCAGCCCTGCATGAAGCGCGTAAAACCGGGGTTGAAGACGCGATTGTGCCTGTTGCGGTCGATATCGCCAAGGGACTGAAAGTACTGGCCTTTGACGAAATGCAGATCACGGATATCACCGATGCGATGATTGTTGGGCGTTTGTTTGATAAGCTGCATGAAGCCGGTGTCGCGATTATCACCACATCAAATCGTGTGCCAGATGATCTGTATAAAAACGGGCTGAATCGTAACCTGTTTTTGCCGTTCATTGAGTTGATTAAAACCCGTTTGGATGTGGTCGAGATCATCTCGGAAAATGACTATCGACAGAACCGCCTAAAAGGGGAACGCGTTTGGTTTTCACCCGTCTCTGCTGAAACGCGGACGGCGATGGATGTTATCTGGCAGGATCTGACCACTGGCAAAGCGGAACAGCTAATCCTGATGGTGAAAGGCCGCGAAGTCGAGATCCCAGGTTTTTACAACGGCGTTGCGCGCGCATCGTTTTTTGACCTATGCGGTCGATTTTTGGGGGCGGGCGATTATCTTGCATTGGTGGAAAATACACGTGTGTTATTGCTGGATGATGTCCCACAATTAGGGCGCACGAACTTCAACGAAGCCAAGCGTTTTGTGACATTGGTCGATGCATTGTATGAGGCCAAAGTGCGCCTGATCGTATCTGCCGCCGCAGAACCTGAGATGTTGTATATTGAGGGCGAAGGCAGCTTTGAATTCGAACGCACGGCGTCGCGCTTGCGTGAGATGCAGGACGAAACCTGGGGTGATACCGCCGCCTAAATCGCCTGCGGTATCTGTTTTATAGCATTTTGGAATGCCTCAACGTTGCGCTGTAATCAGTTTGGCGGCAAGGGCGATGAACACGGTTCCAGCCACGCGGTTGATCCAGATTTGAGCAGAGGGTCGCGCTTTTAGCCAATCGCCAAGTGATCCCGCGCCAATTGCCACGCTGCCAAACACAAGGATCGTGGAACACGCCATAACCGCGCCCAAAACCAGAAGTTGAGGGATCAGCGGGAGTTCGGGACGCGCGAATTGCGGTAGGAACGCCAGAAAGAAAATCGCGACTTTTGGGTTGGTGATGTTCATGATCAAGCCGCGCAGATAAAGTGACTTTAGATTGGCGTCAGCGCGTTCGCCTTCGATGGCGGTGCTCCCAGCGCGAAAGGCCTTATACGCAAGGTATAGCAGATATCCAGCGCCCGCGAATTTCAACAGGGTGAAGGCGATTTCGGATGTCTGGAAGATCGCGGCCACGCCCAAGGCCACTGCCGTGGTGTGAAATAAAAGCCCGGTGCAAAGGCCGAGCGTCACAAATAACCCGGCCATGCGCCCGTTCATTGCGGATTGGGTCAACACGAAGACATTGTCTGGCCCCGGCGCGAGGGCCAGCATCACGGATGCGCCGAAAAACAGCGTAAGTGTTTCAAAAGGGATCATAGTTCATTCCTCCGCAGGACTTCGCCCGCAAGATAAAGCGAACCACAGATAAGTATACGCGCAGTTGGGTCCGTTTCCGCAAGCTTTTTCAACGCGCTGTCCACATCTTCTGCTGTATCGGTTTTCATACCTGCGGCTTGCGCAAAGCGGGCGGTTTCTGCTGCGGGCAGTGTGTTTGGCTCGCCCGGGATGGAAACCGCGATCAGGCTGTCGGCGACTTTTGCGAGGGGTTCCATGTAACCAGAGGCATCCTTGGTGTTCAACATGCCGCAAATCAGATGCAATGGGCGCTTGGGCAGATTGCCGAGGTGTTTCGCAAGGGCAATGGCGGCTGCGGGATTGTGACCACCATCAAGCCAAAGTTCGGCCTCAGGCACACGGGCTGGGAAGGCACCATCTGTCAAACGTTGCATGCGAGCGGGCCAAAAGACATTCTCCATGGCGGCTTGATAGGACGCTTCGGGCATATTTAGGTGACGCAAAGCCGCGAGCGCAGCACCGGCATTTTCAAATTGATGCGCGCCGGGAAGGGCGGGCAGGGGCAAGTCAAGCAGGCCGGTTTCATCCTGATAAATCACACGCCCGCGTTCTTCAGATACATGCCAATGCTGGCCATGAGCGATGATAGGCGCGCCCAAGCGGGCGGCGGTGGCCTCAATCACGTCCATCGCTTCATCCGGTTGCGGGCCGACAATCACCGGCACGCCGCGCTTGATGATCCCAGCTTTTTCAGCCGCGATTTTCGCCAATGTATCGCCAAGAAATTGTTCGTGGTCGATGGAAATTGGGGTGATGATCGACAGTTCAGGCGTGATCACATTGGTGGCATCTAAGCGTCCGCCGAGGCCGACCTCAAGCAAGGTGTAATCCGCTTTGTTGCGCGCGAAAGCCAGTAGGCCTGCGACAGTTGTGATCTCGAAATAGGTGATGGTTTCGCCACCGTTCGAACTGTAACATTCGTCTAGAATTTCGGTCAAATATTCTTCTGTAATCAGATCACCTGCGAGGCGGATGCGTTCATGAAACCGCGCGAGATGTGGGGACGTATAGGCGTGCACAGATTTTCCCGCGCCTTCCAGACCCGCCCGGATCATCGCTTGCGTTGACCCTTTGCCATTGGTGCCTGCGATATGGATCACAGGGGGGAGCTTTTCCTGTGGGTTGTCCAAGGCGGCCAACAAACGCCAGACCCGATCCAAGGTCAGATCGATGATTTTTGGATGTAAGGCGAACATGCGTTCAAGGATGAGATCGGATGTTTGGGTCATGGGGCACCTCTGTTTGCGGCTTTGTCGCGGTCTGCACCAGATTGCCAGAAAAGGGAAGATCATAGTGGCCCGTATCAGCCAAGTTGACCGTCATAAACGACAGCTATCCCTTGCGAAATTCTGCGAGCCTCGTTCGGAACATATCGCGAAATAGATCTGCAAACGCCTTGGTCGCTGCGGAACGATAATCGGCAGGGGGGAACACCGAATAGACCCCAGCGCGGGGTAAATCCCAGTTGGGCAACAGGCGTATTAGGCTTCCGTTTCGCAGTTCATTCAAAACATAAAAGTCGGGAAGAATTGCAAAGCCCGCACCTGCGATCGCCATGTTTTTGATCACAGGGGTAACGTCGGCGGATATGCTGGCGTTCATGGTTGTTTTGACGGGTTTTCCTGAGGGGGAGGTGAAACCCCAGTCGCACGGATTGACCAGCGCCCTATGTTCGATGAAAGGCAGACCCTGCAAGTCAGCGGGGCTGGTGGGGGTCGAATGTTCGGAAAGAAATGAAGGGGCCGCCACGATATATTGGTGAAAATCAGCAAGCTTTCGAGCGATATTTCCAGAATTTTCAAGCCACCCTGCGCGGTAAGCAATATCAAATCGTGCATCAACCGGATCAAGCTTTTGGTCGCTAATGGTTAGGTCAATTGTAACCGCAGGATAGGCCTTGCGAAAGGCGGCAATCGCCGGGCTGACCTAGTCCTCTCCGAGATCCAAAGGGGCGGTGATCCGCAAGGTGCCTGAAGGGGTATTGTGCCCTTTTTGCACGATTTGACAGGCTGATTCCGCTTGACGAACCGCTGCACAGGCGGATTGAAAGAAGTCCTCGCCTATCTCGGTCAATTTCAGGTGGCGAGAGTTCCGAATGATCAAAGTCGCGCCCAGTTCAGCCTCAAGTCGTTGCAATTGCTTGCTGACCACAGCCTTGCTGATACGCAATTTTTGCGCAGCCGCTGTAATGTTTCCGGCTTCCACAATGGCAACGAAATATTCGAGGCGGTTTAGATTGATACCATTCGTGCGGCTTTCCCGGATGCACGGATCGTGGCAACCCCATCGACGGTTGAAGGCATCAGCCAGACCATTCAGTTGAAATATGATTTCTGGGGGCCAATTCTGGGTGATAACGCACCTACAGATTTGATTGTACCCGAGGTCCTGGAAGGCCGCGATGATTGGCGTATGAACTTTGATGTGATTGAGGGGCTGAACCCGAAACGCGTCATTGCCGGGCATTCTGTTGGTGATAGCGCGGAAGACATCAGCATCGTTGAATTCACGCGCAGCTATGTCGCGGCATTTGAGGCGGCGGCTGAGGTTGCGAATTCTGAGGAATTGGTTGCAGCGATGCAGGTGGCATACCCAGATTTTGCTGTGAACAGCTCTCTTGAAATTGGGGCTGCGGTGCTGATGGGCGAGCGTTCCTGGCCGTAAACGAAAAAGACCCGGGCGCTGACCCGGGTCTGAAATACTGGAAAATCGGTGGGTTATTCCGCCGCTTTTTCTTCCGCCTTATCGGCCTTAGTAGGCTTTGGCAGATCACCTTTGATCGCGGGGCCAAGACCCATGAGCATACGGGTGATTGTGATCAATTCATCACGCATGTTTTTGCGGTGCGTCACGCGGTCCAACATGCCGTGATCCAGCAGATATTCGGAACGCTGAAAGCCTTCAGGCAGTTTTTCACGGATGGTTTGTTCAATCACGCGAACACCAGCAAAGCCGATCAAGGCGTTTGGTTCCGCGATTTGCACATCCCCCAACATCGCATAAGACGCGGTCACGCCACCGGTTGTTGGGTGGGTTAGCACAACGATGTAAGGCAGGTTTGCTTCGCGCAGCATTTCTACGGCGATTGTGGTGCGTGGCATTTGCATCAGGGATAGGATCCCTTCCTGCATGCGCGCGCCACCAGCGGCAGAGAACAGCACAAACGGGCGTTTCATCGCAACTGCACGTTCCGCACCGGCCAAAATAGCGTTGCCAACATACATGCCCATGGAACCACCCATGAACGAGAAATCCTGACAGGCGGCAACAATCGGGGTGCGCCCAATTTCGCCTTCCGCCACAAGCATCGCTTCATGTTCGCCAGTCTTTTTGCGGGCCGCTTTCATACGCTCAGGGTATTTTTGTTGATCCTTGAACTGCAACGGGTCGGTTGTGACCGCAGGCACTTCGATTTCGCCAAATACGCCGCCGTCAAACAAGGCTGTAAACCGTTCACGTGGTGTGATCGCCATATGGTGATCACATTCAGTACAAACGTTTAGATTCTCAGCCATTTCGCGGTGAAACAGCATTGTGCCGCATTCTTTACATTTAACCCAAAGATTGTCTGGCGTTTCACGGCGGGAAAACAATGAGTTAATCGTTGGGCGAACGTAGTTTGAAATCCAGTTCATAGGGTCTCTCTGTCTGATCTTGCTCTGCCCAAAGGGCGTTTGACCTGAAATACGCTGTCGCAAGGTAAATTGCAATCAACGCTTCAATATCAGTCGCACCATTAGCCAATTGCAAAGCACAAAAAGGAAGTCGGTCAGCAACATCGGGTTCTGTTCAAGCATCTCTTCGCTGGTCCAGGGCAGGTGAAACAGCGCAAATCCGCTTAGATTGTCTGGGAAGGCTGCAAAGACCAGTGGATAGAGATTGTTCACAAAATGGAAAGCAATCGCAGCACTTAACGTGCCGCTGCGTGCAACCAAATCCGCGGCACAGAGGCCAAATAGCGTGGCCCAAAGCACGGGCCAAATTGCGCCATCCCCCCAGGTGTTCGGATCATAATGCAGACACCCAAAGATCACAGAAGGCACCAGCATCCAGATGATCGGGTTGTTGAAACGCGCCGCCAACTGGCTTTGGAAATATCCCCGGAACACGATTTCTTCTGCGCTGGTTTGGATCAACACTCCAATAATGGCGATGGGCAAGATCATCAGCCAGCTTCCCGCGCTTAACAGCGGGTTTGGTTTTAGCAGGCCAAGATTCCACGGTGGAAGCAATTCAAGTGCGATCACCAATATCAACAGCGCGGCGGACACATATGGAAACATCCGTTTTTCAACGTGCCATGGTGCAAATAATGTATGCCAGCGGCGTTTGTGTAAAACTTCGACCATCAAAAATATGGGGACAGCCATGCATATGAACGTGAATAGGGTTACGCCCGTCCAGAATGGTGTCGTGATGCTTCCCAAGGCGAATGACAGCTCATCCATCGACATCTGCAATGCCCGTGCAATGCTGCTGAAAACATAAAGAATGCTGAGATAATACAACACGGTCCCCAGCATCAAACCCAAAGCCAAACGCCAGATTTGCGCATGTTTGCGGGCGGGTGCGATCAGAGGTTCATAATAGGGGTAGCGCATCATCTGTCCTTGGTTTGACTGCGATCAGTCCTTAATCGGTGGTTGATTCGTCATTGTCTTGCCTGCGACGAAACTGCATTTTATGCGCAGGATATGCAATCAAGCTTGTTCCTTGGGCAATGCAGTTGTATTCCAGTGGCAATCTCGTTTCAGGTCCCGTTTGAAGAAAGCCAGCCATGTCCAGCGTCGATAAAACCAAACTTCCCAGCCGTCACGTCACCGAAGGCCCAGCCCGCGCGCCACACCGTTCATATCTTTATGCGATGGGTCTGTCGGAAGAAGAAATTCACCAGCCGCTTGTTGGCGTTGCCACATGTTGGAACGAAGCCGCGCCTTGTAACATTGCCCTGAACCGTCAGGCGCAATCTGTAAAAGCAGGTGTGAAGAAAGCTTTTGGTACGCCGCGCGAATTCACAACCATCACCGTGACCGACGGCATCGCCATGGGTCATGAAGGTATGCGGTCTTCCTTGGCATCGCGCGAAGCGATTGCTGATACCGTCGAATTGACCATGCGCGGCCATTGTTATGACGCGATTGTTGGTCTTGCGGGCTGTGATAAATCTCTGCCTGGTATGATGATGGCGATGGTGCGTTTGAACACGCCTTCCGTCTTTATCTATGGTGGGTCTATCCTTCCGGGCCGCCACAATGGCAAAGACGTGACCGTTCAGGACGTGTTTGAAGCTGTTGGCGAACACCAGGCGGGCAATCTGTCTACCTGTGAACTTGAAAAACTGGAACAAGTTGCTTGCCCGTCTGCCGGTGCTTGTGGTGGGCAATTTACGGCCAACACAATGGCTTGTGTGTCTGAGGCCATCGGCCTTGCCCTGCCAAATTCTGCGGGTGCACCAGCGCCTTATGAAAGCCGCGACCAATACGGCGAAGCGTCTGGCCGTGCGGTTATGAACCTGATTGCAAACAACATTCGCGCTCGTGACATTGTTACGCGCGAAAGCCTGATCAATGCTGCGCGCGTTGTGGCTTGTACCGGTGGGTCCACCAATGCGGGGCTTCACTTGCCCGCGATTGCCCATGAAGCTGGCATTGATTTCTTCCTGCAAGACGTCTGCGACATCTTCCGTGAAACACCATATTTCGTTGATCTGAAACCAGGCGGCGCTTATGTGGCCAAGGACCTTTATGAAGCGGGCGGCGTTCCTGTGATCATGAAAGAACTCGACAAAGCGGGCCTTGTGAACCGCGATTGTATCACGGCAACGGGTCGTTCCATCGGCGAAGAAATCGACATGGTGACGCGCGAAGCTGACGGTAAAGTCATCTATCCAGCTGCGACCCCAATCACCAAAACTGGTGGTGTTGTGGGCCTCAAAGGCAACCTGGCCCCAGAAGGCGCGATCGTGAAAGTTGCTGGCATGGAAACACAGCATCAGATTTTCACCGGTCCAGCCCGCGTATTTGAATGCGAAGAAGAAGCGTTCGAAGCCGTACAAGGCCGCGACTATGAAGAAGGCGATGTCTTCGTGATCCGCAATGAAGGCCCCTCCGGCGGCCCAGGCATGCGCGAAATGTTGGCAACAACTGCGGCACTGTCCGGCCAAGGCATGGGCAAAAAAGTTGCTCTGATCACGGATGGCCGTTTCTCTGGCGCGACACGTGGGTTCTGTGTGGGTCACGTTGGCCCAGAAGCCGCACATGGTGGCCCAATCGCATTCATCGAGAACGGCGACGTGATCACTTTGAACGCGATTGAAGGTTCTATCGATGTTGCTTTGACGGATGAAGAATTCGCTGAACGTAAAGCCAAATGGAAAGGCCCACGCGAAACTATCTATGCGTCAGGCGCTTTGTGGAAATACGCCCAGCAAGTTGGCGCGACCTATAAAGGTGCCGTGACTCATCCTGGCGCGAAACACGAACGCCACATCTACATGGATCTCTGATGGCGTCTTGCTTTCATATTATAAAACAAAAGGCCCGGATCATTCTGGGCCTTTTGTCATTGCTTGCCTTGCCCGCATGTCTTGCCGCGCCTCTTGTTGATGAAAACCGTGAATTGGCGGATCACGGTCAGGTGTTTGACGGCGCTGTCACTATTCCTGCCCCTGATGGGTATTGTTTGGACGAAGCCACATCCAAAGCCACAGCAAATCCCCCGGTTCTTGTTTTCGCCTCGTGTCAGGCTTTGGGTCAAACCAACACCCCGCCACCGAACACACTTGCTATTGTAACAGCGACGATCATGCCTGACCCCGTACCAGTTGAACGGAACGCGCAGCCAGAATTACTGGCGTTTTTTCAGTCTCAAGGTGGGTTAAGTTTGATGTCCCGTGGTGCACGAACTGAGATCTCTATCGTGGATCATAGCCAGCAGAGCGATGATTACTTTTGGGTCTTGGCCAGGGAAGACCGGGCGCCGCGTCACTTAAGCCCGTGGATCTGGTTCGGTCTGACCGAGGTTTCCGGCCATGGCGTCACTGTTTCTGTTTATCCTGCCTCAGATCACCACGGGGATGATGATGCTGCAGGAAAATTGCTGTTCACATCTTTCCTGCAGCGCCTTGCCAAACGTTAACGATTTTCTTATCAAAGTTGGACAATAAGATGGGTTGCGAGTGCAGCGAAAAACGTCCAAATATCGTAGTTGAATGGTTTCGCTATGACGGCGATGGCGGAAACGGCTTGCTGCTTGTGAAAGTATTTATTCGAACATGTGTGATGATTTAATCAATATGAGTGTTTTGACATGAAGGCAGGCGGAAAACTTCTTCAACAGTTACGGCACCAACGCTATCTGAAGCGGTTGGGGCAGCAACTTGACCAAGCGGATAAAATACCGCTTGGGGAACTGCGCCAGCAATGCAGTCAGGCACGCCATGTTTTGCGGCCCCTGACGCGCTTTCTGCGTTTGTCAGAAGAACGTTTGGCCGATCCACTGACCCGTGATCAGAAGATCCCGGCACCTGTTGGGACGGATTGGACGTGGCGACCAAAACAATGGCGCACCCAGATGGCCGAAAAAGGGTTTGCTGGCCTCGCAAGCGAAACGCAAATCGGCGAAGATGCCACCGTATTTCACGATTGTTCCGAACGCGAACTTATCGTGAAGCAGGTTCGCAATCGCAACGCGGGGGACGGTGCACGTTTTGGGCTGCGTTTCGATGTGTTCCATTTTGCGGGCAGTTTTCTATCCCTCGCTGTCGATCTTCCGCCGGAAGCTGTTGCTGGGCTGAAAAAACGCCATCTGTTCCGCTTGGATACTTCAATTTCCGTGGAACGTGACATTGATCTTTATGCGCGATTGAACATCAAACACGGGCCGAATACCGAAAAACTGGTCAGCAAAATATCGACTGATGGGGCGGGTTCGTCTGCGGAATTCGATCTGGCTTACACGCAATTGAATGAACAACGCGTCGAGAAAATTTGGATGGATTTCATCTTTGAGAACCCTGCCCACAATCAAATCGAATTGCATGATGTGACGTTCAGCCGCCGCCCGCGGTCAGAAATTTAAGAGGTTCCCATGGCTGACTTTACGATTATTCATTCTGAAATGCATGATGGGATCTGGAACGGCGTTGTGTCCGGCCCCAAGGATGGCAATCAGCCCGACATTGAAATCAGCTGCCTCGATCGTGTGCTGGACAGTGTTTCCCTTGAAGATCAAGGTTTAGGCGTTTGGAAGTTATCTTTTCCGGTGCCCGCCGATCTGTTGTCAGACGGGGTGCAAATTCTTGTGGTCACAGAAAAATCAAGTGACACGCGGATTGGGAATTATCCGATTATATCAGGCCAATCCCTTGAAGATGATTTTCGGGTAGAGGTCGAGCTTTTGCGTGCCGAAGTCGAGCTCTTGAAGAAAACCCTGCGCAAGCATTGTTCCGAGACTTAAGGGCGAGACCTGAGGGGCGAGGCTTGAAGATCCAACGTTTTGATCATCTAGGTTAACGCGGCGTCTTGCGTGACAGTCCGGGTCTTTCTGCGCAAACTGTGCTGAAAGACAAAGGACACGCCAATGACCAGCTATCCACTTCTGCTTTCTTCGCTTGATCTCGGCTTTACGACGCTGAAAAACCGCGTGCTCATGGGGTCAATGCACACCAATTTGGAAGAACGCGGTGATTGGAACCGGGTCGCCGAATTTTATGCCGCACGTGCGCGCGGCGGGGCTGGCCTGATTGTCACGGGCGGTATGTCCCCCAATGCTGAGGGTGGTGTTTTTCCGGGTGCAGGTGGCTTGTTCACCGACAAAGATATCGAAAATCACCAGCATGTCACCGGGCGTGTCCATGCTGAAGGTGGCAAGATCGTCATGCAAATTCTGCACGCGGGGCGTTACGCCTATAGCCCAGATTGCGTCGCACCCTCTGCCATAAAATCGCCGATTTCGCCGTTCCCGCCGAAGGAGTTGGATGGTGCAGGGATAGAGAAGCAGATCGCCGACATCGTGACATCCGCCACACGTGCGCGCCAAGCTGGGTATGACGGCGTCGAGATCATGGGATCTGAAGGGTATTTCCTGAACCAGTTCCTCGTGACCCATACCAATAAGCGTGAAGACGAATGGGGGGGCAGCCCCGAAAATCGTATGCGTTTGCCGATCGAGGTCGTGAAACGGGTTCGCCAAGCGGTTGGCGATGACTTCATTCTGATCTATCGGTTGTCGATGATCGATCTGATCCCAAAGGGGCAAAATTGGGAAGAAGTCGTGACATTGGCAAAAGCGGTTGAAGCGGCCGGGGCGACAATCATCAACACGGGCATCGGCTGGCACGAAGCACGCATCCCCACCATCGCCACATCCGTGCCGCGTCGTGCGTTCTCCTGGGTCACCAAAAAATTGATGGGTGAAGTGAGCATTCCAATCATCACGTCAAACCGGATAAACACGCCTGAGGTCGGCGAAGAGGTGCTGTCCGAAGGTTGCGCTGACATGATCTCAATGGCGCGACCTTTCTTGGCAGACCCTGATTTCGTGAACAAAGCGGCCACCGGGCGATCATCCGAGATCGCGCCCTGTATTGCCTGCAATCAAGCCTGTCTTGATCATACGTTCGCCGGAAAACTGACCACCTGCCTTGTGAATCCTCAGGCTTGCCATGAAACTGAATTTGATGCCAGCCCGGCAGAAAGCCCGAAGAAAATTGCGGTTGTCGGTGCGGGGCCTGCGGGGCTTTCGGCGGCGTTGACAGCTGCGGGTCGCGGGCATTGGTTACGCTTTTTGATCGTTCTGATCGCCTTGGCGGGCAATTGAATATGGCGAAACAGGTCCCGGGCAAGGAGGAATTCCACGGTCTGGTGGCGTGGTATGAAACGATGGTTGAAAAATCTTCTATTGACTTGCGCCTGAATACGGAGGTCAGCGAAGGGGATCTGCTGGCCACAGATGAAGTGATCATTGCCACGGGTGTGACGCCGCGCGATCCACAAATTCCCGGTCAGGATGGGCCCAATGTCGTGACCTATATCGATGTTCTGCGTCATGGTGCGCCAATCGGCGATAAGGTTGCCGTGATTGGGGCCGGGGGCATTGGATTTGATGTTTCCGAATTCTTGGTTACGCAAGACAGCCCGACCGAAGACCTTGAGGCTTGGAAAGCCGAGTGGGGCGTTGGGGATCCATCCGAAACCCGAGGAGGGCTGCGACCGGATGGTGCACAACCTGAGGCCCCAACGCGGGCGGTCACCTTGTTGCAGCGCAAGGCAGAAAAGCCGGGTCGCCGACTTGGGAAAACCACCGGTTGGATTCATCGCGCGACGTTGCAGATGAAGAATGTCCAAATGGTTTCGGGCGTTAACTATGAACGCATTGATGCACAGGGGGTTCATGTCTCAGATGGGGCCAACCGTGAAAATCTGCGCTTGATCGAAGCAGACGCGATTGTGCTATGCGCGGGCCAGGTCCCAGAACGGGGTCTCGCTGACAAACTAGAAGCGCAAGGCATTGCATGTCATGTCATCGGAGGGGCTGACGTGGCCGCAGAGCTTGATGCCAAACGCGCAATCGCTCAAGGTTTTGAGATCGCAATTAAGCTTTAGCCCCCAAGATAACCCCGGCCAATAGTGGAAACTGTTAACATAATACCACGTTATTGTCCGCCCACTGACCCATTGTCGCCCAAATTCGGTGCTGAACTATCTTAACAGGTTTTATTGGGGGTGCATATGGATCGACTGACGGAAATGGAGGCCTTCGTTGCGGTCGTCGAACAGGGCGGTTTCACAGACGCAGCCCGCAAGATGGACGTCTCTAAATCTGCGGTGTCGAAACATATCTCGTCGTTGGAAACCCGGTTAGGGGCGCGCCTATTGCGACGGACAACACGCCGGGTCACTCCGACCGAAGTTGGGCTGGCCTATTATGATCGCGCCCGCAACGTCCTGAATGACGCCAGCGAGGCCTACCTTTTGGTGTCGGCTTTGCAATCTCCCCCGTCTGGGCATTTGAAAATCTCGGTTGCCACTGATTTTGGCAGGCGGCAACTTGCGCCTGTGATCGATGAGTTCTTGCACAGGTTTCCAGATATTGACGTAAGCATGACGTACGAAAATCGTTACGTTGACCTTATGGGCGAGACCATCGATGTCGCCATTCGCACGGGTGGCGTGGTGGACAGCAGTTTGCGTTCGCGTAGGCTTGCCGAGGCGACAATGTCCATGGTTGCATCGCCGTGCTATTTTGAAAAATTTGGACAGCCAAAGAAGATCGACGATCTAAACACGCATAGACTTCTTCATTCTTCCAGCATTTCTGCCGCGGTCTGGAACGTGCGGGCGACAACAGGCGAGATGCGCCAAATCCGCGCCACAGGTCGGCTGTCGGTTAATGATGGGCAATCCTTGCTCAGCGCGGCCATTTCCGGTCTGGGGATCGCCTATTTGCCAAGTTTTCTCTATGGGGATGCTCTGAAAAAAGGGGTGGTTCAAAAGGCAATGCCGGATGGGGCTTTCGATGATTTGGGCATTTATGCCGTATGCGCGCCAAGCCGATTTACCGAACCCAAAGTGCGCGCCTTCATGGATTTCATGACCGAAGCTTTCATTGGCAAAGGGCCTGACCATTGGTGAAAAGGCGCGCGGTGGGGATCATTCGACGGACATAAGCATAACCTCCACGCGCCGATTTGCTTCGCGACCAGCGGTGGTTAAGTTGCTAGCACGCGGTGCTAAATACCCTGCCCCTTCAGCGGATACTTGTGACGACGACACGTTGAATTTCGAAATCAAATGTTCCCTGACTGATTGGGCGCGCCGTTTGGAAAGACTAGTGTTTCCGGGCAGGCCCCCAACTGCATCTGTGTGACCAACCAAGGTCACTTGCCGATCAGGATTGCCGTTCAAATATTGTGCCAATGCCGCAAGCGCCGACATGCCGGATTCTGTCAACCCGGCACCGCCACTTTGAAAGGTTAACCCTTCTAGTACAGCATGCCCGTGGCCTTCCAACGCCTGCCCAAGTTCGGACGAAGCCAAGGGGGTGGGGATCGGTTGGGTAACAGATCCAGCGGGTGTGGTTGTAACCGTTTTGGCAGCATCGCCCAGTTGATTGATCTGCACAAAACCCGTGCTATCGGTACGGCTGACAAATATGGTCACGGCATTGCTTGCGCCTGTTGCCGTGACCTGTTGAGCGGATAGAAACCTAAAATCGCTCAGATTCACATGCATATCAGGTTCTGAAAATACGTCAGCGGAAAATCTGAAGTCAAAGCCACCACAACCGTCTGTCTCGCATTCAAATGTGATCTCAAACCCGGCATCCATCAGCTGTTGGCGCAATGGATCTAGCAATTGCAAACTGGTCAACTCAGAAGCTGGAAGCCTCCAAGCTTGCTTGGCCACGGCACCTTGTAGATCAATACTGGACATCTCGCCATCGCGCCAAGGAGTGGTGATTAAAGCAAAACTTGTGTGATCGGATGTTTCACTCGCACTTATCTGGGCGGGCAAGGGGAATTCGGGCGTGAAAGCGCTGACTGCGGTCGACATAGCCGCCAGCGCGATCCCGAAAATGGCAAGCTTTGCTGTCATCTATGGCTCGCGTGGTAGTCATCATTGGGGCGCATTTTGGTGCCCGATGCAATGCGATTGGTCATATTGTAGAACCCTGCAACGGACGCGATATCCCAGATATCCCGATCACTGAAACCCACATCCCTTAGCTTCTGGCGGTCGCTTTCAACCACTTCGGCGCTGGTTTTGGTGAGTTTTTCAGAAAACTCAAGCATCGCCCATTGCCGTTCAGGCAAATCCAAGACGCGCCAATTCATGACAAGCGCCTCGCCCAGTTGCGGATCACCAGAAAGTTCGCGCACAGCAGCACCATGGGCGACAAGGCAGTAATGGCATTTGTTGATGGAAGACACGCAAACCGCGATCATCTCACGTTCCAGCTTGGTCAGGCCAGAATCCGCCAGCATCATGTCATTATACAGCGCAGCAAAGGCGTTTAGTTTATCAATATCAAACGCATAGGCCTGCAAAACATTCGGCACCATCCCCAACTTTTCCTGGCAAATGTTGAAATATTTTGCGGTCGCTTCGGGTAGTGGGTCGACCATGGGCAGATCAAGGGCGGTTACGGGTTTATCTGTCATCTATCTGATCTCACGCTTGTTTTACTCGATAATGGTACTGTCCCACAGAACACATGTTCATGGAAGAATAGAGCGCATTTGCCCCCTCGTTATCCTGCGTCACAATCACAGAGAAATATTTTGCCCCGTGATGTTTTGCCCAGGTTGCCGCCTTGCGCATCGCATTTTGTGCAGACCCGTTCCGACGCTGGGAGGGTGTGATTTCAAGGGCGTGCAACATGGCGATATCGTTGTGAACGCCGACATAAGCAACGCCAGCTGGGCGGTCATTCGTGCGTGCGAAAATGCTTGTTTTCGGCTCACACCCCCGGCGCATTACATCGATGCGCGCGGCATCAATCCCGCCCGCAAGCCACAGTTCTTCCATGATGCCAACAGGCGGCCAAACGGTAAAGGCGGACATGCGCGGCGCATCATCGCCGGCAATTTCACCAATGGGTGCGACCCAAAGCGTCACCGGGTCTTTCACCATATAGCTGCGTTCCGCCAGCGCTTGGTCCAGCGCGCCCTCACCTTCGCGGATCATGAAAAGCGGCGTCTGCCCCAAGGCCTTCATTTTGTTCTCAGCCACTGCGATGTCGGGCACCTCGCCCGCATTTACAGCCGTGGTTGCGGAAACGCGCTGGCCACCACCCACGCCATCACGGATGACCCAACCTGCGTTCTGTTCGCGGGAAGCCGGGGGCCATGTCGCCTCGCAGACATCATAAAGTTGGAATACATCAGGCGCGCTCATAACAGGTTCTCCGAAAATTTGTTCCGCAACACATCCATCACAGCCTTTGCCGCCTGCGCATCCGTTCCCCGGATCACGATATTGGTGCCGTAACGGCCTTCATGATGGAACGGGTATGACCCGATAGACAGGGCGGGATTGGCCTTTGCCAATGCGCCTAAGGGGGCTGCAATATCGCCTTCACCGACCAAAAACCGTTGGCTTTCCGACAAAAGGGGCGCACCGCCGGTTAGTCCGGGCATCACACTTTCGACCATGGCACGAAACACCGATGGAACCCCTGCCATGACGTAGCAATTTTCCACCTGAAAGCCCGGCGCAATCGACACCGGATTATCAATCAGAACCCCATGTTCTGGGATGCGCGCCATGCGCAAACGTGCTTCGTTCAACTCAGACCCTTGCCGTTCATAATGCGCCGCCAGCAGGGCGCGGGCATCATCGCGCACGTCAATGTTTTGGCCAAAGGCCTCGGCCACGCAATCGGCCGTAATATCATCATGGGTCGGGCCAATGCCGCCAGAGGTAAACACATGATCAAAGCTGGCCGACAGCGTGCGAATTGCAGCAATAATCGCAGGGGCATCGTCGGACACAACGCGCACTTCCTTTAAATCAACGCCCTTTTGCGTCAGCACCTGCGCCAGATGATGCATATTCGCATCGCGCGTGCGCCCGGAAAGGATCTCATCACCAATAACAAGCATTGCAGCCGAAGGATTTGTCATGTTCTGTTCCTCAAAGATCTTACCCCGGTATAGGCCCGCATTATGGAATTTCAAACCCCGCTTGTCCCCGCCAGGCTCATTCGTCGCTACAAGCGCTTCCTTGCTGATATGCGTTTGCCCGATGGGCAGGAAATTACCGCCCATTGTGCGAACCCTGGGTCCATGATGGGCCTGAAGGATGAGGGGCAGTTGTGTTGGCTGGAACCCAATGACGACCCAAAGAAAAAGCTGAATTATGGCTGGCGTCTGGTGGATCACGAAAACGGGCATTTCACCGGGGTTGATACCAGCTTGCCGAACCGTGCGCTAAAAGCGGCCTTCATGGCGCGCGATGTGCCGGAGGTCGCGGATTACGCAGGCGTGAAGCCCGAGGTGAAATATGGCGAAAATTCCCGCGTGGATTTCCTGCTGACCGATGAGGGCAAACCCGATCTTTGGCTTGAGGTGAAATCCGTCACCCTGTGTCGTACCCCCGGTCTTGCAGAATTTCCCGACAGTGTGACAGCGCGCGGCACCAAACACCTGAATGATTTGGCAGATCAAGCGCGCAAGGGCGACCGCGCCATGTTGTTTTACCTGGTACAGCGCACGGATTGCACGTCGGTTACATTGGCGGATGACATTGACCCGACCTACGCGCAAGCCTTCAGAGAGGCGCGCAAAGCGGGATTGGAAGTGTTGGCCTACACGTGCAAAATCTCGCCTGAAGGCATTACAGTGCATGCGCCCGTGCCCTTTAGCTTCGATTAAGCTTTTACATTTCTGATGGCTGCAGTATTTAGGCCCCGAATTGATCCATAGTTGAATTGGAGAGACCTGTGAACGACATGCACCTGCGCGAAACCAAAGAAGGTATCCGGATTTATGATCCGGCAGATTTTGACGGCATGCGCAAAGCGGGGCGCTTGGCGGCGGAAATCTTGGACGCGGTTGGCCCATTGGTCAAAGCCGGTGCCACGACCCATGCGTTGGATGCGGCCGTTGAGAAAATGGTTGACGACGCCGGTGCGCTGTCCGCCACCATCGGCTATAAAGGCTATAAGCATGCGTCCTGCATTTCGGTGAATCATGTGGTGTGTCACGGCATACCGGGCAGCGAAATTCCGAAAAGCAAATATGAAAAGGTGGCGCGTAAGAATGACATCCTAAAGGATGGCGACATTCTGAACGTTGATGTCACTGTGATTGTGGATGGCTGGTTTGGCGACACATCCCGCATGTATACCGTTGGCCCACAAAAGAAATTCGCGGAACGCTTGGTGCAGGTCACTCATGACAGCCTGATGGAAGGCATCAATACCGTAAAGCCGGGCAACACGTTTGGCGATATTGGCTATGCCATCCAGAAATACGCCGAAGCCCGCAAAATGGCTGTTGTGCGTGACTTCTGCGGTCATGGGATTGGGCGTGTGTTTCACTCGCCGCCCAATGTTTTGCACTATGGTCGGGCTGGTTCTGGTGCGACGCTAGAAGAAGGCATGATCTTCACGATTGAACCCATGCTGAATCTTGGACGCCCGGAAACCAAAGTTCTTTCTGATGATTGGACTGCGATCACCGTCGACAAGACCCTATCCGCACAGTTCGAACATTCGATCGCGGTGACATCTGACGGCTTTGAGATCTTCACGCAATCCCCCAAAGATATCTATTTTCCGTCGTAAGGCGTTGATTTAATTTAGAGGATCGCCCTGTTGAACCGGGCGATCTATCTGTGGGCGTGATCAGTCGAACGTGCCCGCGACACGCCCCAACAGCATAAAGGCACGCGCGGTGCGTGTATCGGAAAACGTCATGATGTCATCGTCACTGGCGTTTTTCACGAACTCAACGAAGCTGAGATCAAACTGGCGGATGAAGTGATGGGCCGCATCGCGGAACACCGGGTCTTCGCGCATGCGCCCTGCTGTCAGTGTCAGCGATGATCTGTCCCGCACGCCGCCCAAACGGGAAATAGAGTCACCCCGTTCGCCAGCCGCAAAGCTGCGCCAGTAAGTGGCGGGTACTTTTTCTTGGCGCAGGTCATCCATATAGATGCCTTCTTGGCTGAGCAGCGTTAGAATATCTTGGCTAGCTTGGACAAGGCGCGCGCTGCGTCGGTCGTGAAGCGCATGGCGCAGAGCCGCGAAACCTTCGTGATCGTCGACGTTTTCAGGAAAATTCAGCGCACGTGTGAAATCAGAAACCGAAATTGGCAGTTCAAGTGCCTCTGCCGGGGTGCCCAATTCAAGCGCGCGTTGACCTTCGCTGTTTGCGGGTGGCTGTGGGGCAGGGGCCTGCGCGACCGCGGGCATCGCGCCGGTGTCCGTCAGATGCGATGCAGTGAAGCGCGCCAAAGTGTATTCAGTTTCTTTTTGGGCCGCCGCGATTTGATCCAATTTCTGTTCCATGGTTGGCCCGTTGCCGGTGCCACCATGTTGGACTTGGGCGATATAGGTTTGCCGCATTCCATCTATCGCCGTTTGTAAACGGGCTGACTCGGCTTTCATGATCCGGGCTGATCTTGCGGCAACGGCACCGATCCAAATCACAGCGATAGGCAAGAAGATTGCCAACACCGTCATGATGAATTCCATACCACTGCTTTGCTGTTCACCTTCGCCCGTGTCGGTGAAAACATAGAACACCACGACAAAGCCCAGCCATAACATTGTAAGCGCAACGGCAATCAATTCAGTCGCGGACACGCCCCCTTGCCCGGGTGTGCTATAGACGCCCAAGTTTACGGGTGCTGCGGTTTTGGGCGCGCGGCTGGTCTTGGTCACGGGCTTTTTGACGGGGGTTGCAGGTCTTTCAACCGTTGTCCCCGTTGCTGGCTTTACACCACTTGCGTCCGGCTTTTGCACTGATTTTTGCGTCGGCTTTGGGTCAGCCGAAGTCGTATCGTTCACTGATGATGCAGACGGAATATTGTCTTCGGGCATAAAAGCACTTTCGAACGGTGAAAGACGTTACTTATAAAGGATGGTCAAAACTTCATAATCCCGCTGACCGCCGGGGGTGCGCACTTCGACGCTGTCGCCCTCGTCTTTGCCGATCAGGGCGCGGGCCAATGGGGATTTGATGTTCAACATTCCATTTTCAATATCGGCTTCGGGCTCACCTACAATTTGATAGGTTTTTTCTTCATCCGTATCCTCGTCGACAATCGTGACGGTTGCGCCAAATTTGATGGCGCCGGACAGGCTGGTGGGGTCAATGACTTCGGCCAAAGAAATAATGGCTTCGATTTCTTTGATACGGCCTTCGATGAAACTTTGTTTCTCGCGGGCAGAATGATATTCCGCGTTTTCAGACAGATCGCCATGCTCGCGCGCTTCGGCGATAGCCCGGATAACAGAGGGGCGCTCAACGGTTTTGAGGTTTCTCAACTCTTGCTCAAGTGCGGTGTGCCCACCGCGGGTCATCGGTATCTTTTCCATGGTCGCCCTGTTATATTTTCTATCTTAGGTTGATTATCGGCTTTTCCAAGGGAAAAAAGCAACTGAAGTGTTTAACCTGACGCAGGGAGGCAAAGTCAAGACCCGCAGTTTTGTGTCACGCGGTTCTCGGCGAAAATGTTCCGGGGTTTGGCGCTTCCTTACCTCACCTATGTATAAACTGCGGCCAAATTGACGGTGTGGGCGCATTTTACGGCGCGTTTGAATTGACGACAGGTCTGCAAAGCGGATAGGGCTTTTCGAGAAACAAAATTGCGCAGCCGTAAGCGACGTGGAGATGGGTACAATGGCCGATATTGAACGCGAGTCGATGGAATATGATGTAGTGATCGTAGGTGCGGGGCCCGCTGGTCTTTCTGCTGCGATCCGTCTGAAGCAACTTGATGCGGACTTGGACGTTGTTGTTTTGGAAAAAGGCTCCGAAGTGGGCGCCCATATTCTATCAGGTGCCGTGCTTGACCCCTGCGCCTTGAACGAATTGATGCCGGACTGGAAAGGAAAAGGCGCGCCGCTGAACACGCTTGTGAAGGAAGATAACTTCCTGATCTTGGGTGAAGCTGGCAAAGCCCGCATTCCAAATTTCCCTATGCCACCTTTGATGAACAACCACGGAAACTATATCGTTTCTATGGGCAATGTTTGTCGTTGGATGGCGGAACAAGCCGAAGAACTTGGCGTTGAAATCTTCCCTGGCATGGCCTGTTCCGAACTGGTGTTTGGTGACAGTGGCGAGGTCAAAGGCGTGGTGGCCGGTGTGTTCGGTCTGGAAGCGGATGGATCCTACGGTGAAGGCACCGAACCTGGCATGGAACTCTATGGCAAATACGTATTCCTATCCGAAGGTGTGCGCGGTTCCTTGTCTAAGGAAGTGATCAACAAATACGACCTTGCCAAAGATGTCGACGTTCAAAAATACGGCCTTGGTATGAAAGAGATCTGGGAAATCGATCCTGCGAAACATTCTGAAGGGACCGTGACCCACACAATGGGCTGGCCTCTGGGTTCTAACGCGGGCGGTGGTTCCTTCATCTATCACCTTGAGAATAATCAAGTTTATGTCGGTTTCGTGGTCCATCTGAACTACAAGAACCCACATCTCTTCCCTTACATGGAATTCCAACGCTTCAAACATCACCCGGAAATTGCAAAGCTGCTGGAAGGCGGCAAACGCGTCGCTTACGGCGCACGTGCGATCACTGAGGGCGGTTGGCAGTCTCTGCCGAAAACCTGTTTCCCAGGCGGCGCGCTTTTGGGCTGTTCCGCAGGCATGGTCAACGTGCCGCGCATCAAGGGCAACCACAATGCGATGTATTCCGGTATGCACGCAGCCGAAGCGGCATTCGCAGCGATCAAAGACGGCCGTTCCGGTGACGAACTTCAGTCTTATGACGATATGGTCCGCAACGGCCCAATCGCCGCTGATCTGAAACCTGTGCGCAACGTGAAAGCCATTTGGTCGAAGTTTGGCCTTGTTGCATCCTTGATGCTGGGCGGCTTTGATATGTGGGTTGCGAACCTCACAGGTTGGAATCCGCTAGGCACTTGGAAGCACGGGAAAAACGATGCCCAAGCAACCGAAGCAGCTGACAAACACGCGCCGATTGATTACCCAAAACCCGATGGCAAGCTCAGCTTTGATCGCCTGACCAACGTCAGCTTCTCCATGACCAACCATGAAGAAAGCCAACCGGCACATCTGAAACTGACCGATGCCAGTATTCCGATGTCCGTGAACATGCCGAAATTCGCAGAACCTGCGCAGCGCTACTGCCCTGCGGGTGTTTATGAAGTCGTCGACAATGATTTTGTCATCAACTTCCAGAACTGTGTGCATTGCAAAACATGTGATATTAAGGATCCCTCCGAGAACATCACTTGGACCACGCCACAAGGCGGTGACGGGCCAAATTACCCGAACATGTAATTCGGTACAGTTATGATATTGCGGGCTGCCTTCGGGCGGCCCGTTTTCGTTTTTGGTTGATGCAGGCGATGTTTCGCGGCAAAGCTCTGCCAAACTCATATCAAAGGACATGAACATGATTGAACGTATTGAAACTGGGGTGCGCTCCTCCAAGATCGTGAAACACAATGGCGTGGCTTACATCACAGGCCAGGTTGGCGAAGGTGCAACCATCCAGGAACAAACCGAAGAATGCCTGCGTCGCGTCGATGCGCTGCTGATCCAGGCTGGTTCGTCCCGCGAAAAAATGTTGCGCTGCACAATCTGGCTTGCAGATATGTCCGATTTCGCGGGCCTGAACGAGGTGTGGAACGCTTGGGTTCCCGAAGGCCATTCCCCAGCACGCGCCTGTGGCGAAGCGAAACTTGCCCGCCCAGAACTGAAAGTCGAATTCATCGTTGACGCCGCTTACGATTAATAAGCGTCAATATCCTTGTTCCGGGCCGCCCTTTTGGTGGCCCGTTTCATTTTAGGCACCTGTGTCGGATAGGAATTGCGCGACATGATGTGGAATTCAGTAAATATAAACGTGAACGTGATCTGAAGAACGCGCGAGTTAGCGCTGGATCGCAAGGTGTTTTGCCCCGCGCCATTGCCTTTCGCTGCCGCAACACTTAGCTTTCTTACTGCGACCTGAAATTAACCGGAGTTTCCATGTTCAGAACCCTCAGTGCAGCTTTGCTTGCAAGTGTGATGATCTTGCCCACAGGGGCATATTCCGATGGGCTTGCTGGGTCTTATCTTGCCGCGCGCCAAGCCAGTTTTTATTCAGACTATCAACGGGCTGCAGATTGGTATCTTCGCGCGATTGAACAGGATTCCAGCAATCCGATTTTGCTTGAGAACGCCCTAACAGCGTGGATCGGACTTGGGGACTTTGACGCCGCCATGGAAACCGTGGCGACCATGCGCGACGCTGGGTTTGACACTCAGCAAACCAGCATCCTTACGGTCGCAAATCTTGGGGCGCGCCAAGAATTCCAAACCCTGATTGAAGTCTACGAGGGGCCGGTCAATATTGGCCCTTTGGTGGACGGGCTTGTGGTGGCTTGGGCGCAAGTTGGTGCAGGCCAAATGACGGTTGCATTGGAAGGTTTTGATGCGGTTGCCGCAGATGCCTCTACGCGTAGTTTTGGTCTTTATCACAAAGCGTTAGCGCTTGCCTTGGTCGGAGATTACGAAGGCGCGGATGGGATCCTATCGGGCGAGACTGACGGAGCGTTGCCCGCGACGGTTAACGGCATTTTGGCCCATGTTGAAATCCTTAGCCAACTTGAACGCAACGCGGACGCGCTTGAATTGTTGCAAAGCGTTTTCGGCCGTTCCACTGATCCAATTGTGACGCAGATGATCGAACGGCTTGAAGCAGATGAGACGCTTCCGTTTTCGGTGGTCACGGATGCCTCTGAGGGGCTATCAGAAGTGTTCTATTCGGTGGCGGGTGTCTTGGAAAATGAATCCACCGCTGGCTATGCCTTGCTGTTTTCACGCGTTGCGGAACATCTAAATCCCGATAATGTTTCCGCGATGCTTTTGTCGGCAAACTTGCTGGAAACGCTTGAACAATATGACTTGGCAAATGCGACATATGATCGTGTGCCGCGCAGTCATCCTTCTTTCCATGAAGCGGAAATCGGACGCGCCGAGGCCCTGCGCAAGGCGGGCAATGACGAGGCCGCGATCGAAGCCCTCAAGCAACTGGCCGAAACGCGTTTTGATTTGCCCATCGTACATTCCGCTTTGGGGGATGCATTGCGCGGAATGGAACGCTTCGAAGAAGCCGTCGCGGCCTATAACAACGCCATCGCGCTTTTCGATGACCCCATGCGCGGCCATTGGGGCGCTTATTATACACGTGGAATTACGCTGGAAAGGTTGGAACGCTGGGAGGAAGCCGAAGCTGATTTACGATTCGCTTTGGAACTCGCCCCGGGTCAGCCATATGTGTTGAACTATCTGGGATATTCCTTGGTTGAACAACGCCGAAGCCTAGATGAAGCTCTTGAAATGATTGAACAAGCTGTCGCTGGGCGCCCTGATGATGGGTATGTTACGGATTCGCTTGGCTGGGTTTTGTATCGGCTTGGCCGTTTTGACGAAGCTGTTGTTCACATGGAACGCGCAGTTGAATTGGAACCCGTCGATGCCATTGTCTCTGACCATCTGGGGGATGTGCTTTGGGCTGTTGGCCGGCACCGTGAAGCCGAATTTCAATGGAAGCGCGCGCTGTCCTTTGTGGACCCCGAAGAAGTTGATGGTGAAGCTGACCCTGATCGGATGCGCCGCAAGATTGAAGTCGGATTAGACGTGGTTTTAGAAGAAGAGGGCGCAGCCCCCCTGACGGTCGTGGGCGGAACGGGTAATGACGGCTAACTTTGCGCCTGGTTTTGCCCCGGCGAAGATCAATCTGACGCTGCATATTACAGGGCAGCGGGCGGATGGATATCATCTATTGGACAGTTTGGTCGCTTTTGCGGATTTTGGTGATCATTTGACGGTGACCCCTGCCTCTGACATGCGCCTTGATGTCGTTGGTCCCGAGGGCGAGGGGGTGCCGACGGATTATAGAAACTTGATCCTGCAGGCCGCCGCGCTGTGTCCTGTGGCCGACCCACATGCTTTCACACTTGAGAAAAACCTGCCCACGGCAAGCGGTGTCGGTGGCGGGTCATCTGATGCTGCCGCAGCCATCCGTTTGCTGAAGGTGGATGTGGATCTGCAAAGAGTGCTGAAGTTGGGGGCCGATATCCCGATGTGCATCACACCAAAAGCGGCGCGGGTGCAGGGAATTGGCGACCAGATTTCCGTCGTGTCGAATTTCCCGAGTCTGCCTGCTGTCCTATTGAATCCACGTCTCAGTGTGCCCACTCCGGATGTGTTTTCTGCTTTGTTATCAAAGGATAACGCCCCAATGCAGTCGATGCCGAAACCTGGTGGTGATGTCATCGTGTGGCTTGCTGAGCAACGCAATGATCTTCAGGGGCCAGCGATCAGCCTTTTCCCTGGAATCCAGTCAGCATTGTCGGCGCTAGAGGGAACAAATGGCTGTCAAATCGTGCGGATGTCGGGATCAGGGGCAACATGTTTTGCCTTGTACCGAACCGATACTGAGGCAGAAAACGCCGCCAAGGATTTGACCCACAGCCACCCGGATTGGTGGGTTCAATCCTGTCGATTGGGATCTATGGCTTAGCCTAGCATCGCTGTGCGCCTAAGGGTTAACGCACACGCGCGACCACATACTCGGCAATATCAGACAGCATTTGACGCAGCTCGTGATCGGGCAACACACCCAGTGCTGATTTTGCCTTTTGCGCCCAGGCCAAAGCTTCCACGCGAGTGTCTTCCATCGCGTTGTGTTTTTTCAAAAGGGCGAGGGCATGTTCGAGATCGCCATCGTTTTGTTTCCCTTTTTCGATGGTACGTGTCCAGAATTCACGCTCATCTTCATCAGCTTTCGCAACAGCTTTGATCACGGGCAGGGTGAGTTTACGTTCGCGGAAATCATCACCGACGTTTTTACCAAGGGCACCAGAGCCCCAATAATCCAACAGGTCATCTACGATTTGAAAGCTGATCCCAAGGGCATCACCATAGTCAAACAACGCCTGTGTCGTCGCATCATCAGCACCGGCAATCACGCCACCAACTTCTGTCGCCGCGGAGAACAACGCCGCAGTTTTAC
Source organism: Halocynthiibacter namhaensis (assembly GCF_000812685.1). Lineage (GTDB taxonomy): Bacteria > Pseudomonadota > Alphaproteobacteria > Rhodobacterales > Rhodobacteraceae > Halocynthiibacter > Halocynthiibacter namhaensis. The sequence goes on from NZ_JWIF01000063.1 coordinate 115,051, forward strand.
CGCGCACAACTTGCAAATATATGGCCTCTGAGGTGGCCAAATCCTGGGCGGCGGTCAGTTGCAAAACCTCGCCTTCTGCAATCGTGGCGGATGCGTTGGCCAGAATGTCCAAGACCCGCAAAGACCCGGTTTCAACCATCAACTGAAAGCTGCGAGAGAACAGATAATCGCCGACCAAGACGCTTGATTTATTATCCCAAAGCAGGTTCGCCGTTGGCCGTCCGCGACGTTGCCCGCTTTCGTCCACCACATCATCATGCAGTAAAGTCGCCGTGTGAATGAATTCGACCGTCGCTGCCAATTTCACATGATGATCACCGGTATAGCCACACAGATGCGCCGCCGCCAAAGTCAGCATGGGGCGCAATCGTTTGCCACCCGCTTCGACCAGATGTGCGGTCACTTCTGGGATGCGCGGGGCGTGTTCAGATGCCATGCGTTTGCGGATTAGAACGTTCACCGCATCCATGTCGTCAGACAGATACTGGGCGAGGCGGTCATGTGGTTTTACGGAGGCGTCCATGGGCTTCAAATCTCTGTTATTTGCGGCCTAAAGCTCGACAATTGCGTGCCAGTGCCGTTATGTCTCCAGTATGAAAGAACTCCTGCGTACCACGGACCCGACCATCATCGCATTCGCCCAAGCGCTCCTTCAGGGAGAGGGTATAGACTGCTTTGAAATGGACGTAAATATCAGCATCCTAGAAGGAGGCATTGGCATTTTGCCGCGTCGTTTAATGGTGCGCCAAAGTGATCATTTTGAAGCTTCAGCCATTCTGAAAGACAACGATGTCGATTTCGGTATTACAACAGCATTTTCCTGACGGGTTGACCGACGATGGGTTTCTGTCGGGGCGGTTGCAAATCTTGCAGCCCCGCAAGGGGTATCGTGCAGGCGCTGATCCTGTGTTGCTGGCTGCCGCTTGTCCCGCCAAGCCCGGGGACAATGTTTTGGAGGCCGGTTGCGGGGCAGGGGTTGCATCAATCTGTCTAGGTGCACGTGTTGATGCGCTGACGCTGACGGGCCTTGAGCTGCAGGGGGAATATGCCGATTTGGCGTGCGAAAATGCAGCAAGAAATCACCAAACTCTCGAAGTTGTTGCGGGCGATATTCGGGCGATTCCCGGGCATATTAAGGCGCGTAGTTTCGATCAAGTGATTATGAATCCACCATTTTTTGAGCGCACAAAAGGGTCATCTGCGCCTGACGCGGGAAAAGAAATCGCGCTGGCGGGTGAAACCCCGACGCAGGCTTGGATCGATTTGGCCGCGCGGCGCCTTAAACCAAAAGGGTATTTGACGCTGATTCACGATATTCGCCGTCTGCCCGATGTTTTGGCCGCCTGTCTTGGGCGGCTGGGCAGCATTGAGATCCTGCCGATATCCGCGCGTGAAGGTCGTAAGGCGCATTTGTTTTTGATGCGGGCCCGAAAGGGTGGGCGGGCAGATTTTATGCTGCATTCACCGTTGGTTACACATGTGGGCACGCAGCATTTGGAGGATGGCGAAAGCTATACACCTCAAATTCGCTCTATTTTACGAGAGGGTGCTGCACTAAAATTCCCTTAAGATTAAGGTTTTGGCAAGGAAATGCTTCCAATCATCGGCGGAGAATGGGTTTTGAGTGGGTGTTTTCTGCACTGCAACGTGACATGACTCAAATTCTGTGCTCGACTTGATTACACACTTTTGTAACGGAGGAATGCCATGAGTAAGAGTTCGCACATCCAGGAACTCCACCGTAAACATCAATCTCTTTCTGAAAAAGTTGATCAGGAACAACGACATCCTGGTGCCGATCCCATTGAGATCGCAGCTATGAAGAAAGAAAAACTACGCCTTAAGGAAGAAATATCGCGTCTTTCCGGCGGGTAATATCTAATTTTCTTTCTTGCCTCCCAGATGGGATCCACACCCATGAGGATCGGGATCAAGACACCAAAAAAATAGGGCAGCCCCTTGGCCGCCCTAACTCACATATTTTCAGCGAAAACTATACGAAAAACTGCCCGCCATTTGCGGAGATCGTGGAACCGTTGATGAATTCAGCATCATCGGACACCAAGAACTTTACACAGCGCGCGATTTCTTCTGGGGTGCCTAGGCGACCGGCTGGGATCTGGCTGATGATTGATTCGCGTATCTTTTCAGGCACCGCCATAACCATCTCTGTTCCGATGTAACCCGGACAAATTGCGTTTGCGGTGATGCCAAAACGCGCGCCTTCTTGCGCCAGAGATTTGGTGATGCCAAGGTCACCGGCCTTGGATGCGGCATAGTTGACCTGTGCAAATTGACCTTTTTGACCATTGATCGAAGAAATGGTCACGATGCGGCCAAATTTGCGCTCGCGCATTCCTGGCCAAATTGGGTGGGTCATATTGAAAACGCCCGACAGATTGGTGTCGATGACTTGCTGCCACTGCTCGCGGGTCATCTTATGGAAAGGGGCGTCGCGGGTGATGCCGGCGTTGTTCACGAGAACCTCCACTGGGCCCAAGTCGGCCTCGACCGCGGCGATTCCCGCGGTGCATGCGTCGTAATCTGCAACGGACCATTTATAGGTCTTGATGCCTGTTTCTTCCGTGAACTTTGCGGCGGCCTCGTCGTTGCCGGCATAATTGGCTGCAACGGCATAGCCCGCATTTTTCAATGCAATCGAAATTGCGGCGCCGATGCCGCGTGTGCCGCCGGTTACCAATGCGGTTCGTGCCATGTCTGCTCTCCCAAAAAATAAATCCGTTCAGCAACTCTTTAAAACATTTTCACACCATTTCGCAAGATTATTTCGCCATGAATTGCCGCATTGCAGAAAAAAGACGCCAACAGGGTTGCTGTTGGCGTCCTAAATTAAAAATGAAACGCTTACGTGACAGTTAACGTTCGATGCAAATTGCAACGCCCATGCCACCACCGATGCATAGGGTCGCCAAGCCTTTCTTGGCATCGCGGCGCTGCATTTCGAACAGTAGCGTATTAAGAACGCGACAGCCCGATGCACCAATTGGATGGCCAATCGCGATGGCGCCACCGTTTACATTCACGATCTCAGGGTCCCAGCCCATATCTTTGTTCACGGCACAGGCTTGGGCGGCGAAGGCCTCATTTGCTTCGACAAGATCCAGATCTGACGCTGACCAACCTGCCTTTTCTAAAGCTTTTTTCGACGCGTGGACTGGCCCCATTCCCATGATGGAAGGATCAAGGCCTGCTGTCGCATAGGATGCTATGCGGGCCATCGGTGTGAGGCCTCGTTTTTCAGTGTTTTCGGCACTCATCATAAGAACAGCTGCAGCGCCATCGTTGATGCCTGATGCGTTTGCCGCAGTTACGGAGCCGCCGTCGCGCACGAAAGCTGGGCGCAATTTTTGCATGGATTCCAATGTTGCACCGTGGCGGATGTATTCATCCGCATCGACAATGATCTCGCCTTTGCGTGTCTTGATCGTGAAAGGCGTGATTTCATCAACAAACAGCCCAGCCTTCTGAGCTGCCTCAGCTTTGTTTTGGGACGCAACGGCGAATTGATCCTGCATTTCGCGACTGATTTCCCATTGGTTTGCAACATTTTCAGCAGTCTGCCCCATGTGGTAGCCGTTGAACGCATCCCAAAGCCCGTCGCGAATCATGGAATCGATATATTTGACGTCACCCATTTTGTGACCCGCCCGCAGATGTGCAACATGCGGGGACAAAGACATGTTTTCTTGGCCGCCAGCTGCCACGATCTCAGCATCGCCAAGCATGATATGCTGCGCGCCAAGTGCAACAGTGCGCAAGCCAGATCCGCAAACTTGGTTGATGCTCCAGGCCGAGCTTTCTTTTGGAAGGCCTGCATTGATATGTGCTTGGCGTGCCGGGTTCTGTCCTTGGCCTGCCTGTAAAACCTGCCCCAGAATGGTTTCTGAAACATGGGCCTTTTCGATGCCAGCCCGGGCAACAACCGCTTCCAGCACGGCACTGCCGAGATCATGGGCCGGTGTGTTCGCAAACGCACCGCTAAAACTTCCGACTGCGGTACGCGCCGCAGAAACAATAACTACATTGGTCATTCTCGTCTCCCTCATTGGATGCGCCGGTGCAGGTTACGCCATCACCCAAACGCGCTTGCGAGGGAGGTTAGGGGGAAATTTTTTAAAGAGCAATGCAGTTGCAGAGGAAAACTGCTGCATCGCAGCAATTGGCGTTATCAGATGTTGAGAATTGGATTATGCACGTGACTGATTTGCTTTTTCGCGCTGCTCCATTGGGTTTACCATTGTTGGGCTTCCAAAGTAATACCCCTGAAGGCAGTCGATCCCAATGTCTTGTAGAACGGCTATGTCATCTTGGCTTTCCACACATTCTGCGACCGTAAACATGTCGAAATGTCGGGCAATAGACACAAGTGCGCGGGTTAAAACCTGGTTGTCTGAATTATTGGCGATACCAGTGATGAATTGCCCATCGATCTTGATGACGTCAAAGAAAAAATCCTTGAAAAACCGGAAGGCCGTATACCCCGCGCCGAAGTCGTCTAAGGCAAACGCGATGCCTTGGCTTTGCAGGTCGGCCATGAAGCTTGTGACCAGTTCGGGCATCTGCATCGCAGATGATTCTGTGATTTCAAGAATTAGACGTTCGCCAATTGTGTCATTCTGCGCCAATCCAGCGTTTAACGCCTTAACCCAAGGGGCATATCCGATTGAACGTGCAGACATGTTGATAGACAAGCGCAGGCTTTGATCATCCGCCAAGGCCCGCAATCCCAGTTCAATCGCGCGACAATCAATGAGGCGACCAAGTTCATTGTTTTCAATTTGATTTATGAATTCCTTGGCTGGAATAATGCGCCCGTTTTCGTCCAATACCCGAACCAAGCCTTCATGGAATGAAATTTGGTCAAGCTGATCGGACCGCACAATGGGCTGATACGCCAATGCAACGTTTCGATTGACCAAGGACTTGTGGACCATCTGTAAGATATCGCGATCACGATGTGCCAGGACGCGCGACAGTGGCCCCCCGCCAGTTCCTTCATCACCGGTGTCAAATTTCAACTCATCACTTAACATTCTATGTCCCGGATTTTGTGCTAGAATTACAAAAACAGATTGTGCTGAAATCCTTAAGGTCCCATGAATAATCGAGTTTTTGATGAATTTGAATCAAATGAAAGCGGGAAGAGAAAGCCCTTGGGAGATTGAGTGATATGACAGATCGTTGCGGATGGGTTGGAATTGAATCAATTTATTTGGCTTATCATGACGCAGAGTGGGGCGTTCCTGAATACGACTCACGCGCTTTGTGGGAGAAATTGGTTTTAGATGGATTTCAGGCGGGTCTCAGCTGGTTAACGATCCTGAAGAAACGCGAGAACTTCCGCAAAGCCTTTGAGGGGTTCCATCCCGAAGTGATTGCCACTTGGGATGAAGACGACGTCGAACGTTTGCTACAAGACGCGGGAATCATCCGGCACCGTGGCAAGATCGCCGCGACGATTACCAACGCGCAGGCTTATTTGCGCATTCAGGAAACCCAGCCTTTTGCTGATTTTCTGTGGGGTTATTTTGATCACAAGGTCGAACAAAACAGCTGGGCATCCCAAGCCGACGTTCCCACACAAGACGCGCGGTCATTGCAGATTTCAAAAGACCTGAAAAAGGCCGGGTTCAAGTTCTGCGGACCAACCATTGTGTATGCTTTCATGGAGGCATCGGGCTTTATGAACAATCACCTCACCACCTGCCACCGCCACAAAGAAGTGGCCGCGATGGCACGCGAAAATCAGGTATAACGCGCGCCCTGACGATCAAGTTCTTTGCGCACAAGTGTGAGGTCAATATCAGCAACACCCTTGCCCGTTTTCACAGACACTGCCGCGGCAATCCCGGCGGCCTGACCGGCAACGGCACAGCAGGCCATGTTGCGGGTGGCGGCGTGGCTTGTGGTGTCGCCGCCGGTGATCCGGCCTGAGACCAGTAGGTTCTCGATCTTTTTGGGCAGTAGATTGCGGTAAGGGATCTGGAAATACCGCCCGGTGGTTGGCAAGATTAGAATGCCGTAGCCATCGATGAATTCAGGGAAGATCCCAACGCTGTCTTCAAAGCGCCCTTGTTCGCGTACATCCTGCCCGGTCATATTGTAAACCGTATCCACCTTGCGCGTGTCCCGAATGCCCAGCGACATACCAAAGTTGCGCAGGCGAATACCTTCACACCCCGGCGTATAGGCGCGCAGGGCCTCAATCGCCAGCATCGCCTGTCGACGGCCTTCGATCTCATAGGTGGTCAGACTGTCGGGATCGGTGCCATCGCAATTCGCCATATGAATCAAGTTCATATAGGTCAGTTCGCCCGTGTCATGACAGGCCCCCCAGGTGCCCGCGATGGTATTTAGATTGGGTGGAATTATCCCGTCTTTGATCGCTTGCGCAAAAGGTTTGTGCAGGAAAGGCGAGAACATCTCGTCCTCTTTGCCAGTTGTTTCGATGTTCCATTCACCGCCGCCACCCCAGTCTTTATAGGTCTGCGGATCGGCCTTGATGCCATCCATGAATTTCTGCTTATCAACGCCTGCCACATGGAACATCACAGAGGCTGCCATCATCTTTTCGACCGGAGTGGTGAACACAGGCGCACCGGCGCGCTGGGCGACATCTGCATCCCCCGTGGCATCAATCACCCGTTTGGCAAGGATCGCTTCGCGCCCGGCTTTGGATTCGGTGATCGCCCCGATGATTGTGTTGCCCTCCATGATCGGCGCTACAAACTGGCGATGCAGCATGGGACGGATGTTGGGTTCATTCAAAACCATCTGGTCCGCAACCAATTTGAAACCCTCGGAATCGATCTCATAGGATAAGGATTGGCTTTCTGGCACCGCCGCGCCCATTTCTTTCGCGCGGTCTTCAAATTCACGTGCAATTCCGTCGGATTCCACGGTTTCCTCGTGGCGATACCAATGCATGCCTTCGACGCCAACAACTGTCAGGTTCCCACCGAAACAGCCAAAGCGTTCAACCAGTGTCACCTCTACCCCGGCCCGGGCCGCTGCAAGGGCTGCCGGCAACCCACCCGGGCCAGACCCAATCACCAAAACATCGGTTTCATGAATCACATCAATTTCGCGGGCGGGTTCAGTGATTTTGCGGGTCATCGTGGGCCTTTCCTATGGTCAGATCATATGAACGATGCGCGCAGCACCCCGCGAGGCCAATTCCGACCCCGATGTCGCTTTTAAGAAAATAACTACAACTTCACATGCGCAAGCGTGGAGTAATGCTCGCGGTCTTCGACTTCATGAAGCGTGCAGGATTTTCCAAAGCATTCGCGCAATGCAACTGACATCTGCGGTGGGGACCAGCTATCCTTGCTGCCGTGCCAAAGATCAACGGGGCACTGCACTTTTGGCAACTCATCACGCCAATCCTGAACATAAGCCTGAACATATGAAAGATATGTTTCGCGCCTATTGATAAAGCTTTCTCGCAATGCGGTGCCCATGACCTGCATGAAGTCAGGATCTTGCAGCAAATCACTTTCCATTGGGCCGCATTTAGCGAACAACATATTCAGGATCAGACCGGGTGAGAGGCGCGAAACAATGCCCTGAAAGACAGTGAGAAGCCGCAGAAGTTTTGGGTTTTTGGCAGCCAGTTCAAACACGGGTTGCCCGGCCATATGGGGCAGAAAATCCCCCGACTGCAAAGGTGTAGCAGGGGATATGAGTGTCAATTGGGCAACGCGATCTGGCCGTGAGGCCGCGATCATAATGGCAGCCATCGCCCCGATGGAAAAGCCAACCAAATGCACGGGATCGGTATCGGCACCTTCCGCGGCCAGTGCATCCGCCAGCGCCTGATGGGCAAGCTCAGGTGGATAGTGCAGAAGATCCAGCGCCACGGTCTCTACCCCCGGATTGGCCCGCGCCAGAAGATCCGCATCTGCTGCGCTGCCGGGCATTCCATGACAAAAGTATATCTTCCTCAAAACATCGGATCCTATCGTTACCATAAGGGGAGACTGATTGTCCCCGTTCATACGTCCATATAGGTGCCAAGCCGAGATGGTGCTTTGTCGCTGTCGTCTATGCCTTATAATCCTCAAAGCCGGGCGTGCCTGCGGTTTCGGGGTTTCGTGCCACATGGCGGCGTTTCAATAATTCGGTCGACCCGCCCTTGCCGTCATGACGCCAGCCTGGAGGTTTCACGGCGTAATTCCAGCGGTCTTTCCAGGTCAATCCCGGTTGCCGCCAATCGCGCCAGATCGCGACCCATTCATGAAAGGCCACGCGGATGGGGTTGAACGTGCCGATATTGTGGATCAGCCCGTAGTCGACTTTTTCGTCCTGTACCTCGGGCACAAAGGTGCCAAACATCTTATCCCAGATGATAAACACACCGGCGTAATTGGCATCCAGATAACGCGGATTGCGCCCGTGGTGCACGCGGTGGTGGCTTGGGGTGTTCATCACTGCCTCAAACCAGCGGGGCATTTTGTCGATGGCTTCGGTGTGGATCCAGAATTGATAAATCAGGTTCACACCACCCACAAACAGCACCATCGCCGGATGAAATCCCAGCAAGATTAAGGGGGCACGCACCACCATCATCAAGGTGAACGTGCCAGTCCAGGTCTGGCGCAGAGCGGTGGTCAGATTGTAATGCTGGCTTGAGTGATGGTTCACATGTGAGGCCCATACCCAGCGCACGCGATGGCCAAAGCGATGCACCCAGTAATAGCGCAGATCATCCAGCACGAAACAAATCACCACCACCAGCACAGATGCGCCAAGATTGATCGGTGTCAGCCACCAAAGGAAGGTAAAGCAATTCCAGGCGATGAAGCCCAGCAGAATGCCAGACACAACAGACCCAACCCCCATGAAAAGTGAGGTCATGGCGTCGCGTGTTTCATACCGTCCACCACGTTTTTTGAAGGTGATCCAGGCGATTTCAACAAGGATCAACAGGATGAAAAACGGCACCGCGTAATCGGTGACTTTTGGGTAGATTAACATATCAGTCATTGCGGGTCTCCTGCTGGTGGGCGTTGATGCGGGCCTGCCAAATCGTACATTCTTTCGGGGTCAGGGTGAGCCGCGCTTTTGGGTCGTCATACTCTGGAAACGTCAATGTTAGACCCTGTTTTACGGTGATGACTTGGGCCGCACCCAGATGGTGGATCACGCTATCAATGCCAAAACTGCGCAAAAGCCAAAGCCCGCTGCCCACCTCCACCAGCGCCGCACGCCCATCAGCGGCCACAATGATATCACGCGGTTTCGCACCGGGCCTGTGACGCAACCAATGCAGGCGCGCGTCCTCAACCGTGGTGAACCGCAAATCCTGCGAGCAGCCCGCAAACCGCATCGCCCCCCAAGCAATGATCAACCCGACCACAACCATGGGTGCAAGTATATGTAATGGCATTCGTCTCTCCCTGCCTGCCATTGGGGCCAAGGAAGCGGCATCCTGTCAACGGGGCCGTGGCGTCAAGAGGGATAGCTGCTCCTATGATGATCTGTTAAGTACGAGACATGCCAACGCTTGAAGTTATATCTCTTGGTGCAACGAACGTGCCTGATCTGTCGGATCTAACGGTCTTTGTTGCAAGGGGCGATACGCATTTGAAATCAGATCGAGCGTTGTTTCAGGACGATTTGGATGCGTTGGCTGGCGTGATTGTGCACCTAGGTACACGACACAAAGGGACGACGGTTTGGTCGTGTGGGGGTGAAGTTTCATGGAATGAAGCCCGTGATGGATATTTTGGATTTCATAGCGACGCACTGCGAGACATAAATCTAATGTTGGGGAGGCTATGGGATGTTTCGCCATCCCGGAAGCTGATGTTTCTGTCGGATATTCAGGGTGGCCCGGAAGAAGCCCGCAGGGTCACTTTGTCAAGCAACGCTGACTTTTTCAAGCTTGCAGAAGCCGCGATGCTTCGCTTCAATACCATATATACGCTGCATGGTTAAACGTTACTCAGCCGCGCCTTGATGCTCTGCACCGCTCATCGCTGACAGAATTGCAATCGCGCTGTTGCTGTCCCATTCTGCGTCACCAATCAGACGGGCGATTTCTTGGCCTTCAGGGTTCAGCACAATCGTTAGAGGCAGGGACAGTGCGCCGAAATCAGCGGCAAGCAGGCGATCTGGGTCCAGTAAAACGGGTAGGTTCTTGATCTCAGCCTGGTCCCAGAACCGATCAATTGCGGCTGCCGGGTTGTGGGATGTTGCCACGGGAACGACCTCAAATTGATCCCCACCCAGACGCGCTTGCAAGCGATCCAGCGACGGCATTTCAACCCGACACGGCGTACACCAAGTGGCCCAAAAATTCAGCAGCACATATTTGCCCTGATAATCCGCAAGCGTATGTTCGCCACCCTGTTGATCCACAAACACCGCCGCAGATTCGCGACGCGGTTCGGGGTGCAGGATCAATTTGCGCAGGCTGCCTTCCCGCATTTCGCGCAACTCTTCAATGGATGGGGGCGTATGCGTGATATCTTGCGCCATAGCTGACGTTGCAGTGAAAGCGACTGCGGTGTAAACGACGAGGGACTTTAGGAAATTCATGTGTGCTCCGGGCGAATGGCCAGACGAGTGCGGCAGTTGAGAGGCAAGACAATGGCAGATAAATCAAACACCATGTGGGGCGGTCGGTTTGCCGCGGGTCCGGATGCGATCATGGAAGCCATCAATGCCTCTATTGGTTTCGATAAACGGATGGCGCGTCAAGATATTGAAGGCTCCCGTGCCCATGCTGCGATGCTTGCCGCGACAGGCATTATCACAGATAGCGATGCGGATGCCATTCGTGAAGGTCTGCTCACGGTTTTGTCAGAAATTGAGAGCGGAACCTTTGAATTTTCCACAGCCCTTGAAGATATTCACATGAATGTCGAAAGCCGCCTGAAAGATCTGATCGGTGAACCTGCGGGACGTCTGCATACAGCACGGTCGCGCAATGACCAAGTTGCGACGGACTTCAAACTTTGGGTGCGTGACCAGATGGATGCCGCGATTGAAGGTATCGAAGCCCTGATGCGCGCCTTCCTTGTGCAAGCCGAAGCGGGCGCGGATTGGGTTATGCCTGGGTTTACCCACCTGCAAACCGCGCAACCCGTAACTTGGGGCCACCATATGATGGCCTATGTTGAGATGCTTGGCCGTGATCTGTCCCGCTTTAAGGACGCCCGCGTGCGGATGAACGAAAGCCCGTTGGGTGGTGCCGCGCTTGCTGGCACATCTTTCCCGATTGATCGCCACATGACGGCGCAGGCGTTGGGCTTTGACCGTCCGACTGCCAACTCACTTGATTCCACAGCCGATCGTGATTTCGCACTGGAATTCCTGTCCGCCAGCTCCATTTGTGCTATGCATTTGTCGCGCTTCGCCGAAGAACTGGTGATCTGGTCCTCTGCGCAATTCCGTTTTGTTGTGCTGTCTGATCGGTTCTCAACCGGCTCAAGCATCATGCCACAAAAGAAAAACCCGGATGCGGCGGAACTGATCCGCGCGAAAATCGGGCGTATTCTGGGGGCGACTGTGTCCTTGTTCACGGTGATGAAGGGCCTTCCGCTGACCTATTCCAAGGACATGCAGGAAGACAAAGAACAGGTGTTTGACGCGTCTGATAGCCTGATGTTGTCACTGGCCGCGATGGAGGGCATGGTCTCTGACCTCACCGCCAACATCCCCGTGCTAGAGGCCGCCGCCGGGTCTGGTTTCTCGACCGCGACCGATCTTGCTGATTGGCTGGTGCGTGAACTCAACATGCCATTCCGCGATGCCCACCACGTCACTGGCACGTTGGTCGCGCTGGCTGAAAGCAAGGGCTGTGATCTGCCAGATTTGACGCTGGAAGATATGCAAAACGTGTCCGCAGGCATCACCCAGGGCGTTTTTGACGTGCTTGGCGTGCATAATTCAGTAAACTCGCGCCAATCTTATGGCGGCACCGCCCCCGACCAAGTGCGCGCCCGTATTGCGGATTGGAAAGAGGTATTGAAATGAAACGTATTCTCCTAGCCCTTATCACCACCGCAGGCCTCACCGCCTGCGGCGCCGACGGCGCACCCATCCGCCCCATCGCAGGTGTTGGCGTATCTGTCGGCACTGGCGGCGTGAGCGTTGGTGGTTCTGTTGGTGCGAGCGTTGGCGGCGTGAATGTGCGCGTTGGGGTTTAGCGCTCGCGACTAAGATCTGGCCTGTTGTAAGTAGAAATGCCTCTCTGGAATTATGTAGCCCATAGAAAGCCAAACTTTATTGGATCGTTTCCAGTCGGAGCTCTACAAATAGCGAAAAGAAGGTTGCTGCGGTAATCGCAAACAAAGTCAGTATTAAACATAGAACTGGAATTATCTTTGCTTCGTTTGTGAAACATGGGAAAAAGATGGAAGGCCTGAAGGTACCAATCTTAACAATGCAATCTGATTGAAATGTGAATACGATAACGGCACTACCCAGGAATAGTGGGGGCAAAAACATAGTCAGTGTCATATTCTCAAGTGCAAAACGAGTGTAATTTGAAAATAGGAAGTCAGGTAACTCGCCTAGAAGAATCCTCTGGGCGAGAAGGTAGAGGGCAACAGAACAAATTCCCCATGACAGGAACTTCAAGTAGTTTTTAGGTTTGGAGGTAGCGGTGTTTGTCATGAGTAAAGTGTATCAATGGCAATGAATGATATCAATGTTTGAACTACCCACACTGATGTTGGGTTGCCAAGATATCTCAGGGTTCCTTTTTCATTCTTCCTAGGCTAACAGCGTTTCCAACGAATACGGGAGCGCGTGATGGACTATTTTCTCTATAAAGACGGTGAACTGCATGCCGAGGATGTCTCTGTGCGTGAAATCACGCGCTCGGTCGGCACGCCGTGTTACATCTATTCCGCCCGCACGCTTGCGCGTCATTATCGTCTGTTTGACGAGGCACTTGAGGGCATGGATCACTTGGTCTGTTACGCCGTCAAAGCCTGTTCCAACCTCGCTGTTTTGAAACTGCTCGGTGATCTCGGTGCTGGCATGGATGTGGTGTCTGGTGGTGAATATATGCGTGCGAAAGCCGCCGGTGTGCCGGGCGAGCGCATCGTGTTTTCCGGCATCGGTAAAACCCGCGACGAGATGGAGCTGGTCCTGAAAGGTGGCATCCGTCAGTTCAACCTCGAGTCTGAACCGGAAATGCGTCTGCTGAACAAGGTTGCGCTGGAACTTGGCGTTGTGGCCCCGGTCACTGTGCGGGTGAACCCCGATGTTGACGCGAAAACCCATGCCAAAATCGCGACGGGCAAATCTGAGAATAAATTCGGCATCCCGATCAGCCGTGCGCGTGATGTTTACGCGGAAATTGCTAGACTCCCCGGCCTGAAAGTCATCGGTATTGATGTGCATATCGGGTCGCAACTGACCGATCTCGCACCGTATAAAGCCGCCTATCAGAAGGTTGCCGAGTTGACCGAAGATCTGCGCAGCCAGGGGCATGAGATCACCCGCCTTGACCTCGGCGGTGGCCTTGGGATTCCGTATGAGCAAAACAATGACCGCCCCCCATTGCCCGTGGAATACGGTGCGATGGTCAAGGAAACGCTGAGCCATCTGAATTGCGAGATCGAGATCGAGCCAGGTCGTCTGATCGCAGGCAACGCGGGTATTCTCGTGTCCGAAACCATCTATGTGAAGGAAGGCGAAGACCGCAAATTCCTGATTGTTGATGCTGCGATGAACGATCTTGTGCGCCCGGCCATGTACGAAGCCCACCACGACATTATCCCCGTGATCGAAGCCGCACCCGGCATCGAACCTGACCGTTATGACATCGTGGGTCCGATCTGCGAAAGCGGTGATACATTTGCCAAAGGGCGTGATTTGGTTGCGATGGACGCGGGCGATTTGGTGGCGTTTCGGTCTGCCGGGGCATATGGCGCGGTGATGGCGTCTGAATATAATTCGCGCCCCCTGATCCCCGAGGTTCTGGTCAGTGGCGATCAATTTGCGGTCATCCGCGCACGTCCGACCTATGAAGAGATGTTGAATCGCGATACCATCCCCGAGTGGCTATAATTCCGGCAGGCATGCAAGACCGCCGGACCACCAGAAAGGGCCCGGCGTGACACGTCATCGCAGCGATAATCAATGGGAAACACCCCGGCTGAAACGTCAGATTTTCCTGACGCATCTCGGGTTGATCGCTGAGGCCCTCTGCCAAGCGTTCTGGCCGCTGTGGGTGGTGTTGGCCCTTGTTTTTGCTGTGATAATTTCGGGTCTCTCCCTGGAAATATCCGATGACCTTCTGCGCATTTGCGCTGTCTGTGCGGGGATTTTGTCGCTGATGGCGCTGGGCTTTGGTCTATGGCGCATATCTATCCCACGCCGCCTGGATGCACGTGCGCGCTTGGACAAAACCTTGGCGGGGCAGCCTCTGGCAACATTGGCCGATCAGCAAGGCATGGGCGGGGATGATCCTGCGTCACGTGCGATCTGGCAGGCCCATTTGGCGCGGATGCAGACCCAAGCAGCGAAAGCCCGCGCACCTGTACCTGATCTAAAACTTGCCCGCCGGGATCCTTATGCGCTTCGATATACCGGTTTATTGGCCCTGCTGGTGGCGGGCATGTTCGGGTCAATCACACAGGTCGCAACCGTCACATCGGGTTTGTCGGGCCGTGAGGCGGGCCAAGGAGGGATCGGCCCGCAATGGGAGGGCTGGATTGAACCTCCGGCCTATACGGGGCTGCCTGTTTTGTATCTTAACGACCTGATCGGGCAGAATATTTCGACGCCAGTGGGCAGCCGTATCAGTTTGCGATTTTATGGCGAACCGGGCACGCTTGCGCTGAAACATACACTTGATACGACGGTGCCTGAGACGCCTGACGGCACCACGATTGATATGTCGCCGGAATTGAATGTGACGCGCAGTGGCCTGCTTGAGATTGAGGGCGCTGAAGATGCGCGCTGGGTGATCGCGGTGCTGCCCGATCGGGTGCCTGCTGTTATGTTGTCCGGTGACCTCGAGATAGAAGCCTCTGGCCTGATGTCGCAAGATTTCGATATCAAAGATGACTATGGTATCATCGCCGGTCAGGTCGAATTCACATTGGACGAAGCCCTTCTGTCGCGTCGTTTCGGCTTGGAAATGGCGCCTGACCCGCGCGCGCCTTTGATCTTGGATCTGCCGATACCTGTCTCAGGTGATCGTGCGGAATTCACCGAAACCCTGATTGAAAACCTGTCGGAACATGCTTGGTCGGGGTTGCCTGTTCAAATGGTTCTAAGTGTGACGGATGCGCAGGGCCAAATCGGAACATCCATGCCGGAACGCTTGCCTTTGCCTGGGCGTCGTTTCTTTGATCCATTGGCGCGCGCGGTGATCGAAATGCGGCGTGATATTCTGTGGGCGCGTGCAAATGCACAGCAAACGGCCCAGGTGATCCGGGCCGTCACACATCGCCCGGATGGATTGTTTGATGACAGCTCGTCCTATCTGATGTTGCGCACGGTTTTGCGGCGCCTTGAGGCCGAACCGCTGACAGCTGAGGCGCAAACAGAACTGGCCGCCGCCCTTTGGGATAT
This sequence comes from Halocynthiibacter namhaensis, assembly GCF_000812685.1. Classification (GTDB taxonomy): domain Bacteria; phylum Pseudomonadota; class Alphaproteobacteria; order Rhodobacterales; family Rhodobacteraceae; genus Halocynthiibacter; species Halocynthiibacter namhaensis. The sequence continues at coordinate 130,615 of NZ_JWIF01000063.1, forward strand.
CGCATTGTTGATTGAAGACGGGTCTCTGTCTGACGCGTTGGAACGTATGCGCCAAGCGCAAGAACGTTTGACACAGGCGATGCGTGATGGGGCAACGGATCAGGAAATCCAACAGTTGATGAATGCATTGCGCGATGCCACGCAAGATTACCTGCGCCAGTTGGCCCAAAACCCCGAAGACAGCACGGATGAGCCCCAATCCGGCGAGACACAGCAGCTTAGCCAGGCTGACATTCAGGAAATGATGGACCGCATTCAGGAGCTGATGGAACAAGGGCGCATGGCTGAAGCCCAGGAATTGTTGAATGAGCTTTCCCAGATGATGGAAAACATGCGTGTCACCAAAGGGGGCGGTGGCGAGGGTCAAAGCCCGGGTGAACAGGCGATGGATGAGCTGGGCGAAAGCATCGAAGAACAGCAGGGACTGTCTGACCAAGCGTTTCGCGATCTGCAAGAACAGTTCAACCCCAACGCGCAAGCGGGGCAAAGCGGCGAAAATGAGGGCCGCGATGGATCACAAGGCCGCGGACAGCAGCACAGTGAAGATTCAGGTGCGGCCCAAGGTGATGACCAATCTGAAGGCCGAACTGATGGTGGCCAAGGTCAAGGCGAGACCAGCCGCGAACAAAACCTAGCGAGCCGGCAACAAGCGTTGCGCAATGAACTGGAACGCCAGCAGGGCAACCTGCCTGGGGCTGGAACAGAAGAAGGTGATGCGGCACGTCAGGCGCTTGATCAGGCAGGGGATGCCATGACCCGGGCAGAGGAAAAGCTGCGCGAAGGGGGTCTGGCGGGCGCGTTGGAAGACCAAGCCGATGCGATGGAACAGATGCGCGAAGGCATGCGTCAATTGGGCGAGGCGATCGCTGAAAACCAGGGGCAATCCGGTGAAGAAGGCGAAAACGACGCCGATTCACAGATGACACGCCAAGATCCATTGGGGCGCACCCAAAACCCACGTTCCGGTGTGGCGGGGACCGGTGATGATTTGCTGCAGGGTGAGGATCTGTATCGCCGCGCATATGAACTGTTGCAGCAGCTGCGCGAACGATCATCAGACCCCACACGCCCCGATCTGGAACGTGATTATCTGGAACGTCTCTTGGACCGCTTTTAAGGCGAGATCATGATGGCATGCGTTCTGGATTATTCCGACGCAGCGGGTTCGGTCAGACTGCTAAGGCCCTCTGCGGCTTTGCCCATCATCCCATCCAGCCAGACACGTAGCCCATCAACCCATGCCACATATGCATTTACATAGGACTCTCCGCCGGGCCAGAAATCAATGATGGTGGCTGCGGATGTATAAACAAGGACCGCAACGACCAGCAGAATGATCATCATCAAGAAACCTGTGCGAAAGCCGCTTTTGCGTGGCGCTTCGGTTGTGGCTTCTGTTTCTGTTGTGCCGTCTGATTCTTCGGACGCAGCGCGCAATGTCGAGTTGATCACATCAATGTCGGGCAATAAATCCGCGCGGTTGCTGTCAGCAGGGATGCCTGCCGTGTCCGTGAAGGCCGCATCAGCTGGATCGTTGGTCAACCCATCCTGTGCAAGGACTTCGTCCAAGATATCTTCTGGCTCTGGCGTGCTTTCGGGCGCTACGGCAGCAGGCGCGGATTCGTTTGCACGTGCGCGTTCTTCCCGACTGGCTTCCTCGCGCAAGATATCAACAACTGATTCATCCAAGGGACGGCGCTGAGGCGCATCACTGGCAGGGGCAACCTTAGTTTCCACGTCGGGCGCAGGGGCAGCATCAGCAACAGTGTCTTGGGGGACATCCGTCGGCGCATTTGCGCCAACTGCGGGCGCGTCCTTGGCTTGGAACCAAGTTTCATTGCAGGCCGAGCACTGCACATCTCGGCCATTGTCAGGAATAACCTTCGCATCGACTTCGTAATTTGCGTCACAATTCGGGCAAATAAGTCTCATGTGTCCCTGCCTTTGATAGTATTTCATGTCTTATTTTCGACGGATACCCAAAGATACCACGATCGATCGAACGTTATTAACAAGCGAGGTGTAATTTTTAAAGCTATTGTATGCTGAACCGATTGAAACATTTCGCCCCATGAGGCAAAACTGTCACCAAATAACCAAGGAAACAATGGAAAAATGTCAAACGCCAGAGATCACGCGTGATTGAGCTTCAAAACGCGGCTTACAACTATGGCGGTGGAGAATTGCTGTCAGAGGTTTCCCTGAAGCTTGCACCAGGTTCATTTCATTTTTTAACCGGGCCTTCTGGGGCGGGTAAATCGACGTTGATGAAATTGTGCTACATGGAACTTACGGCCACGGCAGGCCAAGCGCGTGTCTTTGGCAATGACGTGCGCAATATGACCCGTGATGACATCGCTGAAGCGCGCCGCCGTATTGGTATCGTTCATCAAGATTGCCGTTTTTTGGATCACTTGCCCCTGATGCAAAACATCGCTTTGCCTTTGTCGGTCTCTGGAAAAGATGTTGAGGCTGAGAAGGGCAACCTGCGCGAGTTGTTGAAATGGGTGGGCCTTGACCATCAAGAGAACGCGCTGCCCCAAGAATTATCTGGTGGTGAACGTCAACGGGCCGCACTTGCGCGTGCTGTCATCATGGCGCCTGATGTTGTGTTGGCAGATGAACCGACGGGGAATGTTGATTCTGAAATGTCGCAACGGTTACTGCAATTGCTGATCGAGCTGAACAAAATGGGGAAAACCATCCTTGTCGCGACCCATGATTTGGCATTGATCCGCATGGCAAAATCCCAGGTGAATATCCGGGTTTTGCGCATCGCAAACCGGCGCGTGCAATTGGCAGGGGCAGATCTATGACACCTAAATCTTCTCAGCCGGGCTTTGTCGATACGATGCTTGAAACCTTCCAAGGTGATAATGCAGGCGTTGTGCCCGCGACGGGACATACGGCGTGGTTAACGGTTTTTGCATCTGGTGCGATGGCATTTCTGGCGGTGTTCGCCTTGGCTTTATCGCTTGCCACTGGGCGGGTCGCGGATCGTTGGGCAGATGAATTGGCGCGCACTGCAACTGTACGAATTGCGGCCCCTGTCGGCCAGGTTGACGCGCAAACGGAAGCCGCATTGAACGTCCTGCGCACGACCCCCGGCATTTCCGAGGCGCTCGCGTTGACCGATGAAGAACAAAACGCATTGCTGACACCTTGGTTCGGTTCGGAACTGGATCTCGAAAGCTTACCGGTTCCGCGCCTGATCGAAATTGTCGAAAGCGACCCAGGGTATGATCGCGATGGGCTGCGCTTGCGTCTTGCAGGCGAAGTGCCAGGGGCGATCTTGGATGATCACAGTCGTTGGCGCGCACCTTTGGTCGCTGCGGCAAATCGGTTGCGTAGTCTGGGTCTGCTTGTGTTGGTCCTAATTGCGGCGACAACTGCGGTGATCGTGACACTGGCCGCCGGATCCGCGCTTGCGGCCAACCAGCAGGTCATCTCGGTGCTGCGTTTGGTTGGTGCCCATGACAGCTATATCGCGCGCGCTTTTGTGCGGCGTTTCACTCTGCGCGCTTTGGCTGGATCGGCGATGGGCACTTTGGCGGGATGCGTGGCGATCTTGTTGATGCCTGATCCCGGCGAGGTTGCGCAAAATAACTTTTTAACAGGGCTTGGCTTTGTAGCATCACAATGGCTGTGGCCCTTGATCATTCCGTTGCTTGCGGGCGCTGTGGCCTTTGCCGCGACACGTACGGCAGCCTTCCGCGCACTAAAGGAGCTCACCTAAATGTGGCATGCTATCCAGTGGGTTAGATCCCTGCTTTTCATCATTCAAATGTATATCATGCTGCCCATCGTTGGCTTTGGCATGGCACCGTTTGTTTACCTGAAGCCTAGCCGTGCCTTTGGTGTGATCCGATTCTATTGCAATTGGGTGCGCTGGACTGCGTCTTGGATGGTTGGTTTGAAAACCGAAATTCGCGGGACTGTGCCTTCTGGGGCGGTGATTGTCGCTTCAAAGCACCAAAGCTTCCTTGATATTTTGTTGCTTTCATCTGCTCTGCCGCGGATCAAATTTATTTTTAAAGATGAATTGCGCTATGTCCCGGTGATCTCGCTTTATGCGCGCTTCAGCAATTCCATTCCGGTGAAGCGTGGCAAACGTGGTGCGGCCATTAAAAAGATGGTGAGTGATGTGAAATCTGGCCAACAAGAGGAAGGTCAGTTGATCATCTTCCCACAAGGCACGCGTGTCGCCGCGGGGGCGAAAAAATCTTATAAAGTTGGCACTTACGTGCTTTATGATCAAACGGAACAGGCGGTTGTTCCCGTGGCAACCAATGTGGGCGTCTTTTGGAAGCGTCACGGCATTATGCGTTATCCCGGCGTTGGCGTTTTGGAATTTCTTGACCCAATTGCGCCAGGAAAACCCCAGGAAGAAATGATGGCGGCGATGGAAGACGCCATTGAAACCCATTCGGATCGCCTGATGCGCGAAGCCGGGTTTACTGAGTTCGAAACATGAATTTCATTAAGGATATCGCAGCACTTGAGGCGCTTTACGGCACCCCAGGCGAAGCATCCTTGATCAAGGTGACACCTGCTTTAACCCCGGCTTACCGCGCCTGGATTGAACGCAGTCGCTTTTGTGTTTTATCCACCATGGGCGCAGGCGGAACCGATGGTTCACCACGTGGGGATGTGGATCCGGTCGTGACAATCCAAGACGATAAAACCCTGTTGATGCCGGATTGGCGTGGGAACCAACGCCTTGATACGCTTCGCAATATTGTCGAAAACGGCCATATTTCCCTGATGTTTATGGTGGCCGGGTCAAACACGGTAATGCGGGTGAATGGCACGGCAAAGCTGACCGCTGATGCGTCGATTTGCGAGCAATTTGAGCAAAAAACACGCCACCCTAAAACCGTGATCGTCATCACAATCTCTGAGGTCTATTCCCAATGTGCCCGCGCGGTGATGCGGGCGGGATTGTGGACGACGGGCGATCAATCCGACGGCTTGCCCAGTGTTGGCGATATGTTGAAAGAGATCACCGATGGTGGGTTTGATGGCGCAATTTATGACGCTGAATGGCCGGAACGTGCAAGGAATTCAATGTGGTAGAAGTAACAATCATTCGTCATGGTCAGGCCAACACAGGCGCACGCGACGAGAAATCATATGACAAACTCTCTGATCTGGGGCACCAGCAGGCGCGTTGGCTGGGCGAGGTTCTACGCGGGCAAAAACCTTTCGACCGCCTGATTGCAGGTGGCATGCGTCGCCAGCAGGAAACGGCGAAAAACCTAGCTTTGCCGAATCTTGAAATGCAGATCGATCCGCGCCTGAATGAGTTGAATTACTTTGGTCTTGCCGAAAGCATGAAACAGCAAACTGGCGTTGAAATCCCTGATGATCTCGCCAGTTTCGTGGCCCATGTGCCGCAGCTTCTGACCCGCTGGCAGGCGGGCGGCATGTGCGAACATTTGGAAACTTATGATGATTTTCGCACCCGTTGCCTTGGGGCCGTGCGCGACGCCGCCGCGCAAAACACCCGCCCGGTTTTGGTCAGCTCAACCGGCGTCATCGCCACCCTAACGGCCGAGGCCTTGGGCCTTGATATGACGATGAAATCCAAGGTGTTTTTGAAAGTGATGAACACATCCGTTCACCGTTTCATCTGGGTAAACGACACCCTCCATCTCGCCCAATACGGCGCTGTCCCCCATCTTGATATCCCGGGCAGGGAACATGCGAGGACTTATGGCTGAGGGGGGATGTTTGAAGAAGTGCAGATTTTTTACAGGATATTTAAATGAAAAATTATGTAATTGGAGGCTTGTTGTGTCTCTTGGGGCTTGCTCTGACCGGCTTCACGCCATTGCAACGTTTTATAAATGAAATGATGAGGCAAGGTACTCTTGTAGGGATGAGCGCTTGTGTAAATTATTCAGATAATGATCTGCTTTCGCAAGATGCGATCAGAACAGGTTGCGCAGGGAGATTTCAAAAACCTCTATTCCACAGTGATTACGCAACGGGTCGTGCGGGACCTCGTGTGGAAGGAAGTATCGTTAGTTGGGGTGGTACGCTGCGCAATAAACAGTCTGACCATGTGACAACTTGGTTGCGGCTTTCAGTTTCAATTTACGATGCCGAAGGCGATGAACAAGAGGTTTTCGTTGATACACCGATTTGGATAGAACCCTTGGGTGAAGCGGACTTCATGGTGGAGCTTCCTGAAGTCGAGCGGGATCAAATTGATGACATCACGTTTTGCAAGCATGAAGATACAGATCCGAAGGCATGTTTGACGTGGGGCGTTGTCGAGATCATGGGGCTTTCTATTTAGATAGAATGGCGTATTCAAAACCATCTAAACAAAAACACCCGGTCAGTGGCCAGGTGTTTTTTGTTTCAGAGCTGTCAGATAGATCAGGCAGCGAGGCCTTTGTCGCCCAGTTCCAGGTATTTCTTGCGGCGGTCTTTGACCAAAGTGGCGGGCTTCTTTTTGCCGAGCGCTTTGAGCTGTTCCGCGATTGCGCGGCCCACAGATTCCATGGTGCCGGTGCGATCACGTTGCGCGCCACCAAGGGGTTCAGGGATGACGACGTCAGCCACGCCCAATTTCTCAAGGTCTTGGGCGGTCAGGCGCAGGGCCTCAGCCGCGTCGCGCATTTTGCCGGCGTCTTTCCACAGGATGGATGCGCAGCCTTCGGGCGAGATCACGGAATACACGGAATGTTCCAACATCAGGATCTTGTCGCCCGTCGCAAAGGCCACAGCGCCACCGGATCCGCCTTCGCCAATGATCACAGAGATCAACGGCACTTTGATTTGCAGGCATTTTTCGGTGGAGCGCGCGATGGCTTCGGATTGGCCGCGTTCTTCCGCACCTTTGCCAGGATAGGCGCCCTGGGTGTCCACAAGCGCGATCACCGGGATGCCGAATTTCTCAGCCATTTCCATCAGGCGGATGGCTTTGCGATAGCCTTCGGGACGGGCCATACCGAAGTTGCGTTCAATGCGAGACTTCGTGTCATTGCCTTTTTCATGACCAATGATCATCACAGGCTGTCCGTCAAAACGGGCCAAGCCACCAACAACCGCGTGGTCATCCGCAAAGTTGCGGTCGCCTGCCAGCAGGGTGAATTCCGTGAACAGCGCATCGATATAGTCAATGCAATGTGGGCGATCTGGGTGACGGGCGACCTGGCATTTGCGCCATGGTGTCAGCTCGCTGTACAGTGTTTTCAACATGTCAGATGCTTTTTGATCCAAAGCCGCAGCTTCGGTTTCGACATCCATTTCCTCTTCGCTGGCCCGCGCCATTGCGCGCAATTCGTTGGCTTTGGCTTCGATCTCAGCCAGAGGTTTTTCGAATTCAAGATAGTTGGCCATGGATGTTCCTGTATCTACGTCGTTCATTTTCGCGGCTAATGCGCGGTTTCATTTCCCTATATGACGTCACATTCATGAATTTGCAACTCGGCTGGAACGCTGGGCCTGAAGGGGTCTGTTTTTTGCCAGAGGGGAAGGGATGGGGAAGGCTGGGCCGGATCTCCCCCTAGTTTGAATGTGAGAATCACCTAATCTTGGTGGAGTAGTCGTCAAAGGAAATGTTATGCGTATCGGGTTTGCTGTTATTGTTGTGGTGGTTGGTGCTTTGACGGCTGCAGCCACGCCTTTGTTCGCGCTAAGTTGTATGCCCCCGGATATTGCGACGAATTATCGGGTGTTGGATGATGCGAAAGACACCTATGTGATTGTGCGGGGACGTGTGTCGGTGGAAGCTCAACCTTACGAGCTTGGCCGTGACACAGAGTCCGGCAGTGTGTTCGAATATAAGTCCCATGTTGGGCGTTTCACTGGACATATCGCCAATCGCCGCGGGTTTACCGTGCCATTCACACAAGATGTTGAATTTAAGCAGGCCTGCCATCTTTGGCCAGATATCAACATCTGCGAAAATCTTGGCACCCGTTCTGCGGAGCAGGATACAGAAGAGATGATCTATTTTCTGCGCAAAACTGATGTTGGATATGATTTCGTCACGGGGGATTGTCCCGGGGGTGTTCATCCAGCGACACGTGCGAATGAACGTCAAGTGAACCGCTGTATGCGCGGGGCCGACTGTAAACCGGCTTGGGAATGAACACCCTGAAATAACGGCCCTGTAACTCAGCAATATTTGTCGTGTAAGCTTGTGGCAAGACGTCCTTGAGACTGAGGAGCCAAACATGAACCTGATATTGCAACCCAACGGATATGAAAAACGCATTTTGCGGGTTTTGGATTACATCCATGACAACCCTGCTGGGGATTTGTCATTGGATACGTTGGCGGATGTCGCTGCCATGAGTCGTTTTCACTGGCATCGGGTGTTTCATGCGATGACCGGGGAAACATGTCATGAGGCGGTGTTGCGTTTGCGGATGTATCGCGCGGCGTGCTTTCTGTTGCAGAAGGATTGGCCTGTTGCCAAGATCGCGGCAGAGGTTGGCTATGGCAATGCCCAAAGCTTTGCGCGGGTGTTTCGCAAGACATTTGGGAAGACGCCTCTTCAGTTTCGCAAGCGAGGTACGCCAGTCGGGCGGCCTCGACCTGAACTGAAAGGACTTGAAACCGTGTATAATATTGAGATTGATACCACGCAGGATATGCGTTTGGCCGGGATGATGCACAAGGGACCCTACATGGAGATCGGCCATGCGTTTGAGAAAACCATGGCCATCGCGGAGTCGCGCAATTATTGGCCAAATGTACGCGGTATGTTGGCAATTTATTATGATGATCCAACTGCAGTGGCCGAAGCTGATCTGAAGTCTTGCGCTGCGATGATTGTAACGCCTGGTTCCCCGATCCCAGAAACTATGCAAGAGCTGTTCATCGAAGGTGGAGAGGTCGCGCGTTTGCGGTTTAAGGGGCCTTATGCAGGTCTTGAGGCCGCGTATAAACACCTGTTTGGCGAATGGTTGCCGTCATCAGATCGCGAGCCAGCGGATCAACCGTGTTACGAGATTTATCTAAATTCACCGATGGAAGTATCCCCGGATGAACTTCTGACAGATATCTGTGTGCCCTTGCAGTAAGGCAGCGGAATTTTCGAAAAATTCCGACCCGGAGTCTTTCAAAGACTCCGGGCGTTGCGTTTGGGTCAACTGTTTGCGATCAGTTCAGACTGGGCGACAATCACTTCCGCCTGTTTGATGGAAGCAATGTCCACAAGGCGGCCTTTGTAAACCGTCGCGCCTTCGCGGTTGGCTTTGGCCGTTTCCATCGCGGCCAGAATTTCGCGGGCCTCAGTCACGGCTTCCTCACTTGGGGTGAAGACGTCATTTGCCAGGGCGATTTGTTTCGGATGGATCGCCCATTTTCCAACCATGCCAAGCGTGGCAGAACGTTTGGCTTGGGCGATGTAACCTTCATCATCAGAGAAATCACCAAAGGGACCATCCACCGGCAATACACCATGTGTGCGACAGGCAGCGACAATTGCGGCCTGTGCCCAATGCCAAGGGTCAGACCAATGTTTTTCGCCGCCGCGCAGCATATAGTAGTTTTCCTGCGTGCCGCCAATGCCGGTGGTTTGCATGCCCATGCTGGCTGCGAAATCTGCAGCACCCAAACTCATGGCTTCCATACGCGGGGAAGATGCTGCGATTTCTTCCACATGTGCAATGCCCGCAGCGGATTCGATGATGACCTCAAAGCTGATACGTTTGCTGCGGCCCTTGGCGGCTTCAATTGCGGTGACAAGGGCGTCAACGGCGTAAACATCCGCAGCACAGCCAACTTTTGGGATCATGATTTGATCTAGACGATCGCCAGCTTGCTCCAAAATATCCACCACATCGCGGTACCACCAAGGGGTATCCAACCCGTTAATCCGCACTGTTAGGGTCTTATTTCCCCAGTCAATTGTGTTGATCGCTTCAATCACATTTGCCCGCGCGTTGTCCTTGTCAGTGGGGGCAACACTGTCTTCCAGGTCAAGGTTGATCACATCCGCCGCAGAGGCCGCCATTTTGGGGAACAGCTTGGTGTTAGAACCAGGCCCGAAAAGTTGACAACGGTTCGGACGAGCAGGGGCGGCGGGTTGTAGGCGGAAGGACATGGCGTTTCTCCTGGTAATGATATTTCGCATTGCGTTGCGCTATCGGTAGAATATTGCGCGCGCAGCATCAAGGGGATTTTGCAGGTGCAGCATTTTGAGATCCAATGAATGGCCATAGGAACTGGATGTGTTAGGTTGAGATAATAGGGACATGGTTGGGAGTTTGATATGAGTGCACTGGCATTGGATCTTCGGGCGCTGTTGCTTTCGGTGTATCCGGGGGATGCATTTTTTAAATTAAACGTTCCCGAAGATCCGGAGAGAAATGAAGCGCGGGTACGCGCAATTGTGTACCACCGTCATATGTCTGCTGGGGAGCACAGCGTCTCACTGCTCACGGAACTTGCGCTGGCGAAAGGTTACGGTCGTCATGCCCATGCTGTTTTTGAGCTTGCTCCCGCTGACGCCTTTGCGGCGCTGGAGCCTTCAGAGGTCATCTTGCAAAGAATTTTTGCGTGCTTCATGAGGTTTTCTGACGTGACCGGAATAGAAGATCGGACTTGGGAACCATTTGTCATTCCACAGAGGTTCGAAGCATCATTTTCAGAAATTGAACAACTTGGTATCATCGCAGTTGTTGAGGGAAACACATGTTGGAATGATGATGCCCGCCGTTTCTTGCCCGGAGTTTGAGAACGTCTGGGGACCAAAAATCGCCACGCCCATGTCGGAAATAGAGGCGACTGACAGCTAAACCCTTGCGAGAACCGGATGAAACCTCACGATATCCGGGACATTTATGAAACGCGCTTTGCTGGAAAACTGGGCCCTTTTTGCGGCCATGATGATGTTGATGGTCGCCAATGGGTTGCTGGCGACTTTATTGACGATCCGGGGGGCGGGGCTGGGATTTAGTGACCTGACGATCTCTCTGATGCAGGGGGCTTATCCCCTCGGTGCGCTGATTGGCACCATCGTGGCACCGCGTTTGATTGAGAAAGTCGGGCATATCCGGGCGTTCTCGGCGCTGGCATCTTTAGTGTCTATTGCAGCGATTATTCACCTTTTAACCGGCGATCCCTTCAGTTGGTCTGCCATGCGGTTTCTCGGCGGATTTTGTTATCCGGGTCTTTATGTGATTACGGAAAGCTGGCTGAATGCTAAATCCGAAAATAAGATTCGCGCGCAAGTGTTGTCAGTCTATCTGGTCATTCAGCTGGTCGGTCCTGCGCTGGGCACTGCGATGGTTGGTTTGCCCGACACATCGGGCAATCTGCTATTTGCGGTGGTTTCAATCTTGATATCGCTGTCCATCGTGCCATTGCTTTTGTCCAACAACAAAGCGCCGGATTACGAGGCCCCCGATCGCATGCCCGTCAAACGTCTTTGGATCGTCTCGCCAATGGCCGTGATGGGGATTGTTTTGATGGGGGTTACGATTTCGGCTTGGTATATTTCTATTCCGCTTTATGCATTGGGACAGGGGTTCAGCCCCGCGCGTGCGAGCGGAACTTTGGTGATCGCGCTGACCATCGCCGCTGTCGTGCAATATCCGTTGGGTTGGCTGTCTGACCGCACTGACCGCCGGTTAATCGTGATCGGATTGGCGCTGTCGGGGGTGGTTGGATCGGCTTGGCTTTGGGTTGATCCCACTGATATCGGCTTGATCGGAGGTTTTGCATTGATCGCTGTGGCCACGTCGCCGGTGTATGGCATCTTGGTTGCGCATGCCAATGATCAGTTGAAATCGTCGCAAATCGTCCCGGCAAGTGGCACAATGGTTTTCTTGTTGAATGTCGGGCTTTTGATGGGCACGCTTTTGGGGCCGAACTCGATTTCTTGGTTCAATGGCGGTGGTTTGCCGATTGTGTTGGGCGCGATCTGTGGTTTTGTTGCGATTTGGGCGATCGCTCGACGCATCCGCGAAGATGCGCCTGAAGATACGGGTGAGATGCAAGGCATGGGCGTGATCGGTGCGGCCTCTGGTGGTGTGATGCAGGCCGAAGCTTGGGTCGAAGCCGCGGAAGATGACAAAGCTGATTGATCAACAAAGGTGCAGCATCTCCTGGTGATGAATCACCTGTTTGGGTGCCTTTTCGGAGGCGAATCTACGGCCATGCTCCAAAGTCATCGCATAATCTTCGGAAATTTCATGCCGTTGGGGTGATTTAGTGCGCAAGTGAATAAAAAACCGACGCATCTAGCGAAGAAATTTCTGTGCCGCCCAATAATACTGCACGCAATGGCCGGGCTTCCGGTCTGATCTGACTTTGGGGGCTCTCATGATCAAAACACCTTATTTGCTTTTCCTCGGTGACGCACCGGACCAACTTGCTGCGAAAGTTGCCCAAGGTATCAAAGATTGGCGTCCAGATAACGCCGTTGGTCAGCTGCGCCTTGAAGGTTGTGGTGCCGACGTTGGCCTGACCGACATGACCCTTGAAGAAGCCAAAGCGGCGGGCGCAAAAACCCTTGTGATTGGTGTGGCCAACCGTGGCGGCATTATTTCCAAAGCTTGGAAGAAGATCCTGGTTCAGGCGCTTGAAGATGGTTTTGACCTGGCATCCGGCCTGCATAACCTTCTGACGGAAGAAGAAGATCTGGTTGCTGTGGCCAAAGCTTGTGGTCAAGAATTGCACGATGTGCGCGTGCCAGAAGTTGATTACCCAATCGCAAATGGTGTGACCCGTACCGGCAAACGTTGCCTCGCGATTGGCACTGATTGTTCCGTTGGAAAAATGTATACTGGCCTTGCGATGGATAAAGAAATGAAAGCGCGCGGGATGAATTCATCCTTCCGTGCGACTGGTCAAACCGGGATTTTGATCACCGGTAATGGTGTGCCTTTGGACGCTGTGGTTGCCGATTTCATGGCCGGGTCCGTTGAATATGTGACGCCTGACAATGACGCGGATCACTGGGATCACATTGAGGGCCAGGGGTCGCTGTTTCACATGTCATATTCTGGTGTGACCATGGCGCTGGTACATGGCGGTCAGCCGGATGCGTTGGTTCTGTGTCATGAACCAACCCGCGAACATATGCGTGGCCTGCCAGGTCGTGACGTTCCAACCTTGGAAGCCCTGCGTGATGTTGCTTTGCCACTGGCGCAAATGTCTAACCCAGCTTGTCAGATCGTTGGTATCTCTGTGAACACCCAACATCTGTCTGAGGATGATGCGGTGGCGTATTTGGCAGAAGTTGAAAGCAAAATGGGCCTGCCAGCAGTTGACCCGTTCCGCCAAGGCGCGGCGCGTCTGGTCGATGCTTTGAATGCACTGTAAGACGGTCTTATGAAAAGATTTGTCACAGCAGATACCTTCCAACTTGCGGAAGTGTTCACAATCTCACGGGGCTCGCGCACAGAAGCGCGGGTTCTGACCTGTCATCTTGATGATGGCACCCACAAAGCCTGGGGCGAATGCGTGCCCTATGCCCGCTACGGCGAAACGCTGGAAAGCGTAACGGCGGAAATCAACGGTTTGCCCGATAGTTTCACGCGCCAGGATCTCTATGGTCTTCTGCCCGCCGGGGCTGCGCGCAATGCGGTTGATTGTGCGCTTTGGGATCTGGAATGCAAGCGCGCAAATAAACGCGCTTGGGAGTTGGCCGGTCTACCCGCCCCAACACCCGAGATCACTGCTTATACCCTGTCTTTGGCCGAGCCTGAGCAAATGCGGGCTTCTGCCGCGAAACATGCGCATCGTCCATTGTTGAAGATTAAACTTGGCACGGAAGATGACATGAAACGGCTTGAGGCCGTGCGCGCTGGTGCGCCGAAATCCAACATCATCGTGGATGCGAATGAAGGTTGGTCTGCTGAGGTGTATTCGGAACTTGCACCGCATCTTGTGCGTCTTGGCGTGCAATTGGTGGAACAGCCAATGCCTGCGGGTGCCGATGATATGTTGGGCGAAATCGCGCGACCTTTGCCAGTCTGTGCCGATGAAAGCTGCCATGATCGCAGCAGTTTACCGGGCTTGAAGGGCAAATATGATGTGGTGAACATCAAGCTGGATAAAACCGGTGGTCTGACCGAAGCTTTGGCCCTGCGCGACGCCGCACTTGCTGATGGGTATAAAGTCATGGTTGGTTGTATGGTCGGATCAAGCCTTGCTATGGCACCCGCGCAGATTGTTGCGCAGGGTGCGATGGTTACAGATCTTGACGGGCCGCTTCTGTTGGCAGAAGACCGCGATAACGCAATGCATTTTGACGAGGCTGGGGTGCACGCACCTTCTGCCGCACTTTGGGGATAATCACATGAGCCGCACAGTCTATGTTAACGGGCAGTATCTGCCAGAAGAAGATGCCACTGTTTCGATCTTTGATCGAGGCTTCCTGATGGCGGATGCCGTTTATGAGGTGACCAGTGTGCTGGACGGCAAGCTGATTGCTTATGATGGTCATGTGGAACGTCTGTGGCGGTCATTGGGTGAGCTGGACATGGCGGCGCCTTGCACGCCAGAGGAATTGTTGGAAATTCACCGCGAGCTGGTGACGCGCAATGGGATCGACGAAGGTCTTGTTTACCTTCAAGTGTCCCGTGGGTCCGACGGTGATCGTGACTTTGTCTTCCCATCGGCGGATACCAAACCGACGCTTGTGCTGTTTACGCAGAATAAGCCGGGGCTTGCGGATAATCCTGCGGCGAAAAAAGGCGCGAAGATTATCTCGGTGGATGATATCCGCTGGGGGCGTCGCGACATCAAAACCGTGCAGCTGCTGTACCCTTCCATGGCGAAGATGATGGCAAAGGCTGCGGGCTGTGATGACGCTTGGTTGCTTGAGGATGGTCATGTGACCGAGGGCACTTCCAACAACGCCTATATCGTTAAAGGCGGCAAGATCATCACCCGTCCGCTGTCCAGTGATATCCTGCATGGGATTACGCGCGAGGCCGTTCTACGGTTCGCGCGCGAGGCACAAATGGAAGTGGAAGAACGCCTATTCACCATTGATGAGGCAAAACAAGCGGATGAGGCGTTTACGACGTCGGCTTCTGCTTTTGTCATGCCTGTGATTGAGATCGATGGTGTGGCGCTGGGCGATGGAACGCCTGGTTCCGTGGCGCCACGTTTGCGCGAAATCTATATTGATGAGATGCGTAAGTCCGCGATTTGATATAGCGGTGGGAGCGCCCCCTTCGGGCTGCTCCCACCCACCCATGTTGCGCAAGTGGGATTGATTGCGCTTTAGACACCCCGCAGCCCTCAGGGGGCGCTGAGGAGATGTCGCGAAACTTGCCGTAAACAGAACAGAATGCCCGTGAAAACGCGCCGACCCTCGCTTTGAATGCAGAGCTGGGAGGATGCGGCATGCGGTTTCTGGAAGGTATTCGTGTATTGGATCTAACCCATGTTTATGCGGGCCCGTTTTGCACCCATCAATTGGGGGCTATGGGGGCAGAGGTTATCAAGATCGAGGCTCCGGATAAACCGGATATGACCCGCGGCGAAGGGGCGGATGCTGCCATGAATGCGCAAGGTTATGGCCTAGGATATCAAGCGCATGCGGGTGGGAAACGTTCCTTGGCGTTGGATTTGAAATCTGCTGCTGGCCAAGCGGTATTCGCGAAATTGGTCGCGACATCAGATGTTGTCGTGCAGAATTATACGACCCATTGCTTGGACGATCTGGGACTTACGCCTGACCAATTGGGCCAGCATAACCCCAAACTGATTTATTGCATGTTGTCAGGGTTCGGCCGCACAGGCCCAAAGGCCAATGACCCAGCTTATGACAATGTTATTCAAGCGTTCTCAGGCATGATGGCGAGCAACGGAACGCCCGAAACTGGACCGGTACGCATTGGCCCGCCCGTGGTGGATTACGGCACGGGGTTGCAGGCGGCGATGGCGATTTCTTCGGCCTTATTCGCGCGCGAACGCAGCGGACGAGGCGCGGTGATTGATGTATCCATGCTGGATGCGGCTTTGATGTTGATGACCGCCAATGTGGTGGCGACACAGGCCACGGGCCGGGCCCCCACGCCGAATGGAAATCGGGACGCGGAATATGCGTGTTATGGGGCCTATGATACGGCGGATGGCGTGTTGATGATTGGGGCATATACCAATGCACAGGCCGCAGACTTGATGGCCGCATTGGGGAGTGAGGCACGCGCCCAGGCGATAGCAGCGACCCCGCGTGCGGCATTGGGCGAACGTTGCATTGAGGATGAGGCATGGTTGGAAATGCGCCTTAGGGACAAGTCTGCGGCGCAGTGGGAAGACCTGCTGAACGCTGCCCATGTGCCCGCAGCCCGTGTGCGCCGTATTGAGGAAACCTTGCAGGAGACACAGCTTGCGGGACGTGCTGTTTTACAAGATGTCGGCGATGATCTTCGGCTTCCGGGGGCAGGGTTTATCGCGGGGGATGCAACACCTGTGGTCGGGCATGTGGCCCCACGTATGGGCGCTGACAGTCGTGCGATATTGACCGAACTGGGTGTGAGCGACGAGGTCATCGCGCAGCTGAGTGATCAAGGTGTCACCGGACCAATCTGAGGTATTTTACAAAACTAGAATTCCGGAAAACTGGAATTCTAGTTTTTTAGTTTTCTAACGATGCGGTTGAAGGCGTTTACTTTCCAGTCCAGACTGGGTCACGCTTTTCTGCAAAGGCGCGTGCACCTTCCAATTGATCGTCAGAACGGTATAGCTTTTCGACGGTTTCAAACTGGCTTTTGGTGATTTTATTCATGGCGTCCTGGAATTTCATGTCTTCCGCTTCGCGCACGACCTCTTTGATCGCCGCATAAACCAAGGGTGGGCCAGAGGCCAAAAGATCCGCCATCTCACGTGCTTTTGCCATCAGATCACCCCCCGCGTGAATTTGGTTGATCATGCCCCAGCGCGCGGCCTCATCCGCGTCAAACCAGCGCCCGGTCAAAAGCATTTCCATGGCGATGTGATAGGGAATGCGCTTGGGCAATTTGACCGAGGCCGCATCCGCCACAGTGCCGGAGCGGATTTCCGGCAAGGCAAATGTCGCGTGATCTGCCGCCAGAATGATGTCAGCCGACAAAGCCAGTTCCAGGCCGCCGCCACAGCAAATGCCGTTCACGGCCGCAATCACCGGTTTGTTCAATCCACGCAATTCCTGCAAGCCGCCAAAGCCACCAACTCCGTAATCGCCGTCGACCTCGTCGCCATCCGCAGCGGCTTTTAGATCCCAGCCAGGGCAGAAGAATTTCTCGCCCGCGCCGGTGATGATCGCGACGCGCAATTCTGGGTCATCGCGAAATTGGGTGAAAACTTCGCCCATGACGCGACTGGTTGCTAGGTCAATTGCGTTGGCCTTGGGGCGGTCAAGAGTGACCTCAAATACATGGCCTCGGCGTTCGGTTTTGATCGGGGTATCTGTCATTGTTTTCCTCCGGTGCGGATCAGGACGTCTGCTGCGATTGCCCCGTCCGGGCCACACATCAACGGGTTGATTTCAATTTCTTCAGGGGCCTCGGCCATGACGACAGCCTGCACCGCCATCACGGCATCTGCAATCGCGTCTTTATTGGCGGCGGGTTGGCCACGATAGCCATCCAACAGTTTGGCGATCTTTAAGCTGTTTAACGCATCTATCACGTCGACGCGGGATGCGGGCACCAGCAACGATGCGCTGTCTTGCAATATCTCGGTCAGTACACCGCCGGCGGCAAGGGTCAGGACCATGCCATGGGCTGGATCATGCACCACGCCGATCAATATTTCGGCGATTGTGCCCGTGATCATTTCTTCCACGAGAAAGCTATCGCAAGGCATGTTTTGCGCTGCATTAGACACTGACTTTGCATCCATCAAGTTCAAGGCAACCGCGCCCATGTCAGACTTATGGGCGATGCCTTCACCCTTCAGGACCACGGGGTAACCGATATGGTCCGCTGCTTCGGCCGCTGCTTCCGGGCCGTTTGCACGGTGGGCACCGGGAACACGCAAGCCATGTGAGGCAAGCAGGATCTTTCCTTCGGCTTCTGAAAGATGAACAGAGTCTGTTTCAGGTGTTTTGGGCAGGAATAGGGTCTGTTTTGCGGATTGTGACTCGCCGATCTTCGCTGCCACATCCATGGCTTCGATCGCGTCTGACATGCCTGCAAAAGGCACGACATTCATGCTGATCAGCCGGGCTGATATATCTTCCGGAATGTTTTCCGGCAGGGATGACAACAGCGCAACCGGGCGGCCGCTGGCCTGTTGGGCCTTGGCCGCTGCGATGATCACATCTTCCCATTCCTCAGCCGAACACCGATCCACGCGGGGAAAGTCTACGACGATCACGCCCATGGCCAGATCCGGGTCCATCATGGCGGTGAAGCACCCCGCAAGTGCCGCGCGGTCTCCCCAGATGTAGGTGTGATAATCCAGCGGATTGGCGAGGGCGACCTTGGGTCCAAGTGTTGCGCGCAGGTCGGTTGCCTGGCGGGTGTTCAGCGGTGGGAAGGTCAGGCCCGTGTCATGTGCCGTGTCGGCCATCAGGCTGGCTTCGCCACCGGAACATGACATGGATGCAATGCGATTTGACGCAAGCGGCCCGGCCACATGCAGCAGCTTTAAAGTCTCTAACATGGCGGAAAGTGACGAAACTTGACCAATATTGAGACGTTTCAAAAGCGCGCGTGCACCCGCGTCGCTGCCCGCAAGTGAAGCTGTGTGTGAGATCGCCGCTGCCTGGGCGTGATCGGATTTACCGATCTTCACCGCGACGATGGATTTGCCAAGGCGCGCGGCCTCAGCAGACATGGCTTCAAAACCGCGCAGATCATCGATACCTTCGATATGCAGGCCAAGTGCAGTGACGCGTTCATCCTGCAACAGGGCCTTGCCGATTTCGGACAATCCGGTCTGCGCCTGATTGCCTGCGGTCACCACATAGGCCACCGGGAGGCCGCGTGCCTGCATGGTCAGGTTGATCGCGATGTTGGAGGATTGCGTGATCAGGGCGACACCCGTTTCCACCGCCACGCCGCCATGTTGGTCCGGCCAAAGGGCGGCGCCATCAAGGTAGTTCAGCATGCCGTAGCAATTCGGCCCAAGGATTTTCATGTCGCCCGCGGCCTCAAGCAGGGCTTCTTGTTTCTCGGCCCCATCGGCCATTTCTTCCTGCGCCTCGGAAAAGCCGGACGCAAAACAAACCGCGCCGCCCGCAACCATCGCGGAAAGTTCACGTACAACTTCAATCGTTGCGTCACGATTCACGCCGATAAAAGCGGCATCGGGGGCGTTGGGCAGATCGGATAGCGTGGCAAAGGCCGGCAGGCCGACGACCTCGGGTTTCTTCGGATGGACAGGCCAGATGTCACCGGTGAAACCGATTTTCTGACACTGCTCAATCACGTTGGCGCACCACGCCCCGCCGCCGATCACGGCAACCGAGCGGGGGCGCAGAAGGCGATGTAGATCACTCATTTATGCCCCCAGAGGCCGCAGCAAATCGCGGGAAATAATGTGGCGCTGGATTTCGCTGGTACCGTCCCAAATGCGTTCCACCCGGGCATCGCGCCAGAACCGTTCAATCGGAAAGTCGTCCATCAAGCCCATGCCGCCAAAGATTTGCAGCGTGGTGTCGGTTACGCGCGCCAGCATTTCTGAGGCGTATAATTTCGCCGAGGCGATTTCACGGTTTGCAGGCAGACCCTGATCCAGACGCCAGGCAGAGGCCAGGGTCAGCCAATCAGCGGCGTCGATTTCGGTGATCATGTCAGCGATTTGAAAACCAATGCCTTGGAATTTACCGATGGGTTGGCCGAATTGGCTGCGCTCTGCGGAATAGTTCAGGGCGTAATCAAAGCAACGGCGCGCACGTCCCACGCAAAACGCGGCAACGGTGATCCTGGTGGCATAGAGCCATTCGTTCATGACGGCAAAACCACCGTCAACTTCGCCCAGAACTTGGGCGTCGGGCAGGCGGCAATCATCAAAGCTTAGGATGTAGTTTTTGTATCCTTTGTGGCTGACGGAATTATAGCCTTCGCGCACGTCAAAGCCGGGCGTGCCGCGATCGACAAGGAAGGTGGTGATGCGTTTCTTCGGCCCACGCGGAGTTTCATCGACGCCGGTTGCGATAAACACAATAAAGAAATCCGCATGTTCCGCGCCAGAGATGAAATGTTTCGATCCGTTGATCACCCAATCGCCACCATCGCGGACCGCCTGACATTTCATACCACGTACATCAGATCCGGCATCTGGTTCGGTCATGGCAAGCGCATCCATACGTTCACCGCGCACGGCGGGCAAAAGATAGCGTTCGCGTTGTTCATCGTTGCAGGCCATCAGGATGTTTTGCGGGCGACCAAAGAAATGGGTCAGCGCCATAGATCCGCGCCCAAGTTCGCGTTCAACCAGGGTGAAATCCACATGCGACAGGCCCGCGCCGCCAACGTCTTCGGGAAAGTTGCAGGCGTAAAATCCAAGATCGAGACATTTTTGTTTGATCTCTTGGCCCAACTCAGCAGGGACGTGACCCGTGCGCTCGACCTCGGCCTCATGGGGGTAGATTTCTTTTTCCACAAAACTGCGGACGGTGGAGACGATCATCTCCTGTTCATCACTGAGGCCGAACTGCATGCTGAAATTCCTTCTTTGGTTCCTTTGATGATTTCCCGACTTGCAATGATGTATCGTGCAGGGTTAGGCATTCTTTATGCAGAAACGGACAATCATAGGCGCGACAGTTGGGGAAGAAACGCCGCAAAAGGTGGGTGTTCTCTTGTTTCCTGGATTTTCGAACCATTGCCTGGCGAATGCGATTGAACCTTTGCGGGCGGCCAATACCTTGTCCCGCCGAGAATTGTATCAGTGGCGTTTTCTAACGATAGATGGCGAAACAGTGCGCAGTTCCTCGGGGTTGTTTGTGGAACCTTACGCCACATTGCGCGACGGGCGCGGCGATATGCTGTGCCTGATGCCGTCCTATGATTATCAGGTGTTGGCGACGGTTGCTTTGCAGCGTCAATTGCGAGAGGCCGCCAAGCGGTATCGGGTGATGACCGGGCTTGATACGGGCAGTTGGCTTTTGGCGAAATCGGGGCTTTTGGACGGGTATAAGGCGACGATCCATTGGGAAGAATTGACAGAATTTGCCGAGACTTTCCCTGAAATAGAGTCTTTGCGTGAACGTTTCGTCATTGATGGTAACCGGATTTCCTGTTCTGGGGCGATGGCTGCTTTTGATCTGGTGATGCATCTGATTGGGCGCGATCACGGCCCACTTTTGGCGCTGGAAGTTGCACAGTTGTTTATGACCCAGGAGGCCGCGAGATCATCAGAAGTATCACCGCGCAGGCGCAGCCGGACGGTGGATAAGGCGGTGTTTCTGATGCAGGAAAACATTGAAGAGCCACTGACGATTGCTGCGATTGCGAAGCAGGTTGGTTGCACTCAACGCACGCTTGAGCGCCACATGCAGGCTGAATTAAAGGCGCGACCGCAGCTTGTATATCGGCGCTTGCGGCTTAATCTCGCTCGTAAACTTGTGGCGGATAGTGATTTGGCGGTCGCAGAGATCGCATTGCGCAGTGGTTATGAAAACCCGTCGGCGTTAACGCGTGCGTTCAAGGTGGAGTTTGGTGAAACACCACGGGATCTGCGGGCGCAAACTAGGTGAATTTGCGGTAAAGTCGCGTGAGATCGAAGATCTCGTCAAGCTGTTCAAAGCGTTGACGGGTTTGGGGCCAGTCTTTTTCTTGAACGCCGGCGATCAACGCTTCTAGCAGCATGATAGTGGCGATGTTGCTGTCCCAAGCCGAAGGAATTTCGCCCCAACACGTGAACACGGGGTCGGCGATTTTGGAAACAGGCGAACCCCATTGATCGGTGATCAACACCACCTTCACACCACGGCTTTCGGCCAATTCCGCGAGGCGTTGTAGGTTGGTTTCATAGCGGCGAATATCAAACATCAGCAGCACATCGCCGGGTTTCATATCGACGACATAATGGGGCCAAGTCGCGGCCGAGCTGGTCATATGTGTCACATCGGGGCGGATCGCCTGCATATGGGTGAAAGCGTATTCGGCCAGCGCGCGGGTGATGCGACCGCCAACGACGAACAGCTGCGATTCCCGATTGGAAAGCAGATCCACAGCACGTTCAAAGCTGTCAGTGTCCACATGGCGCAGGGTTTGGCGCATGTTTTTCATGGCCGCATCTGCGAAACGATTCAGAAGATGCGATTCGGGGGCCTCTGCGGCCCAAAGTTCGTGTTTTTGCACAGGACCTGACAATTGGGCTTCCAATTCGCCGCGTAAAGCTTCGTGAAATTGTGGAAAACCGCGGTAGCCTAATTTTTGTACCATGCGCCCCACAGTGGGTGTGGAAACCCCTGCGTTTTCAGCGACAATCGTGATCGAGGCCAAGCCAGACGCAGGGTAATTTTCGAGCAATGTATTGGCAAGTTTGCGTTCGGTTTGGGTGAGCGTGTCATACTGCAGGCGGATCAGCTCGCGTACGGTTTCCTGAGGTTCCTGCATATTTTCTGACACTTTTTCCCCTTTTATGCGGTCAATTTTTGGGCCTGTTTTCCGAACATAGACCGTACGTCAGATAAATGCAAAAGCTGTGAAATTATATTGACAGAAGTAATTCTGTAAGAAATTATCTCTTCAATAAGGCTAGGTGCATGTATGCATCTGGGCCTGTTAGGGGGATGATCTGTGCTAAACGAAACCACAATCGGCGAGGTTCTACGCATCAGCAATGCTGAGGGCGCGGGCGATGTTGTGGTCATCTGTGAACATGCGTCGGCTCGTATCCCTGATGTTTTGGATGGGCTTGGTTTGGATGCTTCCAACCGGCACGCTCATGCGGTGTGGGATCCTGGCGCTTTGCGTGTAGCGGAGCATATCGCCCAGATTTTATCGGCGCCGTTGGCCCAGGCTGAGATCTCACGTCTTGTCTATGATTTGAACCGGCCGCCAGATGCGCCCGGTGCGATGCCCGCGAAATCTGAATTGGTGGATGTTCCGGGGAATGTTGACTTGATGCAGTCCGAACGGGATCAACGTACGGCGTTGATATACAATCCATTTTGTCAGGCGGTGAATGATCTGTTGGATGCGCGTTTGGCGCGTCGGCAATTCACGGCTGTTGTGACAATTCACAGTTTCACGCCAGTTTATTACGGCAAGGATCGCCCAACCGAAATTGGCATTCTACATGATAGTGATACGCGCCTTGCGGATGCAATGTTGGCGCAGCCCGCGCCGCGTCGCACGGATCGCAACATGCCATATGGGCCGGAAGATGGGGTTACCCATAGCTTGCAGCTTTACGGCATCAATCGTGGCCTCGCCAATGTGATGATCGAACTGCGCAACGACCTGCTGACCAATGACGCAGATTGCATCCGTATGGCGGATGAAATCTTAGTGATGTTGCGCCCGGCCCTTGCCAGAGTGATCGCCGAGGAGGGCGCGAAATGAACGGTATTCTTCGGGGATATATCCGCTGGACAGATGCGTTGAATTACCGGATCGGGCGCGTCGCGATGTATTTGATCTTTGCTCTGGTCGGCGTGTTGCTGTGGTCGATCATGTCGCGAATTTTGTCGTTCAATATCGAAGGGTATCGCCCCGCCAATTGGACGTTGGAAACCGCGCAATTTGTCATGGTTGCCTATTACATTTTGGGCGGCCCCTATTCGATCCAATTAGGGTCTAACGTGCGGATGGATCTGTTTTATGGCGGCTGGACGGTGAAGCAAAAAGCATGGATGGATTTCTTCACAGTCTTCTTTTTGTTCTTCTATCTGGGTGTGCTTTTGCAGGGCGCGGTCAGCAGCCTGTCCTATTCGCTTGGCTATTACAAACTGGACGGGCAATGGGGTTTTCTGGGTCAGATCATCTGGGGGTTTTTGACGGGTGGGCCATCCGGCGCGGGTGAAATCATCGGACGCTTGGAAGTTTCTGCAACCGCTTGGAAGCCGGTGCTTTGGCCGATCAAATTGACGCTGGCGTTGGGTATCACATTGATGATCATCCAAACCCTATCTGAGTTCTTCAAGGACATACTTCGCATCAAAGGGGAAGACATCTGATGTCCCATGAACTTATCGCAACTTTGATGTTTTCGGGCATGATGTTGATGTTACTCACAGGCCAACGCGTGTTTGGTGCGATTGGCTTTATCGGTGCTTTGGCGGCCGTGTTGCTTTGGGGCACGGGCGGGGTCGAGATCCCGTTTTCCAGCGCCATGAAGCTGATGAAATGGTATCCTTTGCTGACACTGCCGATGTTTATCTTCATGGGCTACGTGCTGTCTGAAAGCAAAATTGCCGATGACTTGTATAAGATGTTCCATGTTTGGATGGGTCCCGTGCGCGGTGGTTTGGCGATTGGCACGATCCTGTTGATGGTGTTGATTTCCGCGATGAACGGCCTGTCTGTGGCGGGGATGGCGATTGGATCGACCATCGCTTTGCCTGAACTTTTGCGCCGTGGATATGATAAAATAATGGTCACGGGCGTTGTGCAGGCGGGGTCATCTTTGGGTATCCTTGTGCCGCCGTCCGTGGTCTTGGTTCTATACGCGATGATCGCGCGTCAACCCGTTGGGCAGTTGTGGCTTGCCGGTGTTTTGCCTGGGCTTTTGATGGCGACAATGTTCATCATCTACATCTATGTGCGATGTCGTATTCAGCCGCATCTTGGTCCGATTTTGCCCGCAGAAGAGCGCAACATCCCCATGTCAGAAAAACTACGCCTTCTGCGCGCGGGTCTTCTGCCGCTGGGTATTTTCTTTGTGATGATGTTCCCCTTTGTTAAGGGTTACACTTCCCTTGTCGAAAGTTCCGCCATTGGTGCGCTGGCCGCGTTTTTTGCCGCGATCCTAAAAGGCCGCATGAACCGCGAGGTGTTTGAGGTCTCCGTGCGTCAGACCATGGCGATTTCTTGCATGTTCATGTGGATCATTCTCGCTGCCCTTGGCTTTGGCGCGGTGTTTGACGGCCTTGGTGCTGTGAAAGCGATTGATCATCTGTTTACCGATCAACTGGGTCTGTCCCCTTGGATGATCCTGATCTTGATGCAGCTCAGCTTCCTTCTGATGGGCACCTTCTTGGATGACACCGCGATGCTTGTGATCGTCGCGCCGCTTTACGTGCCGCTTGTTGGGGTGCTTGGTTTTGATCTGATTTGGTATGGTGTGTTGTACACGATTACCACGCAGATTGCATATATGACGCCGCCCTTTGGCTACAATCTGTTCCTGATGCGCGCCATGGCACCGCCGGAAATTGGCCTGATGGATATCTATCGTTCGATCATTCCATTTGCGCTGATCATGGTCGTGGCCTTGGGGCTTGTGATGGTCTTCCCACAGATCGCACTTTGGCTGCCTGGATATGTCTACAACTAATTAACCAGTAAGAAGCCCGCGTCAAAGCGGGACAAAATCAACAAAGGAGAAGAGATTATGACGACAAGACGTAAGTTTTTAGCCTCCGCTGGTGTTGGCGCTGTTGGCGCAAGCCTTGCTGCACCGGCAATCGCTTCGGGTAAAATCACCTGGCGCATGCAAACCTATGCTGGTGCTGCTTTGGCGGAACATGTGATCACGCCTGCGATCAATATGTTCAACAAAATCGCCGGTGACCGGATGGAGATCGAGCTGTACTACGCCGATCAACTGGTTCCAACAGGCGAACTTTTCCGTGCGATGCAACGCGGCACAATTGATGCGGTGCAGTCCGATGATGATTCAATGGCGTCACCGACCGAGGTCACTGTTTTCGGTGGGTATTTCCCATTCGCAAGTCGTTATTCCTTGGACGTGCCTGTGTTGTTCAACCAATACGGCCTGAATGAAATCTGGGACGAACAGTATTCCGCAGTGGGTGTGAAACACATCTCAGCCGGTGCTTGGGATCCGTGCCACTTCGCAACCAAAGATCCGATCCGTTCCCTTGCAGACATGCAGGGCAAACGCATCTTCACCTTCCCAACTGCGGGTCGTTTCCTTGAACAGTTCGGCGTCATCCCGGTGACGCTTCCTTGGGAAGACATTGAGGTTGCGGTGCAAACCGGCGAACTTGACGGTATCGCATGGTCTGGCATCACCGAGGATTACACTGTTGGCTGGGCCGATGTGACCAACTACTTCCTCACCAACAATATTTCCGGTGCCTGGGCAGGGTCTTTCTTTGCCAATATGGATCGCTGGAATGAACTGCCAGAAGATTTGCAAACTTTGTTCCGCGTCTGTACGGATCAATCGCATTACTATCGTCAGTGGTGGTATTGGGGTGGGGAAGCGTCCCTCCGGGTGAATGGTCCGAAGATGGAATTGACGTCTATTCCTGATGAAGAATGGGCAACAGTTGAAGATTCCGCTGTCAAATTCTGGGATGAAATCGCCGCAGAATCTGAAACGAAAGCGAAGGTTGTTGAGATCTTCAAACAGTACAATGCGGATATGGCCAAAGCTGGTAAACCGTACCGTTACTGATATGACCCTGCGGGGCGGTCACAGTGCCGCCCCGGATTTTTTGGAAAAATCCGACACGGAATTCGTCACGAATTCCGGTTGGAAAAGATGAAACCAATGAGGCCCACCTATGACCCAGCCTAAAACAATGCGCTTTGAAGATTTGAAAGCCAAAGTCACCAATGGTGACATAGATACAGTTTTGATCTGTATGATTGACATGCAGGGTCGCTTGATGGGCAAGC
Organism: Halocynthiibacter namhaensis; assembly: GCF_000812685.1. GTDB lineage: Bacteria > Pseudomonadota > Alphaproteobacteria > Rhodobacterales > Rhodobacteraceae > Halocynthiibacter > Halocynthiibacter namhaensis. The sequence continues at coordinate 157,290 of NZ_JWIF01000063.1, forward strand.
GTTTGGTTGCGCAGTATTTCATCGACAGTGGTTGGGAAGAAAGCCATTGTTGTAACTACTTGCTGGCAACAGACCTTGAGATGGCAACGCCAGATGGCTATGCCTCGACTTCGTGGCAGGGCGGTTATGGTGATTACATCATGAAGCCCGACCTTGAAACTATTCGTCCGATGCCCTGGCTTGAAGGTACCGTGATGGTGCTGTGTAATGTGCTCGATCATCATCACAATCCGGTGCCACATTCGCCGCGCGCTGTGTTGCAAAAGCAGATCAAGCGTTTGGAAAGCATGGGGTTCTCGGCGGTCATGGCGACGGAGCTTGAGTTCTTTCTCTTTGCCAAATCCTTTGACGAAATCCGCGCGGAAGGCTTCCGCGATTTGGAACCGATCAGCGCTTACAATGAAGATTACCACATCTTTCAGACCACCAAAGAAGAACATGTGATGCGCCCAATCCGCAATCATTTATACGCCGCTGGCATCCCGATTGAGGGGTCAAAAGGCGAGGCAGAAGCGGGTCAGGAAGAGCTAAACATCAAATACGCAGCCGCCATGGATTGCGCGGATCATCACACGATTGCGAAACATGCGGTGAAGGAAATCGCCTGGCAGCAGGGCCATGCCGCAAGCTTTTTGCCCAAATGGCATAAGGACCGTGTTGGGTCAGCATCACATGTGCATCAGTCGCTTTGGAAAGACGGCGAGAACGCGTTTTTTGAAGCGGATGCGGAGTATGGCATGTCTGATCTCATGCGTCATTACATGGCGGGCATGATCAAATATTCCAGCGATATGATGGTGTTTTTGGCGCCTTATGTGAACAGCTATAAGCGCTTCCAAAAGGGCAGTTTTGCCCCCACCGGCACGGTCTGGTCGATTGACAATCGCACGGCGGGTTTCCGTCTGTGTGGTGAAGGCAGCAAGGCGATCCGCGTGGAATGTCGCGTTGGCGGGGCCGATCTGAACCCGTACCTTGCCATGGCAGCACAGCTGGCGGCCGGGATTGCTGGGATGGAAGAAAAGCTTGAATTGCAAGCGCCCCAGGGTGGTGATGCGTATAATGATCCTGACGCGAAGAAATTGCCTGCGAACCTGACGCAATCCATGGAAGCGCTGAATGCGTCGGACATGTTGAAAGCGGCGTTTGGCGAAGATGTTGTCGCGCATTACCACCGTTGTGCGCAGTGGGAACAGGAAGAATTCGACCAGGTTGTGACCGACTGGGAAATCGCGCGGGGCTTTGAGCGGGCATAGGGTTGCACCGTTAAAGTTGAGTATTTTTGGCAAGATGAAAAGGGGGCGGACATTGCCCCTGATCGTGAAAAGGAAAATGGCATGGGCCAGATTTTGAAATGTATCTCACCGATAGATGGATCCGTTTGCGCGGAACGTCCGGTGTTGTCGCTTGAGGCTGCACAAGCAGCGGCCAAAGCAGCGCGCACGGCACAAAAGGCTTGGGCTGCACGCCCGGTTCAGGAACGGGTTGATCTTGTGATGGCGGGTGTTGCGGCTGTCGGTGCGATGAACGATGAAATTGTGCCAGAGCTTGCCCATATGATGGGGCGCCCCACCCGTTATGGTGGCGAATTTGGTGGCTTTGAGGAACGTGCGGGTCACATGGCAAGCATCGCTGTGGAAAGCCTTGCAGACATCGAAGTTGGCGAAGATGCGACATTTAAGCGTTACATCAAACGTATCCCCCACGGTGTGGTTTTTGTCGTTGCGCCCTGGAACTACCCTTATATGACGGCGATTAACACGGTTGCGCCTGCCTTGATTGCGGGCAACGCGGTTTTGCTGAAACACGCGACGCAGACCTTGCTTGTGGGCGAACGTATGGCGCAGGCGTTTCATTCTGTGGGCATTCCGAAGGACGTGTTCCAAAACGTGTTTCTATCCCATGATGTGACCAATGATCTGATCGCGGGCAACGCGTTTGATTTTGTGAACTTCACGGGCTCTGTGGGCGGTGGTCAGGCGATGGAACGCGCCGCTGCGGGCACATTTACCGGGGTTGGTACGGAACTCGGCGGTAAAGATCCGGGCTACGTCATGGAAGACGCGGATCTGGATGCAGCCGTGGATACGTTGGTTGATGGCGCGATGTTTAACGCGGGGCAATGTTGCTGCGGGATTGAACGGATTTACGTGCATGAAAGCCTGTTTGACGCCTTTGTGGAAAAGGCTGTTGAAATCGTGAAGGGCTATAAACTGGGCCACCCGATGGAGGCTGAAACCACCATGGGTCCGATGGCGAATGTACGGTTTGCGACTGAGGTTCGCACCCAGATCGCGGAAGCCGTGGCCGATGGGGCCGTGGCACATATCGACACAATGGCTGAGGACGACGGCGGTGCTTATCTGACGCCGCAAATCCTGACCAATGTTGATCATTCCATGCGCGTCATGCGCGATGAGAGCTTTGGTCCGGTTGTTGGCATCATGAAAGTGTCTTCCGACGCGGAAGCGATCAAATTGATGAACGACAGCGAATTTGGCCTGACCGCCAGCCTTTGGACGCAAGATGTCGACCGGGCGGCGCGTATTGGCGATGACCTGGAAACCGGCACAGTATTCATGAACCGTGCCGATTATCTTGATCCGGGCCTGTGTTGGACCGGCTGCAAAAACACCGGGCGCGGGGGTGGCTTGTCTGTGATTGGCTTCCACAACCTGACCCGTCCGAAATCCTACCACTTGAAGAAGGTAACGACATGAACCTTGTTGGAAACTGGTCCTATCCGACCACGATGAAGTTCGGCGCTGGCCGTATCAGTGAGCTGGCTGAGGCCTGCAAAAGCCTTGGCATGAAGCGCCCGCTTTTGGTCACGGATAAGGGGCTAGCGCCTTTGCCGATCACTGCACAGGCCTTGGATATTCTTGAGGCAGCCGGTCTTGGGCGCGGGATTTTCTCTGAAGTAGACCCTAATCCAAGTGAATTGAACCTCGCTGCCGGTGTTGCCGCTTATAAGGCGGGCGACCATGATGGTGTGATTGCTTTTGGTGGGGGCTCTGGTCTGGACCTTGGTAAAATGGTTGCGTTCCACGCCGGTCAAACCCGCCCGATCTGGGATTTTGAGGACGTGGGCGATTGGTGGACCCGTGCGGACGCCGACGCCATCGCGCCGATCATCGCTGTGCCGACAACTGCTGGCACGGGGTCCGAGGTTGGTCGCGCGTCTATCCTCACGAACTCCGTCACGCATGAGAAGAAAATCATCTTCCACCCCAAAGTTCTGCCCGCGATTGTGATTGCGGATCCTGAACTGACCGTTGGCATGCCGGGCTTTATCACGGCGGGCACCGGGCTTGATGCTTTTGCCCATTGCGTTGAGGCGTATTCCTCCCCGCATTATCACCCGATGTCGCAAGGCATTGCGCTGGAAGGCATGCGTTTGGTCAAGGATTACCTGCCGCGCGCGTTCAACGATGGCACCGATATCGAGGCCCGCGCGCATATGATGTCGGCGGCGGCTATGGGGGCGACGGGCTTCCAAAAGGGCCTTGGCGCGATCCATGCGCTCAGCCACCCAATTGGGGCGGTTTACAACACCCATCACGGCACGACCAATGCGGTTTGCATGCCTGCGGTGTTGGACTTTAACGCTTCTGCAATCGCGGATCGCTTCGACATGGCCGCAGCGTATCTGGGGATTGAGGGCGGCTTTAAGGGCTTCCAAAGCTTCGTGCAAGACTTCAACGACAGCCTCGGCATTCCACGCAAATTGTCAGCACTGGGCGTCGACGACAAACAGCTGGATGAGATGACCCGCCAGGCCCTTGCCGACCCATCCTGCGGCGGAAACCCCATCGCGTTGACAGCGGAAAATACACGTCAGCTGTTCGTGGATTGCATCTAATTTTAGCATATTGCTGTAGATATTTCCCTGTCCTGAAAATATCCGGGCAGGGAAAATGCGGTTTTAGTGACGTATTTTCCATAAATCCGCTGAAATCTGGACTTATTTTCTCATTTGGCCATGTATAGAGAAAATTGTGAAAATCAGCGCAAATACTAGTTTTGCAAGATATTTTTTGACATTTTTCGTCGTATATCATCTGATTGTCATATGGCTTTTAGATTCTGGCTATATCCCTGTGCCGCAATGACCGATTGTCTGGTACACGGAGGAGCGTTTTCGGGATTACCATTCCGGAACACAGGTTTGGATTAAACCGGCGGAGGCTGGTGAGGCAAACCAAAATTCGTGTCGGGACAACCGGCCGATCAAAAAACTAGGGAGAGTTTATATGACAAAATCTACGATTAACCGCCGCTCGGTGCTGAAGGGCACCGCAGCTGTTGGTGGTGCTGCGCTTGCGACACCTGCATTGGTACAAAACGCGCTGGCAACATCTGGCGAAATCAACATTCTTATGTGGTCCGACTATTTGCCCGATCAGTTTATCTCTGACTTCGAAGGCGAAACCGGCATTAAGATCAATTACACCGGTATCGGGTCGAATGAGGAAATTATCAATAAGATGAAGGCGACCAATGGTCAGGGCTTTGACATCGTGTCACCGACCAACAACCGTTCCCTTCAGTGGGAGCCACTTGAGCTTCTGCAACCGTTTGACATGTCCCGCGTTGAGATTGATCGCGTGAACCCTGCGATGTCCGCCATTGGTGAAAACGCTTGGAACTTTGGTGGCAATGGTTCCACCTGGCTGCCACATATCTGGGGCACTGAAGGCATGGCTTGGCGCACTGATCTGTGGGCTCCGAATGGGGATGCGCCATCATATGGTGACGTTTGGTCCGAAGAAAATGCTGGCAAAACCATGGGTCGCGCACATTCCATGATGCTGGGTGCCGGTCTGTACATGGAAGCCTCTGGCGAAATGGAGGCAGGTTCCATCTGGGCTGCTTATGAAAACGAAGAAAAGATGCGTGAAGTCTGGGGCAAAGTCACCGATTGGTGTGTCGCACGTAAAGATCGCATTAAACTGATCTGGAATGACGCGGATAGCCAGAAAAATGGCCTGCTGAATGACGGTGTGATCGTGGGTCAAACTTGGGATGGTCCACCACTTGCGCTTAAATCTGCGGGTGATCCTGTAACCTACCAAGCACCTGTTGAAGGCGCGATGGCTTGGGTTGACGGCATGTCCATGCCAACTGGCGCGACCAACACGGATCAGATCTATGCCTTCATCGAATTTGCATATCGTGCGAAAGATGCTGGCGTTGCAATCGACAGCCACGGCTATAACAGCCCGGTTCTGGGTGCAGATGCACACACCGGTGATGTTTATAAGAAGAACTTTGCGGAAGCTTATCCTGGTGACAGCTTGGCAAACCTGAACCCATGGCCTGCGGAAGCGCCTTGGTATGCGGCTGTTCGCACAGAGTTCGTGAACCGTTTCAAATCTGCATAAGCGGATTGTCAGAAACACGATCCGGTCCCTGTTTGGGGCCGGACCCTTCCGGGGCTGACGCCGGAACAACGACCACCATTAGGTGGCAAACGTCAGAATTACTTACAGCGGGGAGAATAATATGAGTGCTGGTGTCGGGGTAAACCTCGAGAACCTATGGATTAGGTTCGGCGATTTCGTTGCAGTGCGCGACGCAAACGTAAATATCAATGGCGGCGATTTCTTTTCGTTCCTCGGCCCATCAGGCTGCGGGAAGACGACGATTTTGCGGTCTGTTTCAGGATTTCTTGACCCGTCCGAAGGCCGGGTTCTGATTGGTGGCAATGACATGGCGGGCATTGGCCCGAACAAACGCCCCACAGCTTTGATCTTTCAAAACCTCGCCTTGTTCCCCCTGATGAAAGTCTGGGAAAACATCACGTTTTCAATGGAAATCGCCGGGGCTTCTGCCAAGGAACGCCGCAAACGTGCGGACGAACTTTTGGACATGATCGCGCTGCCGGGGCAGGGCGATAAGTTGCCGTCTGAACTGTCTGGTGGTCAGAAACAACGTGTGGCGATTGCGCGTGCGCTTTGTGCTGAACCTGATGTGTTGCTGCTGGATGAGCCGCTTTCAGCGCTTGACCTTAAGCTGCGTCAACATATGCGTACAGAACTTCGCGAAATTCAAAAACGCGTTGGCATTACCTTCATTTACATCACCCACGACCAAGGCGAAGCGCTGACCATGTCAGACAATATCGCTGTGATGAAAGCGGGTATCATCGATCAAATCGGTGACGGCAAAACCATTTACAACGATCCATCAACCGCCTTTGTTGCGTCTTTTGTGGGCGAAAATAACGTCTTCCGTGGCACGGTTAAGGAAATCCGTGGCAAAGAAGCATTGATCGCCACCAACCGTTCCGGTGATCTGGTGTCACGCATTTCCACGGCCAATCAGGGCAAGATGAAGGTCGGCGACGAAGCCATGATGTTCATCCGCCCCGAAGCTTTGTCGATCGCGGAAACAGGCAGTGCAGGCGATCATTTCGTGACGGCGAAGGTCAATCATGAGGAATTTGAAGGCAACACGTTCAACATCTTCACGGAAGGTGACGGCGGTAAGGAAATCAAAGTATCGATCCCCAATCTTGGTCAAACTTTTGAGGACCACACCGGTCAGCAGATCACCTTGGAATATGAGACACAGAATGCTGTGGCTGTTCCTGCCGGTGAACTGGCGACGGAATAAGGGGGCGTTATGAAAAACGGTTTCTTACATAACTTTTACCAGCATAACGGAAAGGTCCTAGGCACGACGTTGCTTGTGGTTATGACCTTCTGGATCGGGGTGTTGATCATCCTGCCCCAGCTGTCGATGTTGGATTATTCGCTGCGTGAATACCTGCCTTCTGGTGAAGTTGGGGATTACACGCTTAAAAACTACCGCCACCTGATTTATGGGGCCGAGGGCGCATCTGATGCTTACAACTATGTTGATCTAAAAGTATTCATGCGCACGATCATCGCCGCTATCTGTGTGACGATCTTTAACCTTTTGCTGTGCTATCCGATTGCGTTTTTCCTTGGCCAAGTCGCCAAGGGCATGAAGCTGCGTATCTTCGCGATGCTGTTGATTATTCCATACTGGATCAATGAAATTCTGCGTGCTTTCGCGTTGAAAATCATCTTCGGTGCAACGGGTATGATCAACGCTGTGTTGATCGGCATGGGGATATTGGATGAACCTTTTGACTTTATCCGGGCGGATGTCGCGCTTTATGCGGGGCTTGGTTATGCCTATATTCTGTTGATGGTTTTCCCGATGTACAACGTGATCGAAAGCCTTGATGGCAACCAAATTGAGGCCGCCCGCGATCTGGGTGCACCTTGGTGGCGGATCCATTGGCGCATCGTTGTGCCTTATGCAAAACCTGGCATCTCGTCTGGTTGTACTATGGTGTTTATGTTGTCTGCGGGCGCACTTGCTGCACCTCAGATCCTAGGTGGGCCCAGCTCGCTTTGGTTCACGCAGATCATTTACCAATGGTTCAACGACGGCGGAAATTGGTCGCAAGGCGCGGCATATGCCGTCGTGCTTTTGGTCAGCTGTATCATCATCGTGCTTGCATTCATGAAGCTGTTCAAAGTTAACATGGGGGATATTGGCAAATGAATAATCTCTTCCTTCGTGTATCGATCTGGGTCTATCTCGGCATCTTCTTTGCCTATCTGCTTGGTCCATTGGTCATCATGGCGATCACGGCGTTTAACTCCAATGGTTTTCCAAGTGTCAGCCCTTGGGAATGTTTCACCTATGCTTGGTTCTCTGAGTTGTTTCAGGATGAACGTATCCTAAACGGCATTAAGAACTCAGTTATTGTGGGCATTGGCACTGTGATCATGTCTGTGACCATGGGGCTGTCAGGTGCGCTGATCCTGACACAGGTTTGGCCAAAGCTGCGGGCGACCTATTACACCATCGTGATTGCGCCGATCTTGGTGCCTGGCGTGGTGTTGGGGATCTCAACAGTTGTGTTCTGGCAGCGGGTGAACAATTGGCTGGGTCTTGGCCCAGACAGCATCCTGGCAGATGGTCTGTTCCTGACAATCATCGGCCAATCCACCTTTATCGCCAGTTACTGTATGCTGGTTCTGGTGGCGCGTTTGCAGCGCTATGACCTGACCCTGAACGAAGCTGCTTTGGATTTGGGCGCGTCCCATACCCAAGCGTTTACCAAGATCCTTCTGCCCTTCATGATGCCCGCGATTGCGACATCTGCAGTGCTGGCGTTTCTGGCGAGCTTTGAGAACTATAACACCACGACCTTCACGTTCGGTGACTATCCGACCTTGACGATCGAGCTGGCGCAAAAAGTGCGTTACGGTATCAGCCCTGCGATTTCGGCCTTGGCCTTTATCATCATTGTGGGGACGGTGTTTGGAGCCTTGACCAACGAAGCTTTGAAGCGCCGCAAGGAACTTCAGGCGGCTGCATCTGGTGATACGGTTGCAAAGGTTGACGGTGGTTTCCGTCTGCCAAGCTTCCTATCACGCAACCCAGCTATGATTGCTTTGATCATGTTGGTTGCCGCTGTGGGTCTGTCGGTGGTGAATTCCATGTCGCATAATCCTGCGCAATGTATCGCACAGGTTCAAACCGAACGTCAGGAACAACGTGCCCTTGAAGCAGAAGCAAACTTGCGGGCCTTGGCGGAACGTCGTGCTGCAGCAGCTGCGGCGCGTGCGGCAGAAGCGGCGGCCAATGGGGAGACCGTGGAAGAAGAAACAACCACGGCACCGGCATCATCTGGCAACAGCACAGGTGCATTCGGCAACGTCTTTGCACCGACCAACCTTGATGGTGCAGAAGATGGCGAGGCTGAAGCAACAGAAGAAGCCCCAGCCAGCCCATTCGGTTCGGTCTTCGACCCAGGAAACCTCGAAACCGAAGGCGCATCAGACAACAACTGATACATCCTGAAAACATAAAAACGGGCGCCAAACCAGGCGCCCGTTTTCGTTTCCCGAATTGTCTGATTTTTGGATGTTTGAAATCATTGTTTCGAAAATGAATTAAATGCACCCTTCGGTAGAATCAAATTTTACGTGATTCACCTTTAGGTTATTGATTTTGCACAAAAGTACAGGTTGAGCGAAAAGGCGTTCCGCAGCTACATGGGCAAGTTCCCCAGTATCGCAGTTCCCCCCTGACGCATGTTTTTCGCGTTGCTTTAAGCCGCCGAGCAGCCAATGACTGACAGAACCATACTGGTGTATTCCCTCGCCGACCTCGGTATTACCGGTGGTAACTATGTATTCGGCACGATCGCGACGAGTGGCACCTTTACCGTTGCCGCAGGTGCAACGCCGTCTGTTGCCACGGTTTCTGACACAGACAACGAAGACAATATCTTCAATGACGGTCGGCCCAATTCCCAGGGCGGGTTTTCTCAGGCACCGTTGCAACGGCTGACGGGTAACATTGATGGTACCGTTTTTGATGACGTGCTGACCAATCCTGAAAATGAGTTTGAGGTTTTCAATTCTTCCGGCGTCTCTGTCGGATTTATCTATGATCTGCACGAGGGTAACTCAGCAAGCTTTGATTCTTTGCAAGGCTATGTCACCACATTTGAACTGATAGCGGGTGAAACATATACTGTTGGGCCACCCAATGGCTTGGGAAATGCCACTTACAGTGAACTTCTGACATGTTTTGCGAAGGGCACGCTGATTGCGACTGCAGCAGGGCAGAAGCAGATCGAAGACCTTAAGATTGGCGATCTGGTGATAACGCGGGACCATGGATGCCATCCGATCCGGTGGATAGGCAGCCGCACAGTCGCGGGGCAAGGCAGCTTCGCACCGATCATATTTCGCAAGGGTGTGCTCGGCAATACACGGGATTTGTGGGTGTCTCCCCTTCATCGTATGTTGTTGAAGGGTTGGAGATCGGAACTCCTGTTTGGCGAAACTGAAGTTTTGGCCTGTGCCAAACATCTTGTGAATGGCGACACGATCTTTAGCGAACCATGTGAAACGATTACGTATTATCACATGCTTTTTGACGAACATGAGATCGTTTCGGCTGAGAATTGCCTTTCGGAAAGTTTCTTTCCCGGGCCGACCACCATTGGATCAATTGAGGACGCGGTGAGGCAAGAGCTGTTTGACCTGTTTCCTGAGCTCGCCGTTGCGCCAGACGCTTACGGACCAACGGCGCGGAAATGCTTGCGTGGGCGAGAGGCCAGCTTGCTGGTGCACCCCTAAGGGCAGGAATATTCTTCAAGGGGTATGCGAAGGGTATGCCGCAGCTGCATATTTGCCCGCTAGCGTGGCCTGACTGTCTCGATGGGGCCGTCTTTTGTAATCATCGTCGTGCTAAGGGTATGGTCGGTGTTCTGCATCCGATGGCGCAAAAGCTTTTGGGTTAGACGCAACATCTCGCTGGCGAATGCGGGGTTGTCGGCGAGGTTCTCAAGCTCTCCCTGGCCATCTGCGTCAAACAGCATCGGGTCCATCCCATCGGCAAACTGCACCAACGTAAAGCGATCTTCCCTTAGGATTGCGCAATTTGCGTTGCTTTGGTGCAGGCCCAATTCGCGTTCCCAAGGGGTTGATGAAATTGGGTTGGCAAAATCATGTTCTGAATAGGAATAATCGCGCCAGTCTGGGGTTTCGCCTTTGACCCAGGGCATCAAGGACCGTCCATCCATAGAAGATGGGCGGGCTTGTCCGATCCAGTCAAGAATGGTGGGGGTGACGTCGATGGATTCCGTAAAGGCACTGATCTTATGTGGTTTTTCACCGGGGGCGCGGATGATCAGCGGCGTGTGATAGGCCGCATTGAATGGGGCAAGTTTCCCCCATGCATGACGGTCGCCAAGCAATTCACCATGGTCCGCAGTGACGACCAGTAGGGTGTCTTCATATTGCTCGCTGTCCTTAAGCCATTGCACAACGCGCCCGAGGTGATGGTCGACTTCGGTCGCTAGGCCCAGATAGATCGCACGTAAAGTTTGGACGTTTTCGTCACTGTCATCAAGATTGGCGAAACCCTCCACGGTGCTGGCTATATCGGCATAGTCATGCAGGGGTTTCATATAGGGATGAAAGGCCTGCTCATCCGCGCGTGTCAGGCGCTCGGGCAGGGGCAGGGACGCCGGGTCGTACATGTCGTTATAGGGCGCGGGAGCATTGAAAGGCGGATGAGGGCGGATCCAAGTGAGGTGCGCGAACCAAGGCTTATCCCCTTGATTTTGAAGACCCTTCAAACATTCATTGGCAAGAAACGCAGTATCGCTGTCTTCGGCCGCATAGAGGGCAGGATCATTCGGACGTGGGCTTTGGCCGGCAGGCGTGTTTACGCGGAAAATGTCAAATATGTCGTCGCCTTCGATGTCGTAGCCTTTGGCGCGTAGGTCATCCCGCCAGGCCACACTTTGTTCAAGGCGCATCTCGCAGACCTCGGTAAACCCGTTCATGGGGTGTTCGTAGGTGGTGAGAGATGGGTGACCTTCAGGGTATGCGCGCGGGTCTTGCGATGTGTCGGTATAGCCAAACAAAAGCGGATCATATCCGGCTTTTTTTACTTCAGTTGCGATGTTGGGGGTGTCATGGGTAAGAGGGGTCCCATTGCGGATGCTGCGATGGTTCATCGCATAGCGTGATGTTAGGATCGATACGCGCGAAGGTCCGCAAGGGTTTGTCGCGGAATAGTTCTTCTCAAACACCACGGCGTCATCCATCAAAGCGCGAAGATGTGGCAGATCCACATGTTCAGCCAAAGCGCCAGCAAGACAGTCGGCGCGCAATTGATCAATAATGATGAACAGAACATTCTTCCGAGGCATTGCTGTGTCTCCTGTTTTTTTGGGCCTTTTTAAAGTTGCTAATGAGACCTCAGCAGCGGGGCAATCAAAATTTTCAAATTTATGTCGATATCATCTTTTGGACATAAACAGTTTGTAAAATGGCGTGACGGGATTTGCGCCGAGTGGCCTGTGTTTTCGGGAACGTATTTGACAATGGCCTTGGCGGACGTCAGAAATTAATCATCCCTTGCGCCAAGGCACTTGCCTCGGGGCGCGACATTATTGTGGCAGGAGAGCCCATGAAACATATTTGTAGTAAATCACTTTTGCTAAGCTCCGTTGGGATGCTTGCTGCTTCCGTTGGGGCCGTCGCGGCACAAGATGTTGGGGCCTGTGGACAGCCGGTTGTTTTGACGCAGGCCCAACATGAGCTGAGCGGAACGCCAGGTGCTGCGATTGATTCACGTGTGTCGATGGCAAGGCATGAACCTGCTTACATCGAATTAGACCTTACAGTTGCTTCGGGTATTACGATTGAAACACTGGCTTTAGATGTTGATCCGGTTGTGGTGATTTTTGATGCCACGGGTGCCGCGTTGCTTGGCAATGATGATGGTGGCAGTGATCTGAATTCTCTGGTCAGCTTGGAACTTGAAGCGGGGCAATATTGTGCGCAGGTCAGCACCTATACTGATCTCCCCAATGGCAGCGGGACACCCATCGGATATAATGCGGAAGTTGCCCTGCAAATCCGTACCGGTGTGGAAACCCCAGTCGTATCCCCATTTGTAAGCCCAATTGGGGAGGGAGGCGACAACGCAGCCAACCCAAGTGAATGCTATGCGATGGCAAACCTTACCCAGATTGAGGATCCTATCGGTGATGGTATGGAAACCATCAACTTGAGTGGTGCGACGCCATCAGCATTTTCTTTCAGCGTTGCAGATGGCACGCGCATGTCCCTGATCGCACGCAGTACTGAGCTGGATACAGTGTTGACCTTGGTTGACGTCAATGGTGCCGAGATCGCCACCGACGATGACGGTGCGGGCGGCACAGACAGTCATATCGGTATTGATTACGGGTTACCTGCTGGGGATTACTGTGTGGCGGTGACGGGCTATGATCCGGCAGCGACAGGGGCCGTTGACTTTACGATCTCTGAGTTTTCTGATGAGGTCGCGGCACGTGCTGACACGAATATGCCCAGCGATCCCTGTGGCAATGCGGAAAACACAACGGTTTTGAACGCGCCATTTGTCGCTGGTGGAACAGCCGAGATGCTGCAAGGTCTGCTTGCGGGTGACAGCCAAGACTTCAGCTTTGAGTTGGCAGATCCAATGGCTTTGCGTCTCACGGCAACCAGCAATAGCTTCGACACGTATCTGTGGCTGCACACGGCCGATGGTACGAAAATTGGCGAAAATGATGATGCAGACGGGCTTGGCATCGGAAGCCGCATTGATAACAGAACGGAACTTCCTGCAGGGTCGTATTGTGCATCGGTCACGGCCTTTGGCAACGAGGGAAGCGGCGCGTTTGAACTGACATTGATGGAGCTGTCGGAAGCAGCGCTGTTGGCGGAAGCCTATGACAATGCTGAAATTCTGCCGCCCGCAAGTTCGGGAATTGAGATGGTAGATCTGGGCGTTTTAGAACGCAACCTTCGTACGGAGAACGCAGGCGGCGAAACCCAGTGGTATTTGTTTGAAGTCGATACAGAAAGCTTTGTTGTGATTGACGGTGTTTCTGTTGGTGGCCCTGCGGAAATCGTTTTGTTTGACTATGAAGGCACCGGGCAACGTATCGCGACAAGTCTGGTGAATTCTGATGAAACGAACACACGTTTGGTCAAAAAGGTTGGATCTGGGATCTATGCCGTGGCCGTTGTGCCTGATCGTTCGTCCAGTGCGACTGTTGGCGCGTCTAGCCTGTCGTTACAGCGCTATATCCGTCCACCACGTTAAGGCGTGCGCCTATAAGAAAAAGAAAAACCGGCATGTTTGATGCCGGTTTTTTTATGCGTGGAATGAAGGGCGCTTAGAAATCGACCGTGACACCAGGCAGGTTCAGGCTTTTCATCAATTCGCGCAACTCTTGGCGTGCGGTCACGTTCGAAATGTTCATCTGACCGGCAACACCGATGTCGCGTAGATCCAGCAATGTTAGGCCGCGCGGAAAGAGTTCACGGAAGATCACGCGATCACCGAACCCTTTGACGACGCGGAACCCAATACGCTTGGATAATGCTGTCAGGGCCTCTTCCATTTTGCGTTTGTTGTGCATCGCTTGGGCCGCAAGGCGGTTGCGTACGATGATCCAGTCGATCGGGGGCAGGCCTGCTTGGGCACGCAATTGGCGCGCGTTCCAGACCATCTCTGAGTAAACAGAAGGACCTTTGATTGCGTTGGTTTCAGGGTCGATTTGTGCCAAGAGATCGAAATCGATGAATGAATCATTCAGAGGTGTGACCAATGTGTCAGCCAAGGAATGCGCAACCTGACTTAGGCGAGTGTGTGAGCCAGGGCAGTCAATCAGGATAAAGTCACAATTGGTTTCCAGCATAGCGACGGCGGCGGACAAGCGCCGGTCATAGATGTTTTCACCTGGTTGCAGTTCCGACTGATCCACTTGAGGCAAATCGTGATATTCGGGCGACGGCAATGTTACGCCTGCCGCCTGCATTTGTAGATTACGGTTCTGAACAAAACGGCCAAAGCTTTTCTGGCGAAGGTCCAAATCCAGCACCCCAACCTTATGCCCCATGCGGACCAATGCAGTGGCGATATGCATGGCGGTTGTGGATTTCCCCGACCCGCCTTTTTCATTTCCAACGACGATAATATGCGCCACGACTGCCCCCGGCCTGTTGTTTGGTTACCCAATTGCGGCAACTATATATAGTGTATTGCAATATGGGAAGTCGCAGCGCTTTTCAAGCAATCCCGTTATAGAGCGCGCGTAATACCGCCATCGACGCGAATGTTTTGTCCGGTGATGTATGCTGCGGAATCTGATGCGAGAAACGCGATTGTCGCGGCGACTTCCTCGGTGGTGCCGTATCGTTCCATTGGGATGCGGGATCTGAACTCTTCTTTTTCGGGCAGTGAATTGATGAACCCAGGTAGTACATTGTTCATTCGGATCCCCTTGGCTGCGTATTTGTCTGCGAAGAGTTTGCTGAAAGCAGCAAGCCCCGCGCGCATGACGCCGGAGGTGGGGAAGACCGGGTCAGGTTCGAAGGTGGCGAAGGTCGTGATATTGATGATTGATCCTGCTCCCTGCGCTTCCATGATTTTGGTGACAAGGCGGGTGGGGCGTACGGCGGACAGAAAGTAGACTTCCATGCCTTGGTGCCAATCGTCGTCGGATAGGCCCAATATTTCGTCGCGGGGGCCGTGACCTGCACTGTTCACCAACACGTCAATCCGTCCCCAAGCATCCATTGCAGCATCGACGATGGCTTGCACATCATCGTTGTTCTGGTTGGACCCGGTTACGCCTATGCCGCCCAGTTCAACTGCCAATGCTTCGCCCTTACCGGATGACGACAATATGGCGATTTTGTATCCGTCTGCTGCTAGCCTACGGGCGGCAGCCGCGCCCATGCCTGATCCGCCTGCGGTGATGATGGCGGTTTTCAATGTGTCAGTCATTTGTTTGATCCTTTTGCGATGGTCCTTTCATCTTGCAGAATTTGAGGGGTTCGACACTTCATGTCTCGTGCACTATGCTGTAGGAAATCTACAGGATATACATGTGTCACATCTTCCATCTCTTACTGCACTTAGGGCCTTTGAAGCGGCTGCCCGGTATGAAAATTTTCGCGAAGCTGCGGAAGAATTGAACGTGACCCATGGTGCGGTTGCACAGCAGATACGTGGCCTCGAGGCTGATTTGAAAACGCCCTTGTTTCAGCGGCTGACCCGTGGTGTGAAATTGACGCCGGAGGGCAGGGCATATGCCGCTGACATTCGGCAGGGATTGCACACGCTCAAGGACGCAACGAATAAGGTGTTGGGTAAGGCTGAGAAGACCGCGTTGGTTCTAAGTGTCACGCCATCCTTTGCCAGTTGCTGGCTGTTGCCCCGACTGCCTGGGTTTTCTGATCTGAGTAAGGTTGATTTACAAGTCAGCGCATCTGAAGCCACAAGCGATGTGGTGGGGGGCGAGGCAGATTTGGCGATTCGCCAAAGCCCGCCGCCTTATGCCAAAGGCATTACGCATAAACTGTTGTTTCCCGGTGACAATGTTATTGTCGGCCTGCCAAATTTGATCCGGGGAATTGTAACTGTGGAAGATCTTTGCGACTCGAATTTGCTGCACGATGGCCATGCCGGATGGGCCGGGTATTTCGCCAGAAATCTAGGTGTGGTGCCGGATAAGGTTGAGAATGGTTTACGCTTCAACCAAGCCGCGATGTGTATTCGCATGGCGTGCGGAGGTGAAGGTATTGCCTTGGTACCCAAGATTTTAGTGCAAAAAGAACTTGCGGATGGAACATTGGTAGAGTTCTCGGGGCCAGCGCCTGATGCCGGGTCGGGTTTTTATTTGGTATGGTCTGAAAAGCATGGCTGCAGACGGGATGTTTCCCGCGTCTGTGACTGGCTTTTGCAGCAAGCAGATGCGTAACCTGCGGTCATTATTTCGTTAGGATCAGTTTGCCAGCTTTGGTGATGCGCAGAACATACGTTTGATCATCAAGAAGGATGGTCGCACATGGGTTGCCTTGCGTCAGCAGGCGCGCGTCGTAGATGGATTGTTGTTGCGGAACGGATGTGCTTGTCAGCGTGTTTGGGTGGGCGATTGCATTCATGTCGTTTCCTTGTCTGTTCGCTTGATTCCATTTCACCGACCTATTCTGGTCTGCTGATATAATATCTGATTGTTTTAGTCAGATAAGTCAATAGACTCTTTTTGTCGACTACTGGAATGGCCTTCGCGTCCTGTAACCTGAGGGCCAGGGATAATATAAGAAACAGGGCGTCCAAGGATGAGCGCGCGACAGAAGGGGATGCAGCAGGGCCAAGCCTGTGCATCTGCTGTTCGCTGGGAATTGTGTTTCACCCCAACACCATATGCGTTGAGGTGGTGTTTCATGTCTTAGAACTTGAAGTCAAAGTTAAGATTTGCGCCAAAGCTTTCATAATCAGTCCCGATGCCATCATAGAATGTGGACATTGAAAGCATGGCGCCAGCTGGCATCCGATAGGTGCTGCCGGCACTGACGCGGGCGCGTAGACCTTCGTAATCGGTGGTGGCATTGGTGACCGAAGAATAGATTCCGCGCAGACCGCCGTTCAAAGACAGTGATCCAGATGCAGCCGGAAGTGGTGTGTCAAAATCCATGCCCGCCGTGAGTTGGGTCAGTTGGATCTTTTGACGGGGGATCAATTGACCGCTGGTTGTGGTGTAAGCCTGTTGTTTGTCCGAGGTCCAACTGAGGTCAAACAAAGGGTTCAGTTTGGTCTCTTCAATGGCGATCTCGCCAGAAACTTGCAGCTGCGCCAACCAACGTTCCGTGTCAAAATTGTCGACCTCGTCACCAATTGATATGGTGTTGTCCGTTTGGCCATACAGAAGGCGACCTTCAAAGAATAGAGGTTGTGTAGCAGATTTTGCAACAAAATAGGGGCCGAGAAGCCAGCCATCGCCGGACGCAGAGTTCGCCTCTTGGCGCATGGAATCCAGTTGTAACATCCCGCCGATCAGAAGATCTGGGGTGATCGTTTGGTGGGCCCCTAGGGTCAACAAAGTGTAGGATGTGTTGTCCGACCAACTTGCCGCAAGCGCCGCCCAACTGTTGCTTGAGGATATACACCCGGATGCACTGCCGCCGCCTTCTGATGCATTGGCATTGAAGGCGTTACAGCTTCTGTCACGTAAGAAATGTGTTAAGCCAGCCTGGTTTGATGCCAAAGCATTGGCACGGCTTGCCATGAAATCAGAGATCGCCTTTTGAGTGATTTCCACGCGGGTGCTGGAGACTGTGACAGCATTGGAAACAGTGCTGCCATTGCTTGCCGTGTCTTCGGCTGCGCCAGCGGGCACTTGGATGGTGACGTCTCCGGAATTATCCGGAGTGATCTCAACCGTATACTGCGCAGGCGTGTTTTGCGTGATGGATGTCGCGGCGCCGTTGGTCACGGTTAGATCGCCAGCGATGTCATCAAACCCTGAGACATCTTCGTTGAAGGTGACATCAAGGGTAAATGGGGTCGTGCCTGAAAAATTTGTCGGTGCGCCAGATACGGTGACGGATGGGGCTTCGCTGTCGGCCTGTGCCACGCTGGCCGGTGATGAGGGGAGGTTGCCATTCTGCGCACCATCGACTGCCGCGTCTTCGGGCACCCGGATGGTGACTTCGCCGGTCCCATCGGGGGTGATTTTAATTGTATAGGTCGAGGGTGTGTCTTGAGTGATAGACGTGGTCGTGCCGTTGGTGACGGTGACATCGCTGAGGATATCACTAAACCCAGTTACATCTTCGGAAAAAGTCGCAGTGACTGTGAACGGCGTTGTACCGACGGCCGTTGTGGTGCTGCTTGAAAGGGCAACAGTGGGGCGTGTCATGTCGCTGAGAATGGTAACCACTGCAGATGGAATGTTTGGGCTGAAACCTGGCTGGGAATATGCGGTGAAAGTTGGAACCGCGATTGTAATATCACCTGTATTTGTTGGGGTGATTGTTATCATAAAGTCCTCAGTTGGAGTGAAGTCAGATGGAGGTCCAGTTACAGTTGCATTCGTTATATTGAGTCGGTTGAAGTCGAAGAATATGACGGGTGTGCTGAAACGAACGGTTACGTCAAATGGCGTAATTTCATTGAATGCTGCGGGGGCTCCAATGATCTCCACCGAAGGGGCATTGGCGTTGAAGAACGCAGTGACTTCATTTGACGCAGTGTTCGGGTCTCCTGCGCCGTTTTCGGCGACGCCTGCTGGGACAGATAGTGTCACATTGCTTGTGCCTGTGGGTGTTAACGTCAGTGTATAGCTGGAGGGCCCGGCCGAGACCGCGTTACATTGGCGTTTGTAATGTTCACGTCCCCTGGTGTGCCAATGGGGTCGAATCCGGATACATCGTTGTCAAAGACAACTGTCACATCAAACGGCGATGCATTTATGGTGCCGGGCATCCCAACAACTTCGGTCAGAACGACATTCGGGTCGTAAATCACAGTCACTTCGGACGAGAGGATGTTCTGCGTTCCTGCGAAATCCTGCGCAGCATTGGCTGGAACTGTCATTACTATATCCCCAGCACCTGTTGGAACGACCGTCAACGTATATGATGCGCCGTTTTGCGAAACGGCAGTGACGCTTGCGTTGGAAATGTTGAAGTCGCTGCTTTCAGAAACTGGATCAAATCCGGTAACATCGCGTGAAAAGGTGGCATCGACATCGAAGGGCGTTGTCCGGTGAACTGTTGTTAACGAAGGGGTGATGATGGGTTCGGGGGCGGGCGCATTGAGCGGAATAATACTGGCGATTGCGATCGTATTGGTGACCCCGGAAGCTGCAAATTCATACCGGGAACGAACTCCGGTTGCGTCATCCGTGCCGATGAATGAATAGCCAATATATGTTTGGCTTTCGTAGATTTGGCGACCTGTGGCTTCGTCTGGATAAATCTCGGTGTAGATAATGCTTCTATCTGCAGGGGAAATCACCAAATCTGCAACGTCAGAGATACCACAGTTTTCGATGGTTGATTGGGTAAGTACGGGGCGACTTGTACTTTTAGAATAACCACTGCGAAACCCAGACCATGCATTGCTAAGAGTTGCGGTAATATATGTGCCGCCAGGGAAGGCCCCATCTAGGGTCAAGTAGACCCTGCCTTGCCCTGTTTGGGGTGTGTAGGCGGCCTGCATATGAGCGGTACATGTGCCCAACGGTGTGTTTTTGAAGTGGGTTAGCCCATCAAATGCTTGCGCCGGTCCAAAGCTCAAGATCAATGAGGCGACCACGGCGCGAGTCATCGCAAAAATACGTTTAAACATTTTGAACCCCAGCACTCGTAAACACAAAATCTAATTGCGTATTTCATCCCGTCTTGGAAGTGCAAATTTAAATTTTCGTTACGTTAAATCTAAAATGTAGATTTTGCGGCTCACTTTTAACGGTCTTAGGGCAAAGAAAAAACCCGGTTGCGTTGCAACCGGGTTTCTACACGTTCGAATGTCAAAAAGCTTAGAAGCCAAGACCTTCGTATTTCGCTTTGAATTTGGATACGCGACCACCAGTGTCCATAAGACGTGTGTTGCCACCAGTCCAAGCTGGGTGTGCAGATGGGTCGATGTCCAGCGCCATTTGGTCGCCTTCTTTGCCCCAAGTGGAACGCATTTTTACGATATCGCCATTGGTCATTTTGATGTCGATGAAGTGGTAATCCGGATGGATGTCTTTTTTCATGGTATCCGTCCTTATGCTTTAGGGGCTTTGTAGTTTGTGTTCTCAACGATACGCGCGGATTTACCACGACGTTCACGCAGATAGTACAACTTAGCGCGACGAACGCGGCCACGACGGACCACTTCGATGCTGTCAATGTTGGTGGAGTGCAGTGGGAATACGCGCTCAACACCTTCACCGAAGGAGATTTTGCGAACGGTAAAAGAACCAGCAATGCCGGAACCGTTTTTACGCGCGATGCAAACGCCTTCGTAATTCTGTACACGTGAACGTGTGCCTTCGGTTACTTTGTAACCAACGCGGATGGTGTCACCCGGTTTGAAATCAGGAATATCATTCCCGAGGGCGGCGATTTGTTCCGCCTCTAGCTGTGCAATCAGGTTCATGACCTAACTCCTTGATGCTCGTGGTTATTCCACGAAGTTGATATCACGCGAGAGCTCCTGGTCTTCGATCGGGTCCGGTCATGCCGCCCGCCGGAGATCGGCGTGGTGTTCATCTGTGCGTCGCTACGCCTCTTTCGCCCTGAAGAAAGGCGCCATGGCAATAACTGACAGTCCGGGCGACTCATATGAGGGCCAGACAGGCGGTGTATAGGCGAGCAACCAGCGATGAGCAAGCCTTGTTTTTTAGGTGTTTGTCAGGCTTTTTGCCGAGATTGGCGGAACCAAAAGACGCTGCGTGCCACAAAAGCCCAGAGCAGGCCGCTCAGCAACACTAAAAAAGGCCCAAACCCATGCGTCAATGTTCCCGATGGGTGTATGTGTTAGCGCGGAGAAGACAACAAATGGCAGCAACAACAAAGTTGCCAGCACAGTTGAGACCTGCAGCCCAACGAACAAGCCGATAAAGGGCGCGACCAAACCGAAAACCCCGCCAATGATTGTTGTTCGATGTAGCATCACTAGAAAACCTTTATTGTTATCCAGCGTTATCTGGTGGGGAATTGGTATATTTCAACCCTTTTGGGTATCGTTCTTGTGGCGTTCCCACAGATCAGGGCGGCGTTCTTGGGTGATTTTTTCACCCATGTATTGGCGCCATTTTGCGATCTTGCCGTGGTGGCCCGACGTCAGAACATCTGGGATCTTACGGCCGCGCCATTCCGCTGGGCGGGTGTATTGCGGATGCTCGAGCAAGCCGTTGGAATGGCTTTCTTCTTCGGCAGATGCGTCATTGCCTAAGACGCCGGGCAGAAGGCGTACAGTGGCATCAATCATGGCTTGGGCGGGGATTTCACCACCCGTGAGAACAAAGTCGCCAAGGCTGACCTCTTCGATGTCATATTCTTCCAAAACGCGTTCATCCACGCCCTCAAAGCGGCCACAGAGGATGGTCATGCCTTTGGCCTCTGAAAAGCGTTGTGCCATGGCTTGGGTTAAGGGTTTTCCACGCGGAGACATGAAAACCACCGGCCAATCTTCTCTGGCAATGGGCGCGCCTTTGCGGGCTTCATCCAATGCCTGGGCGACCACGTCAGCGCGCAGAACCATGCCTGCGCCACCGCCAGATGGGGTGTCATCGACGTTGCGGTGCTTGCCTTCGCCAAAGCGGCGCAGATCAATGCAATCCAGTTGCCACAGCCCATCTTGAAGCGCTTTTCCTGTCAAGGAAGCGCCCAGAACACCAGGGAACGCTTCGGGAAACAGCGTTATGATCTTCGCCGACCATGCGTCTTTTAGGTCAGGGCGGTCACGTATTAGGGCACGGGGTTGCAAGGTTGCCGAAATCGCAAGGCGACCATGTGATTTCTTCGGGCGCTCGGTCATGTACTGTGCTCTTTGTTTAAGATGGTCTGATGTTAATCTGGATGGGGATTACGCAAAAATTCCATCGGGAGGGTCGGCGATGATGCGTCCACTGGCCAGATCAACCGTGGGGACTGCGGCTTCGGTGAAGGGCAGAAGAACGGTTTCAACAGCTTGTGTTTGTACCTCTAAGATGTCGCTGGCACCATGGTTGCGCACGTCTTTGACTGTACCCAAATATGTGCCGCCGGTGTCACGCACTTCAAGGCCGATCAGATCGGAATAATAGTATTCATCATTGGGCAAACTGGGCAGTCGGGCACGATCAGCCATAAGACGGACACCGCGCAAGGCATCGGCTTCTTCCTTGGTTTCAACCCCGGACAGACGGGCGGTGAAACCATTTTTGGTGTTGCCTGTCAGAGTGATTAGAAAACTTTGGCCCGAATTCTCAGCAATCAAAGGAAGGTAGTCCATGATGGCTTCGGGATCGGCACAAAAGCTTTTCAACCGAACTTCGCCGCGCACGCCAAAGGAGCCGCCAATCGCGCCTACGCATATCTGATCCACGTCTTTGTTCATTTGTAATCTTTCAGTGACCTGCGACCGAGGGCCGGGAATAGAGTGTTGTTTGTTGCCTGCCAAAGTCGCGCGTCAGGGGCGTGCCGTCAAGGCGAGAAAACAAACAAAAAGAGAGACGCAGATGTTTGCGTCTCTCTCTATTTATAGGATGAATGACCATCCTATGGAGCGCCCCGAAGGGCGCGCCGTTCTTATTCTTCTGCTGGTGCAGCAGCAGCTTCAGCAGCGTCAGCGGCTTTTGCAGCTTTTTCTTCAACGCGTTCTTGGGCTTTTTTGCCTGGAACAGCTTTCTTCGGGTTGTTGCGGTCTTTTTTCGCAATAACGCCAGCAGCTTCGAGCATGCGAGAAACGCGGTCTGTTGGCTGGGCGCCTTGGTCCATCCAATGTTTAACGCGGTCCATGTCCATTTTCACGCGCTCTTCAGAATCTTTCGCGAGAAGTGGGTTATATGTGCCGAGTTTCTCGATGAAACGGCCGTCGCGTGGCATGCGGGAATCCGCAGCAACAATACGGTAAAAAGGACGTTTTTTAGAGCCGCCGCGTGCGAGACGAATTTTCATAGCCATGATGTATTTCTCCTATATAAGCTATTGATCAGGGGCGTTAACCCGCTGAGATTTCGATATTATTCCTGATGTTTCTTGTGATGCTGGATCACTTCGCTGATGATGAAGTTCAGGAACTTCTTCGCGAATTCGGGGTCGAGGTTCGCACGTTCTGCAAGATCCTCAAGTCGTTCAATCTGGCTTGCTTCGCGGGCCGGATCAGACGGGGGTAATTCATGGTTGGCCTTTAAGACGCCAACGGCTTGGGTGTGCTTAAATCGTTCGCCAAGGGTATAAACAAGGATTGCATCCAAGCGATCAATGCTTTCACGATGTTCTTTCAGCACCTCCGCGGCGCGGGTCACAGCGTCACTCATTTCAGGGCCTCCGGGGCTGGGTGGCGGTAGACGATACAGTCGCCAATTGTTTTTGTTTCGGCTTCATCAACTGTACAACCAAGGCGTTCTGCCAGGCGAATAGAGGCAGCATTGGTCGGGTCAATATAGCTGACAGCGGTGGTCCAGCCCAAGGTGTTATAAGCCCAGTTGCGCACAGCCTCTGCGGCCTCACGTGCGATGCCAGCTCCTTCGATTGACGCGTCATAGATCGACCAACCGATTTCACGTTCCGGCCAGGTGATGGGGTGCCATGCGCCAATACCACCAAGTGCTGTGTCGTTACCTTTTAGGCAAACCATACAAAGTCCGTATCCGCGCATTTCCCACATGCTCATGACATGACAAAATGCGCGCCAAGTCGTGTTTTCATCGGGCGGGCCAGGTATGCGCACGTGCTCAGCGCGGTCAGAATGCAAGAACGCACGGAACACCTCAAAATCGCGCGGCTCTGGACGGCGCAAGACCAAGCGTTCCGTTTCCAGAACGATCCGGGTCTTCGCCAAGTCCGGCGCGACATATGGGGTGAATGTTGTCACTTACTTTTTCTTCCCAAAACCGGAAAGACCGGGGGGCAATGCGCCACCAAGGCCAGGCAGACCGCCGCCCATTCCACCCATGCCGCCGGGCAGTTTGCCACCCATTTGTTTGGCTGCCGCTTCAAGGGCTTTGGGGTCCATCTGGGAGGGGTCCATGTCCGCAGGCATACCGCCGCCACCTTTGCCGAACATGCCGCTCATGGCTTGTTTCAGCATGCCGCCTTTGCCCATTTTACCCATCTTCTTCATCATGTCGCCCATTTGGCGCTGCATTTTCAGAAGCTTATTGAGCTCAGAGACTTCGAGGCCAGCACCTTTGGCGATGCGTTTTTTACGAGAGGCTTGCAGCAAGGAAGGGTTGGCGCGCTCACGTTTGGTCATGGATTGGATCAGCGCGATTTGACGTTTCAGGATCTTGTCGTCCATGCCCGCTTTTTCAGCTTGGGCTGCCATTTTCTTCATGCCAGGCATCATGCCCATAAGGCCTTCCATGCCACCCATTTTGATCATCTGTTCAAGCTGCATCTTCAGGTCGTTCATGTTGAACTGACCCTTCTGGAAGCGCTTCATCATGCGTTCGGCTTGTTCGGCTTCGATGGTTTCCTGGGCTTTTTCAACAAGGGAAACAATGTCGCCCATGCCAAGGATGCGGCCCGCGATACGTTCGGGGTGGAATTCCTCGATCGCGTCCATCTTTTCGCCAAGACCAACGAATTTGATCGGCTTGCCAGTGACCGCGCGCATGGACAATGCCGCACCACCGCGACCGTCGCCATCCATACGGGTCAGGACCACGCCAGAGACGCCGATTTGGCCGTCAAATTGTTCCGCAACATTGACCGCATCTTGGCCGGTCAGACCATCGATGACCAGAAGCGTCTCACGCGGGTTGGTGACGTTGCGCACGTCCTCCACTTCCTGCATGAGAGTTTCGTCAATGTGTAAACGTCCTGCGGTATCAAGCATATAGACGTCATAACCGCCCAAGGTCGCCTGTTGTTTCGCACGTTTGGCGATATCAACGGCGCTTTGGCCTTTGACGATGGGCAGCGTGTCAACGCCGACTTGATTACCCAGAACCGCAAGCTGATCTTGCGCCGCTGGACGGTAGATATCGAGAGAGGCCATCAACACGCGTTTGCCGTGTTTTTCTTTGAGGCGTTTGGCAAGTTTCGCGGTTGTTGTGGTCTTACCAGAGCCTTGCAAACCGACCATCAGGATCGGGGCGGGGGCGTTGTCGACTTTTAGTTCGCCCGCGTTTTCATCGTCACCGGCCAAGAAATGCACCAATTCATCGTGAACGATTTTCACGACCTGTTGGCCAGGTGTCACGGATTTAGTGACGTTTTGACCGGCAGCCTTGTCTTGCACAGCTTTGATGAAATCGCGTGCGACGGGTAGGGAAACGTCGGCCTCAAGCAGGGCAACGCGGACTTCGCGCAGGGCGGTGGTCACATCGGAATCAGACAGGGCACCTTGTTTGGTTAGGCGATCTAGAACACCGCCAAGGCGATCGGATAGATTCTCAAACATAGACAGCTCCCGTGTCGTTAACCTTTGCCCCATACATATGTATGAAACGCTTCAATTTCAGCAGGAAAATAGCCCTGCAAATGCACAAATGCCCCTGCGGGCGAATATCGCTGACAGGGGTCGATCCCGACATGGGCCGGGACCGGAAGATTAAAACTTCCGGATGTTGATGCAGGATTTATGCCGAAACGGGTCCCGAGTCAATGCGCAAAGGCCTATGGTGGTGGCGGGGCGGTGAACGCCCCGCTTGGTTCCGTTGGGGCTTATGTGGCCAATGCTGCGATGGCGCTTTGGGCGGATTGCAATTTTGCTTCGGCATCTTGGCCAAGGGCGTCGGCGGCGATGACCTCGACCTCGGTTATGCCGTTGAAGGCCAGGACATGTTTCAGATAGGGCACTGCGAAATCGATGGCAGACTCTACCTGTGTCCCGCCGGATGCCACGGCCAAGATAGCGCGTTTGTTGGTGAGCAGACCTTGTGGGCCGTTTTCAGTGTATTGGAAGGTGCGCCCAACGCGGCTGATCAGGTCGATCCAAGCTTTTAGGGATGCCGGGACAGAGAAGTTGTAGATTGGCACACCAATGACCAGCACATCTGCCGCCATGATTTCATCCACTAGGCTGTCGGATTGGGCCAGCAGCGCGGTTTGTGCGTCGGAACGATCTGCCGCTGGAGTAAAGTTTGCGCCGATCCATGCCTCGTCAATTTGGGGAAGCGCGTTGGCAAGATCGCGACGCGTGATGGTTGCGCCTTCAAAACGGGCAGTGATTTTTGTGGAAAGCTCGCGTGAGATACTGCCTTGGCTGCGGGCAGAGGCATCGATGTGAAGAAGATGGGTCATGGTCAATTCCTGAATTGGGTGTTGGTCCATCACAGAATAATGATGTGTATGCGTAAACTAAACGTCGCCATGCACACATGCTCTGTGCGTTTTTGCCTAGACGTCATCTTGAAGCCAAGCGTTTATTGCATCAATCAGGTCTTGGGGAACTGTTTTCGTAGTTGCGAGATCAACGGAGACAAGTACGGCTGGACCTCCGGTCATTTCGAGTTCGCAGCGATAGGTCTCTGCATGATGGTCTTGTCCCGCTTACGTTCCGGTCTCTGAACTCATTTATGCGGCCTTTCGCTCAAAAGCCAAGGGACTTTTCCCGCCAAGCGATGAGTGGCGACGGCGCGGGTTATAGAACCCGTTGATATACTGGAAGATCGCGCCTTCAGCCTGACGGCGTGTGTCCCAACGGTTGCGCCAAATCAGCTCAGCCTTAATGGATTTGAAGAACGTCTCGACCATAGAATTATCATAACAATTTCCCTTGCCGCTCATCGAGACCTTGAAACCGTGCTTGGACAAGCGCTTCTGATACTCATTTGAGCAATATTGTGAACCACGATCCGTATGGTGAATGCAATCCTCCGGTGGTTGGCGCAAAGCAACGGCCATATCTAACGCCCGGATTGCCAGATCCTTCTTCATGCGGTTACTGATAGCCCATCCGATGACGCGGCGAGAATACAGGTCATGGATGACGGCAAGATACAGCCAACCTTCGCTGGTCCAAAT
>NZ_JWIF01000064.1 GCF_000812685.1 Halocynthiibacter namhaensis
AAAACTAGAAAACTAGAAAGCTAGAAAACTAGAAAACTAGAAAACTAGAAAACTAGAAAACCTGCTTGAACCCAAAAAGCCCCGAATAGTGATCTCCGAGGCTTTTCAATTTCAAAATTGGGTCAACTTATTTGTCTGATGCGTCTTCTGATGCCAATTGGCTTGCGAACCAAGCTGTGGCAACCGGGTTCACGCCGCCTTTGGAAGATGCAGTTACGCCAGCAACTGGGTTTGATTGGGGTTCGATGCCGGTGCCTGCCTCTGCTGCGAGATCTGCAAAGATTTCAACAGCTTCTGCAGTGATTGGTGAGTGGTTGTCCAAAACAACGGCTTCAATGCCAGTGTTGTCTTGTGCGAAATGCGCTTCAACGTCTTTGGCACCAGCAAAAGCAGGAGCAGCAACAGTCAGGGCGAGGATGGATGCGATTACAGTTTTCATTTTCATATTCCTTACGGGTCTGGGTTCGTTTGTTTCGGTGGAAGTCTTGTTGCTTCCGATGAGATTGATTTGGGGGCGACCATCGTCACGTTCAATACACAGAAGCGTGAGGATTGCATTTTATATGTTCATATATGCACATACAGGTGTGAGCGGATAGAATCGCGGAAACCACAAGCGCGGACTGCGCATGCTAGCCTGTGGATTGCTCAACTCTGAAAAGGCTTTTTGCCGAGCTGCATAGCGGCCACCCTTGAGCGACAGTTACGTCTGAGATTTCAGCCGTCTTTTTAATTTAGGAAAGGGGCGACCAAAGAAAACCCACCATCGGGCGGTTATGGATGCCAGGGGGATCTTAGTTGGGCAGTTTCAAACCATCTTCGGGTTTGTCCATACCTTCAAAACGGATGCTTTCGCCACAACCACAGGCATCTGATACATTGGGGTTGTTGAACTTGAAGCCGCTTTCAAGCAGGCCAACTTCATAGTCTACCTCTGTGCCAATCAGAAACATCTGGGCCATGGGCGCGATCATGACGCAGGCGCCATCTTGTTCGACGACTTCGTCATGTGTGTCGGCGGCATCGACATATTCCATCGTGTATTCCATGCCAGCACAGCCACCTTTACGCACGCCAATGCGCAGGCCAGCGTGGCCTTTGGTTCCCATGAGCTTCGCAATCTGCTTGATCGCAGCGGGGGTCATTGTAACGGCTTGTTTGCCTGGAATACCGAACATCGTTTGATTCCTTACATAAAGCCCAGTTCAAGCCGCGCTTCGTCAGACATCATTTCCATGCCCCACGGTGGTTCCCAAACCAATTCAACACTGACGGTTTTGATGCCGGGCAGGGGTTCAATTGCCTCGGCAATCCATCCGGGCATTTCACCGGCGACAGGGCAACCGGGTGCCGTCAATGACATGATGACATCAACATCATTTTCGTCACTGATTTCAATCGTATAGATGAGGCCAAGATCATAGATGTTGACGGGGATTTCCGGATCAAACACAGAACGACAAGCTTCAACCACGGTGTCATACATCTCGTGGCTTGTTGACGATGGTTTGATCAGCGGAGCGCCTTCCATGGGCGTGGATGTATCTGCGGTCATAGCGGGTTCTTTCATTACCTGACTGAAGATATAAGGATTATGATGCCTAAGGTCCATAGCCTGCTGTGGGCAAAAGCACGCAGCAGGCTATGAGGATCGCATTTTAGCATTAATCTAGGGCAACATGCCCTGCTTCGGTCAGCATTGCGCCGATATCGGCGGGCAATTCTTCCTTTGTGTAATACCGACTGTTGTGGGCTGCCGTGACGATGGATCGTGGCTGTACGGGCAGGCGCTGCAATAGGCAGGGGGTCGTGCGCCTTCGGTTTGGCATTTCTGCGCGTGGTAAGGTGAGGTGGCCCGCGACGAACTGCGTGCTAATCCCATGATCCTTGGTGAGGTTCACCATAGCCATCGTTGCCACAGAAGAACTGGGGAAAAGAAGCATTACAAGGCCATGGTTTTGGCGCAATGCGACCCCACGATATTCACGATCTTTTGGCAATGTCGTGTGGGACATCAAATAGGTGGATTTCACATCGTACATCTTAATGGTGCGAATGCCGCGTTGGCTCTTGATGTGCAAAGGGCTGCAAACATAGCGATCAAGCTGTGCCATGGATGGTCGCCAGAATAAATGCATCCCATCAGAAATTTCCTCCAAACTTGGGGCGGCGGATTTTTCACCAGGAAGCCAATGTGCGGCTTGTTCCCAATAACGGTTGATTTCAGATGCGGTGTTGTTCAACGCTGGCTGCGGCAAATCGTGGACGTCATCTGGGTTTAGGGGGTGCGTCAATATGCGCGCGTCCACATTAAAAAACTTACAAATCCGATCAAGGATGGCCGGCTTTGGGTAAGCTTCTGAGTTGAGATAGCGGTTATATTGCGCGCGGTTGATGTCTAGCAGTCTGGCGACCTCGGAGATATTACCAACTTGGTCTGTTAGGCGTCTTAGATTGGCGGCGAAAACATGTGCGATATTCATGGATACAGTTCTTGAGGAAGTATTACAATTTTGACGATGGTAAATGTAATTATTCGATTTTGTAAATCAATTTTTTGTATTACTTTATGCCATTGTAATTAAGTGATTATTCACACGGCTGTCTCAATTCTGAGGCGAAATGACTGAACTGCGTTATTGTGCGAATTCTATCTAACCTCTATTTTTAAGGGGTAGAGAGTGCGAATGGGTAAATTATGTCTAACTCGGATCAAAGGGTCAGATTCCTGCGACCTGGGGACTGGGACGCCATTCAGGCGGAAAGCAAGCGCTTAAAGCGATTGGCGTCTCAGTTGCAGGAATTGGTGTATGACTGGTCTGATGATGCGGCCGAGAAACTGCTTCCTAGCGCGATTACACTTGTTTTGGAGTTGGAAGAGGTCGCGCGGAGGATTGACCGAAATACATTAGAATTCGCGAATATAGAAACATCGCCCGGAGGTCAGGCATAGATCTGATAATTTTCCTCTTGGCATTTTCTGAAAACTGATACATTTCGGTCTGTATGACCAAATTCAGCTATTCTTTGAACGCCACCGACGGAAAAGCCCGGACCGGTGTGATATCAACCCCACGCGGTGAGATTCGTACGCCAGCATTTATGCCGGTGGGAACTGCCGCAACTGTGAAGGCGATGCTGCCCGAAAGCGTCGCATCCACTGGGGCTGATATCTTGCTCGGCAATACTTATCATTTGATGCTGCGCCCCACGGCGGAACGCATCGATCGGCTTGGTGGCTTGCATAAGTTCATGAACTGGCAAAAACCAATCCTGACCGATAGTGGCGGTTTTCAGGTGATGAGTCTTGCCGGGCTTCGTAAGTTGACTGAGGAAGGCGTGACTTTTTCCAGTCATATTGACGGATCAAAGCATAAAATTACGCCCGAACGTTCCATGGAGATCCAGCGCCTGCTTGGGTCAGACATTGTCATGTGTTTCGATGAATGTCCGGCCTTGCCTGCGGATAAAAAGCGGATCGCCGAAAGCATGCGCATGTCTATGCGGTGGGCGCAGCGTTCGCGTGATGCATTTGGTGATCGCCCTGGACATGCGTTGTTCGGCATTATGCAAGGTGGTCTGGAAGAAGATCTGCGCGGTGAAAGTGCGCAGGCCCTGCGTGATATCGAATTTGATGGTTATGCGGTTGGCGGTTTGGCTGTGGGCGAGGGCCAGGAAAAGATGTTCGACTGTCTGGATTACGCGCCTGACATGTTGCCGACAGACAAGCCCCGTTACCTGATGGGCGTGGGCAAACCCGACGATATCGTTGGTGCTGTTGCACGTGGCATTGACATGATGGATTGCGTTTTGCCGTCTAGGTCCGGGCGCACGGGGCAATTGTTCACGCGCCAAGGTGTTGTGAATATCAAAAACGCCCGCCATGCGGATGACCCGCGGCCCTTGGATGAGGCGTGCACATGCCCTGCCTGTTCCAATTATTCACGCGCCTATTTGCACCATGTTTTCCGCAGCCAAGAGATGATCTCGGGCATGCTTTTGACCTGGCATAACCTGCAATATTATCAAGACCTGATGCAGGGCATGCGTGACGCGATTTCGCAAGGGCGCTTTGCTGAATTTGAGCGCAATTTCCACGCAAACCGCGCACAGGGCGATATCGAACCTTTGTAAAGTACAATTGTCGTTCAGGCGAACACTCGTAATAGGCGCGGGTCAAGTGATCGGTGTCTATTGCAGTTGTATTAAGGGGGCCGTGGCTTAGGGCGATAACCCGCCGCCCTAGGTGTAATTTCACCGAAGAACAGCTATATTTAACTGAATGTTCTGAAATCTACAGTAACTCTGCGCCGGGCGAACTGAAAAGCTTAGTTAAACCTGTCGTGCCCTCTTGCAGAGAGGGTCTCGGCGGTGCATGATAACGGCCAACTTATGGGATCCAGGTTGAAAGTGGGGGGACACATCCCCATCTTAGGTCTCCGGAACAGAAAAGACGCATGGCTGCCATTTTGGGGCCTATGTCTTTTGCTAAGCAAGGATTGAGAATGCAAGAGCAACTAAACCAGACCTATCCCGTACTTCCCCTACGCGATATCGTTGTTTTCCCCCATATGATCGTGCCGCTGTTTGTTGGCCGCGAACGTTCTATTCGTGCGTTGGAAGAGGTCATGCAAGACGACAAGCAAATCATGCTGTCTTGCCAGATGGATCCTTCCGTGGATGAACCAACTGCCGATGGTATCTACCGGATTGGCGTGTTGGCCAATGTATTGCAATTGCTGAAACTGCCAGACGGCACGGTGAAAGTGTTGGTCGAAGGCAAAGCGCGCGTGAAAATCAGCGAATTCGTCGAGAACGATGACTTTTTTGAGGTCCGCGCCGAAGCCCTGGAAGAAGTGCCGGGTGACCTTGCTGTTGCAGAGGCCCTGTTGCGGTCTGTGGATCAAGAATTTGAACGTTATGCGCGGATCAAAAAGAACATCCCGGAAGAAGCGCTAACAGCTGTGTCCGAGACCCGCGAACCTGCTGAATTGTCTGATCTTGTTGCTGGGCACTTGGGCATCGATGTCGACAAAAAGCAAGAGATCCTAGAGACCTTGGATGTTGCCGAACGTCTTGAGAAAATCTATGGGCTGATGCAGGGTGAATTGTCTGTTCTCAAAGTTGAGAAAAAGATCAAAACCCGCGTTAAAACCCAGATGGAACGCACCCAGCGTGAATATTACCTGAATGAGCAAATGAAAGCCATTCAGAAGGAACTTGGGGATGGTGACGAAGGCCAGAACGAGATCCAAGAACTGGAAGCCAAGATCGCCGACATCAAATTGTCTAAAGAAGCGCGTGAAAAGGTTGATGCGGAAATTAAGAAGCTGAAGTCCATGTCGCCTATGTCGGCTGAGGCAACGGTTGTTCGCAATTACCTTGATTGGATTTCCTCCATTCCATGGGGCGTCAAATCCCGCGTGAAAAAGGACCTTGGCAATGCGCAAAAGGTTCTAGATTCTGATCACTATGGTCTGGAAAAGGTTAAGGAACGCATTGTTGAATACCTCGCGGTGCAGCAGCGCTCCAAAAAACTGAAAGGCCCGATCCTATGTCTTGTTGGCCCTCCTGGTGTTGGTAAAACGTCGCTTGGCAAATCGGTCGCAAAGGCAACGGGGCGTGAATTTATCCGCATTTCTCTTGGGGGGGTACGTGATGAATCTGAAATCCGTGGCCACCGTCGGACGTATATTGGTTCCATGCCTGGCAAGATCATTCAGGCCTTGAAAAAAGCCAAGACGACCAATCCGTTGATCTTGCTGGATGAAATCGACAAAATGGGCCAAGATTTCCGAGGGGATCCCGCATCTGCGATGTTGGAAGTCCTTGATCCGGAACAGAACTCAACGTTTGTGGATCACTATATGGAAGTCGAATACGACCTTTCGAATGTGATGTTCCTGACGACTGCGAACAGCTATAACATGCCGGGCCCCCTGTTGGACCGCATGGAAATTATCACGCTCGCTGGCTATACTGAGGATGAGAAATCTGAGATCGCCAAACAGCATTTGGTCGATAAGCAGGTTTCAAACCACGGGTTGCGCAAAGGCGAATTTAGCGTAACGGATGGGGCGTTGGAAGGTATAATTCGCTATTACACACGCGAAGCCGGTGTGCGGAACCTGGAACGTGAGATCGCTAAATTAGCACGTAAAGCCGTGACCAAGATCGTAAAGAAAGAAGAAAAATCTGTTACGGTTGACGCGGATAATCTTGATGATTTCTTAGGCGTGAAAAAATTCCGCTATGGTCTTGCGGAAACAGACAACCAGGTTGGCGTTGTGACCGGGCTTGCCTGGACCTCTGTGGGTGGTGATTTACTATCGATTGAAGCGCTGAAATTACCGGGCAAGGGCCGTATGAAAACCACGGGGACACTTGGCGACGTGATGAAAGAATCCATCGATGCTGCCAGCTCATTCGTGCGTTCGATTAGCCCTGAAATCGGCGTGAAGCCACCGCAGTTCGAAAAGATCGACATCCACGTGCACGTGCCGGAAGGGGCGACGCCAAAGGATGGTCCATCTGCGGGTGTTGGCATGGTGACGTCCATTGTATCCGTCCTGACAGGGATCGCTGTGAACCGTGATGTTGCCATGACCGGCGAAGTCACATTGCGCGGTAATGTCTTGGCTATTGGCGGTTTGAAAGAAAAGCTATTGGCGGCGCTGCGGGGCGGTATCAAAACCGTTCTGATCCCCCAAGAAAATGAAAAAGACCTGACAGAGATCCCGGACAACGTGAAAGAGGGCCTGACAATCATTCCTGTCAGTCACGTGTCTGAAGTGTTGAAACACGCCTTGGTTGCAACCCCTGAACCTGTGGAATGGGATGAGGTTGCCGAAGAGGCGGCAGCAGCTCAGGCCGCTTTGGCGGCTCAAAAACAAACTGGTGCCGCAGCACAACACTGATATTGAAGTGTAAGTTACGGAAAAGGCGCGGGATTTCCTGCGCCTTTTTGTTTTTGTCCGATTTCGGCCACTCCTCGTGGATTTCGACTTATTTCACTGGTTTGTCCCATCGCTTCGGGGCTATCCTGCGCACGTAGCAATTGGAGTTATTTTGAAAATGCGTTCACCTGCAAAAAAGACGACCAAAAACACCTCTGTGAAGGCAGATGTTGCGGCGCATAAGCCAGCAGCACCGAAGGCTGAGCATCTGGAAGCAACTGCCGCGACCGCGAATGTCGTCGCGACCGAGTCTCCCGCTGTGGCAGCGGTCAAAGTTATCACGCCAGAAGAAGACACCAGATATCGTAAGAAAGACCTGTTGGATAAGGTTTCTAAAAAGACTGGCATGCGCAAGAATGAGATTCGCCCAATCATGGACGCGATCTTGGCCGAAATGGGCGAGGCACTGTGTGACGACGCAGAGATGGTGTTACAACCGTTTGGCAAACTGATGGTGAAGCGGTCCAAAGATCTGAGCAACGCGACTGTCTATACCTGTCGGATTCGCCGTCTCAATGGGCAACCTAACGTAACATTGGCTGAATCTTCCAACGACGCAGAGTGATTGATGTAGGAAAGATCGGGGGCGTGCAGGGCGCTTCCCGGTCTTTGCTGTGGCATAGTACCTTTTTATTTCGGCCAAGTGAAAAAAATCACATTTTGACTGAAAAATGGTAAAAAAGACCATTTCAGCCCTTGCACCCTTACAGTCCCTAGGCTAAATCAGCGCTTACGGAACGGGTCGTTAGCTCAGTTGGTAGAGCGCTTCGTTTACACCGAAGATGTCGGGAGTTCGAGCCTCTCACGACCCACCATATATTCAATTGTTTATATGATGTTTTCTGTTCCGTTTCTTTTCAAATACAAAATATCCCCAAATACCCAACAATCTATTCGGTATGAGACGTTTCTTTAGACACGCGTCTTTCGCGCGCAAAGTATTTGGGTGGGGAGGTCAAAGGCTAGATGCTGATTTGACCGGCAATAGTATCTGCATCCCGTTCGAGGATGCTTAGGTGATACTCTGGGACTTCGGACTTATCGATCATCCCTTGTGTCCTTGCGATGTGAAGCACGCTTTCGTTCCGTTTTATTTTTTCTATGACCAAACGCGAACATTTCGGGCCGGTTGATCCAGGTAGACCCACGGTCATATGCAGCCCGGGTTTTGTCATCGTATCAAAGCCGTTTGACAGCTTGAAGACATGAAAGGTCACGCAAGGAATAATGTTGCCGTTATCTGCCATCACCAAAAACCCATTCTGCTTGATGAAAACCCCTTCAAAATAATGCGTGACCCCGGTGGAACGATTGGTGTTTCCTGATATCACCCGCGTCTTGTACTTATAGACGCCATTGTCGTTGGTGATGGCCACTAAAGTTCTTATGTATTGGTCTGGAACCGAAAAAGACCGTTTGTGCTGCACGTAATATCCAGGCGATAAATCACGTTCGGTGATCTCTTCAAGGCCGGAACAATCCAAAAGTTGTGAAAACTGTTCGACATCGGCCCTTTTGTGTGGGGTTGTGTTGCGCGCGACAGGGTGTTCGGAAAATAAAACGCCTTGGTCGACTTCAAAGTAAGCCGCAATTTTCGCGAGCAAGGCCTGTCTCGGGATAGATGACCCGTTTTGATAGCGGGCGAATTGCTGGCGATTGATGCCAAGGTCGCGACAGATCTCAGAAACAGAGCTTT
Organism: Halocynthiibacter namhaensis; assembly: GCF_000812685.1. Classification (GTDB taxonomy): domain Bacteria; phylum Pseudomonadota; class Alphaproteobacteria; order Rhodobacterales; family Rhodobacteraceae; genus Halocynthiibacter; species Halocynthiibacter namhaensis. Next base: position 8,653 of record NZ_JWIF01000064.1, read on the forward strand.
TCGTTTCGCATAATTCGCTTAAACGATCTGCAAAAACCATATTTCCTGATCTTGCGGGCTGTGGGGCGGACATCAGGCGGGTCTCCGGATCATATTTATACCAACTACATACAAATCGAGCTATTCCAACATGCGCAGGCAGTCATGCGTTACGCCGGATATATCACAATGTTTCGCGCTTAACGCGAAATACGAAATCATATTTCGCATTTTAAGATTATATCCTTCGCATTTCGCTGTGCAATAGAAATATTTGATTTTCAAAAGAGCGAAATTAATAAGATCGACAAAAATACTTTTCACTATTTGCGTCATTTGTGAAAATAAATATGCATTTTCATATACCTTAGCGCGAAAGTAGGCAGTCAAATTTGAGAATTCCAATAGGCGGCGGCGATTGTTAATCTAAGTTGTTCACGTTGCAAATTTAATGTTCTCAAACCCGGAGGTTAAAAATGTCCCTGTCTGAAATAACCATCACTCCCCCCTTTTTTCTTGACTGGCGGACAGCTTTTCGCAATCGGATAAGGCGCATTTGGCGCAACACAGGCGGTGCCAGCAGGGGCCAATGCCCTCAGTTTCAGGACGAAGATCCCAGCGAGGCATCTTTGTTTGAATGCATGTCATTGGCGGGTGTCCCGGTCGCAGAGGGTCGGCAAGTTGCTGCTGTGTTGAGACGCCATCGCAATCAGAAGTCGGACGAAAGGAGGCAGGCGGAAATAGATGATTGGCGTGAACTTCTATATCTAAACTAAACTCGAATACCCCATTTGTGTGAAAAGCCTCGCTATATATGCGGGGCTTTTTGCCGTTTGATGTGTTTGAAGCTGGGAAAATCTGGCGTGTGATTTCCGTCGCTTCATCCGCTCACAGCTATGCGTGCATATATGAACATATAAAATACAATCCTCACGCTTCTGTGTATTGAACGTTACCATGGCCACCCCCAAATCAATCTCATCGGAAGCAACAAGACTTCCACCGAAACAAACGAACCCAGACCCGTAAGGAATATGAAAATGAAAACTGTAATCGCATCCATCCTCGCCCTGACTGTTGCTGCTCCTGCTTTTGCTGGCGCCAAAGACGTCGAAGCACATTTCGCACAAGACAACACTGGCATTGAAGCCGTTGTTTTGGACAGCCACACACCAATCACTGCAGAAGCTGTTGAAATCTTTGCAGATCTCGCAGCAGAGGCAGGCACCGGCATCGAAACCAAATCAAACCCAGTTGTTGGTGTGACGGCATCTTCCAAAGGTGGCGTGAACCCGGTTGCCGCAGCTTGGTTCGCAAGCCAATTGGCCTCAGAAGACGCATCAGACAAATAAGAATACCCACGACGAAACGAGAAAAGGCCCAGAGGAAGCTCTGGGCCTTTTTGTTAATGTAGATGTTTCGAAGCTTAGTTCGGAATGTCGCCTTGAACGCCTTCAACATAAAAATCCATGCCAGCAAGGGTGCCGTCGTCGGCGGTTTCACCTTCAGCCAACCAAACAGATCCGTCTTGTTTGTTGATTGGGCCGGTAAATGCGTGGTATTCGCCAGAAGAAATCGCATCGGAAATAGCCTGTGCTTCTGCTTGAACGTCAGCAGGAACGCGGTCAGAGAATTCGCCGATTTCTACCATGCCTTCGTTGATGCCATCCCAGGTGCTTGTGCTTTCCCAAGTGTCGTCCATCGCAGCTTGAACGCGCGCGATATAGTATGGCGCCCAGTTGTCGATGATGGATGAAAGACGCGCGGTTGGGCCGAATTGCTTCATGTCAGACGCTTGACCAAATGCCATGATGCCGCGTTCTTCTGCGATGGTCATTGCTGCTGGTGAATCTGTATGCTGCATGATCACGTCAACGCCTTGTTCGATCAAAGCGGTGGCTGCGTCTGCTTCTTTCGCAGGATCAAACCATGTGTAGACCCAAACAATTTTGAACTCGACGTCTGGGTTCACTTTTTGCGCGTGGATGTAAGCAGAGTTGATGCCACGGATCACTTCGGGGATTGGGAAAGAGGCGATGTAACCCACTTTGTTGGTTTCCGTCATGCGACCTGCGATGGTGCCCAAAACGGCGCGGCCCTCATAGAAGCGCGCGGAATATGTGGATACGTTTGGCGCGTTTTTATAACCCGTTGCGTGCTCAAAGCGCACATCAGGGAATTTCGCAGCAACGTTGATGGTTGGGTCCATGTAACCGAAAGACGTCGTGAAGATCACGTCACTGCCGGACAAGGCCATTTGTGTCAAAACGCGTTCAGCGTCCGCACCTTCTGGCACGGATTCAACGAAGGTGGTTTCAACCTTATCGCCGAAATGTTCAACAACCGCTTGGCGGCCTTGGTCGTGCTCATAGGACCAGCCGAAATCGCCCACTGGGCCAACATAGACAAAGCTAACTTTCAGTGGATCGTCAGCAAAAGCCGCGCCGCCAAGGCCTAGGGCAAGCGTCGCGCCAGCCAAGATGGATTTTACAGAATTCATGTCTCTCTCCCGTGTTGATTACGATGCGAATTAAAATCGCATTATTCGTTCTTCATAATGGTAGGGTGCACGGACGCGCAGCCACCATATGTCACCTGAGCAACATACTATGCAGGGCATGGGGTGACAGCAAGAACTTATCCCTCGGTCAGCTTGGTGGGCAAAGTGCTGGTAAAAGGTTTAATGACCGCAAACTATAGCCGCTTATACCTCCATATTTCGTATGCGACGGTCCCAGGTGGGTAAAGCAACTATGCAACAATCTTTATTTCAAAAGATCTTCGGTTCTACTTTGAAAATAACCTGTGTTACTGGATCGTTTTTAATGGGTGAATGGAGTGTGAGATGCGCCATTGGGCTTTCTCGTTTTTGATGTTGTGTGCGACGAATTTGCAGGCACAAGTTCTGTCAGATAAATATTATGGTGGTTTTGCGGGCCTTTCCTATTCCGCGAATGTCGGGAGTTTGACAAAGACTTCTCTGGCGACCGTCGACGTCGAATATGATCTCGGTGCCGGATATATTCTGGGTGCTGTGGTCGGGGGGCGTCTAACCGATAACCTTCGCCTTGAACTAGAAGTGTCACATACAGCAGTGCGTGGTGATGGCGGTGATTTCACTGCCGTAAGCGCATTTGGCAGCACCGCAGGAACATTCAGCGGTACAAATAGCATCGATTACACCCATCTTATGGGCAATCTCTGGTATGATTTTGCTCAAGGTGGTGGTCGTAATCTGTATGTCGGCGGCGGCATCGGTGCTGCGTATTTGAATGTTAACCTGTCGGGAAATACCTCTGTTTCTGAAAACTATTGGCGCCCTGCAGGCCAAATCGGGTTTGGTGGAATACTCAAAATTGATGAAACCCAAAGCCTTGATATTGGCTACCGTATGAAACCCCTACCATCTGGTTCAGTTGGTCTTGCCGGTTCAACTGCGGAAATCGGTTCATACATCAACCATAGCATGGTTATTGGGTATCAGCGTAAATTCTGATCCATGAGGCCCAGCCCTGTTTGATCCCCGTGCCATATGACAGCAAGAAATTATCCCAAGCGGAGAAAACTTCGGTTGGGACTTGAGGGATGGGACCTCATGATATTTTTTGCTTGCACCAACGGGCGTCAGGGGTTTATCGGCTTCGAGATGATTTCACTATAACGAGCAAACAATGACACAATTTCCCCCACTGGGCGTGACAAATCTTGTCGGCGCATCTTTTTCAGCTTTTAGCAAACATTACCTCTCGCTGCTTTTGGCAGCCTTTATTCCTATTCTTGTGGTGCAATTGATCGCGAATGCGATGATGCCCATGATCTTTGAGGATTTTCTCGCAAATCCTGCTGATCCAACAGCTATGTTTGGCACCCGTTATTTTCTCTTTCTGGCGGGAACGACAATTTTCAGCATTCTGCATTTGGGTTTTTTGATGATCGTCGCTGGACAGATCCTTCAGGGTAACGCCTCAAATATTGGGGAAGCCGTAATAACTGTTTTGAAACGGGGTTTCATCTTAGTGGCTCTCACCGTTGTTATGTATGTTTGTGCTTCACTTGGCCTTATTTTGTTGATCATTCCCGGTATTGTTCTCATGGCAGCATGGAGCCTTGCAATGCCTGTAGTGATATTTGAAGGCAAAGGCTTTGAAGCGTTGGGATACTCGGCACAATTGACGAAGGAATATCGCTGGCCAATCATTGGTGGGATGGTGTTGTTGATTGTCGCAATGGCGGTGGTTTCACTGGTGATTCAATACGGGCTGGGCATCGGTATTGCGGCTGCGAACCAATTGGATGCTCTTTTGGGACAACCAATCTGGATCGTTGCAATAAATGCCGTCATTGGCGCGGCTTTCATGGCGATTATGTCCCTGTTCACCGTGTTGCTATACACCCGCCTGAAAGACATCAAAGAAGGCGGTGCCGTTGGCGCAGAAGACGTGTTTTCTTGATCTGAATGCAGAAGGGTAGGGCGCTGGCTTTACCCTCCTGTGTCATCCTGATTTGGCTGTGGTTTCTCTTCATCGCGCAGAGGGCGCACATTGGTTTGGGTTTCCAAAAGGGCTGTTGTGATGATCGCGGATGGCACCGCCACAACGCCGAGGCCGATGAATAAAACGATGGCTGTAAAAAAGCGGCCGCCACTGGTGATGGGCACCATATCGCCGTAACCCACAGTGGTGAAGGATGCGATCGCCCACCAGAAACTTTCCGGGATAGATGTGAAAACATCGGGCTGTGCGTCATGTTCAAACAGGTAAATCCCAACGGAACTGATATACAACATGACACCTGATAGAATGCCGAAAACGTAAAGTTCTCCGCGTACCAAATGCAACGCATCGCGCAGGCGGAATAGGATTAGGGACGAATGAAACGGTTTCAACATCCGCATCAAACGCATCAAACGCAGGGTACGCACGGCTTGCCATTGTGGGTTCAGCATTGCCAACGCCGGGGCGCAAGACAGCAAATCAATGATACCCCAAAAGCTGAACATATAGCGCAGCGGTTTGGGCGAGCAGGCTAACTTCAACAGATATTCCGTCACGAAGACGACGAGGATCACGACCTCAAACCACCACAGCGCTTTTTCGACCCCAAGAGGCATGCCGGGTACGGTTTCCAACGCAATCGCCACAGCGGACAGGCCGATCATGACGTTCATCGCGGTGGTAACGCTGTGCCCCACCACTGGGTGGTCTCCGTCAAGGATCTGAATAATCTCGCTGCGTGTCATGGGCGAAATGCCCCCTTAATGTGTCGCGTGAAAAACCTTGCCCAGTGAGGCAGGCGCATTCATCGCGGCTTTGTTCTTATCGGCCGACATAATCACCAACACCACAATCGTGATGACATAAGGCGACATGGACAGATATTCGACGGGAACATCAAGGCCAGCGGCTTGAAGGTAAAGCTGTAAAAACGTCACGCCACCAAACAGCCAAGCGCCAAGCAGAACACGCCAAGGTTTCCAACTGGCAAACACCACAATCGCCAAAGCGATCCAACCTGCGCCTGCGGTCATGCCTTCGGTCCATTGTGGCACACGCACCAGCGACAGATATGCGCCGCCAAGTCCGGCACAAGCGCCGCCAAACATGATCGCCATCAGGCGAATGCGCACGACTTTGTAACCAAGTGCATGGGCGGCATCGTGGTTTTCACCAACGGCGCGCAGGATCAAGCCAACACGTGTATATTTCAGCGTGGCCCAGACCCCGGCGACAATCGCGATTGCCAGATACACCATGAAATCATGGCTGAACAACATAGGCCCGACGATGGGTAAATCAGACAGAATAGGTAGGTCCAATTTCGGCGTCGAAGGTGGTTTGATGCCCGCATAGCGTTGACCAAGAAGGGCGGACAGACCCAACCCGAACAAGGTTAATGCAAGCCCGGTCGCGACTTGGTTTGACAGCAAGTATTGCGTGAGCAGCCCAAACAGCAAAGCCATCAAAGCTCCGCCAATCGCTGCCGCGCACATGCCCAGAAAGGGGCTGTCGAAATTCACGGTGATCATAAAGCCGCAGATCGCGCCAAAGATCATCATGCCTTCGACGCCCAGGTTCAAAACGCCTGACTTCTCGACAACCAACTCACCGATTGCTGCGAACATAATCGGGGTTGCAGCGATCATCATGGTGGTGATCAGAACCACCGGGTCAAATGAGGAAAGATCCATCACGCGGCCTCCTTGCCAAATTTGATTTTGAAGTTGGTCAGCACATCCATTGCGAGCAGGAAGAACAGCAACATGCCCTGAAACGCTTGGATCGCCGCTGCCGGTATCGACATTTGTAACTGTGCCAATTCCCCACCGATATAGGTCAGCGCCATCAGCAAGCCCGCCAGTAAGATGCCCACCGGGTGCAATCGGCCCAGAAACGCCACGATGATTGCGGTAAACCCGTAGCCCACGTTGAATTTATCAGTGATCTGGCCAGCGGGGCCCGTGACCTCAAACAAGCCAGCGAGGCCTGCCAATGCGCCGGATAAACCCATGCAGATGACGATCAAAAGGTTCGGGCGTACGGATGCAAACCGCGCCGCGCGTGGGCTTTCGCCGGTCAGACGGATCTGAAACCCCAGGATGTGGCGTGATAGCAATATGTAAGCCGCGATCACGGCGATGATGGCGGCCATTACGCCCCAATGTGCGCCGGTGCCTGCGATGAGTTCCGGGTTCGATGTGGCGGGGTAATGCGCGAGGTTGCGGGATCCAGGAAAGCCGTGTCCTTCAGGGTTTTTCAGCAAACCATTCGCCATGGATTTTAGAATTTCCTGCGCGATATAGACCAGCATCAAGGATGTCAGGATCTCGTTTGTGTTGAATTTCGTCTTGAGTATCGCCGGGATCATGGCCCAAAGCGTGCCGCCGATCGCGCCTGCGATCACCATTAAGGGGAAGATGATCCATAGCTCTGCTGGGTAGAACGCCAAACCCGTGGCAGCGCCAAAAATCGCACCCATGATGTATTGGCCTTCAGCGCCGATGTTCCAGATGCCTGCGCGAAAGCCCAAAGATAGGCCAATTGCGATCAACACCAATGGCCCGGCCTTCACCAGCAATTGCGGGCGGGAATAGCTGGCGAAATCGCCAAACAGCGGGTCCCAAAAGATAATGCGGATCGCTTCCAGTGGGTCTTTGCCAAGGGCCGCAAACATTATGCCGCCCGCGATCATCGTTAGGACGACTGCCAGCAAAGGGGCTGCGATTGACCAAAGTTTTGAAGGTTGGGGGCGTGGCTCGAGCCTAAACACTACAGATAAAAGCCAGATTCCTGGTGAAAGAAAGAACAAGGCCAGCGGGTTGCGATCATCTTTTGGGTTCGGGTTAATGTAGTTTTTAATGGACATGTGCCACCTCCATGCTGTGGGCGCCGCCCATCATTAAGCCGATTTCATCCACTGTTAGACCGTGCGCTGGGCGCGCGTCTGACAGGGTGCCTTCATTCAGTGCCGCAAATCGGTCGGAAATTTCCATTAATTCATCCAAATCCTGGCTGATCACAATAATCGCCGCCCCTTTGGCAGCCAAATCCAACAGGCTTTGCCGGATCGCCGCCGCCGCCGAGGCATCAACGCCCCATGTTGGTTGGTTCACAACCAAAACGTCGGGGTCTTGCAACACCTCGCGGCCAACCACGAATTTTTGCAAATTGCCGCCAGACAGTGACCGCGCTGCGTTGGCGGATCCTGGGGTGCGCACGTCAAAGTCTTTGATGATCTCGCGTGCAAATTCGCGTGTTGCGGTCCAGTCTACAAAACCAGATTTCGTCAGGCCTTTGCGTACGGCCCCGGTCAAAAGCGCGTTTTCAACAAGGCTCATGTCGGGGGCGGCGGCGTGACCAAGGCGTTCCTCGGGGGCTGCCAAAATGGCCAGTTTGCGCCGCTCATTTGGTGACAGGGCGCCAACTGGCGTGCCATTGACGGTCACAGCGCCATGGCTGGTCTTCACCTCGCCCGATATGGCGGCCAAAAGTTCGTCTTGGCCATTGCCCGCAACCCCGCCAATCCCCAAAATTTCGCCTGCGCGCACTTCAAGCGTCACATTTTTCAAACTTGTGCCAAAAGGGCTGGGGCTGGGCATGGACAGATCGGACACGCCCAAAACCACATCGCCCAGGTCTTTGTTGGCGCGTTCCGGCACATGTAGAACCTCGCCCACCATCATTTCCGCCAGTTCACGCGCGGATTTTTCACGCGGGGTGCAACTGCCGACAACCTTGCCAAGGCGCAGAACTGTCGCCTCGTCACAGAGGCTGCGGATTTCTTCAAGTTTGTGGGAAATATACAAAATCGCGGTGCCTTCAGATGACAATTTCCGCAGGGTTTGGAACAGAGTTTGCACTTCCTGCGGCGTCAAAACCGAGGTGGGTTCATCCATGATCAACAGTTTCGGATCTTGCAGAAGACAGCGAATGATCTCAACCCGTTGGCGTTCGCCGGCAGATAGGTTTCCGACCACCGCATGTGGATCGAGGGGCAGACCGTATTCTTCGCTTACCTCGGTGATCCGTGCGGCAAGGTCGCCCATCTTCGGTGGCTTTTCCATGCCAAGCGCAATATTTTCTGCGACATTGAGCGCGTCAAACAATGAGAAATGCTGAAACACCATCGCGATGCCATCCGCCCGCGCCGCCCGTGGTTCCGCCGGTTCAAAGCGTTCCCCGCGTAGGGTCATTGTGCCGCTGTCAGGTTTCACCAGGCCATAGATCATCTTCACAAGTGTCGATTTACCCGCGCCATTTTCACCCAGCAAAGCGTGCACTTCGCCTTCGTGGATTTTGAAGCCGACGTTATCATTGGCGACCACGCCCGGATAGGCTTTGGTCAGACCGTCCAGATGCAACAGCACCGGTGTTTCGCCCGTGTCAGTCATGATGCGATCTCTCCCGTGGTTTCCGTAATGCGATCTAATGCCGCTTTGTTTTCATATGTCAGCAACTCAGCCGCGACGCCAACAGCTATTTCTGTCGGGTGTTTCCCCAATGTGGGGTTTCCAATCGGGCAGGTGATCTGTTTGACGATATTTTCAGCATGGCCAAATGCCTTGAGGCGTTTTTGGAAACGCACCCATTTTGTGGCAGATCCGATTAAGCCACAGCTTGAAAACCCGTGGGATAAAAGCGCGTGGCACAATTCCAAGTCTAATTTATGATCGTGGGTCACGATGATATGGCGCGCCTGTTGGGGCGCGTGGGGCACAAGGCGCACAGGGTCAATGCCCAGCAAGGGCGTGACATTATGCGGCAAATCTTTGGGCAGACGTGCAGCGTCGAAATCCACGAGGGTGAGATCAAATTGCGGTAAAGGTGCCATGACGTTGGAAATGGCCCGTCCCACATGCCCCGCACCCCAAATCCACAGAGGTGTGCCTTGAATGTCTAAGGTCTGTGCGTTTGTCTCAAAATTCAAAACCACCGTGCCGCCGCAACATTGCCCAAGATTGGGTCCCAGTGGCATGGTGCGCTGTGCTTTTTCCTGCCCGTCGATCAACATCTGACGGGCGATTTTGGCAGCCTCCCATTCCAATGCACCACCACCAATCGTGCCCTCTTGCCCCTCTGCAAAGACGCGCATTTGCGCATCGGTGTTACGCGGCGTTGATCCATGCACTTGCGCCACCGAAACTGTGATCCACGCCTTCATGCGCGGGCCTTTTTAACGGCTTTTAGGACAGATTCTGCCGTGGCGGGCGCTTGAAGATCAGCATAAGTTTCGCCGCATGATGATACCGCATCCGACAAAGCCATAAAGGCCGATATCCCGTGATTGAACGGCGGCTCACCCACGGCTTTGGACCTGTAAACCGTTTCAACCGGGTTCTGATTTTCATAGAGCGCAACATTGAAAATATCGGGCCGATCGGAACAAGCGGGGATCTTATAGGTGCTGGGTGCATGGGTGCGCAAACGCCCGCTGTCATCCCAAACCAACTCCTCTGTGGTTAACCATCCCGCGCCTTGCACATAAGCCCCTTCGACCTGGCCAATGTCCAAAGCAGGGTTCAAGCTGTTGCCCGCATCATGCAAAATATCTGTGCGCAAGATACGGTTTTCGCCGGTCAATGTATCAATCACCACCTCGGTCACGGATGCGCCATAAGCAAAGTAATAAAACGGCCGACCTTGGCCTTTGATGCGATCCCAGGAAATATCCGGTGTTTTGTAGAACCCAGTCGATGACAGTGAAATACGGTTTTCATAGGCAAGTTGCGCTGCCTTGGCGAAACTCATGACCTCACCCGCGACATGCACATTGCCACCTTCAAAATTAATCTTTTCCGCGTCGGTCTGGTGATATTCAGCTAGGAATCGACCATGCGCGTGCGGATCGTGTCACAGGCCGCTTGCACGGCCATGCCGTTTAAATCCGCGCCACTTGAGGCCGCAGTGGCCGAGGTATTCGGTACTTTGGCTGTATCCGTCGCGGTAATTTTCACCATATGCAAAGGCACGCCAAAGCGACTGGCGGCGACTTGTGCGACCTTTTGGAACAGGCCTTGGCCCATTTCTGTGCCGCCATGATTCAGATGAATTGACCCATCCTGATAGACATGCACAAGCGCGCCCGCTTGGTTCAGATGGGTCAGGGTGAAGCTGATACCAAATTTGACAGGCGTCAGGGCGAGGCCCTTTTTGAGAATGTCATTCTCGGCGTTCCATTGATCAACCGCAGCTCTGCGCGCTTCGTAATCTGCGTTTACCGCAAGCGCGCCGACCAGATCGTTGATCACACAATCTATGATTTCCTGCCCGTAAGGCGTGGTCTGTTTCGTCTTGCCGGAAATACTCCCGCCGGAGGCATCCGTCATATCCGCATAGAAATTCGCTTTGCGGATCTCAAGCGCATCCTTCCCGAGATCTCGTGCGATGTGATCCATCAGGCGTTCCATGCCCAACATGCCTTGCGGGCCGCCAAAACCGCGATAGGCCGTGGCGCTTTGGGTGTTGGTTTTAAGGCGGTGACTTTCAATCTTCACATGGTCAAGATTATAGGCGCTGTCGGAATGCAACATGGCACGATCCGCGACAGGTAGCGACAAATCCATCGCCCATCCACAACGGGCATATTGCAGAAATTCAACGCCGAGAATACGCCCGGCATCGTCCACACCCGCGCGGTACTCGATGCGGAAATCATGGCGCTTACCGGTGATCATCATATCGTCGTCACGATCGTAACGCATCTTGCAAGGCTGCCCGGTTTGGCGGGCAGCAATTGCACAAGATACGGCTAAAGCATTGCCTTGGCTTTCTTTTCCGCCAAAGCCGCCACCCATACGTCGAATTTCCACACGCACCGCATGCATGGGCTTGCCGATGGCATGGGCAACCTTGTGCTGGATCTCGGTCGGGTGTTGCGTTGATGACGACACATACATATCCCCATCTTCGCCAGGAATGGCCAAAGCGGCCTGACCCTCAAGGTAAAAATGTTCCTGCCCGCCCATTTCAAAGCGACCTTCGATCACGCGCGGCGCAGTTTCGATTGCGGCCGCGGCATCGCCTTTGGTCCAAATGCGCGGCCCATCTTCAAAGCGGCTGTTGGCTTCCATCGCTTGATCAATGGTCAGGATCGCGGGGTTTTCCGTGATGTCAACTTGCCCAAGGCGTGCAGCCTTACGGGCATTTAGGTGACTGTCTGCCACGACCAAAAAGATCGGCTGCCCAAGATAATGCACAGTGCCCGTCGCCAATAATGGTTCATCATGTGCAGAGGGCGAAACATCATTTTCAAACGGCAGATCATCGGCAGTCAGGACCGCAACCACACCGGCAGCGTTCTTCACCTTTTCAAGGTTCATCGCTGTGATCACGCCATGGGCGACATCCGATGTGCCAAAGGCCAGATGCAGCGTGTTTGCAGGCAAAGGCATGTCATCGACATAACGCGCTTGCCCCGTCACATGCAGTTTCGCGGCGTCATGGGGAAGGGATTTTGCAACGCTCATGGGGTCACCTCCAGCACGGAAACGGTTTGTCCCATGGCGTCTCGCATATAACGCCTTAACATGTTCTGAGCGGCCTCTAGACGATAGTCAGCACTGGCGCGCATGTCGGTCATGGGGGTGTAATCTTTGCTGAATTCGGCGCAGGCCGCTTCAATTGTCTCGGCCGTCCAAGGCTTTCCACGTAGCGCATTTTCCACATGTGTGGCGCGTTGTGGTGTCCCCGCCATCCCGCCAAACGCGATGCGAACGTCGGTCATGGTCTTGCCGTCGCCATAGATATAGATCGCCCCAAGAACGGCTGAAATATCCTGGTCAAAACGTTTCGACAGTTTGTAAACTCTCAGGCAATCCGGCTGTTTGGGGATGGTGATGGCTTCAACAAATTCTCCTGGCGCACGATCCTGTTTGCCGTAGGTGATGAAGAAATCTTCTAGGGCAATGTCGCGTCGCGCATCGCCTTTGCGCAGATGCAGTCGCGCATTCAAAGCGATCAACGCAGGGGGGCTGTCACCAATGGGGGACCCGTTGGCGATATTGCCACCGATCGTCGCGGCATTGCGCACTTGTGTGGATGAAAACCGCCGCAGCATTTCCCCGAATGACGGGAAATGTTCATTCATGACAGGGCGCAGATTTTCAATCGTGACACCTGCGCCAATGCGAATTTCATTGTCAGCGATGTCGATGCTTTGCAAATCCTTGATACCATTTAGAAAGGCGACGTTGGGCAGGTCTCGCAATTGTTTTGTCACCCAAAGGCCCACATCAGTTGCGCCTGCGATCAATGTCGCGTCTGGATTGGCGGCATACCAAGCGGCAAACTCATCGCTGGTGTGCGGGCGAAAATGCGTGGTCGCGCCAGGGGGCTGGCTGCCCCCTGGATCCCCCGCTAGTATTTCAGGCAAGATGAAAGGTTTTTTGATGTGGGCCGGTACAGGCTGATCTTCGGCGGCTTTTGCGGCGCGGATGATGGGGGCGTAGCCGGTACAACGACAGAGGTTCCCCGCAAGTTGATCATCATAATCGGTGGCACCGTTTTTATGCGCCGTCGCCATCGACATGACAAAACCGGGCGTGCAGAAGCCACATTGGCTGCCGTGATATTCAATCATCGCATCTTGAACAGGATGCAGCGTGCCATTCGGGGCGGCAAGCCCTTCTACGGTGGTGATGGATTTCCCAGCCAATTGCGGCAGCAACAGAATGCAGGAATTCAGCGCGCGGGTGCCGTCTGGGTCTTCGATCATTACCGTGCAGGCACCGCAATCGCCTTCGTTACAGCCCTCTTTTGTGCCGCTTAACCCACGCCTGTTGCGCAGAAAGTCCAAAAGGGTTTCCGTTGGGTTCACTTTGGTTAGCGAGATGGCTTCCCCATTGAGGAGAAATTCAACCTGGCTCATATGTCAGTCCGTGTCGCGTTCTTTTCGGAAAACCGCAGGCGTTATATGCCTTGTCCTGATTTTCGATGCGCGGGCCCGATGCGACGTAAAGCCTCGCGCGCTTCCCTGTTGCAACAGCAAAGCCTGAAAATCACGTTCTGGCAAGGGTGCAGTTGAAATCACTGCCTGAAAGATCATTCGTGAAATGACGAAAATCACGGGTGCAGGCACGCAAATCTGACGTTATGGTGGTCCAATGACTGATCAACCTCGATTCATCCATTTGCGCGTCCATTCGGAATATTCCCTGCTTGAGGGGGCGGTTCCGGTGAAAAAACTGTCTGGCCTTTGTGCCGGGATGGATATGCCCGCCGTCGCCCTGACCGACACCAATAACATGTTCGCATCGCTTGAGTTTTCGGTTACCGCGCAAAAGGCTGGTATTCAGCCGATCATCGGCTGTCAGGTTGATCTGCGCTATGATCCCCCCGCCCAAGGCGAAAAAATCCGCATGCCTTCGCCGGTGGTTTTGCTTGCACAGACCGAGGCTGGTTATGAAAACTTGATGAAGCTTTCGTCCTGTTTGTATGTGGATGCAGATGGTGAATTACCTCAGATTTCTGTTGAACAGATGGAACAGCACGCCGGTGGGTTGATCTGTTTGACAGGGGGGCCGGAAGGTGCGTTGGGCAAGTTAATTTCCCAAGGGCAGACACCTAAAGCAGACGCGCTTTTGGCGCGGATGATGACGGCTTTTGGCGATCGTTTGTATATGGAATTGCAACGCCATCCCGGAGAAGGTGGCCAGCTGACCGAAGCGGAACGCGCAACCGAACGTGGCTTTGTCGAGATGGCTTATGCGCATGATATTCCACTGGTTGCGACCAATGATGTCTACTTTCCCAAAACTGATATGTATGAAGCCCATGACGCGCTGATTTGTATCTCAGAGGGGGCCTATGTTGACCAACAAGAGGGCCGCCGTCGTCTGACGCCGCAGCATTACTTCAAAACCCCGGCCGAAATGATCACGCTTTTTGCAGACCTGCCGGAAGCGATTGAGAACACAGTTGAAATCGCACAACGCTGCGCCTTTGGTACCTATCTGCGCGACCCGATCTTGCCGAAATTTGCCGATGATGAGGTCGCCGAATTGCGCCGCATCGCCAATGAAGGTTTGCAGTCGCGCCTGGCCGTGATCCCCCATGCGGTGACCCCGGAAAAATACCAAGAACGTCTGGATTTTGAACTCGATATCATCGAGGGCATGGGCTTTCCCGGTTACTTCTTAATCGTGGCTGATTTCATCCAATGGGCCAAGGATAATAACATTCCGGTGGGTCCTGGGCGGGGGTCTGGTGCGGGGTCTCTGGTGGCCTATGCGCTGACCGTGACCGACCTTGATCCGCTGCGATATTCCCTGCTGTTTGAACGTTTTCTTAATCCCGAACGCGTCTCAATGCCCGACTTTGATATCGATTTTTGCATGGATCGCCGCGAAGAGGTGATCAAATATGTGCAGCAGAAATATGGTCGCGATAAAGTAGGCCAGATCATCACCTTTGGTGCGCTTTTGTCCAAGGCTGCCGTGCGCGATATTGGTCGTGTTTTGCAGATGCCCTATGGCCAGGTGGATCGCCTAAGTAAGATGATTCCGGTTGAGGGTGTAAAGCCCATGTCCATCGCGCAATCCCTGATCGAAGAACCCCGCCTGCGCGAAGAAGCCCGCAATGAGGAAGTCGTTGATCGCCTGTTGAATTACGGTCAGCAAGTCGAAGGTCTGCTGCGCAATGCCTCGACACACGCGGCGGGTGTTGTGATCGGGGATCGTCCGCTGGATGCGCTTGTGCCGCTTTATCAGGATCCGCGCTCGGATATGCCTGCGACCCAGTTCAACATGAAATGGGTGGAACAAGCCGGCCTTGTGAAATTCGACTTTTTGGGTCTGAAAACCCTGACCGTTATTCAGAATGCCGTTGATCAAATCAAAGGCGAAGGGCGCGATATTCACATCGCCGCGGATGGCACGCAATTGTATGAGCCGCCCGAAGGTGCGACCAACGAAATCAACGCCATTCCGCTGGATGATAAGGCATCATATGAACTGTATGCAGCGGCGAAAACTGTTGCCGTGTTCCAGGTGGAATCCACCGGCATGATGGATGCGCTTAAGCGCATGAAGCCGACCTGTATTGAGGATATTGTTGCGCTTGTGGCGCTGTATCGCCCAGGTCCGATGGAAAACATTCCGACCTATTGTGAGGTGAAGAATGGGCAGAAGGAACTGGAATCTGTCCACCCGCTGATTGATCATATCCTTGAAGAAACACAGGGAATTATCGTTTACCAAGAACAGGTTATGCAGATTGCTCAGGTTATGGCTGGGTATTCTCTTGGCGGGGCGGATCTGTTGCGCCGTGCGATGGGTAAAAAGATCAAAGAGGCGATGGATGCGGAGCGTCCGAAGTTTGAAAAGGGGGCCGCTGAAAACGGTGTGCCTGCGAAAAAAGCAAGTGAGGTTTTCGACCTTCTTGAGAAATTCGCGAACTACGGCTTCAACAAATCCCACGCGGCGGCTTATGCAGTCGTGTCTTATCAAACCGCTTGGCTGAAGGCGAACCATCCGGTTGAATTCATGTCCGGTGTGATGAATTGCGATATCCATCTTACTGATAAACTTGCGATTTTTGCCAATGAAGTGCGCAAGCCTAAGGATCGAGACGGCCTTGGTCTTGAGATCATTCCGCCCTGTGTGAACCGATCTCTGGCGACGTTTTCTGTGTCGGCAGGGCGTCTTGTCTATGGTCTTGGTGCGCTGAAAAATGTCGGTGTCGATGCCATGGGGCTTGTGGTGTCTGGCCGTCATGTGGACGGCGTGAACAAACCTTTTGCAACGCTTTATGATATGGCGCGGCGCGTTGATTTGAAGCGTGTTGGTAAGCGTCCGATGGAAATGCTGGCCCGTGCGGGCGCGTTTGATCAGCTTGATCGCAACCGTCGTCGGGTATTTGACAGCCTTGATGCATTGGTCGCGTATTCCGCCGCGATCCACGAACAACGTGCCTCAAATCAGGTGTCTTTGTTTGGTGAAGCGGGTGATGATTTGCCCGAACCGCGCCTATCGCAAGCCAATGATTGGGTTGCGGCGGAACGTCTGACGGAAGAATTCAAGGCGATAGGTTTTTATCTGTCTGGGCACCCGCTTGACGACTATATGCCGGCGTTGAAACGCAAAAAAGTCATGACCTTGGCGGAACTTGAAAAAGAATGCCAAGGCGGGGCGAAAATCGCGAAAATCGCCGGTTCGGTATCTGGTTGCCAGGAACGTAAATCAGCGCGGGGCAATCGCTTTGCTTTTGCACAACTGTCTGACCCTACAGGCGGATATGAGGTCACGATTTTCTCTGACACTTTGGAGAAATGCCGCGATCATATGTTTACCGGAAACAATGTGGTCGTCACGGTCGAGGCCACGGTTGAAGCCGATCAACTTAAGCTGCTGGCCCGGTCCATTGTACCTGCGGATGGGGTTGTCGCGGATGCGGGCAATATGGGCTTGTTGATCTATGTTGAAGAACCCCAAGCGATTCCCGCCGTTGCATCCGTGTTGGAACAATCCGATGCGCGCGGCCGTGGTCCGGTGAAATTCTGCCTGATGGCGCCTGACCTTCCAGGCGAGGTCGACATCGAACTTGATAGAACTTTTGCCCTTAATCCTAAGATAAAAAGCGCGATCAAAAGTCTTGATGGTGTGATGGCCGTCGAAGAAATATAGGCACCTCCCCGCTGACATGACCTGCGGAAATCGTAACCCTGGACAAATGTCGACAATTTGGCATAAAACCCACTGGTCCTGCCTGTTGGCGGCACATTGGGATATGAGGGATTCTGATTATGACGTTTCGGCCGATCTATTTTGGCGTGATGCTCGCGGCTGTACTTCTGTCCGGCTGCCAGACCATGTTGGACGATGGTTCCGGTGTTTCACGCGGGGTTGCGCTTAGCAGCACCCCATCTGGTGGCATGTCTTTGGTGTCAGGTAATGCGAATTCTGAAATTACACGTTTTTCCCAAACCTCCCGACGCAATACGCCCGTCGAAGAACATGGGATGACGCGTGTTTGCGGGACCACTGCATCACAACGTGGGGAAGAAGTGGACCGCGCCCCCGGTCAAGGTGTGCGCCTCTTTGATACCAATCCAAACAGCAGCGCCCCACGCGATTTCTACCTGACGGGTTTTGATGATGGATGTGCGCGTAAATTTACGGCAGCACTTGCCTTGCTTGGCGCGCCCGAAGTGCATGAAGCTGTGCGGTACGACAATATGTTGCGCAGCCGCAATTGGAGCGACGTTGATAACGCCTATGAGCGCTATAAGAATCGCACTTGTGGTGTGTCCAAGGGTGAACATTGCCCCGAAGACCGTTTGAGGCGTCTCAACCGCAATCTTGCATTCCTGACGGTTTATGATCGTTTTGGGTATTCCGGTGCACGCAGCGAGCTGCTGATCTGGAAAGGGGATGTGGTTGCCCGGGAAGTTGTCGCAAACTAAAGCCCCGGACGGTTTTGGCCGGGCGCGTTATGTCACCAATGTGGCGGCCGTTCATCTGTCATCATAGCGGTGCCGCCTGCATCAAGCTCTCGCCCTGCTTCGCGTTCCATCAACATTTCTGAACGGCGTGTTAAAATCGCCAATTCGCGTTCTTGGCGGACGACGATATCAGACAGTTCTTCCACCGCGCGGGTGAGATGGGCAATCTGTTCTTCAAGATGTAGTGTTTTATCAGACATGCCCACGGCATAAGGGGTTCAGGGCGCGGGGTCAAACAGAGGTGGTAGATCACCTTCAAGTTTGGCGGCATCAATCATCGCGGCAAGATCGTTGTCTAGCGATCTGGTCAGTGTCTCAAAGCTATCAATCGCGAAATATATCGGCTGCACGATATCAATTCGATAAGGTGTGCGCAGCACCTCCATCAGGTCAAAATCGCGAATTTCAGCCCGACCGCTCAGCGCGTTCTCAACCTCGGCAGGTGATGATGCAATGCCCGCTCCGAACCCACGTGGCCCATCTTTGGTGTGGATCATGCCGAATTCAATCGTGAACCAAAACAGCCGAAACATATGCCAACTGTACCCTTTCCCTAGGGTGAGGGCGCGTTTGCCAAAGGCTTCGATGAAATCGCAATAGGCGCGATCTGTCAAAAGGGGGCAATGGCCAAAAACTTCGTGAAATAAATCGGGTTCCTCAATGTAGTCGATATCCTCGCGACGGCGCAGGAAGGTGGCCACCGGGAATTTACGTTCCGACAATAGGGTGAAAAATCGGGTTGGTGGGATGATTGCGGGCACGCCTTCAACCCCGGCGCCTGTCAGTCGCTGCAATCGTGTGTTTATGTCAACAACTTGGGGTACTTGATCGCTGATCAGCCCCAAAGCGGATATGCCGTCAAAATAGCTGTCGACCATTTTGCCTTTCAGTCCCGCAACTTGGCGGTCGAATAGGTCTTTCCACACGTCGTGGTTTTCTTGCGAATAGGGATAGCGGCCATGGATGTCAGCGCTGAGCGACGTGTATTCCTGTTTGTTTAGATCAAGCATGGCGTATCTCCCTTTTGATCTAGAATAGGGACTTCGCTTGACAACATTCTTTCAGAATGGCCCAAGCTTTGATAGTATTTGACTGAAATTTACCAATTTGGGCGGTAATATGGAATTATCTCATCAACAAAAGGCCTTATTGCGGGAAATTCAGCATGATTCATCGTTGTCCGTGGCAGAGTTGGCCGAACGTACGGGGACGGCCCAAAGCACCGCTTGGCGACGCCTTCAGGAATTTGACGCAAGTGGCGTTGTTCGGGGGCGTGTTGTGCTTTTGGATCCGGATAAAGTGGATGCCGGATTCTGTGTGTTTGCCAACATCACGCTTGCTGACCATTCTGAACAAGCCATCGCTGGGTTTGATTCCCTTGTCAAAAACCATCCTGAAATTCAGGAGTGCCATAAGCTGACGGGCAGTGCTGATTATATCCTGAAAATTCGCACAAAAGACGTCGCGGCTTATGAGGATTTCATGACGCGAAATTTGCTGCGAAGCGCCTACGTGGGTGCGGTTGCGTCATCGGTTTCCCTGAAACAGCTTAAATCGACAACTGAACTGCCGCTTTAAGCCGCAGTTCGCGCCGTAAAACACCTGTCACCTTGCCCCAAAGGCGCACGCGGGTTACAGGTGCGCGTGAATTATGATCCAAAGGTAAGACCAATGGCCAAAGTTAAGAAATCTCCACGTCCCAAGGCAGAAACCCCCAAAGGCTTCCGCGACTATTTTGGACATGAGGTGCACGAGCGCAAAGCGATGCTCGATGCAATTGGTTCTGTGTATCATACCTATGGTTTTGAGGCGCTGGAAAGCTCTGCTGTGGAAACTGTCGAAGCGCTGGGCAAGTTCCTTCCCGATGTGGATCGTCCCAATGAAGGTGTCTTCGCTTGGCAGGAATATGAAGACGATGGCAATGGTGATTGGATGGCGTTGCGCTATGATCTGACGGCCCCTTTGGCGCGTGTCTATGCGCAACACCGCAATGATTTGCCCGCGCCTTATCGCCGTTTTGCGATGGGGCCTGTCTGGCGCAATGAAAAACCAGGCCCTGGCCGTTTCCGCCAATTCTATCAATGCGATGCGGACACTGTTGGCGCGCCGTCTGTGGCGGCTGATGCTGAAATCTGCGCGATGCTTGCGGATGTGCTGGAAAAAGTTGGCATTGCGCGCGGTGATTATATTGTGCGTGTGAACAACCGCAAAGTGTTGAACGGCGTCCTTGAATTGATGGGCTTGTCAGATGACGCGCAACGCAATGACGTTCTGCGCACCATTGATAAGTTCGACAAAGTGGGTGAATCCGGTGTGCGTGAACTGCTGACCGAGGGGCGTAAAGATGCTTCTGGTGCTTTCATCGACGGTGTTGGTCTTGAGGCGGCACAAGCCGAACCGGTGATCGCGTTTTTGACATCCAAAGGTGGCAGCATTGATGCGACGTTAACCAATTTGGCAGCAGCCGTTGGCGAATCCGCTGTGGGTGCTGAAGGCGTGGCCGAGCTGCGTCAAATTGCAGACCTGCTGAAAGCTCAAGGCTATGGCTCGGATCAGGTGGATATTGATCCATCCGTTGTGCGTGGTCTTGGCTATTACACCGGCCCGGTTTTTGAAGCGGAACTGACCTTTGACATCCAAGATGAAAAAGGCCGCACGCGCCAGTTTGGTTCTGTTGCTGGTGGTGGTCGCTATGATGATCTGGTGAAACGTTTCACCGGCCAAGCCGTGCCTGCGACGGGTGTTTCCATTGGTGTTGATCGCCTGCTTGCAGCGCTTCGCATGAAAGGTCGCGCGGCATCAGCCGGCCCCGGTCCTGTGGTTGTGACTGTGATGGATCGCGATCGTATGGCGGATTATCAGGCGATGGTGTCTGATCTGCGCCAGGCGGGTATTCGTGCCGAAGTCTATCTAGGCAACCCAAAAAACTTTGGTAACCAATTGAAATACGCGGATAAACGTCAATCTCCTGTTGCGGTTATCCAAGGTGGTGACGAAGCGGAACGTGACGTTGTACAGATCAAGGACTTGGTTCTTGGTGCAAAAATTGCCGAAAGCGCGACATTGGAAGAATGGAAAGCCCAGCCTGCTCAACGCGAAATTCCCCGCGCTGATTTGGTCGCTGAGGTACGTAAAATCCTTGAAGGAACCGCCGGATGAGCTGCAACAGTGAAATGTTTCTGCGCCAAGCGGCCGAAGCGGCCCGTCTGCGGTCTTTCTTTGAAATGTCCGGCGCACAACTGGTTGAAGCAGACATGTTGCAACCGGCTGAGGTCCTTTTGGACCTTTACGGCGAAGACATCCGGGCCCGCGCTTATGTGACGTCTGACCCCTTGCGGGGGGAGCTGATGTTGCGCCCGGATTTCACCGTGCCCGTGGTGCAGATGCATATGAACCATGGTGCCGAACCTGCGCGCTATACCTATTCTGGTAAGGTTTTTCGACGCCAAGAAGAAGACCTTGGTCGCGCCAGTGAATATTTGCAGGTTGGCTATGAGGTTTTTGATCGTGATGACCCTGCCGGCGCAGATGCCGAGGTATTTGCACTGTTTAACGGGGTACTGCGCGGCAAGGGTTTGACGGCTGTGACCGGTGACATGGGCATTTTGCGTGCCGCGATTTCGGGCCTGTCCACATCGGATCGGCGCAAGGCTGCGCTGGAACGTCATATCTGGCGGCCGCGAAAATTCCGTAGCCTTTTGGATCGCTATTCCAACCGGACGCCTCTGCCTGCTGTGCGTGTCAAACTGTTGGAACTCATGGATACTAATTCTGTTGATGTTTTGCTTGAAAATGCCGGGGCTCAGGTTGGCTTGCGTCGCGAAGCTGACGTGCGGGCCCGCCTTGAGGTGATCAAAGCGGATGCCCAGGAACAACCGATTTCGCGTTCCGAAGCCGAGATGTTGGAAGAAATCCTGACCTTGCGTGCCCCTGCGCCACAAGCGCTCAGCACCTTGCGTGATATCGCTGTTGATCTGCCCAAAGTGAACGGCGCGATTGAAGGCTTTGAAACACGTCTGAATGCTATGGCCCAACGTGGTATTGATGTGGCAAATCTTGATTTTGACGCAAGTCACGGGCGCAGTTCGATGGAATATTATGATGGCTTTGTGTTCAGTTTTCTCAAGCCTGGCCAGCCACCTGTTGCCACCGGTGGGCGCTATGATGCTTTGACCAAAGTTCTGGGTCAGGGGCGGTCTATCCCCGCTGTTGGCGGCGTGATCCGCCCTGATCTGTTGATAAATGCGGAGAGCGCGCAATGACCCTGAAACTTGGTGTGCCGTCCAAAGGGCGATTGATGGAAAAAACCTTTGCTTGGTTTGGCAAGCATGGGATCGAATTGTCGCGCAGCGGGTCTGATCGCGAATATGCAGGGGCTGTCACAGGCGTTGAAGACGTGGAACTTGTTCTGTTGTCCGCCAGTGAAATCCCGCGTGAATTGTCAGCCGGGCGCATTCACTTGGGCGTCACCGGCACAGACCTTGTGCGCGAGAAATTGGCAGCTTGGGAAAGCCAAGTTGAAGAACTTGCACCAATGGGGTTTGGTCAGGCGGATCTTATCATCGCGGTGCCGAAATTCTGGGTTGATGTGGAATCACTTGAGGACCTGGATGCAGCCGCCGCCGCGTTTCGGACCGAACATGGTTTCCGTCTGCGCATTGCCACGAAATACCACCGCTTGATTCGTGAGTTTCTGCGCGAGCATGGTGTTGCGGATTATCAGCTGGTCGACAGCCAAGGTGCGACCGAAGGGGCCGTAAAAAACGAAACCGCCGAAGCCATCGCCGATATCACATCAACCGGTGAAACATTGCGTGCAAATCACCTTAAGATCTTGCCCGACGGTCTTGTGCATCGGTCACAAGCCACGCTGTTGCGATCGCGCAAAGCCTGTTGGAAGAACGGCGAGAAAGATATTTTAAAAACCCTGACCGCTGCCTTAAAGCTGTAATGGGTTAAGGCAGCCTAGGTTGTGCCGGGCATGGGCCGTTTTAGCGCAACCCAATGTCGGCCAATGCAGTTGCCAGTTCCGCTGGCAGCGTGTCATCTGAGGCGCGCGATTTTGGCAAATCAACGGGGGCGTCTTCGCCCTTGAGATAACGCCATCCCTGAAAAGCGCGGCGTGGGGCAGGGGCGGTCTCGATGATTTCCGGGGCCATGATAATTCCGCAACGCCTGATTCCATCGGCACCAATAATTTCGTCAAAACGAAGAATCGTCTGGCGCGCTTGAACGACGCCCTTTATGACCCAGTACAGCGACCCACCGGCAAGAATCTCGGCTTCGCGCTTCGGCCACATCCGCGTCACATGGCGCGTCGGGCTATGATCATTTGGTCCGTTATGGGCCGCGCGGGATTCGCGCAAATGATCGACAGAATCGATTCCAACGCATAATTTAAGGATATGTAGCTGGGCCATAAATCGCCTATATATGGTGTAAGTGTGTTGCGCAATGTCTATATTTTGATTTTTCGAGCGAAAAATAATTGACGCCTTCGCAGAGCACAGTTTATGCAGGCCACCAGAATTAACACCATTTACCGATGTCAGGAAGCCGCCGATGAGCCGTTTTGCCGCCCCTATTGCCGAACAGATTTGGGATATGAAATATCGCTTAAAAGAAGCGGATGGCACAGCGATCGACGCGACCGTTGAAGACAGCTGGCGTCGTATTGCACGTTCACTTGCAGCCGTTGAAACAGACAGCAAATCTTGGGAAAAAAAGTTTTACGCAGCTTTGGAAGATTTCAAATTCTTGCCTGCTGGACGTATTGCTGCGGGCGCAGGCACCGGTCGCGCCGTGACCCTGTTCAACTGCTTTGTGATGGGCACTGTTCCAGACAGCATGGGCGGCATTTTCGACAATCTCAAAGAAGCCGCATTGACCATGCAGCAAGGTGGCGGAATCGGTTATGATTTCAGCACAATTCGCCCCCGCGGTGCAGATGTAAAAGGCGTTGCTGCCGATGCCTCTGGTCCGTTGTCTTTCATGGACGTGTGGGACGCAATGTGCCGCACGATTATGTCTGCGGGTTCACGTCGTGGCGCGATGATGGCAACCATGCGCTGTGACCACCCTGACATTGAACATTTCATTACGGCGAAATCTGACGCAGCCCGCCTGCGCATGTTTAACCTGTCCGTTTTGATCACCGATGATTTCATGGAAGCGGTGAAAGCCGACGGCCCATGGGAGCTGAAATTCGACGGCAAGATTTACCACACATTGAACGCGCGTGATCTGTGGAACCAGATCATGCAATCAACTTACAGCCAGGCTGAGCCAGGCGTAATTTTCATTGACCGTATCAACGCGATGAACAACTTGAACTATTGCGAAGATATTGCATCGACCAACCCATGTGGCGAGCAGCCTTTGCCGCCTTATGGCGCGTGTTTGCTGGGTTCTATTAACCTTGCACGCCTGGTTGCCAACCCGTTTGAAACAGGTGCGGATCTGGATGAGGAACAGCTGAGTGAGTTGGTCGCGACCGCTGTGCGCATGATGGACAACGTTGTGGATGCGTCTCGTTTCCCACTTGAAGCTCAAGCGCGTGAGGCCGCTGCGAAACGTCGTATTGGCCTAGGCGTAACTGGCCTTGCGGATGCGTTGCTGATGACTGGCCTGGAATATGGCACTGAGGAAGCGGCGCGTCAGACGGAAAGCTGGATGAAACGTATCGCGCGCGCCGCCTATCTGGCGTCAGTGGAACTTGCCAAGGAAAAAGGCGCGTTCCCATTGTTTGAAGCTGATAAATATTTGGCCTCTGGCAATATGATGCAGATGGATGATGACGTGCGCGCCGCGATTGCTGAAAACGGTATTCGCAACGCCTTGCTGACCTCAATCGCGCCAACGGGCACGATCAGCCTATATGCGGGCAACGTTAGTTCTGGGATCGAACCTGTGTTTGCATATGCTTATAATCGCAAGGTTTTGCAGAAAGACGGGTCGCGAACCGAAGAAGAAGTCGTTGATTACGCAGTGCAAATGTGGCGCGATAAGTTTGGTGATAAAGAATTGCCCAGCTATTTCGTGAACGCACAGACCCTTGCACCTGCAGCCCATGTGCGCATGCAAGCCGCGGCGCAAAAATGGATCGATAGCTCCATTTCGAAAACCATCAACTGCCCCGAAGACATCAACTTTGATGACTTTAAGGAAGTGTACATGCAGGCGTGGGACAGTGGCTGTAAGGGCTGCACAACCTACCGCCCCAACGATGTAACTGGTTCTGTTTTGTCTGTGTCCGAGACCAGCGAGAAGGCTCCAGCAGTTGATGCGGGTGCGGATGTTGTCTACATTTCCGAACCGCTTGATCGTCCGCAATCCTTGGAAGGCCATACTTACAAGCTGAAATGGCCTGATTCAGAACACGCGATTTACCTGACCGTGAATGATCTGTTGGTTGGTGGTCAGCGTCGCCCATTTGAGGTGTTCATCAATTCCAAGAACATGGAACATTACGCTTGGACCGTTGCCTTGACGCGGATGATCTCTGCCGTATTCCGCCGTGGCGGTGACGTGAGCTTTGTGGTCGAAGAGCTGAAAGCAGTCTTCGACCCACGTGGCGGCGCCTGGATGCAGGGCAAATACGTGCCATCAATTCTGGCGGCTATTGGCGGCGTGATTGAAACGCACCTGATCAGTACAGGTTTTATCGCGGGTGAAGGTATGGGTTTGAAATCAGACCCCCAAGCAGAAGTCGTACAAATCGGCGGAGCCCCACGTGGCAAAGCATGTCCATCCTGTGGTCAATTCGATTTGCAAATGGTTGAAGGCTGCATGACCTGTCGCAGCTGTGGCCACAGTAAGTGTGGCTGACCGGCGTCTGGTTAAAAGGCAGATGTAACGGCCCCCATATAAGTGCCTTTTTTGGCCGTTCTGGCTGCCAGTGGGCTCCATAACTTTGCCTTTTTCCTGTAAGGCATTGAAAACATTGAATAGGAAATGCCGGCCCTTTTTGGGGTCGGCATTTTTTTGGAGAGGTGGTCTGAGGGGCTAAACCTTGACTGAACCCTGAAGTCTTCTCATTAAATGTTCCACAGGTTCCGGAACCTTTCATATTCATCAGCCGCCCCCATCAGGGTCGTGGCCATGCGCCGGGCAGACTTGCCTGGCTTTGAAAGGATTCTGTTTTGACTCGTTCCACCACTCTGATCCCCGTCAGCCCCATCAGGTTTATTGGTGAACTACCAAGCGTTTACGTCATTGAAAATCGCCTGCAGATGTTCCTGCGGACACTGCGGGCGTTAAAGCAGGACAACAACCTGACGGCCGTGAAGCTCAACCCCCATAAAATTCCGAACTGGCGCGAGTTGATCGAAAAGCCTGACCGGCTCAAGATTGAACGCCGGGCTTTGCGCTATCTGGAGCTGCTGGGAAATAAATCCGGCATGGCCCATCTGAACTCTGATGCGAAAGCCAAATTGGCCCCATTGCGCGGCGGCCTGCCAGTGTCGCGGATTGAAACGGAACATGAGGCTGATGAGATCGCTGCGGCCCTGCATGCTGAGATGCCCTGGATGGCGCGCGCAACCGAAGAGGTCTGGCATGGTCTGCGCGCCTCGGCCCGGGAGGGTTTACCGGGATTGCGGTTCAATCCGCTGGTTCTGGTTGGCCCGCCCGGCATCGGCAAAAGCCATTGGACGCGGCGCCTGGCGCACCATCTGGTGGTGCCTACCACCACGCTTGAAGCCACGGGGGAGCCGGGATCCTTTGCCCTGGTCGGAACGCAGAAAGGCTGGGGCAGTGCTTCACCAGGAAAGCTGGTGCAGACGGTCTTGTCCGAGCAGCACGCCGGGCCACTTGTGATCATCGATGAGGTGGAAAAAGCAGGAGAGGTGACATCAACGAAAGGATCGCGCCACACGTTGACAGATGCGCTGTTGCCCTTGCTGGAGCGTATGACGGCGCAGGCCTGGGAATGCCCGTATTTCCAGATCAGGTTTGACATGTCCTGGGCGAATTGGGTGATGACCGCGAACAGTCGAAATGGCTTGCCATCGCCGCTGCAAAGTCGATGTGTTGTGCTGGATCTGCCTGGCCTGTTGCCGGTTGATGAAGCCGTCCTGCCACCAAGCAAAACGGAAGCTGCACCATTGCTCGGTGTTACCCCCTACGCTTTGGATGCGATGATTGACAATCGGAACGCATCGCCGCTCATTCGCGCGATCACAGATGATGGGCCGGGGCCAACAAAGGTACGTATTGAGAAGTCAGAGATCATCAGATTTAAGAAAGATTTCGTGACGCTGGGCGATTTGAAGAAGCTCTTCAGTCAACATCACACTGCTGTTCTAAAAAGATTACAGCAGGCTGGCGTCCCCCCCGTTCGAGATCCTAAAAAGCTGAAAGTATATCTATACCGAAGATCGGAGGCCCTGGCCGTTTTCTCCTAAGCTCAACATATATCTTAAACACAGCCGCGTTTTTCGCGGCTTTTTTTTGTGTGCGCGCCACAGGGCAGTTGCAATGTTTTGCTGGTTGAAATTGCAAAGTAGTTGGCGTTTTCGACCGAAGCGTTGGACGAACCCCCTTATTTTATTGGGATTGTTTTGGTCGAGTTGCAAACTGTTTCTGGTTTTCACAGTGTGGCGTGTCATGCGACATGACCTAAACGTCTCAATAGGTCATTTTGGCTGATGATAAGGAAAGACGGCTCCGGATCTTGTCCGGGGCTGTTTGCATTTTTGGTTGAGCCGAATACCAGTGGACGTCAGGCAAGGCAGCCGTCTGAGATTGTTCTTGCCAGCGTGATTGTTCCGAACTTAAGGTGTATTCACCGATCCGCTCGGGAGGGTTTGCCGGGGTTGCGGTTCAATCCGCTGGTTCTGGTCGGGCCGCCCGGGATTGGCAAAAGCCATTGGGCGCGGCGCCTGGCACAGCATCTGGCTGTGCCTGCCACGAAGATTGAAGCCACGGGAGAGCAGGGGTCATTCTCGCTGGTGGGAACGCAGAAAGGCTGGAGCACGGCTTCACGCGACATCCGAGGAATGACGGATCGAGACATGAAGCAGATCAGTGACCGACTGAACCACACACCCCGAAAGTGTCTCGGGTGGAAGACCCCAGCTGAGGTCTTCCGCGAGAAAATGGTGGAGGAAATGCAATGACACCCTACTCTCAACCTAACGAGAGTCGTTATTCACCTTTCGTTCATCCTGCAAAAGCGCAGCCAAGCGGTAAAACCCATGTGCCATCTTGGAAAATGGCATGAGTAAAAAGAGCGTCAGAACTGTGCCCAAGTGGACCGCCAAAAGCATCGGAACCAAGACCGTTCCTGTGACGGCATATAACAGCAACCCTGTCACCGCGACGGCACACAGCAACAAGACAAACGCCATTTCGCCTCCCCACACACGCCCATCCCCAAGTTTCCGGTCAGCTTTGGTTTTCAACCAAGCCAGTTTAATCGTGCCAAACGTCAACATAATTCCACCCGTCACTCCAAACAGTTTTGGCGCGCTGATCAACGAATAAGGGGCCTTTATGTCAAAGCCATAGTGCAAGATCGTACCGGACGACGTGGCCATAAAGCACAACAAAAAGCCCCACATCGTCAGTTGGTGACCGATTTTACGTAGCTTCGTGAAACGATCTTCGTCCTCAAAGTTACAGCCTTCGCCATGCCCGCCAGACAGGTTTTTCATGCGACCGACATTTGCAAATGCGGATTTTACGGCCGCCACAGTCAATCGACCCCCACCTACAAACTGCCAATAGCGACGTAAGCTGATCGCGATACTAACCAAAGGCAACAGGAAGGCCGGGGCGAACACGGCAACCATCATCGAATGGGACAATGTGGCATAAAACCCGTCACCATTGGCAGGCATAACGAGACGAGACAGGCCAAAAAATAGGCTGAAGCACAGAACGATCAACATCGTGATTGCCACTCCGGATTTGTGAAAGACTTTTCCAAACTGCGGCGGCCATGCGAAATCTTGCCAACTGTCTTGTCGCACTTCTGCCAAAACCTTTGGTAAATTCAGTGCAAATTCATGAGGTTCTGTGTATTGGCAGGCGTAATAACACCCACGACAATTGTGACAAAGATTGGCAAGCTGGGTGATATCCCCATCCGCAAATGCTTTTTGTCGCGTGATCGCCGGGAACACCGCACAATAGCCCTCGCAATAGCGACAGGCGTTGCAAATTTCAATCTGACGGCGGGCTTCTTGGATGGTGTCAGCGGACATAATCTGCGGCCTCTCTGCCGGCAATGCGGCCAAAAACTGTTCCTATGGTCATGCCAAATCCGGCCAAATACCCTTGCCCCAAAATGGATCCCGCCATGGTTTCTCCCGCTGCCCAAAGGTTGCGAATTGCACCGTTGGGGCCTTGAACTTGGGCGGTCTCATCCACCTTGAAACCAAGGTAGGTAAAGGTCACGCCGGGGCGTAATTCATAGGCGTAAAACGGACCGTCCTCAATCGGACGAGCCCAGTTGGTTTTCGGTGGGTTAAGCGCATCCGTTGTCACGCCATCCAATTCGGTTGGATGGAATTCACCAGGCTGACAGGCAGCGTTGAAATCAGCGACGGTTCTCTCTAAGGTACTGACGTCAAGGCCAAGTTTCGTGGCCAATTCACCAATGTTATCCGCTGTGATCGGTGGGAAAACAGACGGCATGAATAGATCTTTCGACTTACGGTCAATGATTGAATACGCGACCTGATCATCTTGCGCGGCAACCAAACGTCCCCAAATCGCATATCGCTTTGGCCAGACATCTTCGCCTTCATTATAGAACCGTTTGGCATGCTTATTCACCACCACAGAAAACGGTACGCAATCCAAGCGCGTGACAATTCCACCATCGAATTTTGGCGCACGCCCATCAATCGCAACCGCATGACATTGGGTCGGGTCCCCGATAGATTGCACGCCTTGATCCAACAGATCAAACAAGACATCACCGCGATTATAGGGCGTACCACGGATCAGAAAATTCTCAGCCTCAGGGCCCCAAGCCGCGACAAGGCGTTCAATATTTGCCTGAAATCCACCTGAAGCGACCACGACAGCTTTGGGCGAAAGCGTCAGGTTTTCACCCTGATATGTGTAATCCACACGGGTGATTTTGTCCTGTGTCAGTTCCAGATGGGTCACAGGTGCATCGTATAAAACCTGTGCGCCGAGACGTTCAGCAGTGCGGTAATAAGCGTTCACCAAGGCTTTGCCCCCGCCTAGGAAAAACGCGTTGGTGCGCGACAAAGACAGGGTGCCAGACAGAGATGGTTGAAACCGCACACCGTGGGCTTCCATCCAAGGTTGGCTATCTTGGCTGCCCCTGATCGCTAGGCGCGCAAGGGTTTCATCGGTGTTCCCCTTGGTTACGCGCAGCAGATCGTCGTAATATTCATCCTCGCCGTAGCTGCCCGTCAGAACCGAAAGCGGCCCATCATGCATGCAGCGGAAATTGCGGGTGTGGCGTGAATTGCCACCGCGGTAATCCTTTGGTGCGCCTTCCAAAATCAGAACACGCACACCCGCATGCGCCGCCGTTATAGCCGCACAAAGGGCGGCGTTCCCGCCCCCTACAATCACAAGATCAGGTTCATTTTTCATTGGTTTTGAACAAATCTTTCCGCAAGGTCATCAAGGCTTTGGGGTCGATTTTCGCCTGAATGATCGTCGTCTCATTGCTGTTGATTGCGGCTGTCAGTGCAGGGCCTAATTCACCCGGCCCATTCACCCAAATCCCCTTGCCACCACAGAGTTCTGAGAATTTGTCATAGCGTGGCGATTGGATTTCAGCGCCCAGCAAACGCCCGCCGTAAAATTCTTGCTGATAGGCTTTTTCTGCGCCCCAAGCCTCGTTATCAAGCACCACAACAACAATCGGCAGATTGTGTTGAATGGCTGTCTGAATTTCGATCATTGTATATCCAACGGCCCCATCCCCCATCATCGCCACAACCGGGCGATCAGGGGCGGCGGCCTTGGCACCAATCGCCGCTGCAAGGCCAAAGCCAACCAACCCAAAATCAAGCGGCGTGATCAGCGACAGTGGTTCGTAATGTGCCAAACGATCCGCACCTTGCAGGCAGGTATTGCCTGTATCAAGCGTCACAATCGCGTTTTCGGGCAGGGCGTCTCGCATTTCAGCCAGGGCGCGTCGCGGGTGCATGGGCAGGGTCGCGATTTGCGCTTCCACTTCACGTTCCGCCTTTAATGACACCATATCCGCCTTAAACGCCTGACGCCAAGCATCTGCATTTGGCCGCGTGGCCTTGTCTGTAATCGCCTCGGCCGTCAGGCGCGCATCCGCTTGCACTGCGATCTCTGCCGGGAAGTAACGCCCAACCGCAGACCCTTCGATATCCACATGAGCAATCCGTATGTCTGCACCCACATAATCATTGCTATGGAAGGTTGAGTTAAACCCAAGACGCGCGCCCAGAACAACCATCACGTCGGCTTCTTTTGTCAAACGACTTGCCACACGGTTGCCACGCGGCCCGGCCTGCCCCGCGAACCAAGGATGGCCATGACGCATCACATCGGCGTGCCCGGTGGAGGCCACAATCGGCACCTCAAGTTTTTCCGCAAGGGCCGTCAACGCATTACGCCCTTTGCCCCACTTGAAACCACCGCCCGCAAAGATGACCGGACGCTTCGCTTGAGAGAGCAGAGTCGCGATTGCATCCACATCTTCCGGCGCCGCAGGGCCGGGGCGGGCGATGTTCACGGGTTTTGCGTCATTAGCGGCGACCATGTCTGAAAACAGATCGCGTGGCACATGCAAAACCACCGGGCCTTTGCGCCCAGAATTGGCCAAACGGATCGCGTCTTCCAACATCGGGGCCAAGCGTTCCGCATCCGTACATAAAATAGATTTCTTACAGATCGGGGCAAACAACGCGACCTGATCTACTTCTTGGAAGGTGTCCTTGGCGTGGTCACAGCGGCTGATGGCACCCGCGATGACAACCAATGGCGAATAGGCCAAATGCGCTTCGGCCACGGCGGTCACGATGTTCACAACACCTGGTCCCGCCTGTGCGCCCAAAACCACACCCGGTTTGCCCGTCATACGTGCCCAAGCATCCGCCATATGGCCCGCCGCACGTTCATCGCGCGCCCCCACATATGAGATCGCGCCATCATGATACATCGCATCATAAAGTTCCAACATGGACCCGCCCAAAAGCCCAAAAACAGTGTCTATTCCGTTGGCTTTCAACACATTGTAAGCGGCTTCACCGCCGGTGATTTGATCAGACATCAGATGTGCCCCTTATTGAGGTTACAAGAGTAAGGCGTTTGCGTGGCCGATAGATCAGCGCACCCTGGTTTTCGCCGAGAAATGATTTGCAAACATAGTGTTGCGGAGTTTTTTCCACACAAGAACGCAAAGTTACTACGGTTTTTTGTTTGGCAGGCATCGTTCATACATCCTGCCTCGGGCGCAGGTTCTCTGCGTCAAAAACAGCGTCCTCATGCACGGTGATAGGGTATTCATTATTCAGCAAATGCACCGATAAACCATCCGTCGGCGTGCCCGCGTGAACATAGAAAAACGCAAGGCTTTTGCCCGTCGTGTACCCATACCCACCTGACGTCGTCAGTCCAACAATCTTGCCGTCACGCACAACAGGTTCCCCACCATGAACATCGAATGTGTCACTGTCAATTTCGCCATATAACAGCGTCCAATCCGCACCCTTACCATAGGCGGATTGCACAGCATCACGCCCGATGAAATTACGGTCCTCAGGGCGGAAAAAGCGATCTAAACCAGCCTCGGCCATGCCCACATCTGTGGTCAATTCACCTGATGCGCGATACGCTTTTTCCATCCGCATCCCATTGAACGCATAACTGCCCAGATCGACCAAACCATGATCGTCCCCCGCCGCAAACAGATTGTCATATAGCTCCGCCATGCGATCCATTGGGGCGTGCAATTCCCAGCCAAGCTCACCTGTAAATGACACGCGCAACGCATAACAGGGGATGCCAAAGACCTCAATTTCTTGACCCGACAACCAACGAAACGCCTTGTTTGACAGATCCGCGTCCGTGCCCGCCGCCATGATCGCACGAGATTTCGGACCAGACAGGGCCAGCATCCCCCAGTCGCGCGTCAAGTTGACCATCTGCACGTCTTCGCCGGGCAATATATGGCTTTGGATCCAAGCAAAATCTGGGGTGTTTCGTGCAATGGCAGATCCTGTGAAATAGCGATCTTCAGCCATGCGCCAGACCGTAATTTCACTTTCAAACTTTCCCTTTTCGGTCATCAAATGACACAGGGCAATGCCGCCATCTTTTGCCGGCAGTTTATTCGCTGAAATTCGATCCAACAGTTTGAAAGCATCCTTGCCTGTGATCTCAAATTGCGCGAATGCACACAGGTCAATCACACCCGCATTTTCGCGGGTTGCTTGGGCCTCGTTCATGGCGTTTACGTGCCAGTTTTGATGCCCCCAGCCGACGTGTTCAACTTCGCCTACCTTTCCGAAATAGCGCGGCCGTTCCAGCCCTGCAATTTCACCAAAGACCGCCCCTTTTGCAGCCAACCGATCATAAAGCGGATGACGCACGACAGGGCGCAAGCTTTCAAATTGTTTGCCCGGTACAGGCGTGTCATGGCGGCGCATGAATTCATCTTTTGTGCGTTCAACGATGTAATTACCCGTGGCAAAATCACCGTAGCGACGTGGATCCATGGATCGCGTGTTGATCGGTGTTTCCCCATGCACCATCCAATCCGCAAGCACCTTACCAGCACCACCGCCCCAGGCCAAACCAATGGATGACCCACAAGACAGCCAAACATTTGGCGCACCAGATGGCCCAACCAACATGCCACCATCCGGCGTATGTGTGATCGCGCCGCGCACAACACGTTTGATGCCAAGTTCCGCCAAAATCGGCATTTTATCCAGCGCGACCATTAAGAAATCACCGATGCTGTCGTAATCCGCTTCAAACAATTCGTTCTCCGCCGCCCAAGGCGCACCTTGCGGCATCTCCCAAACCGTTGGGCACACATGCCCTTCGTAAATGCCGATCAGGCCGGATTTCTGTTCCTGACGAATATAGCCACCGAAAGAGTTATCCCGCATCACTGGCAGTTCAGGTCGCCCCTCAAATTCAGGCACGGTATCGGTCACAAGGTAATGGTGCAGACAAGAAACAGACGGGATTTTTAGACCAAACCATTCGCCGACTTGGTTCGCATAGGACCCCGCTGCAATAATGATATGTTCGGCCAGAACTTCGCCTTTTTCCGTTTGTAACAACCACATATCCCCTTTGCGAGATGCCCCCGTCACCTGGTTGTGCCGTTCAATTTTAGCCCCGCGCGCACGCGTCGCCGCAGCCAAGGCCATGGTCACGGAACTGGGGTCAATATGGCCATCTTCAAAGGTTTGGATAGCGGCTTTGACATCATCAACCTTATAGAATGGATTGCCCTTGGCGACCTCATCCGGGCCAACAAGATCCATGGGCAGATCAAGCAAACGCCCAACCCCCATGATGGATTTCATCCAATCCACCTCATCATCAGTGGTCGCAATCCGAAAGCCGCCAACCTCATGCCAGCCAATGCTTTGACCCGTTTCTTTTTCAACCCGTTTATAGATCTCAAGCGAGGTTTTGTTGATCCAACCCGCAACGCGCGACCCGACCGCATGGGCAATTTGCCCGGCGGCGTGCCAGGTCGAACCGGATGTCAATTCAGCCTTTTCAAACAAAATGGTATCGGTCCAACCGTTCTCAGCCAGTTGAAATTGGGCCGCAACGCCCATGATGCCGCCGCCAATAATAGCGACCTGAGTTGTGCGAATTGTATCAGACATCAAATGCGTCCTTTGCAGATTTAAGAGAGGCCCGCGCCGTGAAACGTTCGCAAGCAATTTCAACTTCAAAATCACCAACGATACCGCCATTTTCCAGGTCATCCAGCGGGGCGTCGATCATCGCAAGTGCAACAGAACGATTGAACTTATAGCTCCAAGCGGCTGACGTAATCTGGCCAACAACTGCACCCTTACGCCAGATGGGTTCATCATGAATTGGGATGGCATTTACGTCATCAAACAGCATTGAAACGATACGGCGTTTGGGGGTTTCATCGTGGATAGCGGCCAACGCGTCTTTGCCAACCAAGTCACTGTCCCAGCCAATAAAGGCATCAGTCCCAGCTTCAAAAGGCGTGATGCCCGGCGACATTTCATGGCCCCAAGCGCGGAATCCACTTTCGATGCGCAAGCTGCCGCTGGCGGTCAAACCGGCGTGTGTCGCGCCCGCCTCCACTAGGGCTTCGTGCGCCGCCATGGCCATGTCAGCGGGCACGTAGATCTCAAAGCCCTCTTCGCCGGTGAAGGACAATCTGCCCGCCCAACATTTCGCCAATCCCACTTCAATATCAGCAAACCGAAAGCGTTTCAGATCAGGGATTTTGTCAGAAGATGCCTTTTGCAACACCGCTTTCGCCTGCGCACCCGCCAGGCCAATAATCGCGTAACCGCTTGTCACATCGGTGAATTCTACACGAAAATTATGTCTGGTTTCCGTCATGCGTTTCAGATCGCGCACGACTTCACCAGCGCCGACAATCATCAAATATCGATCATCTGCATGCCGTTGCACCGTGATGTCAGATTCAATCCCGCCGCGCGCATTCAAGATCGGAGTATACACAATCCGCCCCAAATCCACATCCATTTCATTGGCGCAAAGACGGTTCATAAACCCCATGGCATCCGGCCCTTGAACCCAGATCTTTCCAAAGGCAGATTGGTCCAAAATCGCGGCGCCATTACGGCAAGCATCGACTTCGGACGCAACCTGATCACGCCACGCAGGCACACCAAAGGTCAGCGGGCCATCGACAGCATCCGTGTTGAAATATTCGGGCCGCTCCCACCCATTGCGTGCCAGATATTTCGCGCCAGCATCACGGGTGCCACAATGGATCGGGCTGCGACGTTGACCGCGTGCACTGTCCATACTGCGACCCGGATAAGCAATGTCATAGTGACGGCCAAGGACCTCAGGGATACGAGCTTCTAGTGCGCTAACAATGTTCATTTCCGGGCCAAAACGACGAATATCGGCCTCGTTTAGATCCATTGTCGGTTCGCCCTGAATGATCCATTCAGACATGGCTTTGCCCGCCCCGCCGGCCAGCGCAATACCCGTTGAATTCATCCCACCCATCAGGAATAATCCCGGCACTTCGGGGCTTTCACCCATCATAAATTGGCTGTCCAGCGTGAAACTTTCCGGCCCATTCAAAAGCATCCGAACTTCGGCGGTCTCAAGCGCAGGAATACGAGACAAGGCGTTTTCCATCATTGGCATAAAGTGATCCCAATCTTCCGCCAGCAAATCAAAGCTGAAATCTGCGGGCAGATTTTCCATTGGTAGACCCTTTGCGTGGGGCTCGAATGAGCCAACCAACAGACCTTCCACATCATCGCGGGCATATAAAAACGAATCCTGATCGTTCAAAGTCGGCAAATGCACACCTTTGCCAAGTGCCTGAATCTCGGGCAGGGGTTTGGTCAGCATGTAGAAATGTTCACAGGCATAAAGCGGCATATGCGCCCCCGCCATTTCCGCAACTTCACGCGACCAGAGGCCACAGGCAATGACAACTTCATCCGCCTCAATCACATGTTCGCCGATCTCAACACCGCTGATACGACCGTCCTTTTTCTGCAAACCCGTGACACGGGTATCTTCGAAGAATTGCACCCCACGCGCTTTCGCCCCTTTGGACAAAGCAAGCGCCACATCAGAGGGGTTCACGCGCCCATCCACCGGGGAATAGACCGCGCCGATCACATCGTCGGTGCGCAAAAGTGGCCAGAGTTCTTCGACCTTTTTGCGATCCACAACTTCTGCCTCAAGCCCAAAGGAACGGCCAAGGGACACCTGACGTTTCAGTGTGGTCAAACGGTCTTCATTCGTGGCAATAGACAGTGATCCGGTCTGGAACCAACCGGTTTCCTGGCCCGTCTCAGTTTCCAGTTCTTTATATAGATCAATCGAATAATTGATCAATTTGGTCAGCGTCGCAGACGGACGCAAACGCCGCACCAAACCAGCAGCATGCCAGGTCGTGCCAGAGGTCAATTTGGAACGTTCAATCACCACAATATCTTTGCGGCCTTCGCGCGCCAGATGGTAGGCGATGGAACAGCCAATAACGCCGCCACCGATGATAACTGTACGGGCATGTTTAGGCAGATTGGTCATGCGGATAGCACTCCGGTTTGGATCAGATCCGTGATGGTTTCATCAAATTTATCAAGTGCTTCGGTGATTATGTCAGGCGTGTGCATCGAAGAGGTCACACAAGACGTGAACGACATGAAATCAACGCCACGCTGTAGCAAACCTTCGCGCAGACCATTGACCAGTGCCGGATCAACCGTGCGAATTTCAGCGGCACTTAGCCCGGCAATAGACAGGCCACCAAAGTACAAATGACAGGTTGAGCTGTCCCCATAAGCCAGAGCCGACACCCCATGTCTGGTGAAGCAGTCATTGAAACCTTCGCGCAAAACCTGTGCCATTGCATCGGCATGGGCTTGTTCCTTGCCGGATGACAAAAGCTCCATTGCGGCAATCGCACCCGCCGCCACAATGGGGGCCGCGTTAAACGTGCCTTTATGGCTGACGGGCGGGGCATATCCGCCTTTTGGCTTGCCAGGGTCAAGCAGTTCCATGATCTCACGACGCCCGCAAATCGCACCACCTGGCAGGCCGCCAGTGACGACTTTTGCAAGCGTGGTCAAATCGGGCATGACATCTTCAATCGCTTGCCGCCCACCAGGTGACCAACGGAAACCTGTGATCACCTCATCAAAAATCAAAACTTTATTCAACTTGGTCGCAAGCGCACGAATACCCTGCAAAAAACCATCGGGCAGTGGCACAGAACCGTAATTCGCGCCAGAGGCTTCCACAAAAATCGTACCTATTTCGCTGTCCTGAGACAGGAGGTTTTCGATGGCATCCAGCGCAGGGGGTGCAACCACAGTCAGATCAGTGATCGCTTTTGGAACCCCAAGGGAAGGCGGCAGGTCCGCACCAGGTTTTGAGCCTTTCAACAGCATGTCATGCCAGCCGTGGAAATGACCATCAATGCGCAACACTTTATCCTTGCCCGAATAGGCCCGGCCAAGACGCAGCGCCAACATCGTGCTTTCTGTGCCAGACCCAGTGAACCGCACAAGCTCCGCGCTTGGGATCAGCTTGCCAATCCATTCCGCCCATTCAATTTCCAATGCGTGGCAGTCGCCCGTGTAGGGCGTTTTTGTCAGTTGTCGCGCAACGGCTTCCATCACCTCTGGGCGGGAATTGCCCAGCAATTGACTGGCCGCACCAAGCTTGAAATCAATATATCGCTTGCCTTCCACATCCCATTTTTCCGCCCCCAAGGCGCGTTCAATATACACCGGATGACCGGGTCGATATCGCAACTCATGGCTGACGCCACCAGGCATAATGTGTTGGGCCCGCGTGTTAAGTGATTGGTTCGTCTGCATGGCCTGTCCTAATGATAAAATGATGGATTTCGTCGCGCAATAAGCGGCCAGCCCGGCCAGCCCTTTTTCGCGCCCGATGCCGCTTTCGCCCATGCCCCCAAAAGGCACGGTATCGCCCCCCTTTAGGAAACCGTTTACGAAAACCTGCCCCGCTTTCGCACGCCGCGCAAACCTCATGGCTTTGGTGGCGTCGCGCGTGTAAATCCCGGCTACCAAGCCGAAATCTGTGCCATTAGCCAGGCTCAACGCATGATCTGCATCGTCGCAAATTTGTGTACAAAGCACGGGACCGAAGACTTCGTTTTGCAGGATTTCAGCATCAGCAGGGACGTTGGTGAATATCGTGGGGGCATAGAAATATCCACCATCGGAACCTAACCGATATCCCCCCGTCACACATGTTAAGCCCGCAGATTTCGCCCGCGTCACAAACCCATCCACGCGGGAAAGTAGCGCCTCAGAAATCAAGGGGCCAAGATCGGGATCATCGAGCCCATGACCAGAAACCATGGCCTCGGCCTTCGCAATAATGCGCGCCACCAAATTATCGTGTATTGCCGTCTCACAAATCAACCGAGACCCCGCCGCACAAACTTGCCCAGCATTAAAGAATATTCCGCGAACAATGTCCTCTGTCGCCAGATCAATATCCGCATCACCCAACACCACAATCGGGGATTTTCCGCCCAATTCCAATGTCATACTGGCAATGGGCACAGAGGCCGCACGCATAATTTTTCGTCCCGTCGCGGTTGATCCGGTGAAGGTAATATGGTCGCCAACATCAGAACCACCACAAACCACGTTGAAGACACCCGCAGGAACGCCGGCTTGCGTCGCCAAATCCGCTGTGATCAAGGCGGACAATGGCGTGAGTTCGGACGGTTTCACCACCGCAACCGCCCCCACTGCAAGCGCTGGTGCAAGTCCACGCGCCAAGGTGGAAATCGGGTAATTCCACGGTAAGATATGCGCGGTCACCCCGATAGGTTCATGCAATGTCATCGCAGTTTGATCCCGCCCCAGCGGGATGGTTTCACCGTTCAACTTGTCACAACACCCCGCATAAAAACGGAAATACTCAGCTGCGCGCAAAACATCACGACGTGCCTGCGACAAAGGTTTGCCAACGTTCAGAGATTCAACTGCCGCCAATTGGTCAACCTGCGCCTCAATCAAAAGGGCCAGCTCTGTCAAAATCCGCGCACGTGCCCCGGGCATAACATCCGCCCAGCCCTGAAGCGAAGCCCTCGCAGTCGCCACAGCCTGATCAATCTGCCCCAAATCCGCGTCGCGTTTTTTTGTAAAAACTAACGCCGTAGCAGGATCAATCAATGATCGCACAGGCCCCGCACCAACCGCAGCTTTTCCATCCAGAAAAAGATCCGCAATAACAGCTAATCCAGCTGGATATTTTGGGTGAGAAATCATCCCGATCTCGAAATTTGATCGCGTGTCAGGTATATATTGAACTTCTCACGCAATTCGCGGTCTTTCTCATCAGAAATATGCGTTGGGAAATGGGTTGCCAGCAGTTCACGCGTCTTATCACGGGCGACATCGCCAATGGGTTTTGACCCGCCCGCTTCCCATTCGCGCGGCGTACGTCGATCGCCCAAATGTGGATAGAAGTAATCGGTTTTCATCCGGCTAAACGTATGGCGATGGCCCAGATAATGCCCCTCGCCTTTACACACCTCCGCGATGACTTCCGCCCCGATATTTTCTGCGTTCACCTCAATCCCGCGCACAGAACGCAAGATGTTTCCCAGCATGTCATTGTCCACCACATAGGCCGCATGCGACACACCCAAAAGGCTGGCTTGCATACCACAAGCTTGTGTTATCAAGTTGGATCCCGCATGCGCCGCCGATGATACAGCAAGGTTTTTCTCACTACCAAATTGTGCATCCAGCGCCTTAGAATCGGTAATCCCCGCAATTGAGGTCGTCGGTAAATCGTAAAACCGTCCCATCTGCGCAGCCCCTGCCATCAAGATCGCTTGCTCACCGCTGCCGGCACACATTGACCCCGTCCGCAGATCCGCAACAAGCGGTTTCGGCCCAAAAATGGCGGCAACATTTGGATCAACAAGTCGGGCAAAGACAAGCCCCGCCAAGGTTTCGGCCACGGCCTGCGTTAAGGACCCCGCAATCGTCGCAGGGCTGGTCGCACCCGCCTGACCCGCCGAAATCAATTGCACAGGAAATCCTGCCAAAACAGCGGCTTCCAATGTGTCCAAGGCTTCTTCAGCGAAACGCATCGGCGGCACCACATGGCAGACCATCACAGTCAAAAATGGCTTGGCGCGGAAGGTGTCTTCGCTGCCCGCAAGCGTGTAACATAGATCCGCCAATTGCGCCAAATTCTCGGGCTCTGACACAGACACCGACACATGTTTTGACGTGCCCATCAAGCAGGCATAGGCCGTGTTCAAATCCATGTCCGCCACGTTTTCAATGTCGCGTGCCACGATGGATCGGCTGAAATGATGGATGTTTTCCATCGCATCACAAATCCGCGCCGCGTCATACAGATCCTGCAATGTGCCATCGCGGTAATGACCGTCTTCAAGGTCAAAAACCCCAGGCGCGCCACCGCCGGAACTCATGTGAACACGCTTGCCCGAAATGTCGAGATTGTTCACTGGGTCCTGCCCATAAAGTACCAGATCTCGTCGCGCTTCGCGGATGGTTTTTTCGACCAAATCACGTGGAAACAGCAAGCGTTTTTCATCGGTATAAGCACCACCCGCAGCACAAACCATTTTAATCATCGACGGTGTTGCTTGCGATAGACCAAGCGTTTCCAGCAGCATCAAAACTGCCTCATTCACCTCAATTTCATCGCTGTCACTTAATGGACGAAACGCGCCCCCCTCGACGCCAGGCCAAACCGGTGGCGCAAGCACTTCGGCTTCAGCATCACCATTGCGGGACCGTCTACGGGATCGTTTCGCCATCTGAAGTATTCCGACATGATTTCTGTTCATCTTAGATTACGTGCGATTTTCCCTTATTTCAAAAATATGTTTCTCTTGTAAAAGATGAAAAATAATCATCTATGTAACACATGAAACCCTTACCCTCTCTACCATCACTAAAAGCTTTCGAAGCGGCTGCACGTCTTGGCAGCTTTCAAGCCGCCGCCGCGTCAATCAACGTTTCGCCGACAGCGATCAGCCACCACATCAGAGGATTGGAGGCCGCCTTAAACGTTAAATTATTCAGCCGTTCCGCCCGCCAAGTGCGCCTAACCGACGAAGGACAAACTTTGTCAGACGGCGTATCAAAAGCCTTTCGCATCCTGGAAACATCGGTGAATGCAGTGGCTGACAAAGGCGCGCAATCCAAAGTACGCATTGCCATGGGGCCCAGCATCGCATCCCGTTGGCTCATGCCTAGATTCGCGGCGTTTTGCGAAGCATTCCCTGAAACCGTGCTGGAACTTGTGCAAACCCCCTTGCTGGTTTCACCGCAAAATGTGGACGCCGATATTTTCATCACATGGGGCGATGGCAGCATTCCAGGTATGGTATCTGATCCATTGATCCGCGTGAAAGCCGCCCCGGTTGCCAGCCCTGATTTCCTGAAAAAGCACGGCCACCCCACCGCACCTCATGACCTGCAAGGTTATCCGTTGGTTCATCAGCGCGACACTCTAGGTTGGAATGCTTGGTTCCTACATCACGGCATTCACTTGGATACCCCTCTCACTGGTTCTGTGATTGAAGACACAAACGTTGTCTTACAGGCCGCATTGGCCGGGCAAGGTGTTGTTATGGGATGGCTTCCTCTTATAAATGAAGAATTGCGGGCGGGCCGTCTTGTGCAATTATATGCCGCCATCCCAAGCGAAAACCGCGCCTATTATTTGGTCCGTCGCAAATCCCCATCAAACGCCTCATTGACCCGTGAAATCTGCGATTGGCTTTTAGAACAAGCGCAGATTCTGGGGCGTAGCGCGGAACCTTAGGCCCTGTTGCGGCATCCCTTCGCATGCCACTCACAAACGATCCAAGCAACAACGTCGTTGTAATGCACGTTTTGTCGCTTTGAGAGATTACAGAACTATATATATCATCGCAAATTGGCAGCCTTTGGGATTAATCCAGTATTGTCCGATATTTGCATGAAGACCAAACCGGCCCGAACGTGTGATCTCGGCCAAAATAACAGGTTTTCCAACATCGTTATCTTTGGCAATGGAACGACGGGATTAGCTAGCGATGGACCGCGATTGGATGTTTGCATATTAAGTTTTTTGCCGAAAGAGGGATGTCAGAGCTTAGTAGAAACGCGAAATGCACGGCGGGCTCTGGACTTTGCGGTATC
This sequence comes from Halocynthiibacter namhaensis, assembly GCF_000812685.1. Classification (GTDB taxonomy): domain Bacteria; phylum Pseudomonadota; class Alphaproteobacteria; order Rhodobacterales; family Rhodobacteraceae; genus Halocynthiibacter; species Halocynthiibacter namhaensis. The sequence continues at coordinate 51,426 of NZ_JWIF01000064.1, forward strand.
TCTATTCGCTAAATCAATACGACAACTAATGTCAGCCATCCCGTCATTTCAGCCAGTTGCTGGGTTGCGCCTAATACGTCGCCGGTTTGGCCTGAAATTTGTTTGATGACCACGCGTGACAGCAGGAAGGTTGAGATGCCCATTGTTACAGTGACTGTAAGTGCGGTTAGGATGTTTGTGGCGCAGGCAAATATGATGAAGGCAATCAAAAGGCAATAAATGGTTTGGCGTGCCGTGACTTCTGAAGCATGGGCACCTTGGCCGTTTGTGCGGGCCGGAGGCACGAGCCAGAGTACGGGAACCATGAAGCTGCGACTGGCGGCGGACAGGCCGATACAGGCCATGAGGGTGATCCAAGGATCGGCAAAAGCAGCCATCGCGCTGATGCGCAGCCCGATTGTCAGAATCATAGCGGCGGCACCGTAGCTGCCGAGGCGGCTGTCGCGCATGATCTCAAGTTTTTTCTCGACGCTGCTTCCGCCACCAAGCCCATCAGCAAGATCAGCAAGCCCATCTTCATGCATGGCCCCGGTCAACATAAGCGACACGGCAAGCGCTACGAAAGCGGACAGAATGGGGGGCAACCCAATGCAGGTGGCGACCAGATAGGTGCCGCCAGTCATCAACCCAATAAATGCACCAATGATTGGCCATGCCCAGGTGCTGGCAGGAAGTGTCGGAACCACCCCTGTGATGCTACGCATCGGCAGACGTGTCAGCAGCATAATACCAAGTTTGAATTGATCACGCCGGGTCTCGGCCCAAGTTGCCCAGGACGCCGATGTCATGCGTCCGACACGCCCGCTTCGCCAAAGGTTGCCATGCCATTGTGGCAGGCCAATGCGGATCGAATGATGCCAAGCGCCAAAGCGGCACCGGACCCTTCACCAAGCCGCATGTCAAATTCGAGAATTGGCGTCTTGCTGATCGCATCTAGCAGCAGCTTGTGTCCGGGTTCGGCGCTGGCATGGCCAACAAGGCAGTGATCAAGCAGTTTTGGATCAACGCCATATAAAACCGCTGCCGCAGCTGTGCAGATATAGCCGTCCAGAACGACGGGGATGTTATGGGCGCGGGCTGCAAGAATGGCACCACAAATCGCCGCCTGTTCACGTCCACCAAAAGCGCCAAGCTGGGCCATTGCATCGCCTTGCAGGTCTTTGTGGCGTGCCAAACCGTTCTCAATGACGGCGACCTTGCGGGCAATACCATCGGCGTCAGAACCGGTGCCGGGTCCGACCCAATCAGCGACGTTCCCCCCAAATATGGCGGTGGCCAAAGCGGCGGCAACGGTTGAATTTCCAATGCCCATTTCCCCCAACAGCAAGATGTCGGTGGAGGGTTGCACAGCGGCTGCCCCTTGGTTCAAGGCTGCCAGCAATTCATCGGGTGTCAGGGCGACACCGGTGGTGAAATCTTGGGTTGGCGTTTCAAGGTCAAGTGCGACAACGGATAGCTCTGCGCCATTGGCTTTGCACAATTGGTTGATCGCGGCACCGCCCGCTTGGAAGTTTCCGACCATTTGTGCGGTCACTTCTTGGGGGTAGGGATTTACGCCTTGCGCGCAGACGCCGTGATTTCCTGCGAACACAACGGCTTGCGCCTTGTGGATTTCAGGCATCGCTGTGCCATGCCAGCCCGCGATAAATTCGGCGATCTGTTCCAGTTTCCCCAAAGACCCTGGGGGTTTTGTTAAGGTGTTCTGCCGCGCGCGTGCCGCGTCTGCTGCTGTGACATTCAGCGCGGGCAAGGTTGAGGCCGCGGTTCTTACATCATCAAGGGAGTGGATTTTATACAGCGCGTCAGACATTTATTTCACTTTCATTTCGATGCCGGAAACGACAAGGGAAACCTCATCCGATCGGGCTGCAATTCGTTGGTTTAACAGCCCGGCGGCATCCCGGAACTGTCGCGCAAGTTTGTTGTCTGGCACAATGCCAAGACCGACCTCATTAGAGACGAAGACGACGGGTGACCTAAGCGTATCAAGTGTACGCAGCAAATGATCGGTCTCTGCGGCCCAATCCATTTCGCCTAGCATCACATTCGTCAACCAAAGGGTCAAACAATCTACCAAGCGTGGGGCATCGCCATCTGTTTTTGTCAAAGTGCCGGCAAGGTCTATTGGTTCAGATATGGTTGTCCATTCTGGGCCACGGCGTGCTTGATGCAATGCAACCCGGTCTGACATCTCATCATCGCGGACCTCAGCCGTGGCGATGTAAATCGCGTGGTCCGCCAAAGCGAGCGTTTTTTGCTCTGATATGGCGCTTTTGCCGGATCGTGCGCCGCCGGTGACGAATATAATCTTGCTCATGGGGCGCTTATAAAGCAGATATATGCGCGCACGAAAGAGGAAATATACCGAATGGGCCTTCTTGCATCTTCCGTACTGACATTGGTGCGCCATGCCCCTGTTGTGGGCGATGGTTGCATGTATGGGCGGCGTGATTTGGCGGCGAATTGCACAGATGTCGCGGCATTCGCGCAGGTCACGGCGATGCTGCCTACGCCCGCGCGCTTGATTGCCAGTCCCGCAATTCGCTGTATTCAAACGGCAAAAATGCTGTGGCCAAACCAGATGCCTACCCCTGCGTCCGCGCTGTGGGAACAGAATTTTGGTGATTGGGAAGGTCTTCCCTATGCGCAATTGCCCGATCTGGGTGATGTCAGTGCGACTGATCTTGCGGCGTATCGTGGTCATGGCGGCGAAAGTTTCGATGATGTCGTGGCCCGAGTATCCGCTGGTCTGCGCGACATTGCCCGTGAAGGATCCGCCACATGTGTGGTGCATGCAGGCACAATACGCGCAGCGATTGCGATGGCTGTGGGCGCGCCGGGGGCGTTGGCGTTCAGTGTGGATAATTTATCTGCAACGCAAATCACGATTTTGCCCGATGGGGTGGCGATTAACTATGTGAACCGCAGCGCATGAACGAATGTATTGTCTCAGGTCATTTCGGTGAATTGTTACAGGGACGCATGGGCGGATCTGGTCGCGTCGCGCTTATTTCTCTGCCTTGTTCCGCATTGAAGTTGAAGATGACCCATCGCGAAAGTGCAGATTTTTCGGTTCAATTTCATGATCCCATCGGAACCCGTGGGGATGGAATGTCCTATCACGTCGCTGAGCTTCTGCGCAATCTTGGGCAATCTGTTTGTGGCCAGTACAGTTTCACATCTGACATGCCGGCTGGGGGCGGGGCAGGGGTGTCCACGACCATTTTGGTTGCCATTTGCCGTCAGGCGGGGCTTTCGGACCCTCATGAAATCGCGCGTCACTGTCACCAGATCGAAGGGGCAACCGACCCGTTGATGTTTGATCATGCAGAACGGTTTTTGTGGGCCTCGCGGCAGGTCGAGAAATTGGAAGAACTTCCCGCCTTGCCCGCCTTCACCGTGATAGGTGGGTTTGGCCCTGATCTGCGCCGGACGGATCCGCAGGTTTCAGATTTTCCGGATATAACGGATTTGTTGGCCCGTTGGCGACAGGCCGCGCTGGCCCAAGACTTGCCTGCATTGGGGGTTTTAACAAGCCTATCCGCGCAACGGGTTTTGACACAGCAAGGCCTATGGGACGACGATCGCATTCGCCAAGTGGCGCGTGACCTTGGCGCATTGGGGATTGTGGTTGCCCATACGGGGGCGGCACGTGGTTTGATCTTTGCACCGGGAACGGTTCCGGCAAAGGCGCAAAATGCGTTTGAAGATGCTGGTTTTTCGTCTGTTGTGCAGTTCAATGCTGGTGGTCGGACATCTGAACATGATTAGAACGATGATCTATCTTGCCAAAGGCTGCGCAGTTTTGGCATGTCGGGCTTGTGTATTGGCGGTGTTCCATGTTTGTGCAATTCATCGGGGCCGCAGATTTGCCCTGATTTGGGGGGAATATGATGGGGAAGATTATGACGCGTGATCACGGTGGCAATATCGACTGGGCCATTGATACTTATGGCGGTGATCCGGCAGACTGGATCGATCTGTCCACGGGGATCAACCGCGAACCCTATCCGCTGCCGAACCTGTCAGCTGAGGCGTGGACTGCCCTGCCCACCAAGGCAGCTATGGCTGGTTTGAAAGCGGCTGCCGCGAAAGCCTACGGGACACAGGCGGATATTTTACCACTGGCGGGGGCGCAGGCCGCAATCCAAATGCTGCCGCGTTTGCGTGTTGGGAAAACCGCGAAAATTCTTTCACCAACCTATAATGAACACGGTATTTGCGCGCGTGCAGGTGGCTGGAACGTACAAGAGGTCGCGACTTTGGACGCGCTGAAAGGCGCGGATCTGGCGATTGTGGTGAACCCCAATAACCCGGATGGGCAGACGCATAACCCAGACGATATCCTTGCGCTTGCGGGGCATGTTGGCACGTTGGTGGTGGACGAAAGCTTTGGCGACCCAAGGCCCGATTTATCAATCGCGCCCTATGCGGGGACGATTGAAAACCTCTTTGTCTTGCGATCCTTTGGCAAATTTTATGGTTTGGCGGGTGTTCGGTTGGGGTTCTTGCTGGGCCATCCGTCCGCACTTGCTCAAATCGCAGAATTGGCGGGGCCTTGGCCTGTTTCAGGCGTCGCGATTGAAACCGGAATTGCGGCCTTGCAAGATACTGAATGGGGACACCAAACAATCGCGCGGTTGCGTGAGGACACAGCGCGGATGGATCGTTTGGCGGATGCGTATGGTTGGAATTTGGTGGGCGGCTGCGAATTGTTTCGCCTTTATGACACCCCATCCGCAAAGTCTGCACAAGATCATCTGGCGAAATCGCATATTTGGTCGCGTATCTTTCCTTGGTCAGATGGGCTTATTCGTCTGGGGTTGCCAAGCCTGACGGAATGGTCGCGGGTTGAAACGGCATTGGGGGCTGACAATGGAATTTGATCAATCCGCGTCCCAAACTCTGCAAGATATTATGCGCTGGCGTCGTGATGTGCGCCACTTTCAACGTACCCCTTTGAATGACGCCGATCTTGAAGCTTTGCGCGCCTCGATCGACCTTGCTCCATCCGTCGGAAATGCGCGGCCATGGCGGATATTTCGGGTGCAATCTGCGGGTCTTCGCCAGCAAGTGCGTGATGAGTTTGAACGCTGTAATACGAATGCGGCCACCAGTTATGCGCTAAGTGAACGAAGCGCATACATGAAATTAAAGCTGCAAGGCTTGGATCAGGCGCCCGAACATTTTGCGGTGTTCACGGTCACGGACCCCGAAGAAGGACGACGCCTTGGTCGGCGCACGATGCCTGAAACCCTGCGCCAATCCACGGCCATGGCCTTGCACTGCATGTGGTTGATGGCGCGGTCACGCAACATCGGCATGGGAATGGTGTCTATTCTTGATCCCAATCGCGTTGAGGTGATTTTTGACGTGCCAGAGGGTTGGGAATTTGCAGCTTATCTTTGCGTGGGATATCCCGAAACCAAAGACGACACACCCTTGTTACACCGTAGCGGCTGGCAGGGAAATTCAGAATCGCGTTGGACCGACGTTTAACGCGCAAGCCTAAGCAGGCCCGCGACATCCAAATGGGTTTCCATGTGATCCGCGAGGGCATCTAGGGTTTCATCAACCATAGACCCATAAGCAAACGTGCTGGCCTGTGCGCCAAGCGCGTTCAGAAATGCCCCACGAAAATCATCAGCAGAAAATAACCCATGCAGATAGCTGCCCATGACCTGCCCATTCTCTGAGATCGCCCCTTCCGCTTGCCCGTCGATATGGGCAAAGGGGCGGATGCGATCTGGGCCTTCTGTGCGTCCAATGTGTATTTCGTACCCTTCAATCGGGGTGCCGGTTTGGCTGTGTTGCCCGGTGATGCGCGTAAGATGTTTGTCGGATGTCATGATCGTTTCAACATCTAGCAGACCAAGCCCCGGGGTTTCGCCCGCCGCGCCTTCGATCCCATCGGGGTCGCGAATGACTTTCCCAAGCATTTGATATCCGCCACAAATCCCCAGAACATGTCCACCGCGACGCACATGTGCCAGTAGATCAATATCCCAACCTTGTTGACGCAGAAATTCCAGGTCGCCACGGGTGGATTTGCTTCCTGGAATGATCACAAGATCGGTGTCGGCAGGCAGAACTTCCCCAGGTTTGAGCATCCTTAATGCGATGTTTTCATCCAAACCAAGGGGATCAAGATCATCAAAATTGGCAATCCGTGAAAGTCCAAGGCAGACTATTTTATAGCCACCACCGCGGGTTTCCGTTGGCAGATCCAACGCATCCTCGGCAGGCAGTTTTACGGCGTCTTTAAAGAACGGCAGCACACCAAAACCGGGCCAATTGGAACGCTCAGTGATCAGTTTGTATCCATCATCAAACAGGCTGACGTCGCCGCGAAATTTGTTGATGAGAAAGCCCGCGATCATCGCGTTGTCTTCATCAGGCAGCACAAGTTGTGTGCCCAAAATCTGCGCAATAACGCCGCCCCGATCAATATCACCCGCCAAAATAACAGGGACATCAGCGGCACAAGCGAAGCCCATATTGGCGATGTCATTGGCACGTAAATTGACCTCGGCTGGACTGCCCGCGCCCTCAACGATCACCAAATCATATTGAGATTTTAAACGGTTAAAACTGTCGAGGACCGAAGCCATCAAGCTGGACTTTAACCTGGCATAATCACGCGCCCGCGTGGTGGTCAGGCGTTTGCCCTGCACCACAACTTGCGCGCCAGTGTCTGTTTCCGGCTTTAGCAAGATGGGGTTCATATCGGTGTGGGGTTCAAGCCCGCAGGCCATGGCCTGTAAGGCCTGCGCGCGCCCAATTTCACCGCCGTCTGATGTGACGGCGGCGTTGTTTGACATGTTTTGCGGCTTAAAAGGGGCGACGGTCAGGCCACGCCGTTTGGCGGCGCGACAGAGCCCCGCGACCAACATTGATTTGCCGACATTGCTGCCCGCCCCTTGGATCATGACCGCTTTTGACATGCTTAAAATTCAACCCCTTCTTGGGCTTTAATACCATCACGGAATGGGTGTTTGATCATGGCCATCTCGGTCACCAGATCGGCGATTTCGATCAACTCATCCTTGGCGTTGCGCCCAGTCAGAACCACATGGGTCATCGCAGGTTTTTCATCGCGCAAAAACGCCACAACTTCGTTGATATCGATGTAATCATAGCGGATCGCGATGTTGATTTCATCCAACAGAACCATGCGAATCTCAGGATCTCGAATCAATTCCTTGGCTTTCTCCCAACCCTTTTGGGCCGCAGCAATGTCACGCGACTTGTCTTGGGTTTCCCAAGTGAAGCCTTCACCCATGGCGTAAAACTGGCACTGCTCAGAGAAATTTTCTTCGATCAACTTACGTTCGCCCGTCATCCAGGCGCCTTTGATGAATTGCACAACTGCGCTGGGCATATCATGGGCAATACAGCGTAAAATCATGCCAAAACCAGACGAACTTTTGCCTTTTCCCTTGCCCGTATGGACAATGATCAAGCCTTTTTCGCCGTCTTTGGTTTCCATGATTTTATCACGCGCTTTCTTCTTCTTTACCATCTTGGCGGCGTGACGTTCTTCGTCGGTTTTAGGCGTGTTTTCCATGGAAGTATCCGATGCTTGACAAGTGTTGTTATTGCGTACATTGGGGAGATGTTGGTTCCTGTCAAGTGACAGGTGAAAAGGGAATGTTGTGTTTTATTCGCCTGTCGGGTGAAGCAACGACAGCCGCCCCCGCGACCGTGAACAAAGAGGTTTGCATCATGCCACTGGCGAAAGCTGGGAAGGCCGCAAACCATGAGGCAGCCCTCACTTTGCAAGCCGGGAGACCTGCCAGCACCAGAAGCAACGGGCGTACGGGGTGTTCGCAAGCGGCTTGGGGTGGCACTTGATTCCATGTGTATTTCCCTGATCGCCACTGTTCCCCCCAATTGCCCCTGAAGAGGGATTGAAATATGGTTGGAACGACTCTTACTGTCTGTACAACATGCCGCCATGCGGACGCGCCTGAGGGTGAAATTCGCCCTGGCGAAGCACTGTTTGATGCGATCATGGCAGGTGATATTCCCGAAGGTGTCACGGTGAAGGGTGTTAAATGCCTGTCCGCCTGTTCCAACAGCTGCACGGTCGCTGTGACGGGTGGCCCCACTCGCTGGAGCTACGTTTACGGCAACCTTGATCCCGTTGAACATCTCGATGCCATTCTTGATGGTGTCGGTCGTTATGCTCGCACTGATGATGGCATCGTGCCTTGGCGCGAGCGCCCCGAAATTTTCAAACGCCAGTCTATCGCGCGTATCCCCCCGCAGGAGTAAACCCAGATGCAAGATATCAATAAGATCCCCGTCACCGTAATCACCGGCTTTTTGGGCGCGGGTAAAACCACATTGATCACCCATCTTTTGAAGAACCCGCAGGGCAAGCGTCTTGCGGTTTTGGTCAATGAATTTGGCACCGCCGGTGTCGATGGTGACATCTTGAAAACCTGTGCTGATGAAAACTGCCCGGCGGAAAACATCGTTGAATTGGCCAATGGTTGTATCTGTTGCACCGTGGCGGATGATTTCATTCCGACCATCGAACAATTGATGAATATGCCTGAAAAACCAGAACATATCTTGATCGAAACCTCTGGTCTTGCCCTGCCAAAACCCCTTTTGAAGGCGTTTGATTGGCCTGCGATCCGTTCCAAAATCACCGTGGATGGTGTGATCGCTTTGGCTGACGCCGAAGCTGTTGCTGCTGGCCGTTTCGCCAGTGACGTGGCCGCCGTGGATGCGCAACGCGAAGCGGATGACAGTTTGGATCACGAAACACCGCTTTCTGAGGTGTTTGAGGATCAAATCTCATGTGCTGATATCGTGCTTTTGTCAAAAGCCGATCTGGCAGGGGCGGAAGGCCTTGCAAAGGCTGAAGCCATCGTGAACGCGCATACGCCGCGCAAACTGCCGATCATTGCGATGACCGAAGGTGTGATTGATCCACGCGTGTTGTTGGGTCTTGATGCCAAGGCCGAAGACGATCTGGATCAGCGCCCGTCACATCACGATGGGCACGACGATCACGAACATGATGATTTTGAAAGCATCGTGGTGACCTTGCCAGAAATCACAGATCCCAAAGCGCTTGAGGCCGCGATCGTGCGTCTGGCACGCGAACAGAATATCCTTCGCGTGAAAGGTTATATTGCGGTACAAGACAAGCCAATGCGCCTGTTGGTGCAGGCGGTTGGCGAACGTGTGCGCAGCCAGTTTGATCAGCCTTGGGGCGCGCAGCCACGTGTGTCTGAATTGGTCGTAATCGCCGAACATGACCACGTGAACGAAGCTGCCATTCGCGCTGTGTTGGAAGGTTAATCCACAATGCATGTCGTCTTTCGCGAAAGCCATGGGCTTGAGGAAACAGAAACACCGATGGATCTGGGGCAAACGCCTGCGGATCTTGTGGTGTTGTCTTTTTCTGACAGTGACCTTGGGGCTTTTGCGGCGGGCTGGCAGCGTGGCAAAGCAAATCTCCCTCAGGTGCGACTGGCCAATATTGTCGCCCTGAAACATCCGCTTTCGGTGGATACATATGTTGAACAAACCCTGACCGGGGTGAAAGGCATTTTGATCCGTTTGATTGGGGGCGAAAGCTATTGGTCTTACGGGTTGATGCAGATCCAAGACCACGCCCGGCGCAATGGTATTGCGCTAGCGATCCTGCCCGCAGATGGTCGGGCAGATGCGCGTTTGGATGAGCTTTCCACGCTTCCCGTGTCCACATTGCGTCGCTTGCAGCAGTTGTGTGACGCAGGCGGTGCCGTCGCCGCACAGGCCGCTTTGGCGCAACTTGCCTTGGCGGCGGGTCTATATGCCGGGCCTGTTCCTGGCTCAAAAATCATGCCGGAATTTGGTTTTTATCACCCGGATCACGGCGTGGTCACGGCACCTGAAGCAACCGACCGCCCCTTGGTTTTGGTCAGTTTCTATCGCTCCTACCTGACCTCAGCCGATACCAATCCCGTTGATGCGTTGATCGCAGGGCTTGAAGCCCGTGGTTATCACGCTGTGGGCGTTTTTGCGTCCAGTTTGAAAGCGCCCGAGGCGTCAAACTGGATCAAATCACAACTTCAGACCATAAAGCCCGCCGCTATTATCAACGCCACCGCCTTTTCGGCAAAGGGCGCAGATGGGGCCGCGTCCCCCTTAAACGCCACGGATTGCCCTGTCTTCCAGGTCGGCCTGTCCACCGCGCGTAAGTCCGAATGGGGGGGCGCCCATCGCGGTCTATCCCCTGCGGATCTTGCCATGCATGTGGTCTTGCCAGAGGTCGATGGCCGCATTTTTCTAGGTGTCATTAGCTTCAAATCCCCCGGTCCACGCGATGAAGACCTGCAATATTCGCGCTTTATCCACCGGGCTGACCCTTGCCTGATCACCCAAGCCCTTGATCGTGTGTCGGGTTGGTTGACGGTGCAAGATCAGACGATCCCTAAACGTTGTGCCTTGATCCTGTCGACCTATCCCGGCAAAGACTATCAAATTGCCCATGCGGTTGGGCTTGACGCCATCGCTTCCGCGAACAATATCTTGAAACAATTACAACAAGATGGGCAAGACACGGCCCCAATCACGGATTTTGGAAAACGACTTGGCAGTGAACGCGTCACGTGGTCATTGGACGCTTACAAGACGGCGTTGGCAGGGCTGCCACAACAGATGCAAGATGATCTGCAAGAAGTTTGGGGCGCGCCAGACGCTGACCCGCTGTTTCAAAACGATGCGTTCCAATTCCCTGCCATTCGCACCGGGCAGATCCTTGTCGCGCTGCAGCCCGAACGCGGGCAATCTGACACGCGGGTCGATGATTATCACGACATGACCCGCACGCCGCGCCATAGCTATGTTGCGTTTTATCTTTGGCTTCAAACCCAGATCGAGGCGCTTGTTCACATCGGCGCACATGGCACATTGGAATGGCTGCCGGGCAAAGCCGTGGCTTTATCCAATGAATGTTGGCCTCAGATTTTGACGGGCAATCTGCCAGTGATCTATCCGTTTATCGTCAATGATCCGGGCGAAGCGGCGCAGGCCAAACGCCGCATTGGCGCTGTGACCCTTGGGCACTTACCGCCGCCTTTGGTGACATCAGAAACGCCAGATAACCTAACTCGGCTTGAAGGGTTGTTGGATGAATATTCAACAGCTGACGGGCTTGATCCTGCACGCCGTGATCGGTTGATCGATGACATTCAACAGGAAGCGCAAAGCAACGGCCTTGCGGCAGACCTTGGCTTGGGCAGTGACTGTTCCGCAGCCGAAGCCTTAACGCGGATTGACGCATTTGTTTGTGATATCAAAGAAAGCCAATATGGCGATGGGTTGCATATTTTCGGCACAGGTGATTGCGGTGAGGCCGAAAAAAACGGTCTGCGTCAAGCGCTTGCTGGAAAGTTTGTTGCGGCTGGTCCATCCGGTTCGCCCTTCCGTGGTCGTGAAGATGTTCTGCCCACCGGGCGCAACCTGTTCACAACCGATCCCCGCGCGGTTCCATCCCGTTCAGCCCATGCCCAAGGCGTGAAATTGGCCGAAGAATTACTGCGACGCCACCTGCAAGATCACGGTGATTGGCCGAAGTCCCTGGTGATTGATCTATGGGGATCCGCGACCATGCGCACGGCGGGCGAAGAACTGGCCATGGCGATGCATCTGGCGGGGCTTGCCCCCAAATGGGATGAAAACAGCGAACGCGTTGGCGGCTATGACATCTTGCCCTTGGCGCTGTTGGGCCGCCCCCGCATTGACGTGACCCTGCGTGTCTCGGGCCTTTTTCGCGATGTGTTCCCGGGCTTGGCCCAACTGTTTGAAACAGCTGCGCAGGCCTTGGGAGACCGTGACGAAGACCCCGCGAACAATCCTTACCTTGCCAAAGGCACGCGGGTTTTCGGCCCGCGCCCTGGGCAATATGGGTTGAACATGGGCGCGAACCTTGATGACTTCACCGAAGAGGCACGCCAAGCGGCGGGTGAAGCATGGCTAGAAGCGTCATCTTATCCGGTCACCGCCAATGGGGATGCGTCGCCCGAACGCGGCGCAATTGAGGCACGGGTTTTGGCGGCCGATGGTTTTGTGCATTTGCAAGATATGCCTGAAACCGATGTGTTGCTGGCGTCAGATTACGCCGCCCATGAGGCGGGTTTTGCGGCGGCTGTGAAGGCGCTTGGCGGTCAGGCCCCGGCCTTGTACCACCTTGATGCAACCCGCCCCGATCAGCCCAAAGCACGGCTTTTGTCGGAAGAAATTGCCCGCGTTGTACGGGGACGTGCAGCCAACGCGGATTGGGCCAATGGCATGATGCGCCACGGGTTTCGGGGTGCGGCGGAAATCACCGCGACCTTGGATCATTTGGCTGCCTTTTCGCACCTGGCGTCGGTCGTGCCCGCGCATTTGTTTGATCTGTATTTTGATGCAACTTTGGGCCGTGATGATCTTGTGGACTTTATGCAAGAGGCCAACCCACAAGCGCTTGCAGCCTTGCAAGATCGGTTCCGAGAACTGGCAGATGCAGGGCTTTGGGTCACGCGGCGCAACTCGATCTCGGCGCAATTGGATGATCTCACATGAGCGATTTTGAGATCAAAGGTTGGTGCCCTGGTGCGCTGCGCCCGATGCGATCTGGGGATGGTTTTGTCGTGCGTGTGCGCGCACCCAAGAACCGTTTGACCCAATCACAGATTGCGCAGATCTCGGATCTATCGATGCGGTATGGCAATGGAATATTGGACGTTTCTTCGCGCGCGAATCTGCAAATTCGAGGTGTTCAAGATGACACGCATCTGGCCCTGATCAAAGGCTTGCGTGCACTTGGTCTGATTGACGAAACTGTCGATCTGGAAAGCCGCCGCAATATCGTGATGACGCCCTTTTGGCAATCTGGTGATCAAACTGAACAATTGGCGACGGTCATTCTGAACACGCTTGCGTCGTCTGATTATCCACAAACCCCTGGCAAATTCGGTATCGCGATCGACACGGGCCCGACATCGATTTTGCGCGACGTTTCTGCGGATATTCGCATTGAACGCTGCGCTGATGGCCTGATCTGTTTGGCCGATGGTGCGACGCATGGTCGGTTGGTCAACCTAGACAATGTGGCGAATGCGATTTGTGAATTGGCGCATTGGTTCATCGCGGCAGGCGGTGTGACGGATGGGCGTGGCAGAATGCGTGCTTTGGTGCAAAATGGGGTTGAATTACCCGTTGCTTATCGTGCGGCCTTAGCCACCCAAGTTGTTGCAGAGACACCTGAAATCGGCGTTTACCCCGAAGGTGCTATGGTTGGTTTGCCGTTTGGGCAGTTGCACGCCGAGATCTTGAAGCAGTTATCTGAGTTGGGCGGTTTGCGTCTCACACCTTGGCGTATGCTGTTGTTAGAAAATGTGAACTCCATGCCTGATTTGGAAGGTATCCTGACAGATCCAAGCGATCCGCATCAAGATATCATCGCCTGCACGGGCTTGCCTGCTTGTCCACAAGCCAAGGGCAACACGCGCCGCCTTGGTACGCAATTGATCCCGCATTTGGCTGGTAAATCCCCGGTCCATATCAGCGGTTGCGCCAAAGGATGTGCCCAGCCATTTGGTACCGCGACCACGCTGATTATGACTGATACTGAACATTTTGATGTGATCGAGCACGGCACTATTCGTGATACGATTGATCATCCTCACCTGACATTGGATGCGCTTCTGGCGCAGCCCCCATCCCCTTTCAAGAGGCCCTAAATGCCCCATACTTATGTCACCAACGGCGCTGCGATCTATGAAGAAAGCTTTGCCACCATCCGTCGTGAAGCCGACCTTGCGGCTTTAACAAAGACGAAGAATCTGTGGTCGTGCGGATGATCCATGCGGCGGGCCTTGTGGGGCTGGAACGCGATGTGGAATTCTCTGAGGGCATGGCGAAAATCGCGCGGGCAGCCTTGCAAAATGGCGCGCCGATCCTCTGCGACGCCTATATGGTCAGCGAGGGTATCACGCGCCCGCGCCTGCCTGCGAACAATGAGGTCATCTGCACCCTGCGCGATCCGCGCGTGCCGGAAATGGCAAAGGAAATGAGCAACACACGTTCGGCGGCGGCGCTTGAGTTGTGGCGTGACAAATTGGAAGGTGCGGTCGTGGCAATCGGCAATGCTCCAACCGCATTGTTTCACCTGCTGAACATGTTGGAAGACCCGACCTGTCCACGCCCTGCCGCGATCATCGGATGCCCTGTCGGCTTTGTTGGTGCACGCGAATCCAAAGACGCGTTAATGGAAGACCTGCCCGTGCCATCCGTGGTCGTGAAAGGCCGCCTTGGTGGGTCGGCAATTACGGTGGCAGCGGTCAACGCTTTGGCCAGCTGGAAGGAATAAACATGACGGGTATCATCTATGGTGCGGGCCTTGGCCCTGGGGCGCAAGACTTGATGAGCGTGCGCACGGATCGCTTGTTGCGCAACGCCAAACATGTCGCGTTTTTTCGCAAAAAAGGCTATGCGGGCCAAGCGCGGCGCATTGTCGAAGGCATGTTGCGTGAGGACGTGATTGAACATGCGATGGAATACCCGGTGACCACTGAAATTCCGGTGACCGACCCGCGTTACAACGAAATTCTGGCTGAGTTCTATGAGGATTGGTCTGCGCGTCTCAAAGAGATCGCCAAGACTGAAGACGTGGTTGTGCTTTGCGAAGGTGACCCGTTTTTCTATGGTTCTTTTATGCATTTGTATAACCGATTGGAAGCCGTCACGCCGATGCAGGTTATCCCTGGCATCACCGGCATGTCCGCCTGTTGGACCGCCACGGGGCAGCCGATCACCTGGGGCGATGACGTGTTGACTGTCGTCATGTCGACCCTGTCTGAGGATGAAATCACCGCGCGCGCAAAGAATAGCGATGCTTTGGTGTTCATGAAAATCGGACGCAACCTGCCAAAACTGCGCAATGCGTTGGAACGTGCTGGTCGCTTGGATGAGGCATGGATTGTGGAACGCGGTGCCATGCCGGATCAAACTGTGCAAAAACTGGTCGATTTTGAGGGCAAAGCGCCGTATTTCTCGATTGTCGTTATCCATGGGCAGGGACGCAGACCATGACGGGCTGGGTGAAAATCGCAGGTCTTGGGCCGGGGAAAGAGACCCTGGTCACCGAAGAAGTCCGTTTGATCTTGGCCGAGGCCACGGATGCGGTCGGCTACTTCCCCTATGTCGCCCGCGTGCCGGAACGCGATGGTCTGACCCTACATGGCAGTGACAACCGCGTTGAAGTAGACCGCGCCTTGCATGCGCTTGAGATGGCTGAAAACGGTCAAAAAGTTGTTGTTGTATCATCTGGTGATCCCGGCGTGTTTGCGATGGCCTCAGCCGTATTTGAAGCGATGGAAAAAGACGCAGATCGCTTTGCGGAGATTGACGTCGAAGTCCTGCCCGGCATCACGGCGATGTTGGCGGGGGCCGCACGTTTGGGCGCGCCTTTGGGTCATGATTTTGCTGCGATCAACCTGTCAGACAACCTAAAGCCTTGGGATATCATCGAAAAACGACTGCGTCTTGCGGGGCAGGCGGGCTTTGCGATGGCGTTCTACAATCCGCGATCCAAAAGTCGCCCGCATCAGTTTGCGCGTGCCTTGGAAATTTTGCGCGAAGAATGTGGTGGGGATTGCCTGATCTCATTTGCACGCAATGTCAGCTTGCCGGATGAGACCTTGAACACCGTCGCCCTGGCCGAGGCCACGCCCGAAATGGCGGACATGCGCACGGTGGTTATTGTCGGCAATCCGCAGACGCGACGCATTGGGAAATACATTTACACGCCACGGTTCGCCGAATGATCCAGCCACGTCATCACATCATCAACATTGCTAAAAACCTGGCGCGCGGGAATGAAGGGGCGATCAATCATGATCACCTTCAGGCCCAAGGTGCGCGCGGCCTCCAGCTTGGCCTGCGCGCCAATGCCACCGGCGTTTTTGGAAATGATGATTTTGATGTCGTGGTCTTTCAAAAGCGTCAAATCCCCAGCCAGATCAAACGGTCCGCGCGCGATAACCGCATGGGCGTTGAGCATCGGCAGCGGATGGGTGGGCTTGTCCACCAAACGCAGCAAATAGCGGTGCTCCGGGCGCGTGGCAAAGACATCAATATGTTGTTTTCCAATCGCCAAAAAGACCTGCGTGGGATCACTTGGCAAGGCATCACAGGCCGCTTGGATATCCGCAACAGATTGCCAATTGTCACCGGCTCCCGCCTGCCACGGCGCGCGTTCGAAACCAGCCAGATTGACCTGCGTCGTCGCGCAAGCACTCACGGCATTGGTGCTCATCTGGGCAGCAAACGGGTGCGTGGCATCAATCACATGGGTGATGTTTTCGGTCCGCAAGAAATCGCTCAAACCGTCCACCCCGCCAAAGCCGCCAACACGTGTCGGCAAGGGCTGCGCGACGGGGTTTGCCGTGCGTCCGGCGTAGGAAAACAGCACGTCATAATCCGTGTTGGCCAAGTGATGGGCCAAACGCGTGGCCTCTGTGGTGCCGCCAAGCAAAAGGATGCGTGTCATGTCTGATCCGTGGTTAAGCATTATTGGAATTGGTGAAGATGGCTTAGCGGGTTTATCCCAGCAAAGCCAGCAGGCGTTGGAGGACGCCGAGGTGGTTTTTGGCGGGCCGCGCCATTTGGAATTGGGACACGCAGGCGCGCGCGGCCAAGCATGGCCGGTGCCTTTCTCTGTCGATCCGGTTCTGGCCTTGAAAGGCCGAAAGGTTGCGATGCTCGTGTCTGGTGATCCGTTTTGCTTTGGTGGTGGAACCAGTGTGACGCAACACCTGACGCCTGAGGATTGGATCGCATTTCCCGCGCCTTCAACATTCTCGCAGGTGTGCGCACGCCTTGGTTGGCGTCTTGAAACCACGCATACATTCGGCTTGCATGCCACGCCTTTTGCGCATCTGCGACCTGTGATCCACGATGGTCAGCGCGTCATTTGCTTGATGCGTGACGCGCGGCACCGGGTGAGCTTGCCCAATGGCTGTCCGCGCGTGGTTTTGGGGAAACGACAATGAACGTGTTGGAATCTGTGGGCGGTCCACGCGAAAGGATACGCGCGCAAATGGCGTCACAGTTTGCCCTGTCCGATGTCACAGCCCCAGTTGTTGTTGCGCTGGACTTGCGCGGCAAAGGCATATCGCGCGCCAGTGGTCTTGCCGATGCGGAATTTCACCATGATGGGCAGATCACCAAACGCCCAGTGCGCGCGATGACATTGTCGGCACTTGCCCCGCGTGATGGCGAAGTTCTTTGGGATTTGGGCGCGGGATCAGGGTCTATTTCAGTGGAATGGTGCCTTTCTGCCCCGATGTGTCAAGCCGTTGCAGTGGAACAGCACAGTACACGCGTGGCCAATATTCGATCCAATATCACCGACTTTGGGCTGGAACGTCGTATGCAAGTGCATGAGGGATCAACATTGGATTTGCTTGGTCAACTTCCTGACCCGGATGCTGTGTTCATTGGCGGTGGGGCGAATGCGGATTTGCTGGATCGCCTTTGGGACCGTATCACTGAAGGCACGCGACTGGTGATCAATTCCGTGACGTTAGAAACCGAAGCCCTTCTGATCGCGCGTCATCAAAGCTTTGGTGGAACGCTTATGCGCCTTGAAATCTCTGATGCCGGCGCGTTGGGTTCCATGCGTGGCTGGAACGCGTCGCGACCCGTGGTACAATGGAGCGTGACACGATGATCGTTGCAGGTATCGGTTACAGATCTCAGACGCCAATCGCGTCTCTAATCCGCGCATTAGAGACTATTGATGTCGTGCCAGACTTGCTGGCCTGTGGCGAAAATAAACGTGATACCGACCAAATATTTGCCCTTGGGAAAGCCCTCAACCTGCCTGTTGAACTGGTCCCTATGGATCAACTTCCGCAGCAAAGCTGCGACACCCAATCTGAAACAATCTCTGCCCGTTTCCAAACCGGAAGCTATTCTGAAGCCTGCGCATTGGCCGCAGCAGGCGAGGGGGCGACACTTCTTACACCGCGACGTGTCTTGGCCGATGGTCAAGTCACGATAGCGATCGCAAAAGGACCTAGTTGATGACTGTACATTTTATAGGCGCGGGGCCTGGGGCTGCGGATCTGATCACCTTGCGCGGGCGTGATTTGATTGCGGCCTGTCCTGTGTGTCTTTACGCGGGATCACTTGTGCCCGAAGCCTTGCTGTCGCATTGCCCTGAAGGCGCGCAGATCGTGAACACAGCACCAATGTCGCTGGATGAGATCATGGAGATCATCGCAAAAGCCCATGAAAACGGCCATGATGTGGCGCGTTTGCATTCGGGTGATCTGTCAGTTTGGTCCGCGATGGGCGAACAATTGCGTCGCTTGCGTCAGCTTGAAATCCCTTATGATGTGACACCAGGTGTGCCGTCTTTTGCAGCAGCTGCTGCGGCGTTAGAAACGGAATTGACCCTGCCGGGTGTTGTGCAATCCTTGGTGTTGACGCGCACATCCGGGCGGGCGACGGCCATGCCGGAAAACGAAACCCTGGCCAATTTCGCCCGCACAGGTGCGACCCTGGCTATTCACCTATCTGTGCATGTGTTGGGCAAGGTCATTGATGAACTTACACCGCATTATGGGGCTGATTGCCCGGTGGCTGTCGTGTATCGCGCGACCTGGCCGGATGAACGTGTTGTGCGTGCAACTTTGGGCACCTTAGCGCATGAATTGGGCGAAGAATTGGGACGCACCGCGTTGATCCTTGTCGGGCATGCCCTGGGCAATGACGATTTTGAAGAGAGCAGATTATACGCAGGCGATTATGATCGTCGTTACCGCCCCGTCGGCACTGAACCCCGTTTCCCGGAGGAAAAATAATGCTACCACCCGGTTTGATGATCTCGGCCCCTGCCTCTGGCACGGGAAAAACGACCCTAATGCTGGGACTTTTGGGTGCTTTTCGGGCGCAGGGCCTGGCGGTTCACCCGTTTAAATCAGGTCCCGACTATATTGATCCAGGTTTTCACCGTGCGGCAAGTGGACGATTCTCGGTCAACCTTGACACTTGGGCGATGCAAGAAGGCCTGTTGGGCAACCTGCTGGATCGTTCTGAAGGTGCTGATCTTGTTCTTGCTGAAGGGTCCATGGGGTTGTTTGACGGCGTGGCCAAGCCTGGCGCGACGGGCAATGGATCCAGCGCGGACATCACCGCAAAAGCCGGCTGGCCTGTGGTTTTGATCTTGGATGTCTCAGGTCAGGCGCAAACCGCGGCCGCCGTCGCCATGGGCTTTGGTCAGATGCGCGACGATGTCGAGCTGGCGGGCGTGGTGTTGAACCAGGTCGCAAGCCCGCGCCACGAGATGCTATTGCGCGAAGGCATGAAACAAGCAGGCATTCCGGTGTTTGGCGCCCTGCCCCGACGCAAAAATGTGTCCATGCCGGAACGCCATCTTGGCCTTGTGCAGGCAGAAGACCAAACTGATCTGTACCGCACAATTGAGGAGGCGACCGCCTTTATCAATGAACACATTGATCTGGATGCGTTGCGCACAGCGGCAAAGCCCACAAACCGTCTAACGGGCGATGTGACGAAAACACCCCCTCCTGGTCAACGCATTGCTTTGGCGCGTGATGTGGCGTTTTCTTTCGTCTATCCGCATTTGATCGACAGCTGGCGTGCGCAGGGCGCAGAAATTCTGCCATTTTCGCCGCTTGCCGATGAAGCCCCCGACGCCAGCGCCGATGTCTGTTGGTTGCCTGGTGGCTATCCTGAATTACACGCCGGGCGTTTGGCGGCCGCGCAGAACTTCCGCAACAACCTGAAAACCTTCGCGCAAACCCGGCCGGTGCACGGCGAATGCGGGGGCTATATGGCGATGGGCGAGGCTTTGATCGACAAAGAAGGCGTCCGCCATGAAATGGTTGGGCTGCTCGGCTTGGTCACATCTTATGCCAAGCGCAAAATGCACCTTGGTTACCGGATGGCGGAATTGAACATCCCGCTTGCGAATATGCAGCCGGGTCGGGTTTTGCGTGGTCATGAATTCCATTATTCCACGATTCTTGAACAACCAGATACCCCGCTGGCCACCGTACGTGATGCCAATGGCGAGTTGGTGCCTGAAACCGGATCTGTGCGCGGGCTTGCCTCGGGCACGTTCTTCCATCTCATTTCGGAGGCCGTATGAGTTTTGTAAGTTTTGTATCTTCTGGGCCGGGTGATCCTGAGCTTCTGACCGTGAAAGCCGTGAAACGTTTGGAAGAGGCAGATGTGATCCTGTTTGACGATCTGTCATCCGGGCCGATCCTGTCGCATGCGCGCGAAGATGCGGATTTGATCGGCGTTGGCAAACGTGCTGGGCGTCCATCGCCTTCGCAAGACCACGTCAGTCGCCTGCTGGTGGATCACGCGAAAACCGGCATGAAAGTGGTGCGTTTGAAATCTGGCGACAGCGGCATTTTTGGCCGTTTGGAAGAAGAAATCACTGCGCTGAATGAGGCCGATATTGATTTCGAAATCATCCCTGGTGTCACCAGTGCTTCTGCTGCTGCTGCTGCTGCGGGCATTCCGCTCACGCGGCGTGGCACCGCACGTCGCCTTCAGTTTGTCACCGGTCATGATCTGACGGGTGAATTGCCAGATGGGCTTGATCTGCAAGCACTGGCCGACCCTGGTGCAACGACGGTTGTCTATATGGGCAAACGCACCTTTTCCAAGATGGTTGGAAAGCTGAAAGAATTTGGTCTCAGTGGTGAAACGCCCACTTTGTTGGCCGAAGCCGTATCTACGCCGGATCAAAAATTGTCACGCATGCCTTTGGATGCGCTGATTGAAAAGCTGACCTCGGAAACAAGTACAACACCTGCGCTTATTCTATACGGTCCCCTCGCTGTTGAGGGGCCTTGATAGAAAAGACGACTTTAACATAGAAATTCAACGGTTCTCAACGGCCCAGAAAAGCCAGAGATGAAAAGGGAATACGGTCAGGATTAGCCAAAAGGCGCCAAAGCCGTAACTGCCCCCGCAACTGTAGGCGGCGAGCAATGCCAAGATACCACTGACCCTAGGGTTGGGAAGGTTGGCCACGCTTCGACCCGCAAGTCAGGATACCTGCCGTGAATGCCGGGCATTTGCCCATTCACCTGCCGCTTGCGGCTATAACTATGACCGTCGGGGAAGACGGTCGGGAGACAAAATATGCATATTGAAGCTGGCGTCGTTGAAGGCGCAAAAATGGCACTTGGTTACGCAACCGCTGCGGGCGCTGCATCTTATAGTGCGAAATTGGCATGGGTCACGGTGCGCGATAACGGTGTTGTGAAACTGGCTCTGAGCAGCTTGATCGCAACGGTTCTCGTGTTCTCGTTCTTCGAAATCCTGCCACATTACCCGGTAGGCGTTTCAGAGGTTCACTTTATACTGGGATCGACCTTGTTCTTGCTTTTTGGTGGGGCACCGACTGCCATCGCACTTGCACTTGGCCTGTTGTTCCAAGGTATGCTCTTTGCGCCGTTTGATTTGCCACAATACGGTATCAATCTGACGACCTTGCTGGTTCCATTGTTTGCTTTGCAGGCATTGGCGAAGAGGGTCATCGCACCGAACACAGCTTATGTTGACCTGAAATATACGCAGGCTTTGGCGCTTTCTACCGCGTACCAAGGTGGCGTTGTGGCTTGGGTTGCGTTTTGGGCGTTCTACGGTCAAGGCTTTGGCGCGAACACAATGGCATCTGTAGTGACTTTCGGCGGCGCGTATATGCTGGTTGTTCTGATCGAGCCAATTGCAGATTTGGCTGTTCTTGCGGGTGCGAAATCCTTGCGCGGCCTAGAAATATCCGGTCTGTTCACACCACGCCTTTATGCGGATGCATAAACGACTATAATATAGCACACAGGCGGCCCCTTTCTGGGGCCGTTTTTTACTTCGGGGACGCTTATGATTACACTTACTCTTGTTGGCATCGGGTCGGGCAACCCTGAACATCTGACATTACAGGCCGTGCGTGCCCTGAATGATGCTGATCTGATCCTGATCCCAGAAAAGGGCAAAGCCAAGGATGAGTTGGCACAAGTGCGTCGTGAAATCTGCGCCAATGTTCTGACCTCTGATGTTCACATCCAAGGGTTCGATTTGCCGATCCGAAACGAGGCGATCACAGATTACGACGCCCGTGTGAATGATTGGCACGATCGGATCGCGGTGATTTGGAAGCAGCAGATCGATGCACATCTTCCTGACGGGGGCAAAGTTGCCTTCTTGGTTTGGGGGGATCCGTCTTTATACGACAGTACCCTTCGCATTGCTGATCGAATCCAAGCGAACATGCCCTTGGATGTGAAAGTGATCCCTGGAATCACATCTATTCAGACTTTGACGGCAGCACATGCGATCCCCGTGAACACGATCAACGGGCCTTTTGTCGTTACAACCGGCCGCCGCTTGCGTGACGAAGGCCTGCCTGCGGGCATCGAGAATGTGATTGTAATGCTGGATGGTGAATGTTCCTTTACAGGGCTGAATCCCGATGGCTTGCACATTTATTGGACAGCCTATGCGGGCATGGAAGGCGAGATTAACCTGTCTGGCCCCCTGTCGGAAATTACTGATGAGATCATCGCGACGCGCAAAGCTGCCCGCGAAGATCGGGGCTGGGTGATGGATATCTACATGCTGGTGCGGTCAACACCATAAGGCATTTGGCGGAATTGTTACAGTTCACCAACGCAGACGTGACATGAGTTTGTTTGGTTCTTAACGCCATTGCGCGTAGATATGGGACAACACCCAATCTGCCGGAGTATCCCGAATGTCTTTTAAACCTGATCTTAACTGGTCCGATGTTACGCCTAAGTCGCAATTTATGAATCGTCGCCAGCTGATCAAAGGTGCAGCAGGTGCGGTCGCGCTGGGCAGCATCGGTGGTGCTGCTCATGCGCGTGGTAAATATGCGGTGGAAGGTGTGGACGAGGTGAACAGTCTGTCAGACATTACCAATTACAATAACTTCTATGAATTCGGCACTGGCAAAGAAGACCCGGCGCGTAATGCTCATACACTGACAACTGATCCTTGGACCGTAAAGATCGATGGTCTGGTGGATCGCCCTGGTGACTATGATCTCGCTGACATTCTAAAGCGTGTGAATATTGAGGAACGCATTTATCGTTTCCGCTGTGTTGAAGCTTGGTCCATGGTGATCCCTTGGAACGGATTTGAACTGAACCAACTTCTGAACCACGCGGGTATTCAGTCCGGCGCGAAATATGTCGCCTTTGAAACTCTGTTGCGCCCCGAAGAAATGGTTGGGCAACGGTCGCGCACCTTGGATTGGCCGTATCGCGAAGGGCTGCGTCTGGATGAGGCGATGAATCCGCTGACTTTGATGGCGACCGGCCTGTATGGCGAAGACCTTCCAAATCAAAACGGCGCCCCCCTGCGTTTGGTCGTGCCGTGGAAATATGGCTTCAAATCCATCAAATCCATCGTGCGGATCACCTTGACGGATACTCAACCCGATACCTCCTGGAACATGACGAATGCGCGTGAATATGGTTTCTATTCCAATGTGAACCCAGAGGTCGATCACCCCCGCTGGTCACAAGCGTCCGAGCGAAAAATCGGTGGTGGCCTGTTTTCCAGCCGTCAGGATACGCTGATGATGAACGGCTATTCTGAATATGTGGATAGCATGTATGCGGGCATGGATTTGCGCGCGAACTTCTAAGATTGATGTCGCAATGGAACTGAACGCAACCATCACCTGCCCCAATTGCAAATTTGCGAAAACTGAACGCATGCCAACAGAGGCGTGCCAATGGTTCTATGCCTGCACATCTTGCGGGACGCTTATGCGACCAAAGGAAGGTGATTGCTGCGTGTTCTGTTCTTATGGGGACAAAAAATGCCCACCGGTTCAGGCCGGTGATGGATGCTGTGAGTGACAATATATATGCAACACGTTTTTGCCCCAATTTTTAACCCTGTCAATCAAGCCACACGTCGCGTTCCATCATGGGCCGTGTACGCGCTGGGCGCTGTGCCATTTATCTGGCTGGTCGCACAATTGTTCGCCGGACAGCTTGGCGTTGATCCTGTGAAGGCGATTGAACACCAGCTTGGCGAATACGGGCTCTACTTTCTGGTGGGTGGTCTCGCGATCACACCTGCACGTAAACTGCTTGGGCTGAACCTGATCAAATACCGCCGCGCAATCGGCGTTTTGGCGGCGCTCTATATAACAGCGCATCTTGCGACTTGGTTGGTGCTCGATATTCAGCTGCGTTGGGGCGAGATTTCGGCCGACATCCTAAAGCGCCCATATATTACCATTGGTATGGTCAGCTTTCTGATGATCCTTCCGCTGGCGTTTACCTCCAACAACTTGTCACTGCGCAAACTTGGTCCCTTGAAATGGCGCAACCTTCATAAGCTCACATATATAGCCGTGCCTTTGGCGGCGGTTCATTTCGTGATGATCGTCAAAGGATGGCAACCCGAACCCCTGATCTGGCTTGGGGTGATAGTGGCGCTTTTGTTGCTACGGCGCATAAAGTAGGACAAAGCCCATTGTCGGCAACAATGGGCTTTGCTTGCATATCAGTTCTTACAGACGGTGAATTTGTACTCTTGCTCAAAGGTGTCGTAGTGATGTGTGACGTCAAAACACAGCCCAACAACACGTAAGATCCAATCGCCTGGTGGCAAGCCGCGATTGATGATCATTGCATCCCGTGACACGCAGGTCTCTTCGCCATCCACGCATGGGCCAATATCACCAAAGCAGATCGGTCCCGTCGGCCATATCTTTGAAGAGGGGCTGCCATCCGGCAGGTTGGGTGCAACCACCCCATCTTGATCGACGATCACCAAGGCCGAGATACGCACATTGCGCAAAGTTACATTTCCATAGCAATTGCAGATCGTGATGAAGACTTCTTCATGGTCGTCCCCTTCCATGCAATCACATGCGGAATCCCCCCAGCTGATATGAATACAGGGGGAAATATCGGGGATATCAGCCCTTGCACAGCCTACACCACAGCCGTCGCAAATAGCGCTGGACAGTATATCGACGTAAAGTTCTTCTGATATGTCTGTCATATTTGATGTGATGACCGTGCGCCCGCCCGTTTGATCTGACATCATGTGATAATGCGGGGCGACCGGCGATGTTGGAGGGCCAATGTAATGGGTAAATACCGAAACATTGTTTGAATTTGCCGTGGCAATGGCAAGCTGTGCAGCGGAAAGCGACGCGGCAACGGAATGGTTGATCGAATCCAAACGCTCGTCACTTATATACAGTATGGCGCGACAGTGATCTTCTGCCCAGGCGTGTTTTTCACTGAGGTCGGCAATTGCCTTTCCCCCTTGTTCACCTTCATAGCCGCGGTCTCCGTCCGTGCGAAACGGCCCGCTGGCTCCACTGGCCAGCAGAAAATCTTCATGGCTTTGATCAAAGGGGCTTATGGAATAATCACCGGGGCCTTGGCCGCGGTCATTCCCATCAACAAACAGATAGTGAACTTTTGCATTTGCGGCGCAGGTATCGATCGCCTGCGCTTCGGCATCCCGAGCAATTTCACTGATGATTGTCGCCGCCGTCTTCATTGAACCACTGCTGTCGATCAATACAATCAACTCGACTCCTTCACTTGCGCTGCCGCTTCCGCCGCAGGGGCAGTCATCAGTTTTAACCACGGATGTCATCGCATGGCTTTTCTCGGCAGACTTCCTGCCGAGCCACTCGTTAACTTCCTGGATGAGCGCACCACACCCTTTTTCAGAGGTGCGTGTTGTTGACCTTGTGCTGGCCCATGGGAAAATATTCATAACAGTATGAACCAGACCGGGTTTATCGGAGACAGTTGAGTTCCTATTCTGCGGCGAGAGTAACAGTGTTCAGGCTGTCATAGAAGTTCCTTTCTGCATGTGCTGGAGCAATGTATCCGATGGGTCCAAAGCGGCGTTCGTGATTGAACCAATGGACCCAATCGAGCGTGGCAAATTCGACGTCTTTTTTGCCTTGCCAAGGGCCCTCATGTTCAATGACCTCAGCCTTGTAGAGGCCATTAATTGTCTCGGCCATCGCATTGTCATAGCTGTCACCAACGCTGCCGACTGAGGGATCAATTTTGGCTTCCTCAAGCCGTTCAGTGTATTTGATCGACAAATATTGAACGCCCCTGTCACTGTGATGAATAAGTATTTTGGGGTCCGGTTGACGCGCAGCCAGCGCCTGGTTCAAAGCATCAAGCACCATCTGGGCATTGGGAGAAGAAGAGACTTTCCAGCCAACAATGTAGCGCGCAAAGACATCAATGATAAACGCCACATACACAAAGCCGACTGCGGTCCTGACGTAGGTAAAGTCTGCAACCCACAAGATGTTCGGGGCCGGTGCTTTGAATTCTCGGTTCACTTTGTCTTCAGGGCATGGCAAGGCAGGGTTGCTTTTCGTCGTAGTCACCTTTCCGCGTGTAATTCCCTGTATCCCCATGCTTTTCATAAGGCGAACAACCGTGCAACGGGCGACGACAAACCCATCGTCGAGCAAGTCATGCCAGATCTTAACCGCCCCATAGCGCTTCCCGCTATTCTCCCAGAAATGGGTGATCCTAGTCATTATGATGGCATCACGCTTTGCTCGATCCGATGCCTTCTTGGGATAACGATCAATCGACTTGCGGTGGTAATAGGTGGAAGGCGCGATCGGCAAAACATTGCAAATCACCTCGACGCCAAGATGATCACGGTGGTCATCTATAAACATGATCATCTCTTCCGTAGGCGGTCGAGGTCCGCCGCCGCGAAAAAAGCTGACGCCTTACGAAGG
>NZ_JWIF01000065.1 GCF_000812685.1 Halocynthiibacter namhaensis
CCTCTCATTGCTGTAAACAGCAATGAGAGGGCTATGCATGGCAACGCGGCTCAAATGAAAATACCAACCGCTTGCTGCGACAGTACTTTCCAAAGGGCACAGATTTGTCGATACATAGTCAAGCAAAGCTGAGCGCCGTTGCAAGACAGCTCAATGAACGGCCACGTAAGACGCTGGGATTTGAGACTCCCGCAGAGCGTTTCAATGCATGTGTTGCGTCGATCCATTGAGATCACCGCCCATTGCCGACCTTGGCGTGAACAGCCATAAAGGTTTGCGCTTGGAAGGTTGAATGTTTGGAGCAATATTGTAGCGGCCCGTAAATGGCATCACGAACCTGACCTATCAAGTCAAAGCTTCCGACGCCCCACGCCCGCTGTATCCACAAATTGGCAGGCTTTTCCCTTGTCTCTGCGCCCCTGCCCGCCTATCTCAGTAGGAACCAATTTCTGAGAGGTCCCTATGCAGTTTTCCCTTCCATTCGCCGCCCCCGAAATCAACCGCGATGCGGCAAGTGAAACCGGGGGGGATGCGCTTGGCAATCTGCCGGAATGGAACCTGGACGACCTGTACACGGGCGAAGACGCACCTGAACTAGAGGCCGACATGGCCTGGCTTGAAACCAACTGCGCGAAATTCGCCGGTGATTATGCGGGTAATCTGGATGGTTTAAGTGCTGCGGACATGCTGGCCTGCATTGAATTGCAAGAAGAAATCAACCAAAAGGCCGGGCGTATCATGTCCTATGCGGGCTTGCGCTATTACCAAAACACCATGGATTCCGGTCGTGCCCAGTTCATGCAAAACTGCCAAGAAACCTTGACAGATTATACCGGTCATCTTGTATTTTTTTCGCTTGAATTCAACCGCTTGGATGAAGATCATTTGGCTGGCCTTCTGACGGAAAACGCCGATCTCGCCCGCTACAAACCCGTCTTTGACCGTATGCGCGCGATGAAGCCACATCAGCTGTCTGACGAGCTGGAACAATATCTGCATGACCAGTCCTCTGTTGGTGCTGCCGCTTGGAACACGCTGTTTGACGAAACCATCGCGGGCCTGATGTTCAACATGAACGGCGAAGAGCTGAACCTTGAGGCGACCCTGAACTTCCTGACCGATCAAGACCGTTCCAAACGCGAAGCCGCATCACACGAATTGGCGCGTGTGTTTGGCGAAAACGTGCGTCTCTTTGCCCGCGTTCACAACACCCTTGCGAAAGACAAAGAGGTCGAAGATCGCTGGCGCAAAATGCCATCCCCGCAAGCAGGCCGTCATCTGTCCAACCACGTAGAGCCCGAGGTGGTCGAGGCCCTGCGCAACGCGGTTGTCGCCGCCTACCCCAAGCTATCGCACCGTTATTATGCCTTGAAAGCCAAATGGTTGGGCTTAGAGACCATGCAAACTTGGGACCGCAACGCGCCCCTGCCAATGGAAAGCGAACGTCTGGTCACCTGGGATGAGGCCCGCGCGATTGTCGACGGCGCTTATGGCGACTTCGACCCACGCATGAAGGAAATCGCT
Source organism: Halocynthiibacter namhaensis (assembly GCF_000812685.1). Classification (GTDB taxonomy): domain Bacteria; phylum Pseudomonadota; class Alphaproteobacteria; order Rhodobacterales; family Rhodobacteraceae; genus Halocynthiibacter; species Halocynthiibacter namhaensis. The sequence continues at coordinate 1,525 of NZ_JWIF01000065.1, forward strand.
GCCCCGTTTTATGACAAAGGTTGGATCGATGCCGCCGTGAAACCTGGCAAGGCCCCTGGTGCCTTCGCGCATCCGACGGTCACCAATGTGCATCCCTATGTGATGCTGAACTATCTTGGGAAACCCCGTGACGTCATGACGTTGGCGCATGAATTGGGCCATGGTGTACACCAAGTTCTGGCGGCGGATCAGGGCGAAATGCTATCATCAACCCCGCTGACCTTGGCTGAAACCGCATCGGTCTTTGGCGAGATGCTAACCTTCCGCAAGCTGCTTGATGGCGCGACAACCCAAGTAGAACGCAAAATCATGCTGGCGGGCAAAGTTGAGGACATGATCAACACCGTCGTGCGCCAAATCGCGTTTTATGACTTTGAATGCAAACTACACGAAGCGCGCGCCGAAGGTGAATTGACGCCAGACGACATCAACGCCCTGTGGATGTCTGTGCAGGCCCAAAGCCTTGGCCCGGTGTTCGAATTCGCACCCGGCTATGAAACCTTCTGGGCCTACATCCCGCATTTCGTGCACTCGCCCTTCTACGTCTACGCCTATGCGTTCGGCGACGGCCTCGTGAACGCGCTTTACGCGGTCTACGCCGAAGGTGATCCAGACTTCCAAGAGAAGTATTTCGACATGCTCAAAGCCGGTGGTTCTAAACACCACAAAGAACTGCTCGCCCCCTTCGGCCTAGACGCCTCAGACCCCGCCTTCTGGGACAAAGGCCTGAGCATGATCTCTGGTATGATCGACGAATTGGAAGCGATGGAATAAGCTTCCCCCTCCACCACTTTTCTTAACTTGGGAATACTCAAGTTAAGAAAAGTGGTTCCAAATGTCTGCTGCGCGGGGTGATCTCAATGGATCGACGCAACACATGCATTGAAACGCTCTGCGGGAGTCTCAAATCCCAGCGTCTTACGTGGCCGTTCATTGAGCTGTCTTGCAACGGCGCTCAGCTTTGCTTGACTATGTATCGACAAATCTGTGCCCTTTGGAAAGTACTGTCGCAGCAAGCGGTTGGTATTTTCATTTGAGCCGCGTTGCCATGCATAGCCCTCTCATTGCTGTTTACAGCAATGAGAGGGGGCTGTGAGGGTCGCACAGAAAGACGTCGATATCGGTCGCCAGGGTGAAGGCCTTGTGCCCTGCTATTTCGCATCCACGATCCCAAGTCAGAGAACGATAAAGCTCTTTGGGCAACTTACGTGACTGCTTTATCAACGCTTGAATGACGCTGTGACTGTCTTTGTTGCCAACCTTCGCCAGCATCACAAAGCGGGTATGGCGTTCGACCAATGTTGCTATAAAGCTATTGCCAGATCCTGCGATTAAGTCTCCTTCCCAGTGACCTGGTACGGCCCGGTCCTCGACTTCTGCAGGTCTGTCGCTGATCGAAATCGCATCGTTGAACTTACCTATCCCGCTTCGTTTTAGCGTGGCATGCCGAGACCTGCGAATGGACCACGTCGCCCGCAAATGGGTTAGAAGTTCCTTCTTAAGTACACCGCGTGTCTGGATAAAAAGGCTCCGATAGATCGTCTCATGCGAAACGCGTTTACCTTCTTCATTGGGATGTTCACGCATCAGCCAACCTGCGATTTGTTGTGGGGACCACTTGCGTCTCAGCTTGGCCGAAACCGCGCGACAGAGATAGTCATTACTTGCCTACTTGCAGAGTTTAGGGCGCTTTGAGCGATCCCAAGCAGCGGCGTCTGACTGCGCCGCTCGGTAGCTTTTGGCACCTCCATTGCGGCGGACTTCGCGACTTATTGTCGAAGCCGAGCGACACAAAGATTGTGCAATCGCCCTCAGAGATATTTTGGCAATAAGGCCTCTCGATATCTCTTCACGTTCGGGCAGCGTAAGGGCCAAACACGATCTCACGCGTTTAGCAGGTCGAATGCCACCAGTTCGAGCCAGCAGCGGATAAATCGAAGATGAGGCACGATTGAATCTGCGCCCAATCGAACTCAAAGACTCCCCACGCTCCCATCGATCCCACATCTCCGACTTCTGCGTGTCTGTGTAAAACGTCCGTGTGCGATACTTCATGATAAACACTCCATCTTTCCAAAAAGATTAAAGTGTTGCGTCGACCAGTTGAAATCACCGGACGAACCAGACCTTCACTGAACATGCGTCAACGTCCGGGTCGGTGAACGGTCCTTTATTGAACATTCATATCTAGAGAATAAGCCCACCCCATCGTTATCAGTTTGAGCTGGTTTTGAGCATCCTGGAGAGGTCACCCTTAAAATTTCTTCTCGAAACTGAGACTTGCCCCGAAGCTTTCGTGGTCTGAGCCTATCCCGTCATAGAAAGTTCCGGCTGTGAAGTTTCCACCAATCTCTGTGACATAAGTCAGGCCCAGATGGGCGCGGCCACGATTGCCATCAAAATTAACCTCGCCACCATTGGTGGAGGCGTGGATCGCAGAAATACCGCCTGCAAGCTCAAGCTCGCCGGTCTCTATTTGCAGCGATGTGCTGAAATCGAGACCCACGGTCAGCTGCATCAGATCAACGGTTTGCCCGGCGATCGTATTGCCCAAATTATCGGTATAGGTTTCTTGGGTGTCATCTGTGTAGGTAAGATCGAGGAGTGGCATCAGGGTGGCAGACTGAAGCTTATATTCTCCTGTCGCCCGCAACTGCGCCAACCAACGCTCTGTCCGGAAGCTGTCCGTATAGGTGCCAAACGGAGAGATGTCGTTGCTTGTCTGACCATAAAGCAAGCGGCCCTCAAAAATGAACGGGTGTTCAGGTGCTTTCGCAACAAAATAGGGGCCAATCATCCAGCCATTGCCGGAAACATTGTTGGCATCATCTTTGGCATAATCCACCTGAACCATGCCGCCGACAAGCAGATCGGGGTTCACAAACCCATGCGCGCCAAAAGAGACCAACGTATAGGTGGTGTCACGCGACCACGCACCGCTTATATTGGCCCAAGTATTGCCGTGCGAAGCACACCCGCTGACAGAGCCCGCGCCTTCGGACGCATTGGCACTAAACGCTCCACACCCGCTGCCTTGCAGAAAATGTGACAGGCCACGCTGGTTGGACGCTAGGGTACCAGCACGTATCAACATGAAACCCGCGATGGCCTTTTGCGTTTCTTCAACGATGGCTCTACTTGTGCCAGGCGCGATGGATGAGTCGCGAGCTACGACAAGCGTGTTGGATGAGGTGTTACCGTTGCCTGAACCGTCCTGAGCGGCTGCGTCAGGGATAGTGATCGAGACATCGCCGCCCCCATCTGGGGTTACAGCCACAGTATAGACAGAGGCACTGACTTTGGTGATGCCCGTGACACTTGCATTGGTCACAGTGACATCTTTAGCGAATTCGTCAAAGCCAGTCACATCCTCATCAAATGTCGCGGTGACGGTGAATGGATCTGTGTTGGTCAACGTCGCTGGTGCACCGGAAAGGGTCACGGTGGGGGAAGTGGTGTCGCAGCTCAAACATGTGCGACTTACTATTTGTGTTGTTACAGAAGCTCCTGTGTAGGCGTACTCCCAACGATAGGTTTTACCATCGAGATCACCCTTAAGAGAAAAGCCAAAGTAATCATCAGTCGCAAATGTTCCATTGGCACCATCAGCTGAAAAATCTTTTATGTTTTTTATACCACAATAAGCTTCAATATTCGCCGCATTTATTGAGGCGCGCTTTGCTGATATAGTATCGCCTGGAGAGCCATCAATCGCTTCTGTCCCCCACATTGGCCTAACTTCACGCGCAAAACCAAGCCATACACGCGCACTGCCTAATGGGGAAAGACCCATAAACATTGTGCATGCACTACTTAGAGATCCATCCCAAGAAGAGTCCCCTGGATCTGAAGCTACAGCAGAAACCGAGGCTATTGAAGGACTTGTACCAAACTCTAATGCCCAAGCCTGCCCTCCTTCAAACATGGTTGCCGCCGCGATCGCGGCCACAAGTGGCATCGCTTTAAGTTTTTTGAACTTATTACGCATAAAATTAATACCTTATGTGACCGAATACCTTACACCATTATTGATGTATCCGCTAAACCTCCGCCAAGTCAACCGCGTGGCTTACTTCCTTAATTATGATGTGAAAATAACGCATGCCTGCGAAGTTTGTGTTTTGACGCGCATCACCATTTGAATGATGAAAATACGTCTTGCTGGAACACCCACTGACAAAAAACCAATTCAAAACCAAAGTGACTGTTGAAGGTTTTTGCCAACCCAGTGAAACCAGCCATTCGCGGCACCGCAGAATTTTGGTAAAATGGGCTCTCTAGAGACTTTCGCTGCAGGGCGGGCGAAGGGTTGCTTTTCGCTCTGGCAGATTATCGCGGCAATGTCGCGACGGAGTGGCCTGGAATGGCCTGCCCCGCGTGTAACAGGGGGGCAGGTTTATGTTTACGCTTCGATCATGTCCACGCGGGTGGCGTGGCGGCCGCCTTCGAATTCGGTGGTGAGGAAGGCTTCGACGATCTCAAGCGCCAGGCCTTCGCCAATCACGCGCGCACCCATGGACAGCATTTGCGCATTGTTATGGGCGCGGATCATGCGGGCGGAAAACGTGTCAGAACAGACACCACAACGAATGCCAGGCACTTTGTTGGCAGACATCATGATGCCTTGGCCCGTGCCGCAGATCAGAATGCCCAGATCACAATCACCGGATGCAATACGTTTCGCAGCTTCTTGACCATGCAGGGGGTAATGGGTGCTCTCGCTGGTTTGTGGCCCAATATCAACGGCCTCATACCCAAGGCTTTCAACATGTGCGGCGATGGTTTTGCGCAGTTCGATGTCGGCGTGGTCGCTGGAAAGTACGATGCGTTTGGTCTGTGTCATGACAGGTGTCCTTGGCTGAGGCAAATCACTGCATTCGTGTGCGTGGATCAGATGGGGGCTATGTGCCAGACCTTGGGAAGAAACGAAAGCCAATGAAAGCGAGGGGTGCAAATTTTCTGGGCCTTGAAACGCAAGGGTCCGTGTGAAGCTCAAGCTAGGCGCAATAGGATGGGATTAGGGATGGGCGTCGAAATGCGCGACCATTGCGTCAAACACAGCTTTGCGTGTTTCGGGCTTTTCCATCATGACCTCGTGCTCGGCACCTTCAATCATATCGAGGGTCGCAGTTGGCCAGTTGTTCATACGCCGGTGTATAGAGGGTACATCAACGATACGTTCCTGACTGCCCAGAAAGGTCACCACAGGTAAGGCGGGGGGGGTACGTTCCAATATGGCACGGCAATAGGCCAGAGACGCACCCACCCAATTGATACTGGGGCCGCCAAGCCCAAACAAAGGTTCCTCACGGATGTGATCCTGCATATAGGCCCACATCTCGGGATCCGTGGTTAGCATGTTGTCGTCGAATTCTGCATCAAGCACATAGGACACGGGCTTTGTTCCAGGGGCATAGTGATGTGAAAGCCCAAGCACACGCGCAACACCTGCGATGCACCCGGCCATGGCACGCGTGATAGGATGAAGTTGAATGCCCCACATGGGGGCCGAGAAGGCCACAGCGTTTACGGGCAAATTGGCAAAGAGCGCTTGCATGCCGATGGCCCCCCCCATGGAATGCCCAATCATATACCATGGCTTTGGCAGGTCTTGATGATGCGCCCAAATCAGCAGGGCATCCACGTCTTTCTGATAATCAGAAAAGGCACTGACATGCCCGGTCATAGGGTCGTTAAGCAGACGATCTGCAAGCCCCTGACCACGCCAATCAATGGCCACCATTTCATAACCGCGCGCCGCGAATTCACTTGCCGCGCGGCCATATTTTTCAATGTATTCGGTACGGCCCGGAAACATCAGGACCGTCCCTTTGACATCCGCCTTTTGCGCAGCGCCCTTCAGAACCTGCGATCCCATGGGCCAATGACCCACACGGATACGCACCCCATCAGAGGCATGCAGCCAAACGGCGCGTCCCCCATCTGGACCATCAGAAAGCTCGCTGTGAAAGGGCGCGTCTGTCATCAGCCGATAACCGAAGCCAGTTTCATCGCCATGCCCATGTCACCATCAACAGACAGTTTGCCGGTCATGAAAGCTGTGGTTGGGTTTTGGTCACCTTCAAGGATGGCTTGGAAGACATCCGCATCCGCCGACAAGGTCACGTCTGCATCATCATCGCCAGCGCGCACGCCATCGGCATCAATGATGATAGAACCTTCGCCATTGAGGGTGAACTTAGCTGTGCCGTCAAAGCCGCCAGTCATTTTTTCGCTCAGCGCCGCAACGGCCGCAGTGATAATGTCGCTCATGACATTCCTCCGATTTGTGATCCGACAGCTCTCGCTTTTTGTCGGGAGTTTGTTACTATGTTTACGTTATGGTCAATTTCTTCACATACCTCAAAGCTTTCCTTACGGCAATTCCTCTGACAATTGCGTTAACTTGTGTGTTTCCTATTGGTTTACCACAGGTTGCAAATGCGCAAGACGCTGAACGCTTGGATGAGACACGCCAAATTGCAACCAAAAGCATGGGAATCGATGATTTGCTGACCTTGCTTGCAACACCTGACCTTGAAGGTTGGGAGGATGTAGAAGCAAAAATACGCATAGAATGGTCTCGGTCCGGATCCCACAGCATGGATCTGATTCTGCTGCGCGCCCAAGAGGCCCTAAACGCCGCAGAGGGGCAGGTGGCCTTGGAACATGCCACTGCATTGACCGATCATGCACCTGATTTTGCAGAGGGTTGGAATGTATTGGCGATGGCCTATTTCCAATCCGGGTATTACGGGCCTGCCTTGGATGCTTTGCAACGCACAGTTACCTTGAACCCCAATCATTTCGAAGCTCTGTCTGGACTTGGAACGATTTTGGCTGAGTTGGACGACGAGGCAGGCGCCTTGAAGGCATTGAAGGCTTCCCATGCTATACATCCGCATCGCCCTCATATATCTGCGTCAATAGATGAACTTGAGGCCCGTTTGGGCGGCGAGAAGATATAATTAACGCCGAACTGAATATGGGTGGATAAGATGCAGGGTCAAATCACGGCGGTTCTTGGGCCAACGAATACGGGTAAGACCCATTACGCCATAGAACGGATGTTGGCGCGCAATTCCGGTGTGATTGGCCTGCCGTTGCGTCTGCTGGCGCGCGAAGTTTACGATAAGATCGTTGATATACGTGGCCCGTCCACTGTGGCGCTGATCACGGGTGAAGAACGCATCGTGCCGCCGCGCGCGAAATTCTGGGTTTGCACGGTTGAGGCCATGCCCCTGTCCATTGGCGCCGATTTCGTTGCCATTGATGAGATCCAGCTGTGCGGTGATCCCGAACGCGGTCATATTTTCACGGATCGCCTGCTAAACGCTCGCGGCACCCATGAAACACTGTTTCTTGGCGCAAACACCATGCGCGATGTGATCCGTGATCTGGTGCCGGATGTGCATTTCATGACGCGTGAACGTCTGTCTGAACTGGTCTATGCAGGATCCAAGAAAGTCAGCCGCATGCCCGCGCGATCCGCTATCGTCAGTTTTTCCGTGGAAAACCTTTACGGCATGGCGGAACTGATCAAACGCCAAAAGGGCGGGGCGGCTGTGGTCATGGGGGCTTTGTCGCCACGCACGCGCAATGCTCAGGTCGAGATGTACCAAAACGGTGATGTCGATTACCTGGTGGCCACAGATGCGATTGGGATGGGCTTGAACCTTGATATCAATCACGTTGCGTTTTCATCCACCGCGAAATTCGATGGCCGCCGCATGCGCGAATTGTTCCCACATGAAATGGGTCAAATCGCCGGACGCGCTGGGCGGCATATGAACCATGGCAGCTTTGGTGTCACGGGGGATGCGCCTTTGTTGGAGGATGGACTGGCGGATGCGATTTGCAATCACCGTTTTGCCCCGATCAAACGTCTGGAATGGCGCAATTCAAGGCTTGAATTTGGCACGGCGGAACGGCTGATCAATTCCCTACAACAACAGCCCAATGATCCACGGCTGATGCGTGCGCGCGCGGCGGATGATTTGATTGTGCTGCAAACTTTGGCCAATGATCCGTTGGTTGCTGCGCGTCTCAACAGCCCGGGCGACGTGCGCCTGTTGTGGGATGTGTGCTGTATTCCTGATTTTCGCGGGATTTCGCCTGGGGAACACGCCAATCTGTTGATGACGATCTTTAATCATCTGAAAGAAGGTCCACTGCCCGAAGATTGGTTGCTGCGCCAGATAAAACGACTGGATCAAACCCAAGGTGGGACAGGCAGCGATGCGGGGGGCGATATTGATGCTTTGTCAAAGAAACTGTCATTTATCCGCACCTGGACATATGTTTCTCAGCGCAAAAACTGGACAAAAGACGAAAAACATTGGCGCGGCGTCGCGCGCGCTGTAGAAGACCGCCTGTCGGATGCATTGCATAATGCGCTGACACAAAGATTTGTTGATCGCCGCACATCTGTATTGATGCGGCGATTGAAGCAGAAGGAGAGCCTGGTGGCTGACGTGAACGATAAAGGTGAAGTGACGGTTGAGGGGCAATTTGCCGGCCGTCTTGAGGGGTTCCGCTTTACCCTGGATAAATCCGCAGAAGGGGATGAAGCGAAAACGCTGAAAACCGCTGCATATCAAGCGCTTGCGCCTGAATTCTCACTTAGATCAGATCGTTTTTACAACGCACCTGACACTGAAATCGACTTCACCGAACAGGGTGGATTGATGTGGGGTGAATACGCCGTTGGTAAGCTTGTAAAGGGTGATGAGGCCCTGAAACCACGTGTTCAAGCCTTCGTGGATGACGAAGCTGGCGCGGATGTTTCTGAGAAAGTGACACGCCGTCTTCAGCACTTTATTGATCGCAAAATTGCGAATCTCTTTGAGCCAATGTTGGCGATGTCGCGCGATGAGACCCTCACAGGTATTGCGCGTGGCTTTGCTTTCCGCTTGCTGGAAGCCCAGGGCATCTTGCCCCGTGACCAGATCGCACAAGAAGTGAAAGAACTGGACCAAGATGCACGCGGGCTGCTGCGCAAGCATGGTGTGCGTTTCGGCCAATTCACAATCTTCATGCCGCTTTTGCTGAAGCCAGCACCAACGCGTCTGCGCCTTGTGCTTTGGGGGCTGTTCCAAGATCACGCTGAATTCGCCGAAAGCCCCCCTCCGGGTCTTGTGACGATCCCATCTGCGAAAGATCTGGCAGCGGGTTACCACACCATGTGTGGCTATCGCCAAGCAGGCGTTCGTGCTATTCGCATCGATATGCTGGAACGCCTTGCAGATATGCTGCGTTCAGAAGATTCCCGTGGTGGTTTCGAAGCCAACGCAGACATGTTGTCGATCTCTGGCATGACGCTGGTGCAATTCGCTGATTTGATGCGCGGCCTTGGCTATAAAGCTGAAGAGGGCGAGCGCGCGAAAGTGAAAGCCGCACCTGCTGAAGCTGCAAAGGTTGAAGCACCTGTCGTAGAGGCACCTGTTGCTGAAGCCGTTGTCGCTGAAGAGGTTCCTGCCGTTGAAGATGCGCCCGTTGAAGAGGCCACATCTGAAGAAGCGGCACCTGAAATGGAGGTCTTCTTCACCTTCACTTGGGCACGTCAGCAACGCAATGCAGGCAATCGTGGCAACAACCGTGGCGACGCGGAGGCGGGCCAAAACCGCAACCGTGGCAATAAGCCAAAGGCTGGTGGGCGCAACACAGGCAAGCCAGGCCGTAAGGGTGGCAATGATCGCAATGATCGCGGTGATCAGAAACCAAAATCCTGGGCGTCTAAACCTGCACGCAAAGAAAAACCGATTGATCCTGACAACCCGTTCGCCGCTGCGCTGATGGGCCTGAAAAGCAAGTGATCGGCCATGTCTGAAAAGGCAGCTGATCCCCAAAATACCCCCGGTGCGCCGAAGATCGCGCTCCGGGTGGACAAATGGCTTTGGCATGCGCGGTTTTTCAAAACACGCACCTTGGCCGCCAAGCAGGTCTCTGAGGGTAAGATCCGCATCAATTCCACCAAAATCAGCAAACCCGCCCGCACCATTGTGCCTGGTGACGTGCTGACATTCCCCAAAGATGATCACGTTCGGGTGATCAAAGTGCTTGGCATTGGCACGCGACGCGGCCCCGCCCCAGAAGCACAGGCCTTATATGAGGATCTTGATCCGCCACAACCGCGCGAAAAGCGTGTAGATCAGAATAATTTCCCGCCTATGCCGAAATATGAGGGAAAAGGGCGTCCGACTAAGAAAGATCGTCGCAATTTGCCTCTTTCCGGTGCCTCCCTGCTTGATTGATCCCCCTGAGTGGACTAATTGGGTCAGAGCAACGTAGAATTTCCGGACTTAGCCATGACCTATATCGTCACTGACAACTGCATTGGATGCAAATACACCGACTGTGTCGAGGTCTGCCCTGTGGATTGTTTCTATGAAGGCGAGAACTTCCTCGCGATCCACCCTGATGAATGTATCGACTGTGGCGTTTGCGAACCAGAATGCCCTGCCGATGCGATCCGTCCTGATACCGATCCGGACATGGAGAAATGGGTCGAGATGAACCGCAAATACGCGGAGCTTTGGCCTGTGATCATCACCAAGAAAGACCAATTGCCTGACGCCGAAGAAAACGACGGCAAGCCCGGGAAATTGGACACGATCTTTTCCGAAGCCCCCGGCGAAGGCGGATAAAACCGATTCGGTGAAATTGGCGGCTATGACATCGCGTAATTGCGCTGTTTCCCTGTTATAATATCGCTTTTACGTGGTTTTTATCTAAGCGGGGGTTGCGACTTTTATCATTGCCCATTTTCTGATATACTGTTGATACAAACACTTACACGCACACAGGCATTGGGCTGAACATTTCGCCCAAATACAGGTCTTTCTGCCCAAAAATTAAAAACCTGCGGGGAAGCAATTTCCCGTCGGAATTTTTGTCGCAACACATCGGTCTAGATGCTTAGGCATCATGCATAACGCCACGACGAAGGAAGCCGAGACATATGAGCAAAGCTAAGAAATACGATTTTCGCCCCGATGAATTTGTTGTTTACCCCTCTCATGGTGTGGGCAAAGTGATCTCGATTGAGGAACAGGAAATCGCCGGAATCGCGCTTGAGCTTTTTGTCATTTCGTTTGAAAAAGACAAAATGACTTTGCGCGTACCAACCAACAAAGCCATCGAAGTTGGCATGCGCAACCTGTCATCGCCTGCGATGATTGACCAAGCTATGGGCACGCTAAAAGGCAAAGCCCGCGTGAAACGCGCTATGTGGTCCCGTCGTGCGCAGGAATATGAACAGAAGATCAACTCAGGTGATCTGATCGCGATTGCAGAGGTCGTTCGTGACCTTCACCGCACCGATGATCAACGTGAACAAAGCTATTCCGAACGCCAGCTTTACGAAGCGGCCCTTGAACGTCTGACCCGCGAAGTTGCGGCCGTTGGCGGTGGTGACGAAGGCAATGCACAGCGCCAGATCGGTGACGTGCTGTCCGCGCGCGTATCCGCAGCCTAAACACCTAAACACCAAAACAAGCGAATATCAAAAGCCGTGGCCTTGCGCTGCGGCTTTTTGTTTTGTCCGCCCGTTGGCGTGTCTGGCGTGTCTGGCGTGGTGGGATAGGGGCGTTAGCGTGCCCCGTTGTCCTCACGCATTTTCTCGAGTTGCCGCATCAGGGCGACGTCCAGTTCACGGGTCATCTCACCAGCACGTTTGATGAATTCTGGGTTGTCATCGATGGCCACATCTTGCTTCCAATATTGCGCCAGTTCTTTCACCGCGTCGCGGTCCATCACACGGAAGGCTTCGGTTTGTTGGTGGGCTTCGTATTCCGTGAGGCCAAGGTTCTCAAGCGCATAGCGCCCCGCTCGCATTGAGCTGTCGAAATTCTCGCGCACGATGTCATTGGCTCCGGCCTGATACAACTCATACACATGCATCCGGTCGCGGGCACGCGCAATAATGTGAAGATCCGGGCGGGCTTTGCGGGCGGACCGCGTCAGTTTCACAGCCGCCTCGGGTCCATCAATGGCAATGACAAGAATTTTGGCGTCTTTTAATCCCGCAGCGATCAAAACATCTGGCCGGGTGGGGTCGCCAAAAAACGTCTTAAACCCAAAACGTTTCATCATGTTCACGGCTTGCAGGTTATGATCCAAGACAACTGTAGAAAAGCCCGATGAGTTGATCATGCGGTTGACGATTTGCCCAAAACGCCCGATCCCCGCGACGATCACCTCGCCTTGATCGGTGATCTCATCGTCCGGGGTGACCTCGGCGCCAGACAGTAAGTTGTCGCTGAGACGATCAAACAGGATGAATAAAAGCGGGGTCAACAGCATGGACAGGGCCACAATCAACAACAGCTGATCCGCCAAGGCGGTGGGCAATACATCGGTCTGTACCATGAACCCCAGCATCACAAACCCGAATTCCCCAGCTTGGGCAAGGGACAGGGCGAATAGCCATTGATTGCGCCCTTTCAAGCCAAAGCTAAGGCCAATGCCGTAAAGAACTAGACCTTTGATCGTCATGACAGCAATGGTTGCCCCAATCAGAAGAAACGGTGTGGCAAAAAGTAAATCAAATCGAATGCCCGCGCCGACGGTGATGAAAAACACACCCAACAACAAGCCTTTGAAAGGTTCTACGTCGGCTTCCAACTCGTGGCGGAACTCTGAGTTGGCCAGAACCACGCCGGCCAGAAACGTGCCAAGGGCGGCGGATAGGCCAACGAGGCTCATTAGGAAGGCGATGCCGATGACGATCAACAGCGACAGCGCGGTATAAAGTTCGCGCAGCCGTGCCATATGTGCGTATCGAAACAAGGGTTGCGTCAGGTAATGTCCCGCTAAGATCACCCCGGCAATCGCCGCGATGGTGACCAGTGTCACGCCCCAACCGGGCAGGCCTTCGACCAAAGATAACGCTGTTTCTGCGCCATGACCGCCGCCGTGGTGGCTGTTTAATCCTGGCACTGCAAGCAAGGGAACCAAGGCCAACATCGGGATCACCGCAATGTCTTGCGTCAGAAGAACCGCAAAAGAATTGCGCCCGCCTTCGCTGGCCATCAGTCCCTTTTCACTTAGGGTTTGCAGCACAATCGCGGTCGAGGACAGCGCGAAGGTTAAGCCAATCGCAAGGCTGGTTCCGACGTTATATCCGATCCACATGCACGCCCCCATAACAGCCAATGTCGTGAGGCTGATCTGCAATCCGCCAAGGCCCAGAAGCTTTTTGCGCATGTCCCATAAGGCGCGGGGGTCAAGCTCTAGACCGACGATGAACAGCATCATAACCACGCCAAATTCAGCAAAATGACGCAAGCTTTCGGTTTCATCGCCCACAAGACCAATCACAGGCCCAATAAGGATTCCGGCCATCAGATAGCCCAGAACAGACCCAAGCCCAAGCCGCGATGCAATCGGCACCGCGATGACGGCGGCGCCAAGGTAAATTGTGGCTTGAAGCAGAAATTCCTGCATGGGTCTCTCCTAGGTGGGCAGCGGGGCGTCCGCTTTGAGTTGGTCCATCACGATTTGGCTTTGCACGCGGGCGACAGACGGGTGGGGCAGCAAAACATCGTGGATCAGATGGTTTAATGCGCCCAAGTCTTGGCACCAAGCACGTAACAGGTAATCGGCTTCGCCGGTTAGGGTCCAGGCCGATGTGATTTCGGGCCGCGTGCTGATCAATGTCGCGAAGGCGCGGGCGCGTTCGGGGGCGTGTGCTTCCATTTGAACCTGAATAAAGGCCTGGACGGTTAGGCCCACAGCCGTGGGCGTCAACCGCGCGGAATATCCTGCGATGACGCCATCGTTTTCCAGCCGGTGACGGCGTCGGTTGATCTGACTGGCCGAGAGGTTCAGTTCTTCGCTTAACTCTTGCGAGGTCAGATGGGCGTTGCGTTGTAGGGCGGCCAACAGGCGGGAATCTATACTGTCCAGTTCGATGCGTGTATTGTGCATATTTACCCTAAATCTCGAAAACTCGGCGCGAAGTGCAAGTGCAATAGCGTGAAATATGCGCGCATTTCGCAAATATTATGCGACATAATTGGGAAAAGCGCAACAGTTATACCTAGGAGAGCCCAATGGGACCTTTTCCACATAATGCCCCCAAATCCGTGATTTCCGGTGAAAATCCAGCAGGTACGGATGGTTTTGAATTCGTAGAATTCGCGCATGAAGACCCGCAACAGTTGCGCGATTTATTCGCCAAAATGGGTTATCAACACGTCGGCACACATAAAACCAAAGCGATTGAGCTGTGGAAACAGGGTGACATCACCTATATTTTGAACGCAGAACCTGGATCATTCGGGATGCGTTTCGTGGATGAACACGGCCCTTGCGCCCCGTCCATGGGGTGGCGCGTCGTGGATGCACAGCATGCGTATGAACATGCGATCAAGATGGGTGCTGAACCTTATGACGCGGATGATAAATCCCTGAATGTGCCTGCTATTAAGGGCATCGGCGGGTCCCTTCTGTATTTCATCGACCAATATCATGACACCAGCCCCTATAATGATGAATTTGACTGGGTTGCACCGGCCCATCCCGCGGGCGTTGGCTTCTATTACCTTGATCACCTGACGCATAATGTTTTCAAAGGGAACATGGATAAATGGTTCCACTTTTACGGTAACCTATTCAACTTCAAAGAAATCCGGTTCTTTGACATTGCGGGAAAACATTCCGGTCTGGTCAGTCGTGCGTTGACGTCACCCTGTGGCCGTATCCGCATTCCGATCAACGAGGACCGGGGCGAGAAGGGCCAGATTGTTTCTTACCTGAAGAAATACAACGGTGAAGGCATCCAGCATATCGCGGTGGGTACAGAAGATATCTACGCGGCGACCGATGTGATCTATGATCGTGGTCTGCGCTTTATGCCCGCCCCACCCAAGGCCTATTACGAGATGAGCCGAGAGCGTGTGGTCGATCATGAAGAGCCATTGGATCGCATGGAAAAACACGGGATCTTGATTGATGGCGAAGGTGTGGTGAATGGTGGTGAAACCCGTATTTTACTGCAGATCTTCTCAAAGACTGTGATTGGCCCAATCTTCTTTGAGTTCATCCAGCGCAAGGGTGACGACGGTTTTGGCGAAGGCAACTTCAAAGCACTGTTTGAATCAATTGAGCGTGAACAAATCGCCAATGGCGAACTGGGCACCGACGATGTGCCAGCGACCGCCGCGGAATAACGGAACTACACGCTGCAAAGTTCTGCCCCGCATCAGAAGATGTAGGGCAGAACCGTTGTGTGATTGTCTTATCCGCAGAAGACTTTGATGATGGTGGAACTGGGGTCAGTCACGGATTCAAAGGCGGTGCCGCTGTGAATAAAATTCAGACGTGTCGGCACATTGGTGGCGACACGTTCTTCACTTCCATAGTGGCGAGAGTCATCCGCAATATCCAAGCCAATGGTTGCGCGGGAGGGGCCACCAACCAAGTGTTCAAATTGGGACGCACCGCATGCGTCTGACGACGCGATTTGTGGAACCGAAGATTGACAGGCGCTGAGGGTAAAGGCTGCCGCAATGGCCACGGCATAGGTCGTTTTTACTTTTTTCATGTTACTCATCACAAATTTAAAAATGCTGCCCCAGCAGAAAATTCACCGGGGCAGGGCACTTAGACAATTGCTTGATCAAGATCTGCGATCAAATCCGCAGCATCCTCGATTCCGATGGACAGGCGCACCACATTGGGCGCGGCACCCGCTGCGATCTGCTGATCTTCTGTCAACTGACGGTGGGTGGTCGAAGCGGGGTGGATGATCAATGACCGCGCATCACCTAGGTTGGCCACATGGCTGAAAATGTTCAACCCATCGACCGTTTTTACGCAGGCATCATATCCACCTTTCAGCGCGATTGTGAACAACGCACCTGCACCTTTGGGGCAGATACGTTCCGCACGTTCACGGTAGGGGCTTGTGGGCAGCCCGGCCCAACCCACAGCTTCAATACGAGGGTCGGTTTCCAACCAAGCCGCGATTTTGGCCGCATTTTCCACGTGACGTTGCATGCGCAATGACAGGGTTTCAATCCCCATCAATGTGTAATGGGCTGCCTGCGGATTCATCGTCATGCCGAGATCGCGCAGACCAACGGCAATGCCATGGAAGGTGAATGCAAGCGCACCAAATGTCTCGTGGAATTTCATGCCGTGATAGGCGGGTTCGGGTGCGGAAAGTGATGGAAATTTGTCACTGGCGGACCAGTCAAACGTGCCGCTGTCAACCACGCAACCACCTGTCACCGTGCCGTTGCCCGTTAAGTATTTGGTTGTGGAATGGACAACCAAAGTCGCGCCATGTTCAAAGGGGCGACATAGGTAAGGTGTGGCGGTTGTGTTGTCGACGATCAACGGAACGCCCGCAGCCTTGGTCACGCTTGAAATCGCGTCTAGGTCGGTGATCACCCCACCTGGGTTGGCAATGGTTTCGCAAAAGACGGCGCGTGTGTCGTCGTCAATCGCGGCGGCCACGGCGTCGGTGTCATCGAAATCAACGAACTTGGCTTCCCAGCCGAAACGTTTGATGGTTTGGCTGAATTGCGTCAACGTGCCGCCATATAACCGGGTCGATGCCACGATATTGCGCCCAGGCGCCATCAGGGGAAACAGTGCCATGATCTGAGCCGCGTGGCCAGAAGAACAGCAAACCGCACCTGCGCCGCCTTCCAGGGTTGCGATGCGTTCCTGTAAGACCGCGACAGTCGGGTTCGTGAGGCGTGAATAGATATAGCCAACTTCCTGTAAATTAAACAGTTTTGCGGCATGTTCGGCATCGCGAAACACATAAGCCGTTGATTGGTAAATCGGTGTTTGGCGCGCGCCTGTGGCGGGGTCAGGATGGGACCCAGCATGAATTTGTTGCGTATCAAAGCCCAGAACAGGGGTGTCAGACATTGGATTCTCCCTCAGATTTTCTCATAGACTGGGGGGATATTCCGAATGGGTCAATACGGATAGGTCAGTTTGGATAGTATTCCCGAAATTACGCAAAATTTGGGGAATACATTCTTTGTATGGGCTTTGCGCAGATTTTTCGCGCGGGGCTATCGCATCCACAGTTTTTCGCGTTTGATCCTATTGCGAAGCACTTGTTCTTTACGTGGCAGTTTGTTTTGGTCAAACATGGTACGAATTTTTTGACCCTTCTTTTGGTAGACCAATTTTCGGATCGCATCATATTTTTTGATAGTTTTCTTGATCTTATTATGGGCGATTGCCTCTTCCAGCTCTTGAACGACAGCGTCTCGCTCGCGGGCATAAAGCAAAGACAACACGCGGTAGTGACAGGTGATTTTACCGTCCAATAGCCCATCAGGTACGGTTTTGCGTGCGCCACCTAGCTTATGGATCACCAAAGGTAATGCAACTTGGTCAAGCCAAGGGTCAAGATTTTGACAGACAATGGTTTCCGGCCCATCATCGCGAATTGCGACGGCGTAATCCGTGAACAGGCGACCAAATTCATGCGGACAGCGGTAGAAAAACCAACCGGCATTGAAATATAAATAACGTTCCCAATATTCGTCTGGTTTGCTTAGATCGAGGCTGCTGTCAAAATCGATGCCGAATTTGTCGTAAAGCGATTTCCAAGTCTCGGCATATCCGGGGCCATAAAGTTCAATCGTTGGCCATGTGTTCGTGCGCATAAGCGACGCGCTGGGGTGGTCGAAATCAAACGGAATCTCTTCAATGTTACCGGTGACCAATGTGTCGGTGTCAAAGAAAACAAAGGGCTCGCCTTTGGGAAGGGCTTTCAGCGCTTCGATTTTATTTCCATGCGGGTAATCTTGGCCAAAGTGTTCATTTTCAAATGGAATGATCTCTGCGCCGAAATGTTCCAGAAGGTCCCGAATTTCGGGGTCGTGAATGCGTGGATCTGAATGCCACTTAGGGCCGGGCTGGGGCTCCGCGACAAACAACCTACCTTTGAAATCGGGGTTGTTGCGCTTGAATGAGGTCACAAAAATCACGGCCTCATATGACAGTCGGCCGGCTTGCGCGACAATGACAATGTTGAACTTTTTTTGTTTTGCTCTATTTTTGATCATAATAACACTATTCTTCCGTTGCCGCTGGGGCGTTTATAGATTGTTTTCAGCGCAAACGGAAAGCCTGATTGTTGACTGCAGGAGCAGGAATTTGTCTATTTTTACGCGCTATATCCGTCGCTTTCGCCATATCGCCACGGGGGTCTGTTTTGGATTGATCACCGCGCCGCCTTTAATGGCTGATAATTTCACCACCGCCGGGGAGGTGCGCCCGATTCTAACTGCGACGCGTTCCAGTTGGGTAAGCTTGCGCGCAGACAGTGCACAAGACGTGTTGGATTTCACTCAGATCGCGGCTTGGCGTTGTGGTCTGTCGGCGGTGCATTACAGGATCAATGGTGGCAGTGAAAAGTCGCTTGATCTTGAAGCGTGTTATGAATCTGAGCTGCGCCCGAATGCCACTAAAAACCGAGCCGTTTGGTTGGTGAACGAACCCGGCGGTTCGGTTGATCGTGTTGACCTGCGCTTGATCTATGATGATGGTCGCGAGGACAGTATTCAAGTGAACCGCGCTTCAATTCAAAGATAGGCTGACGCTTATGATCCTGATGATGGGTCACGTTTGGCCAATAGGTTGGCCATTAAGCGGAATGCGCCCGGTGTAAGCTGTTCCATTTGGTGGTGAAGAATCAAGGCGCAATGAATGTGTCGGCCATCCCCAATGTCACCGACCAGCAATGCACCTTGGTGGGGGGCTTCGCCAGGATCTGACATCTCAAGGATCGGGGTGTATTCTTCCCCCCAAGATTTGGCGAAATACAACCCGCGTTCTTTGTGCCAATCAGCCCAATCATCATCGGTGATCTTGTTTGGCGTATTCAAAATCGCATGATCCGGCACCAAATGTTTCACTGCAGCATTCTTGTCGGTCACACGCCAGCGCAGGGACGGCTGCCCAATTTCAAGGTGAGCAGGGGCAGACATGGCCGGATCCCAATTGTCACGCGGGCGATGGTACAGGGTGATCAACGTCCCACCATCGCGCATCCAAGCGTGCAGTTCTGGCATCACATCTTTTAGACCCGGGCGAAAACCAAGGGCAAAGATGCCGATGACAATGGTGTCAAACCGTAACAATGCGCCCGGAACCTGGAGATCTTCGTCAGATACAAGTTCCACTTGCACGCCCATTGCAGACATCCAAGCATCGACGTTATCATTCCCGCCGCCAATATATCCGACACGCACGTTTGGAATTTCCGCATGTAAAATACGTACTTTTAGGCTTTTTTGATCCGTTAAGGCGGTTGGGTTAATATGGGCGTGGCTTATACGTTGGACGCTGCGCGCAGCAATCCCATCCAATGTCATCGGCAGTTCATACAGGCCGGGTTGTGCGTCCATCGGTGCCGCAACGGCAAACCCAGTACCTTCTACACCGATCTCCCAGCCTTCTGGCGGGCTTAACGAGGCGACTGCGCCGGAAGGCGTGATGCCAGACAGTGAGGTTTTGATCTCGCGGCTGAGGGTGGATGTGTTGATGATCGCGGCCTCGGGCATAAGGCTTGCGCTTTGTGCGGGCAGGGCTACGGGCGGGTTGTCCAAGGGCAGTCGCAGAGAGATCGGAGTGTCATTGACCGTAAAACTGACCTGCAGCGCGGGTTCTGGTGGGAAATGAGGGTCAAAGCAATCACGATATCCGTCATGGGGCAGGGCAGTATTGTCCAACCCGATATGACCATCCTTCGAGAACCAACCTTCGGGGAGCGCAGCTTGCACATCGAGGTTCTGTGCGCGCCCTTCGCGGGTCTCAATGGTGAGTTTCGCGGTCTCGCCCGGGGTCAGCCAAGTTTGATCAACAAAGGCCGAAACTTCGGCAGATGAGGCAAGCCAAATCACCCGTGAAATCGCATTTTCCAGACGTTCCAATCGGTGCAAGATTTGGTCTTTTGCGGCATCAGGGCAGTCGGTTTGAGCCAACCGTAGGACGTTAAGTGCTTTCGTCGCGGCGTCGCAGATTGCACGGCCATTGGGGAAGGCGGCGATCGCGCCATTGCAACAATCTTCCGTGTCGCGCAAAAGCTGGGAAATCGGTTCTGCGCCAGGAAGGGCTGCGAGGTCGGATAGGCGCGACGCGATCCCTGCACCAAGGGTTTCCCCTTCGCTGCAGGTGAGATCCGAAACGCGGCTGTCCAATAGGTGCAAAGGCCAATCGCGTTCTGTGCCGGGGCTGACCCAACGTCCCATGCCTTGGGTTTTGTGAAACACGCGGCTTTGCTGGGCGATTTGTTCATAGCTCCAGCCCGTGACGGGATCACAGCCTTTGGCGCTGATCACATGGGTGGCCATTGGGGGCGGCACTTCGTCGTCATAAGCATCCCCGCCGCCACCCCATGCGGGCAAGAAAAGCTTCTTGACCTGCCAAGGGGGGAGGTCGCTGTCAGGATAAGATACATTGGCTGCCAAATTCATAATTTGTTGGGCGACGCGGGTCATGGCCCGGTGGTGGCCATGCTGTCCGGGGACATCAAGGAAGGTTGGGCAAATGATGTCGGGACGTTCACGCCGCACCACGTCGACCATACGTTTCAAGGTTCGGGCATCGCCCCACTGGCGCAGGGTTTCTTCACCACTTTTGGAAAACCCGAAATCTGATATGGTGTCATTCGGATCTTGGGACAACCAATACAGGCGCATGGACAAATGATTGGCGGCCTGTTCCATTTCTGCGGTACGCAAGGCCCCCAATGTTGCACCTGTTTCGGTGCCCAAATCATTTTGCCCGCCTTCGCCGCGATTGGCGCAAACATAAGAAAGATGCAGCCCATCACGAAGCCCCAAGCAGGCCAGCATTGCACTGGTTTCATCGTCAGGATGCGCGCCGCTGTTCATGAAGGACAGGGTCGTGCGCAGAGGTTGCAATGCTTGCCATAGGGCCGCGATGCGGGGCCGCAATTGCTGTTTGCGAATGCGTTTCTCGACTGAAGTTTCTTCGTCTTTTGGCATGTGGTGATCCTGCGCGTTCATAGTCACTTTGTGACATCCTTATGCAATGTGTCAGGGAATTCCTGAGATTTCCTAAATTTAACAAATCTTCTTGAACTCAATAATATTATCTTATGTTTTCATCAGTTTGGGGCGCGAGTTCTTTCAAGAACTTCCCATGAATTTCGGTGTAAACTCATCATTCAGCACCAAGGCTGCGGATCCAAGTGCGGCGGTCATTGGGCCCGAGCTGCCTTGCACCACGCGGTCAATCGTTCGATCAGGCCGCACGGATACGGAATGGGGGGAAAGCGATAAATCTTGGACCAAGGCTGCGAAAATCACGGCGGGCATGGCGCCACATAAAACAATGGTTTCCGGGTCGTAGAGGTTTTCGATCAGATTTGTCGCTTCGGCGAGGGCCAGCCGGGCTTGATCAATCCAGGCCATTAAGGCTGGGGTTTCGGATTGGAAATGGGCCTCGAGCGCCTCAGTGGTTTGCGCTGATATGTCATTGATTTTCAAGTGTTTTTGAACGGAAATCCGGCTGAGAACTTGCTCAAGGCGTGCAGGACCGGACGGCATCGGGATACGAATATGCCCGATTTCCCCGGCATTGCCGAAGGCTCCGCGCAAAATCTGCGTGTCATTCACAATGCCCAAGCCAATACCCGCGCCAAAATACAGACAGGCATAGTCGCGTAAACCGCGTGCGGCGCCGGAAATACGTTCTGCCATAGCGGCGGCATTCGCATCATTTTCGACAAGGCAGGGCAGATCAAGCAATTCTTGAGCCCAATCGCGCACATCAATGTCCTGCCACTCCGGAAGGTCAGATTGATGACCCGTGATACCCGTGATGCCAAAGGGGCCAGGCATAACCAGACCGACCCCCAAAATCATATTCGCAGACAGATTTCGAATGCCCAGTGCTTCGGATTTCAGGGTTAACATTTCCTGGGCGACGTTTTGGGGTGTGGCTTGTTGCAGAGGATTTCGATCCCAAAAAACAGCCTTACCATGGAGGTTGATCAAGGTGCAGAACACGGCATCAGGGCGCACTTCAAATCCAAGAGCATATGCACCGTCCGGGTTGATTTCATATTGAATTGCTGGCTGGCCACGTCCTACGCTGCGCCGTCCACAGGCACGGATCAATCCGCGCGCTTCGAGATCAGCAATAATGTTGCTGACGGCTTGGGTGGACAGGCCGGAGAGACGCGCAATTTCGGCGCGCCCGGCGGTCCCATTGCCAGCGTAAGCATCTTGGAGTGCACTGAGCACAAGTTTGCGATTGTGCTGTCGTGCACGTTCAGAATTTGCACCTGTGCCCGTGCTGTTGCCCGTGCTGCTAGATGAGGCTTTGCCTGCATTGGATCGACGTTCAAATTTATCTTTAGAAATAGGTTTCATGGGCCCTCATTACATTACGCCCCTTGTTAACTCAATTTGATTGAGTTAACAATTCCCTACTTTGTGATATTTCATTCGAGATCTCCCTAAGGGGGAGTATCCAGAAATTGCTTGGGCCGGGGGAGGTCTAGGCGCAAAAGGGAGGGAAGAACCTATGAGTAAATTCAAAGCATTCGCACTTGGAACGGCGATCAGTGCGGCCAGTTTTGCAGCCACATCTGCCCAAGCGGTAGAGATTGAATATTGGCAGTATTACTTTGACGCGCGTGTGACGGCGATGGAACAGCTGATTGAAGGTTTCGAAGCCGCCAATCCAGACATCACCGTCAAAATGACCCATTTTCCCTATGCTGATTACCGCACGAAAGTGGCGGCGGCGATCCCTGCCGGTGAGGGGCCGGATGTGGTGCAGCTGTTTTATGGTTGGCTCAATGATTACGTCGAGGCCGAGCTGATCCAACCTTTGCCCGCCGACACATTTGATCCCGCGCGCATTGATGCGGAATTCTTCCCAATGGTTCAGGCCATGAAAGATGGCGATCATTACTGGGCCTTGCCCACTGCCGTGCGTTCGCTTGCGCTGTTTTACAATGAACGCCTGTTTGAAGAGGCGGGCATCGAAAGCCCACCCACCAATCTGGATGAACTCGTGGAAATCGCCGGTCAGCTGACCAAACGCGATGGCGCGGGCAATATTACGCAAGTTGGCATCACCACGGGCATGAACGCCCAGGATCACCATTGGTTCCGCGAGGTTCTCGTGCGGCAAATGGGCGGCGAGCCATATACAGACGATTACCAAACCGTGAACTATAATTCCGACGCAGGCCAAGCGGCTGCGGCATTCTACACGGGACTTGAACAAGAACACGGCGTCACGGCTGCGGGCTTTATGGATGAACCCCAGGCCGCGTTTAAGGCGGGCATGGCGGGGATGCATATTGACGGGTCTTTCCGCATTGGATCGCTTGATAAAATCCGGGGCCTGCGGTGGGGCGTTGCTGAGTTGCCCGCTGCAATGGACGGCACACAATCGAACTACAGTTCTTATTGGGTGAATGCGATCACATCCAAAGCCGAAGGCGAACGGTATGAAGCATCGGTCAAATTCATGGAATATGTCACATCAGACGCGGCCATGCAGATTTGGTTGGATGTGGTGGGTGAGTTGCCCGCGAAACCGTCCGTCGGCATGACCGAGGTCAACGCCAATCACGACGTTTATGGACCGTTCATTCGCGGATTGGCCTATGCCAACACCACGATCTTCGCCAATGAAAGCGCGCAACGCCAAGTCCTGATGGATATGGTGCAGCACGTCAGCATCGAAGATCAGCCCGTGAACGAGGCCCTCGCCAATGCCGCCAAAGCCGAGCAAGTCATTCTCGACGAATATTACGCTGACTGATTTCTCATCTTGTGACGTACCCTTGCCGCATTGGCAGGGGTGCCCTTCAGGAATACATGTATGAACCTTCGTAACACCCTGACGATACGTCAGAAACACATCCTTTGGGCTTGGGGTTTCCTTGCGATCCCAGTGCTGTTTTATGTGGTGATCCGCTTTTATCCCACGGGCAATGCGATTGTCCTAAGCTTCCAAAATTGGAACCTGCTAAGCGCGCGTACTTGGGCGGGCGCGGATAATTACGTCAAGCTTTGGCACGATGAGGTCTTCTGGAAAGTCTTTAAAAACACCTTTGTGTATCTGCTGTTGGGGACACCCTTCAGCCTTGTGATCAGCTTTTTGATCGCCTTTCATCTGGATCGCGTGCGCTTCATGCATGGATTTATCCGCATGATGTATTTTCTGCCGTTCATGACGTCCGCTGTGGCTATGGCTTGGGTCTGGCGTTGGTTTTATCAGCCGGTTCCTGTGGGGATTTTCAACAATATCTTGGCAACATTCGGCATCCCACAAATTAACTTCCTGAACTCGACCACCAACGCGTTGCCTGCCGTTCTGGCCCCCGCGATTTGGGCGGGATTGGGCTTTCAAGTGATCATCTTCATGGCAGGTCTACGCGCCATTCCCACCAGTTATTACGAGGCCGCGCGCATTGATGGTGTCTCCGGTTTTACCATCCTGACCCAAATCACCATTCCACTGCTGAAACCGACGATCATCTTCATCACGGTTTTCAGTTCAATCGGATTTCTGCGCATCTTTGACCATGTCTTCAACATGACCACCAACAACCCGGGCGGGCCTTTGAATGCCACCAAGCCTTTGGTTCTTATGATCTATGACACCGCCTTTAACGGGTTTGATATGGGCTATGCCGCGGCACAAACCGTGGTTCTGTTCACGATCCTTCTGTGTGTCAGTCTGTTGCAACTATATCTGCTGAGGGACCGCTGATATGGCCGCCACAGAGATCCGCCCCACAACCGATGGCCTGCTGAACGCGACCAAAACCCCGATCAAACGCAGCTATGGTCAATATATCCGCTGGCTGCTGCTGTTTATTGGTGGGCTTGCGATGGTGATGCCGATTGCATGGATGATTTCTACATCCCTGAAATGGCCGCATGAGGTCTATAACCTCAAATTCATCCCGGATGAACCAACGATCGAAAACTATACCTATGTGCTTGAAGATGGACGGTTTTACGGCTGGTTCCTGAATTCCATCGTGATAGCAGTCGTGACCACGATCTCAAATCTTCTGTTTGATTCACTTGTTGGCTATACCCTGTGCAAATTCAAATTTCCGGGTCGCTATATCATTTTCATAGCGATCCTTTCGACCCTGATGATCCCCACGGAAATGCTGGTTATTCCATGGTATATCATGTCTCAAAGCTTCGGCTGGCTCGACAGTTATTGGGGCATCATGTTCCCGGGCCTCATGACCGCTTTCGGTACGTTCCTGATGAAGCAATTCTTTGAGACCGTACCTGATGACTTCCTAGAGGCGGCGCGCATTGATGGCCTAAACGAGTTGCAAATCTGGTGGACCGTCGCCATGCCGCTGGTCAAACCCGCCTTAGCAGCACTTGCGATCTTTGTGTTCTTGGGCAACTGGACCGCGTTCATCTGGCCCCTGATTGTCACAAACTCACCCGAAATGTACACCGTACCCGTCGGTCTATCGGGCTTTGGAGATGAGGCCGACGTCGCATGGGAACTTATCATGACAGGTGCCGCCATCTCAACCATTCCAACTCTGATCGTCTTTATGGTGTTCCAACGGTTCATCATTCGCGGCGTCGTCATGGCTGGCTTAAAAGGTTAACACATGCTGAATTCACTCTTTCTTTTCAGTCTAAATATCCCGGGGGCGCGGGGGCTGGCCCCCGCTGGATGGAATGCGCTAGGGCTGGCCCGCGCAAACAAGGGGCACCACAATGACTGACACAGATAAATTCCCCCATCCTGTTTACAAGGAAACAGTGCTCGCCCCGCTGTTTGAGGGTGTCAAAACCCATTACGCCAAACATATGGGCGCGATCAACAAAGCCCATCTGGTGATGCTGCGCGAAACCAATATCCTATCCGCAGATGTAGCGCGCGATATCGCCAATACATTGCAAACCATCGAGGCCGAAACAGATCCCGAGGCGCTGGAATACACTGGCGAGCACGAGGATTATTTCTTCTTCATCGAGGCCGAATTGAAACGTCACTTGGGCGACGCAGGCGGGGCATTGCACACCGCGCGCTCGCGCAATGACATGGACCACACAGTGTTCAAATTGGCGCTCCAAGCGCGTGCAGAAAATTTGATCGCGGAACTTCATGCATTGGCCGATGCAATCCTGCAAAAGGCGCGCGATGAGAAAACGACTTTGATCACCGCCTGGACCCATGGCCAACCTGCCCAGCCCACGACATTTGGGCATTATCTGGCCGCAGCATTGGAGGTTCTGCAACGTGACATTACCCGTCTTGAAGCGGCCATTGAAGGCCTCGATCATTGTCCCATGGGGGCCGCCGCCATCACCACGTCAGGTTTCAAAATCGACCGTGATCGCATGGCGCAACTTCTTGGCTTCAAAGAACCTTTACTGAACTCCTATGGCTGCATCGCCTCGGTCGATTACGTCACCGGGCTGTATTCTGCGATCAAACTGACCTTTCTGCATCTGGGCCGTGTGATCCAGGACATGCAATTTTGGTCCGCCTTTGAGGTTGGCCAACTTCACGTTCCAAACAGCCTTGTTCAGGTCTCATCTATCATGCCGCAGAAACGCAATCCCGTGCCGATCGAACATATGCGCCATCTCGCCAGCATGACCTGTGGGCGCGCCGACGCGGTGGTCAACACCATGCATAACACGCCCTTCACCGATATGAACGACAGCGAGGGCGAAGTGCAGCAGGGCGGATACGCCGCCTTTGACAGTGCCAGTCGTTGTGCGCGCCTGTTAACCGCGTTCATCCCGGCGACCTCGATCAACGCGGATCGGGTGCGCGCTAATATGAACGCGGCCTGTGTGACGATCACGGAATTGGCGGATACATTGGTGCGTGACGAAGGATTAAGCTTCCGTCAAGCCCATGAAATCGCAGCAATGGTTTCCAAAACAGTGATTGCCATGGGGCAGGGGCTTGAGGCTGGGTACGAAGCCTTTACGGATGCGTTTTTGGCGCAAATCAAGCGCGAAACCGTCCTCGGTCAGCAAGCCTTCCTTGAGGCCGTGTCACCGGAAGGTTTCATCCTTCGCCGTGACCGCCTCGGCGGCCCGGCCCCCGCTGCCCTGGATGCGGCCTTTGACATTTACACGGTGGAATTGGCCGAACTGCGCCAGAAACAGCACCTGCGCCAGACCCGCCGTCAATCCGCGACCTCGGCCCTTAATATTACATTCACCAAGTTGATGGAGATCTGAATTGGCCAATCTCACGCTAAAAGACCTGCAGAAATCTTATGGCAAGACTGAGGTGCTGCACGGCATCAATCTTGAAGTCAAAGATGGTGAATTTGTGGTTTTCGTAGGCCCATCTGGCTGCGGAAAATCCACGACGTTGCGTTTGATTGCAGGGCTTGAAGATGCCTCGGGTGGTGACATTGAAATCGGTGGGCGCGTGGTCAACAACCTTGAACCGCGCGACCGTGATATCGCGATGGTGTTCCAAAATTACGCGATTTATCCGCATATGTCTGTGAAGAAAAACATCGCTTTTGGTCTGCGCACATCGAAGCTTTCCAAACCGGAAAAAGAGGCCCGTATCCAGGACGTCGCAGCCATTCTTGATATGGTCGATCTGCTGGAACGAAAACCAAATCAGCTGTCTGGCGGTCAACGTCAACGGGTCGCCATTGGGCGTGCCATGGTGCGGGATCCGGCGGTGTTTTTATTCGATGAACCTCTCTCAAACCTTGATGCTCAACTGCGTACTCAGATGCGACTTGAGATTAAGAAACTCCATCAACGTGTTGGAAATACGATTGTTTTCGTGACGCATGATCAGGTTGAAGCCATGACCATGGCGGACCGTATCGTCATCATGAAGGGCGGGCATATCCAGCAAGTCGGCCCCCCAGAACAGGTCTACCGTACGCCCGCGAACATTTTCGTTGCGCAATTCATCGGGGCGCCGTCTATGAATATTTGGGACGGCGAAATTAAAGGTGGGCGCGTGATGTTGGGGGATGTTGCCTTGCCCCTATCTCTCGCACATGTAAAGGCCGGTACGCCACTCAAAATCGGGGTGCGCCCGGATGATCTACAGCTGGGAAGTGCCGATCCCATTCTACATGGAACCGTGTCGTTACGAGAACCCTTGGGGCCAGAAACCTTGCTTTATCTAAGCAGTGACTTGGGGGCAGTTATCGTGCGCGCACCGGGGAAAAATCCACCCGAGGTTGGGGACCGCATTGCCTTGGGTGCGTTGGCCGAGAACATTCATTTGTTCGATGCGACAAGTGGAGAGGCCCTCGTATGAGCATGCATATGGGAAGCCAATTGCGCACCGTCGGACGGGCGGGGGGCGTGTTGTGCATCGGACGCCTTTATTGTGACCTTGTATTCTCAGGCATTGATGGTGCACCGGCGCCTGGCACCGAAGAATTTGCGCAGGGGATAACGTTGATGCCCGGCGGCGGGGCTTGTATTACCTCGGCTTGGCTTGTTGCGCAGGGGCGTCCAGCTTGGCTTTGCGCGACTTTGCCGTCTGGTCCCTTTACGGATGCGATCACTGGAGAGTTGATGCGCGCTGGTGCGGATCTTAGCCTGTGTTCCCCGGCTGATCCTGCCACAGATCCTCAGGTAACAGTGGTGATCCCATCCGGGGCAGATCGTTCTTTTGTAACAAGGCGCTCTGGCCCGGCCGCGACACTTCCGGATGCGGATGACTTATCCTCGCTTCCCGTGTCACATGTGCATATCGGCGAATTGGCGACATTGGTTCAGATGCCAGAAATCCTAACACTGGCCCGGGATGCTGGGCTTACGGTTTCGCTAGATTGCGGTTGGGATGATAGCCTCACCCGCGCGGAAGTGCTTTCCTTGATCCAAGATGTAGATGTTTTTCTGCCCAATCGAACGGAACAGGCTTGGCTTGATCGCATTGGCGTGCCCTTGGGGACTGCGCCGTTAACCGTGGTGAAATTGGGGGCCGACGGGGCGGCCGGGCACTGTCCCCTCGGTCACCAACATGTTCCGGGTGAGCCAACAAATGTCGTTGATGCCACCGGTGCTGGGGATGCCTTTAACGCAGGTTTCCTGCATTCATGGATCGACGGAAATCCGGTCCCCGATTGTATCGTTCAGGGCAATCACTGCGGTCGCATGGCTGTCGGTGCCATGGGGGGCACTGGCGCTTTGCTCGAGGCCGATACCCAAGAATAGTTGCCGAAATGCGATACAAAAGCCCAACTTCGGTCCTCTTTTCCTCCCAAAATCCGATTTTCATTGCACTTTTCGCCCAAATGCATGATTTTTCTTTTGTTTTATCGAGTATTGCGCAGATTTATTAATCTTGCGCGAATTGAATTAATTGATTGGTGACCGGGATGTTGTTTTTTGCCAATGCTCTAATGTTTTTTGTTCCGTTGGCATATGGTCTTGTCAGTGATGCAGATGATGACACCGCAGAGACGGGGGCCGCCGTACCGGAACCCAACGAGAGTGATACCTATATCGGTGATGATACCGATAATTCATTTGATGGCGGTCTTGGTGATGACCTCATTTTTGGGGCTGGTGGCAACGATGAACTGACCGGCGGTGAAGGCGTTGATACCGTTCACGGTGGCGATGGAAATGATCGTATCTTTGGCAAGGCAGGAAATGACATTTTAAACGGCAATGCTGGCAATGATCACATCAGTGGTGGTGACGATGTGGATGAGATCAACGGCGGTGGGG
The DNA here is from genome assembly GCF_000812685.1 of Halocynthiibacter namhaensis. Lineage (GTDB taxonomy): Bacteria > Pseudomonadota > Alphaproteobacteria > Rhodobacterales > Rhodobacteraceae > Halocynthiibacter > Halocynthiibacter namhaensis. Next base: position 31,221 of record NZ_JWIF01000065.1, read on the forward strand.
ACAATGACACGCTGTTGGGGAAACGCGGCGACGATATCGTTCATGGCGATGCTGGCAATGACATGATTTATGGTGGTCGCAACGATGACACGCTTTATGGTGATGGCGGCAATGACACCATCAATGGGGGTGCGGGGGCAGACATTATCTATGGCGGCGCAGGTAATGATATTCTTAGCGGATACTTTGAGACGGCAACACTTGCGTCAAATATCCAAGAGAATGATGATGCCGACGGTGCAGACCGTCTTGATGGTGGGGACGGGGACGACACGCTGCTGTTAGGCAAAAATGATACCGGCATCGGGGGGGCTGGCACCGACACGTTTGCAATCGGGGACGACGCAGGCAATGCGGGGATTGCCAGGGTGACAGATTTTGAAGCGGGCGTTGACCGCGTCGAAGTGAACTATAAATGGGACCCAGCGGTTCCGGCGGATGCACCTGAAATAACTGTGGTGCCACATGCTGATAACACTGGCGCGTCAATCATGTTAAATGGCACGAAAATCGCCGACATCACCGGTGGCCAAACCTTGACGACAGGCGATATCACCGTGATCAACAAAACGACGGTGGCGGTCTAATCCGATCTTGTCTTTTTGAACTGTCTTTCTGTGGTCTTTGACTACCGGTTTCTTGCCTGTTCTTCCTTTTAAATCAGCATGCATGCAAATAAATGCAAAAAACACGTCAGAACCGCTTGACCGCTGCGTGTCCTGCTTCTAGAACGCCCACAGTTCCTAAGATGGAACGCAGTGGGCGGTTGTAGCTCAGTTGGTTAGAGTACCGGCCTGTCACGCCGGGGGTCGCGGGTTCGAGTCCCGTCAACCGCGCCATCACTGCTTTGAAAAGGTCTCCTCACGGGGGCCTTTTTCATTTGTGAATTCACTTTGCCAAAAGTTTCGAGAGGCCCGCAGCAATCGCCGGGTCTAGTCCCCCGTCGTCTTTAACGGTTCCATCAGAGCTTGGTCGAAATAGCGCGCCGTAAACAAGCGCCCGCTGATCTGCGGCTTCTTTTGAGGTGTCGCCTTGGCTGAGTAGGCCGATATAGGCTTTGGTGAAGGCCTCACGTTCACGTGCGTCCAAGCGCATGTGACGCTCAGCAAGATAAAGCTTCATCTGCAAACGTGTAAACCAAAGCGCGACTGTGAAAATCGTCAGAATAGCCGCAATAACCAAGGCGCTGTGCAAGCTGAAACCAGTACACCCTGCTCCGGCACTCGCATCGCATCCAGGAGCAGAAAACAGGGTGTTGATTTGGTCCGGAAATAAAAACGGTGAGATGATGATAACGACCGCGAGTGCAGCTGTTAGCCCAAGCCCGAATAGGAACCATCCAAATGAGACACGTTGATGTTCCTTATGCTCCGCTTGCTTGTCCGCCCACAATTCGACTGGGCCGGTAACTGCGATGCGTTCTTTAAACTCGGCCTTGAATGCGTCAAGTTCTGATTTGGTCGCGTGTATGGCTTGGTTGGCTTCGTCAATAGTTTGCCTGAAGCCTTGGAATATATCACGTCCTTTTAACAGTTGTTTGCCTAACTGGTGGTTAACTTGAGTACGTTCCCTATTGAAGGTCTGAGAAAACTCTGCGAGCCGGGATGCGCGTTCATCAGTCTTCTCAGAAAATGCGTCTATCTTGTCGCTAGCCCTTTTGTACATTCGTTCTTCCTCGTGGGGCAGAAACGCAGGGTACTGAGGCAGGGTGGATAGATATCTCACCGTTTGGATATATCGCTCTTGGCCATCCTCAATCTCTGAAATCTCTTTTAAACGCGGATCCAGTTGCGTGGCCTTGCAACCGCTGAACTGAAGTCCCGGAGATTGAACGGGCTGCGGGGAAGAGGGGCTACGATAGAGATGTGGCATCTCAAGCACCGGACGTAGATCTTCGACCTCGCTGTCTCGTATGTCCAGAGATTGCAGGTTGGGGAGGGATGTGAGGGGGCGGATATCGGATATCTTTGTTCCAGGAATGCCGATATGTTTCGCCTGTTGCGCGTGGGTGATATTCCAAGGGAGTTGAGTAAGTTCTTTATAAGCCCCTGCTTCTCCATGAAAGCGAAGTTCAGTTTTTCCTCCGCGTTGAATGAAATCCTCAACCCATTTTTCAGCTTTATGTACTGCGGTTTCTGTTGGGGTGGGCGTCAAATCTGCTAAGTCGGTCATAGTATCCCCTCTAAAATACCGCCTGACTGTAACGGGTTAAAAAACTTTCACAATCTCGCATTTTGTCGCTTGACCCTGTGCGACGGGAACCATAAACAGCCCCCATAGCGCGGTTGTAGCTCAGTTGGTTAGAGTACCGGCCTGTCACGCCGGGGGTCGCGGGTTCGAGTCCCGTCAACCGCGCCATTTTATCAAATGAAAAAAATGATATTTTGCATTGTTTGCGATGGCAACGGAATGCTATTTCATTTGTTTAGATCGTCAATGGGTAGCATTTAGCCAATAGCGTTAACTGTGATGTTCCTTTAGTTAGTCACTTGAATTTATGTGACAGGAACACTGGATCTATGAACTACCGAACTGAGATAGATGGTTTACGCGCTATCGCCATATTGGGAGTGGTGCTGTTTCACGCTGGTTTTACGCAGCTGTCTGGTGGATTTGCCGGCGTCGACGTGTTTTTTGTGATTTCAGGGTTCTTGATAGGTGGCATAATTCTCGACGAACTTGCCGCTGGGCGTTTTTCATTCCGAAAGTTTTATGCGCGACGGATTCGGCGAATCCTGCCGGCACTTGTTGTCATGATCCTAATTGTGATGTGCCTCGGTTGGTTCAGTTTAATGCCTCAGAGTTACCGATACTTGGGGGGCGGGGCGATCACGGCGCTCATCTCGTTGAGCAACTTGTGGTTTTATGCGCGTATCGACTACTTTAACCCTGCGGCAAAACAAGATCCTCTGATTCATACCTGGAGCCTGGGAATCGAGGAGCAGTTTTATCTCGTTATTCCATTGCTGCTTGTTATTGTTTGGCGCTTGCGGCCAACTGCGGTGCTGCCCGTGCTGGTGTGTTTGACCATTGTCAGTTTTATGACCGCCTTTTTGACCGCAAGCGAATTGCGGATGGAAGCATTTTATCTTTTGCACACCCGAGCTTGGGAGCTTCTTGCGGGTGTCTTGACTGCCTTTTGGCAGCGCCAGAAGAGCCTTGATTTAAGGTTGCAAAATCCAGCGTTCGCCGCCGGGGTCTTTCTTATTGTATTTGGTCTTTGGGCCGTCCCACCAACTGCGCCGTGGCCGGGAGTTTGGACTCTTCCGGCAATAGTCGGGACAGTTTTGGTTCTTATTGCTCCGAAGGCATCTCCGATGCTGAAATATTTGTTGGCGAACCCAGTATTTCGCTTTTTCGGGCTTATTTCTTACTCAATGTATCTTTGGCATCAGCCTATCATTAGTCTGCTTAAGACCACACAAATGTGGCCAACCGATGGTCTTGGCGTGCTTACTGTTCTGTTGTTCCTCGTTGTGGTTTCGACAGTGAGCTGGAAGTTTGTCGAACAGCCCTTTCGCGGATCTACGCCATTGCATTGGCCAAAGCGATTTTTGCTTGTCGGTAGTTTCGTTGCGATTTGGGCCTTTGCAATCGCAGGTCATATTTCAGAAGGTTTTCCAACGCGGATGCCTGGCAAAGTGCTGCAGGTTCTTGCCGCCGAAGAAGATTATAGTTCGACATATCGAAAATGCATCGTCGTCAGAAAACAGGTGCCGAACTTTGACTACGAGCAAAGCTGTGTGTTTGGTCCGGATGAGGAGCCCTCATTGCTCATTCTAGGCGACAGTCATGCCGCGACATTAGCCCAGCCGTTGGCCGAGGAGTTAGCGAAGCGGGACATCGCGTCAAGGCAACTAACCTTGTCAAGCTGCCTTCCAATTGGAGGCTTGATCAATGTCGGTCAATCACGTGCCGAGCAATGTCCTGCGTTTAACAGTGGGGTTCTGGGTTTCCTTGAAACGGCACCTGAAATCACGGAAGTTGTGCTTTATGCCAATTGGACGAATTATCTTTTTGATGAATCTGAACCTGACATGTTTGGAGCAATTGGTGAAAGTGGGTTTTACAGCGTGCCTCACAACGCAGCTGAACCGGCTTCCCAACTCCTCAGAGAACAAGCGTTCTCACACGCCCTATCTCAGCAATTGGTCGCTTTGGCTGAAGGTGGGCGCCATATCACACTTGTTCTGTCCAGCCCGCGCCCCAACGTGGATCTGCCGCGCTACTTTGCGACAAGACTCTGGTGGGGGGATGCGCTGCCCGAAAGATACAGTTTTCCGCGAGAATTTCATGAAACATTGTATCGACGGCTTCAAATCGTTTTTGAGGCCGCAATAATGCAGTCGGACCTCCCTGAGAGCCAAATCTCTCTTGTATCCCCGACAGAATTATTCTGTTCCGGTCAGCAGTGCGATGTTATTCAAAACGGTAAGATACTATATACTGACGGGGACCATCTATCCTTGTCAGGAATTGCCATCTTACAGCCCGCAATCGCGAACGCAGTACTTAACGGTTCAGGGCAATAGCCGTTCGAACAAGGGTTAAGGGTATTACTCGTTTTGCGCTGCACGCGGGTTGGTCAGGGTGGCGATGTCTGTCAGATCCCAAGACATGCCCTTGTTGCGAAAGATACGCTTGTCTTTGTTTGGATAGTCGGCAACGTCATGATCCAGGCGTTGTCCAATCACCAGAAAACGCAGGGGAATGTCGCCCGTGTTGGTGATGGAATGTGCGTCTCCGCCGGCCGGGTAGCCCAGAAAATCGCCTGCTGAGATGTCATCTCTTCTGTCACTGGTTAAGGCCGTGCCCGTGCCTTCAAGGATATAGACGCATTCGTCTTCAAAGTAGTGAACGTGATGTTCTGTGCTGTCCTGCCCGGGGGCGATTTCCATCAGATGCACGCCCAGCCCCGTCAATCCGCAAAGGTCACCTAGGGATTTCTGAAGGCGGCTGGCATTTGGGTTGAGAAAATGAGTTTTTGCGACACCGTCCAAGGCGTCGATCTCGGATGCTTTGATTAGGGTTGGTTTTACGGTTTGCATCTCGGCGCCTCGCATAAAGCTTGCATAAGAAAAGGGCCGCACGGTGGCGGCCCTTGTGAGGTTTAGTTTTGTGCCAGTTTGTCCAGCATCCGCGCCCAAGATCGGATACCCTTGTGGAAGCTTTGCACGTTGTATTTCTCATTCGGGGAATGGATGCGATCATCGTCATTGGCAAAGCCCATCAATAGGCTTTCCATGCCCCAGATTGACTTAAAGAAGCCCGCGATTGGGATTGACCCACCCATGCCTACGAACACGGCTTCGCGTTCCCATTCGTCTGAGAGGGCTGATTTCGCCGCGACAAATTCAGGGCGGTCAATATCCATTACGCTGGCTTTTGATCCCTCAAGGTCTTGGTTCCACGTGATTTTCGCATCCTGAGGCAGGCGATCTTCCACATGCTTGCGCAGGGCGGCGCGCAGTTTGTCTGGGTCCATATCGCCAACCAGGCGACAGGTGATTTTACAATGGGCATCCGCCGGGATCACGGTTTTGGTGCCAGCACCGTTATAGCCGCCCCAAAGCCCGTTGATTTCCAATGTTGGGCGGGACCATTGCTGTTCCAGCGCGGAATAACCGTCTTCGCCATGGGCTTTGCTCATGCCGGCGAATTCAAGATATTCACTTTCATTAAAACCACAGTTTTTCCAGGCTGCAAGTTGTTGGCTTGGGACATCTTCCACACCATCATAAAACCCGTCCACGGTCACGCGGCCTTGGTCATCATGGAAGGTGGCGATCAGTTTTGAGATCTCGCGCAAAGGGTTCAGGGCAGGGCCGCCATAGTGACCTGAATGCAGATCAAGGGCAGGGCCGGTCAGGGTGAATTCATCTTTCAACATGCCACGCAGTTGGGATGCGATAGATGGGACACCGGGCGAGACCATGCCCGTGTCACAGATCAAGGCGATATCGCAGGTCAATTCGTCCTTATGGGCTTCCATGAAGGGCACCAAGGACGGTGAACCTGATTCCTCTTCGCCTTCCATGAAGAAGGTGATTTTGACCGGCATAGTCCCGTGGATCTTTTTATAGGCACGGCAGGCCTCGATAAAGGTCATCAACTGGCCCTTGTCATCACTTGAACCCCGTGCACGGATCACGTCACCTTCGGGGCGGGCCTCGATCGTGGGTTCAAACGGTGGCACATCCCAAAGTTCCAGCGGGTCAACCGGTTGCACGTCATAATGGCCATAAAACAACACATGCGGCACGTTATCAGGGGCGTTTGGATCATGGGCGACGACCATGGGATGGCCCGTGGTCATACGTTTTTCTGCGTCAAAGCCGATGGTTTTCAAATCCGCAACCAGCCAGTCAGCGGCCTTTTCACAATCGGCTTTATAGGCCGGATCGGTTGAGATGGATTGAATGCGCAGAAGACCCTTTAGGCGTTCCATCGCATCATCAAGACTGTTGTCAATTTCGTCCAATACGGCGTTCAGGCTCATGGGGGGTCTCCAAAGTAGGTGGGTGTTTTGGGCACTCTGGCGTGGGTTGCGGCGGATGTCCAGATGACTGCGCGGCCTAGGATGATTGTCACGACTGGCGAAGATCAGGCGCATCTGGCAAACTGGGACGATCCTTTACCAAAGATTCTCGCAGGAGCACGAAGATGACGACGTTTTCAAAAGGGATTTCCCATATCGCTGTGGCCGTTGGCCTGACGGTTTTGACGCTGCCTGGGGCTTTTGCCCAGGACCTGCCTGTTGACAGTCGCGATGCGCGCGGGATGTTATTTGATCGCAAGGGCGGCCAAGTTGTCGTCTTGGAACAGGACTTTCTGACTGAGGCACAGGTTGCGCAACTCGCAGCGATGGGCGGCGCTATTCCCTATTATGGCGCGGTGGCTATGGCCCCGGATGAGGGCATGTTGTCCGAAACAAATCAGGCGGCAGCGAACCATCATTCCATTGCGGCAGCTGAAACGGCAGCTTTGGCGGCGTGCAATACGGCGCGTTCTGGTGGTCAAAGATGTGTGATTGTGCTTCATTTCTTGCCCAATGCCTATGAATCTGGGCGCGCGCTTGAGCTATCACAATCCGCAACCGAGGAATTTCGCACATTTCGCCGCGGTCGTGGCGAGAAGGCTTTTGCAATTTCCCCATCAACCGGGTCCTTCGCTTCTGAGACAGGGGCAGGGGCTGAAAGCACGGCGATTGCGGCCTGTAATGCAGGCGCAGATGGTGCAAATGTGACTGCGACGGATTGTTACACGGTGATTGTGAACTAAATGCTATCATAGGACTGGATTTATCTGATCTATATCAAGTAATAGGTCATAAATCCGGACTATGAGTCCGACAAAGGGATTCCTTTTGAGTCCCGCGTGAACAATCGCCCTTTATGGGCTGCCAGCTGAGGTGCCACTTTGGATTACTCCGCCAGTATCGACGCAGCGCTGCAAAGCCTGCATGACGAGGGCCGTTACCGGACCTTTATCGACATCGAACGCACGCGTGGGCAATTTCCCCATGCAACTTGGACACGCCCGGATGGCACTCAAACCCCGGTCACTGTCTGGTGTGGCAATGATTACCTTGGCATGGGGCAAAACCCGGTTGTTCTAAAGGCAATGCATGATGCGATTGACGCAACAGGTGCGGGTTCTGGTGGCACACGCAATATTTCCGGCACGACCGTCTATCACAAACAGTTGGAAGCCAGCCTGGCCGATCTACATGGCAAAGAAGCAGCCTTGCTGTTTACCTCAGCCTATATCGCCAATGACGCGACACTTTCCACATTGCCAAAGATTTTCCCTGGTCTGATCATCTATTCTGATGCGTTGAATCATGCCTCTATGATTGAAGGTGTGCGTCGTAACGGTGGTGCGAAACGCGTGTTCCGTCACAATGACGTTGAACATCTGCGTGAACTACTGGCTGCCGATGACCCAAGCGTGCCAAAGCTGATCGCCTTTGAATCTATCTATTCCATGGATGGTGATTTCGGCCCGATTGAGGCGATCATCGAGCTGGCAGAAGAATTCAACGCGCTGACCTATATTGACGAGGTCCACGCGGTTGGCATGTATGGCCCGCGCGGGGGCGGGGTCTCGGAACAAGACAACCTGGCCCATCGCATCGACATCATCAATGGCACGCTTGCGAAAGCTTACGGCGTCATGGGTGGCTATATCACGGCCAGCGCGAAAATGGTGGATGCTGTGCGCTCTTATGCGCCAGGCTTTATCTTTACCACATCCTTGGCACCTGCTGTTGCTGCCGGGGCAACCGCGTCTATCGAATATGTGAAAAACGCACCTGAATTGCGCGCCCAGCATCAAACGCAGGCTGCGATCTTGAAGTTGCGTCTCAAAGGTTTGGGCCTGCCGATTATTGATCACGGCAGCCATATCGTGCCTGTGCATGTGGGCAATCCTGTGAAATGCAAGATGATTTCCGACATGATGTTGGAAGATCACGGCATTTATGTGCAACCGATCAACTATCCAACAGTGCCGCGTGGCACCGAACGTTTGCGTTTCACACCGTCGCCGGTGCATGGGCCGCGCGAAATGGACGCTTTGGTCACTGCGATGGATGGGCTTTGGTCGCATTGTGCGCTGAATCGTGCTGAAATGGCTGGATAATTCCCCCTTTTTGTGAAAAATCATTTCATTATGCTATAAAAGTCTAACTGATCGGGTATAAGAGAATCACTCGGCAGTTGGGGCAATTGGGTGAGCACATCATTGTTAAGTGATTGGTGCTATATATAAAAAAGGGACAAAGGGATGATCGGCCGTTTTAGATCACCTGTGCAGGTAGAACCGGAAGGGCCGAAAGGCTTTGACGATTTTGTTGTGCGCCTTGGCGACATGATGCGCGGCGAGCGTGCCACCCTTGGAAAGTCACTGCTGGATGTGCAGCGCGAATTGAAGATCAAAGCATCTTATGTCGCCGCCATCGAAAACGCTGACCCTTCTGCTTTTGAAACACCAGGCTTTATCGCCGGATATGTCCGTTCTTATGCGCGTTATCTGGGGATGGATCCGGATGAAGCGTTCAGCATTTTTTGTGCTGAAAGCGGGTTTGAGACAGCCCATGGCATGTCATCAAACGCATCAACCCTAAAGAATAACCGAAAAGCCATGACGCCGGTTGTGGCATCGTCTGATCCATTTGCGGATCCGAACGCCAAGTTTATCCCACAAGACAACCATCGTTTTTCTGCCGTTCAACCTGGCGCGCTTGGATCCTTGGCTGTGCTTATTGCATTGACCGGTGCGATTGGTTTTGGCGTTTGGACCGTGTTGAAAGAAATTCAACGGGTTGATATCGCACAGGAAATTAGTTCTGAAATCATTACGGATGATTTACAGTTAACGGGACATGATCCATTGGCACGTCGCGAAAGCGGGGATATCGTTGTGGCAGCGATTGCCGCGTCAGATGCTGCTGCGTTTGAACGTTTGTATCGTCCCGAAGCTCTTGAAGTACCGGTTCTTGTGTCACGTGATGGCCCGATCGGGACGCTTGATCCATCCACAACGGGTGCCTTCGCCCCGACGCAATTCGCCAATGACGCGGCTGTAGATCTACCGCTGCGCGTTGCCGCTGCTGGGTATCTTGAGGGCGAGACCGAAGTGCAAGTGACGGCAGAGACCGCACCTGAATTGCGTTTGGTTGCTGTGCGTGCCTCTTGGGTGCGGGTACGTGGCGCAGGTGGCGCGATCTTGTTTGAAAAAATCATGAACGCTGGCGACGAATATATTCCCCCTCAAACAGAAGAGCCTGCCACATTGAAGGCGGGTGAATCTGGCGCAGTGTATTTTGCGATGGGTGATAAGATGTATGGCCCTGTTGGTCCACGCGGTCAGGTGACTTCGGAAGTTGTATTGTCTGCGGCATCGGTGTCGGAAACCTATGAGATTGCGGATCTCGACGCGGATCAAGATCTCGCCCGTGTTGTTGCGGAAGCACTTCCTGAGTAACTCCCGAACTGCAGCGACTGCGAAGATTTAGCGCGGGCACAGCCATTGCAGAGCCTGCCGAGCCTGCGTATATTTGCGCCAACGCACATCCCAAAAGCAGAGAACCGTCATGACCCACAATCACATTCGTCCATGGCGCAATATCGAACGTCGTAAGTCACGTCAGATTATGGTGGGGAATGTACCCGTTGGGGGGGATGCGCCGATTGCGGTGCAAACAATGACCAACACGTTAACCACCGATGCTAAGGCGACGATTGAACAGGTTCTGCGTTGTGCCGAGGCTGGTGCCGACATCGTGCGGGTTTCGGTTCCAGACGAGGCCTCATCAAAGGCGCTTAAAGAAATCGTGCGTGAAAGTCCGGTCCCGATCATTGCGGACATCCATTTCCATTACAAACGCGGCATTGAAGCGGCTGAGGCGGGTGCGGCCTGTCTGCGGATTAACCCTGGGAATATCGGTAAGGAATCGCGGGTACGTGAGGTAATCAAAGCGGCACGGGATAACAATTGTTCCATGCGTATTGGGGTGAATGCTGGATCTCTTGAGAAACACCTGCTTGATAAATATGCGGAACCTTGCCCTGACGCGATGGTTGAAAGTGGTCTGGATCACATCAAAATCCTGCAAGACAACGATTTTCACAATTTTAAGATTTCGCTGAAGGCCTCTGATGTGTTCATGACGGCCGCTGCCTATCACAGCCTGTCTGAACTCACGGATGCACCGATCCACCTTGGCGTGACCGAAGCCGGTGGTTTGATTTCGGGCACTGTAAAAAGCGCGATTGGCATGGGAAACCTGCTTTGGGCGGGGATCGGTGACACCATCCGCGTCAGCCTGTCAGCGCCGCCGGAAGAAGAAGTGAAAATGGGCTTTGAGATTTTGAAATCTCTGGGTCTGCGTCACCGCGGCGTGAACATCATTTCCTGCCCAAGCTGTGCGCGCCAGGGCTTTGACGTGATCAAAACCGTCGAGGCGCTTGAAACCCGTCTGGCCCATATCCACACCCCCATGAGCCTGTCGATCATTGGCTGTGTGGTCAACGGCCCGGGCGAGGCTTTGATGACGGATGTAGGGTTCACCGGCGGTGGGGCTGGGTCTGGCATGGTCTATTTGGCGGGTAAGGTCAGCCATAAGCTTAGCAATGATCAGATGATTGATCACATCGTTGAACAGGTTGAAGATCATGCTGCAAAGGTTGAAGCCGCGAATGCTGCTGATGCTGCCGAATAACCGGATATTCAAAGCCCCCAGCTGTCAGAAATTCTCAATCTCTACAGCGTTTTGTTGAAAATACAGGGATACTTGCCTAATCTCTCCAAAGAGCGGGGTTTAGGGACGGGTCAGCTGCAAATGTATCGAGCTTTCAGCGTTTTTTTATGTTTTCTATTCGTATTTGTGACCCAAGCGAGGGCCGAAACTGAATATCCGCCCTATAGCAATTTATACGTCAATGATTATGCAGCGATCATTGATCGCCGAGATGAAATCTATATCCAAGACGCGCTTGAGGCATTGCGAACGGAAACCGGAATTGAATTCACGGTACTGACGATACGAAATACCTCATTATATGATCATCACGGCCCGATTGAGCCTTTCGCCACGGGCCTTTTTAACCATTGGGGGATCGGCAATGCCGCAAAAAATGATGGCGTCCTGATGCTGATTTCCCGAAATGATCGGAAAATGCGCATCGAAGTCGGATCCGGTTATGGGCGAACCAAAGACCGCCCGATGAAACGTATTATCGACAATATCATTATTCCGGATTTCAAAAGAGACGCCTATTCCAGTGGCATTCGCAGAGGTGTCGATGCGGTTGTTTATGATCTCGCCGGTTATTACCCAGGCGATAAGGACAGTGGTTTTGTGACCAGAAGCATCAACCGGGTGGACCGCTTCATTGACCGGTTTTCTGGGTGGTTTGTTGCTGCGCTTGCGGCCATATTTGGTGGCGCGGCTTTGGTCTATAAACGGTGGCGTCGCAGATCGCCCAGAAAGTGCCCAAGGGATGGTTCGCGCATGTCGCGGCTTGACGAGGATCAGGATAATGAGCATCTGTATGACGGCCAGAAGACCGAAGAACATCTGAAAAGCGTTGATTATGATGTCTGGACCTGCCGCCAATGTGATCATGTAACGATAGAAGCATATCGCAGTTGGTACACACGGTATGGTGCGTGCCGCCTTTGCAATTATCAAACGTTGCAAGGTGATACGACGATACTTAATCATGCGACCACCAGTTCCACTGGTCTGAAGCGTATTGATTATCATTGCCACAATTGTCGCTCGGAATATTCGGCGACGGTTACGATCGCGCGCATAAGCAACTCATCCTCTCGTGGCGGTGGATCGTCTTTTGGGGGCGGGTCCTCTTCCGGGGGCGGGGCAAGCGGCAGTTGGTGAGGCGGGGCAGCGTACGCATCTACAGGGGCATGTTTACCCTTTTAGATGCATAACCATCCCGATCATGATCACCACACGCGGAAGAAACTCCCCGCGTGACTTGTCGGATGAGAGGCCCCAACTGGGGCGGATCACGGCCTTCCCCCGAGGTTTGACACATCTCGGCTCACTCAGATATCCGTACAGGGCGGCGCCGCCTCTTTACGATGGTGATAGCAGTACCTGACAGATATGAATGCGACACACCGACGGAGGTTCATTCTTCCGGGCGGAGTTCCGTGCTGTCAGCATGCCAGACTTCTGCAATGCGCAGGGGCAGGGCGCATGTCTCAATCTGCCGGGAGAAAACCTTCATCAGCGCGAGCTTATCAGGCACAAAGGGCGAGATGTTGAAATGACGGTACGGGCGGCTGATCGCAATCAATATCTGGCCGTTATCAATGCATAGCGATTCAAAATCCGACCAAGCGTAAAGCCGTTCGTTTGTTTCGCGGATCAGCCGGAAAATGCTCTCCAGAGTTCCCGTAACATCTTCTTCCCTCCCATTGAAAAACACCGCATGTAGCCCATCGCCTTCGATCACAGCGAATTCACACTCCAACCGGTGCTTGCGTGGCGCATTGCCACCAAAGGGTTCTATAATTGCTCGGGTCAGCGCGCCCTTGACCGGGCGTATCAGCAGATCAGGAAAATGATCCGGTGCGCTCATAGTGATCAGGTGTCCGGAAAAATCTACACGTTTCTTTTTGTTTGCCCGGTGCGAGATTTCGAACTGGTCCATACGCAGATCGATGTCGCCATATAGGCCCGATATCCCCTGTTCCACATCAATGCTGTGATTTGGGAACATACCCATCTGTGCAGCACGTGAAACCATTTCGTTGCTTTCAGGGGACCCATAGGCATAGTTCAAGCCCAGGCTTTCACATAAAAGTGGCAGCGCGCGATGGTTCAGTCTCTTTCGGGCTGCTTCTGCAAACAAGGCCCAGCCGACTATAGGAATAGCAACAGATATGACCAGCACAAGCGCCGGTTTGTCGTATGAATTGAGGAAAAATACAAAAAACACGAACAGGGCCAATGCCAGCACGCCGATCCCAAGCAGGATCATGCGTTTACGCCAGGCGAGAAAATCCTCGGCTATATGTTCAAGCGCGGAAAGGTCAGTGATTGGTTTTTCCGCGCTCATTTTTCTTAACCTTCGTCGCGCTGGTCCGCTACGATCTGTTGCATACCATCCAGCGGCAGGTAGCCGCGCAGCATGTGGTCGCCGATCACAAAGCTTGGAGTGCCAGAAATCTGCATGCGTTGCCCCAGAAGGCGTGTGTCACGGATGGCTGTGGCCACGTCTTCTGATTCCATCTGTACTGCAATCGCCGCCATATCATGGCCAAATTCGCTCGCAATGCGTGTCAGGCTGGCCTCGTTCACGGCCCCGCGCATCGCCATCATCGCATCAGATACATTCTGATAGGCTTCATCCCCATGCAGTTGCTTCACCGCGATGGCAAAGCGGCTGGCCAATACGCTTTCGTCCCCCAAAATTGGGTATTCTTTCACGATCAAGCGGATGTTTGGGTCGGCTTCAATCATGGCTTTCACTTCGGGATGGGCGCGTTTGCAATAGCCACAACGGTAATCCAAGAATTCAACCACGGTGATATCACCATCGGGGTTTCCGCCCTGCCAGGAAAAACCGTCATTGTGTAGCGCGTCAAGGTTTGCTGCAATAAGATCAACATCTTGCGCGGCTTCCTGTTGCTGTTCGCGTTCCTGTAAAATGGCGACCGCATCCATGATCACTTGTGGGTTTTCCAGAAGATATTCGCGAACGGCTTCGCCAAAATCAGCGCGTTCCGCATCGGTCATGGTGGCAAGGTCAAGGGCCCCAGCAGAGAAGGCAGAGCTGCCAGCAAGGCAAAGCCCAAGGGCGGTGGTCTTTAGGAAATTACGGATCATTCTGTCTCTCTCTGGTCAATTATTGCGTCGTTCGTAACACATCTTGAGCCCGGTTCCACCCCTGTGATCCGCGCGGGAGTTGATCTGCCGCACGTTGTGCGTGGATCTTGGCGTTGCGCATATTCCCAGTCAGGGCAAAACGTTCGGCTGTCACAAGGGACGCCAAGCCCGGATTGCCGGTTTTGCTGTAAACCAACGCCAAGTCTCGCAACATCCGGGGTTGGCGTGGATCATGGGCATAGGATCGTTCCAGCACGGTTTTGGCGCTGGCCAAACTGGAACGTGTGTCAGCTGCAAGCAAGGACCGTCCATATCCCGCCAAGATCAGCGGTTGATTGGGCAAAATGTCTGCTGCCCGGCGATAAGAACGCACGGCACCGGCGGGATCGCGGCTTTCCAGCAGGATTTGCCCTTTAAGTTCATGGTAATAGGGATCATTTGGCCGGGCGGTGATCAATGCGTCGATATTGGCAATCGCTTTGCGGGTGTTGGCCTGACGATGCAGAGCAATGGCCCGCTGAAGCAACACAGTTTCGGTCACATCGCTGCCACGCAGATTGCGCAAACGGCGCAGGGTTTGGCGTGAATTTCCGGTGAACGACGACAGTTTCGCACGCGAGCGGTCAAACCAATATTGTGCGGCCGGGGTGATGTCATTGCCGCCGCTATAAGCCGCAGCATAGCCCCGTACCTGACGACGTCGATCGGCAGAAAGCGGGTGGGTTCTGGCATATGGGTCTTGACGGCCTGCGGATAAAACTTCCTGTCCGTGCAGTAAATCAAGCACCCGGACCATGGCTTCGGGATCAACCCCGGCATTGGCCATAAAGCGTGCGCCGGATTGATCTGCTGAGCTTTCTTCACCGCGTGTATGGGCGAACAACACGCGTTGTGCTGATCCAGCGCTGCCAAGCGCGATACCTGAGGCGGCCTCTGGGCTGCCAGCGGCGGCGACCACGGCTGACAACAGCAGGCCAAAGCCCGCCGCCGTGCGTGAAGATCGCATGTTTGCCAAGCGTCGCGAGATATGGCCATTGGCGATATGCGCCGCTTCATGGGCGATGACCGCTTGCAGCATTGAGGGATCTTCCATGCGGGTGATCAGGCCTGAATGAATGAAAATGTGCCGGGTATCAATGATGAATGCGTTTAGGGATCGATCATTCAAAATTATGATCTTTACCCGCGCGGGCGACAGGCCTGCGGCGTTTAAAATGGGGGTTGCCAGCTGTGTCAGGGAATGTTCAAGTTCAGCGTCCCGGATCAAATTTTGGGCATTGGCGTTCTGCGATGGCAGGGTCATAAGCCCGGCAACACAAAGCAGCTGAAGCGGACGGGTCAGGTGTTTTCGAACGAATGAGATGACGGTCATTTAGATCCTTATCGGCAATCGCCAGTGGAATTTTCATCAGTGTAGGGGGCCGTGTTTGTCCAGCGCAAGTGGTGATCAGGCAGGTGCCGCGAATGTTACATCCGTCCAGCAGAAATGCGCCGAGGTCGTGGGGAATTACCGCTGAAACAGGTGAGGTGATGCAAAAAGAAAGCTGCTGATCTGATCTGGATGACACCAGAGGTTTGAAGCCCTATAAGGGCCAAAACAGAATTCAGGCAGGGCCATCATGAAGATCCGTTCAAATGTGAAACATGCGTCTGTCTTAGGCCCCATTCCCCGTATGTTGCGTGTGGTCGCCCTGTGTTTGGGCTTGGCACCGGCTTTGAGTTCAACGGTTTACGCGCAATCAACCTTTACGGCCCAGGCCCGTGTTTTGCCGGATGAAACGGTGATCACCTCGCAGCGCGACGGTGGGTTTGAACTGCGCATTGGGCTGTCACGCGGTGTGCCGTTCCAAGTATATACTTTGGCTGATCCCATGCGTTTGGTGATGGACTTTAGCGAAGTTTCCTGGCGTGGCCTTGATCGCGATCACCTCTTGGATTTGCCGCAGGTCACCACTTTGCGTGCGGGTGCACTGCGCCCGGGTTGGACACGCCTTGTTTTGGGGTTGGATCAACCCCTTGCTGTGCAGGCCGCGAATATGGATATCGACGCCGCCAGCCAAGAAGCGGCGTTGACCCTGCGGGTCCGGCCCGTGCCCTTGCAAGACTTTGTGGCGCAATCCGGTGCACCAGTGGGCGCGCAATCCGTTGATGGCAAAGGCATTGAGGTAAGTGGCGAAATGATCCAGCGTCAGCGGGGGGATCGTGCCTTGGTGATCGTGCTTGATCCAGGCCATGGCGGGGTTGATCCAGGCGCGCAGCGGGCGGGCCTGAACGAGGCGGATTTGATGCTTGATTTCGCCCGCGCATTGCGTGAGGAACTGGTGCGCAGCGGTGGGTTTGATGTGGTTCTGACACGCAATGACAACAGCTTTGTGTCGCTTGAACGTCGTGTCAGTATTGCACGATCCGCGCGCGCAGATCTGTTTGTGTCCTTGCATGCGGACACGGTGTCAGAGGGGCGCGCGACGGGCACGACCGTTTACACACTGTCCGAGGATGCAACGGATGTCGCTTCGGCCCTCTTGGCAGAACGCCATGATCGCGAAGATCTTTTGGCGGGCGTTGACCTAAGCCAGCATGACGATCAGGTGGCGATGGTTCTGATGGATCTGGCCCGGCGTGAAACTGCCCCGCGCAGCACACGGCTTGCGCAACGTTTGGTGGATATGATCGGGCAGGAAGTCGGGCACCTTTATAAACATCCGCATTTGGAAGCTGGGTTTTCGGTGCTCAAAGCCCCTGATATTCCATCGGTCTTGATCGAATTGGGCTTTATGAATAACCCGTCTGACTTACGGCGTATCCAATCGCGCGAGTGGGAAGCTGCGATGACAGTGGCAATCAGCAAAGCCTTGCAAATTTGGATGTTGGAAGATGCCGCCGAAGCCCAGCTGTTGCGGCAGTGAAGCACGCCAGATCGGCTGTGACTTGTGACATGGGGTTTCCAGGCAACAGACAGCCGAAGCGTTTTGACGGTTGGCCTTCAGGCCAGTATGTTGCGCGGATAAGAATCGCGGTTCTGTGCTATTGTGCAGAACAAGAGAACAGACAGCCAGAGCAGGCCGGAGCACCACATTGATCGCTTTTATCGCAAGAACACTGGGCGGATTGTTCAGCTTTATCACCGTCGGAATTTTCGTCGCAATGTTGGGTTTGGCCGCCGTTTTCCTCATGTACGGCCGCGACTTGCCCAACCACGAGCAATTGTCACAATATACGCCACCGACCATCAGTCGGATCTATTCCGGTGAAGGGCGTATCATGGATGAATTCGCCCGCGAACGTCGTTTGTTTGCGCCTGCCGATGAGATCCCGGATCTGGTGAAACAGGCGTTTATCTCTGCGGAAGATAAGAATTTTTACAGCCATGCGGGTTTTGATGCTTTGGGCATCTTGGCGGCCGTGCGTGATGCGGCCCGCGGTGGGCGTGTGCGTGGGGCGTCGACGATTACCCAGCAGGTGATGAAGAACTTTTTGTTGGGGGGCGAACGCCGACTTGAGCGCAAGATCAAAGAGATCATCCTGGCCGCGCGCATCGAAGGCACGCTGGACAAAGAATCCATCCTTGAACTGTATCTGAACGAAATTTTCTTGGGGCAGAATTCCTATGGTGTGTCGGCTGCGGCCCAGACCTATTTTAACAAAACCCTGTCAGAATTGAACTTGGAAGAAGTGGCTTATCTGGCAGCTTTGCCGAAGGGGCCTTCGAATTATCACCCCGTACGTGAATATGAACGCGCGGTGACACGGCGTGATTTTGTGCTGAAGGAAATGTTGGAAAACGGTTATGTCAGCTTTGCAGCATTTGAGGCCGCTATCAATGCGCCTCTGCGTTCCGTGCAAAATGGTGATTTCCCGGCGTTCCGCAATTCCTTGCCACCACGTGATTATTTCACGGATGAAATCCGCCGTCAGCTTTCTGAGGACTTTGGTGAAGAAGAATTCTTCACCGGTGGTTTGTCCGTGCGCGCGACCGTTGACCCTGAACTTCAACCCGTCGCAGCGGCGTCTTTGCGCAAGTCTTTGGAAGACTATGATCGCAACCAAGGGGTTTGGCGCGGAACCGGCAAAACCATTGATGTCGCCCAATTGGGGGATGAGGAAAGCTGGCGCACCGCCTTGGCAGACGTACAGGTTGCCCGTGACATCGCAGGTTGGCACCCGGCCGTGGTGCTTGAGGTCAGCAACACACATGCGCGTCTTGGCATTGGTGGCGTAGAAGAAGACAGCGACGGCCATTGGATCGCGCCGAAAGATGTGACTTGGGCGCGCAAACGTTTGCCCGATGGCAGTCTCGCGCGGCGTGCGCGCAACGCAGGTGATCTGGTCGAGGTCGGTGACGTCGTCCATGTGCGCGCCATGACAAGCGACAGCGACGGCAGCTTTATCCGTTGGACATTGCGTCAGGTGCCCGAAGTCCAAGGTGGCTTTATGGCGATGGATGTGAACACTGGCCGCGTGATTGCAATGCAGGGCGGGTTTTCCTATCAATATTCCGTGTTTAACCGTGCAACACAGGCGCAACGCCAGCCAGGATCCAGTTTCAAACCCTTTGTTTATGCCGCGGCTTTGGACAGTGGGTTTTCCCCTGCGACCATCGTGATTGACGCCCCAATTGAGGTCAACACTGGGGCTGGCATTTGGCGGCCTCAAAACGCCAGTAAGCAATTCTATGGCCCGACACCTTTGCGCACCGGTATTGAACGGTCGCGGAACTTGATGACTGTGCGTCTCGCGCAGGAAATCGGCATGGATGTGGTGGGCGGTTATGCGGAACGTTTCGGTGTGTATGATCGTATGAACCCGTTTTTATCCAATGCACTTGGGGCGCAGGAAACGACATTGTTTAAGATCGTCTCGGCCTATGCGATGTTTGCAAATGGTGGGGAACGCGTTGAACCAACACTTGTGGACCGCGTGCAAGACCGTTGGGGACGTACCATTTACCGTCATGACCAACGACAATGTGTTGACTGTAAAGAAGAAATTTTGACGCCAGGCTTCGGCCCACGCATTTCATCAAACCGCGAACGGGTGATGAACGCGATTACAGCTTATCAGCTGACCTCTATGATGCGCGGCGTTGTGCAACGTGGTACTGCAAGAGGTCAGGTCACGCTGAACGTGCCTGTGGCGGGCAAAACCGGGACAACCAATGACGCACGTGATGTGTGGTTTGTTGGCTTTACCTCCAACATTGTTGCGGGCTGTTACATTGGTCATGATCGGCCCCGTCCACTTGGGCGTGGGGTTTATGGCGCGAACACCTGTGGCCCTGTGTTCAACCGGTTCATGTTGGAAGCGACCGAGAAATACGGCGGCGGTGCATTTGATGTGCCTGAGGGCGGACATTTCATCAAAATCGACCGTTTCTCTGGTGCGCGTTTGGCCAATGATGCCTCAGGCGACAATGTGGTCGCTGAGTATTTCCGTGACGGCGAAGAACCGATCTTTGGTCTGGGTGCCTTGATTGACGGTGGTTTTGCGATGGGGGCGAACTTGCCTTTGTTCCAAGAGGCGCAGCAAAATGTGCAGACGGTGACCACCTCTACGGGGAACACGGTGACCTTGGAAAGCAATGCAAACAGTTTCGATCTGCTTGATGGCGGCGAATACTGACGATTTCCACGAATATTACGAATTAGCAGGCGGCATACGGTACACGGGCGCTTGCCGAGCGGGCAGGGCGTTGTTATCACCCCTGCAACATAAGGTCAGGGGAATACGATATGCGCGCCGAAGCACAGAACTGGGTTGAAGCCATTGAAAAATCCGTGGCCCTGTTAAAACAGCGTCTCGATTGGGACACTGCACCGCACCGTTTGGAAGAATTCAACGCGCGTGTTGAAGATCCGACCCTGTGGGATGACCCGACAAAAGCGCAAAAACTGATGCGTGAACGTCAGATGTTGGTCGATGCATTGGATGTTTGCAAAGGCATTGCTCAGGACTTGGCTGACAATATTGAGCTGATCGAACTTGGCGAAATGGAAGAAGATGACGAAGTTGTTAAAGACGCCGAAGATGCGCTGAAAACACTGAGCATTAAAGCCGCTGAGAAAGAACTAGAAGCGCTGTTGGACGGCGAGGCGGACAGCAATGACACTTTCCTTGAGATCAATTCCGGCGCCGGTGGCACCGAGAGCTGTGATTGGGCATCGATGCTGGCGCGGATGTATGTGCGTTGGGCTGAGAAGAAGGGCTATAAGGTTGAATTGCAAGCTGAAAGCGCTGGGGAAGAAGCAGGCATCAAATCGGCATCCTATAAAATTTCCGGGCATAACGCTTATGGTTGGTTAAAGTCGGAAAGTGGTGTGCATCGCTTGGTGCGGATTTCACCGTTTGATTCAGCTGCGAAACGGCACACGTCTTTCACTTCGGTCAAAGTGTATCCGGTTGTGGATGACAACATCGAAATCGAAGTGAACCCTGCCGACATTCGTATTGATACTTACCGGTCGTCCGGGGCAGGCGGGCAGCACGTGAACACCACGGATTCCGCCGTTCGGATCACCCACGCGCCAACCGGCATCGTGACCACAAGTTCTGAGAAATCACAGCACCAGAACCGTGACATCGCCATGAAGGCCCTGAAGTCGCGTTTGTATCAGATTGAGTTGGATAAGCGATCAGCCCTGGTGAATGAGGTCCATGAAAACGCGGGTGATGCAGGCTGGGGCAACCAGATCCGATCTTACGTGTTGCAGCCCTATCAGATGGTAAAAGATCTGCGCACAAATTTTGAAACCTCAGACACCAAAGGCGTGCTGGATGGCGATCTGGACGGTTTGATGGCAGCGACTTTGGCGATGGATGTGGCAGGCAAAAGTCGCAGCGAAGCCCAGGCGGATTGATCTATTTTGCAACTCCCTTTGGGAGTTTTGCGCGGCCTAACGGCCCCGCCCCAAAGCAGCGCGCCCCTCGGTCGCGCTGCTTTGCTTTAGCACCAGAACGGCGAACCTCAAGGCTGCTCATATATCTATGCTGCCCAGCCAAATATGGTGTTCTTTCAAGCAAAGCTATGACTGCAGCCAGCCCAACGCTACTGCTCTTACGTGCGAATATGATTGGGCCACTGCTTCTTCTCTTATCAGAATCTGTGGAACGTTTTCTCTTATCAGAATCTGTGGAACGTTTTCTCTTATCAGAATCTGTGGAACGTTTGTTTAGAGGGACGCAACAATCCCTTTGAATGAAGCTTTCGTAAGGCCATCACCGGATGTCTATAAATTTGAATTGTTCAATCGATCGTGAATGTAATCTTCGCCCCATTTTGTGATGCTCGCGATCACCGGCTCAATAGAATGACCGACCTCCGTGAGGGAGTATTCGACCTTTGGCGGGATGGTGGCATAGGCTTGGCGATGCACGACACCCTTCGCTTCCAGCAGCTTTAGATCTTTGGTCAACATGCGGGTCGAAATCTCAGGGATGGCTTTTTCTAACTCTTTAAAGCGTAACGTCCCACGGCGTGACAGCACGTATAGGATCGCGAACTTCCACTTTCCCTCAAGGATGGTCATGGCAAGATGAAAGGGGCAATGCATGTATTCTTCTAATGTTTTTTCACGCATGCCCAAATTTTCCGCCTTATTTTGTGTATTACTTACCTTTGTGTCCTTAGTAACCAATCATGTGCCTTCTTGCAAATAGATAGTGATATAAGCAATTCCTATTCATCAAACATGAGGAGAAGTCATAATGGAAAACAAAGAACTGGTCGCAAATTTCATTGAAACAATGCGCCTGTCGGACGTGGCAAAACTTACGACACTGATCACCGATGATTTCAGCTGGTGGATCGCGGGCAAGCCCGAGTATTTGCAAACCGCAGGCGAACACGACAAAGAATTCTTTCTTGGGTTCTTCGCAGGTGGTGCTGATCTGTTCCCCAACGGGGCCGAATTTAGCGTTTCAGGCATGATTGCGGAGGGGGACAAAGTCGCCGCCGAAGCCCGCATGGTTGCGCAGACGGCCATGGGATCGCAATATGACAACAGCTATCACTTTCTATTCACCCTGCGCGACGGCAAGATTGCTCGGATGAAAGAATATATGGACACGCACCACGCAAAAACAACCTTTGGCA
The DNA here is from genome assembly GCF_000812685.1 of Halocynthiibacter namhaensis. Classification (GTDB taxonomy): domain Bacteria; phylum Pseudomonadota; class Alphaproteobacteria; order Rhodobacterales; family Rhodobacteraceae; genus Halocynthiibacter; species Halocynthiibacter namhaensis. The sequence goes on from NZ_JWIF01000065.1 coordinate 53,672, forward strand.
TGTGATCGGGGAAGACGATGAACTGGACAGCAGAAAAAATGACCGATCAGGGGGGCAAGACCTTTCTGATCACCGGGGCCAACACGGGGCTTGGCTTTGAAACCGCATTGGAGCTGGCGAAAAAATCGGCACATGTGATCATAGCGGGGCGCAGCGAAGACAAGTTGAACACCGCGCGTGCAGACATATTGGCCCAGGTGCCGAAGGCGGATCTGGACATCGCGGTGATTGATCTTAACAGCATCGCGGCAATCAAATCCTTTGCGGACGGCTTCCTGGCGTCTGGGTAAAAACTTGATATTTTGATCAACAATGCCGGTATCATGTTCCCCCCGCCAAGCAAGACTGTCGATGGGTTTGAGGCCCAGTTCGGCGTCAATTTCATCGGCCATTTCGTTCTGACAGCCCTGCTGTTCCCGCGTCTAAATGCTTCTAAACATGGTCGTGTTGTCACGCTTAGCAGTATGGCGCATCGTGATGGTGTGATTGATTTTGACAATCTAAAGTTGGAAAAACCGTTCAATAAATTCCGTGAATATGGGCAAAGCAAAGTGGCCGATCTGATCTTTGCGCAGGAATTGCAGCGACGCAGTGATGCGGCGGGAAGTCATGTCATATCTGCCGCCTGTCATCCCGGTGTCAGCAAAACTGAACTGCTGCGCACGGATCGTCCAGAAATGATCGAAACCGTGAACTACATGAGTGCAAATCAAGGTGCATTCCCAACCCTATTTGCCGCAACTGAACCGGTTGGAAAGTTCTCCTATACCGGGCCAGATGGCGAAAACGAGGTCAACGGTTTTCCCGCGCCTGCCGTGATGACGGAATATGCGCAGGATGAGTCGATAGGCGCACAGCTCTGGGAGTATGCGTTACGAGAAACCGGCGTTGAATATTCGATGTCATAAAGGCTGGGTTGCCCGACCATGGGCAACCTGTTTCCGGTCGATCGCAGAGCCGAGAGAGGCTGTATTTTTGTGTGTATGCATGTGCGAATGATCGTTGATGGGGAGGGCAAAATAAGGGACGTTTTGCCGCGTGATTTGGAGTATAGTTGCATTGGGTTTTGGCTTGGGTTTGTCTGAAATCGAGGGCGTTTGAAGGGAATGGGTCTATGATTGCTTATGTCACGGTTGGTGCAGATGATATTGCGCTGGCGAAACAGTTCTATGGGGCCTTCCTGCCGGACTTGGGATATGGGCTGGTCGAGGGGGCTGAGGGGCTGAGCTACGCCTTACCGCTAGAGGCAGGGCAGCGGCCTGTGTTGCCTGATTTCTATGTGAAGCCGACGTTCAATGGGCGGGCTGCCTCGGCTGGGAATGGGGCGATGGTCGCATTTGAGGCAGGCAATCAGCAACAGGTTCGGACGCTGCACGCGGCAGCGCTTGCGGCGGGCGGCCATGATGAGGGGCCGCCAGGGTTTCGAGACGCCTATGGCCCGCATTTCTATGTGTGCTACCTGCGCGATCCTCAAGGCAATAAGGTCGCATTGTTCTCAAGTGATCCGACTGAACCTGGGCGCGACGGGCACTGAGTTACCAATCATCGGTGATTTTCGCACGCGTGGTTTCCACACCAAGGGACCAGAGATGATCTTCCTCCGCTTGGCTGCGTTGGTAGTCACCGCCAAACACACCATCACCAAGTAGGTCACGGACAGCCTGGGGCGGGCGGTCTTTGGTGTGCTCTGGGTCCACTGGGGGTTTGTGACCCGTGGGAACAGGGCGGTGGGGCAGCCGCGTGAAATGGAAGTTTTCCATCCAGGATGCATGGCTTGCATCGGGATCAAGGCTTTGGATGTAGTCAAGCACTGGGGCGGCCAGCCACCAATTGTGAAAACGTAAGCGGGCCTTGGGATGATCCGCCAGCCATTCCCGGCAAAACCCTTCCATCGGGATATTGCCGCCATGACCGTTTACGATGACGATCCGGCGAAACCCTTGATGATAGAGACCATCCAAAATGTCACGTAGCAGCGCGATGGCGGTTTCAAACCGTAAAGATATCGTGCCGGGATATGCCGTGAGATTGGGCGTGATGCCATAGGTCAGGGGCGGGAATACGGGGATGCCAAGGGGGGCTGCGGCCTCTAGGGCGACGCGATGGGCAAGCAAAGTATCCGTGGCAAGCGACAGGGCACCATGTTGTTCGGTGCAACCAAAGGGCACAACCGCGCAGTCATTGGATTGCAGATAGGTTTCGACATCTTCCCAACTTGATTGACTGATATCCATCCGTTGCCTCTGTTTCTGAACCTGTTCATGTATCAGATTGCCCGCGCTTGTCGCGAGATGCAATGACGCAGCGTTGGCGACCTTTGCTTCTGTTGTCCCTGCGTCAAAAAAGCTGGCGCGACATTGCGTCGCTTGTTAGCTTGGGGTGAAACAGCGACAGGGTGGACAGTGGCCGAGTGATAAGGCCGCGAGGGGCACGCGCGAACCTGATGCACAACGGGAAGAACGTAGCTATGACTGAGCAAATTTTGCCAGAGGCTTCTCCGCGGCCAGATATTGCGGAAGTGCAGATTTCAACGCTTAAGGCCGCATTGGCGCGAGGGTTTTCCGATTTTCGAAAAGCGCCAGCCTTTGGCCTGTTCTTTGCGGCGATCTATGTGGTTGCGGGTTGGATTATGACGTTGATCACCATGGCGACCGGGCAAAGTTACTGGCTGGTTCTGGCGGTGTTTGGTTTTCCGTTGATTGGCCCATTTGCGGCGATTGGCATGTATGAGGTCAGTCACCGGATCGAGGCGGGATTGTCATTGGAATGGCGTGAAATCCTGGGGGTTATCTGGCGTCAAAAAGATCGTCAAATCCCGTCTGTATGCGCGATTGTGATCTTTATATTTCTATTCTGGTTCTTCATCGCCCATATGATCTTTGCACTGTTTTTGGGGACCATGTCATTGGTGAACGTATCGGATCCCACGTTCTTCACCACCGGAAGTGGCTTGATCATGTTGTTGTTTGGCACGGGTGTTGGGGCTGCTTTGTCGTTCTTTTTGTTCTCGATTACGGTCATGACCTTGCCGATGCTGTTGGACCTTGAGATGGATTATGTCACTGCGATGATTTTATCCGTGCAAACGGTTGCCGCAAATTTTGGTGTGATGATGTTTTGGGGGCTACTGGTGGGGCTGTTCACGCTGCTTGGGATGTTGTCAGGTTTTATCGGGCTGCTGATCGTGTTGCCTATCCTAGGGCATGCGTCTTGGCACTTGTATCGCCAAGCTTTGATCCCTGTGACGCGTCGTCAACGCACGCGTGAAGCGAAACCTGAAAACTCAGCCAAGTAAAGCGCAAGGCCTGGGTATGCAGGACTGAACAAAGCAAAAAGGGCGCCCACATTGGACGCCCTTTTTGTATTTCATGGCTAACTTAAGTTAGCCTTCAGTTTTAGTGACAACTGGTGGTTTTGCATTTGCAGATGCGTTCAGCGGATCATCTTGACGCTGCACGGAACCTTCAAAATGAGCACCGGATTCAATCGCGATGGTTTTGTGAATGATGTCACCTTCAACGCGCGCAGTGGATGTCAGGCGGACTTTCAAGCCACGCACACGACCGATGACACGGCCGTTGACCACAACGTCATCCGCAACAACTTCGCCACGCACAGTTGCACCTTCACCAACGGTCAGAAGATGGGCACGGATGTCGCCATCAATTTGACCTTCGATCTGGATGTCACCAGTGGTTTTCAGATTGCCTGTGATGTGCAGGTCGGATGACAGCTGCGACGCAGGTGGTTTCGCTTTAGGCGCAGGTGCGGGATCGGATGCGCGTGGTGGCATCGTTGGTTTTTCAGCCACTGCTGGTTTTGCGGTGCCGTCAGAACCAGCTTTTGGGCCTGGTTCGTTGATTTTGCTTTTAGAAAACATCTTGTGCTGCCCTGATATAGTTCATGGGATTGACGGGGGTTCCGCCAACGCGGATTTCATAGTGCAGATGGGTGCCGGTCGAACGACCAGTATTCCCCATTTCACCTATTTTTTGACCACGCGTCACGCGTTCACCGGCACGTACAACGAGACGGCTTTGGTGTGCATAGCGGGTTTCGATACCAAAATCATGCTGAATCTTTACCAGCCGGCCATAGCCCGACTGCCACCCAGCATGTATCACAACGCCATCAGCCGTTGCGTAAATCGGGGTGCCATGGGCCCCGGCAAAGTCAGATCCGTTGTGCATCCGTCCCCAGCGGCTGCCAAACCCGGATGTGAAACGGAAGTTGCCGGTCACAGGCATCGCAAACGGAGCCTTCTGTGCGGCAATACGATAAAGGTTAACGCGATCCATCTCACGTAAGATGGCATTGGCGCGCATGCTATCGGGGTCGATCGTGCCGTCCGCACCAGGCACCAAAAGTGGCGTTAATGGGCCGCCAAGACCAGAATATCCACGACGTACGGATTCAATCAAACGATCTGGATCTTGGCCAACAGCGCGGAACATTTCATCCAAAGGTTTCAATGAAACCGTTACAGCATCTTCAAGCTGCTGAAAAATGCGGTCATTGCGTTGTTCGACCAATTGGGCCTCAAACATCAGGTCTTTAACCGTGTTTTCATGGGCTGCAGCAAATCCTGCGATCCGGTCACGTTCGCCCGCCGTATCTGCAAGGGCTGTGGACAGGAAATCAAGGGTGTTCTGGACATCTGCAATGCTTGAGGCTTCGGTGCGCGCAGAGCCGGTGTTGCCTTGCAATTCTGCACTGAGATTTGCAACTTCGTTCCGGGCGTTGTCACGATCTTTCAAAACCGTGTTCAGCGTTGCTTGGATCACTTCAATGCCGGTTTCCAATTCGCGGCGACGATCCTGGGCACGCAGAAGTTGGCTTTGCATGGCTGAAACTTCAGCAAGAGCCGAATTGAAACGTGTCTGCGCGGCTAAGGATTCAGCGGCACGCTGGTCACGTTCGGTCGATAATGTATTCAGACGATCTTCGTATAGAACTTTTTCGCGCTGGCTTTGATCGCGCACAGAACCTGCACCAATGTTGTCGATCAGCAAAAAGGCAGTGGCGAGGACAGTCCAGGAAAACGTCAATGTGACACCCGTAAGGGCGGTGACTTGGGCAAGGGGAGAGAGGCGAATGAAACGTGTTTCGGTATCCGAACGCAAAAAGATGCGCCTATCTGGAAAACGTTTTTCCAGCAAAGAGTTCAGCTTTGAAAATGCCACGTTTGGTTAACCCGTTATACTTGAGCATTTCTGCCCGCTCAGACGTGCCGTTTGATCGGCATGACTGAAAATTTCTGTCCCCGGTTCAAAAAGGCTGCGGTGGTGCCTCCTGATCAAACCCCTCATTGCCGTCCTGGTCCCACAGGATAAGGCGTTGGTAATCTGTTACCCTTGGCGCGGCGTTGGGGCAAGAAGTTTCAGCGTATAAGGATGCGAAACGGTGAAAATTGCCCATAGGCGGCAATTTCTCGCCGTTTCTTGGTTAAGAAAGCACCGGAAGCACCCGTAATTATGCGTATTTTTGCGACTATGCTTCGGGCAGTTCTTCGGTCAGCGGCCAGTAGAAATCCGGGGGAAGTCCCGCATCCGCCCGTTTTTCTTCGTTGAAGGGCGGTCGCAACAACCCGTGAAAATACTTACGAACAAGCCGGTGGAATTCGTCTTTTGGGTCCAGTTCATGGCGGCCGCATAGGAAGTGAAACCATTTGGATCCATAGGCGACGTGGCCGACTTCTTCGGCATATATCACTTCAAGTGCTGAGACGCTTTCATGATCTTTGGCGCGTTTGAAAATGTCGATCATGCCTGGGGTCACATCCAGGCCGCGCGCTTCAAGAACCATGGGGACCACCGCCAAACGCCCCATGAAGTCATCGGCAGTGTCTTGGGCGGCACGCCACATGCCCGCATGGGCTGCCAAAGCGCCATAGTGACTGCCCAACCGTTCCAAGCAGTCACATATCATATTGAAATGATTGCTTTCTTCAGATGCGGCCTTGACCCAATCATCATAATATCCTGCGGGCATTTTCACCTGGGAAAACCGCGCGATAATGTCCCAATGCAAGTCAACTGCATTGAGCTCAATATGGGCCACGGCGTGGAGCAATGCGATCCGACCGTCCGGGGTTCCGGGTTTGCGCCGGGGCACGTCGCGTGGTGATAAAAGCTCGGGGCGCTCAGGACGACCTGGGGTGTCTGGTGGGGGGCAATTGCCAATGTCGGGCAGGGCGCCGCTTTCACGCATTGCGAACCAAGTTTTCGCATGGGCAAGGCTGCGTGCGCATTTTTCGCGGCCATCGGCGCAGTTCAAAACGTCGACAGCCATTTCAGTTAAGGTGAGCTGGGGTGTTGCATTCGGTGATGAGGTCATGCGGACAGGCCCTTCACCTCAGCGAGGACCTCGTCCACATGGCCGGGCACTTTCACTTTAGGCCAGATCTTGGCGATTGTTCCGTCTGCTTTGATCACGACTGTTGTGCGTTCGATCCCCCAAAAGACCTTGCCATACATCTTTTTTTCTTTCCAAACGCCATAACGTTCACAGACATCACCGTCGAGATCAGACAATAGCGGGATGGTCAGATCGTGTTTTTTGCGGAAGTTCTCATGCTTCTTAAGGCTGTCTTTTGAGATACCAAAAACACGTGCACCTGCGGCATCAAATTGCGCCTTATCCGTGGAAAATTCGCAAGCTTCACGCGTACAACCGGGGGTGTTGTCTTTGGGGTAGAAAAATAAAACCACGGTTTGGCCTTGAAGGTTCGACAGCGTGATCTCACCCGAATTGTCGGTTGGCAGCGTGAAATCAGGCGCTTTTTCGCCAATTTGTACGAGGTTTGCTGTGTTTTCGGTTGGCATGTGGGTGTCTTCCCTTCACAAAGATTTAAGTTCCGTTTTAGCGCGCCACGCGCGAAGTTAAAGCGAAACCCGTACTGCGCCCGTCGCAGCGCTGATGAGGATCAATCGGAGCCGGGATGACGACCCCCGAACACGACCACAGTGATACACCAAAAAATGCGCAGGATTTACCTGCGTCTTTAGATGTGGCTGATGGTTCAGATCAGGGTGCGGGACCGGCCGTTGACGACGTGCGGCCAGAACAATTGATGGCGACACTTCAGCCGCATTTGCCCGAACGCCGCAAGAAATGGCGGCGCAAACCCAAGAAACCAAAAAAACCTTGGCGCAAACGTCACGGCACTATTTTTAGTCTGTTGATCCTGTTCTCTGTGTTGGCGATCGTTGTGCCGTTGTCGCTGGCGCTGATTTCTGGGCGCGCAGTGAAGGCCCCAGAGTTTCTGTCAACGCGGGTGGAAAAGGTGTTGGGCAACTCCCTTGCGGGCGGGCAGATGGATCTTGGACGGGTCGATGTGATTTTGACCGAAGATTGGCAACCACAAATCCGCATTGAAAGCTTGGCGCTGGCTGATCAAACCAATTTGCCCATTGCCGAGTTTCGCAATATTCATGTGACTCTGTCGCGGCGTGAACTGTTGCGCGCAACCGTCGCCCCCTTAGATGTTTCCGTGAATGGTGGCTTTTTGTCTTTGCGTCGTGACCCTGAAGGTCGCTTTAATATCGCGCTGGACACGCAGGGGGACAGCCAGCTGTCCGGCAGCGGGAACTTGGCAGATATTCTTGATTCAATTGATGAAATCTTTGAAACACCAGAGCTTTCATCCGTGCGTGAAATGCGAGCGGAAGACATTACGTTTCAGTATGAAGACGTGCGTGCAGCGAAGTTTTGGATCGCAAATGGTGGCGCGTTTGAGTTGACCCAACAGGAAGATAAACTTGAGCTGCGCCTCGGGTTTCAGCTGTTATATGGTGAAGACATCCCGGCGCAAGCGGCTGTTTCCTTCACCTCTTTCAAAGGGTCGCGGCGTGCAATCTTGGCCACCAATGTGATTGGATTGCCTGCATCTGATTTCGCGTCTCAGGCACCGGCTTTGGCGTGGCTTGACGTGTTGGATGCACCTGTCTCGGCGGCGATCCGGGCGGAAATCGACGAAGAAGGGGTGTTGTCATCAACCGATGGCACGCTTGATATCGGGGCGGGGGCTTTGAAGCCGACGGAAGACACGCTGCCCGTGGGATTTGACGGTGCGCGCGCCTACTTTAGTTTTGATCCGTCAGAACAGACCCTGCGGTTTGACGAATTGTCCGTTGCGACGGATTACGGCAGTTTTGAGATGACAGGCCAAGGATATTTACGTGATGTGACCAATGGCTTGCCGAATGTGATTCTGGGTCAGTTCCAGGTCAGCGCGCTTGAGGTTAGCCCAGATGGGATTTTTGAGGCCCCGGTGACGCTGGAACGCGGTGCGGTGGATATGCGCATTGAGCTGAACCCTTTCACGCTGACACTTGGGCAGGCGATGTTGCAACATGGTGATGGTCACGTCATTGCGCGCGGAACCGTGGCTGCCAAGCCAGGGGGGTGGCAGGTGGCCGTGGATGTGGAACTTGACCAATTGGACGCGCGATCTGTTGTGGCGCTTTGGCCTGTGGTCGCATCCCCAAACACGCGTAAGTGGTTGGATGACAATATAATTTCAGGTGATATTGGACCAGCGAATGCTGCCTTTCGACTGAAGCCAGGTGAAAAACCAGCGGTGTCGCTGCAGTTTGGCTTTTCAGATGCACAGGTACGTTTCATGCGTCAGATGCCGTTGATCAGCGGCGGGGTTGGCTATGGAAGCCTGCATAACAATCGCTTTGTTTTGGTCGCGAACCAAGGTCAAGTCACCCCACCAGAAGGCGGTGCCTTGGCAATTGGTGGTTCGGTCATCACCATCGACGATGTCGAACTCAGCCCCCCAGATTTGCACGTAGCGTTGCAGGCGCGTGCGGGGATCACTGCGGTGACGTCCTTGCTGGATCAAAAACCGTTTGAGTTCTTGACCAAGGCGGGTCTCCCGATTGATCTGGCGCAAGGGTCTGCGACGGTGTCGGCGGATATCACCGTGCCGTTGCGCAACGGGTTACAAGCGGTCGATGTCCCGTTTGAGGCACGTGCGGTTTTGCATAATATGCGTTCTGATCAAGTGGTGCCGGGCAAATGGATCCTTGGTGACGGCATGCGATTTTTTGCCAATAATGACCATTTGGAAATCTCTGGTGCAGGGCGAATTGCGTCACATGAAAACAGTCGGGGGGGCGCTCGTTTTGACGCGCTTTGGCGGCAAAGCCTTGCTCAGGAAAACGCTGGGACTTCGTCGGTGTCGGGACAGGTTACCCTGAATAATGCGTTTTTGGATGAATTTGGTATCGCTTTGCCCAATGGATTTCTGCGGGGCGAGACCCTGGGAGAGTTTGAAATTGCGCTTAATCGTGGTGAAGCGCCCCGGATGCGGTTGAGTTCGGACCTGCGTGGCGCCGGATTGCGGATCAGTGAAATCGGTTGGTCAAAGCCACGGGGCGCTGGCGGTGGTCTTGAAGTCACCGGCCGTTTGGGATCCCCCGTACGCATTGATCAGCTGCGGCTTGAAAGCAGTGGGTTGAATGCCGTTGGTTCTGTCGTTTTGAATGAAAATAACAGTTTCCGCGAAGCGCGTTTTGAACGTGTGACGGTGGGAAACTGGCTGGATGCGCCGGTAACATTGACCGCCCGTGGACGGGGCGAGAGCCCAGCGATTTCGGTGCTTGGTGGACGCGTTGATATTCGACGTACCACATTTGGGCAGGGGGGCAGTGGCGGCACGGGCAGTGTAAATACGCCGATCACATTAGCGCTTGATCGCTTGCAGGTGACGGACAGTATCGCCCTGCACAATATGCGCGGCATGCTGAACACATCCCCGGCCTTAAATGGTGAGTTCACGGGCCTTGTGAACGGGGTTGCGCCCGTCAATGGGCGCTTGACGCCAAGCGCGCAAGGCACTTCTGTGCGGATCCAAAGCAATGACACGGGAGCGGTCTTGCGGGCCGCTGGGGTGTTTACAAAACTGTTTGATGGCACGATGGATTTGCTTTTGGTGCCGCGTGCACAGGATGGGCATTATGATGGGCAGTTGACCGCTGAGAATGTGAAAGTCCGTGGGGCGCCTGCTTTGGCGGATATGTTGGGTGCGATTTCTGTTGTTGGATTGCTGCAGCAGTTGAACGGTGATGGGATCCGATTTGCCAAGGTCAGGTCCGAATTTATCATGACGCCAAGTCATGTGAACCTGCTACAGGGCAGTGCTGTTGGTGCGTCGCTTGGGGTGTCTATGGAGGGGATTTATACCTTGGGCACCACCGAACTTGATATGCGGGGCGTGGTGTCGCCAATCTATCTTTTGAATGGCGTGGGCGCTGCTGTGTCACGCCGTGGAGAGGGGTTGTTTGGGTTCAATTACCGACTTAAGGGCACTGCAGATGACCCCAAGGTGCGGGTGAATCCGTTGTCGTTTTTAACCCCAGGAATTCTACGTGATATTTTCCGAGGAAAACCGCCTCAAGCGCCAGTAGACCCGGTTGAATAGGCTTGCAAGGCGAGTAAACTAGTTTTCTAGTTTTCTAGTTTTCTAGTTTTCTAGTTTTCTAGTTTTCTAGTTTTCTAGTTTTCTAGTTTTCTAGTTCTTTGGGCTTTGTATTCTAAACTTGCCAGTTTTGGCAGAATGTCGCAAAGGAGGCGCATGAAACTTTCTGACTTTGATTTCGCACTTCCTGAAGACTTGATCGCGACGCGCCCTGCGGTGCCGCGTACTGCCTCGCGTTTGTTACTGGCGCAGGGGCAGGGTGTTGATATGGCGCTGTCTGACCACCATGTTTATGATCTGTGTCAGTTCTTGCGCGCCGGCGATCGATTGGTTCTGAACGACACAAAAGTTATCCCTGCACGCCTGTCAGGGCAGCGGTTTCGCGACAGTGCACAGGGGCGTGTCAGCGCAAAAATCGAAGTCACTTTGTTGGAACCCTCTGGCGAGGTTTCCGGGGGATGGCGCGCTTTGCTAAAACCTTTGCGTAAAGTGAAAGACGGCGAAGATATTGAGTTCGGTGACGGGTTTATGGCCCGTGTAACCGGGCGTGACGATGGCGCGGCCTTGCTTGAATTCAACGCGAGCGGTGCGGATTTTGATGCAGCTTTGCAAAAAGCCGGCCAGATGCCCTTGCCGCCTTACATTGCGGCGAAACGCGCGGCTGATGACCAAGACAATACCGACTATCAAACTGTTTTTGCGCGCAATTCCGGTGCGGTGGCCGCGCCAACAGCGAGCTTGCATTTTGATCAAAAGTTGTTGGACAAACTTGCGCAAATCGGTGTTGAGTTCACTCATGTTACCTTGCATGTCGGCGCGGGCACATTTTTGCCGGTGAAGGTTGATGATGTGCGTGACCATAAAATGCATGCGGAATGGGGTGAAGTGTCAGCGATTGCCGTTGATGAAATTAAAGCCACCAAAGCCGCCGGGGGCCGTGTGATCCCCGTGGGCACCACAGCATTGCGCCTGATTGAAAGTGCGGCGCGGGCCAGTGGTGAAATCGCAGTTTTCGCAGATGAAACCGATATTTTCATCACGCCGGGCTTTGACTTTAAGGTGGCGGATGGATTGATGACCAACTTCCACTTGCCGAAATCGACCCTGATGATGTTGGTGTCTGCCCTTATGGGCGTGGACGAGATGAAGCGCATCTATAATCATGCGATTGCGGATGGGTATCGGTTCTTTTCCTATGGCGACAGCTCGCTTTTATTGCCGAGCGATTAACAAATATATGAAATGCGACAAAATGCCCGAAGGCGACTATAATTAGTCGTTCCTGTACGGTTTCGCATTCCGCGCCGTAGTAAGGCTCGGGCAAAATATGTTCCCCCACGCCATTTGTCTGGGGGCAGTTCACTAAGGAAACGCGATGTTTGAAGTTCTGAAAAGCTCTTGGGCGCTGCTGCTAGGCATGGGTCTGTTGATGGTCGGAAATGGCCTGCAAGGTTCTCTGTTGGGTGTGGTTGGTACTGCGAATGAGTTCTCTACATTCTCGCTGTCGATCATTATGTCGGGCTATTTCTTGGGCTTCCTCGGTGGATCGCGTATGGCCCCAGGCATGATCCGTCGCGTGGGGCACGTACGGGTGTTTGCGGCTCTTGCGTCGTTCATTTCGGCCGTCTTGATCCTTTACCCAACGATGACAAACCCTGTTGCATGGACCATTGGCCGGATCATCATCGGGTTCTGTTTCTCGGGCGTGTATGTGACGGCGGAAAGCTGGCTGAACAACGCATCTTCAAATGAAAACCGGGGCAAATCCCTGTCGCTTTATCTAATTGTCCAGATGATCGGGATTGTATCCGCACAGGGTATTTTGAACGTGGCTGACACCGGCGGATATACATTGTTTGTGATCTCATCCGTGTTGGTTTCGATCTCATTTGCGCCGATTTTACTGTCCATCAGCCCAACACCCGCCTTTGAAACCGCCAAGGCGATGACCGTCAAAGAGCTGTTCCAGCGGTCCCCATTGGGCTGCGTTTCTGTGGCCGTCTTGGGCGGGATTTTTGCTGCGCAATTTGGTATGGGGGCGGTTTATGCGACGCAGGTCGGCATGAGCATCGGCGAGCTATCGATCTTTGTCTCAACGCTTTATATTGGTGCGATGGTTCTGCAATATCCTATCGGGTGGATTTCAGATCGCATGGACCGCCGCCAATTGATCGGCATCGTATCGGGATTTGGTGTGATTGGGACGGTCATTGGCTATTTGGCCGGCGGGCAGTTTGAGATCCTTCTGGTGGCGGCCTTTATTATTGGTGGCATGTCCAACCCGCTTTATGGTCTGGCGATTGCGCACACCAATGACTTTCTTGATCCCGAAGACATGGCGGCGGCCTCTGGTGGTTTGGTGTTTGCCAACGGGCTTGGTGCAATTGCAGGTCCGGTTGTGACGGGGTGGGCAATGCAGGTGTTCGGGCCGGAAGGGTTCTATGTCTACATCGGCGTGTTGATGACCTTCCTGTCAGGCTACGCCGTTTATCGGATGACACAGCGTCCAACCGTTAGCGTTGAAGACAGCGGCACCTGGGCGCCGGTTCTTCAATCCGCGACGGCCGTTGCGGTTGAGGTCGCGCAAGAGGTCTTCATCGAAGCGCAAGAAGAAGCGGCCGAAGAAGAAAACACTGCTTAATATTCCCAAAACGTTAGCGCCAAGGTGACTGTTGGCGCTAACGTTTGTACATTCGTCGCATACAGGCAACTATTTGACGGAGATGAACTGGTTTCCCATTGTATCTGTGTAAAACTTTTGTAACGCTCATTCCTGTAGTGAGTAGGCAACATGCGTATGGAGGAGGGTCCGGATGCATACCCCAGAAGAGGTTCTGTCGTTTTGGCTGACAGAGAAGAAGCCAAGCGACTGGTATATGGGTGGAGAGGCGCTTGACGCCGAAATCCGCGAGAAATTCGAAACAACATGGGAAGCTGGCCGTGATGGCAAGCTTTGCGACTGGACGTGTAAGCCGGAAAGCACGCTTGCGCTGTTGATCCTGCTGGATCAGTTTCCGCGCAATATGTTCCGTGGGTCAAGTAAAGCATTTTCCACCGATGTATTGGCCCGCAAAATCGCGAAGAAGGCCATCGATAAGGGCTGGGATTTGCGCATTGATGAACCTCAACGACAGTTCATCTATATGCCGTTAATGCATTCTGAATGCCTTGCGGATCAAGAACGCTGTGTGCGCCTGATGCTGACACGGATGCCGGAAGCCGGCGAGGGCAACCTTCTGCATGCCAAGGCGCATCGCGAAGTGATCCGCCGTTTTGGTCGTTTCCCATATCGAAATGACGTGCTGGAACGCCAAGTGACTGTTCCAGAAGCAGCTTTCCTTGCGGAAGGTGGCTATAGCACAGCTGTGGATGCAGTGCGCACGTAATTAGGGATCATGTGATCTAGGGGCCGCCTCTGAGGGATACTCTCAGGGGCGGTTTTCTGTTTTTGGCCTTTTTACAGGGATATTGAAACCTTCGAGAATATAGTTTAATATCAAACTATCATTTTTACTCGGAGTCTCTCTATGTCTGCTAAACCCGCTCAAGCTGCTTATGATGTTGTTGTTGTGGGCGCTGGTCCCGGGGGATATGTGGCCGCGATCCGCGCGGCGCAGCTTGGAAAGAAGGTCGCGATTGTAGAACGCGAACATTTGGGCGGGATCTGCCTGAACTGGGGCTGTATCCCGACGAAAGCTTTGTTGCGTTCTGCCGAAGTGTTTCACCTGATGCAGCACGCGGGCGATTATGGGCTTTCCGCAGACAAAATAGGTTATGACCTTGATAAGGTTGTGAAACGTTCGCGCGGTGTGGCTGCGCAGCTGTCTGGTGGCATTGGCCATTTGATGAAGAAAAACAAAATCGACGTGGTCATGGGCACGGCCAAGATCACCGCAAGGGGCGAGGTTACTGTCACCACTGATAAGGGTGTGCAGGTCGTCAAAGGCAAAGATATTATCCTTGCGACCGGTGCGCGGGCGCGTGAATTGCCTGGGCTTGAGGCCGATAGCAAACGGGTTTGGACCTATAAAGACGCGCTGAACCCGCCGCATATGCCAAAGAAACTTCTGGTGATTGGCTCTGGCGCGATTGGCATCGAGTTCGCGAGCTTCTTTAATACGCTTGGGGCGGACACCACTGTCGTGGAAGTCATGGACCGCGTTTTGCCGGTAGAAGACGCTGAAATTTCAGCCTTTGCGAAGAAGCAGTTCGTGAAACAAGGCATGAAGATCATGGAAAAAGCCATGGTTAAACAGCTGGATCGCGCGGCAGATAAGGTGACAGCGCATATTGAAATCGGTGGCAAGGTTGAGAAACAGGAATTTGACACTGTCATTTCCGCCGTCGGTATCGTTGGTAATGTTGAAGGTTTGGGCCTTGAAGAATTAGGCGTGAAAATCGATCGCACCCATGTTGTCGTGAATGAATATTGCGAAACCGGGGTGCCTGGTTTGTATGCAATTGGTGATATCGCTGGCGCGCCTTGGCTTGCCCATAAGGCCAGCCATGAAGGTGTGATGGTTGCCGAAAAGATCGCGGGTCAAAAGGTGCATGCCGTGCGTCCAGAAAGCATTGCAGGCTGTATCTATTGTCATCCACAAGTGGCCAGCGTGGGTTACACTGAAGCCAAGGCAAAAGAGCTGGGCTTTGACGTGAAAGTTGGGCGTTTTCCCTTTGTTGGCAATGGGAAAGCCATTGCGTTAGGTGAACCTGAAGGCATGGTGAAAACTGTGTTTGATGCCAAAACTGGCGAACTTCTGGGGGCGCATATGGTGGGCGCGGAAGTGACTGAGATGATCCAAGGTTACGTTATTGGGCGTCAACTTGAGACCACAGAAGAAGATCTCATGCACACAGTCTTCCCGCACCCAACTCTGTCAGAGATGATGCACGAAAGCGTTTTGGATGCCTATGGCCGTGCCATTCACATGTAAGTCAACCGTTTTCTTACAAAGAAAACGTCCCGGAAACTTTCAAAGTTTCCGGGTGCTGAGCGCTCCACCGGCGCGTTGCCAATCGGTTAAACTTCCAAAATTGTGAACTTCCTTATATCCCATGTTGCGCAGGGTTTGCGCCGCTATGCCCGATCGGGCACCCGAGGCACAGTAAAGCGCGACAGGCGTGTCAAAGCATAAAGCTTGGTGACAGGATTTACGCGCTGGGTTCGCGAGTTCCTCTAATGATCCCATTGGGATATGGAGGGCCGCACTGGCGATACCTGTCCTTAACACTTCGCTTGGATCCCGGACGTCTATCAGGGTCAACTGCCTTGCGTTTATCCGTTCCATTGCCGTTGACGTGTTAATCTTTCCGGCACTGATCGCTTTGAGGAAGTTAAACATATTCGGGGTCTCATTCTTGGCTTGTTCATTCCCTTTAGGATGAACCGGCTGTGTTGAAACGTCTGTGATATTGTCATCATGGGCGTCACATTGTCAGTAGTCACCTCTTTGTTCACTTTTAGTTCTAATTTTACCCTTGGCGTTACAAGGTTAATCCCCTATCTCTGTACCTGTTCAAACGGGGGCGGAAATGGCCGAGTTAAAGAAGATCGAAGTGCGTGGTGCGCGCGAACATAATCTCAAGTCCATCGATGTGGATATTCCGCGTGATCAATTGGTGGTGATCACGGGTCTGTCGGGGTCGGGAAAATCCAGCCTTGCCTTTGACACGATCTATGCGGAAGGGCAGCGGCGTTATGTCGAAAGTCTAAGTGCATATGCCCGTCAATTCCTTGATATGATGCAAAAACCTGACGTTGATCATATCTCGGGCCTGTCGCCTGCGATCTCGATTGAACAGAAAACCACCTCTAAGAACCCGCGGTCCACCGTTGGAACTGTGACCGAGATTTACGACTATTTGCGCCTGCTTTTTGCACGCGCGGGAACGCCATATTCCCCGGCCACAGGCAAGCCGATTGAGGCCCAGCAAGTTCAAGATATGGTCGATCGTGTGATGGGCATGGAAGATGGGTTGCGTGGCTATTTGCTGGCGCCAATCATCCGTGATCGCAAAGGTGAATATAGGAAAGAATTTCTTGAATTGCGCAAGCAAGGTTTCCAACGGGTGAAAGTCGACGGCACGTTCTATGAACTGGATGAACCACCGACGTTGGACAAGAAATACCGCCATGACATTGACGTTGTCGTAGACCGGATCGTTGTGCGCGAAGGCATGGAAACACGTCTTGCCGACAGTTTCCGCACAGCACTTGATCTGGCGGATGGGATTGCAATTCTGGAAACGGCACCTAAGGAAGCTGACCCGGAACGTTTCACATTTAGCGAGAATTTTGCCTGTCCTGTCAGTGGCTTCACAATCCCTGAGATCGAACCACGTCTGTTTTCATTCAACGCGCCTTTTGGGGCTTGCCCTGAATGTGATGGCCTAGGGGTTGAGCTGTTTTTTGACGAACGTCTGATGGTTCCAGACCAATCCTTGCGTCTGTCAGACGGTGCAATTGCACCCTGGCGCAAGGGGAAATCACCCTATTTCTTGCAAACGATCGAAGCCATTGCAAAACATTACGAATTCGATCCCAAGACCCCATGGAAAGACCTGCCGAAGCATGTTCAGCAAGTATTTCTTTACGGTTCTGACGGGGACGAAATCGCGTTTCGTTATGATGACAGTGGCCGTGTCTATGAAATCTCGCGCAGTTTTGAAGGCGTCGTGCCCAATATGGAACGGCGCTATCGCGAAACGGATAGTAATTATATCCGCGAGGAATTTGAACGTTATCAAAACAACCGATCTTGTGAAGCCTGCGATGGGTATCGCCTGCGGGACGAAGCCTTGGCGGTTCAGATCGCAGGGCTGCATGTTGGCCAAGTGGTTCAGATGTCGATCCGCGAGGCTTTGGCTTGGATCACCGATGCGTCCGACTCGATGACAAAACAAAAGGCAGAAATCGCCCGTGCCATTGTGAAAGAAATCCGCGAACGTTTGGGGTTTTTGAACAATGTGGGGCTGGAATACCTGTCTTTGTCGCGTAATTCCGGCACGCTTTCCGGTGGTGAAAGCCAACGTATTCGCCTTGCCAGTCAGATCGGATCAGGCCTGACGGGGGTGCTTTATGTCTTGGATGAACCATCCATCGGCCTGCATCAGCGCGACAACGGACGGCTTTTGACGACGCTGAAAAATCTGCGTGATCAGGGCAATACTGTGATTGTGGTTGAACATGACGAAGAAGCAATCCGCGAGGCGGATTATGTCTTTGATATCGGCCCGGGGGCCGGGGTGCACGGGGGGCAGGTGGTGGCCCAGGGCACACCTGCTGAGATTTGCGCAGACCCAGTTTCCGTGACAGGCCAGTACCTTACGGGGATCCGAGAGATCGCGGTGCCCAGTGAACGGCGTAAAGGTAATGGTAAGAAAGTTACGGTAAAAAAGGCAACAGGCAATAATTTGAAGAAGGTCACGGCGGATTTTCCTTTGGGCAAATTTACCTGTGTGACCGGCGTATCAGGGGGCGGGAAATCGACCCTGACGATTGAGACGCTGTTCAAGACCGCGTCGATGCAATTGAACGGGGCGCGTCAAACACCTGCGCCTTGTGAAAGCATCAAGGGGTTGGAACATTTGGACAAGGTGATCGACATTGATCAGCGGCCCATTGGGCGCACGCCACGTTCAAACCCTGCGACCTATACGGGGGCGTTTACGCCGATCCGGGATTGGTTTGCGGGACTGCCGGAAAGTCGCGCGCGGGGGTACAAACCTGGGCGTTTCAGCTTTAACGTCAAAGGCGGGCGGTGCGAGGCCTGTCAGGGCGATGGGGTGATCAAGATCGAAATGCACTTCTTGCCCGATGTCTATGTGACGTGTGAAACCTGTGATGGGGCGCGTTACAACCGTGAAACCTTAGAGGTCAAATTTAAGGGCAAAAGCATCGCGGATGTCCTGGATATGACCGTGGAAGATGCACGGAAATTCTTTGATGCGGTGCCACCCATTCGCGATAAAATGGAAGCGCTGATGCGCGTTGGGCTTGGCTATATCAAGGTCGGTCAACAGGCGACCACACTGTCTGGCGGCGAGGCGCAGCGGGTGAAATTGTCTAAGGAATTGGCGAAACGTTCCACGGGGCGCACGTTGTATATTCTGGATGAACCAACCACGGGTCTACACTTTGAGGATGTGCGTAAGTTATTGGAAGTACTTCACGAATTGGTGGATCAAGGCAATTCTGTTGTGGTGATCGAACATAATCTTGACGTGGTGAAAACCGCAGACTGGATCCTTGATATCGGCCCTGAAGGTGGCGATGGCGGTGGTGAACTTGTGGTGGCTGGAACCCCAGAAAATGTCGCGATGGAGCCCCGCAGTCACACTGGGCGTTACCTGAAGGAAATGCTGGTGGGGAAGACTTTGGCTGCTGAATAACCTGAGCGGGGCTGCAGTAAGACGCAGCGCCCGTTTTCAACGCATGATGGTCTTTGGATCAAGCCCAGTGGTTCTGCGGCGCTTTGGCGGGGGCTTTGGGGCATGCAAAGCGGTTTGTCGTTTTTGTCGCTTCTGAATATCAGCTTTTCGCTTTCACGTCGTTGGGTAATCCCCCCAGATGTGTTGAATTCAGACGTGACGGTCAGGACGGTTCCATCGGGGGGCTTGTTATTGCTGGTTCAAATCAGTGCATGCATTTGTTGTGACGCAGTATTTGGCGAAAAATTGAAACTGATCACGGTGTCTGTATTGCCGTCGCTGCCCCTAAATTTGATGCCAAAAGAAGGGGAGACAACCGGCCCAGCGGAATAATTCGTTTTTTCAAACTGGAAACTTAATGAACAGAATGGGTTGGCGACGTTGTCCTTATGTGGATGTCAGGCAGAGGCTGTGCAATTTTTGCAGTTCGTCGGCGGTTAGGCTGTCGAAGCGACCGCTGAGTTTTTCGATCTCGGTTGCGCGTTTCTCGCCCAGAACCGGGTCTGCAAAAAGATGGAACTTCTCGCTTATGTCTTGATCGGTTAATGGTAGGTCCGTGTCGCCGCGCGGGGTGCGGGGCGCTGCGTTGATCGTGCGACCATCGGTTAAGGTCATCGATGCCTCGGCCCAACGTTTCCCGACGCTGATCTTCGTGTAATGAGGGTCGTCAACCAATGTGGTAGCACTGGAAATGCGTTTAATATCAGGGTCTTGTAGTGTGTCATCGGTCAGTTCTGTGACGCCGATTTGACCGCGCACAATCATTGTAGCCACGGGGAAAGCAATGCCATAGGCGAATTCATCAAGGCTTGCAGGGGCATGGCCTGCAAGGCGGGTTGCGTTGTGAAAGGTTTTGATTTCAACGGATGCGACTTGGTTGTGGTGTAGGTCGTGTTCGCGCATCAAATCGGCCACCGCATCGACAGATGGATGGGACCAGCGACAGCAAGGGTAGGGTTTGTAATGTGTGTCTTCGACCAAGCGCCAGGCGTCTCCAAGGTCTGCCCAAAACGGTGCTTCGTCTTCGCCTTCACAGGTCAAAGCAGGCGCGCCGGTAAACCCGGCCTGGGCCAGATATGCGGCGGTGACACCGGTCGGGGCGCCCCAGCCAACGCCATCACGCAGCATGGTTGGAAAGTCGATACAACGCATCATCTGGCTGCGCGGGCCGTGGTATTCGGCGATGCCAGCGGCGTGGCGGATTTGTTCGCGGTCTAGACCCAACATACGCGCCACGGCAACAGCGACACCGACTGCGGTCCAGGCACCAGATGTGTGGTAATCGGCGCAGGTCGCGTGTTGGGCGAGGCCCGCGCGATAGCTGACCTCATAGGCCAGGGCCAGAAGCATGGCGAATGTTTCGCCATCTACCGGCCGGCCAAGGCTGGCTTCGGCATCGGCGACGGCCATCAACGCTGGGAAAATTGCACTGCCCGCGTGGCCTTTACAGGGCGAGGTGCCATCATGGGCATCGACGGAATCAACGGTGAAGGCATTGGCCATGGCCGCGCCCGCAGGCGACAATTCGGTGCCACGCATCATGACCCGTGCGCGTCCAGTGTGGGTCGCGCCGAACATGGCACAAGCGCCCTGATAGGCGGCCTGTGACATTTCCGTGGTGGAGCCGATCGCCGCGACGCCCATTGTGTCGGTGAAGCTGCGCCGTAGCACTTTTAGCACCTCTGGTGGAAGGTCGTCATAGGTCAGGGAGCTGGCGAAATCGGCGAAAGAAAGGGTCACGGCGGGCCTCATGAATGATGCGTTAAGACCATTGTGAGAGTGTGACCGTGACCCGTAAAGACCATTCGCGACGTTATTTTTGTCGCAAATAACGTGTTACCCGCGACCGCGTTTTTCAAATCGTGGCAGCATGGCTGAAAAATCCATCCCAAGGCCATCTTCATCATCCACGAAGGTTGAATAAAGCTCGGTCGCGCGTTCGCCCATGGGGGTGTCTGCATCCGCAGCAACAGCGGCTTGCTGGGACAGGCGTAAATCTTTGAGCATCAGTTCGGCCGCGAAACCAGGTTTGTAATCATTGTCGGCCGGGCTTTGTGGGCCAACCCCAGGGGCAGGGCAATAGGCGTTCATCGTCCAGGAGTAGCCGGAAGAGGTGCTGACAACGTCGAACATTTTCTGGCGATCAAGACCAAGTTTATCCGCCAAGGCGAAGGCTTCGCAAGTGCCCGCCATGGTAATGCCAAGGATCATATTATTGCAGATTTTCGCCGCTTGTCCTGCACCGGATTCACCACAGTGAACGGCTTTTTGTCCCATGATATCAAACAGATCGGACACTTTTGCGAAACTATCATCTGTGCCACCCGCCATGAAGGTCAACGTGCCGGCATCTGCGCCACCAATGCCACCAGAAACCGGCGCATCCACGGCCAAAAGGCCAGCATTTGCAGCATTTTGTGCAACGATACGCGCGCTTTCAACGTCCACAGTCGAACAATCACACAAAACCGCTCCTGTGGGCATGGCCGGGATGATTTCGGCCGCGACAGATTGCAGGATCGCGCCATTGGGCAACATGGTGACAACCACATCTGCGTCCGCTGCGACACCCGCGGCGCTGTCGGCTTTCAGGACTCCTTCGGGGCAGGGTGCGCTAAGGTCAAAACCCGTAACCGCGTGACCCGCAGCGGCCAAGTTGCGTGCCATGTGGTGGCCCATGTTACCAAGGCCGATAAATCCGATTTTCATGGTTCGATTCCTTCAAATTCGACTTTGACACCGGGCACCGGCATCAGCATTTTTGTGACTTCCATTGGATTTAGATCTTCAACACTTGCCTGCTTCCAAGATGGGTTGCGATCTTTGTCAATGATTTGGGCGCGAATGCCTTCGATAAAGTCACCGTCAGACGCCGCGCGATGGGTGAAACGATATTCCTGCGTCAGTGCCCCGCGAATGCCTTTAACGCCACGCGCGCGGTGGACAAGTTCAACCGTCGCAGCGATGGCCAGGGGGGAATTGCGGCGCAATGTTTTGGTCGCTTTGGCGGCAAATTCGCTGTCGTCTGTTTCAAGGCTGTGCAAAATATCCACGGCAGTTTCGCCTGCAAAGTGACGATTAACTTCGCTTTGGATCGCGGTAAGTTGTCCTTCGGGGGCCTGTGTCGCGCTTTGATCAATCCGTTGAACATCACCCGTATCACAGAGCTGTTTGATCAGGTCAGGCCAAGTATCTTGCGCGATGTAATAGTCCGCAAAACCAGCATATATTGCATCCGCTGCGCCCAAGTGAACGCCTGTCATGCCAATATATTCGCCCATGCGACCCGGGGCGTTGGCCAGGATTAACGTGCCGCCCACATCCGGTATAAGCCCAATGCCACATTCCGGCATGGCGATGCGCGAACTGTCACAAACCACGCGATGCGAGCCATGACAGCCGATGCCAACGCCGCCGCCCATGGTGAAACCCTGCATCAGGCTGACCACGGGTTTGGGGAATTCAAACATTTTGGCGTTCATGCGGTATTCGTCGCGCCAGAACTTTCGACCATATTCGAAATCGCCCGCCTTGGCGGTGTCATACATTTCCTGAATATCACCACCGGCGCAAAAGGCGCGATCACCCTCTGCGTCTAGAAGGATCAACTTCACCGCGTCATCATTGCGCCATGCATCAAGGGCTTTTTCAACATCAAGCGCCATCTGATAACCAAGCGCGTTCAATGCTTTAGGTCGGGTCAGGGTGATGCGGCCGGCTTGACCTTCAGTGCGGATATGGATGTCAGACATGTGCTAGTCTCATCAGGGTTTCCTTGAGTTCATTTTCTTTGTTCTCGGCAATTTCTGTGCGCCCGCGCATTAATCCGAAGCATATGAAACACCAGCGGAAGTACCAAGGGGCTACGAAGAACATGCCTGCCATCGCGAGAAATAGCATCAAGATGGCCCAAGGAATGCCAATCCACAGGCTCTCTACCGCCATGGGTAGAGAAATCAGCACGATCAGGGGCAAGAGTGGAATGATCCAGATAGTGAGTGTAGCAAAGATAAATATCGCTAAGAACGGAATTTTTTGGGCGGTTCTTATCACCCAGTATTCATGCCGCCGAAATGCGATTTTTACTTGCTTCCACATACCTTAACCACGTTCCGCTAAAAGTTGACGCGCGACGATCATGCGCATGATTTCATTGGTGCCTTCCAGGATTTCATGCACCCGTAAATCACGCACCAGTTTTTCAATTCCATAGTCCGAAAGATAGCCATATCCGCCATGCAATTGCAGGCAGCCATTGGCCACTTGCGACCCAGTTTCGGTCACGAAACGTTTCGCCATGGCACAGAATTTGGTGGCATCCGGTGCGCCTTGATCCAGTTTCCAGGCGGCTTGGCGCAGGAACACACGGGCGGCTTGAAGCTCGATTTCCATGTCAGCCAGACGAAATTGCAAGGCTTGAAATTGGTCGATAGATTTGCCAAAAGCCTGGCGTTCGCCCATATATTCAAGGGTTTTGGTCAAAGCCGTTTGCGCAGCCCCAAGTGAACAAGATGAGATATTCAAGCGCCCGCCATCTAGCCCAGCCATGGCATAGGAAAAGCCGCGGCCTTCTTCCCCCACAAGGTTTGTCGTGGGGATTTTGCAATCGTCAAACTGCACCTGACGGGTTTCTTGGGCATGCCAACCCATCTTTCTTTCAAGCGCGCCAAAGCTGAGGCCTTCGGTGCCATTGTCGACAACCACGGTGGAAACACCTTTTGGCCCGTCACTGCCGGTGCGACACATGACGACGTAAGCGTCCGCATAACCCGCTCCGGAAATGAAGGCTTTGGAACCATTCAGAACATATTCATTGCCCACCAAATCTGCGCGGGTTTTCAACGCGGCGGCGTCTGATCCTGATCCCGGTTCCGTCAGGGCATAAGCAAAGAATTTCTCCATGTTCACAGCAGGTTTAAGCCATGTATCGATCACATGTTGATTTGCGAATTTATCGAGCATCGCGGCGCACATATTGTGGATCGACAGCCAAGCCGCAACTGCGGGGCAGGCGGATGAAAGTGCTTCAAATACAAGGGTTGCGTCCAGACGTGTAAGGCCAGAACCACCATTTTTTTCCGACACATACAACCCGCCGAACCCAAGTTCCGCCATCTTGCCCCAGAGTTCTTTTGGCACGGTGCCGGCAGCTTCCCATTCCTGGGCAAATGGCGCGATATGTTCATCGGCAAAGCCCTTAGCCATATCGTAAATTAAGGTCTGTTCTTCGGTAAGCGCGAAATCCATGGTTTCCTCCCGTGGGGGTCAAGCAATCTAACTGAACACGTGTTTAATTAACGATTGTTACAGGAGTTTTGCAATGCCACCAGAGCGCAAAACCCGACGTCACTTTTTGTTGTTTTTACAAGCCATCGTGGAAGGCTTCTGTCAGCCAGCTGACCACATCGCGCAGGGCCTCATCCTTGGGTTTTCCAGCCTTGATAGAGGTGTTGTACACATCGCGTTGACGATCAGATGCGGTGCCATGTGTGATGAAATCACGCGCATTTTCAATGTCTTGCAATGCGCCCAATGTTTCGGCGTCCTCTTGGATAAGCTCGATCATTTCATCAAGGAGTGTTTTGAAATCAATGATTTGGCCAGCACCAAAATCAATCAGCCCCTCAGACACGCCATAACGTTGCGCACGCCAGCGGTTCTCTGAAATCAGAAAATTATCATACATGCGCCAACGTTGATTGCTGCGCGCAAGACGCCAAAGCATCCGCGTCAGGCATTGGGTGAGGGCGGCAAGGGAAAGCGTGCCGTTGATCGAGGGGGAAACGTCACAAATGCGGCTTTCGATTGTGGGGTATTTCGCGCTTGGGCGCAGATCCCACCAAATTTTTGAGCTGTCCTCAATCACGCCGGTGTCTATCAAGGTTTCAACGGAACGTTCATATTCGCCCCAGCTGGCCAATTGCGGTGGCAGACCGGTGCGCGGCAGGTTGTCAAATACGGTCAAACGATAGGAATTCATGCCCGTATCACGACCTTGCCAGAAAGGGGATGACCCCGACATGGCCAGCAGATGTGGCAGGAAATAGGTCAGCTGATTGACCAGATCAATACGTTGATTGGGCGCGGGAATGCCCACATGCACATGCATGCCTGAGATTAACATGCGGTAACCAACACCCGCCAGATCACGTTTCAGAACTTGGTATCGTTCACGATCTGTGTGGGTTTGATCTTTCCAATCTGAAAACGGATGGCAGGACGCGGCGATGGGCGCGAGGTTATAGTCGCTCGCGACCCGAGCGACACAGCTGCGCAGACGTTTGAGATCTTCTCGCGCGGCGGGTGTTGAGGCACAGACTTTGGTGCCGATCTCAATCTGACAGGCGAGGAATTCGGGGCTGGCCTGACCATCAAGTTCCGATACGCAACGGGCCATGAAATCATCTGGGGCAGGGGCAAGCGCAAGACTGTCCTTGTCCACAAGAAGATATTCTTCTTCAATACCGATTGTGAAATCCGGTTCCTGATATGCCATATATTTACCCCTTACTGTTTTATGGATTTGAGCATGAGGACGCGGGAAGTTCAAGAGAGGGGGCGCTGCCCCCATCCCTGCGGGATTCCCCCGGAGTATTTAGAGCAAGATGAAAAGCAAAACGCGCCAGTCAGGGAACGGTAAGCGCATGAAAAAGGGCGGCACATTGCTGCACCGCCCGATTTATCTTTTCAAAATATGGGTTTAGTCCATCGCTTTGAAGTTGAACTCGCCGCCTTCTTTGATGCCTGATGGCCAGCGTGAGGTCACTGTTTTGGTGCGGGTGTAGAACTTGAAGCTGTCCGGGCCGTGCTGGTTCAAGTCGCCAAACATGGATTTTTTCCAGCCGCCAAAGGTGTGGTACGCCAGCGGCACTGGGATCGGCACGTTGATGCCGACCATGCCGATGTTGATGCGGTGCGCAAAGTCACGCGCGGTGTCGCCATCGCGGGTGTAGATCGCGCAACCGTTGCCATATTCGTGATCCATCGCGAGGCCGATAGCTTCTTCATAGTCATTGGCACGTACAACAGACAGAACGGGCCCGAAGATTTCTTGGGTGTAGATGTCCATGTCTTTGGTCACGTGATCAAACAGATGCGGACCGACGAAGAAACCGTTCTCATAACCTTGCAGTTTGAAGTCGCGGTTATCGACAACCAATTCAGCGCCTTGCTCAACACCGGTCTCGATCAGGCCAAGGATACGCTTTTTCGCATCGGCCGTAACAACTGGGCCGTAATCGACATCGTTGCCGTCAGTATAAGGCGCAACGCGCAGCTTTTCGACGCGTGGAACAAGCGCTTCGATCAGTTTGTCAGCGGTTTCTTTGCCAACTGGAACAGCAACAGAAATCGCCATGCAACGTTCGCCGGCCGCGCCAAAACCAGCACCGATCAACGCGTCAGCCGCTTGATCAATGTCTGCGTCTGGCATGATGATCATGTGGTTTTTCGCACCACCGAAACATTGCGCACGTTTGCCGTTGGCCGTTGCACGCGAATAGATGTATTGCGCGATCGGGGTGGAGCCCACGAAGGAAACACCTTGGATGGTGTCGTTATCAAGCAGCGCGTCAACAGCTTCTTTGTCGCCATTTACAACTTGGAAACAACCCGCGGGCAGGCCTGCTTCGATGAACAATTCGGCCAGCATCATTGGAACAGATGGGTCGCGCTCAGATGGTTTCAAAACCACAGCGTTCCCACAAGCCAGAGCCGGGCCAACGTGCCAAAGTGGCATCATCGCAGGGAAGTTGAACGGCATGATAGAAGCAACAACGCCGAGGGGCTGACGCATGGAATACATGTCAATGCCAGGGCCTGCGCCGTCGGTGTAATCACCTTTCAGCATTTCAGGGGCGCCGATGCAATATTCGATCACTTCCAGGCCACGCTGTAGGTCGCCCTTGGCGTCTGGAATGGTTTTGCCGTGTTCACGGGACAGGGCTTCGGCCAATTTGTCCATGTCGCGGTTCATCAGGCCAACCATTGCCATCATGACGCGTGCGCGTTTTTGTGGGTTTGTAGCGCCCCAAACTGGCTGAGCAGCAGCAGCTTTTGCAACGAAATCATTGACTTCTGCGGTGGTCGCGGTTGCCAGTTTGGCTTGAACTTCGCCAGTTGCCGGGTTGAAAATGTCGCTGGTGCGGCCGGATGTGCCTGCAACTTCTGCGCCGTTGATGAAATGACCGATGTTTTGCATCAATACTCTCCCTTTGAGGTTTTCACGTTGGGGGCAGGTTACACTTGCAATTTTACATGGAAAAGCCGTAATTTCACAAAGAGGTTTTGCAAAAACGCAAGGGTGAACTGAGGGTGAAACATGAACTGGGATGACACGCGGGTGTTTTTGGCAGTGGCACGTGAGGAAAGTATTTCGCGTGCGGGCAAGGGGTTGAAAATGGACCCAGCGACAGTTGCACGTCGGATCACGCGGCTTGAAGATGCCTTGGGCGCGCCGTTGTTTTTGAAGTCGCCCCAGGGCTATGCGTTAACGGATGAGGGCGAACGTCTGTTGGCCCATGCGACGCGTGCAGAACAAGCGTTGCATCTGGGCGAGGAGGAATTGCGGGGGCAATCTGGGTTGCTGACGGGGACAATTCGCCTTGGCGCGCCGGATGGGTCGGCGAACTATTTACTGCCCCAAGTCTGTGCCAAGATTTGTGACGAAAACCCCGGACTTGAGGTCGAGATCGTAGCCCTGCCGCGCGTGTTTAACCTGTCCAAACGCGAAGCAGATATGGCAGTGACCGTGTCGCCGCCAAACACCGGGCGCTTATTGGTGCAAAAGCTATCTGATTATCATTTGCATTTGGCTGCCGCGGAAACATACCTTGGACAACATGATGAAATCACGCAGCTTTCTGACCTTAAGGACCATCGTTTGATTGGATATATCCCGGATATGATCTTTGATAAGGAGTTGGATTACCTGTCTGACATGCAAGCAGAGAAGGTGCATTTGTCGTCTAATTCCTTCTCAGTTCAGTTTAACTTTATGCGCCAAGGGGCAGGGGTTGCGGTGGTGCATGATTTTGCGATCCCCGCGTCTGACGTGCCCATTCGGCGCATATTAATGGATCAACTGTCCCTGACCCGAAGTTTTTATCTTGTGCGTCATGCGGATGAACGGCGCGTGGAACGTTTGAACCGTTTTTCAACCGCTTTGGCACGCGAAATTCGACGTGAGGTCGCCCGTCTTGAGGCGCTTTGTTAACGGATAGGTCCGCGTCAGGCTTGACAGTAGGGGCAAGCGAGGCCACGCTGAAGATGTATTTATTCCTGAGGAGGCCCGTATGCTTGTACAACAAATCCTGAAAAGTAAATCCGCAGAAGGTGTTATGATGCTGAAGCCCGGGGCAAGTGTTTCGGACGCAGCGGCAATACTGTCGGAACGTCGGATCGGGACGGTTGTGATCTCAGCAGATGGTAACACAGCCGATGGCATTTTGTCGGAACGCGACATTGTGCGCGAACTTGGCAAACGCGGCCCTGCCTGTATGGCGGATACGGTTGATGATTTGATGACCAAGAAGCTGGTCACCTGCGCGCCCGAAGACAACACAGATGCAGTTTTGGCAAAAATGACCGAAGGCCGTTTTCGCCACATGCCAGTGATTGATAAGGGGCGCATGGTCGGCCTGATCTCACTTGGTGATGTGGTTAAGGCCCAATTGTCTGAATTGGCGATGGAAAAAGAAGCGCTTCAAGGCATGATTATGGGGCATTAACTCTGAAATTCTGGAACGAAAGGCTCAGGCCGGGGTGCGATGCCTTGGTGATCGCTGCGTCATTCTGCGCCGCAGAAAGATCTTGCAATTTGAGGCGCAATATTGTTGCGTGCGCATAGTGAACAAGAGGAATACCGCATGCGCATTGGCCTTTACCCAGGTACGTTTGATCCCGTAACCCACGGACATCTCGACATTATTCGCCGCGGTGCGCAGCTTGTCGACCGGCTTGTCATTGGCGTTGCGATCAACCGGGATAAGGGGCCCATGTTCACTTTGGAAGAACGGGTTGCGATGATTGAGGCGGAATGTGCGGTGCTTTCCAAAGAAACCGGCACTGAAATTATTGCCCATCCATTTGAGAACCTTCTGATCCATTGTGCCCGCGACGTAGGGGCCCAAGTTATCCTGCGCGGGTTACGTGCGGTTGCAGATTTTGAGTATGAATATCAGATGGTTGGTATGAATCGCTCGCTTGATTCGTCCGTCGAAACCGTCTTTTTGATGGCAGACGCGAAGCACCAAGCAATTGCGTCAAAATTGGTGAAAGAAATTGCACGTCTTGATGGGGATGTGGCGAAGTTCGTGCCTCCGGCCGTCAAATCAGCGCTCTACCAAAAATTAGGAAGAACCTAAAACTACGTTTAGGATTGTGTTGTTCGGGCTATTTTTTCGGCGTGGACGGATCAAAAAATGCGCTTTACGCGTTTAATCCCTGAGTGTTTTTAGATGTGCTCGGGTGCAGTATTTCGGCGTTTGGGATCTTGCGTGCCGGAATGGGCATATATCCTAGGGTGCGAATTTCGGGAAACAGGGTCACGATTTCATTGTATGAGTCATCAGACAGGGCACGCAGCGCTTTCATCCCTGTTTGCATGCTTTCGGACGCGATTCCATTCGCGAATACAATTTGATGTTCATCGAATAGAAAGTGGAAATATTCGACCGCTGTGATCGTTTCATCCACAAAAATACCCGGATGTGCCGTAAGTGTTTTTGCGGAAATAAGCACTTCGCTCTCGTCAGAGCTTGTCCCAACCTTTGCGGGGGAAACCAAAAGCCTATGTTGCTGAGAGATGATGAGATCTTTGCTAGGAATGTTTGCGCCTAAAGCGCCTGCAAGAATACGAACTGGCGCAAGTTCGGGAGATGCCTTTAGATCTCTGTCAGACAGAGTATTTGACCCGATCCAAGCGATAGGCTGAAAGCCGTTATCGATGGTTTGAACCATGTCGCCCAATTTCAGGTCCTTGACTTTGGTGCTTCCAGTAAGGGTGAAAACTTCGGCGTCACCAGCAAAACAGTTAACGGAGTTCCCCTTTGGGTTGTCTGTCCACCAAACAGGACGGTAGCGGCCCTCATTTATCGTGATATCACCCAGCTTTAGGGTGTCTTCGAAAGCTTGAACATCTTCGGGCGTGTCGAATTTGGCTAGGATGAACTGTTGATCTTCGTCATCTTCGACGATGGCATAGTTCATCTTGGATGAAACAGGGGCAGGGGTCTCATTCACTGTCAGAGAGTCTGCGATAATCGCTTCGAACCCATCTGGGTTGAATACGCTGCTATAGCAGGCCTGAATGCCGGCTTTGGTAACCAAGACTTTGTTGGGGGTGGTGGTATTTTCACAATTTATAGCGTCCGTGACAGCGACGCATTCTATCGTGGCGTTGGCAGACACAATAGTGCTTCCGCCAGATCGCGACAATATCTTAACTATGAAACTCGTTGCGATCATGCAACAACCCTTTCAGAGACTAATTACGCTAACATTTAGTAAATTTCGGGTCGAATAAATTGCTCTTATATTGGTCTAGCTACAGGTGAATATTTGGTCAACGCAATTGAGCGTGATCGCGCTGCCAACCTCTTAGGTGTTGTTTTTTCGGGACGGATTTTTCGGAGAACTATATTTTGAACGGTATTCACTCCATCTTGAGATTACTAATCTTTCATAAACTGCTCTTTGGGTTGATTTTTTGACATGGCCGTTCTTGTGACACATCGATTGTCAATTTTTGCAGAAACTAGTCTGCGCGACTCAGGCGGTCGCCGATTGAAACAGTGCCTTTTGTAAGGATCCGGCAAAACATACCTCGAGGACGACGGGACATGGTCTCTGGCGCGCGCACAAATTTGAAAGCGTCTTCACCATAACGGACTTTCCATTTTGTGCAGCCGTCGTTGTAGGTCTCGGACACCTCAAGCAAAACAGATCCCGCGCGCAGTCGCGTACCTGCAGGCAAGTGGGCGCTGTCGAAATCCATGTCGACAACCATCGTGTCACCTGGATAAGGGGCGTCATCGTCAGGGCCACCCCAGACACAATCCAGCAGTCGTTTACCAATCACCGCAACTTGGATTTGTGGATCAGGCGTTCCATCAGGGCTCTTTAGCCAGCCATCGGTTCTCCAGCGATCTTGCTCGACGCCGGTTTCAGGGCAAAACTGCAAAGATTGCGGATAGACACGCGCCCCAAAACCAGGGCGCGTGCAAAGCACGCTGATCTTTCCATTGTCACGTGGGGCAGAGTGAATATCTGCATGCAACAGGGTTTTGAAATCTGGTGTTGCCATATACGCCTCGCGCTAGCCAAGTTTCCCCATCAACGCAGCAGTATCTGCCATGCGATTAGAAAACCCCCATTCGTTGTCATACCATGTCAGGATGCGCAGCAAGTTTCCACCAACAACTTTGGTTTCATCCAGTTGAAAAATCGATGAATGTGGGTCGTGGTTGAAATCAGACGAAACCAACGGTTTGTCAGTCGCACCGAGGATCCCTTTCATGGGGCCATTTGCAGCAGCCAAGATCGCCGCGTTGATTTCTGCTGGGGTGGTGTCGCGGGCACAATCAACTGTCAAATCGACACAAGATACATTCGGCGTTGGCACGCGGATCGCCACACCATCTAGCTTACCCTCAAGTTCTGGCAGGATCTTGGTCGCGGCGATCGCAGCGCCAGTTGAGGTTGGGATCATCGACAGGGCCGCAGCACGTGCGCGCCGTGGATCTTTTTTGTGCAATCGATCAAGCGTGGGTTGGTCGCCTGTGTAGCTGTGCACCGTGGTCATAAAGGCCTTGTTTATACCAACGGCGTCATTGATGACCTTGGCAACTGGGGCCAAGCAGTTGGTGGTGCAAGACGCATTTGATACAATAAGATCAGAGGCTTGCAGCGTGTCGTGGTTCACACCGTAAACCACCATCCGGTCGGCATCCGACGCGGGAGCCGATATAAGCACTTTGGATGCACCATTGCCCAGATGAACCGAAGCCAACTCATGCGTTTTGAATATGCCCGTGCATTCCATCACCACGTCCACATCGGCCCAGGGCAGATCATCGGGGTTGCGTAGCGCGGTGACTTTAATTGGACCACGACCGGCGTCGATCGTGTCGCCCTTGACGATAATCTCGTTGGGAAAGCGGCCATGCACTGAATCATATTCCAGAAGCAGGGCGTTCATCGCAACATCGCCAAGGTCGTTGATCGCGATCACTTCGAGGTCGGTGCGGCCTGATTCAATGATCGATCGCAGAACAAGGCGGCCAATGCGGCCAAATCCGTTAATTGCTACTTTTACAGCCATGATTGCGTCACCTCGTGCGAATATATGTCATAATGTTATCGCTAACATGTGGGTTTCTTGGCTTAAGTCAACCATTAAACGTGGGGTAAACTACAACACGAAGACCACCTAGCGCCAAACAGCAATCCATTCTCGAAAGTCGTTGGCTTTCTTTAATGTGAACATTGTGGCGATGCCATCATTGAAGATAGCGTCACCAATAAGTGCGCAAACGACAAGAGAAAAAATCACGATGGCGGAAGCGTTGGTCACGAAGAGGCCTTAGAAGAAGGGGGCTGGAATATGCAACAAGTGTCTATGTTTTCTAAAGTTCATGCAAGCCGGAAATCAGAGGGCAACCGCTTGACGAGGCGTGGGAATGAACCTGAAACCCAAAGGCCCAGCGACAAGCCAGGCCTTCCTTGAATTCGTTTAACTACGCTTCAGAGGCTGCCCATTTTTGCAGCAACATCGGCCATACGCACAGAGAATCCCCACTCGTTGTCGTACCATGCCAGAACACGGACTGTACGCCCGCCGATGACTTTGGTTTGATCCGGCGCGAAGATGGACGAATGAGGCGTGTGGTTGAAGTCGATAGAAACCTTTTTCTCGGGGTCATATGACATCACGCGACCCATTGGACCTTCACAGGCTGCTTTCACGGCGGCGTTAACTTCTTCAACCGTCACGTCACGGCCTGCTTCAAAGGTCATATCCACGGCGGATACATTTGGGGTGGGGACGCGAATGGCAGAACCGTCAAGGCGGCCTTTCATTTCTGGCAGAACTTCGGATAGGGCTTTGGCAGCACCGGTGGAGGTCGGGATCATCGCCATGGCAGCCGCGCGTGCGCGGTATAGATCACTGTGACGGCGATCAAGGGTTGGCTGATCACCGGTGTAGCTGTGGATCGTGGTCATGATGCCGCGCTCGACACCAATGCTGTCGTTTAAAACTTTCACAAGCGGGGCCAGGCAGTTGGTGGTGCAAGATCCGTTGGAGATCATTGTGTCGCCAGCAGTCAAAAGTTCGTCATTCACGCCGTAAACGATGGTTTTCTCGACGTTTTTCGCAGGTGCTGAGATCAGAACCTTCTTTGCACCACGTTCAAGATGAACCTTGGCTTTTTCACCGTCGTTGAAGTTGCCTGTACATTCCAGAACCACGTCAACGCCAGACCAGTCAAGTTCTTCTGGGTTGTAGGTTGAGAACATCTCAATCGGGCCTTGGCCCAGATCTAGCGTTTTGTCGCCAACGATGATGTCATTCGGGAAACGCCCATGCACAGAGTCATAACGCATCAGATGGGCGGCTGTGTCCAGCGGGCCAGTTGCGTTGATTTTAACAACTTTCACGTCATCGCGCGCGCTCTCGGCGATATGCCCCAGCGTACAACGCCCAATCCGGCCAAATCCGTTAATTGCTACAGTGACAGTCATCTTCATACCCCTCGGTGATATCGGCTTTAATCCAGATGTGTTTTACGTCGGATTTTGGGGTTCTATATGCCTCTGCGGATGCGGGTGAAAGAGTTTAGCGTTAACATGTTGGCGCAAACATTGAGTTTTGCGTAAACATCGTGTCAATATCATATAGAACCGTGGTTCTTGAATGGATTGCTCCTGTATCCACGCAATAGTGGATTAGAACCTCAGAAAAGATAAACATTGCAGAGATTGTCATAAAGTTACGGGTATGAGGGGATTGGCTCAACATGTTCCTTTTTGACGCTTCCGTCTTGCTTGGATAGCATGAGAGGGAAATGGCTTCATCGATTTTTCAGAACAAAATGTGCTCTGTGGTCCTGCACGTTAGGTCCAATTCTATCAATTGTGTTGTTGACCAGCCTGTGAAAACCGATGATGTGCGAGATACTGCTCAGATCTATGTGGTTGGGTTGTATGCATTACTTGTGTTCGTTTCGCGTACCATCCCCGGCAGCAATGCGACGCGAAACAAATGAACAGTGGAACCTGTCAGAACAACTCGATCGCGGCCTCCATTGGTTTCGGCGCGGAGGGTTTTTCTGGAGCGATGGTTGTACTGCCGTCCGCAATTCGGACAAGGGCCTTGCCGCTTCCTGGCCAAAACTTGACTTGACGCGCAGTGTTGCCACCAGTGCTTTGTCCGACGCACTCGATCCCCTCGTCAGACAAAAATTGCAAGGCAAAAGCTGCATTTGTTTCGCCAATGTCTGTTGCCATTGCAATCATTCGAGCTCCACCGAATATCTTGGCTTTTAGGTTGTCACGCCTTGCCCCCGCTTTAATCAAGCCATTGATCAGTAGCTCCATTTCATTGACGCCTTCTCCAATCATCGCTCCGTCGCCGAAGCGACGATCGGGCAGGAGGATATGGTTCATTCCGCCGATTTGAGAGGCACTGTCCCAGAGGCAGGTGGACACGCAACTCCCTAGCAAAGTTGACAGAATAGCGTCTGGGCCCGAGCCGACGGCGAACTGACCCTGCGTAATATGTTGTCGATTTTTGTCTTTAGAGATAGGTCCATTACTCATGTGTTTGCCATACTCCGTCGTTTTGTGCTGCAGGCATCTAAAATTGCGTTTCCGATATCGTCTACGGGCAATTGTTGTTTAACGCCGCCCAGATCATATGCAATTTTGGGCATTCCGTAGACAACGGATGATGTTTCGTCCTGACCAATGGTTTCGGCGCCATTTTGATAAAGTTCAAAAAGC
This sequence comes from Halocynthiibacter namhaensis, assembly GCF_000812685.1. Lineage (GTDB taxonomy): Bacteria > Pseudomonadota > Alphaproteobacteria > Rhodobacterales > Rhodobacteraceae > Halocynthiibacter > Halocynthiibacter namhaensis. Next base: position 88,533 of record NZ_JWIF01000065.1, read on the forward strand.
CCCTGAGCGCCGTCGCGCCCCATGCCGGTCAATATTGCTGCAACACAGCTTGGGGCGAATGGTTTCGCGGAACGCATCATAACGTCGACTGAGGGTCTGTGACCGCTTACAGGTGGACCTTCAATCAATCGCACACGCGTGGGGCTAGCACTCTGAAGTTCCATATGAAAGGCTCCTCCGGGGCAAATGGCAACCTCGCCTTGGCGAATTTCATCACCATCCTTTGCGATACGCACTTTCATTTCTAGCTGATCATCAAGTCGGGTTGCGAAACTGCGCAGGAAATTTTCGGGCATATGCTGGGTTACGAGCGTTGGCGGGCAATTCGCAGGCCAAGGACCGAACACTTTCTGTAGCGCATCAACGCCACCTGTTGAGGCGCCAATCAGAACAGGCCTTCCATTCCAGTGAAATGCTTGGGCCTTCCGGGCGATTTTACTGTGTCTCTGAAGTGCGGACACGTCCGCGCTGGCCGCAGCGACGAGACTATCCGGTAAGCGTTCTAGTGTGTTTCCGGATTCTGTGGATGGCTTTTCTATGCAATCGACGGCTCCTAGACTTAAGGCTTTGATAGTGGCGTCACGGCTGCTTCTTGCAAGAGATGAAAACATTACCACGGGCATTGGACGCAGCCGCATCAGAAGTTCAAGAAACTCCAATCCGCTCATCCGCGGCATTTCAATATCAAGGATCAACACGTCTGGATTACAGACCTTTATGACACTCCGCGCTTCAATTGGGTCGTTCGCCTCCCCAACAACTTCAAGTCGGGTGTCTTTGGACAGGGCTTGGCGGATTAGGCGTCGCATAACGCTTGAATCGTCGACAATCAGTACTTTGACTTTTGGCATATTTGGTCCTTATTAGGAGGTCTCAGGCGTGTTGGTAAATTGCTTAAAACTCTTCCCATCCGTCCGGCACATCCAGAATTTCGGGCTCTTGAGCGTGGGCCACATTCGAGTTCGCTGAAGCGGCGACGATCTTCGGCTGTGGCGTGCTATGTATAATGCCTGAGGTGCCATCAAGGTTCTCATCCGAACTTGCTGGGCTACGGGCACTTTTGAAGATATTTGGATCGGTCTCTGATTGGGCTTGGCCTGCGTCAAACTGCGCGACTACGGATGCCAGTGCTTCGGCGCCTTGGGTTAATGCGTGACTTGCGGCCGTTGTTTCTTCAAACATTGCTGCATTTTGTTGGGTGAATTTGTCGAGTTCATTCACCGAGGTATTAATTTCGGCCAGGCCACTTGCCTGTTGTTTAGCAGAAACTGCGATTTCTGCGACATGGCGCGAGATGTCTCCAACCGAACCGATGATGTTTTGTAGCGCTTCGCCGGTTTCGCTGACCAATTCGGCCCCTCGTTTTACGTGTTGGCCGGAGTCTGAGATTAGCTGATTGATCTCATGTGCGGCATCTGACGACCGTTGCGCCAATGCGCGGACTTCCGACGCGACAACTGCAAAACCTCGGCCGGCTTCTCCGGCGCGAGCAGCTTCGACGCCTGCGTTAAGTGCAAGAAGATTGGTTTGAAATGCAATGTCATCAATGACACTGATGATTTTTGTGATCTTATCTGAGGAAGATTCAATTTTCCCCATTGCTGAAACCGCTTCTTCGACCACGATGCTGCTGGTCTCGGCGCTGGATTTAGCCGTGTTTACCACGATGTTGGCTTGTTCTGAGGCGTCCGCAGCTGAGCGCACGCTTGACGTTATCTCATCGAGGGCAGCGGCAGTTTGTTCAAGTGTTGCTGCCTGTTTTTCAGTACGTTGTGATAAATCTTCGGCCGCTGTGCTGATATCTGTTGATTCTGAACGCATATTATCCGCATTGGACACGACGCCAATCATTGCATCGCGCAGGTTATTGGCCGCGCGGTTGAAATCGGTGCGCAATTGCTCGTATTCTTCGGCCAATGGTTGGGTGACTTCAGTTGTGAGCTTCCCATCTGCAAGTTCACCTAGGCCTTTGCGCAGAGCCTCTACCACATTGTTTTGCGATTCCACCATCTTCGCTTGTTCTTCTTCGGCACGATCAATGAGAGATTGCGCTTCGCTGATGTCATTGCCAAGTAAAAGCAAACACAGGGTTTTTCCACTTGCGTCTTTCACGGGGCTTAAGATGGCTTCGAGGAGGGCGCTTTGTTCACTTCCGTTATTCAAGATGAATTTTGCGGCGACTGTTTTTCCTGATTTTGCTTCTGAAAGAGCGTCTCGTTTTGGTTCCCCCTGAACTGTGAGTAGGTCGGAAAACGTCACATTCTTGATATCAGATTCAGATGTGTGTGCGGCGTCAAGGAACAGCGCGTTTGAATCCATATACTGTCCGTCGGTTGAAAATGCGGCTTTGACCTGATGGGTTTCGATGGCACTGATCATCGCGTCGTTCATTTGAGACACGGTTACATCTTCCCATTCAACGACGAACCCGGATCCGTTGCCGTCGTTGTCCAGGATTAGGTTGATGAAGATGGCAAGCCGCAGTTTCCCTAGGTCAACAAATTCGCGGCGTGGGAGGGATTGCGGTGCGGCAAGCAACGCGTCTAAGCGGTCTTTGTCTTCCCAGAGAGACGCAACGGATACGCCGATCATGGTGTCTGTATTCAAATCGGGGGCGACCGTCCGGAATTCATCAGCATGGGTTTTGAAGAAGGACAGCAGAGCACTATTGGTGTTGGTGATGTTGCCGTCAGAATCGAGGATCATCATGGCGGCGGATGAATCGCTGAATGCTGAGCCTTTGACGCGCGCTTCGGCGGCGGTTTCTTCTGCGGCCTCAAGGGAAGCTCGGAATTCTTCAAGCGTTTTGGCTATTCCCCCGATTTCATCCCCACGATCAGAGTCAGGAACTTTGGTTGTGAATTCAGAGTTTGAAATTTTACGCATCACTTGGTTGAGCCGCAGAAGGGGGCGGCTTATGGACAAGCCAAGAACGATCGAGATCATGGCGAAAACGGCGAGAGCGACGAGGCCATCACGGATCATTTTTGTACGCATCTGCGACCACGGCAACATAAATTCGGATTGTGATTGCGCAGCAATGAGCGCCCATGTGTGCCCATGCACGGTTAGGGGCGCGTAGTTTTCGTGGAGCATGCCTTCGTTCGTTGAGCGGGTGTCGCTTCCTGTGATCCCTGACAATGCAGCGGTGATTGCGGGGCTGTCCATCCGTGTTTCGAGGAGAGAGCCGACATGCCCGTTGGTAAGGTCAGAGCGTAGGTGATTATCCGGGCCTACGAGGTAAGTCTGTCCCGTTTCGCCTAGGCCTTCTTGAGAATGCAAAACAGCGTTAATTTGTTCAGCACCGATTTGATAGACGATAACCGCCGCAGGAGATCCATTGCGATTTGGGATAATCGAGGCAAAAAAGGCTGCGGGGGCGTTGGAAACCTCATAGACCCGGAAATCAAAGAATTGCGCACCGGAGACGGGATTGTCTTCGCTAAGCATCGTTGTAACGATTTCAGTGAGCGTGGAATTGTCGACGGATCCATCAAGAATATTGGTGGCAAAATCGTCTTCTTTTTCAACGGAATAAAGAACGTTCCCAAGGGTATCGATCAGAATAACATCATAGAGACCGACATTGTTCATCAGGGTCGTATAAAAACTGTGATAGCGTTTATGGGTGCGGGTATAGTTGTTGCTGTCGTCGGCCTCGATGAAGTTTTCACGCTCGCCGAATTCATATGGATTGTCGGTGATCCAAGTTTGTTTCAGATAGGCTTGAGGGTCTTCAAATTCGCGCCAGCCGCCTTTGAAACCAAAAATTGAATCCAGCACAGACGGGTTGTTCGCTTGAATTGCGAGACTAAATTCAACATTTTCAAGAAATGTTTCCAGATGGTCGGCACGCCCTTCGACGAGAGATCCGAGGCGCTGTTCTGTCAATCTTTCGAGAGAGGATTTTGACAATTCAAGCGCGATAAAGGTCATCAATGCCAGAGAAGTCAAACAAAGAGATACCATCACAAGTGGAAGCTTGAGTGTGAGCTTGATTGAATTGAAAAACCGCATGTGACGCTCCAAGTGTTGTTCACAGGTCAAAGGACCAGACCGAGCAAACATGCGCAGCAAACGTGAAAATAACTTTAAGCGTTTCGATTTTTTTGGCGTAACCACGAACTGGCTATTCACGCGCAGGCGAAGGATTGGGCTTGCGCGTGGTAGAATTGTTTATCCTATGGGGGCGTTATGGCAGGCGGATGCCACCGTCTACGCGAATGATTTCGCCGTTCATATATGAATGACTGATCAGAAACACGGCGAGGTCAGCCACTTCGGAGGGTTTGCCTAAACGTTTAGGGAAGAGGGGCTGTTTGCCGAGCGCTTCTTGCGCCTCTTCTGGTAGGCCTTGCAGCATGGGCGTCAAAAACAGGCCAGGCGCGATGCAATTTACCCGAATGCCATATGAGGCAAGGTCGCGTGCCATGGGCAAGGTCATGCCTGCAACGCCAGCTTTGGACGCGGCATAAGCGGGTTGACCTTTTTGACCGTCAAAAGCGGCAATAGAAGCCGTGTTCACGATGACGCCTGTGTTTCCGTCTTCGTCCGCACCGTTGTGTTGCATACGTTCAGCTGCGAGGCGACAGGTGTTGAATGTGCCTTTTAAGTTTACATCGATCACTTTGGAAAAGCTGCTCATTGGATGCGCGCCGTCGCGGCCAACAGTTTTTGCAGCGATCGCAATACCCGCGCAATTCACCAGCGCGTTCACAGGGCCGTGGGTGGCTTCACAGGCATCAAGTGCGGCGCCAATATCCTGTTCTGAGGTAACATCGCCCTGTGCGAAAATCAGATTGTCGCCCAATTCTACAGCAAGATCTGCGCCGCGTTGTTCATTCATATCGACGGCGACCACTTTGCCACCAGCTTTGATAATAGCGCGTGCGCAAGCTTCCCCCAAGCCAGACGCCCCCCCGGTTACCATCGCGATTACGTTTTCAAGTTTCATCGTTATTCCCTATTCTGGATCTTGATTTTCGCCCTATATGCCGCAGGCTTAAGGGCCATAAATCATATGATTGTTGCGCAACTATTGCATGCTTTAGGATCGATGGTTTCGATCATCCAACCCAAGGCCACGGCCAATAATTTCTTTCATGATTTCAGACGTGCCCGCATAAATTCGGCTGATCCGGGCATCCGCATATAGGCGACAGATTTCATAGTCCTGCATATAGCCGTTGCCCCCATGCAATTGCACACATTGATCGGCGACCTCGCCTTCAAGTTCGGATGTCAAAAGCTTCACCTCAGCCGCGAGTTCGGCACTTAGCACCCCGTCGAGATGGTTAAGAACACAATGATCGACCAAGGTCTGCGCTGCATCCAGCCGGGTGCGCAGGGCGGCCATAACAAAGCGAGAATTCTGAAAACTTCCAATTGGCTTTCCAAAGGCTTTGCGGTCCTGAATGTAATCCATGGTGATGTCAAAGGCACGTTGGTCTTGTCGCGGTTTAGTTCCGGTCTCTTTCGAGCAATGTTTGCTATGAAGGAGATAGAGAATGGCAAAGAGATACACAGACGAGTTTCGGCGTGATGCGGTGCGCATGGCGACGACGAGTGGCTTAACGCGGCCTCAACTTTCATCAGATTTAGGGGTTGGGCTTTCGACGCTGAACAAATGGGTTCAACAGCATCAACACGATGACCTGATGTCAGGACCGCATGAAGACGTTGAGAAGGAGAACACGCGGCTTCGCAAGGAAGTCCGTCTGCTGCGCGAGGAGAGGGAAGTGTTAAAAAAGGCGGCAATCTTCTTTGCAGGCCAAAGCCGGTGAGATTTGCGTTCATCGACGCCTGGAAAGAAGAATGGCCAGTTGAGTTCCTGTGCAAAGTTATGCGGGTCACATCACGTGGTTTTCGCGCGTGGCGGGTTCGCCCGATGAGCCAGCGTCAACGCGATGATATGGTGATCCTGGCTCACATCCGTGAACAGCATCGCTTAAGCCTGCAAAGCTATGGGCGGCCTCGGATAACCGAGGAACTGCAAGAATTGGGATTACCGGTGGGCCATCGCAAGATGAGAGACATGCTGATG
>NZ_JWIF01000066.1 GCF_000812685.1 Halocynthiibacter namhaensis
CTCTATGATCCTCAATGAAGGAAATCATTTGCGGAACGGGCGGTCGAGCTCCGCCTGGGCAAAATATGCCGACGCCTTCTTCAGGATCTCATTGGCCTGGCGAAGTTCCTTGTTCTCTCGTTCCAATTCTTTGATGCGGTCCCTTTCTTCGGTTGTCAGGCCTGCGCGCTGACCCTCATCACGTTCCGCTTGTTGGCACCAGATACGCAGGCTGTCAGGGGAACAGCCAAGCTTGGGCGCGATCGCTTTGTGTGCGGCTGAATCGCTGGAATAATTGACACGGTTTTCTCGAAAAAGCCGAACGCCACGTTCACGCAGCTCAGTCGGATAGGCGGGGGTATGTTTCTTCTTTGTCATAGGGCTCACCTTTGGAGTGTTTTACTCTCCGGTAAAACCGGGGCGGTTCAAACTGTCTCCGATAAACCCGGTCTGGTTCAGGCAGTTGTGTTATCCATGCCTGCAAAGCCTGTGTCACCAATCGCCCATATGGCACCCCCGTATGGTGGTGAATGGCGCGCATTTCTTCCCACGTGCCTTGATCCACACCACGGATCGTTACCTTTATATCAGTCATTTTGTTACTCCTTCACATGACAGTGCCGAACTCCCAAAAGGTGCGATGAATGCACCAGATTGAGAGGGGAGCATCTGTATTTAGCTGTGAAGGGGTCAAGTGCTGTCAAAGGGCGGCTTTTTGACACTTTTGCAAAATCACGAACCACACCAATTGCGTCGCGCGCCACCATCGTAGGATTCTGCATGGCCTTCCGGTATCAAGATATCTGCAACATCAGTTCCATCCAATATCAACCGGGCGATCTGGCGGCGGTATTTATCGCGCACTGGCACACCAGAACTATTGAGGCGGACCTCAAGATATATTTCAACAGCGTTAGAAAGTAACTCTTGCAACCGCTCTTTTGCCGCAAATCCTGCGTCGCGCTCACTATCACATTCGGCACGGCGAGTTTCCGGGGTGTTGAATCCAGTCAACCTGATTGGTTCATCATCAAAACGCAGGGTGTCGCCATCGACGACATAGATGTCCGTCGCGGAGACGCTGGCCCTGTTGGTGGCATCCGGTTTCAAGACACCGTAAATTGCCAATCCCAATAAGCCGGTCAGGATGATCGGTCTGAATGTACTGCGCGATCTCATATCTTGCCTTGTTCAGAATGGGCACCGTCGTGCTGCTAGAGTGAACACTGCATTGCCGCAACCACAGTTTCATTTCGTCCCGGCTGTATCGTCTCATTTAGGTAAGCCAAACCGGTACATATTGATGAGACATCAGCGGTGGCTGATTTTCGTCTCATATGGGTGCATCTTGATTTATAAGGCGAATCCATGTACTGGTCTAGGGCCATATGAGACACTGGAGAATGGATGCGCGTAGCTTATCGTCGAGTCAGTACCACCGACCAAAACCTAGATCGTCAGCTTGTTGACCAGCCGGACATCGACAAAATCTTCGAAGACAAGATTACCGGTGCATCTCGAGACCGTCCGGGCCTCAAGGACATGATGGCTTTCTGTCGAGAGAATGACACAATAGTTGTCCATTCGTTGGATAGGCTGGGGCGCGACATCCGTGATCTTCTCAACATCGTCGAAGAATTGAATGCCAAAGGTGTCGCTGTAGAGTTCGTCTCGGAGAGGCTGAAGTTCTCCAAAGACGATGACGATCCGTTGGCACGACTGCAACTCCATATGCTTGCAGCATTTGCCCAGTGGGAAAGAAACATCGCCAAAGCGAGACAGGCCGAAGGGATTGCACGCGCCAAGGCAACGCATCCAGAGAAGTATCAAGGCCGCCCAGTCAGCATCGATAAAGACCGGATCAATACCTTGAGGGCAGAGGGGCTCGGGGCGGCAGCCATCGCCAAAAAGATGCAGATAGGTAGAGCGTCGGTCTATAGGCACCTGAAGACAATGAACGATACCACGTCAGATGAAATGAACATCACAAGCTGAATCGCCGTAGTTCGTCGTAGTTGCTGTCAGGTGCAATAAAGCTAACGATGAAATCGACCCATTTGGCAGAGTACGTGTAATCGCCGTGTGCCTGATGGTAGATGCAATAGTCTTTGTTCGTGTTCTCCGGCTGCGCCACCCCTGTTCTGGGGCGCACATCGAATTTTCTCCATGCCTGAGTGTGGTTGTGAGTAGTGAAGGCCCGGCCTGATTTTTCCCGCACCATGTCGGCCACGACACCAGCCTTGTGTGGATAGAGCTTGTCTGAAATTTCCTTACGGATCAGAACGTTTCTGACCTCTTCAGCCTCATCGTCGGTCGGGTGTACAAACTTGATGTGTGACTTAGACTTAGTCGAGTTCTCGAAGGTATACACGACCCTGAAACGGTATTCGATGTCTGCGGACCGCGCATCATCCAAGTCGCCATCAATGTCCTGCTCCAACGTTCTGATGTGTTCTGGCACTTCATAAGCATGAACCTGCGCAAGCTGTTCAAGGTCCATCTTGGCGAACTGCAAAGAAAACGAAAGCTCGTTGCTTAGGGCCATGTCAGGGCCAAATAGTTCGCAGATCGCCTTGTCGAAATTCAAACAGCATGCTTGAAAAATGGAAAGGAACCGCGTGTCAGCCCTTCTAAATAATGTGTGTTCAACAGCATCACGAATTTTCTTGAGGCTGGACAGATTGTCCTGCATCCCTTGTGATACCGGGCAGTCGTCACGTGCGACCATCTGACTTAACAACATTGACCGTCCATCTTCCTGTAAGATGGCGATGCCTTGGCGCTCATAGTGCTCGTGTAGCAGATACGTCCACGCGATGTTTGCGTGAACGGCAAAGACTTCGGCCTTGAATTTCAGCGTAGGGCTATTGAACACCTGCACAGCCAGTAGCATCGCTTCACGGGCTCTAATGAGCCGTTCGTCATCATATAAATTTAAGCCTGTCTGGTCTTGTCGCGGTTTAGTTCCGGTCTCTTTCGAGCAATGTTTGCTATGAAGGAGATAGAGAATGGCAAAGAGATACACAGACGAGTTTCGGCGTGATGCGGTGCGCATGGCGACGACGAGTGGCTTAACGCGGCCTCAACTTTCATCAGATTTAGGGGTTGGGCTTTCGACGCTGAACAAATGGGTTCAACAGCATCAACACGATGACCTGATGTCAGGGCCGCATGAAGACGTTGAGAAGGAGAACACGCGGCTTCGCAAGGAAGTCCGTCTGCTGCGCGAGGAGAGGGAAGTGTTAAAAAAGGCGGCAATCTTCTGTTAGCGATGTTGTTGAATCACATGCGTTTCGCTAACCGCTTGACGGTAATGGGATTTCTTGCGTTTAAATCACCACAAATGTTTCAAGGTAAAAGCGAAACGCTATAATAGAAATGAACGGCTTGCCGTTCCCCTCTTTTCTTTTTGCTCGGTCCAGATAAAACGTTAGCGTAAATAAGAAGGAGCGCGAGAATGGCGACTGGTACAGTGAAATGGTTTAACGAGGACAAAGGGTATGGTTTTATTGCCCCGGACGATGGCGGTACGGATGTATTTGTGCATATAAGCGCTGTCCAGAAGTCTGGGTTGAACGCGCTCCCAGACGGCCAACAGGTGTCGTATGAGCTTGAGGAAGGCCGCAACGGCAAAATGAGCGCTACCGATTTGGCAATGGTTTAACTGATCAACATCTATTCGGACTGCTTCAATTAGAATCCATATTCGCGCCCATCTGCGGCGCGAGTTATCCAGTCTTTGCGGAATCGACCTTGGGAGATTCTGCGAAGACCTTGCGCCCGACGAGCGAAACCCCAAGTATTGAGCCGAGGAGTGGTGTGGTTAACTCGCGCCGCGCCGCCCCTTTTGGGCGGCTGCCCGCGCGGCAAGCGCATGTCTGTTGGTCTGTGCATTGCTTGCGCGGCGTATTTGGCATCCATCTCACTTCCGACCCGTGCAACATCAATGTGTTTCGGGCAATGCACGGACCAAGAGACTCCAAGACAATCTCACCACACATACCCTGCACCAAAACGAACAACGGCGCGGCAGGAACCACCCAAACCGCGCCGTTACCGATTGGCTAAAAAGACTGATTACAGCCCGAAAAGCAATTTAGTTGCTGCGGCACCTGCTCCAAGCAACCCCGCGCCAAGCGCTATTCCGCGAAACAACACATAGTAATTCGTTTCAACCTGAATGTGACTTGTTTCCGCCATTAACTTTGCGATTTCGGCGCGCATTTTGTCGTCAGCTATCGATTGTTCTGCTTTGGTCATTTTCGTGATCCTTTCGGTGTTGGTTTGTATATAGCACCTTGTGGCGCGGCTTTCCAGCGCGGCCCTGCCGCGCTGGCGTTTTGCTGGTTAGGTTGATTTTGCCGTATCAGGCTTTGCAACTCGCATGGCTTTAATGCCCTTGGCTTCTGCCTTGCTTGCAAGATTAAGCGCAATGCCTGTACTTCCAAAGATCACAACGCCGCCTAATGGCTTAGGCGTGTCAAGCATCTGGTCAATGGCTTTGAACCCCGCTGATTTACCAAAAGCCCGCCAATTCGGTTGAAACGTCACCTGCGCCACTTTGCGATTCCGCGCCCATGCCGCCGCGATTGCATCAACGCCCTTTTTGTCTGCCTTATGGTATAGGATCAATTCGCTGTCGTAGCTTTCGCGGAACCGCTCGCGGATTTTATCAAGCCGCTGCCATATGGCATCAATGTCCGCCCAATCTCGATCCCCTGCGATTGCAAGGGGTGTACCTTCAATTTTGAACTGCTCCGCCTTCTGGCGTTCGTGTGCTTCAAGCCATGCCTTGGCCTCAAACATCGCACCCGTTAGATGGGCAGTGCGTTTTGAGCGCCCACCACTTGGCGCGATATAGGCGTTTGCGGTTTCCATCTCGTAACATTGGGCGGCGGTTTCTGCCATGAGGTCCAGCGCATCACGCAACTCGCGCAAGGTTTCCGCTGTGTTTTGGGTATCCTCTATTTGCGTTGTGATGACTTCGCTGCCGTCTTGCGCCCGAATAAGCCCCTGCAAAGCGTCCGTGTGTCTGGTCAACTCTGTATCAACGGCATTTCTGCGGCGGTGCAAGAGCGTCGCAAGCCCATGGGCCAATGGTTCAATCTCGCGGTGTAACCCAGTAGAGCGCAATCCTCCCAATAATGCCTCGAATGTCTCACGAACAATCTGATCGCGCAAAACGTCGTCATTTGGGATCGGCATTTCCGCATTGGCTTCTCTCAAGCCAAAAAGCTCAATCGTGTCATAATTGTCTAAAGCGGTTTGCGTTTGATGCGAGTCGAAAGGGGATTCCCAGACGCGGGCGTATCTGATTCACTCTGATTAGGAGGTGGATCATGGGCAAACCCTTATCTTTGGATCTCAGGCACCGGATTTGTGCCTATATATCAGCCGGAAACTCTTGCCGAGCAGCAGGCCGCGTTTTTGGTGTGAGTGCCGCAACAGCTGTGCGTTATGGTGCAGAACATCGCGAGCATGGTGAGGTGATTGCCAAGCCTCAAGGCAGGCCTGCCGGGCAATTCGGCAAATTGAGTGCACACGTCGATTTTCTAACGGATCTGGTGGAGGCTGAACCCGATATTACGCTTCAAGAATTGGCGAATGCGCTGGAAAACACCTATGGTGTGAGAGTGTCCGATCTTCTATGTATGAGTAATTTGGTCCATGCTTCATTAACGAAGGAGCATGACAACAATGACAATATCCAAGGAAGTTTTAGACGAGCTGCTTAGCGGCGTTGAGAACGCAAACGATTTGCTGGGTGATCAGGGGCTGATGAAGGAGCTGAAGGTTCGCCTGATGGAGAGGATGCTCGGCGCTGAGCTGACCGAGCATCTGGGCTACGAGCCAGACGCTCAGCCTGCGCATGAACAAGGCAATCGGCGTAACGGCACATCACGCAAGACGTTGAGGGGCAACGACGGAACTGTTCCAATTGATGTCCCTCGCGACCGCGATGGCAGTTTCGAGCCAGAACTGATCAAGAAGGGCCAGACCCGGATTGATGGTATGGACGACAAAATCATCGGGCTTTATGCCGCTGGTTTGTCGACGCGCGATATTCGCGCTCATCTTGAAGAGGTCTATGGCCTGAAGGTTTCCGCTGATTTGATCAGTCGTGTCACGGACACCGTTCTTGAGGAGGTTTCAGATTGGCAAAACCGCGCCCTAGAACCCATGTATCCCATCGTTTTCCTTGACGCGCTTCGGGTCAAAATCCGCGATGCGGAAAGCCGGCAAGTCAAAAACAAAGCCGTTTACGTAGCCTTAGGTGTCACCCCTGAAGGCGAACGCGAGGTTTTGGGGCTGTGGATCGCGGCCAACGAAGGGGCCAAGTTCTGGCTTTCCGTGATGAACAACCTGCGCAATCGTGGGGTCGAAGATATCCTGATTGCCGTTGTGGATGGCCTCAAAGGCTTCCCTGATGCCATCAACGCCGCGTTCCCCGATACACAGGTGCAAACCTGCATCGTGCATCTGGTACGCCATTCTCTGAACTTCTGCGGCTGGAAAGATCGCAAGGCCGTCGCCAAGGATCTAAAGCGGGTCTATCAGGCCACGGACGATAAAGAGGCCGAGAAAGCGCTCGCAGATTTTGAAGCCGAATGGGGCCAGAAATACCCCTCAATTGCCCCAAGTTGGCGGCGTGCCTGGCAGGAGGTCATACCATTCTTCGCCTTCCCACCAGCTGTACGCAAAATCATCTATACGACAAATGCGATCGAAAGTCTCAATCGCGTGATCCGCAAAACCACCAAAACGCGCGGCAGCTTTCCAACCGATGATGCCGCAATGAAACTCATTTATCTGGCCATCCGCGGCTTCGAGAAATCAGGCAGGGCTGTCAGAGAATGGGTTGCCGCAAGAAACCAATTCGCTATTCTATATCCAGAGCGGTTCAACAAATGAACCGTCACACTCGCATGGGCTGACCCTCATACACAGAGTTCAGGATACTCCCTATGGTGTCAGCGTTCATCTTTCTTCCATCCATCGCGTTTTGGTGCGATCCGGCTTCTCATATAAAAAAAGGGCTTATCGCCGAGGAACGCCGCCGCAAACGAGTTCGCGACGCGCGGCATGAATGGATTGTTCGTCGTCAACCTCGGATGCGCCAGGAACCACATAGACTGGTGTTCATTGATGAAACCGCCACGAAAACCAACATGACACGGTTGCGAGGGCGAAGCCAAAAGGGTGAACGCTTGTACGGATCTGCTCCGTTTGGCAGATGGGGTACACAAACCTTCATTGCAGGGCTAACAACGGAAGGCATGATTGCACCATGGGTCATTTCAGGTGCAATGGATCGCGCCGCCTTCGATGTTTATGTCGAAACTCAGTTAGCGCCAGAGTTGGAGCCAGGTACGGTTGTTATTCTCGACAATCTAGCCACTCATAAAAGCCCGCATGCTGCAGACATCTTGCGCGCGCATGGGTGTTGGTTCTTGTTTTTGCCGCCCTACAGCCCCGACCTCAACCCGATAGAACTCGCGTTCTCAAAGCTGAAAGCACACCTACGTCGAATTGGAGCGCGGACATTTGATCAGCTCACAGATGCTATCGGAGACATCTGCGATCTCTATGATCCAAACGAATGCTGGAACTTCTTTAAAGCCGCTGGTTATGCCTCTCATTAAACGCAAAATGCTTTAGCCATTGAGGATGGGGTGCGAGAGTCGACGCAGAGTTGGCGCGAAGTTCTTCTCAGTCTCAAAGATCGGGGAATGAATGCGCCGAAGTTGGCCATCGGTGATGGTGCCATGGGGTTCTGGGCCGCGCTGGAAGAGATCTATCCGACGACCCGTCAGCAGCGGTGCTGGCAGCACAAAACCATGAACGTGTTAAATTGCTTTCCCAAGCTGTCTCAGCCAAAGGCCAAAGCCGCTATCCATGATATCTGGCAAGCAGAAACCAAGGACGATGCGATCAAGGCCTTTGATCTGTTCATCAAAACCTACGAGGCCAAATACCCCAAGGCTACGCTGTGCCTTCAAAAAGACCGCGAGGAGCTCATGGCATTCTTCGATTTCCCGGCCCAGCATTGGCAAAGCATCCGCACCAGCAATCCGATTGAATCCGCCTTCGCCACGATCAGACATTGCACCAAGCGCTCAAAGGGCTGCCTGTCACGCGGGTCACCCATCGTCGCTGGTTCGGCGAGGCGCTGTAGGTCGGACACAAGCGTCGCATCAAGATCAGCAACCTCGCGCCGCCCTCCGCCCTTGCGGCGCACTCGACCATGGCCTGGCCCTGACGTATCAAGATCGTTGAGCCCGCGCCCGATGGTCGAACGCGCAAGACCAGTGATCTGCGCAACTGCAGCAACCCCGCCGTGCCCCGCTGTACGGGCTTCCGCTGCAGCAAACAAACGCTTGCCACGTTCTTCCAGCTTCGAACCGAAAACTTCCCATCGTTGCCTGATCGCTTCCCGTGATACCATAAATAAAGATTACCATAACAAGCACGCCCTAAGAACCCCGCAGACCGAGTCATACAGACGCAGGCACCTCGCAAAGCGATTCAGTTATTGTTGAAGGTTTCCTTAGCGAATGCAAAGCATCCAAGCGTCATGTCCAAGAGCTTCCTGCACTGCCAGCCCCTGATTGGCGGCAGGTTCAATGCAATTCACGTCATGGGATGCCGGCTCCCAGTACCCCTTGTAATTCCACACCTGTGGCTGGTCTGAAAACTCCACCCAGACCTCCCCCTGCGTGTCGTCAATTTGCTTGATCAGATACCGTTCCATATCGGGGGTGTCACTGTCCACAGTGATCACCTCACGATATGATCCTTCTTTCGAGTGCTGAGTCAAAGTACAGCCGAAAACCCCACCAAAAACCGTTTCACAATTGGCGCGCGCGGTGTGCAAATTACCGGTTTGTGCCTGTGTGGTATTCCCAGAGGTGCGGGTTGGAACCTGGCCTGCGTTCTGCACACATTCGGACACTTTCAGGGTGCTTGCGGTCACGCCCGCCAGGCTGAAATCAAAATCATATTTTCCCACACTCACGATCGCCTGGTTGCCGCGCTTCAAGCGGTCAAGCTCACTCAGCCCCAGCCAAGCAATAGCGTTGTTCGCCGTGGACGAACCGCTGGCATAACGCTGATCGCCATCCACCTCGAGCCCCCCCGACCATTCTTTATCGCGCGAAACAATCGGCACGGCCAGCTGCCACTGCATATTGTCAAACCCAATGCTCACCGGACTGTTTCCGACATTTTTCCATGCCGAACAGAAGGCAAAATTGCCGTCGACATAATTCGCCGTCACTGTCCAACCGCGAACATTGGCATAATCCTGTTCAACGGCACCGGGCGTATCTACGATGTCATACCCGCCGTATTCATTTTGCGCCGCCGCACTGTTTGCGGCCATGGCCGCAAACGCGAAAACCGCTAAAGCCTCTTTAAATTTAGGGTGGTTGTTGTCTTTCATGATCTGTCCTTAATCTCAAATTCTTGCCGCGACCAACTCGTTGTAACTCATCTTCCCCAAAAGCTCCAGACAGCTTTTGCACTTTTCTTCGCTCCAGTCAAACTGGAATGCTTCGCTTGGTTGGAACACCAAAGGCACAAACGTGCCCCGCCCAGTCTTCGCTCTACGCTATGCCGTTCCTCACGCCATACACGCGCAAAGGCGGCCACACGCGCATAAGATACATCATAACCAAGCTTCACCAAATCCGCATGCATCTGCTTCATGGTGCGCCGTTCTTTGCGCGACTTACGTGTCTGAGCCAGAAGCCAAGCAGACAAACGATCCGCATACGGGTCTAGCTTGCTTGGGCGGTTAGGCGTCTTGAACTTCGGTTCGACAGCACCTTCTCGCAGGTACTTCTTGATGGTGTTACGAGACAAGCCTGTCCGCCGGGCTATCTCACGAATTGGCATCCCTTCACGCAATGCCCAACGTCGTATTACACTTAAAAATCCCATGTCTATCACTCCATATCTCCCTGACAAAAACCGTCAGGGTAGTGCATTTACATGGGTCAATTCTCAGTGAAAATTTAGGGGCCTACCGGGTCACTTCTCAACGCAAATCAACAGTCAGAGGCGGGCGGCAAATCCGCAGCAATCGCCTATACTCTGATCGAAACCGCCAAGATGAACAACGTCAATCCCGAAGCATAGCTCGCTTGGGGGCTCGAACGTATCCAGGATCATCCCGCCAACCAGATGCACGATCTGTTGCCATGGGCGTATCAGGACATGATCAATGCTCAGGATGTCCAGGCCGAGGCGCAAAACGCCGCTTGATCAAGGGCCGCGTTGATGTTTACGGTTGATTTGCGTTTCAGGCATCGGATGATCTCACTTTTGCTCTTCCCGTCTTTCGTCCGTTTTTTGACATAGGCAAGTGTCGGCGCGTGGCTTCGCATTCTGACGATGGCCACGCGATACAGGGCAGCGTTAGCTTGTCGATTGCCGCCTCGGTTCAATCGAAAGCGGTGTGTTTTACCGCTAGATGCAGGGATTGGGCAAACTGTTGATTTGCGTTGAGAAGTGACCAGAAGACCCCTGTACACGACAGTAGGGGTGGTTGAGGGCACTGATCTGTGATTTTGGTTGGGATTCTTCAGTTTACGATGGAGCATCCCATGATCCGAAAAGCGATGGACACCCTCTCAGCGAAGCTATCTGACGGCTTGTCTCTGAGCAATAGTCGCCTTGAAACATTCTGCCTTCTGGTGGTTGGCATTGCCAGCGTACGGACGGTGAATTTGAGCCACATCAGTGGCGAGATGCCGACGCAGGCAAAGGTCGAAAGCACCTACCGTCGCTTGCAGCGCTTCTTCCAGTACGTGGTTCTCGGGGAGGATTGGTCTGCGCGCCTCGTAATCCGGATGCTTGGGCTCTCCGGGAACTGGAACCTTTGCCTGGATCGGACGAACTGGAAAAGACATCTGCATAAAGAGCCATTTAGCGTGATACTTGGCGTGGTCTCCTTCTTACTGCCCCGCTGTCTTTTTAGCGGGCAGAGTCGTTCCTGGTTGTTTTGTCTATGCGAGTGCTGAGGTTTGCAGATTGAGTGTGATCTTGTTTGCGGCCTTGAGTAGGTTCTGCGAGATGGCGGCCATGACGGTCTGGGCATGTGTTTTTGCGACCCCGAAGTAACGGGCGCGGTGTAGGCCAAAGAGGCGTTTCATCGTCCCAAAGCATTGTTCGATACGGAAGCGATGCTTGGAGATCATCTTGTTGAAGCGTTTTTCAGATTGACGCAGGGGGCGACCCCGCACAGCCTTGTGCAATATGCCATCACGATGCTTGCCTTTTAGAGCGGCCCTGTTGGCTTTGCTCGCGTAGGCCTTGTCCGCCAGAACGCGCTGTGCTTTTGCACCATCAATCATGGTACCAAACTGTGGACTTTCACCGACATTAGCAGGTGTGGTGTGAATTTTGTCGACAAATCCCTCTTCATCACATCGAGCAAAACCCTTGTAGCCCAACATACTTTTACGGCCCTTCTTGATCCACCGGGCGTCGTGATCGGCACTAAAGACAACAGTGGCAGGGTCATCGGGGTTCTCATCTTCAGCCCGGTCTTCCGCCGGGGCATCTACATGAGTACGTGGATGAGCGGCGCTTTCAATCAAGGTCGCGCCAATAATCGCAGCATCAGCTTCCTTCACCTTCAGCCCATGATCTTCTATCTGGCGGCAGACTTCCGCAAGCAACGCATCGAAAATACCGGCTCTAACAAGCGCATTGCGAAAACGGCAGTGGGTTGTCTCATCGGGAACTGTCCCATGTAATTCAAGCCCCGCGAACAACATGAAATCAAAGCGTACTCGCAGGCTTTCCTCCAATTTGGGATCCGACAGATTATGCCACTGTCCAATCAGAAGGCACTTGAACATCGTAATCTCATTGTAACCCTGTGGGCCGAGACCAGAACGCTTCAAACCGTTCTTGAGCAGCGCTGAAATGGCCGCCCAATCCATCAACGCGTCAACCTTGCGTAAGACGTTCTGCTCGCCAATTCGACGCGCACTCTCGTAACTAAAAATATCCATAAATCACCCCAGTTTCCACTCCAGAATTATTTCAAATTTTGAAGATTAATGGAATCCTGAATTATGCAGGGGTCTTTTCCAATGAGGTTTCTTCTTCTTTCCAAACTGGAACCGTCTCTGGTCGGCCAAAAAGATAGCCCTGCAAACAGTCGATTCCTGCTTCTTGCAAGAAGGCGAGCTCTTCTTTCTTTTCCACGCATTCCGCCACAGTGAACATGTCAAACTGTTGCGCGATGGAAATGAGCGCGGTTGCCAAAACCTGATTGTCTGGGTCTTTGTCGATGTTGCGAATAAATTGACCATCAATCTTTACGATGTCGAATTGGAAATCGCGGAAAAACCGAAAGGCGGTGTAACCCGCGCCGAAATCATCCAAGGCAAACGAAATGCCACGCCGGTGCAGATCGGCCATAAAGACGTTTACGATGTCGGGCATCAACATGGCCGAGCTTTCGGTGATTTCGAGGATGAGGCGTTCGGCAATAGTGGGATCAAAAGCCAGACCGTGGTTCAGTGTGTCCATCCAACGCGGATAGCCAATAGAGCGCGCGGACATATTGATCGCCAAGCGCAAGCTTGGTTCTTCGGCAAGGGCGACGAGCCCCAATTCCAAGGCCAGACAATCCAACACACGGCCCAGTTCCATTGTTTCAACAGTTTCGATAAAATCTTTGGCCGGAATAACCTGCCGCCGATCATCCATCACACGGATCAATCCTTCGTAGTAGGCGGGGAGTGTTGGGTTTTTGCTGTGCACAATCGGTTGATAGGCCAGCAAGATATTCTTTCGATCAATGGCAGAGGACACCATTTCGATAATGCTGCGCCGTTGCGCGCTTTCGTCGGTACGCGATGGAATAGGAGTTGGTTCGTTTAAGTCTGGCCCGTCCAAATGTATCACATTGAATTCCTTTTCGAATCGTGTGCTGGTTGGCTTCATCATCTGGGCAAACTCACTAATGCAAGGTTAAGGTTCCCATTTTGTTCCAATTCGTGTTAACCTTTTATAAAATTGGCAACGTACTGAAAGTAATGGTAAAATATGGAAAGTTCGCGATGTGACTGGTGTGGCTCTTTACCAATTTATGTAAATTATCACGATCAAGAGTGGGGCGTTCCTGAATATGACAGCCGTGCTTTGTGGGAAAAATTGGTGCTGGATGGCTTTCAAGCCGGGTTGAGTTGGCTCACGATTCTGAAGAAACGAGATGCGTTTCGCGCGGCCTTCGAAGGATTCGATCCAGAAAAGGTTGCTGCATTTACCGAGGCAGACGTGCAGCGGTTGTTGGGGGATGCAGGGATCATCCGTCATCGCGGCAAAATCGAAGCGGCCATCACGGGTGCGCAGGCGTGGTTGGCGATGGAAGAGGGTGAGGGGTTTGACACGTTCATGTGGAAATATGTGGATGGCACGCCACTGGTTAATCGGTTTGAGGCGCAGGCCGATGTTCCACCGTCTTCGGACTTGTCAGCGCGTATTTCAAAGGACCTGAAGAAAGCTGGATTTAAATTCTGCGGCCCGACCATTGTATATGCGTGGATGGAGGCGACGGGTCTGATCAATGATCACCTTGTTACGTGTCACCGCCATGAGGAGGTTAAAAAATTGGCGCGATAAGGTAAATATTATTGCCTTTAGAAATCATTTGACAAAACTGAGTAAATTAGTCAGGTTAAAAATGTAGCCACTCTAATCCATTAGGGCAGCCGTCAATCCATGATGGAGTCTCTGATGAAACCTGTGCAAATCTTTGAAACACCGAAACGATACACCACGGCACCCGTTCCATATCTGGAATTGGTCGATCACATGATCGCTTCACCCGTTTCATTAGGCCTTAGCCTTGAGTGGCTTTTTGACTATTTTGACCAGCGGAGAAAGGACTGATCCAATGACGTATCAAACGGCGCAGCAATTGTTTGAAGGCTCTCACTCTGTAGATGGGCATGGTCCTGTTTACCTTGCGAAACAGCTGACAGATGACGGAAACCTCGCGCAGATTGCGCACAATGGGCAAATCTACACATTGCGCATCACGCGTAACGGCAAGCTGATTCTTACAAAATGACACGGGATCATACACCACGGGGTGGAGCGCCCGTTGGATTTCTGCGTGAGCTGCCCGAGGCAGAGGCGGCGGCCGTCTGCTTTTTGCGACTGTGGTGCGAAAACGAAGATACAAAGCGCCAAGCGGTTCGTGATTTGACGGATTTGCTTGGGCCTGCACATGGTCCAGTAGCCATCGACAGTTTGCGCCAAATTTGCGATTTGTTTTACAAATTTGCGCGCCGTCCCGTAATGCGCCACCATTCTGGTTGTTCATGTTTGGGGGCGGATGAAGCGTGCTTTGCCAATTTGATTGCAGAGGCCGCAGCAGGGCATCGCGAAGACGCAATGTTGTTTTCGATGTTATTGGTGCGGGCCGATTTTGCGCCAACATTGGCTGGCTTGGCGGAGCAATTTGGACTCGCGCTATCTATGTTGAACCGAAACGCGCAACCACCAATGAAGGTGCACAGGCCGCATGGAGCGACTGTTCATTAAGCAAAAGAGTGGTCTTGGCAGGAGTGTCTGCCAAGACAAATGTTTTTATAGCGTTTCGCTTTTACCTTGAAACATTTGTGGTGATTTAAACGCAAGAAATCCCATTACCGTCAAGCGGTTAGCGAAACGCATGTGATTCAACAACATCGCTAACCGCTCTAGTGTTTGATAAACTTCGCGCCACTGTTTCCGTTTTTACGGGCAAGTTCGGCGTTAGAGGCATCAATAATCGCCGTGATCGAATTGCCGCTGCGATTGCCGCTACGGTTTACGCGTGGGCCTGTTAGGGATGAGGTGAAAGAAATATTGCCGAGCGAAAACTTCGCAGATTCCCATTTCGCGCCTGTGGTCGCAAAAGAGCTGCTGTTGCTTAGGTTCAACATGTCTGGAACCCCTGGAATGTTATAACCCGCTGCGGCCGCTAGGGTGCCGCCAATCAATAGTTGCTTAATCATGAACAATGCCTCAGAAATTTGTTACTTTGTCCCTATTTCAGAAACAATGTGGCGAATGTTCGTCTATTTTTAGGCAAATACGCCCAAATTCTGACCTATGAGCGAGTATTGCGGCAGCTGTCCAAGAAATGCCACAGTTTTTAACGGCACATACCCTGTACACGACTCATGCGATTTTCTGCCGGATTTTGGGCCAATGGCTGAATGCGTTTTCGGGTTCGGTTCGTAGCAGTCTTCTGATTTCGTCGAGGCCGATGCGGAAGATGGATTTGGCGTATCGCCCATGCGATTTGCGAGGCCTTTTTCGGTTGCCGAGTTTTGCGGAGGCTGTTTTTGCCGCCCAGGCCATGGCCAATGCAACGAGCCCGAGAAGCAAGCTCAACTTTTTGGCGATCGAGAGGCGGGTATCTTCCAAATTGAAGCCCTTGGTTTTTGCTTCAGCGAACATGCATTCGATGGCCCAACGCTTACGATAAGTGGTCAGGGTGTTGATTTGCGTTGAGAAGTGACCCGGTAGCCCCCTAAATTTTCACTGAGAATTGACCCATGTAAATACACTACCCTGACGGTTTTTGTCAGGGAGATATGGAGTGATAGACATGGGATTTTTAAGTGTAATACGACGTTGGGCATTGCGTGAAGGGATGCCAATTCGTGAGATAGCCCGGCGGACAGGCTTGTCTCGTAACACCATCAAGAAGTACCTGCGAGAAGGTGCTGTCGAGCCGAAGTTCAAGACCCCCAAGCGGCCAAGCAAACTAGACCCGTATGCGGATCGTTTGTCGGCTTGGCTTCTGGCTCAGACACGTAAGTCGCGCAAAGAACGGCGCACCATGAAGCAGATGCATGCGGATTTGGTGAAGCTTGGTTATGATGGATCTTATGCGCGTGTGGCTGCCTTTGCGCGTGTTTGGCGTGAGGATCGGCATCGCGTAGAGCAAACAACTGGGCGGGGTGCGTTCGTGCCTTTGGTGTTTCAACCAAGCGAAGCATTCCAGTTTGACTGGAGCGAAGACTGGGCCACCATCGGTGGCGAACGCGTCAAGCTGCAGGTTG
>NZ_JWIF01000067.1 GCF_000812685.1 Halocynthiibacter namhaensis
CCAATCAGAAATGGGCTGGCGACATCAGCTACATTTGGACCAGCGAAGGTTGGCTGTATCTTGCCGTCATCCTTGACCTGTATTCTCGCCGCGTCATCGGATGGGCTATCAGTAACCGCATGAAGAAGGATCTGGCAATCCGGGCGTTAGATATGGCCGTTGCTTTGCGCCAACCACCGGAGGATTGCATTCACCATACGGATCGTGGTTCACAATATTGCTCAAATGAGTATCAGAAGCGCTTGTCCAAGCACGGCTTCAAGGTCTCGATGAGCGGCAAGGGAAATTGTTATGATAATTCTATGGTCGAGACGTTCTTCAAATCCATTAAGGCTGAGCTGATTTGGCGCAACCGTTGGGACACACGCCGTCAGGCTGAAGGCGCGATCTTCCAGTATATCAACGGGTTCTATAACCCGCGCCGTCGCCACTCATCGCTTGGCGGGAAAAGTCCCTTGGCTTTTGAGCGAAAGGCCGCATAAATGAGTTCAGAGACCGGAACGTAAGCGGGACAAGACCACGTTGCGCGCGTGCAAGAAAGCCAATTGATCCGGTTAGGCGTTCTTCTGCGAGACCACGCATCATATATGAAAAACCCTGACCAGCATCGCCCAATTGGTTGCTTTTGGGGATTTTAACATCGTCAAAGAACAGCTCTGCTGTGTCCTGGCTGGGTTGGCCAAGTTTTTCCAATTTATCACCACGGGTGAAGCCCGGCATCCCGCGTTCGACAATGAACAAGCCAATCGCGCGGGGGGTGTCGGGATCGCTGCGCGCAGCCACCACAATAACATCCGCGAGCAAACCGTTAGAAATAAAGGTTTTTGAGCCATTCAGAACCCAATGATCGCCGTGATCATCCGCACGGGTGCGGATCGCGCCAAGATCGGACCCTGTTGAGGGCTCGGTCATGGCAATCGCCAGAATACTATCACCAGATGTGATGCCTGGAACAAATCGGGCTTGTTGTTCGGCATTGGCAACATGAAGAAAATAGGGGGCAACCATCCGGTTGTGCAGGGATAAGAAAAAACCGGGGCTGCGCCAAGCCAGTTCTTCGGCTAGGATTTGGTCGTATCGGAAATCATCCAGTGCGAGGCCGCCATGGGCTTCGGGCATGTGCATCGCCAGATACCCTTGGTTTCCGGCGGATTTCCACAGATCACGGCTGACTTGGCCCGCGCGACGCCAATCGGCTTCAAAGGGGATGATCTCGGCTGTGGCCCATTTTACGACAGAGGCGCGAAAAATATCGTGATCTTGTGTGAAAATGCGGCGACGTATCATTGTGGTTTCTCCCTTTTGATGAACCGAAACAAAGCCTTCCGCCATAGACAAGTGTGACGTCGGGTAGGGCGCGGCGGAACCTCACGTCCCTGTACCAAGTCATGGGGAAATATACTGCGAACAGGCGCTTGCAATCAGTGGGGCAAGCCTGTTTTATGCGCCCATGCATGCGATAAACAAACGACTTTTCCCGGCTCTCACTTCGGCTTTGGTATTTCTTGGCTTTGCCACGGCAGGGATATCAGACACGCGCCCTTTGCGTGTGGCGGTGGCGTCGAATTTTTTGACAACCGCGCGCGACTTGGCGGATCTCTACACTTCTGAAACCACTGAGAAAGTGGTGCTGATCAATGGGTCGTCTGGCACGTTGTTTGCCCAGATTTCAAACGGCGCGCCTTATGATCTGTTCTTATCGGCTGATTTCGAACGTCCGCAGGTGCTCTTTGATGCTGGGCTGGGCCAAGATCCTGTGCCTTATGCCATGGGCGAGCTGGTTCTTCTGCAACGTGGCCAGGTGGGCAGCTTTTCTGATCACAGTTTGAAAGAAGCTCTTTCCGGGGCGCGCACCGCAATCGCGGATCCTGATCTTGCACCATATGGGATGGTTGCCTTGAACCTGTATGACGCTTTGGGTGTTGCCCCAGACGCGCGTGAATTGGTTTATGGTGCGAATGTGTCGGCTGCGGCGGGGTTGTTTGCATCTGGCAATGTGGATCAGGCGTTGATCTCGCGGTCTTTGACGCAAGAATTGCGTGGCCTGATCGCCGAGGGAGACGACTATACCGTTACAGCCTTGGATGGGCATGAGGTTCATGTGGAGCAGTACGCCACCATCGTGTCACAGGACCACAGGGCAGTGGATTTTCTGGATCTGATCTTGTCAGGCGCTTCCGCCGAGATCCTGGCTGCTCATGGATACCAGTCCCCTGGCGAGGCTACCCCGTGACCGAGCTTTTCACCGAAATTCGACCCGCTGTTGTTTTGACCTTACAATTGGCGGGGTTCTCAACCGTAATCTTGATGGCTTTGGCCACACCGTTGGCATGGTGGTTGACTGTCTCTAAGTGGCGTATGCGTCCCTTGATCGAAGCTTTGGTCACGCTGCCGTTGGTGCTGCCCCCGACGGTCATCGGGTTTTATTTGCTTGTTATGATGAACCCAAACGCGCCGCTTGGCGGGGCGTGGTTGCGCCTGACGGGCGAAACATTGGCGTTTTCGTTCTCGGGCCTGTTACTGGCGTCGGTGATCTACTCGCTGCCCTTTGCTGTGCAGCCCCTGCGCACAGCTTTCCAAAGCGTAGGGATCGGACCACGCGAGGCAGCCACAACCCTTGGCGCATCACCCTTGCAAGCATTCTTCTCAGTTGTGTTGCCCTTGTCGCGTCGTGGTTTTTTGTCAGCTGCCGTGCTGAGTTTTGCCCATACATTGGGTGAGTTTGGCATCGTATTGATGGTTGGCGGAAATATCCCCGGCCAAACCCGCGTGATTTCGATTGAAATATTTAACCGCGTGGAAACTTTGGATTACAGCGGGGCACATGTGTTGTCACTTGGGCTGTTGGTCCTGTCCTTCATCGCCTTGGCCTTCACCTATTTCCTAAGTCGTGAGCCGCAATCATGACGATGTTACACTTGAACATAAACGCGCCTCGCGAAAGTTTTGAGCTGCGTGTTCAACATGACATTCCACTGTCGGGCATCACCGCTTTGGTTGGGCGCAGTGCCAGCGGCAAATCAAGCTTGCTTCGGATGATAGCGGGGCTGGACCCATGCGAAGGTGACATCCGTTTCGGCAGTGAAGTTTGGCAGCAGGGGCGCAAGGTCATGACCCCAGCGCATCGGCGCCGCATTGGTTTTGTCTTTCAAGATATTCGCTTGTTTGACCATCTAAACGTCACAGACAATATTCAAATCTCTGGGCGCTGGCAGACACAGCCTGTGGATCCTCAGATATTGCCCGAGATCATTGATATCTTAGACTTGGGCCCCCTGATGGATCGCCCTGCCACACGGCTTTCTGGTGGGGAACGTCAACGCGTGGCGTTGGCCCGTGCTTTGGTTGCGGCCCCCCGGTTGTTGTTGCTTGATGAACCATTGTCTGGTTTGGATCCACAGCAAAAAGAGCGCCTGATCCCGCGCATCCAGCTTGCGTTGAAACGTGCGCAATGTCCTGCAGTTTTCGTCAGCCATGATCGCGCCGAGGTGGCACGTTTTGCGGATCGCAGCATCGAGATATCCCACGGGATCATTACAACAACACAGGATGCACCGCGCTCTTTGCGTGCCAAAATGACGGACCGCCCGAACACTGCTACGTTTGCGGGGCAAGAGATCTATGTTCCCAATGAATGGGCGGTTAAGGCCGGTGACGATGTGTTCTTTCGACTTCCGGCGCAGCAGCTGACTCTCACCACAACAGATCCAGGCCAAACGTCAGCTGCATTTTGCGCGCCTGTGAAACCTATCGAAAAGAACGGGGCTGATACCGCAAAGCTTGTGTTTGAGAATGGACAAGCAATTGAAAGTGACGTTGTAATAACTGGGCGAAATTTCTGCGCGAAAGGGAAACAGCTCTGGCTTGTTTCACCGAACGTCACATTTGTAACGGATTGATGCGATTCTAATCGTTAATTGTTTCCAAATTATTCAATTATGGGCCGGTGTGTAGAATTGCACCTAATCAGAGAACAAAGACGTCTTCAGCGCGTCGCTTTGTATCACTTTTATAAATAAACTTTAACGCAATAATTAACCTTTATACGATCGACATGCCCTGAGCTAGCTCATTCAAATTTCGCGGTGCCGTGCCTGAAATTGCATTCAAGCATTATCGAAGGCACGGCAATAATTTTCGTTTCGGAACAGATGGATGTTAGCGTATTAATATACATCTTATAGATGGTTTATCACCGAATATTCAAACACAATACATGGCGCAATTAACCAAACAACGACAGATCTAAAACTGTTGTGATGGGATTTTGTTAACGATTTATTGGGATTTTGTTAACGATTTATTCCTTTATTTTCTGTGAGTTTGGGCATTTGATAAATGGAGATCTTACTTGGTGTATACATCGGGTCATGGTTGCGGAGTATTTTTTTCCTATCGGACCTTTCGGTCACGGCAGTACCGCGAAACCCCTTGAGTTTTTATAGTGATGTGCGGCGCAGGAGCCCCCTGCGCGGATATTGAATTGATGGTCCTCCTATTTTTGGACCTCGATAGCTAAAGGTAGGCGTGATGTCTGATTTTACCCTCAATTTCAGCGCTACAGGTGCTGATGGGTCTACAAGTTTTTCGAATGGTACAGATACAATTGGCGTGACTGTTTCGACGCCAACCAATAACAGCAGGGATTTCTACCTAGACGGGAACACATTGCGCAGTTCGGGTGTGACTGAACCGGTTTTGGCATTGGTTACTTTTGATACAGCTGTGACTGGTGTGACATTTGAAATCTATGATGTCGACGCCGGTTCGGGGTGGGATGATAGGGTGACGGTGATTGCGCTCGACGCTGACGGAAATCAAGTGCCGATCACCTTCACCAATACCACAGTTCACCATATCGTTACGGGCAACACCGTGGAAGCTGACGGGAACGCCAGTCCCGGTGTTGAAGGATCTGGTGCGTCCGATACAGTACGAGTTACCATTCCTGGATCGGTTGTTTGCATCCAAGTTATACATGACAACGGAGGAGATTATCACCGCGGGGGCGTTGTGCATGTGGGCCCGATTGATTTTGATGCCGTCGCTGCCGCGCCTTGTTTTACCCCCGGTACGATGATTTTGACCCCAACGGGTGAACGTGCTGTTGAAGACCTTTGTGTTGGCGATCTTGTCGTGACACGCGACAATGGTGTTCAAAAGATCTGTTGGGTTGGCGGAAAACCTCTGGATTGGAAAACCCTTGGGAACAATCCACATCTACGTCCTGTTATGATCCGCGCTGGAAGCTTGGGGGCAGGGATGCCAGATCGTGATCTATTGCTAAGTCCCAACCATCGTTTGCTTGTGTCAAACGAGGTGACCTCGCTTTATTTTGACGAACATGAAATACTTGCTGCCGCCAAACATTTGGTTAACAGAAAAAGCGTTCATAAGCAGGACGTGATGAGCGTAACATACATCCATTTCATGTTTGAAAACCACGAGATCGTTCTGGCAAATGGGTGTTGGACTGAAAGTTTTCAGCCCGGAGATTATTCTTTGAAAGGTGTTGGAAACATGCAGCGGCGCGAAATATATGAAATTTTTCCGGAACTCAAATCACCGGAAGGCATACAGAATTACACATCAGCGCGCAAAGTGTTGAAACGGCATGAAGCCAGCTTGATTGTGCCAAGCTAAGTCAATGGCGGATGTCTTTTCTACAGCAATACGGGACACCAATTGGGTGCCCCGTATGCCGGCGTGAATTGGATCAACCGCGCATTCTTGCTCCATCCGTGTCAAACAGCGGTGTGATGATCTGACGCGCTTTACGCATGTGACCCAGGATCTCGATCTCGGCCTCATTACCGTCCCCGGCCAGCTCCGTGGGGATCAACGCCATGGCGATGGATTTCTGCGCATAATGGCTATAGCCACCAGAGGTGCAGAAGCCCTGAACTTCGCCATTGATCCAGACGGGTTCATAGGCGTGAACATCACAATCCTTGGCGTCGACCTCAAAGGCCACAAGCGTGCGGGCGGACCCTTCCGCTTTTTCCTTCTCAGCGACCGCACGACCAATAAAATCATCCGGTTTCTTGAAGCTGATAAAACGATCAAGGCCGGTTTCACCCGCCGTATAATCAGGTGAAAACTCGGACAGCCAAGAGCCAAAGAACTTGTCCAAACGCAAGGACATCATCGCGCGCATGCCAAAGGGTTTCATGCCGTGTTTCTGGCCTTCATCCCACAATGTGCTCCACAAAGCGCGCTGGTTCATGGCATCGGTATAGATCTCATATCCCAAATCGCCGGTGTAGCTTACGCGCTGAACAATACATGAAGACATGCCGATAGTGATTTGTTTTACATCAAGAAATTTGAACGCATCTGCCGATACATCTGAGCGTGTGACGGCTTCCAACACCTTGCGCGCATTTGGGCCCGCGATCTGGAAACCGGTGCGACGATCCGAGATGTTTTCAACAGTCACGCCATCTTGTTCGTGCTGTTCAAACCAACGTGTGTGGAAATCCTGTGCGCCATAAGATGCTGTCAGCTGGAAGTGATCTTCTGCAAGGCAAGACATGGTGAAATCACCGATCAACCGACCTGAATGTGCAAGCATAGGGGTCAGGGAGAGACGGCCAATTTTAGGCACACGCCCCGCCATGATTTTATTCAACCAAGCGCGGGCATTTGGACCTTTCACATCATACTTGCCAAAGTTCTGAACCTCATTGATTCCAACGGCTTCGCGCACAGCCTTCACCTCACGCGCGGTGGCGTCAAAGGCGTTGGAACGACGGAAAGATGGGGTCTCGTAGCGGGGTTCATCACCTTGGGCGAAATAGTTCGCAACCTCAAGCCCGTTTTGCTGACCAAACACCGCACCCATTTCTTTTTGGATATCATACATGGGGGTTGTGTTCATCGGACGCGCGGCAGGCAGTTCTTCGTTCGGGTAAACCACTGAGAACCGATTTTGATAGTTCTCAATTACTTTTGGCAGGGTATAGCCCGGGGTGATCCATTTGCCAAAACGTGCCACATCCATTGCAAAGACATCGCGTTCTGGTTCACCTTCGATCATCCATTGCGCAAGGGTCAGACCCACGCCGCCGCCTTGGCTGAAACCAGCCATTACACCACAGGCTGACCAGTAGTTTTTCTTCCCAGGAACAGGCCCAACAAGCGGGTTGCCATCCGGCGCAAAAGTGAACGGCCCGTGGATCACGGATTTAACGCCAACCTCGGCCAGTGCGGGGAAACGTTTATAGGCAAATTCGATGGAATCTTCAATCTTATCAAAGTCATCCGCCAATAGTTCATGGCCAAACTTCCACGGCGTACCATCAACGGCCCAAGGGCGGCAGGGTTGCTCATAGAAGCCAATGCACAGACCGCGACCTTCTTGCCGTAGATAGCTTTCACCAGCCGGATCCATCACATGGGGATGTTCTTTATCCGCCTCATAAATCATCGGAATGTCGTCGGTGACGATATATTGGTGCTCCATTGGATGCAGAGGCAGGTAAACACCAGCCATTTCGCCAACTTCACGCGCCCATAGGCCACCGGCATTAACGACATGTTCCGCAATCACAGTGCCTTTGTCGGTCACAACTTCCCATGTGCCATCCGGCAGTTGGTTGGTTTCCTTGACCATGCAATGTGTTTCGATTTCGGCGCCGCCCATCTTGGCTGCGCGCGCATAGGCATGGGTGGTGCCAGACGGGTCAAGATGGCCATCAAGCGGATCATACAGCCCACCAAGAATGCCATCAACATTGGTCGCAGGTGCGATTTTCGCGATCTCAGCAGGGGAGAGGATTTCAGTATCAAGCCCCATATGGCGATGCTTGGCGCGTTCAGCCTTCAACATATCCATACGTTCTTGTGTGTCCGCGATGGTTACACCGCCAACATGGTGCAAGCCACAAGACATGCCTGTGATTTCTTCTAACTCTTTGTAAAGGCGGATGGTATAGCCCTGCAAAGCGGCCATATTCGTGTCACCGTTGATGGTGTGGAAACCACCTGCCGCGTGCCAAGTCGACCCTGACGTCAACTCAGAGCGTTCAAGAAGCAGCACATCAGACCAACCAAGTTTCGTCAAATGATACAAAACCGAGCAGCCAACAACGCCACCACCGATGACCACAACGCGAGCATGTGATTTCATGCGAATTCCCTCCGATGTTTTAAACTTTCCGCCAGATTGGCGTGGATTTAGATCGGCGCATGTATCAAAGCGACAAAATGCGTCGTTTTTAATTGAACGAAATTCATCACATCTAGCGGGGCCAAGCTATGATGTGAGTTGCCATTCTCGCCAAACAGGTGATGATGGGGCATGTATATTTTTTCTGCGGCGATACGCCGGATAAGGTCAACCGGTTGGTGGTTTGGCAAGGTCGCTGTGTTCATGATCGTCGCATCTGTTGCTTTCATCCAACCCGCAGCCGCTGAGAACGCAGCCTATCGCATCACGAATTCAGGCCGAGCCCATTTTCAGTATCATCTTGCAGGTATTCTGACGCGGGGATTCATTCCAATAGAATCCGCCGGGCTGTTGTTGGATTTGGATGATCCTGAAAATGCGGTGATCCATGTGAATTTTGACGTTTCAAAGGCGCGTGCGGGGAATCTATTTGCCACCGCAGCCCTGAAAGAACCTAGGGTTCTCTCGACCAGTATTTATCCCTCCGCACATTTTGTCAGCAGCTCAGTTCTGCCCAATCAAGATGGTGTTCTGGTGCGCGGCCAGTTTACCTTGCGGGGGCAGACCCGTACTTTAGATCTGGATATTACCTTGGCTCATGATGGTCGCGACATGGACGAGCCTTCGGTTTTGCGGGTGCGTGGCCAATTTGACCGACGAGATTTCGGCGCGGACGGCTATCCAGATCTGGTGGACCCGATAATCCGTTTGGATTTTGACCTTGAAATAGAAAAGCAGTGAGAAACTGAAAGTTATACGACATTTAATGTCGCTAACTGGCGCGGAGTTGCCGCTTGACGCAGTCCAATCTATGGGCAGCAAAACGGAGAATACCCATGCGCACAGAAGCCCAGGTTGTCGTCATCGGAGGCGGGCTGATCGGTTGCTCGATCCTTTATCACCTCGCAAAACTTGGATGGAAAGATTGCATCCTACTGGAACGCGACGAGCTGACCTCTGGATCAACATGGCACGCCGCCGCAGGCATCCATGGCCTGCACGACAACAGTAATATCACGCGAATTCAGCATTATACCATGAACCTGTATAAGGAATTGGAACAAGAAACCGGGCAGGGCTGTGGCGTGTTTCAGCCGGGATCTTTGTACTTGGCCCAGACCGAGGCCCGTGAACATCAGTTGCGTTTGCAGGAAGCCAAAGCCAAATATTACGGCATGAATTTCCATGAAGTCTCCCGCGCTGAGGCTGAAAAATTGCACCCATTGGTGAATTATGACGGCATTCGTTGCATTATGTATGAACCCGATGGCGGCAATGTGGACCCATCCGGTGTGACCCAGGCCTATGCGGCTGGCGCACGTGCGATGGGTGCGCAAGTGGAACGGTTCTGCCCGGTGACCGCAACGGAACAACAGCCAGATGGTACATGGATTGTGCGCACGCCGAAAGGTGACATCAAAGCAGAATGGGTCGTGAATGCAGCCGGTCTTTGGGGGCGTGAAGTGGGCGCGATGGCGGGTTTGAAACTGCCACTGATCCCAACAGAGCACCAGTATTTTGTGACCGAAGCCATTGCAGAGGTCAAAGCGCATGGCAAACGTTTGCCATCTGTTGCGGATCGCGATGGCGAATATTACCTGCGCCAAGAAGGTGATGGTCTATTGGTTGGTGCCTATGAAAAGAACATGAAGTTCTGGGCCGAAGATGGCACGCCACAAGGTTTCGGCCATGAACTATTCGCAGATGATCTTGAACGGATCGAAGACAATATCATGCGTGCGATTGATCGTTTGTCGGTCGTCGGGGACGCGGGTATCAAACGTGTGATCAATGGTCCGATGATCTGGTCGCCGGATTCAAACGCACTGTTTGGCACCGTGCCTGAACTGTCTAACTACTTCTGTTGTAACGGTATTATTCCTGGTTTCTCGCAATCCGGTGGGCTTGGTCTGCTGGCGGCGCAATGGATCATTGAGGGCGAACCACAATATGACATGTTCGCTTGGGATCTGGCACGTTTTGGCGATTGGGCGGATGCGAAATTCACCAAAGCCAAGGTGCAGGATCAATATGCGAACCGTTTCTCAATTCACTTCCCAAATGAGGAACGTTCTGCGGGCCGTCCTGCACGCGTGCGTCCTGCTTATGAGATGCAAAAGGATATGGGCGCGGTCTTTGGCCTAAGCTGTGGTTGGGAACATCCGCTTTGGTTCGCTGATAAGCCGGGTGTGACCGACACCAATGGGTTTACCCGTCAGAACTGGTTCGAACCTGTCGCGAATGAAACCAAGATGTTGCGTGACCATGTTGGTGTCATTGATATTTCCAACTTTGCCAATTACCGCATCACGGGGCCTGGCGCGCATGCCTGGCTGGATGCGTTGCTGGCCAATACGATCCCAACGGAAATCGGGCGGTCTTGTCTTGCGCCGCTGATCTCTGTGCGCGGTGGTATTGCGGGTGACTTCACGGTGACCATGTTGGGCGAGGGCGATTATATGATGGTCGGTTCTGGTATGGCGGAACGCTATCATCAGCGTTTCTTCAACGCGGTTCCAATGCCTGAGGGAACAACATTTACGAACCTGACGGACACGACCGCTGGCTTTAACATTGCTGGGCCCAAGTCGCGCGATCTTCTGGCGCGTCTCACAAATGTTGACCTGTCGCATGAGGCTTTCCGTTTCATGCGTTCACAGCAGATCACCGTTGCCGGGGTAGATTGCCTTGCGATCCGCGTCAGTTTCACTGGTGATCTTGGTTGGGAGCTGCATTGCGCCGAGGCGGATCAGGTCAAACTCTATGATGCTTTGATCACTGAGGCGCGTGCGGTTGAAGGTGGCCCGGTTGGCGGGCGTGCGTTGGGGGCGTTGCGCATTGAAAAAGGCTATGGATCATGGGGCCGCGAATACAGCCCTGAATATTACCCACAGGAAGTGGGCCTTGAACGTTTGGTGAAGCCTGCGAAAGATTTCCTGAACAAAGCGGCCTGGGAGAAAATCAAAAACGACGCGCCGCGTGAACTGCTGGTGGGTTTTGAAATCGAAGTCGACAATGCGGATGCCAGCGGCGGGGAACCTGTGTTTATGCCCGATGGCACGCCTGCGGGTCGCGTGACCTCTGGTGCCTTTGGGGCATCCGTTGGTAAATCCCTGGCGCTTGGGTTTGTGAAGGCTGGCGTCGCAAAGCCTGGTGATACGGTGGATGTCTTTATCCTGGGTGCGCCGCATAAAGCGCGTATTCTTGAGCAACCTGCCTTTGATCCCGAAGGCAAACGCCTGCGCGGTTAACGAGACCTTAGCGATGTAAAAGGGCGGCAGGTTTATCCCGCCGCCCTTTTTTACGTTTTGAATATTCCGTGGGTCTTTAGCCCAAGTGGATTTTGAACTTAGACCGGATTTCTTGATCGAGAACCGGGTCAAGTGCCGCATTGGAAGGTTCTGCCAGGATCTCTTCTTTTTTCTTAGTTGCAGCCTTGATCAGGTCAGGTTTACCTACCTCGACCCATTCTTTCGGCGATAGACGTTCAGCGGTTTTTGGGTAAACATAATCGCTTTCCATCCGCGCAAGGGTCGCATCGGTGCCAAGATAATGACCAGGCCCACCTAGGCAAACTTCGCGCATCTGATCTAGGGCAAGCGTCATATCGTCGACCTCAATCCCGCGCACACAGCGCAGGGCGTGACCGATGATATCATCGCCCAAGATCAGGCTTTCGTGGCAAAACCCCAACAGGGATGCATGCATCCCAGCGGATTCGTAGACCATGTTCAGACCAGACAGACCACCCATGACGTTCGATGCCATCGCTTCCCATCCTGCCTGCATGTCAGGCAGTTTCGCATCGGTCATCCCCGCAGGGGCACCGCCGGGAAGGCCATAGAATTTATGCATCTGTGCGCAAGCTGCGGTCAGAAGTGCTTGTTCACCAGACCCACCAGTCATAGCGCCGGAACGCAGGTCAAGGCCGAAGGGCCATGTGCCAAAGATTGCGGGGTGGCCAGGCTTGACGGCGTTCACATAGACGATGCCTGCCAAACATTCCGCAACCGCTTGCACGACGGCGCCTGCCACAGTTGATGGTGTGGTCGCGCCTGCCATACCTGCGGATAAAAGCAATACAGGCATGCCGCCAGCAATGACCTTTTCCATCACTTCGCAGCTTTCAGTCGCGAACTTCATGGGGGGGACGACAAAACAGTTGGAATTGGACACAAATGGACGCGCGCGCCATTCATCTTCGCCACCGGCAATCATATGCAGCATTTCAAACGCACCATCGACGAAGTCGGGTTCGGTGAAAGAAGTCCCAATATGCTTGGTGGTGCCCGCGACACAGGCATAGATAGAATTCAGATCCATCTCATAGTTGTCGGGAATATCGCGGCAGACCATCGGGCGTTGCAGGAAGTGGATATTGTCCAATTGATCCGCGATTTTCGCGGCGTCATGCAGATCCTGCACAGTGGAATCGCGATATTCTTCGGTTTCAACATCCACCAAGCTGACCGCAGCACCGGCCGTGCCGTAATGCACGCGGTGGCCGTTTAATTGCATGTCATGCTTTGGGTCGCGCCCGTTCAAAGTGATGTCTTTACAGGCCTTTGACAGGGCGTCATCGACGACCGCACGGGGGATACGAATACGGTTATCGTCGCCAAGGATACAGCCAACACGTACCATGTGATCGACACCAGATTGCGGTGCATCTGCAAAACCAATGGTTTCAAGCGCCTCAATCGCGGCTTCGTGGATCATGCTGATCTGTTCGTCGGACAGAATTTTCAGGGTCGCGCTTTCCATCCCTGGACGGATGGAACGTTCTTCCATGGCAATTGGGGCTTCACGAAGGGCTTTGCGGGCGGCGCGGCCACCGGAACGGCGGGAGGTTTTAGCAGTCATGTTATGTCTCGATTTGGTTAGTAGAAAGGGAAGGGTACTTTACAGCACGCCTGGACCACCGCGCGCGGCACGGCCCCTTTCTGCACCAATCGTGATAATGATCAGAGAGATCTTCCAGTCAAGACAATGGACCAAGGCAGGCTCCGTTTGAAACAGTTTCTTCATGAAAATTGCATGCGATTTTTCATCACAGCCCGCGCGTTTACGACAATATGTCGCTTTCAGGAAATTTTTGTTTCTTTTGGGGAAATCTGGGACGTAGACAGAAGCGCCCGACCAAAGCTGCGACATAGCGAGATTGATCGGGGACAGTTCGGTGTTCTGGGGGTTATGTGATCGGGCGGCCCGCGTGGGTCAGGGTGATCGACAAGGTCTTAAGTGCGGCAATTTCTGCTGCGGGCAGCGCGTCGGTGTCGCGGGTAAGTTCATGCAGTTTCGTCATGATGGCGGTGATGGCACTTGTCTCGGCGTCGGAAAAGTTACGGTCGCTGCGGGCGTAACTGGCAACGGTCCGTGAATCACCTGCTTCCATCGCGTGGACAAACCCGAACTTCAATCCGTGCGCAGCGGCCTCTCGCAAAACGCCTGCGTCATCTTGATCGCTGAGATTGTCCCAAGTCTGCGTGCCGGTGTTTTCAAACCCCCAACGCACGGTGGGATCTGTCATCACCATTCCCTTACGGGTGTAGGTGTCAATCCAGTCACGCTTGTAGGTCTGAAAGAGAAACATTGGAGTCGTAAAACGAATATGCAGTGCGATCGCATATCCTGAAGGGCAAATTTCATCCAACGCACTGAGCAAAGGAGAAATAGTAAGTTCTGTCCGCATTTCGTAGATCTCAGTGTATTTTTGTTGCAAAAAGAGAAACATTCGTCTTATTTGCAATTATGACATGACCTTGTGGCGGAGGGAACCTCTCTAAAGGGTAATGGTTTAACCAAAATATATTTGTTTGATGATTGATAAAGCTGATCTCGATTTTTTGACGACCTTAGCGCCGTCTGGCTTCTATCTTGCGATGCGAGTAGGGTTCGCTTTTCCTGTTGCAGAGGCCAATACCCTGCCTGAGGGATGGGTGTCTCATTACACCAATCATGGCTTTATGATGTATGACCCGGTCCTGAAATGGGTCTATGGAAATACAGGTGCCACCCGTTGGGCTGACATCAAAATCCCTGATCCGAGAAACGTGTTGCGGGACGCCAAGCGCCATGGGCTTGACCATGGGGTCGCGATCAGTTGTCTGGATGATTGTGTCGATGGGCAGCGCAGTTACGGCAGTTTTGCGCGGCAAGATCGGGCTTTTAGCGATGAAGAAATACGTATTTTAAGCCAAGTTATCAGCGAATTGCATGCGAGCTATTCACCGCCGAAGAACTTAACCAAAGCCGAGCTTGAAGTCCTGATTATGATCAAAGATGGTTTGTTGATGAAGCAAATCGCTGATGATTTGGGGATATCTCTCGGGGCGGTGAAGCAACGTTTAAAGAACGCAAAATACAAGCTGCATGCCAAAACCAGCAGCCATGCTGCAGCTTTGGCCATTCAGTTCGGTTTGATCTGATCTGTCTACACTCATTCTGAAACTTTGGAACGCCCTGAAGGCACCAGCTGGGGGGACTATGATACCCAGATGTTCCCGCTTTGGTTGAATATCTATAGAATTGCATTTCTTAAAGGCGTTAACTGTATTGGCAAAATAGGAGTTAGCATAATGCAAAACATTACTTTTAACCTCACCTGCCTTCACAACCATAACGATGCATTCTGGGGATACCTTAAGCTCCGTAAGCATTTCTTCGTTGATCAACTGGGGTGGGATATTCCGCATGACGATCAGTTCGAGATGGACCAATATGACACGCCGGTCGCTTGGTATTCTCTTGTGTTGGATCGGGGGCAGGTTGTTGGCGGCGCGCGTGTTATGCCGACCACGGCGCGTTGGGGGCAACACAGTTATATGTTAAAAGATGCGGTCGATGGAAAGTTGCTCGATATTCCGTCAGAAGTGTTGGACAGCGCCGTCGAAAGTCAGGGCTTGTGGGAATGTACGCGTCTTGTGGTTAGCGATGGTTTGACCACCCATGCGCAGCGGTCAGAATGCCTGTCCTTGATTGTGTCAGGTCTTGCTGAGACAGCTGCGTCGCAGGGCGGGACGGAACTCATGTCCCTGTCGCCCTTGGCGTTGATGCGTGCGCTGCGCCAATTGGGCTATGACGCTGGCCGCATCGGAGAACCTTATCTTAATCCCGGGGATGGGCGCAAATATGCGGTCTTGTCGATGCCAGTCAAGCGCCGGACTGCGTTGAAAGCGGCTTAGAGTGTTGCAGGGGTGAGCAGGGCGCGTTGAAAACGCCCTGCGTCGTTCACGAATATGCAGGTGACGCGAGAAGAAGTTCGCGAATGGCTGGCGGAATTGTTTCGAGGGGGCGCAAACCCGAGTCACGCGCCGCCGCGAGCACATGTTGTGCATCTGGCGGAAGCTGCTGCATGGCGACCGGCACATAGGGCTGGGTGTTCGGGGTGTCACCTGTGGATAGATAACTGGCCCCAACATACAGCCGCGACATATAGCCATATTCCATAAAACTCAGGGAAATGCGGCGCCCCTGAGGGTCAAAGGCCAACATCGAAAACCCATCGTCTTGCGGGAAGATGATCCCACCCGCGCGTCGTTTCTGGGGGTCCGAAGGCATGAAATACGTGCCGCTGGCCTTGGGCATATACCCTGAAAATGTCTGAATCCCGTCGACGGTCTTAACCAGTGTTAAGATGGATTGGCCCTTTTGCGGACGCCCATAGGTGAGCTTCCAAAAAATATAGAACCCGTCGTGCAGTCGCCCGGAAGCTTCGTAGTTATACCCAGACCCGTATTTTTCCAATTCCTGCTTTAGCCCGGTTGTTGGGCCCTTCAGAG
Source organism: Halocynthiibacter namhaensis (assembly GCF_000812685.1). GTDB lineage: Bacteria > Pseudomonadota > Alphaproteobacteria > Rhodobacterales > Rhodobacteraceae > Halocynthiibacter > Halocynthiibacter namhaensis. The sequence goes on from NZ_JWIF01000067.1 coordinate 15,952, forward strand.
ATTCGACTGGTTCAAGCAAGATGCGCGCATCCACGTTGAAGTGATCACAGAAGCGTTGCAGGATATCTGGACGCGGGAAAGATTCACCGGATAAGAAACGGTTGAGTTGAGTTCGGTTGACATCAAGAACGCGAGATAATTCCGCGACGTTCCCGTGTTCTCCCATGAGGAGCTTCAGGTTTCGCGCAAATATCCCACGGGTGTCGTGAGGGGATGACGTATTAATCATTACGTTACTCGGCTACAGCTGCCATTGTGCGTGTTTAACCCTAGGCAACCACAGTCACAAGTGACTCTCGCAATGGTTGATTTGGGCGATGGAGGGTTCCACTAGTAGAACCTTTAACCACAATGTGACGCAAAACAAGCCTTAGCGTCACAAAATCAAACAATCGTGTCACATGAAACGATCTCGCATGACCGGAATTTGTTCGGCATAGTTGAAGGACGTTGCAAGGAGTAGTGTTTATGTTGGGACTGGTATTATGGGTACGGAAAGGTTGCGGAATGATCTGGTGCGAAGATCAGGATGACCTCGTGTATTTTTCGATCGAGGGTTTGGACGACTTTCCGGTTGATCCTTTGAAGATGGGCGACTTCGTGCGGTTTGAATGCCGTTATTCATACGGCCGGCGTGTTGCTAGCACGATTGAATTGCTTGCCCAGAATTCGTTTGGTGAATCTCTATCAAGTATTCTTATGGCGCAGGCGAAACATGCGACCACACAAGGCGATACTGCACAAGAGCCACCAATCGACGTTGATACGAATGCAGTAATAACCGAATTCCCGCGTGCTCCATTCCTCGCAGATGAGCCGCAGGAACCGTCCAAGGAAGGTGGCGCTCAGTGCGTGGACGCTGCTTTCCTTGGACGAACAGTCAAGGCTTGGGCTAAAGGTGGAAATCCCGTTCAGGTGGGTCGTTGTTGGATAGATTCGCGCGAAAGATGCGCTGCGAATGAAAACTCGGACAGGGCAACGATCCCCATGAATTCCTTTCGTATACGCCCAGCTTAGAAGCGGGTAGAACACACACTCACCATGCGGAACATCCGCTGCGAAAGGAAAGGCGGCCAGGGGAAATCTGGCCGCCTTAAACTATAGTCGAAAACATATGTGAGTTGACTGAGCGGATTACTTTCCGCGTGACAGGGCCGCGACACCTGTGCGTGCGATCCGACCAAGGCCAAGCGGGCGCAGAAGATCTGCGAAGGCATCGACCTTATCTGGCGTGCCGGTGATCTCAAACACAAAGCTTTCCAGTGTTGAATCAACGACCTGTGCGCGAAAGATATCTGCCAAACGCAGGGCTTCGACGCGGGCGTCACCTGTGCCATGCACACGCAGAAGGGCCAATTCACGTTCTACAGATGCACCTTCAACCGTTAGATCATGCACCTCATGCACAGGCACGATGCGCCCAAGTTGGGCTTTGATCTGTTCAATGATCGCGGGCGTCCCAGTGGTCACAATCGTGATCCGCGACAGGCTGCCTTCTTTGTCGATCTCGGCCACTGTGAGGCTGTCGATGTTATACCCACGACCTGCGAACAGACCAATGACACGGGCCAAAACACCCGCTTCGTTGTCAACCACGCAAGCCAGCGTGTGGGTTTCGATGATATCCGAATTCGGATCTTTTAGGTCATAGGCGGATTTTTTGGATGCGCCTTTATTTAGTTGTAGTGCAGACATTTGTCAGCCTTTCTTAAACCAAAACCGCGCCGGAAGACCCAATGGCATCTTCGACATTTGCGTCGCCCATAAGCATCTCATTGTGCGGGGCACCTGATGGGATCATCGGGAAGCAGTTCTCGTGTTTCTCAACCAAGCAATCCATAATCACCGGACCATCATAGTTGATCATTTCCATGATCGCATCGTCCAGATCTTTCGGGTCTGACACACGAATGCCTTTCGCGCCAAAGGCTTCTGCCAACAATACGAAATCAGGCAGGCTTTCGGACCAAGACTGTGAATAACGCTCACCATGCAGCAATTGTTGCCACTGGCGCACCATGCCCAGACGTTCATTGTTCAGGATGAACTGTTTCACCGGCAGACGATATTGCATCGCGGTGCCCATTTCTTGCATGTTCATCAACCAGGACGCTTCACCCGCCACGTTCACAACAAGGCTTTCGGGGTGGGCGGCTTGGATACCAACAGAGGCCGGCATGCCATAACCCATCGTGCCCAAACCACCAGAGGTCATCCAACGGTTAGGACCTTCAAAGTTCAGATATTGCGCAGCCCACATTTGGTGCTGACCAACTTCGGTACAGACGTAACGATCATGGCCCTTCGTCAGGGCCTCAAGGCGTTCCAGCGCATATTGCGGTTTGATGATGGTTTCAGACTGGGTGTAGGACAGGCATTTCTTGGCCTTCCAGCTAGCGATCTGTTCGTTCCACTGGGCAAGGGGGCCTGCGTTGGTCTTGCGACCGCGGGCTTTCCAGATTTTCAGCAGTGTTTCCATTGCATGGCCGACATCGCCTAGAATTGGCAGGTCAACATGCACAACTTTGTTGATGGAAGACGGGTCAATGTCGATTTGAACCTTGGTAGAACCCGGGCTGAACGCATCCAAACGGCCGGTGATACGGTCGTCAAAACGCGCACCAATGGTGATCATCAGGTCGCAATCATGCATCGCCATATTGGCTTCATAAAGACCGTGCATGCCCAGCATGCCGATCCAATTTTTGCCCGATGCGGGGTAGGATCCCAGACCCATCAAGGTTGAGGTGATCGGGAAGCCTGTTGCATCAACAAGTTCGGTCAGCAATTGGCTGGCGGCAGGGCCGGAATTGATGACGCCACCACCGGTGTAAAACACGGGACGTTCGGCCTTTTCCATCAGCTCAGCAAGCTGTGTTAGGGCGTCTACATCTGCTTTAACTTGTGGGGCGTAATGCGCTGTTTTTGCTTTAGGTTTTGAAACATACGTGCCGGATGCAAACTGCACATCCTTTGGGATATCAATCAGGGTCGGGCCAGGGCGGCCAGAGGTCGCAACATGGAAGGCCTGGTGGATGGTTTCCGCCAGTTTATCCGTGTCTTTAACCAGCCAATTGTGCTTGGTACAGGGGCGGGTGATGCCCACTGTGTCGGCCTCTTGGAAGCCGTCAGTGCCGATCATAAATGTAGGGACTTGGCCAGACAACACGACAAGCGGGATGGAGTCGAGAAGCGCGTCTGTTAGGCCAGTCACAGCATTGGTGGCACCCGGGCCGGAGGTCACAAGAACAACACCAGGTTTGCCGGTGGACCGGGCATAACCTTCGGCAGCGTGCACCGCTGCTTGTTCATGGCGCACAAGGATGTGACGGACATCATTTTGCTGAAAAATTGCATCGTAAATCGGTAAAACAGCCCCACCAGGATAGCCGAAAATCGTGTCGACACCCTGTTCTTTCAGAGCTTCTACGATCATCTGTGCACCGGTCATTGTGCTGGAATTTGAACCACTCATCGTCTTCTCCATTCTCGCAGACCATCCCGGTCTGCCCGCTTTTGCGTAATAAAAAACCCCGGGCTGTTTAGGTCCGGGGCGCATGATTTTAAATCTGGTTTCCGTTACCGGACCATGCGCCAACTTCCCACAATGACCACAAGAGCGTTCATCAGAATTCTTCCCAAAAGGTTTCATTACGTGGGGGGACTTTATTGTGCAGCGAAAGGGGGGTCAACAGGCAAAATGTGCAATAATCTGTCTTCTGGCAAAAAAAATCTTTTGGAAAGTTGCGAATTTCGACGGTCTAGGCAAATTTTTGCAAAATCAGGTCAGCTTTTGTGCCAGATTCTGACTGTGCTCTGCTTTGTTCTGCCAGCTGGTCGCATTTGCGAAGGCACCGTAGGCGTATTCTCCATCTGAAGACGGCAGTATATTGGCCGAAGTTGTTGATCAAGGAACGGGGCGTCCGTATGGCGTTCGTCCCGGTCAACCACATTCGGTGGCTGGCCTGGTCCTATCTTGATGTCGCTTTACAATGTATAGCCGCCGTCGATCCTTGTGCCGGAGGCTAATGACTTCTCGGAACCTATCAGGCCAAGAGATTCGCAGAAGAGCGATTTATGTTATGATTTCGAATGAAAACGGCTTAGTTGGGTGTCGAATTTGGGCTGTACCTGCGCTTTTGTGTGAATTTACGACGGCTTTACGCAATTTTATAGTGTCGTCTGTTTGGTTATATTTTCTTACCAAAACACAATAAATTCGTTGTGGATGCAAAGGAACGCGGCGTTTCGCCTAAAATTGAGGCTTTTCCGAAACCCGAACACGTCGTAGGGTCACGGCACCTTAATGACCCGGCCACTTGATGGCGTGGGCGCAATCTAACGGGAGAGACCTTAATGGATCGTCGTTCATTTCTAAGAACATCTGCACTTGGTGGCACTGCTGCTGCTGCTTCTACGCTTGCTGCACCAGCTTACGCGACCGGCAACCGCACATTGACTATGGTAACGGCTTGGGGCCGTGGTCTTGCGGGCGTTTTTGACGCCGCTGAGCACGCTGCGAATTCCATCAATGCAATGTCTGACGGCAGCTTGACTGTTGAAATCAAAGCGGCTGGTGAACTTGTTGGCGCGTTGGAAGTGTTTGATGCTGTGACCTCTGGTCAAGCGGACATGTATCACGCGGCTGATTATTACTTCGTTGGTCAGCACCCTGCATATGCTTACTTCACCGCTGTGCCATTCGGCATGACTGCACAAGAACTGTCCAACTGGTACTACCACGCTGGCGGCATGGAACTGCATGACGAGCTGGGCGAAATCTTTGGCCTGAAATCCTTCTTGGCTGGTAACACTGGCGCGCAAGCGGGTGGTTGGTTCAACAAAGAAATCAACTCTGCAGAAGATTTCCAAGGCCTGAAATTCCGTATGCCTGGTCTTGGCGGCCAAGCGCTGTCCAAATTGGGCGCATCTGTTCAAAACCTTCCAGGTTCTGAAGTGTACCAAGCACTGGCATCCGGCGCGATTGACGGCACCGAATGGATCGGCCCATGGGCTGATGAAAAAGCTGGTTTCCAAGAAATCACCAAAACATACTACACCGCTGGTTTCCACGAGCCAGGCGCAGGTCTGTCCCTTGCAACCAACCGCGACGTCTTTGACGAGCTGTCCCCAGCACATCAGAAAATGATCGAAGTTGCATCTGCAGAAGCAAACCAATGGAACCTTGCTCAGTTCCTTGCGAACAACGGTGAAGCTTTGGTTCGTTTGCAAGCTGGCGGCGTTAAAACGCTGGAATTCCCTGACGCGGTTTGGGATTCAATGGCGACTGCAACGGGTGAAGTTCTTGACCAATACATGGATGACGAGCTGTTCGCAAAAGTGCGCGCATCTGTTGAGACATCCATGGCGGCATCTTCCGGCTGGTTGACAAAATCTGAAGGTACATATCGCGCGCAGCGTGACCGTATCATGGGCTAAGCCTTAAACGGCTGCTTATTTGCTCCGGGCCTGGTGACAGGCCCGGAGTTTTCCAATGTTCGACCTGGATCAACCGGGCAACAAAAGACGCGCGGGCGGGGGCCTGGGCACTGACTGCAGGGGGAAGGTATGCTTGATGGCATTACCTGGTTCGCGACGAACCTCGCCATGGCTTTTTACAATTTAGGCTATGCACTTACACATCCGGGGAGCTGGCTGTCTTGGCTGCCCTATATCAACGATAAAATGCCTGAGCTTGAGGTGAAGCAATCGCTGATGCGCTTTATCTATTATGGCGGCTCGGTTGAGTTTTTCTTCGTAATTTTCACGGGGTTCATCGTGCTGACGGTGATTGGCATCGCGCGCAATGAATTCATGTGGCGTCTGGTGCGCATCACGGAAGGTTTTGCAAATGGCCTTGGTCGGATCGCGGCCTGGGCGGGTCTGATTATGGTGCTGCAGCAGATCATGATTGTCTTCATGCAGCGGATCTTTACGGCATCCACAATCCCTTATTTCTTTGGCGAAGGCATGAACAAAGACGTCAGCTGGTGGGCTGAGATGTTGAAGTTCGAAAACGCCCTGATCGTCACGCTTTGTGCGACATATACCTTTGTTCAAGGCAGCCATGTGCGCGTTGATCTGGTCTATTCCGGCGTGTCTTACCGTACCAAACGCGCGATCGATATGTTCGGCGCGATGGTCTTCATGCTGCCTTCGGCCGTGCTGACCTGGATGTATGGCTGGTATTTCATGTGGCGTCACCTTGTTGTGCCGAAACCATCGGCTTCCGACAGCTTGGATCGTCTGATCACCAAAGCACGCGCCATTCGCTGGAACATTGAAACCATCGGGTTCAGCCCCTCAGGGTTCAACGGCTATTTCATGTTCAAGATCCTTCTGGTGACATTCGCGGGCCTTGTGTTCATTCACGGCTGGTCGTTCTTCTGGCGGTCCTATTTGGAACGTAAAGAAGGCGAAGCAAGCGAGGGCAAGTACCTCGATAAAGACACCCTCGGAGAGGGTGAAGAAGCCTACGAAGGCACGCATTAAGGGCGGATGAGATAGATGTTTTTTGGACTAGATGGCGTAGAAGTCGGCCTGATTATCGTATTCCTCAGCCTGTTTGCCGGGATCCTTTCCGGCTTTCCGGTGGCTTTCGCAATTGGCGGCGCTGGGGTTATTTCCTTTTCAATTATCGCGGGTTTGGACACGTCCGGCCTGCTGATACATGCGGCGGTGGACACAAGTTCTGAGGCCTATAAACAGCTGACGAACTCGGGGCTCCACCCGGACACGATCAGTCTGTTCAGGTATCCTGACTTGCCCACCATCGCGGAACCTGTGTTCACGCGTGGTTGGGAAACGGCGCTGGACCGCAATATTTCCTTTATTGTCAACCGGATGAACGAACGTGTTCTCGCGGGGCAATCCATTGAAACCCTTCTGGCGGTTCTGATGTTTGTGTTGATGGGCATCACGCTGGAACGTTCCAAGATCGCAAATGACTTGCTGACAACAATGGCGAAGGTCTTTGGCCCGTTGCCAGGTGGTTTGGCTGTGGCTGTGGTTGTTGTGGGGGCTTTCTTGGCCGCTTCAACGGGCATTGTGGGCGCAACCGTTGTGACCATGGGCCTTCTGTCCCTGCCAACCATGTTGCGCAATAACTATTCACCTGAACTGGCAACCGGCGTCATCGCGGCGTCGGGCACTTTGGGGCAGATCATTCCGCCATCCATCGTGATTGTGTTGCTGGGCACGCTTGCGGGCGACCTTTATTCCGCCGCACAAGAGGCCCGTGCCCAAGAAGCTGGCTGTTCTGACGCGCTGACATATCTGGGCGAGGCGGCGGTGATTTCCGTGGGCACATTGTTCCAGGCAGCACTGCTTCCGGGTATCCTTTTGGCGATGCTTTATGCGCTTTATGCCTTTGGGTATGCGTTGTTGCGCCCGCATCATGCGCCTGCGGTGCATATTGCTGGATCCGGTGGTGGTGCTTCAACGCGCGCGCATTCCCTGACATGGTTCTTGGCGGTGCCTGTGGGCATCATCGGTTTCGTGGTTGCGGCCAACATGGCGAATTTTGCAGGCACGCAAGCGATTGTTGTTGATAGCTATTCTGACGTTGGTGCAAGCGCATCTTTGCGCACAAATGTGCCAGAGCAATGTCAGGCGTCGATGATCACGCTGCATGGCCAAGAGGCCTGGGACATCGCGGTTTCGGAACAAGCCGATATTGCAGCCGCGGGTGGCACACAGGAATCTGTGGCGCTGACTGCGGATGAAATCGAAGCCTCGCGTCTGCAAAAAATCGCAGACGCCGCGCCAATTGGCACGGGCATCCTGGCCTTTGTTGTGTTGTTCGGTTTGGTTCTGGCCTTTGCCCGCGGTGTTGAATTGCACGGCGATCGCAAACCTCTGATTATCGGCGCGATTGGCCTGTTGGGCATGCTTTTGGTCGATGCGGTGTTTATTACACCTGTGACGACTTCTGGCGCGACCTTCCTTTGGTTGGTCGTTCCTGGCATCTTGGCGATTTATGGCGCGCGCGAAGGGGCGATCATGCTGGGGCGCAATGATCTGATCCGGGTGGTCTTCCCACCGCTGGTTCTGATCATCGCGGTTCTGGGGTCGATCCTTGGCGGCATCACCAACCCAACCCCTGCGGCGGCACTTGGGGCAGGCGGGGCGATCATGCTCGCGGCCTTCCGTAAGCTGCAAGACACTGGTGGCACTGGACGCGGCGTTTTGGTCACAGCCTTTGCGATTGTGATCATGATCCTTGTGGGTGTGAACTTTGACCTCCGCATGGGCCGCGCGGTTGTGCCGACAGAAGATTTCATCGCTTATATCGTTGCAATGGCGGCGTGGATCACGGTGATGTTCGGCCTGCTTTGGGCCTGCTGGGTTCTGTGGCGCGGCGCGGTTCTATCGCCTGTGGTGCGGGAAACTGCGAAAGTCACAAGCATGGTGTTCACCATCTTGATTGGCTCACAGTTGCTGAACCTTGTGGTGATCTCTTTCGGGGGTGAACATTACATCCAGCAATTCCTGAAAAGCTTTGACGATGAATTCACCGTCTTCCTGATCGTGATGCTGGTGTTGTTTGTACTGGGCTTTGTGCTGGATTTCCTTGAGATCATTTACATCGTTATCCCAATTGTCGGGCCTGTGATTTACGGCGGCACGATGGATCCGAAATGGGTCACCATCATGATTGCGGTGAACTTGCAGACCAGCTTCTTGACGCCACCCTTCGGCTTTGCGCTGTTCTATTTGCGCGGTGTTGCTCCAAAAGAAGTTACCACCGGTCACATCTATCGCGGCATCATTCCGTTTGTGTTGATCCAGGTGCTTGGGCTGTGGCTTTTGTGGATGTTCCCATCGGTTGTGACAATCGTGCCGAACCTGATCGGGCATTGATCTAAACCCGCATTTCGAAATCAAAAGCCGCCCTTTGGGGCGGCTTTTTTAATGCTAAGTTCTGAGGGCGGTTGGGATCGCCTATTAGGAAAATTGGCTCGTTTTGGGATGTGCGGGGGACGCGGGAAACCTCTGCCTGTAGGGTGGCGCGAGTGTTTAGCGGTCTGCGACGGGACGTGCCCCAAGGTGTTGCACAAAGCGTAGCAAATAGCCGTCGGGATCCTGAACGAGAAATTCATTTTGACCGTTTTCGTGTGCACCCTCGCGATACCAAGATGCGCGAATCTGGCGATATGGCGTAATTCCCGCTGCAAGCACGCGTGCGTAAATTGACTGAACATCAGGTATCTCGATTTGAAGATTTAGCCCCCGCCCGAATGGCGCTTGTAGCGGGCCGGTTATCCATGCCTGTTTTCTGTCGTCGGATATTGCCTCGAGCATAATCTGCGCGTGCCCCATCTCGAGATAAAGAAATCCATCCTCGGGGCGTCCGAATTTTTCGGTAAACCCGATTAGGTCACAATAGAAAGACCGCGAGCGCGGCAGATCCGTCACGAGCATTTCGGGTACTAGAGTGGACCAATGATCAGGGGGTGTGTGGAACTGGTCATCATGCGTCATGGGCTGGATCTTTCCGTATGTGGGGGGCGCGGCGTTTGTGGAAGTTACCAAGTCTGGCGGTGAACCAGACCTCTGCGCTATGTGGAGACCGGAACATATATCCACAGCGATTTGGGTATGTGTTCCGCATTCGCACCTTGTGACCATGTATGACTTTGGGGGGGCGTTTTAGCTGCCGTTCAACTATGAGATCGGGGGTGTCATGGCGTCGGGCAGGGTCAGTTGGGCGACCTGTTCCGATATGGGATCTGTTGCTAGTGGGTGATGCTGTTTGGTGTTTGTGGCGTCTGAGGCATCCACAGGTGTCCAGGCCCCATTTTGAAAGACCTCAAGCGCCGAGAACTTGGATTTGTAATCCATCTTGGGGCTGCCGGGCACCCAATACCCCAAGTAAACATAGGGCAATCCCGCATTTCGGGCGATTTCGATGTGATCAAGGATTAGCCATGTTCCTGGGCTAAGTTTCTCACGCTCGGGGTCGAAGAAAGAATAGACCATTGAAACGCCATCCTCAAGAACATCGGTCAGGCAGACGGCTTTCAACAGCTGTTCGGTGCCTTCGGGGTCTGTCATGGTGTATTCGATGACGCGCGAGCGGATCGGGGTTTCTTCGATCATTGCGGCGAATTCAAAGATATCCATATCCGCCATGCCGCCATCGGCGTGACGTGTTTCTAGATACAGACGGAACAGATCAAACTGTTCTTCGGTTGCCCAAGGTGCGGTCGCGCGACGGGTCAGATCCGAATTGCGTTTCATGACACGTTTTTGGCTGCGTGATGGGGCAAAGTCAGCCACGCGAATACGAGCAGACATGCAAGCATTGCAATCAGCACAAGATGGTCGGTACAGCACATTTTGGGAACGGCGAAACCCTTGGTGGGACAGTGCATCGTTCAATTGCGTTGCATTCTCACCTTGAAGTGCGGTGAATAACTTCCGTTCAACCCGCCCTTCTAAATAGGGGCAGGGCTGCGGGGCGGTCACATAGAATTGGGGCGCAATAGGTAACGAATGGCGCATATATTCGGTATCTCCCCAAGGGGTGAAATGACTTGCGATCAGACCAAATCGGCATGATCACAACGTGGTTGACGTTTCTTTTCACAGAACGAGTGCCCTAGATCACATTGGGCCCCGACTTTGCCTAGAATAACAACTGGGTGGCCTAAGGCCAAGCCCTTTCAGGAGTAAGGTTAATGCACCAAAATTGGGGGAAGGTATGAAAAAATGGTTAATTGGTGAATGCATCGCCCCACAAAAAGAAAAACCCGCAGGGGAAACTGCAGGTTTGTTGTCGATCTATATCGAGGTATATTCCGTCAAATAGGGAGACGTATTATGCGTCGATGGGGTCGTCTTTTGCCAAGTCAGCTTCACGCCGCGCGGTTTCCTTTGCACGTTTTGAACGGTCGTCGAGAAAGTCGTCGAACTCTGTCTTATCGCGTGCTTCACGCAGACGGATCATGAAGTCTTCAAAGGCGCGTTGTTCGTCTTCAAGCCGTGAGATCGTATCCGCTTTATAGTTGTCAAACGCGCTGTTGCCCGAGCTTGAGAAACCGTGGTGGCGCGGGGCGTGGGCGGAATGGGTGCAAGAACGTGAAAACAAGCGTTTACTCCAAATCATATATGCAAGAAGGGCGAGGCCAACAGGCCAAACAAAGATAAAACCAAGGACCATCGCTGCGATCCAGGCGCCTTTGCCACGTTCATCAAGCCAGTGCGTCGCACGAGAGAACCAGTTGCCTGAGGTGTCTGCGTGATGGGCGGTTGCGGTATGCATTTTGGGTCTCCGTCGTTTGAATAATGTAAATCATGTTTACATACCCAAGATTGGCGTCCTTGCCTGAAATATCAAGAGTTAATGTAAATACTTTTTACATTATTCAAATTATGACGTGAATTCAGATGTTTGAACATTTAGGAAACCGCAAAGATCCATTGGAGGGATCGCAAAAATATGACGCGGGGTGCCTGCAGCGGCCCATACGATGTCAAAGTCCATCAATCGTGAGTCAAAGAAAGTCCTGGGGGCGGTGAGGTGGCCAACGGGGGACACCCCGCCGATGGCAAAGCCTGTCATACGTCGTACTTCCCCTGCGTCGGCACGTATCAAATCCTCACCGGCGAGTTTAGCGGCTTTGGTCGGGTCTACCTGATTGCCGCCTGCGGTGACGAATAGAAACAACCCGCCGGTTTGCGCACCGGCAAAAATGATAGATTTTGCGATTTGATCTATGTCGCATCCCGCCGCAGCTGCGGCCTCGACCGCTGTTCGTGTGCCATCCTGCATTTCTTTGATTTCGACGTTGCAGCCTGCGGCTTCTAAGGCGGCACGCACGCGTTTTAGGCTTTTGCTCATGAAATGATCTCCCTTGTTGCGGCAGAGAAACCGATTGCGGTCGCGATGACAAGTCCGCTTGACCATCGGGGCATTGCACGCGCATTTTTAAGCATGAATTTTACGTCTCAGCTGACCCGCCATCCGATTCCCTTTGATGTTGCCCGAGGGGAGGACGCCTGCGTCTTATTTCCGGACCTCGCACCCGAGTTGCGACCCTTGATCGAGGGTACCGGCGGGTGTTCTCCCTATCTTTTGGGGTTGATGGGGCGCGAACAGGCTTGGTTGTCTGATGCGTTGACCCGTGATCCTGATGCGGTTTTGCAAGAAGAATACGCGCGCCTGCGTCAGGTCCCATATGACCAAATCGCCGATGAATTGCGCCGAGGCAAGCGCCGGGTGGCCTTATTGGCGGGGCTTGCAGATTTGGGCGGGGTCTATGCGCTTGAACAGGTGACCGGCGCGTTGACGGAATTCTCCTATCTCGCAACTGATTTGGCGATGAAAGCGGCTTTGGCGCATGAAATACGCCGCAAAAAGCTGCCTGGTATGACGGATGCGGATCTGGAAACCGGATGTGGCATGGTCGCGCTTTCCATGGGGAAAATGGGCGCGGGCGAGCTGAATTATTCATCGGACATCGACTTGATTTGTGTGTTTGACGAAGATCAATACGCGCCAGATGATTACCATGATGCGCGGGCGTCTTTGATCCGCGCGACGCGTAAAATGGCGGCGACGTTGAATGATTTAACCCATGAGGGATACGTCTTTCGCACGGATTTGCGTCTGCGCCCTGATCCGTCGGTGACGCCGGTTTGTTTGTCGATGGAAGCGGCAGAGCGGTATTACGAGGGCGAGGGCCGCACATGGGAACGCGCCGCCCATATCAAAGCGCATCCTTGCGCGGGGGATTTGGCAGCGGGCGCGCGTTATCTGAAGCGCCTGACGCCTTTTATCTGGCGCAAACATCTGGACTTTGCTGCGATCCAGGATGCCCATGACATGCGTTTGCGTATTCGCGATCACAAAGGTTTGGGCGGGGCGTTTTCGCTGCCTGGGCATAATATGAAACTGGGGCGTGGTGGCATTCGGGAAATCGAATTTTTCACCCAGACCCGACAGATCATTGCCGGCGGGCGGGACCCGGATTTGCGGTCGCGCGAAACTGTGGCGGGGCTGCGGGCGCTGACGCAAAAGGGCTGGGTGCCGCAAGAGGCATCGGATCTGTTCATCGCGAGGTATCGCAGTCACCGCGAGATTGAACACCGTTTGCAGATGATCAACGACGCCCAAACCCATAGTCTGCCGAACTCTGACGAAGGGTTTGCGCGTCTGGCCTGTTTCATGGGCGAAAGCGATGTTGAGGCGTTTAAGGCGCGTCTGACCGCCGAGTTGCTTGACGTGCATAAAGTGGCCGAAGGGTTTTTCGCCCCCGATGGAAGCAAAGCCTGCGATGGCCCTGATCTGTCGGAAAACGAGGCGGAAATTCTGTCGCGCTGGCCTGGGTATCCTGCCTTGCGGACCTCGCGTGCGCAGGAAATATTTGCCCGTGTGCGCCCGGAAATCCTGTCGCGGATGCAAAATGCTGCCGACCCAACCGAAGCCTTGACGCAATTTGACCGTTTCCTGGCCGGGTTGCCCGCTGGGGTTCAGTTGTTTTCCCTGTTTGATGCCAATCCACAGTTGATTGATTTGCTGGTTGATATCTGCGCCACGGCCCCGGCTTTGGCGCAATATTTGTCACAGAATGCCAAGGTCCTGGATGCGGTGATCGGTGGGACGTTCTTTGGCACTTGGCCTGGCATTGATGCGCTTTATGCAGAAATTTCTGAGGCACTTTCCGCTGTCACGGATTACGAAGGTCAGCTGGATCTGGCACGCCGCCTGATGCAGGAATGGCATTTTCGCATTGGGGTGCATCATTTGCGGGGCCTCATCACCGCGACCGAAGCTGGGCGCGAATATGCGGATTTGGCAGAAGCTTTGGTGCGGGCTTTGTGGCCGCTGGTGGTTGCGGAATTCTCGCGCAAACATGGGGTGCCACCTGGAACAGAACAGGGTGGCGGGGCATCTGTTATTGCGATGGGATCCCTTGGCGCACAGGGGCTTAACGCCAGATCAGACCTTGATTTACTGGTGATCTATGACGCTAAAGGCATTGATGACAGCGCGGGCAATGCGGCAGGAAAACGTGCCCTCGCCACGCGCCCTTATTATGCGCGCCTGACCCAATCCTTTATCACAGCCCTGACCGCGCCCATGGCTGAGGGCCGCTTGTACGAAGTCGATATGCGGCTGCGTCCATCCGGGCGGTCTGGCCCAGTGGCCACGTCGATTGATGCCTTTGAGGCCTATCAACGCGAGGAAGCCTGGACTTGGGAACATATGGCTTTGACGCGGGCGCGGGTGATTGCGGGCAATGGGGATTTAGGCGTGCGGATTGAAACGTTCCGCAAGGATCTAATCGACGGCCACGGCATGGGGACACAGGTGCTTCAGGATGTGGCGGACATGCGGGCGCGGCTTGCCGATGCCTATCCGCCACGTGCGGGGTGGAACTTAAAGCGCGGTGCGGGGGGATTGCAAGATATTGAACTTTTGGCGCAGCTTTTGACCCTTGGCAGCCATTCCAACGCCCGGGGCACGGATGCACAGATCGCAGATGCCGGTGATCTTCTGCATATGGGGGAGGTGGATGACCTGCGCCAAGCACGGAATTTGATCTGGAACCTGCGTATGGCGGAACGTTTGCTGACCGCCGGGGCGTTGAATGAGGATGAAATCGGCGAAGGCGGGCGTAAATTCCTGCTGTCATCATGTGAAAGTGTCGGTATTGACGCCCTGAAGTCGCAGGTGGAAACGCATAAAAAGCAAGTGGCTGCGATTTTTGACCGAATTCTGGGCATTCAAGTGCCGTAAAACGGTAAGGAAATGATGATGGCTGATCTCGTGCCTGATTTGACGAAAATCGACCCTAAGGGCTTGTTTACAGACGTGTATTCCATGGATGGAATCACGCTTGAGGAATGCCGATCTGTTTTCTTGGATTGGGCAATCAGCGGCAAGGATGACGTCGATGAAACCCAAGCCCTTGCGGATCTACATGCGCATTTCGCAACGCCCAGCCCGGATCACCCGATGAGCTCTGTTTTACGTGACGCGGTGATGGGCGCACAAAATAAAGGTCGGCGTCGTGGGGGCGCGCGGGGGCGTCCACGGCCAGATTACGAGACATAAGGCAATTCCAGGGCTTTCGGGCGCTGACGAAACGCACTAAGAGGGGGATATGACATCTTCTTCTTTCTCCGTTACGGACCCCGCTGATCGCCCGGTTATTCGCATGAAACCCAAAATGGACACGCGCCGCATTCGCTTTGGTGCGCCTTGGGTCTGGGCCAATGAACTTGTGCTTGACCGCCGCAGTAAAAATCTGGCCCCTGGAACAATCGCCACGCTTGAGGATGCAGAACGCACACCTCTGGGCACGGTTGCTGTTAACACGGGTTCCAAAATTGCCGCCCGCATGTTGGATCGCAATGCTGAAACCCGCATTGATGCCGCGTGGTTTGTGACTCGTGTGCAGCGTGCTTTGGCTCTGCGCGAAAACATCTATGACGCGCCATTTTACCGCCTGATCCACGCCGAGGCCGATGGCTTTCCTGGCGTTGTTGCCGACCGTTTTGGCGACACGATTGTTGTGCAACCCAACGCGGCCTGGGCCGAAATGCATTTTGACATGTTGAAAGACGCTTTGGCGGCGATCGATGGTGTTAAGAATATCGTGAAAAATGCCGCTGGACGCGCCCGTGCAACGGAAGGTCTGGATGACGTTTCTGGCGTCGTCTTGGGCGAAGTCACGGGGTTGATCCCTGTGGAAATGAACAGCGCGACTTATATGGCGGACCTTTTGGGTGGTCAGAAAACCGGTTTGTTCTTTGACCAACGCGATAACCATGCCTTTGGCGCGCGTGTGTCAAAAGACGCGACTGTTTTGGACGTGTTTTCGCATGTTGGCGGGTTTGGTCTTGCGGCCCTTGCTGCGGGCGCGAAATCTGCGACCTGCATTGATGGGTCCGCTCCGGCGCTTGAGCTGGCTGAAAAGGGTGCTGCGGCAATGAACGCCTCTGATCGTCTTGTAACACGTAAGGGTGATGCCTTTGATGTTATGGAAGAAATGGTCGCAGATGGCGTCAAGTTTGACGTTGTGATCTGTGATCCGCCTGCTTTTGCACCGTCTAAGCCAGCGCTTGAAAAGGGTCTCCGAGCGTATGAACGTGTCGCACGTTTGGCGGCGCAATTGGTCGCACCTGGCGGATATATGGGCTTGTGTTCTTGTTCGCATTCCGCGGATGCAACACGTTTTCGCGAAGCTTGTGATCGTGGTGTTGGCAAGGCTGGGCGTCAGGCGCAATTGTTGCACACGGGGTCCGCTGGACCTGATCATCCGCAGCATCCATCATTGGCCGAAAGCGGTTATCTCAAGGCGATGTTCTGGCGTTTGGACGGCTGATGCGTGCCATGCTTGACGCCTGCGTGCTTTACCCAACGGTGATGCGCGAAGTGTTGATCGGGGCGGCAGATCAGGGAATGTATCAACCCCGGTGGTCTGCCCGCATCTTGGAAGAATGGGCGCGGGCTGCGGCCCGTGTTGCGCCTGCCAGTGAACCTATTGCGCGGGGCGAAATTGCCCTGTTGCGCGCGGCATGGCCTGGGTGCGAAGCCTTTGTGGATCAGGGCCGCATGGCGCGGTATTGGTTGCCGGATAAGAACGACATTCATGTTTTGGCTGCTGCTGCTGAATCCTCATGCGACTTGATTATCACTATGAATGCAAAGGATTTTCCCCAACGTATTTTGGCGGAGGAAGGCCTGAGCAGACAAGACCCTGACGGGTTCGTTGTCAGCCTGTTTCATGCAAACCCTGAGCTCATGCACGCGATTGCCATGCGTATTCACGCGAAGGCCGAAGAGCTGTCGGGTCAGCCTTGGGACATCCGTAAACTATACAAAAAAGCCCGTATGCCCCGGTTTGGCAAAGCTGTGTCGGCCTACATCGATCAGCTTTGATCCACGCGCGACCAGCGGTTTTCCAAAGCCTCAAGTGCCGCGATACGTTCCGTGGTTTTGGGATGACTGAGAAGCCACGCAGGCGCTGTGCCAGCGTTGGAATTGGTCAGCGCTTCCAGTTTTGAAAACAGCGACTTTTGCGGCGCGACCCCAATGCCCGATTTGTGCAACAAGGCGGCGGCCCAAGCGTCGGCTTCATATTCGTCATTGCGGGACAGACGCGCCATAAGCAGCGACATGACCATGCTTGCGATCCATGGGCCGATGAAGGGGATGAAGCGGTTAAAGACCATAGCCAGGGCTGTGCGCATCGCATTTTGCCCCGAGAAATCGATCATCCGACGGCGGGAATGGCCAAGGGCGACATGACCCAATTCATGGGCGATCACGCTGGACATTTCTTTAGCAGTGACATCGCCTTGTTTGAACTTATTGTAAAATCCACGGGTGATGAAAATGCGCCCATCCGGCGCCGCCAACCCGTTCACCGGATCGATTTCATAGATAAAGACAGGAATGCGGGGTAGGTCCAATGCCTGGGCCATCTTGCGCGTCAAAGTTTCCAGATCTGCATCATCTAATCGCGTGGATTGTTCATCCAACTGGCGATGGGTTCGCCGCACAGAAAAACGATACATGAAGATGCCATAAAGCAGCGCAAGCAGAATTGGGGTAAAACGGATCATGCGTTGAATATGGGGTGGGTTCGGGTCAGGTGCAAGCGCTCAACGCGACAGTTCTTTCATGCCGCTTTCGATGCCCTTTAAGGTCATAGGGACCATACGATCCTCAAAGATCTCCTGGATCATGCGAATGGATTGGGTATAGCGCCATTGGTTTTCCGGGATCGGATTGATCCACAGGTTGGATTTCCATTGCTCACGCGCACGTTCAAGCCAGATTTGGCCGGGTTCTTCGTTCCAATGTTCGTTGGCACCACCACGATAGGCGATCTCATAGGGCGACATTGAGGCGTCCCCCACAAAGATGCATTTGTAATCCGCGCCATAGGTGCGCAACACTTCATGGGTCGGCATTTGTGCGCCCCAGCGGCGTGCGTTGTCGCGCCACACCCCTTCATAAAGGCAGTTGTGGAAATAGAAATATTCGAGATGTTTGAATTCATTGCGCGCCGCCGAGAACAGCTCTTCCACCACTTTTATATAGGGATCCATCGATCCACCAATATCAAAGAACATCAACACTTTAGCAGCATTACGACGTTCCGGGCGGGTGACCACATCGAGGTATCCATTTTCGGCGGTCGCCCGGATTGTACCGTCCAAATCCAGTTCATCCGCAGCCCCATCGCGCGCCCATTTGCGCAGGCGTTTCATCGCGACTTTGATGTTGCGGGTGCCCAATTCGACACTGTCATCAAGGTTCTTAAAGTCGCGCTTGTCCCAGACCTTCACCGCGCGTTGGTGGCGGCTTTCGTTCTGCCCAATGCGTACGCCTTCGGGGTTGTAGCCATAGGCACCAAAGGGCGATGTGCCCGCTGTGCCGATCCATTTGTTGCCGCCCTGATGACGCCCTTCTTGTTCTTTCAGGCGTTCTTTCAGGGTCTCCATCAGCTTATCAAAGCCACCAAGAGCTTCGATTTCGGCCTTTTCTTCAGCGCTTAGGTGTTTTTCAGCTAGTTTTTCAAGCCAGTCACCGGGGATGTCCACGGCCTCCATCACTTGATCAAGGGTGATGTTTTCAATGCCCGAAAAACTGGCGGAAAACGCACGGTCAAAACGGTCAAGGTGGCGTTCATCTTTTACCATGATGGTTCGGGCCAGATAGTAAAACCCTTCAGGATCATAGATCGTCAAGCCAGCCTTCATGCCCTCAAGAAAGCTAAGATATTCGCGCAGAGAAACAGGAACGCCTTCGTCACGCAGCTTGTCAAAGAAGGGCAGAAACATGGTTTACATCAATCCCATACGTTCGATGAAGACGGTGGTCAGCAGGCCCAGGATCATGCCCACAACCCCAAAGATGCCCGCAAGCCAAATTTTGTCAATACGTGCGCCGTTCAGACGTGTTGCGCGGCGCGTGCCGAGGAAGGCTCCGATAAGCCCAAAACCAAAGATAAACATCAAATTTCTCCGTCTTCTGCGCGGGGCGGTGGCAAGGATGCAATCCGGCCTAAGCGCTTGTTGATTTTTGCAATGTCGCCAATGCCATAACGCGCCCAGCCGATGGCTGTTTGGCGTGTGTTTTGTGCCTCTGTCAAGCGTCCTTCATATTCAAAGGCTTGGGCTTTCAGCATCAAAAGTGACGACAAGACGATTGCGTTCTGTGCCTTTTCTATGATGGGAAGCGCGCCGTCAATCAGGCGAATGGCATCTGATGTGTTTCCGGATTTTAATGCCGCGAATGCCAAGCGATGTGAGACATGGGCAGACTGCAATTGGGTGCCTGGAATCTGCTGGTAAATCTTACCCGCCTGCAACAATGCATTGATTGAAAGCTGCGCATCTTGCCCGGCATTTAGGCGCCCTTGCACATAATAGCTAAGTGCTGACAGTTGGGGGGGCAAACCACTGTTCTGTGATATTGCAATTGCATTTTGGGCGGCATGCTGACGCTTTGAAGTGGACGCGTTTGAATATAGAACCGTTTCGATGGCGTTTTGCCAGACCGCGGGGGAAACTGTCGCGATCGGACGCCCAGCGTTGAAACTGCCCTCAGGGTTTATGCGTTCAAGGATTGCAGGCAAGCGCGCTGCGACCTCAGTACGTGTCATGCCCGAACGCAGGGCAGGGTCATAGGTGATGCGCAGCATCAACATATCAAAACGGGTAAGCACCACGTGGAAATTATCATCGTTGAACACACTGTCTTGCAGGCGCCACAGGTCGTTCACTGGGCCAAGCGCTTGGGCCAGTTCTTCGTGCAGGCAGTCACGAATATCTTGGGGGGCACTGGTATCCGGCACGAAGATCGCAATGTTTTCACGTATGACCATATCCGTCCACGAACGAATGTCAGATCGCCGTTGGCTTCGATATTCATGCCAACTGTTCACATTGGGAACGACAACACATGCGGCTGAAGGCAGGATGCGGCGAATGTCAGACGGGCGTACGAATTCGATTGTGATATTGGCGGGTTGCGTAGCGGGCACCTGGGCCAAAGTGATACCGGACTCGCGTCGGATACGGGCCAGAAGCCTGCTGAGGTCATGCTGTGCTGTGGCGGTCAGATTTCCCGTCGCACGCAGGCTGATCGGCCCTTCAAAACGCGTCATGACGGGCAGGGCTGCCCCGTTCTCTAGCTGAAAACTGAGGTCCAGAAAATCTTGGGCCAGGCTGCGATTGGATCGGGTGGGACCATGTTGTGGTGGTGACGTGAACTGCCGCATTGCCGGCAGGTCCCCCCCGGTCGCCGGGATGTGATCAGGGGGCATCGTGGAGGAAACACATCCCGCACCAAGCCCCGCGATCATACAAGCCGCTGATATACTTCTGGTAATGCGAAGATAGGTCGAAAGCGGCATGTGTGTCCTGTTGAATTCAGAGAGCGGCGGCGGCAAGTGCTGCGGCGGATGTGTCTATTGATATAGGAACCCAAGATACGAATTGACAGGAACAAGCATGACGAAAAATTAGCGGGCAAAATGGTGGAAATTACGGACGTTGATATTTGAGGAAATCCGACAATACACCGATACGGTCATATAGCTTCCTTGCATCTTCATTGAAGTGCTGGGTTAGCCAATAAACTGTTGGGCTTCCCGCTTGATCTGCGTGGGCGTATACAGCCTCGATCAAAGCGCGTCCAATGCCCAAACCACGCTGGTCAGAATCCGCCCAGAGATCTTGTAAATAACAGACGTTTTCAACTTTCCATGCATGCCGATGATATAGGAAATGGGTCAATCCAACGGGCTTACCTTCATGTTCGGCGATCAGGCAGCTGAAATCTTGGGGATCGTCCCCCAAAAGCCGCGCGAATGTCGACGCATAAATCTCTTGCGTGACCTCTGATTGATAATAGTTAAGGTACCCCGTCCACATGCGCCGCCATTCGGCTTCGTCATCTTGGGTGAGCGGGCGGATGGTGATGTTCGTTTTTGACATGAGTGTTCTCAGCGTTGATTGCGGGCCATGAAAGCGAGGCGCTCAAACAGATGAACGTCTTGTTCATTTTTAAGCAAAGCACCGTGCAGGCGGGGCAGAGCGGAACTTGAATCCGCCTTTAAATCTGCCGCAGAAAGATCTTCTGCAAGTAGAAGTTTCAACCAATCTAGAACTTCGGATGTAGATGGCTTTTTCTTTAAGCCAGCTTGATCACGAATTTCATAGAATTGCGTCAGGGCCGCGGTCAGCAAAGCATCCTTGATCCCAGGGTGATGCACTTCAACAATTTTGCGCATCGTGTCCATATCTGGGAAGCGAATATAGTGGAAAAAGCAGCGACGCAGAAACGCGTCGGGCAGCTCTTTTTCATTGTTTGACGTGATGATAACCACCGGGCGATTGACCGCTTTGACGGTTTCGCCGGTCTCATACACGTGGAACTCCATTTTATCGAGTTCTTGCAAAAGATCGTTCGGAAACTCGATATCTGCCTTGTCAATTTCATCAATCAACAACAAGGATTTCCGTTCTGCACCAAAGGCTTGCCACAATTTACCTTTGCGAATGTAGTTCTTCACATCATGAACGCGTGCATCGCCCAATTGGCTGTCGCGCAGGCGCGAAACAGCGTCATATTCATACAGGCCTTGCTGGGCTTTTGTCGTGGATTTTATGTGCCATTCCAGCATTGGCAGATCCAAGGCGTCCGCCACTTGTTTGGCAAGTTCGGTTTTGCCTGTGCCAGGTTCACCCTTTACCAAAAGGGGACGCTCAAGCGCCACGGCGGCGTTGACTGCAACGGTCAAATCGTCGGTTGCAACATAAGATTTGGTGCCAGTAAATTTCATTTCTGTCGTGTCTTTCTTTGCGAAATATTGCTCAATTTGCGTTCAATCGACCACATGATTTTCCCACGACCATAGCAGATGTGGGCGACGCTACAACTCCCGGTGAACTGTTAGTAGACAATCTTATTGAGATCGCGTAATGCAAGCACAAGAGAGAGAGAGCCGGAAGACGGACTCGGGACCTGGGGGGAATTTACCCTCGATCACTGGCGAGTTATGTCCCTGGCAATATTATTAACGGGAGCGGGTATGAAAGCTGAAGTTTTCTTGCCAGACGATTATCATCCGGCTGAAGATGAGCCGTTCATGAATGATCGCCAATTGGAATATTTTCGTCGTAAGTTGATTGCTTGGAAAGATGATATTCTTGAAGGCAATAAAGATACGATTGAGGCCCTACAAGGCAACACACGCAATATCCCAGATGTTGCGGATCGGGCCTCGGAAGAAACAGATCGTGCGCTGGAATTACGCACGCGTGATCGTGAGCGCAAAGTTGTCAATAAGATCGACAGCGCATTGCGTCGGATCGAAGAGGGTGAATTTGGCTACTGCGATAAGACAGGTGAACCTATCTCACTGAAACGCCTGAACGCGCGTCCGATTGCGACCATGACTTTGGAAGCGCAGGAACGCCACGAACGCCGCGAGCGTGTGCACCGCGACTAGATCTCATCGTTGCGGTGAACCGATCCATTGCGAATATGAAAGAGCCGGGTTTGTCCCGGCTCTTTTTTGTTTCATACCAACCGTTGATCTGGATCAACCCATATATGACGTGAATATGGTTCCCCTTGAAGTTGTGCGCGGGGATGTGCACGAATCTAAAAAGAGGGTGAAATGAAGACGATTAGAATTGCCACAGCGCTGATGTGGGGCGTGTTGGGGGCGGTGGGCGCTACAGGCGTATTCGCCGAAGGGGATGCCATCAAAGGGGAACAGCAGTTTAGACGCTGCATTGCCTGCCACATTATTGTTGATGACGCCGGTACGGTTCTGGTGAAGGGTGGAATTACAGGCCCGAACCTGTTTGGCGTGATTGGACGAGTGGCGGGCACCGAGAATGACTATCTGAACGGTGGTCCGCGTTTGCCGATAGGCATGTATACAGATGCAATGAAACATGCGGGCGCGGACGGATTGGTCTGGACCGAGGCCAACCTCGCCGCGTTCGTCAAAGATCCTATCGCCTTCGTGCGTGATTTTACCGGTGACAGTGATCTCCGGGTAAACATGAGCGTCCGACTGGCTCAAGGCGGCGAAGACATAGCGGCCTATTTGGCAGGGTTTTCGCAGTAATCCAGCAGCGTCACAGCAATCTTGGGCGCGTGTTACGCGTCCAATTTAACCCAAACCGGGACGTGGTCGCTGGGCTTTTCATAGCCCCGAATTTCGGAATCGATCTGGCAATCCTGCAAAAGATCCGCGCAATCTGGCGACAGTAAAAAATGATCAATGCGAATACCATCGTTGCGGTTCCAAGCGCCCCGTTGGAAATCCCAGAAGGAATAGGTTTCAGGCGCGGCATTGCGCATGCGCAACGCATCGGTGAACCCAAGGTTTAACAGGCGACGCCATGCGGCACGGCTTTCGGGGCGATATAAGGCATCTTCAACCCAGTTCTCTGGGTGTTTGGCATCTTCCGCTTGAGGGATGATGTTGTAATCCCCGGCCATAAGGAAGGGTTCTTCGAAGTCCAACAGTTGGCGCGCACGGGCTTCCATCCGTTCCATCCAAGCAAGTTTGTAATCATATTTCGGGCCGGGAACCGGGTTGCCATTGGGCAGATAAAGCCCGCAGATCCGCACCGCTTTTTCCCCCATAACAGTTGCCTCAATCCAGCGGGCCTGTTCGTCACTGTCGTCACCAGGCAATCCGCGACGAATGTCTTCCAACGGCAGCTTTGATAGGATCGCCACACCATTAAAGCTTTTTTGCCCGTGTGTTTCCACCTGATATCCCATGTCCTCGAAATGCTCACGTGGGAAGTTCTCATCTACAGATTTGATCTCTTGCAAGATCGCGACATCTGGTTTTCGGGTGTTCAGCCAATCGGTTAGCGCGTTCAATCGGGCTTTGATGCCGTTGATATTATATGTGGCGATGATCATGGCGCTCTCCGTTGTTTGGGCAGTTTTCCCTCGGATCGCTGCGTAATGCAAGGCCATGCGGATGTGCCTATTTCAGTCGATCACACGGCTGTGTGCGGTCGTGCACGATGTGTGATCAATCCTCACGCTTCTGTGTGTTGAACGTGACCACGGCCACCCCCAAATCAAACTCATCGGAAGCAACAAGACTTCCACCGAAACAAACGAACCCAGACCCGTAAGGAATATGAAAATGAAAACTGTAATCGCATCCATCCTCGCCCTGACTGTTGCTGCTCCTGCTTTTGCTGGCGCCAAAGACGTCGAAGCACATTTCGCACAAGACAACACTGGCATTGAAGCCGTTGTTTTGGACAGCCACACACCAGTCACTGCAGAAGCTGTTGAAATCTTTGCAGATCTCGCAGCAGAGGCAGGCACCGGCATCGAAACCCAATCAAACCCAGTTGTTGGTGTAACGGCGTCTTCCAAAGGCGGCGTGAACCCGGTTGCCGCAGCTTGGTTCGCAAGCCAATTGGCCTCTGAAGACGCATCAGATCGCAATTAAGCCCAAGAGTTACCACGACGAAAAAGCCCCAGAGAGCGATCTCTGGGGCTTTTTGATTGTGCTAAGTCGTAAAGATAGCAGGGAAGATTACATAGAAAAACTGGTGCCGCATCCACAGGCGCTGGTGGCATTCGGGTTTTCAACTGTAAATCGCGCACCGATCAGTTCATCGGTGAAATCAATCACCGCACTGGTCAAGAATGGCAGCGAGGTTGAATCAATCACCACCTTTTGACCTTCGCCCTCAAGCACCAAGTCATCACCCGTCACAGCGTCAAGTTTGATCTCATACTGAAAGCCGGAACACCCACCGCCTTCAACAGCAATGCGCAGGGCTTGCGGGATATCGACGCCATCATTGATTTCAGAGAGACGTTCAAAGGCGCGTTTTGTCACGCTTGGGGGCAGGGTCAGGGACATGGGGGCCTCAGTTCGCGGTTTATTTCGTTTCACAGTCAATATAAGGGTGTGGATAACTGGCGACAACAGCGAGATCAGGCAAATATGTTGAAATCCTATGCCTCACACCCGAATAATAGCCGCGGGCGGCTGTTTGCGGAAGAAGAAAGTGCGTTTCGGTCTTGTTTTCAAAGAGATCGCGATCGGATCATTCATGCGTCGGCTTTTCGACGTCTCAAACATAAAACCCAAGTTTTTGTGGAACATGAGGGCGATTATTACCGCACGCGTCTGACACATTCGATTGAGGTGGCCCAGGTTGCCCGCACAATTGCAGGCGCTTTGGGGTTGAACGCCGAACTGACAGAGGCCGTTGCATTGGCCCATGACCTTGGCCACACGCCCTTTGGGCACACGGGCGAAGACGCAATGGAAGAGATGATGGCGCCTTATGGTGGCTTTGATCACAACGCCCAAGCCTTGCGAATTGTCACGTCTTTGGAACGTCATTATGCGAAATGGGATGGGTTGAATCTGACGTGGGAATGCCTTGAAGGGATCGCCAAACACAACGGACCTGTGGTGGGTGATTTGCCTTATGCTTTAAGTGACTACAACGATGTGCATGATCTTGAGCTGCCCACTTGGGCCAGCGCCGAAGCCCAGGCGGCAGCCGTTGCCGACGATATCGCTTACAACCACCATGATTTGCAGGATGGTCTGCGCGCGGGGTTGTTTACGATGGATGACATTGCCGATTTGCCACTGTTGAAGCCCTGTTTTGCAGAAGTTGACGCGTTATATCCCGACCTTGATCAGGGGCGTCGCCGTCATGAAATTCTGCGGCGGTTCTTTGGCATCTTGGTGGGGGACGTGATTGACGTGGCCCGCGCTAATATTGCCGAGCTGCACCCTCAATCCGTCGAGGATATTCGCCACGCGGGCAGGGGGATGGTGCTGTTTTCAGACGCGGTCTTCCAAGACCTAAAGATTGTGCGTGAATTTCTGTTCACCCGTATGTATCGCGCCCCAAGCGTGGTCGAAATGCGCAAAAAAGTGACCCAAGTGGTGAAAGATCTTTTCCCATATTTCCTTGAAAATCCACAAGTCCTACCCGAAAACTGGCAACGCGAAATCTCTGACCCCGCAGACAAAATCATGCTCGCCCGCCTGGTGGCGGATTACGTTTCAGGCATGACCGATCGCTTTGCTCTGACGGAACATGCGCGGTTTTTTGGGTGATGAAGGCGAGCTTCAAGTGGCTAGGAGTACAAAATGATTGAGTTGCACGGCTGGGTCGTCCTTCGAGAATCTTTTGATGAAGAGGGGGAATGCGAGGTATTGTTTTCTGAAGCGCGATCCAAGATCGGGAGGTACCTCCGGAATGCTCCGGATTCCAATCTTATCTGTACTGAGGTTGTGCAAAATGGCGCGTACAATCTCCTTGTAAACGGGAACTTTAACCACAAGGATAGCCGGTGGAACTATGTAGTTGCTTTATTTGAGTTTATCGCGAAGGTGGCGGTGGGATCTTATGGAGTGCTTCATTTCTTCGATGATGAAGATCAAAAGGGTAAAGACAATCAGTTTCAAGTGCTTGTCCTTAAAAAGGGGCAAATCAAATGGGTGGTAGATGAAAATATGTCGCCATATTTCCCTGAATTGGAAGAGCGCTAGATTGAAGAGTTGATATGTTCCGAGTGAGCGCCTGCTTTGCAATTGTTTGGAGGTGACATTTAGGGGGATTAATGAGCGTTGACCCTAACTCGTAACATGATAAACCCGCGATACTGATTTAAAGGACGCCTAACATGAACCTCTTTGCTGATATTCGTGCGCTTGTGATTGATTGCCTGGATGCAATGGTTGCTGAGGGTGCGCTGCCTGCTGGCCTGTCGTATGACAATGTGACCGCAGAGCCGCCCCGCGATGCGGCGCATGGGGATATGGCGACCAATGCGGCGATGGTTTTGGCGAAGCCTGCAAAGGCGAAACCACGCGACATCGCTGAGGCTTTGGCCGCCAAGCTTATGGCCGATGCGCGGGTGATCAGTGCTGAGGTCGCGGGGCCTGGCTTTTTGAACCTGCGTTTGGATCCTGTTATTTGGCAAGGTTTGGTCGCCGCCGTGCTAGAGCAGGGGGCTGATTTTGGCCGTTCCGATTTGGGCGCTGGTCTGAAGGTGAACGTGGAATATGTCTCTGCGAACCCCACTGGGCCTTTGCATGTTGGGCATACGCGTGGTGCAGTGTTTGGTGACGCTTTGGCAAGTCTGTTGGATTTCGCTGGATACAACGTGACGCGCGAATATTATATCAATGATGCAGGCGCCCAGGTTGATGTGCTCGCGCGGTCGGTTTATCTGCGTTACCTTGAGGCGCATGGTCAGGACGTGGCCTTTGTTGATGGCACATACCCGGGTGATTACCTCGTGCCAGTTGGGCAGGCCTTGAAAGATAAGGTTGGTGACGCTTGGGTTGGGCAGCCGGAATCAGTTTGGTTGGCTGAGGCGCGTGAATTCGCGACGGAACAAATGATGGATCTGATCCGCGCAGACTTGAAGTCTTTGGGCGTTGAGATGGACCTATTCTATAGCGAAAAGTCCCTATATGGCACGGGCCAAATTGAAGCCGCGATTGGCGCACTTGAAGCCGGCGGTCTGATCTATGAAGGCGTGCTTGAGCCGCCAAAAGGCAAGAAGCCTGACGATTGGGAACCCCGCGAGCAAACCCTGTTCAAATCCACCGAACATGGTGATGATGTGGACCGTCCGGTGAAGAAGTCAGACGGTGCTTGGACCTATTTCGCGCCTGATATTGCCTATCATTACAACAAGGTAGAGCGCGGCTTTGATCAGCTGATCGACATCTTCGGTGCCGATCATGGTGGCTATGTCAAACGTATGAAGGCCGCGGTTTCGGCCTTGTCCGGTGGCCGTGTACCCCTTGATATTAAGCTGTGCCAATTGGTGAAACTGTACAAAAACGGCGAGCCTTTTAAAATGTCAAAACGCGCGGGCACTTTCGTGACTTTGCGCAATGTGGTTGATCAGGTTGGCCCTGATGTGACTCGTTTTGTAATGCTGACACGTAAGAACGACGCCCCGCTGGATTTCGATTTTGACAAGGTGCTTGAACAGTCCAAAGACAACCCGGTATTCTACGTGCAATACGCCCATGCGCGTGTGAATTCGGTGTTGAAGAAGGCGAAAGCAGCGGGAATTCCCGTTGATGATGCGACGTTGAAAACTGCTGACTTATCTGTTCTGGATCACGATGCCGAATTGGCTGTGGCCAAGAAATTGGCCAGCTTTCCACGCTTGATTGAAACCGCTGCGCGCACCAATGAACCGCATCGCGTTGCATTCTATCTATTTGAATTGGCATCAGAATTCCACGGTTTGTACCATATGGGCAAGAACGAGGAAGGGCTGCGCAGCTTGCAAGAAAGCAACATTTCGCTGTCTCAGTCTAAAATCGCGCTGGCGCGTTCAGTTTCCGTTGTTATTTCTGCTGGTCTTGCTATTCTTGGTGTGAAACCGGTCGACGAAATGCGCTAACGGATCCGCCAAGAGATCTCTTTCTGTGCTGTCGCTGGTCATTGAGGCAGAGAAACCGCAACTGTTAAACCCGAGACACATTGGGAGCAGGAGGCGGACAGAAAGGCAAGACTATGGCGGTTTACGATCAGCCGGATTCCCACGGTGCCCATCGGCATCATCCAGGCCTGCAGGCTGTGCAGCGCAAGGCTGTTGTGCCGCGTCGTGTAGTTCCTGATCATATGATGCAAGCGCCAGATGCGCGTTATGCAGCGCCTCAGGCGCAATATACCCAACCTGAGTATGCTCAACCTCGGCAGGCGCAGCCCCAATATGCACCACATCAGGCGGCGCATGATCCATATGGGCAGCCCTATCAGCAGGGCGATGCACAAGGATATGTTCCTACGTCTGTTGCGCCATCTCCGGTTTATTACCTTGGGGCAGCCTTGTCTTTGGGTCTGATCATCGGTGTGGGCGTTTGGGGGTACCAGATTGCGATGCGTGATGTGAATGGCATTCCGGTTGTTGCGGCTTTGGATATTCCGGCACGTGTGCAACCCGAAGATCCTGGTGGACGCCAAGCTGCGCATCAAGGCTTGGCTGTGAATGATGTTCAGGCCAATGGCGAGGCCACAGCGACCGCTGATCGGTTGATCCTTGCGCCGCCTCCGATTGATTTGATCGAGGGGGACGGCCCCGTTTCCGACATTATTCCCGCGGTCGCACGCAGTATTGTTCCGACGAATTCCGCAAATGACTTGGACAGCAGCATTCAGCTTGCCGTGGCTTCGGCCATTACCCAGTCCGATGGCACGACGTATGGCGAGACGCGCGATGCGCAGGGTAATGTTATTACACGTATAGCGCCGTCCGTTCCAGGCGTGTCTGTTTCGAAGGTACCGTTGCCGCGTCCACAGCTTGATCTAGGGTCCTATACTCGCTTGGCAGATCCTACCAACGCGACATCGACTGCGTCCAACGCAGGTACGGCACCGACACAAGTTGCAGCGGTTTCCGGTGTGGACGTTGATCCAAGCGCGATCACCGTGGGCACCAAACTTGTTCAAATTGGCGCCTTCGACAGTGAAGATGCCGCGCGGGCAGAATGGGATCGTTTGACCAGCCAGTTTGGTGGTGTTTTTGAAGGAAAACAACGTCTTATCCAGTCGGCAGCGCATAGCGGACGTAGCTTCTATCGTTTGCGTGTACATGGGTTCGATGACACGGCACAAACGGGTCAGTTCTGTTCCGAGATGATCGCACGGTCCGTTATTTGTATCCCTGTAGAAATCCGCTGATGACGGTTTCCACGGCGACAGGTGCTTATATTTTTGGCTGTTCAGGCCAAGATTTATTACCCGAGGAGGCCGCTTTCTTTCGTGAAACGCGGCCACTTGGGTTTATTCTTTTTGCACGCAATCTGGTGGATCCGGATCAAATTCGACGGCTGACCGATGATTTGCGTTTGGCTGCTGGTCATGACGCGATGGTATTGATTGACCAAGAAGGGGGGCGTGTCGAACGGATGAGCGCCCCGCATTGGTCAACATGGATCTCGCCTTTGGACCAAGTGCGAACTGTTCGGGCCGCCTATGGTGCGGATGCGGCGCGCCGCTCAATGTATTTGCGATATCAAGTGATTGCTGCACAGCTTTTGGCATCCGGGATTGATGTGAACTGTGTGCCATGTTCCGATGTCGCTCACGCCGAAACACACCCGGTGTTGTACAATCGCTGTTACGGCGAAGACCTTGAAACTGTTGTGGATATTTCGAAATCTGTTGCGCAGGCTCATCTCGATGCCGGTGCCCTGCCTGTGGTGAAACACATGCCTGGCCACGGACGTGCTACACTTGATAGCCATCTGGAATTGCCCAGTGTTTCTGCAGATCATGCGGATCTTGATCAGGTTGATTTTGCCGCGTTTCGTGCCCTATCGGATTTGCCATTGGGGATGAGCGCCCATATCGTTTACGAGGCCCTAGGCCAAACCGGGCCAGCGACGACCTCCCATGATATGATCCGTCTTATTCGCGACGATATTGGTTTTGGTGGCCTGTTGATGACCGATGACCTGTCGATGCAAGCCTTGGACGGAACCGTCGCGCAACGCAGTCAACGTGCTTTGGCCGCTGGGTGTGACGTGATTTTGCATTGCAATGGCGAGATGGCTGAGATGCAAGGCATTGCGAAGGTTTCAGGCGGGTTAAGTGATGCCGCATGTCGGCGCGCTGTATCTGCGCTCGCTTTGCGCGAAAATGGCGTCAGCGTTGACATTTCAGCTGCGATCGCCGAGCTTAAAACACTTCTTTAACTGTTCTACACTGGTGAGCCGCTCACAATGATGGACAATGCAGCTGTGATACCCGGGGAAAGCGTGTCTGATCGCGTCGCACGGCGATTGGCGGCAGAAGCGTTGATCGTGGATGTTGAAGGGTTTGAAGGTCCGTTGGACCTGTTGCTTACGTTATCACGCACCCAAAAAGTGGATTTACGCCGGATCTCGGTTTTGGAATTGGCGCATCAGTACCTCGCGTTCATTGAAAAAGCGAAGTCACTAAGAATTGAACTGGCCGCAGATTATCTGGTTATGGCGGCATGGTTGGCGTTTCTTAAGTCACGCTTGTTACTGCCACCTGACCCAACGGAGGCCGGGCCATCGGGCGAAGAATTGGCCGCACACCTCGCGTTTCAGTTGGAGCGCCTAGAGGCAATGCGAAAGGCCGCTGCACGGCTTATGGCGCGCGATCAAAAGGGACGAGATTTCTTTGCGCGCGGTGAGGTCGAAACCGTGGAACGTGTGCGTAAAGTATCCTACACCGCAACGCTGTTGGACTTGATGCAGGGGTATGCACGGCTGCGAACGCGCGATGATTTTCGGCCGTTTGTCATGGATCGTGATGCGGTTTTCACGATGGAACAGGCCTTGGAACGTTTGCGTGGATTAATCGGTTATAGCGGTGATTGGACTGAGCTTGGCACCTATCTTCCTGATGGGTGGATTGAAGACCCAGAAAAGTTACGATCCGCAACGGCTGCGACTTTTGCCGCCTCGCTTGAACTGGTGAAAGAAGGCAAGATTGAACTGCGACAGGGCAGTGTATTTGCGCCCATTCAGATTAGAAAGAAATCCAGTGAGTGACTTTGAACTTGATCCGATGAGTGCCGCCCAACACCCTAAGAAAAAAGAGAAAACTCTTTTCGAGGCCCCGCCGGTTGCAGAACAAGAGCGCATGGTTGAGGCGATGCTGTTTGCCTCTGCAGAGCCAATGACCCTGAAAGAAATTGAATCGCGAATGCCCCATGGATGCGACGCAGCCGAGGCGATTGCCTATCTGCGCAAACGCTATGAAGGGCGGGGCGTTCGCGTTGTAAAATCGGGGGATTCTTGGGCAATGCGGACGGCACCGGATCTTGCATTTTTGATGCATAAGGAAGTGGTGGAAACACGTAAACTATCCCGCGCTGCGGTCGAGACGTTGGCGATCATCGCCTATCACCAGCCCGCGACACGCGCAGAGATCGAAGAGATACGGGGGGTGTCTGTTTCGCGCGGCACCATTGACCAGTTGCTTGAGATGGAATGGATACGCATTGGTCGGCGGCGCATGACGCCAGGTCGCCCGGTGACCTTTGTGGTGACGCAGGAGTTTCTCGACCATTTTGACCTTGAAAACACCCGCGATTTACCTGGCTTGAAAGAACTGCGCGCTGCAGGGTTGTTGGACAATCGGCCACCACCCGGTCTTATGCCTGGCCCGGTAGGGGACGAGAGCGAAGACCATCTAGGTGACACGGATCAGAGCGAATTGTTCGAAGATTGATGCTTGATTGTCAATGAAACCTTAAGCCATATAGAAATAGTACAGTTGTCAGGAGGCGCATGTGAACATTTATGGATTAATCCGCAGGTTTGGGTTTATGGCATTGCGCAAGGGCGTTGATCGCTTTGGTCAGCCCAAAAATGGTGAAAAATCGGCACAGTCCCCCGAACGCAAAAAACAGATGCATCAATCGATCAATATGATCCAGCGGCTTATGCGAATGATGCGGTTCTAGATCTGAGAATTACGAGGTCGCAGCGGCGCGTCGTTGACGCATCCGCGCGACGCTTGCCTCGACTGCTCCGAAGGCCGCGAGGAGGGCTGAGATCAACATGCACCCGGCTAAGCCGGACATGTCAAAGCCCATGCGAAAGACCAGCGTCGCGCCGAAGACGCTAAGGTACATGACAGCCGAGTTCAAACCAAGAATTGCCCCGCGCTGTGTTGGGTCAATCGCTGTCAGGCGCGACACGGTTAGTGTAAGGCCCGCGTGTTGCAAAACTCCCCAGACGAACATCCCAACCAGCAAGCCACTATAGATGTTCGATAGGTTGCTAAAGCTGGCGTAGAATACTGATAGTGTTGCGAAAATTACAATCAGCCCGCGACGAGGGCCAACCTTATCAAGCCATGGATCAAGAAACATGGAAAGGCCGAACCCAATCCCATACATCAAGGTAAGAAAGCCCGCGTCACCCACCTGCATGCCCATATTGCGTTCAAGGTGGGCACCGAGATAATTGTAGATTCCGTAGAAACCTCCACCCAACATAAGGACAGCAAAAAGTCCGGGGATGACTTCTGGCAAACGCAGCGCACGAAGTGGGGATGTGATTTGCCCACATGCTGGAGGTGCTTCGAAACGCAGTCGGGAAACACTGACAGTTGCCAAGCCAAGACCTATTGCCAACAGGAAATAGACGGATCTCCAACCTGCGAATTCTGTGATCCATGCAGATAGGGTGACACCCCCGGCCATGGATAGGGTCCAACCTGTTAATACTTGGCCAATGATCTGCGACTCGCGCCCTTTGGGTGCCAGATGTGCTGCAAGGGAATATGTGGCGGGCAGGGCGACACCTGCGGCAAAACCTGCGACGACCTGTGCGGCGATCAAAATATAGAGGTTCGGCGCAATTCCGGTGACAGCCAGGGCCAAGGTCATGACGGCAAGAGAGATTTTCAAAGCCTTATCAGCGCCATAGCGATCAACAAGTGGCGCAAACAGAACAGCGGATAAAGCAACCGCAAGCCCGTATAACGCCATGGCAGACAGCACATCCGCGGCTTCTTGCAGCCCCAAGCCAGAGGCAACCGCCGCGGCGACAGGCGACAGAACCAGAGAATTGGAACCGACAATGCCGACGGTACAGGTTAACAGAAGAACGGCCGAGCGTTGCATGAAGTTTCCAATTGGTTTGTGAATGTCATTCGCTATATGTCTTTAATCACCGAATGAAATATTGAAACAGAGGAAATCACATGGCGCACGAAAAAACAGATAATCTTCAGCCTGCTATGCGTGAGGAACGCCGCTTTGATGCGATTGACCGAAAAATATCCGCTGCATTGGTGCAAAATGCCAATCGCAGCTTCGCGAGCCTATCAGAGGAAATTGGCCTTTCCCCTGCGGCGTTACATGAGCGCGTGAAACGCTTACGCGCAAACGGGTTGATCAAGTCGACGCAGGTTGCCTTGGACGGTCCAGGCATTGGAAAACCATTGCTGGCATTCGTGCATGTCACCGCGGCTGGCTGGGGGATTACGCCTGATATGATCATGATTTCGCGCTTACCAGAGGTGGAAGAAGTACACACGGTCACGGGTGATATCAGCGTGATTTTGAAAGTTCGCGTTGCCAACTCAAATGCGTTAGAAGGATTCCTTGGACGGCTTTATGCGCTAAAGGAAGTGCGGGCCACCAGCAGCCATGTGGTGCTGACAACCCATCAAGAACGTCCTATTCAAGCAGAGATTACAGAAGACCTACGTGCGGTCGATCCCGCCAATATTATGCCAATGGTTTGAAGTGTTTAGACAGTTTTAGGCCTTGTCCCTGATAGTTTGAGGCAATGCCTGCCCCATACAGCTGTTGGGGGATTTCAGCCATCTTTTCATAGACCAGACGACCAACGACTTGTCCATGTTCAAGCACAAAGGGGGCCTCGTGACAGCGCACTTCTAACACACCCCGAGATCCGGCACCGCCTGCGGTATCATGGCCAAAACCGGGGTCAAAGAACCCGGCGTAATGCACGCGAAATTCACCAACCATGGCCAAATAGGGGGCCATTTCGGCGGCGCAGTTTGGTGGTATGGTCACGGCTTCACGGCTGACAAGAATGTAGAACGCACCGGGATCCAAGATGATGCGGCCCTCGGATGTGTGGATGGGCTCCCAGTAATCGGCTGGGTCGTAATGGGCAATATTGTCGAGATCGATGACACCGGAATGGGGTTTGGCGCGGAAACCCACGAGATTGCCGGTTTCGGGCTTCAAGTCGACAGAAAAGCCAAGGCCGTCGCTGATGAGCGCGTCACCAGAAACCAGGCGATCACGTTCGTGAAGTTTTGTTAGATCTGCATCACTTAATATGGATTGGCCCCTGCGAAACCGAATTTGGTTCAGTCGCATTCCTGGACGGACCAAGACGGAAAAGCTGCGCGGGCAGATTTCTGCATACAATGGCCCAGAGTATCCGGCAGGGATGCGATCAAATTCGGCGCCCCCATCCGTGACAACACGGGTCAACAGGTCAAGGCGACCGGTGGATGACTTGGCGTTTGTAACGGCTTGTATATTGTCTGGAAGGTCGAGACCTTCCATGAGTTCGACCACATAGACGCAGCCCTTTTCAAGGACCACACCCGGGGTGAGGGCGATCTCATGCATCTCAAATTCGCCAAGACGATCTGCAACTTTATTTCCGGCACCTGACAAAAAAGATGCACGTACGCGCCAAGCGCGCAGTCCAAGGCGTAGATCAAGAGAGGCAGGCTGAATTTGCCCTTCAACACAATCCGCGTCACATAGGATCTGCCCCTCAGTAATCATCTGGCTGATTTCTGTGTCCGGCAGCACACCAATCCCTAAATCTTGGGTCTTGGTTGTTGAGGAGAGGTCAGCCATGGGCGAATCCTTTCTGAAACTGCGCTGTTGCGCGTGGTCTGAAGTTTGACCCATCCCATGGTAAAACATAAGCAGAATCAAGGGCTGAATAAACAAACCGCCCGTCACCGTAGTGGTGCGGGCGGTTCTGTTCGGTGGTCGGGCTAGCAGGACTCGAACCTGCGACCTTCCGTCCCCCAGACGGACGCGCTACCAGGCTGCGCCATAGCCCGAACTGGCCCCTTACATAGCGGTTTTGCAGGTGGGGGCAAGATCGAAATTGCAAGTTTTTACGTTTACCGGTTGATCATCCGGCTGCGCAGAGCTTCCAAACGCCCAACGGCGACTTCCAGTGCAGGGCGCGCGGCGATGAGATCCGAAGTTGGAGTCTCTAGGATGGTCGAAAGCAGTGGGGTGCTGTCTAGCAGAATGTCGCCTTCCTTGGGATCTGGGGCGACTTTAACCATCTGAACAGGCGTAGGCTGTTCAATGGGTTCGATCTGCGTATCAGTGGTCACCATTGGTGGTTGGGCGTCGACGGGCGGCATTTCGGGAAGGGTAATTTCTTCCAGATCTGCAACGGGCAGGGGCGTATCAACCGGAATTTCCGCATGAGGCGCGCCTTGGACGGCGGCGGGCGTTTCTACTGCGGTTGTGATCTCGGGTGCGACAGGCGCAGAGATGTCGGATGGCGCGTCGGTTTCGACAGTGTGTGTATCACCCTCAAGAGGTGGAGTTTCTACGACGTCGATTGTGTGCGTTTCAATGGGGGATGAGTCTTGCAACACATCAGGCTGCGGATCACCAGGGGGGGTAAGGTCAAGCGGTGTGATCTTAGGTGTATCAAGGGCTGGTGCTTGAGTGGTTTCATCGTCTGCGCCAGCCAGTTCTTCCATTGGTGGTAATGGAGAATCAGCATCTGGTGTCGCGATTGACGCGGTTTCATCACCCAAAGCAGATTGCATCTGATCAGGGATGTCGATTTCTGTTGCGTCGGGCGCAGGCTGTGTTTCCAGTGAAATATTTGCCGCACCGTCGATGTCAACGGACTGAGGCTCAACTGGCGTAGCAATAGGCGCGAGTTCAACATTAGGTGCCGTATCTTCATCCGCTGTTGATAGATCTTGTGTGGGGGAAGGAACGTTGTCGGCCGGGGTCATAGAGAACAGATCGGGCGCGTCACTTGTTGGGGCCTCGGGGGTGTTCATATTTAACTCCTCGGGCAGGGAGGCATCGTCGAGGGGCGCTTTTTCTGCTTCCACTTTGCTGTCAATAACGGCCTCGTCCACGGGATGTTCTGGCGACGTGTCCTGAACAACATTCGGTATTTCAGCGGGGGGCATGTTGTGATCTTGGTTGTCGGGGGCTGGCGGCGCGGGCAGATCACTGTCAAGCGGCTGAGACAGCGCTTGTACCGACTTGATGCCATCGCTGCGCAGCAAACGGATGACGCCTTTGATGGTCATGCCGTCTTCATGCAAAAGCTTCTTGATGCCGCCCAGCAACAGCATGTCACTTCCACGGTAATAGCGGCGGCCGCCCGCACGTTTTACAGGGGCCACCTGTCTGAATTTACTTTCCCAAAAGCGAAGCACATGGGCGGGGGTGTCCAGCCATTCTGAGACTTCTCTTATGGTACGGAAAGCATCGGGCGATTTTGCCATTATTCAGGTTTCCGTGTTCAGGATTTATTCCCTTGCTCAACGCGATCTTTCATCAGATGCGAGGGACGGAATGTCATGACGCGACGCGGAAGAATTGGAACTTCTTCGCCAGTTTTTGGGTTGCGGCCGATTCGTGCAGATTTGTCGCGGATCGAAAATGTTCCGAACGAGGAAACCTTTACGCTTTCGCCTTGAACCAATGCGTCGGAAATCTTCTGCAAAACAGTTTCAACCAAATCGGCAGACTCGTTTCGTGACAATCCAACTTCGCGAAATACCGCTTCGTTGAGATCCATGCGCGTTAAAGTCTTGGTGCTCATAATTTTTTCCTTGTGACCCTATTCTCTCAGGGCATTCTAGTTCGTGCTAAAATTCAAAGTCAACAGATGGTAAAAAACCATTCGATATCTGCGTGAAGTGATATTGTAACGTATCGGGAATAGAGGCTTCAACCATCGGGAAATAAACGAAATTACCACCTTAAGGCGACTGACCCCCAAGCGAGGCCGCCACCGATGGCTTCTGTCACCAAAAGGTCGCCAGGTTTGATTTGCCCCTTGTCGCGGCCAACGGATAGGGCCAAAGGAATCGATGCGGCAGATGTGTTTCCGTGATCCTGAACGGTCACAACGACCTTATCCATGGACAATCCCATCTTCTTGGCCGTGCCTTGAATGATGCGAATATTGGCTTGATGCGGGACAATCCAATCGACGTCAGCTTCGCTAACACCCGCTTTTTCAAGAGCTTTATGAGCGGTCGATGTCAGTTTTTCCACGGCCTGACGGAACAAAGGGTTGCCCTGCATGCGCAGTTTCCCTGATGTGCCCGTGCTCGATACGCCACCGTCCACGTATAACATTTGGCGATAACGCCCGTCGGAATTCAGGTCACAGGCAAGAATGCCGCGGTCATCGGATGTGCCGGCGCCATTTTCGGCTTCAAGCACCAATGCACCGGCACCATCACCAAACAGAACGCAGGTTGAACGATCGGTCCAATCCATAATCCGCGAGAAGGTTTCTGCGCCAATCACAAGCACGCGCTGTGCTTGGCCTGACACGATCAAAGCATTGGCATTGGTCAAGGCAAAGACAAAACCAGCACAAACAGCCTGCACGTCAAAGGCGAAACCCTGTTCCATATCAAGTTCGTTTTGAACCATGGTCGCAACAGAGGGAAAGGTCAGATCAGGGGTCGATGTTGCGACAATAATGGCATCAATCTTATCGACGCTCATGCCAGCATCTTTCAATGCGTGGCGCGCTGCGATGGTCGCCAGTTGTGAAGTGGTCTCGCCTTTCGCGGCAAAGTGGCGACGCTCAATGCCGGACCGAGACCGAATCCACTCATCCGTGGTATCAAGGCTGGCTTCAAATTCAGCGTTTTCGACGACTCGCTTGGGCAAATAATGCCCGACGCCTCGGACCACAGCTCTGATTGTCATTTGGTTATACCATTGTTTGTTGTTGCCATTTCTGACGCAGAATCTGCGTCAGAGGCCGTCTTCGAAGGTGTGTCATCTTGCCGAGGCTGCGCTGCAGATGCAACCCGCGCCGCCAGCTTTTCAGAAAAGCCTGACTCAGCTAAGGTAAAGGCCAGCTTAATTGCGGCAGAAATGCCCGTGGCATCCGCTGACCCGTGGGATTTTACCACTGTGCCGTTTAAGCCAAGGAAGACCCCACCGTTCACGCGACGTGGATCAATACGCTTTGTAAGCCGTTTAAGTGACGTTAGTGCAAAAAGTGCGCCGAGACGCGACAGCAGAGAGTGCTGGAACGCGTCTTTCAGAGCATTGCTGATGAATGATGCGGTGCCTTCGCCCGTTTTAAGCGCGATATTGCCGGTAAATCCGTCGGTCACGATTACATCAACCCGATCAGAGGGGATGTCACCGCCTTCAACAAAACCGACATAGTCGAAATTCGCTTGTTCTGCCATTGCCGGGATCAGTCATTCGCAGCTTTTAGTTCCGAACGACCTTTGTGTTCTTCAGTGCCGACGTTCAACAAGCCAATGCGCGGATGTTTGAGGCCAAGACCATTGCGGGCATAGGACGCCCCCATTAGGGCATATTGCAGCAGATCCTGTTCATCAGCACGGATATCTGCGCCAACATCCAACATAACGTTGAAACCACCCGGATTCTTTGAGGGCCAAAGGCAAGCAATGGCGGGTCGGTTCACGCCAGGCAGTTTGCGCAGACGGATCATCGACAGTGCCATAAGTGCGCCAGTGTTGCCACAAGACACGGCGACGGTCGCTTCCTTGTTGCGCACGGCATCTACGGTCGACCACATGGATGTGGCCTTGCCGTTGCGCATGACGTGACTGGGCTTGGCATCCATTGTCACGACATCTTCTGTGTGACGAACTTCGACAACCTCGGACAAGCCGCTGCGTTTCGCAATTAGTTTTGATAGGGTGGGTTCATCACCGTGCAGAATAAACCCGATGTTTGGGTTCTTTTCAGCAGACTTGGCAACACCTGCAACAACAGCAGAGGGCCCAAGATCGCCGCCCATGGCGTCAACCGAAATGATGATTTTGGAATTTGGTGAGGCCGCAACTTGGGGTTCGGTACTGGCTATATTGTGAGAGGGTGTCTCGGTCGACATAGTCAGGCTCCGGGGGGTTGCTGGGCTCCAAGTAGGCAGAGGACGAGAAAAAGGCGCGCCTGTCAATCCAGAGCGCGCCCTAATTCTCAGATCTTATGCAGCGTCTTCGCCGTCAAGATCAACTTCGTCAGCTTGTGCAACGACTTCACGATCGTCGTATTGACCGCAAGAAGCACAAACGTGGTGTGGGCGTTTCAGCTCACCACAGTTTGGACATTCAGCCGGGTTGCCTGCTACGAGCGAGTCGTGGGAGCGGCGTTGGCCCCGGCGTGAACGGGTGATCTTACTTTTTGGGACAGCCATGTCACAACCTCAAATTCGGGGGGCGTGTTGATTTGGCCCCTGTTTAACTGGTGTTTCTGCTTAGGCTTCTACACGATTGTGTCGTGAAAGAAACCCTGAAACGAAGCCGGGAACATAGCGAGATTTCCCGGCTGTGCAACCCCATACACGTAGAAAACAGCGGCGTATAGCCGCCTTTTTAACTGGGGGGGCATTGTTTTCGACTTATTCCGCGTCAGAATCCTTGTTTTTAAGCGTATTCTTTAAATCAAGAAGTGCAGAAAATGGATTCAAATCAGCATCAGTTAGGGGGGTGATGCCTTTCGGGGCTGCCTGAATCGGTTGCGTATCGGCTGCGGCCGCGTCGGAACGCGGATATGCGGGCAGGGTCAAGGCCAAGGCTTCGGTCATGATATCGCCGACATCTATGGTGCTGCCAAGGGTGTCGACCGTCTCATCTGGGTCCATCTCTGTTTCGCTGCCTTCATCCGGCGCTTCGTAATCCGCAACAAAACGGCGAACCACCGTTTCTTCAATGCGGCTTCGCACTGGAACCAAGGTTGAGATACAGGCCTGTTCGACCGTTGCGCCCAATTGTGCTGTTAGAACCCAGTCACGTTTACCAGACGCTGATAGTTTTCCGTCAAACCGCAGTTTTGTCAGGTTTAGCAGGCCCAGTGCCGTTGCAATTGCTGCGCAGTCCTCGGCATTGGGTTGCAGCTTGAACACTGTATCGCGGCTGGTTTTTAAGCTGCGTGTTTCGAAACTGTGACTGAAGGGAAGGTCTTGGTTACTGTCGGTCATCCGCTTATCCTTGCTTTGGGCGGCTGGCAAAGCTTGCAGAGTGCCGCGTCATTCGGTAAGTCGGATAAAAGGCAAAGCGCGCTTATGCAAGGGGCTGGCAATGAGAAGCCAAGTTCTGGGGCGAATTTGCAGATAATAATATGCTCGTATTGGGCAAAGAACAGCAAGGTACATAGAATGGCAGGGCGTAAGACACTGATTAAACCCATTGTGGCACTGGTTTTTGTGGCGCTTGTGGCCGGCTGTAGCGCCCAATTCCGCAACCATGGCTATGTTCCGATCCAAAGTGATCTTGAACAGGTGATTGTTGGTGTCGACACACAGGAAACTGTTTCCTCAGTGATCGGGCGTCCAACGTCTGCTGGGATTCTGGCCAACAGCGGCTGGTATTATGTTGAAAGCCGGTGGCGACAATATGCATGGAAAGCACCTGTGGAAATTGAACGCGAAGTCGTTGCGGTCAGTTTTGATAGTGATGGCGTTGTGTCCAATGTGGAACGTTTCGGCTTGGATGACGGTCAGGTGATTGTCCTGTCCCGCCGGATCACCGATTCAAACATCAAGGGCGTTTCCTTCCTGAAACAGCTGTTTGGTAACTTTGGCAACTTTGCCGCTGATCAGTTCCTCGGTGACAATTAAAGGCTGGCAGCTTTAAAGACCGGCCGTTTGAGATGTGTAAGACCTCGGTACGCTTGACTGCGTGCCGAGGTTTTTGTTTCGAAATGAACCAAACCCTTAAAAGCACGCGGATCTGTGCTTTGTCATATTGCTGGCATCAACCGTGGCATATATGATGGTGTCATGAAGGCAGGAGGGCGTATGCTCAGTCTACGAAAAGGCCGATACATTGCCAGAATGGCGTCTGGGCCACAGGATATCCGCGCCAGCCAGATTTTGCGGTATCGGTGCTTTCACGCTGCTGCGCAGGGGCGGGGTGCCTTACTGACGCAGAATAACCGTTTTGCTCAGTCCGTTGACGAAGACCCATATGACGCGATCTGTGAACATATTCTGGTGGAAGATCAGAAAACCAAAGATCTTGTGTGTAGTTTTCGGTTGTTTCCATTGCAAACAGGGGCCGATGTGGCGCGAAGTTATTCTGCCCAGCATTATGATTTATCCGATCTTTCCGGCTTTGTTGGGACCATGTTGGAAATCGGCCGGTTCTGCATCGACCCCGCACATGTTGACCCTGACATTTTGCGTATCGCCTGGGGTGCGCTGACAAAATACGTTGATGAAAATCAAATAGATATGATGTTTGGCTGCACTTCGTTTCAGGGGGTGGACCCGGTCTTGTATCAAGACGCATTTGGCCTGTTGCGCGATAAATACCTTGCGCCAAAGCGGTTTATGCCGCGGATCAAAGCGGCAGAGGTCTTCGATTTTGAAGGTGACTTACACAGTGTTCCTGACCTGAAAGCTGCGATGCAACAGATGCCACCACTTTTGCGCACCTATTTGACGATGGGGGGCTGGGTGTCAGATCATGCGGTCATCGATCGTGATTTGGGCACTTTGCATGTGTTCACGGGCATCGAGGTGGGGGCGATTCCCCCGGCACGCGCCAAGCTTTTACGCATGAGCGCAGCCTGACACGTTGACCTTTGGCAGGCGTCGCGTTAGCTGCATGTCATGGCACGTACACCTCTCTTACAGCTCACGGATATCTCGCTGACTTTCGGCGGAGATCCTATCTTTGACAATCTTGATCTCATCGTTCAACCGGGCGATCGTTTGGCGCTTGTTGGACGCAATGGCTCGGGCAAATCGACCCTCATGAAAATGATGGCGGCGATGGTTGAACCCGACAAAGGCCTGCGCGTTGTGTCGCCGGGCGTGTCCGTTGGTTATATGGAACAAGACCCTGATCTATCAGGCTTCGAAACCCTTGGTGAATTTGCCCTCAGTGGCATGGATATCTCTGAGGCATGGCGCGTTGAAATGGCCGCAGAGGGCCTGAAATTCAATCCAGACACCCCCGTCGCGACCGCCTCTGGCGGGGAACGTCGCCGTGCGGCTTTGGCGAAACTTCTGGGGGAAGCCCCGGAATTGATGCTGCTGGACGAACCGACCAACCACCTCGATATCGAGGCGATCACATGGCTAGAAAGCCAGCTGAAAGAAACGCAATCTGGCTATGTTTTGATCAGCCACGACCGCGCATTTCTACGTGAACTTTCCCGCGCAACCCTTTGGGTTGACAGGGGAACAACGCGTCGTATGGAAAAAGATTTCTCTCATTTTGAAGCTTGGCGCGACAAAACCTGGGAAGACGAAGACATGGCGCGTCACAAGCTTGATCGTAAAATCAAATCCGAAGCCCGTTGGGCTGTGGAAGGCATTTCAGCACGGCGCAAACGCAACCAAGGTCGCGTACGCGCGCTGCAAGAATTACGGTCTGAACGGTCCGGCCAAATCCGCCGTCAGGGCGTGGCTGCGATGGAATTGGACGCGGGCAAAAAATCTGGCCGCAAAGTGGTTGAAGCCACGGGCATCAGCAAGGTCTTTGGCGATAAGGTCATCCTTGATCCACTTGACCTGCGCATCAATCGCGGCGACCGCGTGGCGCTTGTTGGTCCCAACGGGGCGGGTAAAACCACCCTGTTGAAAATGCTGATCGGCGAGATGGAAGCAGACACCGGCACAATCAGCCAAGGCACCGGTCTTGAACTTGCGTTTTTCGACCAATCCCGCGAAGGTCTTGATGGTGACAAAAGCCTTTGGGACAACCTGACGCTTGACCCAACTTTGGGCCTGTCTGGCAGTTCTGATCAGATCATGGTGCGTGGTGTG
Organism: Halocynthiibacter namhaensis; assembly: GCF_000812685.1. Lineage (GTDB taxonomy): Bacteria > Pseudomonadota > Alphaproteobacteria > Rhodobacterales > Rhodobacteraceae > Halocynthiibacter > Halocynthiibacter namhaensis. Next base: position 59,457 of record NZ_JWIF01000067.1, read on the forward strand.
CCCAAGCATGTTGTGGGCTATCTGAAAGATTTCTTGTTTGACGAACGTCAAGCGCGCGCGCCTGTGCGGTCGCTGTCCGGCGGTGAAAAAGCCCGCCTGTTGTTGGCCCGTCTGATGGCGCGTCCGTCGAATCTTTTGGTGATGGATGAACCGACCAATGACCTTGACGTGGAAACGCTCGATCTGATGCAGGACCTGCTCGACAGCTATGATGGGACAGTGATTCTCGTTTCGCATGATCGGGACTTTTTGGATCGCGTTGCCGCCACAACCATTGCGATGGAAGGGGATGGCAAGGCCACGGTCTATGCGGGTGGTTGGTCAGATTACCAAGCGCAACGCAGCGATATGCAAGCGGCTGCAAAGGCTGAAAAAAGCAAAAGTAAATCGCAGAAAATCGCTCAACCCGCACCTGTCACAAAAGGTGCCGCCCCCAAACTTAGCTACACGGAACAACATCGTCTTGATGCTTTGCCCGCTGAAATGGAGCGTTTGGAAGCCGAGATCGCGAAACTGACGGTATTCATGTCGGACCCTGATCTTTTTACCAAAGAACCTATCAAATTCAACAAAGCCACTGAGGCCATGACCGAGCGTCAAAACGCTTTGTCAGCTGCAGAAGAAGAATGGATAGAGCTGGAAGAAAAAGCATCTTCCTAACCGTCAAACGATCTAAAGCGAATATGAAAAAGGCCGGAACATATGTTCCGGCCTTTTTGTTTGATGTCTTTGGTTTTATTCTTCAGGGATCAACCCGCGTGGACTGAACCTTAGGATCAATAACAAGACGACCCCAATCATCAACAAGCGCATATGTGGCGCGTTGTGGATCAGGTGATCCTTTAGCCAAACGCCTTCTGCCAGCGGGAAGGTCAGGGCTTGCATCATCCATAGGCCCAATTGTTCGCCCCAATCCCACAGCAGCAAGATCGAGAACCCGCCAAGGATCGCACCCCAGTTGTTGCCCGATCCTCCGATGATCACCATCACCCAGATCAGGAAAGTGAACCGCAGCGGGTTATACGATGTAGGGATCAGCGTGCTGTCCATCGTCGCCCACATCGCACCGGCCACGCCACAGATCGCGGAACCCAAAACAAAGATCTGCAAATGGCGTTTGGTGACGTCTTTACCCATGGCCTCGGCTGCGACTTCGTTGTCGCGGATCGCGCGCATCATGCGGCCCCAAGGGGAATTCAGCGCTTTTTGAGACAGCCACATCAAGATGACCAAAACCGTTAAGAACAAGCCTGTATAGCACAGTTTCACGAATATCGTGGAAGCCACAACGGGGTTGTCAAAACCTAAGCTGGCGGCATTGGCGATAAATGTGTCAGAGGCCTGTAGGTCAACTTCATAGGGAACAGGGCGCGGAATGCCGACAACGTTTTTCACACCGCGTGACAGCCAATCTTCATTTTTCAACACAGCAATGATGATCTCAGCGATGCCGAGAGTCGCAACAGCCAGATAATCAGACCGTAGCCCAAGTGCTGTCTTGCCGATGACCCAAGCCGCACCGGCAGCCAGAAGGCCGCCAACAGGCCAAGCGACCAAAACGGGCAGGCCGAGACCTCCAAGGTAACCTGTACCTGCAGGGTTCACAGCCTCAATCGCGGCAACGGCTGGATCGAACAAGAACCGGTACAGAAAGAAGCCGCCAATCAGCAAGCCAAGGATGGTAAAGGTACGTTTTTTGCCGGGTTTCATGCGCTTCGAGGTCATGACGGTTGCAATGATTACCAATGCACCCGTGATCAAGGCGACGACGACACGAAGGCCACCTGCGGCCATGGCTTCAACGGTTGGCGGCATGGAAATCAAAACCGTGGCCAGCGCGCCAAGTGCGACAAAGCCCATCACACCAACGTTCAAAAGCCCCGCAAGACCCCATTGTAGGTTCACACCCAGCGCGAGAATCGCCGAGATCAAGCCAAGGTTCAGCAAATACAGCGCCGCATTCGGACCTTTTGCAAAGCCCGTTAGGATGAAGATCACCCCAATGATTGCGAAAAGTGCTATGTTTTTAGCGTTAAGTGTCATAGCGATTTTCCCTTAAACAGGCCGGTGGGACGGAACAGAAGGACGATAATTAAGATCGTGAAGCTGACCGCGAATTTGTAATCAGTGGACAAAAGTTGTACGAGGCTGGATGGTTCAAGCCCCTCTGGCATCAGATATCCGAGCACCTTTTTGAAGGCGTAAGTGATGGTGACCTCTGAGAAGGCGATCACAAAACCACCAGCAATCGCGCCAAGGGGATTGCCAAGACCGCCAACAATGGCTGAGGCAAAAATCGGCAGCAAAAGTTGGAAATAGGTGAAAGGTTTGAACCCCTTATCAAGCCCGTATAGGACACCTGCAATGGTGGCCAAGGCCGCGACGATGATCCAAGTGATCGTGACCACGCGTTCAGGGTTGATGCCAGACAAAAGCGCCAGATCCTCATTGTCGGAATAGGCGCGCATGGATTTCCCCGTGCGGGTTTTGTTTAGGAACCAGAACAACAGAGCGACCACAACCACAGCCGTGACGATGGTGATGCCTTGCGAGGTCTTGAAGGCCAAACCTTCGGATAGACCCGTCATTTGCTTGAAGTCGCGGGCTTTCATGATGAAGCGTGCACCGTCAGAGAAACGCTGATCGTCAGGTCCGATGATGAAACGCACGACACCATTCATCACGAACATCACCCCAAGCGACACGATCAGAAAGATCACGGGTTTGGCTTTTTGTTCGCGGTAGAACTTGTAGATCACACGATCCGTGGCCAATAACATCGCGATTGCGCCCAAAATCCCAAACGGCAGCGCGAGCAGGGCGGTTGGCAATGGGCCAAAGCTGATGCCCCAAGATTGAAACAACCATGTCACAAGGATCGTACACATCGCGCCAAAGGCCATGGTGTCGCCATGGGCGAAGTTCGAGAACCGCAAAATCCCATAGATCAGCGTGACACCCAAAGCTCCTAAGGCAAGTTGGCTGCCATAAGAGATTGCCGGGATCAGTACGAAGTTAGCAAGCGCGATAAATGCGTTGAGAATATCCATTGATCAGCCCCCCAAGAAAGATTTGCGGACTTCGGGGTCGGCAAGCAAGGCTTGTCCCGTGTCGGTGAAACGATTGGCACCCTGAACCAGAACATAGCCTTTATCCGCAATTTCAAGCGCTTGACGGGCGTTTTGTTCGACCATCAGGATGGAAATACCTGTGCGGGCGACTTCAATGATGCGATCGAACAGTTCGTCCATCACAATGGGGGAAACGCCTGCGGTGGGTTCATCCAGCATCAAAACAGTGGGCTTGGTCATCAAAGCGCGCCCCACAGCGACCTGTTGGCGTTGCCCGCCAGACAATTCACCCGCAGGCTGGTTGCGTTTGTCGCCAAGGATCGGAAAGAGTTCATAGACCTGCTCGATGGTCTCATAGAAATCATCAGTGCGAATGAATGCGCCCATTTCCAAGTTTTCCTCAACCGTCATTGACGTGAAGATATTATGGGTCTGCGGCACAAATCCCATGCCTTTTGCCACGCGATCTTGGGGGGACAGTTTGGTGATGTCCTCGCCATCCAAGCGCACGGAACCTTTATTCAGGTTCAACATGCCGAAAACGGCTTTCATTCCAGTGGATTTGCCAGCGCCATTCGGCCCAACAATCACAGCAATTTCGCCTTTATCAACCGCAATGGTGCAGTCGTGCAGAATATCCGGGCCTTTGCCATAACCACCGGTCATGCCATCGCCAATCAGGAAGGGTTCGCTCATACCGAGGCCTCTTCTTTTGTCTTATTTTTCAGACCAGTGCCGAGATAGGCTTCGATCACTTGTTCATTTGCTTTGATTTCAGCCAGCGTGCCTTCGGCCAGGACTTTGCCCTCGGCCATACAGATCACGGGGTCGCAAATGCGGCCGATGAAATCCATGTCGTGTTCGATCACGACGAAGGTGTAATTGCGTTCCTTATTCAGGCGCAGGATCGCGTCACCAATGGTGTTGAGTAGGGTGCGGTTCACGCCTGCGCCGACCTCATCCAGAAATACGATCTTGGCATCAACCATCATGGTGCGGCCAAGTTCCAACAGCTTTTTCTGACCGCCAGAAATCTGCCCCGCCTTATGGTCGGCCAGATGTTCAACGGTTAAGAATTCGAGAACTTCGTCGGCTTTGGCACGTAGGGCGCGTTCTTCATCGGCGATGCGTTTGCGACCAAACCAAGTGTTCCACAGGGTTTCGCCGGATTGCGCGCCGGGCACCATCATCAAGTTTTCGCGGCAGGACATGCTTTCAAATTCATGGGCGATTTGAAAGGTGCGCAGAAGGCCCTTGTGGAATAATTCATGTGGGGGAAGGCCTGTGATGTCTTCACCCTTCATCAAGACGCGACCTGCGCTTGGTTGAAGAACACCAGCGATCACGTTGAAAAGGCTTGTTTTTCCTGCACCATTTGGGCCAATCAATCCGGTGATTGATCCTTCCTCAATTTGCAATGTCGCGCCGTCAACAGCGTAAAATCCACCAAAATTTTTGGCAAGTCCCTCTACGGTGATCATCCCGTAACCCCTTATTGTCGTTCTGCATTGACTGCAGTTAGTGCAAACAGCCCGGAGATGATCCCCGGGCTGCTTCAGATCAATTCAGATCAGATTAACGATATTCAACAGTAACGTTGGCACCGTCTTGGACTTCGATGATACGGTAAGAACCACCGCTTTCACCGCCACCGATCAGCTCAACTGCGGACCCACCAACATAGTCGATGTCGCCGCCGTTGCGGATGATCTCAAGGCCTTTGGCCAATTCACCAGGATAGATTTTCTCACCTGGGGCATTCGCCATTTCCATGATCTTGCTGCCGTAATCCGCAGCATTGGAAGACCCCGCCGCTTCCATCGCGAACATGAACAACGCAGCTGCGTCATAAGTTTCGGATGTGAAGGAAGACGTGCTGTCAAAGTCGTTTGCCGCGCCGATAGTCGCCATTTTCTCAGCAGAATCGCCACCAACACCAGCGATCAGACCGAACGATCCGTTCAGATCAGCGCCAACGTTCTCAGGAAGGCTGTCACCGATCATGCCGCCTGGAAGAGCGAATTGTTCATATGCGCCAGAATCGAGGGACGCGTTGATGATGCCCAGACCACCTTGGTCAAGGTAACCCGCAACAACAAGGATGTCGCCGCCAGCCGCTGCAAGTGCGCCGATCTCAGCAGAATAATCTGCTTTGCCGTCTTCATGTGCCGCAGAGATTGTGATTTCGCCGCCAGCTGCGGTGTAAGCGGCTGCGAAAGATTCCGCGATGCCTTTGCCGTAGTCGTTGTTGGTGTAGGTCAGGGCCGCAGATTTGAAGCCACGTTCCATCATGATGTCGGACAGGATCTGACCTTCGCGGGCATCAGAAGGTGCGGTGCGGAAGAACAGATCATTGTCTTCTGCGGACGAAAGCGCAGGGGAGGTCGCGGAAGGTGAAATCATCACCATGCCGTTCGGGATCGCTACGTTTTGCAGAACCGCGCCAGTTACGCCGGAACAATCCGCGCCGATCAGGCCAGAAATGCCATCAGCTGAGATCAGCTTTTCAGCATTGGATGTTGCAAGACCGTTGTCGATACAACCGGAATCAGCGCGCACAGCTTCGACCATGTGACCGTCAAGAATACCGCCCGCCGCGTTGACTTCTGCCATCGCAGCTTCGCCGCCGGCAGCCATGTGTGGTGAAAGTGTTTCGATCGGGCCGGTGAAGCCAAACAGAATGCCAAGTTTAACAGCGCCGTGGCCGTCAGCAGATGCAGCGCCCGCGCCCATAATTGCGGTCGCGGCAGTTGCCATAAGCAGCTTTTTCATGTGTCTCTCCCTAGTAGACTTTTTAATTGGCTCGGAGTTTAGCTGAACATATTCAAATTGAAACCCTTTAGCCGAAGAACTGGCTCAAATGGGGGTGAAACGACGTAAAATAAGGCCCTTTGGGTGCTTTATACTTGAAGTAAATGTCACTTTTGTCAGCGGTGCCGTCGCAAATATCGACCTGTGCTGCGAGGCATGGCAATGCGTATTATCGCTGCGTTGGTCCAACGGAATGGTGATTCTATCGGACCAAGTTTTGATCATGCGTTTTGTTTGACGCTGGAGATGATCAGATACTTAGGCGGATCGCCCGACTGCCACGTTCACGATATGGGGTCGTGTTGTAATGAGACCGGTAACATTTTGAAAAATGGCTCGGGCTGGCAAAACCACAGGCCAAGGCCACATTGATAACACTCATGTCGGTTTGCATCAAAAGGTTACGCGCTTTTTGCAGCCGCAACTCCATGTAATATCGTTTGGGCGAGCGGTTCAAATAGCGACGAAACAGGCGTTCCAGCTGACGTGTCGACATGCCAACATCTTTCGCCAAAACAGACGGGCTGATTGGTTCTTCGATGTTTTGTTCCATCATCTGAATGACGGCCGACAATTTGGGGTGACGCACGCCAATACGCGATGGAACAGACAGGCGCTGTGTATCTTGGTCGGTGCGAATGGAAGAATAGATCAACTGATCCGCCACGGCATTTGCCAAATCTTCACTGTGGTCAGAAGCAATCAGTTTAAGCATCAAATCAATGGATGAGGTGCCGCCTGCCGTGGTATATCGATTGCCATCCATGACAAAAACAGACTTGGTCAGCTCAACGTCGTCGAATTCCTCGGCAAAACTGTCTTGGTTTTCCCAGTGAATGGTCGCTTTCTTGCCATCCAATAACCCTGCGCGCGCCATGACAAATCCAGCGGTACACAGCCCCGCAATAACGGGACCGCGACGGGCTTCGCGACGCACCCAATTCAGTAGACGCTTGGTTGTCGCTGCCTGAACATCCAGTCCACCACAAAGGATCAACCGATCATCCCGCAACATTTCGTCAAGATCACCGTCTAAATTAAACTGCGCGCCTGCGGAACAAGACACGGTCTCGCCGCCTTCGCCAATTAAAATCCATTCATAGAGGGTGTTGTTCGACATGCGGTTTGCGATGCGTAAAGATTCGACCGCTGAAGAGAAGCTCAGCAAAGAGAAATTCTCAAGCAAAACAAAGACAAACCGTCGAGGCTTTACGCCAGCTTCGACCTCAATTGTCTGTGGAATCTCTGCCATTGGCTTACCTCATGTTAACTTGAAAACCGAAACAGGAAACGGCGCTGGGATCAAGATGTTTCGGTACTATCTCATGCAGATATTACCGAATTTGCCCTTTGCCTGCAAATTCAGCGGTTGGCAAGCCCCCTCAATCGCTTTTATAGAGAAGGTCTTAACAAATCTTGCGGGAGCAAATCTAATGACACGGCAATGGCAAAAATCTGACTGGCGCAACAAGCCCCGGATCCAGATGCCGGATTATCCGGATCAGGGGGCACTTAACGCTGTGGAGAACCAGCTTGGGGTTTATCCGCCATTGGTTTTTGCCGGTGAAGCCCGCAATCTGAAATCCGCTTTGGCGGATGTGTCTCGTGGCGATGCGTTCCTGCTGCAGGGCGGCGATTGTGCGGAAAGCTTTGCGGAATTTTCTGCTGATATGATCCGCGACACATTCAAAGTGATGTTGCAGATGGCGATGGTTTTGACCTGGGGCGCAAAAGTGCCTGTGGTCAAGGTTGGCCGTCTTGCCGGGCAATTCGCAAAACCACGTTCTGCCCCCACGGAAACCATTGATGGCGTTGAACTTCCGTCGTTCCGTGGCGATATCATCAACGAGCTGGATTTCACATCCGCAGCCCGTATTCCGAACCCTGAAAAAATGTTGCAGGCCTATACGCAGTCGGCTGCAACGCTGAACCTTGTGCGCGCGTTTTCCCAAGGTGGTTACGCAGACGTGCATCAAGTGCATTCATGGACGCAGGGTTTTGTCAAAGGCGAGAACGCCGCGCGTTACCGCGATATGGCGGATCGCATTCAAGACACGCTTGATTTCATGAAAGCGGCTGGTGTGGACAGTTCACGCGCACACACATTGCAAACCGTTGATTTCTATACATCCCACGAAGCGCTGCTTCTGGAATATGAAGAAGCACTGTGCCGGATTGATTCGACGTCTGGCAAGCCTGTTGCGGGCTCTGGTCATTTGATCTGGATCGGTGATCGCACCCGTCAGCCTGATGGCGCCCATGTTGAATTCTGCCGCGGTGTGCAAAACCCGATTGGTCTGAAATGTGGTCCCAGCATGGATGTGGATGATCTGAAGGTTCTGATGAACAAGCTGAACCCGGAAAACGAAGCGGGCCGCCTGACTTTGATCGCGCGTTTCGGTGCCGGTTCTGTTGGCGATCACCTGCCGCGTCTTGTGAAAGCGGTTCAGGAAGAGGGCGCGAATGTGGTCTGGTCTTGTGACCCGATGCATGGCAACACGATCAAAGCGGCGTCTGGCTACAAAACCCGCCCATTTGAAAGCGTGATGCGCGAAGTGCAGGAATTCTTCAACATTCACAAAGCAGAGGGCACGATCCCTGGTGGTGTGCATTTTGAGATGACCGGTAAAGACGTGACTGAATGTACGGGTGGCGTGCGTGCTGTGACCGATGAAGATCTGTCCAGCCGCTACCACACGGCCTGTGATCCACGTTTGAACGCATCGCAATCTTTGGAGCTGGCGTTTTTGATCGCGGAAGAGCTGTCAGCGAACCGCAAGGCGTTGCAATCCCAAGCCGTTTAATGTGACGTTAATAGTTTAAAAGGCCGCCGCATCTTATTGATGTTGCGGCCTTTTTTCTCGACTTATCTTGCCGTTTTTAAATGTCTTATCGTGCCCTTAATCCGGGGCTTCTACCAACCTTAGGTAGGGAACTTTGGGTTTGTTTTGAAAGGGCGTTGCGGTTTCAGCAAATCCGCGTTCAGCTTGTTTCGTGGGGTGCTTAGATGAAGGCTCGGCGACGGGTTGTGATTTTGCCGGTGCTGGAGATGCCGTTAAGATTGATGATTTCGGCTGCACAAGGCTGCGTTCCGCACTGATCATTTCAAAACGACGTGGGGTGCGCCCAACAGATCCGTCTGTGACAAGGCATCCAAGGATGCGCGACACATCCCCAAGATCGCTTTTCAGTGGCAACAGCAGCATCCGAGCCTCCAATTCAGGTTTGCCAAACCCAGCTTCACCCTTAAGTGTCAAAGTCGCTGTTTCTGGACCCTGAAACACGTCTTCAAGCAGGGAAGACACGGGTTTACGGCTGTTTGGGACGAAGAACGACGTCAAAGGCATGCCGCGGACCTCCATTCCAATCAGGTCGACCAGATGCATGCCCGCAAGGCGAAAGCGTGCGAGGCCTGGCGCAATGCGTTCAAGAATAAAGGCGTATTCCAGAACATTTTCAATACCGCGCGGGTTCACATCCGTGCGCAGGGGCACCGTACGACCATGACGTAGACCTTCCCAATAGGCCTCCATTTGTTTGAGGGCCGCCCAGGTCATTTGACCTTGGTATTTCGAAAAGGAAATGATGCGTTTATCAGTATGTTCATTGCTATTCTTTTTCATGGGCCCGTCTCGCTTACGGTGGGGCCGGCTAATGAACCCCGTACGATTGTTTACAGGGTGATGTTCTGTTAACCCTGACACCAGAATGGTTACCGGTAAGTTAATATCGCACAGAAAAACGAAAATTGGTGGGAAACCTTAAGAGATGGTTAACTCAATGACTGGATTTGCCTCAGGTCAGGGGGCAAAACACGGCTTCAGCTGGACTTGGGAATTGCGCGCAGTGAATGCGCGTGGGCTTGATTTGCGCCTGCGTATGCCGGATTGGTTGCCAGGTCTGGAACAGACGCTGCGCACGGCTTTGACTGGCGTTTTGGCACGCGGATCGGTCACGCTGAACCTGCGTTTGACGCGGGAAGAAACCGCGTCTTCGGTGCGGGTGGTTCCAGAAACATTGACAGCGGCGCTGGAAAACTTGAACCAAATCGAAGCAACCGCCCGTGCCGCTGGGGTGGCGCTTGTGCCGACCACTGCGCTTGATGTGATGGCGCTTCGCGGTGTCCTTGATAGCGCGCCTGAAATCACCGATGCTGAGGCGCTTTCAAAAACGCTGCAGGGTGATTTCGCCTCTGTATTGCAGGATTTCCTAGACATGCGTGCTGCCGAAGGGCTGTCGCTTGCGGACATTATTGATGCGCAGCTCACTGAAATTGAACAACTTACAGAACAAGCCACTGCCCAAGCCCGCGCGCGCCTGCCAAAGGTAGAACAGGCGTTTCGCGAGAATATCGCGCGGATTTTAGACAATAGCGAAGCTGTCGATGAAGGGCGCCTTGCACAGGAACTGGCCCTGTTGGCAGTGAAGGCTGACGTCACTGAAGAAACGGACCGTTTGCTGACCCATATCAAAGCCGCGCGTGCTTTATTGGGGGAAGATGGGCCACGCGGTCGGAAATTTGATTTCTTGATGCAGGAGTTTAACCGCGAGGCGAATACACTGTGTTCCAAAAGCCAAGACAGCGATTTGACGGCTACGGGACTTGACCTGAAGGCTGTGATTGATCAGATGCGCGAACAAATTCAGAATGTGGAGTAGTCGATGAACACCAACCAGCGCCGGGGCCTTTTGATGATCCTGTCTTCGCCATCTGGCGCGGGCAAATCGACACTTTCCAAACGTTTGCGTAGATGGGATCCAACCATTCGCTTTTCCGTATCGGCCACCACGCGCGAACCACGTGTTGGCGAAGTTGACGGTCAAGATTATCACTTTATGACCGAGGCCAATTTCAAACGTGACGTCGCTGACGGCATGATGCTGGAACATGCGCATGTTTTCGGCAATTTCTATGGCTCGCCCCGTGGTCCTGTGTTGGAAGCGGTTGAGGCCGGCCAAGACGTGTTGTTTGACGTTGATTGGCAGGGCGAACAGCAAATTCGCAATACGGACCTTGGCAAACACGCTTTGTCGATTTTCTTGCTGCCACCTTCCATCGCTGAATTGCGGGCACGTCTGGAAGGACGTGGTCAGGACAGCGAAGAAGTGATTGAAAAACGGATGCGCAAAAGCTGGGACGAAATCAGTCGCTGGTCAAATTACGACTATGTTCTGGTGAATGACGATCTGGATGCAACGGAAGAACGTTTATTGACGATTGTCGCATCCGAACGTTTGCGCCGTGAACAACAGCCAGGGGTCGTGGAACATATTCGCGGGCTGCAGGCTGAATTTGAGGAAATGTCATGACGATCTACGCGCTGGATGAACATAGCCCCGAGATCGCCTCTGACGTTTTTGTTGCTCCAGATGCCAATGTCATCGGAAAGATTCGGCTGCAGGCAGGGTCATCTGTGTGGTTCGGTTCGACCCTTCGAGGCGACAATGAACTGATCGATCTGGGCGCGGGCAGCAATATCCAAGAAAATTGTGTTTTGCATACGGACATGGGGTTTCCACTGGTGATCGGAGCGGGCTGTACCGTGGGCCATAAGGCGATGCTGCATGGCTGCACCATTGGCGACAACAGTTTGATCGGTATGGGTGCGACGGTGTTGAACGGTGCGAAAATTGGGAAAAACTGCCTGATTGGGGCAGGGGCGTTGATCACTGAGGGCAAAGTAATCCCCGATGGATCTTTGGTGATGGGGGTGCCAGGAAAAGTGGTGCGTGACCTATCTGATGACGCGATTGAAGGTTTGCTCCGTTCCGCAGTTGGGTATCAAATGAATGCACAGCGATTTTTGACGGGATTAACCTGTCTTAAGCTATAGCTGTCGCGCGGATCGTTCGGCATATTCAGAAGCGACGACAAACGCCAAGTTTTGACATCAAATATGTCACCGCCTCAGGAGGGGACCAATTTGAATTCTGGCAGTCGGCTGAGCTCGATGATTTCAGAATCGACGTTGGGGGCTTTGTAGTTGATCTCGCGGGCGATCATTTCTGGGTTGGGCAGTTTGGGCGCGAGAATGCGAAAGGCCCCAGCAAACCGAAAGGCTTGAAGGCGTTCTGCAATGTCCAATGCATCGAAATCTAATGATGTCAGTGGTGTCAGAATCATAGTTGGTCGGTGTTTCAGCAATGCCTCTGCTGAAAACGCGTGGAAGTCGATGAAAACCAGCGCCTCATCCTGGGGAAGTGATCGTCCGCTTGAAAGCCAGCTTTCAACGTTACCGATAACTAAAATAACAGTGTTGGCCATTACGCGCGAACATCCTTCTAACACAGAGATTGTCTCTGAATACAAACGACTCACTCATAAACACTGAACTCAATAAGGCCGTCCATTTGCTCTGGTTGTCAAAAAAAAATGGTTACTGATAAGTTACATCATGAATAATTGATGTTTTTCCTTTGATTTTGAGATATTTGTGCGTCGAAGTTCTTTTTCGAAGTTTTTGGCACAAGCATCGAAATGACACGATATTGTGATGTTTCGGTGGTACGAGATTTCCAGATGACGCAAGATTTGATCCGGTTTAGACGTTGACGCACGGTAGGTTCGGGTTGGGGAACAGCCACAATGCCATTGGTGTTCACTATGCCATTAACTTTACTAACCTGGGTTGAGACGAGATGTCTCAGAAGCGGACGGATATTATGCAACGCCTTGATTTGAAAACATTTCTCAATGCCATCCATTTGCCTTTGGTCGCGATTGGAACGTCTGAACGGATCGAAGGTATGAACGACGCCGCAATCGATTTGTTGGGGCATGACATTTTGGGGCGCCATTTTGTGATGGGACTGCGGCAACCTAAGCTGCTGGAAGCGATTGAGAAAGTTCTGTCACACCGCGAGAAAACCTTGTCAAACTTCGTTGGGCGCGAAGGGGATCAGGCCTTCACATGGGATGTTATTTGTTCGCCCCTGACGGTTCAGGGGGATTTCTTGGGGGTGCTTGTCAGCTTTACAGATGTCAGCGCGTTGGAAACAGCCAACCAGATGCGGCGCGATTTTGTTGCCAACGTCAGCCACGAATTGCGCACGCCGCTGACAGCGCTTTCGGGATTTATTGAAACTCTGCGGGGGGCTGCACGAGACGACGAAAAAGTGCGTGATCGTTTTTTGGGCATTATGGATAAAGAGGCGGGCCGCATGAACCGTCTCGTGGGCGATTTATTATCTTTGTCGCGCGTCGAAGGCGATGAACGTATGCGTCCCACAGATGAGATCGACATTGTATCTGTGTTGCGTTCGGTATTGCAGACCTTGAAACCATTGGCGCAGGGGCAGGGGTGTGATGTGAAGCTTGTTCACGCTGATGACATTGGGCCTGTATTGGGTGATCGGGATCAGCTGCAACAGATCTTTACCAACTTGGTTGAGAATGCTTTGAAATATGGCGGCCGGGACAAAACTGTCACGGTTGAGATCGCCCGGATCGAACATGACCGATCTTTGCGTTGTCCTAGTTTGGAAGTCCGTGTGTGTGATCAGGGCGAGGGGATTACGCCTGAACATATCCCGCGCTTGACGGAACGGTTCTATCGTGTGGACAGCCACCGTTCCCGCGAGATGGGGGGGACGGGTCTTGGCCTCGCGATTGTAAAGCATATCGTCAGCCGCCATCGTGGGCGACTTCGGGTGGAAAGCACCCTTGGGCAAGGCAGTTGCTTTACGGTCGTTTTGCGTCAGGACGCTTAGACAATCACCACGGATTCGGATGATCTCTGAAAAAGGGACGTAAGGTGAATATTGCCTTAATTTTTGGCCTGCACAGGCCAAATTCCATGAAAGCTGCGTGATTTTTCCGGGTTTCACGCGACGTGTCATGAAACTGTTACGAAATCTACACAAAACCATTGTCTGTGATCAGTATTCATCCCCTCGAGTTCCCTGAGGGGATCCATCCATGTCATTTAGGAGTTGACCACTATGACATTTTTGAAATTGACCGCTTCTGTGTTGGCCGTTGCGGCCGCTTCTTCCACCGCCGCGCATGCACGTGAGCAGATCCAAGTTGCCGGATCTTCTACCGTATTGCCTTACGCGGCCATCGTTGCCGAAGCATTCGGCGAGAACTTTGATTTTCCAACACCTGTTGTTGAATCTGGCGGATCATCCGCAGGCCTGAAGAAATTCTGCGAAGGCGTTGGCGAAGGCACCATCGACGTGGCGAACGCGTCTCGTGCGATCAAAGACCGCGAAGTTGCAGCCTGTGCTGAAAACGGCGTGACAGACATTGTTGAAGTGCGCATTGGCTATGATGGCATTGTGTTTGCCTCTGACATCGCTGGCAACAGCTTTGAGTTCCAGCCACGTGACTGGTACCTTGCCCTGTCTGAGCAGGTCGTCGTTGACGGTGAATTGGTTGCGAACCCCTATACCATGTGGAACGAAGTAAACCCTGACTTGCCAGAGCAAGAAATTCAGGCGTTTATCCCAGGCACGAAACACGGTACACGCGAAGTCTTTGAAGACAAAGTGATTTTGGCGGGTTGTGAAGCGACAGGTGATTACGATACCTACCTCGCGGCTGCAGAAGGCGACACAGATAAAGCACGCGGAAAAGCTGCAGAGAAAGCTTGTATTTCACTGCGCACAGACGGCCGCACCGTTGATATTGATGGCGATTACACCGAGACGCTGGCGCGCATCATCTCGACGCCACACAGCATCGGTGTGTTTGGATTGGCCTTCTATGAGAACAACACATCCATCTTGCAAGTTGCCCCGATGGGCGGTGTCGTGCCTTCGACGGAAACCATTGCAACGGGCGAATACCCTGTGTCACGCCCACTGTATTTCTACATCAAAGGCGCGCATGTCGGCGTGATCCCAGGTCTGAAAGAATACGCTGAATTCTTCGTGTCTGATGAAATCGCAGGTCCAGATGGCCCATTGGCTGAATATGGCCTCGTGTCTGACCCAGAGCTGGCCGATATCCAAGCTGCCGTTGCTGCAGCGGGTGTCAGCAATTAAGCCTTTGGGCGCATAAAAAACACAGCTGATCCCCGATTGCGCGGGGGTCAGTCTTCTTCCACACCGGTTACTGGCTGCTACACATGCCTCTTCTCTGGATACTTATAATGGTTTTTGCCGTTGCGGCGATTGGCTTTTGGGCCGCACGCAATCGGGCGATGACCTCAGCGGATGGCGACAGCCGGGCGCTGCATTCCCTTCCTAATTATTATGGCACAAACGCAGCATTAAGCGCCATTGTGCCGTCCCTTGCGGTCCTTGCGCTTTGGCTGATTATGCAGCCACTGTTGATCGAGACTTCAGTGTCAAAATTGATCCCGGACGCTGCAATTTCTGAGGATACAACACGGTCCTTGATGATGTCTGATGTACGTCGCATTGCCCATGGTCTTGATACGGCCATCGCCGAGGGGGGCATGACGCCGGATGAGGCCACGGGCCTGCGTTCTGAGTTGACAAACCTGCGTGAACGGCTTGCCAGTGTTGGTGTTGCGCTTGGGTCTGATGTCCAAGCTGAGGTCCTGTTTGCCGCGCAAAAATACCGCATGATGACACGCCGGGCGTCGCTTTACATGATGTTCTCGGTGCTGACTTTGGCGATGATCGGTGCAGCATATGCTTGGTCCCGCAGCGATAAGGATTTCCGCGCGCGCAACATTGTTGAAAAAGCTGTGCTGGCGTTGCTGATTTCAGCTGCGTCGATCGCGATCCTGACGACGCTTGGTATTGTGATGTCGATGTTGTTTGAAACGTGGAATTTCTTCGGACAATACGAGGCGACAAGTTTCTTCTTTGGCATCAAATGGGCACCTGATTTCCGTGGGGATTCCGCGCTTGGTATTCTTCCACTGCTGTGGGGCACCTTATATATCTCACTGATCGCTTTGGTTGTTGCTGTGCCAATCGGGTTGTTTGCCGCGATCTATATGTCTGAATATGCGGGGCCAGGACTGCGGGCTGTCGCCAAGCCGTTGATCGAGATCCTCGCGGGTATTCCGACGATTGTATATGGGTTGTTTGCCTTGCTGACCGTAGGTCCGGCCTTGCGCGACTATTTTGCACAACCTCTTGGGTTCAGCGGCGGGGCGGATTCCGTGCTGACGGCGGGGCTTGTAATGGGCATCATGCTGATCCCCTTTGTAAGTTCATTGTCTGACGATATCATTAACGCCGTACCACAATCTTTGCGCGATGGGTCTTTGGGCCTTGGGGCGACGAAATCTGAAACCATTCGCCAGGTCATTATACCCGCCGCTTTGCCTGGCATTGTGGGTGCGGTTCTGTTGGCCACATCACGTGCCATTGGCGAAACCATGATTGTGGTGATGGGGGCAGGTGCCGCCGCTGCACAGCTTGATAAAGGTCTGCTTGAGGCGATCAACCCGCTTGAGGCCATGACCACCGTGACCACACGTATCGTCAGTCAATTGACAGGTGATACTGATTTTGCAGCCCCGGAAACACTGGTGGCTTTCGCATTGGGGCTGACATTGTTTGTCATCACCCTGGGACTTAACGTGCTTGCGCTTTACATCGTGCGCAAATACCGGGAGCAATACGAATGAGTACCGAAATCCAAGGCTCATCCCTTTTTGCGATCACGGATAATGTCCGTCGTCGTAATCTCGCTGAGAAACGCTTTCGGGCCTATGGTCTGTCTGCCATTGCCGTTGGCATCATCGCCCTTATTGTGCTGCTGTCATCGGTGCTTAGCAACGGATCCGGCGCCTTCATGCAGACCTATGTGACGTTGCAAGTGGAACTGCCTGCCGACAAGCTGGACAAACAGGGCAACCGCAATGTGGAAGAGATGAAATCTGTCTCGACCTTCGGATATACGCCTTTGATCCGTGCGGCTGTTGTTGCGCGCGCTGACCAACTTGGCTGGGGCATGCCCGATGGAATGACACCCAAAGATATGGGCGCGATCATCTCTAAAGAAGCGGCTGCGCAGCTGCGTCGCTTTGTGTTGGCAAACCCCGATGTGGTTGGTATGACCGTGACACTTGAGATGCTCGCGAATGGGCGTGTTGATGGGTATATGAAAGGTCGTGTAGATCGTGAAATTGCCGCGCTTGATGGTAATGTCAGCCCACAACAGCTTGATCTAGTTGACCTTCTTGTTGAGGGCGGTAATCTTGAGAAGCGCTTTAACTTTGCGTTCCTGACCTCACCTGATGCCTCTGGTCAGCGCCCAGAAGCGGCCGGTCTTGGGGTGGCGATTTTAGGGTCGCTTTACATGATGATGATCGTTCTGGTGCTGGCCTTGCCCATCGGTGTTGCGGCCTCCATCTATCTTGAAGAATTCGCGCCAACCAACAAATGGACCGATTTAATTGAAGTGAATATCTCAAACCTTGCAGCGGTTCCGTCGATTGTGTTCGGGATCTTGGGCCTCGCGATTTTCATCAACTTCGGCGGCATGCCGCAATCGGCCCCCATCGTTGGTGGCTTGGTGTTGACGCTGATGACTTTGCCTACAATCATCATCGCGACGCGAGCCTCTTTGAAATCTGTCCCACCCAGCATCCGCGACGCGGCATTGGGGGTTGGGGCGTCGAAGATGCAATCAGTCTTCCACCATGTCCTGCCTTTGGCAGCCCCTGGCATCTTGACCGGCACGATTATTGGCCTGGCCCAAGCCTTGGGCGAAACCGCCCCTTTGCTTTTGATCGGCATGGTCGCCTTTGTGAAGGAATTTCCCGCAGCACCTCCTGAGGGGTTCTTTGATCCGGCCTCGGCCTTGCCTGTGCAGGTCTACAATTGGACACAACGTGCGGATGCGGGCTTTGTGGAACGGGCCTCTGGTGCAATTATTGTTTTGTTGGTCTTCCTGATCATCATGAACGCCGTCGCCGTGATGCTGCGCCGCCGGTTCGAGCGTCGCTGGTAAAGGGCAGGAGCTGATATAATGAATGATATGAGAATTGCAGAAAGGGCCACACACGTGAGCACGCGCAAAATTTCCGCCACCGGGGTTCAGGTCCATTATGGCGACACCCATGCGATCAAAGACGTGAACGTTGAGATCGAAGACAAAACCGTCACCGCCTTCATCGGCCCATCAGGGTGCGGCAAATCCACTTTCCTACGCTGTTTGAATCGGATGAACGACACGATCGACATTTGCCGGGTCAGTGGGCAAATCTTGCTGGATGGGGAAGACATTTACGACCCTAAGGTGGATCCGGTGCAATTGCGCGCCAAAGTTGGCATGGTGTTCCAAAAACCCAACCCATTCCCTAAATCGATTTATGACAATGTGGCCTATGGTCCGCGCATTCATGGATTGGCGAAGAACAAGGCGGATCTTGATGATATCGTTGAGAAATCCTTGCGTCGTGCTGCGATCTGGGATGAAGTCAAAGACCGTCTGGATGCGCCTGGAACAGGTCTGTCCGGTGGCCAGCAACAACGTCTTTGCATTGCACGCGCTGTTGCAACACAACCCGAAGTTCTGCTGATGGACGAGCCATGTTCAGCACTTGATCCGATCGCGACGGCACAGGTTGAAGAGCTGATTGATGACTTGCGGCAGAAATTCAGTGTCGTGATTGTGACGCATTCAATGCAGCAGGCCGCACGCGTGTCGCAAAAGACGGCGTTTTTCCATTTGGGAAACCTTGTCGAATTTGGTGAAACCGGGCAGATTTTCACTAATCCGATTGACCCACGTACCGAATCTTATATCACCGGCCGGATCGGCTGATCCCGACCTCAGAGGAAAAAACATGCAAGATCAACATATTGCTAGCGCTTTTGACCGCGACCTTGAAGGTATTCAGGCGCTGATTATGAAGATGGGCGGCCTCGTAGAGCTGGGCATTGCCGACAGTGCACGCGCGCTTGACACGAAAGACGTGGAATTGGCCGATAAGGTGCGGGCGGCTGACAAAGCCATTGATGCGCTCGAAGAGGAAATCAACGAAGAAACCGCCCGTCTTCTGGCCTTGCGCGCGCCAATGGGAACGGATCTGCGCACTGTGCTTTCGGTGATGAAAATCGCGGGAAACCTTGAACGCATCGGTGATTACGCTAAAAATCTGGCGAAACGAACCGCCGTTCTTGTTCACATGCCAGAGATCGACGGTGCCAATGGTGCGATCCGCCGTATGGCCAAAGCGGTTGAGGCCATGCTGGAAGATGCGCTGGACGCGTATATTCAGCGTGACGTCGAAAAGGCCGCTGATGTGCGTGCACGTGACCATGACGTCGATCAAATGTACAACGCATTGTTTCGCGAGTTTCTGACATTCATGATGGAAGATCCGCGCAATATCACGGCCTGCATGCATTTGCATTTTATTGCCAAGAACATCGAACGCATGGGCGACCATGTAACGTCAGTGGCGGAACAGGTGATCTATCTTGTGACGGGCGAATTGCCTGAGGATCCGCGCGATAAAGGCTCCTATATCATCTCAGATGTTGAAACAAAGTAACGGAGACGAGCAATGTCAGTTGGACAGCCCTCAGTACTTATTGTTGAAGACGAACCAGCACAGAGAGAAGTGCTTTCTTACAACTTTGAAGCCGAAGGCTTTAACGTGCGCAGCGCGGAAGACGGAGAAGAGGGGTTGCTGCTGATCTCAGAAGAAGCACCAGATCTGATCATGCTGGATTGGATGTTGCCTGGCGTGTCCGGGATCGAGATTTGCCGACGTCTAAAAGCACGCGCGGAAACGCGCAACATACCGGTGATCATGTTGTCGGCCCGTTCCGAAGACGTCGACAAAGTTCGTGGACTTGAAACAGGGGCAGACGATTATGTGGTGAAACCATATTCCATCGCCGAACTGATGGCCCGTGTGCGCAACCAGTTGCGCCGTTCACGCCCTGCTTCCGTTGGGGAAAAGCTTTCCTTTGATGACATCACATTGGATGCGGAAAGTCATAAAGTGTGGCGGGGGAATGAGCCGGTGAAACTTGGCCCAACCGAATATCGCCTGCTGAGCACATTTATGGAAAAGCCAGGTCGGGTGTGGTCACGTGAACAGCTTTTGGACCGGGTGTGGGGGCGCGATATCTATGTGGATACGCGTACCGTTGACGTGCACATCGGACGCCTGCGCAAGGCATTGATGAAGGCGGGTGGCGATGATCCTTTGCGCACTGTACGTGGTGCTGGATACGCGTTGGGCTGATGATTGGAGCTTAATGGATGATGAGGTTGCTGTTGCCCCGTAGTCCTTTGTACAGGCTGGCGAAGATTATAGCCGCGCTGATTAAAAGCCAGATGACACCCCAGATGAGGACTGGCAATCCATATTCATCCGACAACATGCGTGCGTCTGACTGCAATTCAGGAAATTGGATTGTGTGATTCCAAAGGCTGCGCGGCACGCTGACCATGCTGGCCAAACCGATAATACGCAGGATTAAATCATTGACCCGAACCGGGGCAAACCACGCCAGAGCAATCAATGCAGCGCCGGTGCCGAGTGCAAAGAAGGTGGAGAAATCCGCGCTGACATAAAGAAGGGCGATCATGACCATCAGCACCCCTATGACGCCTGTGATCCAACGATCAAGATCTGTGCGAACAGCCAAGACAAACAGAAACGCGCCTATCGCCAATGAGCCAAGATACCCGGCTTGCAAGATAAGAAAGCGACTGCCGCCACGTGAAAGGACTTCTCCGCTGATATTGGCACTGACCGTGAAATCCACCACAGATCCACCCGTTCCCCAGGTCATCAGGGCATGTGAGAATTCGTGAAAGAACACGACCAGAAGCTTTAACGGCACCATTTGCGGACCGTTCCAAAAGACCATCACCAAGGCAAACAGCACGATTAACTGCCAATGATTTCGCAAAACCTGCATGACGAACCTTTTGTTACGATGTGGACAGAAGCCGAGCCCAGGCCCGATCTGTGAATTCTTCTTTTTGTGGTTCCAGCATCTGTTGTCCTAAGAACCAATAGAAATATTTTTCAAAGGGGAAAGCGTGAAAGTGGCCCATTGCGTTCTGAATGTTGTCTCGCAGATCATGGCTGGTCTTGCAAGTTAAGGCCCCATGATGATAATCACATTCGGCGCAAATCAGGACAGGTTTTTTATGCATCAAGGCCTCAAATCCGACGGCCGAATTTTGCGAGATCACCATGTTA
The DNA here is from genome assembly GCF_000812685.1 of Halocynthiibacter namhaensis. Classification (GTDB taxonomy): domain Bacteria; phylum Pseudomonadota; class Alphaproteobacteria; order Rhodobacterales; family Rhodobacteraceae; genus Halocynthiibacter; species Halocynthiibacter namhaensis. The sequence goes on from NZ_JWIF01000067.1 coordinate 80,440, forward strand.
GACGCCGCAATCAGATCATGAACACTGGCATCCGATAGGACGGCATTTGCAAACCGGGCACAGATGTCGCGCAGGGTTTGTTTCGCAGCTTCATTGTGCAGTGGATGTAGTTTCACATAGACCCGCCCAGAGACTGATCTACAGGTGGTTTCGATGATCTCTGCAGAGGTCAAGTGGTGTATTTTACGTGGGTATTTCTCGATATTTTGTAAAGGGATAAACGCATCAGCCGGGGGCAGGGCCCCCCTGTCATTTTGCGGGCGCAGCGAGATGTTATTGCGCGTGAAGTAACCGCTGACGCCGTTAAAGAAATACGTGGCTTCTGCGCAATCTACCCTGTCTGGGGAAAAGGTTAATTCGTTAACACTTGAGTTCCAGTAAAACCCTTGGGGGTCTAAGTACCAGAAGTTTTGAATATAGCTGGGACGAGCGTGAAATATACGCGGACCTTGTGGGTGTTTGGGGCCAATCACAATTTGAAGGTGGTCGGTGTAAATCACGCTTGGAGACAATACGTCATAGGTATTCACCAAGAGTGGTCGGAAATTATGTGCGAATGCAGTTTGTGAAATCTTTTCAAAGAAATCACATCCACCTGACAGAATATGATCGAACCAATCACCTTCGGCATGAACAACAAGAGGGGGCTGAGGCCCCTCAAGTTGATTAATGTTGGTTAAATTTCGAATATGAGTGGATCGGGCCATTCGGCTTTCTTAATGCATCAAACAGGTGGTTTCCTTTAACACCTTATCCATCACGCCGATCAACATATCAATATCTTCCGCATCAATCGTCAGAGGGGGGCGGATTTTTAGGATATTGTCATCTTGGCCCTCGCGCCCCGTCAAAATGCGGTGTTCACGCAGGCGGTTCACAACATAAGATGCGGCCTCTGTTGCTGGGGTTTTGGCCATGTGATCCGTAACCAACTCAACCCCGATGAACAGGCCCATCCCGCGGATATCACCGATGACGTCGTATTTTTCCATTAAGACTTTGAGCCCAGACATTAACTCAGCACCGCGCGCGCGGGCATTTTCCTGAAGCCCTTCGTCATCAACGATATCAAGAACTTCCTTACCCATGCGGCAAGATAATGTTGATCCACCGAAGGTCGAGAAATACTCGGGACCTTGGGCGAATTTGTCAGCGATTTCGCGTGTGGTGATGACAACGCCAAGCGGGTGCCCATTGCCGATCGGTTTTCCCAGAACTACGATGTCAGGCACTGCACCTTGGTGTTCAAAGGCGAAATAATATTCGCCCAAGCGGCCCAAGCCTGTTTGCACTTCATCCGCGATGCAGATGCCGCCAGCGGCACGAATTTTGTCATATACCGCAGGAAGATAACCCTTGGGCGGAATGATTTGCCCGCCAACAGAGGGGAAGGTTTCCGCGATAAAGCCGGCGACACCATGGCCTTTGCTTTGCAGCTTGATGATAGCGTCATCCACAAGGTCAGCGTATTTCTGGGCTGCGTCATTATCGTCGCGGCCAAAACGGCCTTTGTAGTCATCCGCGACCTCAACAAGCTCAACCCAATCCGCTTGCCCAACACCACCTTTAGCATTGAATTTATACGCGGAAATGTCAATCGCCCCGGTCGTGTTGCCGTGATAGCCGTGATTGGGCGTCACCATGCCTTTGTTGCCAGAGGCCGTGCGCGACAGACGCAGCGCTAGTTCATTGGCCTCGGTGCCGGAATTCACGAAAAAGCAGACATTCAAGGGATCGGGCAATTTCGAGCGAATTTTTTCTGCAAAGGCCACCTGTGCAGGGTGTAAATATCGGGTGTTTGAGTTCATCCGTTTCAACTGATCTGCAGCCACAGATTGGATGCGTGGATGGGCGTGACCGACATGGGGGACGTTGTTGTAAGCGTCCAAATAGGGGCGACCCCATTCGTCAAACATATGGTGCTTCCAGCCGCGCACAAGCATGGCGGGATTGGAATATGACAGCTTTAGATTTTTGCCAAAATAGGCGTCACGATCCGCAAGAACCTGTGATTTGTCAGTAGGTTCCCAACGTGCGTAATCGTCAGGAAGATTCATGAGCATCGCCGGATTAGGGCAGAGACGTTCCCACAGGAACATCTCGTCCGGGTCACCCACGCCTGGCCAATCTTCCCCCATACCGTCGGTGGACAGGGCCAGCTGGAAATGCACATGCGGGGCCCAGCCGCCGTTCTGGGTTGGATCGCCGAGCTGACAAAAGGCTTCACCCTTGGCGACTTTGTCACCGATGTTCAGACGGTCTTTAAATTCAGGATTAAGGTGACCATACAGCGTGTAGAAATCATCACCCTCGGGGGTTTGGTGCTTCAAAATGATAACACCGCCGTAATCCAAATGCCCGGCCCGATATTCTGCGCAGAACACTTCTCCGTCACAGGGGGCCAAAAGTTTGCGTCCGGCAGGGGCGAAGGCATCAATCGCCAAATGCACTGTCCGGCGGTCACTGGCCTTATAGGGCCCCTTGCGGAAGGCCAGATCGGCGTACACCAGGCGTGGTTCGTTATAATAGCCAAGCCATGTTTTATAACTGCCTTCGCCGTCATCTTGTTCATATTCTTTGCCCACAATAGCGGCTTCAGCTAGGGGCATATCAAAGGGGTTTTGTGGGGTTGCACAGGCCTCGACCGACAGGCTGCCCAAAGGGGCTTGTGACAGATCTTCGCTCATAACGGGGGCGAAGTTTCCACGCTCAGATGCCAGCCAAGCCATCACTCTGTCAGCTGCATCTGTGACAGGTAGATCGCATGCTGCACGCAGGCGTGCGTTGATCAAACCTTCGTTAACATTATGATGTTCAAGGAATTTCCAAGCGGGGGCTTGACTGATGGTCACGTAAGGATCGTCAGGGTTTTCCGCTGCCATGACGGTGGAATTCACCACGGATACGGCAAGGCGCATTTTTAAAAGCGGCCAAATCAGATCAGTTTCTTGTGGCGTCAGGGGCGAGACAGAATGATACCCGCGGACCAAGGCCACCAGTGCTTTTTCTGCATCAACATCACCCAGCACAAGATAAGCCGCTGTGATCGCTAAGTCGACGATGCGTGGGCCGATGCACATATCGCCAAAATCGATCAATCCGCTGACATGTGGTACCTCGCTGAGTGATCCAGACACGAGAATGTTATAGTCGTTTAGATCGTTATGAATTGCGACGCGTGGAAGGGTGTTTAGTTGCGCCTTAGCATCCGCAAACCCACGACACATATCGGATATGAGGGCGTTGCGTGAGGCATCTTTGATGACATCAAGGTCATCTTTGATCCAACCCGCATCCATCAAATTCCATTTGAAGTCGCGATGTAGTTCTGGGTGTTCAAAACCAGACATAGCCAGTGTGAGGCGCGCATTTTGTGCGCCCAGATCGGCGATTAAGGGGGCAGCATGGGGACGAAATTTTGCCCATGGACGCCCCGCGACCAAGGACAGCACCCAACACAGGCGCGTTTCGCCGTTTTCATCAGGCAGCTCAAGGAATAGGGCGCCGGTACCTGTGGTTATGACATCGGGAAGGGGGAGATCTGCATCAGCTTTGCGGGCGGCGTCAATGGCGCTGGTTTGCATATCGATGAATGCAGCATCACAACCGGGCCGCATGACTTTTAGAACATGCCCACTGCTGGCCTTGAAATTCAGGTCATATTCACCGTCAAGTTGGGTAAGTTCGGCGCTGATATTCCAGTGGGTTTCTAACGCGTGCTGCCAGTGCTGAATCATGATGACCTCCGATCTGCTGATCGGTGCAGATTACCTTGAGAAAATCTCATGTCGAGCTGAATTTGTCTGCGTTTTACTTCTGCATTTCTGATTGATTTGCAGGTCCCGTTGAGATGGGCGAGGGTGCGGAGCGTTCGAAAGCGGGAAATTGGCTTTGACTGGCTCTTGCGTCTCAACCTGCGGATGCCTATTGTCGAGGTAACTTGAAATGGAGGGCGGTATGTCGCCCAGGCGTCCCAAAGGTGCGGGCGCGTTTCCCAAAACGGTCGAGACTCCCGTGCCTCAGACCCCCAGATCGAAGCCGCTTTATGCGGCGCTTGATCTGGGCACAAATTCGTGTCGAATGCTGGTCGCCCGCCCTGAGGGAGGCCAGTTTAGAGTTGTGGACAGCTTTTCCAAAGCCGTTCAGCTGGGTGCAGGGCTTGAGGCAACAGGGCGTTTGTCGCGTTCCTCTATCAATCGGACCATTCAAGCACTGCGCATCTGCCAGCGGAAGCTGCGCCAACATGATGTAACGCGCATGCGTTTGGTTGCGACAGAAGCCTGTCGACGTGCTAAGAATTCCCGTGATTTTATACGTCTGGTGAAGCGCGAGACGGGGTTGCCGCTTGAGATTATCCCAGCCGAAGAAGAAGCCCGCCTGGCCGTAATCAGCTGCGCCCCCCTTGTACATAAGAAAACAGAACAACTGCTGGTCGTCGATATTGGTGGGGGATCCACCGAACTGGTTTGGATCGATATTTCGGACGTTCCCGAGGCGGATAAGGCAAATTCAATTTTGCAAATAAAACAAGGATTTACCAAAGGTTCTGCGCCCGCTTTCGGCGCAAAAGTGATTGATTGGATCTCAGTTCCTTTGGGGGTCGCGACCCTGCGCGATCAGTTTGAAGATGTTGATGACGACGGGGGGCGCTTTGCCCTGATGTCATGGTTCTTTGAAGAAAAGCTGCAAAGCTTTGCGCCCTATGATCGGCTGCATTCACACGACGGTTTTCAGATCGTCGGAACCTCTGGTACAATCACCACGGTTGCGGCCTCGCATTTGGGCTTGACGCGCTATGATCGCAATAAGGTTGACGGATTGCAGATGACATCGGATCAGATCGACAAGGTCATTCATGGCTATTTGCAATTGGGCCCAAATGGGCGTCGGCAAGACCCGCGCATTGGCCGTGATCGGGCTGCGCTAATCATGTCGGGCTCCGCGATTTTGCAGGCTCTGATACGCGTATGGCCCACGCAAAGGTTGTCTGTTGCGGATCGTGGCCTGCGTGAAGGTTTGTTATACGCTTTGATGTCCGATGATGGGCGAAAGCTTGACGCCCATGGCTGAAACGGGCATGAGCACAGGCTGGCGATAGGCCGCGGTACTGGAAGGATGAAGATATGGTAAAAGCGACAAAAAGTGGACGGGGATACCGAGATCTGACTGTGAAGGTGAAAACCGCGCGTGGACGTAAATTGTCGTCCAAGCTGTGGCTGGAACGTCAGCTGAATGATCCATATGTGAAGCGCGCCCAAGTTGATGGCTTTCGGGGCAGGGCCGCTTATAAGATTTTGGAATTGGATGATAAATTCCGTTTTCTGGTGCCTGGCGCACGTGTGGTGGACCTTGGCTGTGCCCCCGGTGGTTGGTGCCAGGTTGCCGTTCCACGGGTGAATGCCCTTGGTGAAAAGTCTGGCAAGAAAGTCGGCACGATCCTTGGCGTTGACTTGCAGGAAATCGAAACGATTGCCGGCACAGAATTGCATCAATTGGACTTCATGGAAGATGATGCGGACCTAAAGGTTAAAGAATGGTTGGGTGGCAAAGCTGACGTTGTGATGTCGGATATGGCGGCCTCGGCATCAGGCCACAAACAAACCGATCACTTGCGCATTATGGCGCTTTGTGAGGCCGCGGCGTATTTTGCGTTTGATGTGCTGGAAGTCGGTGGCACCTTTGTCGCCAAAGTACTTGCGGGTGGCGCAGAAGGTGACCTGCAAAAGCTGCTCAAGCAGAAATTCGACAAGGTTGCGCATATGAAACCCCCTGCCAGCCGCTCGGACAGTTCCGAGAAATTCGTCGTCGCAACGGGCTTTCGTGGCTAAGTTAATCAATCAGTTAGATACAAAAAGGCCGGCGTTTTCGCCGGCCTTTTTGGTGTTCATATATTTGGAATTTTAGCTTTTACGACGTGGTGTGGCGTTGCCACCACTGTCAGATGCACGAGCTTTGTTCTTCTTGCTACTTGACTTGCCTGCGGGTGGCTTAGGGCCTTTGCCGCTGTCTTTGTGGCGAGGCTTGCGTTCTTTTACGACACCATCTGGACGACTGTCTTCGGGCCGTGACTTGCGGAAAGATTTTCCAGCGTCGCCAGCTCCTGTACGGGCAGGTTTATCAGTGCGTTCACCAGGTTTTGCGGGCTTATGGCCGTGCTTGCCCGGACGTGCCTTTGGTTTTTTCTTGCTTTCTTCGCCATCATTCCAGTCGCGTTTGGCTGGGCGTGACTCAGATTTGTCGCCATATGATTTCTCGCCGCGAGGCTTGTCATCATAGGAACGTTCTTTTGGCGCATCTTGCCATTCTTTCTTCACGCGTGGTTTGCGATCCGATGAATCGCCGTCACGATCACGTTTCTCCCATGGCTTGCCGCCATCACGACCACCTTCACGTTTGCCGCCGAATTTACCGCCACCACGTTTGTCACCAAATTTGCCACCGGGTTTACGTTCAGGGCGTTTGGCGTTGCGCACGTCATCAGGGACAACTTCAAGCAAGGTCAGCTGCGCGCCATCTTCGACTTTCATGTCAGCACCAACGGCTTTCATAAAGCCATCAATGGATGTCTCGGACAGCTCGATATAGGCGAGGGGGCCCATCAAGCGGATCGCGCCAAAATCTTCGCGTGACACGTCGCCCGCTTTACACAACATTGGCAAAATACGGCGCACTTCTGCGGGCTCATCTTTTGGCAGTTCCAGCGAGAACCAGCGGCTTGGGCCGAACGGCTTACGTTCGCGTGGGGCTTCGGCAGTGACTTTACGGATCTCTTCTGGTGCAGAATGCTTAGAGGCATACATGCGCAGAACCGCCAAAGCCAAGGCTTCGGGTTCGTGGTTTTCGATCAATGTCGCGGCTTGGGCTTTTTCAGCGTCGGTCGGAACATCAGACCACAAAGGATCATTGGTCAGGCGTTGGCTGTCTGCGGCACGCACTTCGTCAGCGGTAGGTGCGGCAATCCATTTGGCGTTGAGTTTCGCCCATTTCAACAGGTTTTCTGCCTTGCGACGCATCTTACCAGGTACGATCAAAGCGGAAATACCCTTGCGACCGGCACGGCCTGTACGGCCAGAACGGTGCAACAGTGTTTCGGAACCGGTTGGCAGTTCCGCGTGGATCACCAGATCAAGGTTCGGAAGGTCAATACCGCGTGCCGCAACATCGGTTGCAACACAAACGCGGGCACGGCCATCGCGCATCGCTTGCAGGGCGTTTGTGCGTTCTGATTGCGTCAATTCACCGGACAAAGCCACAACGGAAAGCCCACGATTCGACAGGCGGGACGTCATGCGCGACACCATGATGCGCGTGTTACAGAACACGATCGCATTGGGGGACTCATGCAGGCGCAACAGGTTCATAATCGCGCTTTCAGAATCCGCTGGGTGGACCTCAACCGCGTGATATTCAATGTCGGAGTGCTGCTTGTTTTCCGCTTTGGTGATGATGCGTTCTGCATCTTTCTGAAAGTTCTTCGCAAGCTTGGCAATCGCGGCAGGCACGGTTGCTGAGAACATCAGAGTTTGACGATCTTCAGGGCAGGCTTCCAGAATGAATTCAAGGTCTTCACGGAAGCCAAGATCAAGCATCTCGTCGGCTTCATCCATCACAACTGCGCGGATTTCGGTCAAATCAATCGCGCCACGTTGAATGTGGTCACGCAAACGACCAGGGGTCGCAACAGCGATATGGGCACCACGTGCCAAGGCACGGCGTTCATCGCGGCTGTCCATGCCACCAACGCAGGATGCCATTTGGACACCAGCGGATGCATATAGCCACGTCAATTCGCGGTTCACCTGCATTGCAAGTTCGCGTGTTGGGGCGATGATCAAAGCCAGCGGGGCGCCTGCACGGTCAAATTTTTCTTCTTCGCCCAGCAAGGTGGACGCGATGGCGATGCCAAATCCAACAGTTTTACCCGAACCGGTTTGCGCCGATACAAGAAGGTCACGTCCTGCAAGGTCAGGGTTGCTGACAGCTTGCTGAACTGGTGTCAGGGTTTCATAACCGCGCGCAGAAAGCGCTTTTGTAAGCGAAGGGTTCAAGGGGTATATCCATATGTGTCGTGGTGATGCCAGAGGCGGCATCTAACCTGTTTACGGGCCAAGGCATAGCGCTATTTTGCTGAGAATCACAGAATTTAGTGAAAAATCGAGGAAGATGGGTAAGATTTGACGCGAATTTACGGGATAATATCTGTTAGGGACCGCTCGGGCACTAGTAATTCTTGGATTTGCGCCAGTTGTGTGCGGGTTTCTTTACGCAGCATACGCAGCTGTCTGCCCCAGCGGATCAGTCCTGTTTTGGGGCATCTTATGTTGTAAATTTGACGATCTGACATGTGCACATCAATGGCGTAATTCATCAAAAGCTGGCCAAATAGAATGTCTGTACGTTGCAGATCATCCAAGAAACCGCGGGGAAGTTCGGCTTTTTGGATCACAAGTGTTGCGTCCAAAATGACGGCCTGATGGCCTTCGCGGTGCAGGGTTGAGAAACGCGTGAACTGATCAGGGCCATCTTGGCAAGCCGTCTGATGGGCGATCATTTCGCCAAACACCTCGGTCAGCCGCGCAGTCATCAATATGTCATGTTCCAACAGCTTTTGGCTGATGGGGGCATCATTACTGATATGTGCCTGAAATATTTGAGATGATGACGCGTGTTGCATGAGTGTACATTCGTAGGGTGGGGCATTTGTGACCCTCTGCGGTAAATAATCGCGAGCGACGCCAAGATACAATGGCAATTTTCCGGGGTGCGCCACTGTCAAATATTGTGCAGGTCGCGAAATTTTATGGTTTTCAAGCGATTTTCAATCTATAAGGTTCAGTCGCAACCATAGAAGAAGAAATGTAATTACCTATGCGGAACTGGGCAGAGATTCCCAAGAACTGAAGGTGAATATGTAATCTTCGAACATTAAAAAGAGCAGGCAAATCATGGCAATCGTTAGTTTTTTGATTTCTCTTATGGGGGCGACCATGTTGTTGCTCTTCGCGGTTCGCATGGTGCGAACGGGAATTGAGCGCAGCTATGGCGCGTCGTTTCAGCGACTTTTGACCACGCAGAACAATGGTATCAATGCCAGTTTGACGGGTCTCACCTTGGCGGTTGTGCTGCAAAGTTCCGCTGCGGTTGCCTTGCTGACAGCAGGCTTTGCCGCAAGCGGCACCCTCGCTTTTGCGACGGGATTGGCCATTGTGCTTGGCGGCGATCTTGGCTCGGCCTTGGTTATTCAACTTCTGTCGTTTCGCTTGGATTGGCTTGTGCCCTTGTTGTTGGCGATTGGCGGGTGGTTGTTTGTAAAAACAGAACATCGCAAGGCACGTCAGTTTGGGCGCATTTTGATGGGCGTGGCTTTTATTCTGATCTCGCTGCGCTTTCTGCGCGAGGCAATGGATCCGATCCGTGATAGTGTATTTCTGCCTGCAGTTGCGGGGTATTTAGCGCAGGATTACATCACGGCATTTCTGGTTGGCGCTGCGTTGGCGTTTGTGATGCATTCCTCGGTTGCGGCCATTTTGATGTGTGTGACACTTGTTGATATTGGCGCGATTCCCTTTGCCGCGGGCCTGTCTTTGATGTTGGGCGCAAACTTTGGAAGTGCCTTTATTCCGGTTTGGTTGACCCGTGACATGCCAGTTGCGGCCCGCCGAATTCCTTTTGCAAACTTGGTGTTGCGCGGGTTGTGGGCGGTCGCAGCGCTGTTCTTATGCAATATGGTGTTGCGTGCAAATTTGATCGAGGCGCCAGTCGGTGGGCAGATGTTGGTGAATGCCCATTTGGTGTTCAACGCGTCCCTTTTGGTCTTTGCTTTGCCCTTTTGTGGAATGCTGCGGGCACCAATGTGCCGCTTGGTTCCTGATGCGGTGGGGCAGGCTGTGGGTGATCCGCTTGCGCGCCAGATCAGTGTGCTTGATCCAAATGATATTGGTGCACCACAGCAAGCTTTGGCCAGTTTGAAACGTGAGTTGCTGCGCATGGTGGATCTTGTGGATGTGATGTTCCGTCCTGTTCTCACTTTGTATGATACTGGTGATCGGGCCCAAATGAAGGCCGTGCGTGCGATGGATGCGGACGTGAACGCAGCCTTATCTGGGATTCGAAACTATGTGGCAGGCATTCCTGCTGAGGAATTTGGTAAGGAAAACGCCAAAACAGCGCGCAACCTGTTAGAATATGCCATTCGCCTCGAAACCGCAGGTGATGTGGTGGCGCGCAGGCTTATAAATCTGGCCGAAACCACCGAAAAGAAAAAGATTCGCTTTTCCAAAAGCGGTTGGCTTGAATTGACGCGCATCCACGAGGACGTGTTGGCCAACTTGAAGCTGGCGTCGAACGTGTTGATTTCAGATGATCTTGAAAGTGCGCGCCTGTTGAGTCTTGAGAAAACAGAGATCAAACGCATGGAACGGGACAGTCGTAAAAAACACCTGAAACGCTTGCAAAATGGCGGGCAGGAAAGCTTTGACAGTTCTGATGTTCATTTAGATACATTGCGGGCGCTGCGTGAATTTAACAGCCATATCGCGGCCGTCGCATATCCGATCCTTTATGCCAATGGCCAGCTTCTTGAGACCCGTTTGATCGAAGATCTACCTGAACAGGACGGGTAGGGCGACGCACCGTAACCCACTGGCTTAGCCGTCATGATACCGTTTATGAGATAATTTGTATTTTCTCGTCTTTATCGCATTGACCCTGACGGCGCACAGCGCTAAATCAACGGCACCTGACCAATTGGTTCAGGCCCGAGTGGCGGAATGGTAGACGCAGGGGATTCAAAATCCCCCGCTAGAAATGGCGTGGGGGTTCGAGTCCCCCCTCGGGCACCACATTATACGACTATTTACCATATATATTTAGCTTTGCTGTAGCCAATTTGTGGTGTTCCTCTGGGCGTATCGAGCTGCAAAACCTAGATTTCGATCAAGGCATCAATCTCTGAAACCTTCAGGTTGGACGCGCCGCCAAGTTTGTAAATCCGAATCTCGCCCTTTGGTTCATAGTGTAGATCGTTGTGCGAGACACGTTGAGCGTGTGGGCAACGTTATGCGCAGAGGGTCTTGGACGCACCAACATTCACGCTTGCTCTCACGATCCTCTGTACGGGCCTCACAGCCAAACGCATCACGCCCAGATGGTGTGGTCGAAGTCGTTATTGATGGCTATATTGGGGTCGAAGTGCATGTTCCTAGGTCGCACATTCAATTCCCAACAGCAAACTTAACCTGACATCTCACCCACAGGCCAACGACTGGAAGTCATATCATCAGGGAACAATGAGAGGTATTCAGGCATTTTTTGTTACTGAATTTGCGTTAAGACCATCGATATTCGCCTTTCCATAACAGCAAAACTGGCATCATTTTCACTGTTAATTTTCGAAGCTTCAAAAGTCACTGTTCGATTGCCAATGCGTGTAGAAAAAGACATCGTTCGTAAGTCATAGAGTCTGAATCGGGTAACGTTGCCTGTGTATCCTGGGAGTTGGAGAGTTCCTTTATGGACAATGTGCAGGCTATCTTCGTTTCCATGCACAAGCATCTCATTTTTAGATTCTTGCAGCCGGTTTGCGACATATACTTCATGATCGCTGTTGCGACATATCCACCATAAAATACACCAGTCTGGGTCGGAAAAGCGCACTCCGATTCCATGGCGCTGGCCTTGATTTCCACGAACACTAATTCCCAAGCGATTAGGTTCCCAAAGGCCTTGCACTGAAACGTTATCATTCTCGCAGAGTTCGAAAGAGTTGGGCACTTCATAGCAGTCTTGTGTGGGAGACGTGGATTGCGCGATTGTCGTCGAGGGCAGTAACACCCCTACAAGCAATAATATCGTTCTGAGGCTCATGAGAGGTCCCTATGTTCGGGTAATGATAATGGGGGAGTTTTGCGGGGTAGGCAGGCAAGCAGCCGAGAAATCAGATGTCTACTTTTGATTGAGAACATAGTTGTAGATCCAGAAGCCCAGTCCGAAAATGACGGCCCCCCCGATTGCGCCACCCATCATGGCACCGAGCAAAAATGAAATGTTTAGACTGATATTTGGGACCAAATTATAGATTGCGCCAAAGGCCGCACCTATAGTCATCCAAGTGTATATGTTTAAATTACTCATACTGTACCCTACACTCGGGGGGAGGCGTGTCAATTACTGGGCACCAGTATAACAAGCATGTTTGGGTTATAGCGGTGCACAGGGCAGGCTATCATCATCTACTCAATGTTTGACTGTTCACTTTGTCTTGCTCGTCCCATAGGGTGGAAACCTGTCAATTATTACGGTTTAACCGACCTGAGAGGTAAATATGCTGTTTGTGAAACCAAGTTTCCCGTCATGTTTGGTGTTCGTTCGATGACCCCGGCCGCGCGCGTTGCTGCTGCAATTGATATCTTAGACCTATGGATCGCGGGTGATCCGATTGAAAAGCTTCTGACAAATTGGAGCAGACGATCACGTTTTGCTGGCTCAAAAGATCGTGCTGCGCTGCGGGATTTGGTGTTTGAGGCCTTGCGCAATCGCAACAGTTTTGCGGCCCTCGGTGGCGCGCTTACGGGCCGTGGCCTTATGCTTGGTTTGTTGCGGGCGCGTGGGGACGATCCAGATCAATATTTTACGGGCGAAGGCTACGGTCCGTCTCAGTTGGATGCCATTGAACGCGCGGTGCCGGTTTCAAGCGAAGCTTGTGACTTTCCGGATTGGATCGTTCCTGATCTAAAAAGCGCGTTGGGGGATGAGTTTGGGGCAATTGAGCGCGCTATGCGCCAACGGGCCCCTTTGTTTTTGCGTGTAAATTCTGCGAAGGCATCTGTGGGTAAAGTGATCACTGCACTGGCCAAAGATGGCATTGACGCACAGCCCCATCCCTTGTCGCCCAATGCAATTGAAGTCACGTCAAACCCCCGCCGGTTTGCATCGTCTGATGTGTATCATGATGGGCTTGCCGAGATCCAAGATGTTGCGTCTCAGGCGGTGGCTGATTTGGTGCCGGCTGAGGGGCGGCTGCTTGATTTCTGCGCTGGCGGAGGGGGGAAATCCCTTGCTTTGGCGGCCCGAGGTGCCAAGGTAACGGCCCATGATATATCTGTTGCACGCATGAAAGACATCCCAGAACGTGCTGAACGCGCAGGGGTGAAGATCGTGGTTTGTGCGCCAGAAAACCTATCTGCTCAAAAGAAATTTGACGTCGTCTTTGCGGATGCGCCTTGCTCAGGTGCTGGATCTTGGCGCCGTGACCCCGAAGGAAAATGGCGTTTAACGCAGGAACGGTTGGACGAATTGCTTCGAAGTCAATCCGAGGTACTTGACGCATCGGCAACATATGTGGCTGACGGCGGGGTGCTGGTCTATGCGACATGTTCGCTTTTGGCTCAGGAAAACCAAGATCAGATCGCTTCGTTTTTGCTGCGGAATACCGATTGGGCCGTGCAAAGTCAGAAACATTTCACCCCATTACAAGGCGGGGATGGGTTTTATGTCGCGATTTTGGCGCGCGGCTGACACACAGTTGTCAGGGGTTGACGTAGGGTTGTTGTATGGCGATACTCAACCTAAGGTGGTCTTCAGTGCTGAATTAAGCGGCAATTAAGGTTTGTCGCGCGACACTGGGGCAATACGAATCGAACATACATAGAGAGTTCTTGTGTCGCAGCCCGCAGTCGCCCCTGATATCGCATCCCATTCCGACAGATTGTTTCGTCGACTGGCAACTAACCCATCCCCGATGTTTGCGACTGTCGCTGTCTGCATATTCGCAATCTCATTCGTCGTGGATACTGGGCTTCTGCGCTTAATCTGCCTAAGTGCAGCTGCAACATTGCTGGCGTTCAGCTTTCTGTGGCATATTTTTCGACGCACTAAGCCGATGGCGCCTGGCGTGTTGCGCCAATTTAATTTTGTGGCCGGTGGGGACAGTTCACCTTGCTTTGTCACGAGTAAAGATGGTGCCATCTTGTGGCGGAACACTGCTGCAGATGATCGATTGGGCGATTCAGCGCCAGATACATTGGCAGGGGCATTTCGTGATGTCTTCGCCAACCCTGCTGCTGTGCTGTTTCGTTTGCAGAATCGTGCGCAAGCTGTTGGATCTGCGCGAGAAGATGTGTCTGCGCGCCGCGGACAAACACGCCTTGCCGTGCATCTTATTGAAGCCGAATTATTTCTGTGGCGTGTGGAAGACTTTGGTGAACGGACATCGAATTCTCGTGGTGCCGAAGGGATGAGCTTGCCGATGCTTACGGCTTCGAAATCTGGAACGGTTCTGTTCATGAATGAAGCGATGCGCAGGGTGCTTGGGGGGCGCGTGAAAACACTGGACAGGATTTTCACCACACTTCCAGTGCGTCCGGGGCAGCGTAATTCAATTTCCACACCGGATGGTCCCATGCCCGCCTTGGTTGCCGAAGTAAGTGGAGCAGGCGGGCGTCAGGAGTTATACCTCATTCCTGGAAACTCAGAGCTACCAGCTACAATCAATGCGGACGTCAGTGACACTGAAGCGCCACTGCAGTCTGCGTCGCCGCCCTCAATGTTTGAAGATTTACCCGTTCCATTGCTGAAAATCCTGCCCGGAGGACGTGTAGAGACGGCAAACCGACTTGCGCGTAAAATGTTGTCAATTCCTGATGATGGCGATTTTACTGTATCGGAACTTATTGAGGGGCTCGGGCGTTCTGTTCGGGATTGGCTAAATGAGGCGTTAGATGGTCGGGGGTTGACGCGGTCTGAAATCATTCGGGCCCGCTTGCCTGAGCCTGAACGGTTTTTGCAAATTACACTCACACGCCGCACCGAGAATTCAGGTCATGTTTTGATTGCGGTTTTGACGGATGCAACAGAATTGAAAACGCTTGAAGCTCAGTTTGTTCAAAGTCAAAAAATGCAGGCCATTGGACAACTTGCCGGGGGTGTCGCACATGATTTTAACAACCTGTTGACTGCGATCACGGGGCATTGTGATTTACTGATGTTGCGCCACGATCAAGGAGATCCCGATTACGCGGACCTGATCCAAATCAATGAGAACGCCAACCGTGCTGCGAGCCTCGTAGGGCAATTGCTTGCTTTTTCACGGAAGCAAAATCTGCAGCCTGAGGTATTGGATCTTCGCGGCGCCGTTGCGGACCTAACGCATCTTTTAAATCGCCTTGTGGGGGAAAAAGTGACCCTTACATTGTCGCATGACCCACAATTGAAGTCTATTCGCGCAGATAAGCGCCAACTGGAACAGGTTCTTATGAACCTTGTCGTGAACGCACGTGACGCGATGCCGGAGGGCGGTGAGATCCGAATTGAGACATCCAACTGCATCCTTAGCGAGCCGCTTCACCGGGATAGGGCGACGGTACCAGATGGAGAATACGCGGTTGTGCGCGTGTCAGATCAAGGGACTGGAATAACACCTGACAAAATTGCGAAAATCTTTGAGCCATTTTACACGACAAAGCGTACAGGCGAGGGAACTGGATTAGGTCTGTCAATGGCTTACGGAATAGTGAAACAAACGGGCGGCTATATATTCGTAGACTCCGAACCGGGACAGGGCAGTATCTTCACCTTGTATTTTCCGACGTTTATTTTACATGAAACAGTGCCAGAAGTGGCTGCGATCACCACAAATGAAGCCCCCGCAGTTGACAGTGCCGAGCCGCAGCATGCCGATGGCGTGGTCTTGCTCGTAGAAGATGAGGCGCCAGTTCGCGCTTTTGCCTCGCGTGCACTTCGGATGCGAGGATATACTGTTTTGGAGGCCGATTGTGCGGAACAAGCATTGGAAACACTGGAAGACAGTGCGCTAAACGTTGATTTATTTGTGACTGACGTGGTTATGCCGGGAATGGATGGCCCAAGTTGGGTTCGAGAAGCGTTGAAAAAGCGCCCGGACGTAAAGGTTGTGTTCGTGTCTGGCTATGCAGAGGATGTGTTCAACGAGACCGACGAGGTGATCCCGAACTCAGTGTTTCTGCCAAAGCCGTTTTCGCTCAGCGATTTGACAAAGACAGTTCACCGTCAGTTGCATTGATTAGATCTGCCGTATGTTAGTCGCTCGACGTGAATATGGACTATGTTAACTACTTTCTGTGAGGTGTGGGGGGGGGGGCGTATGAATTATTATTTCAACTCCAATTATGGCGCAAGAATTGCTACGGTTCTTTAGGATTTCGCTGTTCATTCATTCATAAAGGCTGCAAATAGCGCATCTTGCCTTGATCCTAGGCGCCACACCGTCTATGCCGCGCACAACTGTTGTCCTCGCCTGAACGGAGCCGCGCCATGAAAGCCGCAGTCATTGTTTTCCCAGGATCCAATTGTGATCGTGATCTTCAAGTTGCCTTGAAGGCGCAGGGCATGGATGTGACCATGGTCTGGCACAAAGATACCAGCTTGCCTGATGGGCTTGATTTTGTTGGTGTTCCCGGTGGGTTTTCCTTCGGAGATTACCTGCGTTGTGGCGCGATTGCGGCGCAAAGTCCAATTTGCCAATCTGTTGTCGATTTCGCAAATCGTGGTGGGTATGTGTTTGGCGTATGCAATGGGTTTCAAATCTTGGCGGAAACAGGCCTTTTGCCTGGCGCGCTTTTGCGCAATGCAGGGTTGAAATATATCTGTAAAACGGTTGGTTTGACCGTAGCGACCTCTGACAGTGCTTTCACATCTGAATGGTCCAAAGGTGATGTTATCAATGTGCCGATTGCCCACCACGATGGCAATTACAACGCGGATTCCGATACTTTGGCACGCCTGAAAGGCGAAGACCGTGTGGCCTTTACATATACCGATAATCCGAATGGCGCTGCAGACGATATTGCAGGCATCCTTTCCGAAAACCGCCGTGTTCTCGGGATGATGCCTCACCCTGAACGTGCGTCAGACGAAGGCCACGGATCTGTCGAGGGTATGCCCATGTTCAAGGGGCTTGCTGGCATGCTTGAGTCCGCCTAAACTTAGGCATGGCTGAAAACTGCTGTAAAACCGCTTTGGGTGTTTCGTTGGTTGTTACCTTCGCGTGCAGAGCGTAGGTTCGCCCGATGATTACTGCCCAAACTGCCGCCAGCACTCCAAGTGACAAGCCGACATCATTGTCGTGGCGCATGCGCATCCTCGTGGCTGTGCTTGTGGTGTTTGCGACTTTGGTTGTTTGGGTCAGTAACTTGTTCTTGACCGAAAGATTCACCGAAACAACGCGTAATCGGGGCGAGTTGCGCCTTGCCCTATATTCTGGAAATCTGCTGTCTGAACTGCGCCGCAATGCGATTGTACCGCAGCTTTTGGCGCGTGATCCGGCGTTGATTGGGGCGCTGCAATCGTCTGACTTTTCGCAATCCAGCCAACGTCTGATCACTTATGACGAAGAAATTGGCGCGGCCAACATCTTCATGTTGGATCGTGATGGGCGCGTTGTTGCATCTACTGATCGCAACTTAATTAGTACGCCTATGCGATCCGAACGGTTTTTTATTGAAGCTGTCCGTAGTAACGAAACCCTGTTTTCCACGGGGGACCCAGCAGGATCCGTTCCACGTTTCACATGGTCTCGCCGGATGGAGCAGGGCGACCAAACCATCGGCGTTATTGTCGTTGAAGTTGATTTGCACAAGTTCCAGACCGCTTGGGCTGGCATCTCAGATGCTGTTTTTGTGACCAACAGCGAAGGGGTAATTCTGCTGTCCACAGAACCCAAATGGCGGGGCCTGCGCGAGGCAGATGCACTTGCTGTTCAGTCGGTGCCTTCGGCTTTGACCCGCGCCTTTCAAGCGACTGTTGACTGGTCTGTGCCGCCGGATGCATGGCTTGAGGGGGCGGCGGTGTTGCGCCTTGAAGCGCGGATGCCATTTCACGGTTGGCGCATCGCATCATTCACGTCTTTTGCCTCTGTGCGCGAACGGGTGAATGGCGTTCTGGCGATCGAGATCATGGGGTTTGCGATGCTTCTGACCCTGACGTTCTACCTGATGAGCCGACGTACGACGGGCAAGTTGCGGATGTTTCAGCAAGAATCGGCGGAACTGCGCGCGCTTAATCACCAGCTACAGCGAGAAGTTGCCGAACGCCAGAAGGTGGAAAAGAACCTCAAATTTGCCGAACAAACGCTTGCGCAAAGTTCCAAATTGGCGGCCTTGGGCGAGATGTCCGCCGCCGTGAGCCACGAGTTAAATCAACCCTTGGCCGCGATGAAAACCTACCTGGCTGGCGCGCGCCTTTTGTTGCAACGCAAGCGGCCCGAAGAAGCACTTTCATCGTTTTATCGCATTGACGATTTGATTGAACGTATGGGCGCGATTACCCGACAGCTGAAAAGCTATGCGCGCAAAAGCAAAGAGACATTTGAGCCCGTAGATTCAAGATCTTGCGTGAATGCAGCCCTTGAAATGATGGAACCTCAGCTGAAGCAGCGTTATGTCGAGATCAAAGCGGGTTTGCCCCGAGAACCCGCAATGGTTCTAGCGGATCCGCTGCGTTTGGAACAAGTGCTTATCAATCTTTTGCGCAACGCTTTGGATGCCACGAAGTTCACACCGGATCCGCGCATCGAAATCGTCTTGTCCATGGGGCATCAAGTGACCCTCACGATCCGAGACAACGGCGAAGGCATCGATGATTTCGAAAGTCTGTTTGAACCCTTTTATACCACAAAGGAACCTGGCGACGGGGTTGGATTGGGGCTTGCGATCTCATCTGGGATTGCAGGCGACTTCGGTGGACGATTAACTGCACACAACAGCGCAGATGGTGGCGCGGTGTTTGTATTGCACCTGCCATCTTTGGGTTCCGAGACAGAGGTTGCGGGCACGCCCCGTGACAACAGCTAAGATAAGTCCCTAGGTGGGGCAGGAGTATTACAAATGGCACAGGCTATGAAAATTGCGATCGTGGATGATGAGCGGGACATGCGCCAATCCATCAGCCAATGGTTGGCGCTGTCGGGCTTTGACACGGAAACCTTCGCCTCAGCCGAAGAAGCCTTGAAAGGCCTTGGCGCGGATTACCCTGGGATTGTGGTCAGTGATATCCGCATGCCAGGTATGGACGGGATGCAGTTTTTGAAAAAACTGATGAGCGTTGATAGCGGCTTGCCGGTGATTATGATCACGGGCCACGGTGATGTGCCTATGGCGGTCGAGGCGATGCGTCTTGGTGCTTGGGATTTCTTAGAGAAACCGTTCAACCCAGATCGGATGACCGAACTTGCCAAGAAGGCGACGCTTAAGCGTCGGATGACATTGGATTCACGTGCACTGCGCAAAGAATTGTCCGACGGTGGGACGATCATGAAAAAATTGATCGGCAGTTCGGATGCTATGCAGCGATTGCGTGAAGACATCTTGGATTTGGGGCAGGCCGACGGCCATGTTCTGATCGAAGGCGAGACTGGTACAGGGAAATCCTTGGTTGCACACGCTTTGCATGCGGTTGGGCCGCGCGCTGGTAAAAAATTCATTCTTTTGTCCTGTGCCGCCTTGGAGGAAGAAGCGCTGCTGAAAACCTTGTTTGGCCCCATGGATGACGACGGCGGTTCAATTCCTTTGGTCGAAGCTGCGCGTGGCGGAACCTTGGTATTGGAAGATGTCGAAACCCTGTCACAAGTCGCGCAGGCGCGTTTACTGACGTTCATCAATGAGCAAGGCAACCCGGCCGAAACGCGTGTGATTGCGATTTCCAACTTGCAAGAAGCAGGCAAAACTCTGGAAGACGCATTGCGGCCTGACCTGTTCTACCGCTTGGCTGCACTGAAAATTACGCTTCCACCACTGCGTCAAAGAGACGACGATGTGTTGTTGCTGTTTTCTCGCTTGTCTGAACAATTTGCGGAAGAATACGGCTGCCCGGCACCTGAGGTGTCTGCACAAGAAGCGGCACAATTGCTGCAAGCGCCTTGGCCGGGTAACATCCGTCAGCTGATCAATGTCGCGGAACGCGCCGTTTTGCAAAACCGTCGTGGTTCCGGCACCATCGCCAGCTTGCTGATGGCAGATGATGACGATACGCAGCCCGTTATGACCACCGAAGGCAAACCTTTGAAGGAATATGTGGAAGCCTTTGAGCGGATGCTGATCGACAACACGATGCGCCGCCATAAAGGGTCGATTGTGAATGTGATGGAGGAACTCTGTTTGCCACGCCGCACATTGAACGAGAAAATGGCGAAATATGGGTTGCAGCGGTCCGATTACCTGGGCTGATTTGAGAAAACCGTACAGACATAAACAACGAATGGGGGGGCGAATGGGGCCCCTCATTTTCGTGACGGGATTATAAACTTCGTTGGATCACAAGAGGCGGCGATGGCCATCCGCCGCAGTTATTTGCCTGGTGAATACAAATGAAGCTGAATTCACTGAGGTGACCGCGCTATTTGCCATTGTAATTGACCCACTTATGACACTATGTTGACAATACGGCGGCTACAGATGTGCGCCGATGGAATTCACTGCTTAGGGTTGTGCCGCTTTCAGGCCTCCAGATGCAGACTGATGTGGTTGACGAACGATCCCGACGGGAAACGGCAACCGGATACAAGCTTTTGACCCACCGGGCGCTGACAACCCCGGGCGATTGGCCAAAAGCGGCTAAACAGGCGTCACCAAGACGTCAGAGAGAAACGCGATGCGAGGCAGTGCAGGCACAGGACGTTACGAAGGGGAAGCCATGCTTGCCCACGTTTCCTGTTGTGGCACCCCGCGCGCCAAATCAGGACATTGCAGATCAGACCGCCGGTCGTCACGCCTTCGCGTGCCCCGGCTCGCGTCTCTGCTCTGCGCAGAAACTTTATGGCTAAAAAGATGCTCATCGATGCCACCCACGCGGAAGAGACCCGTGTTGTTGTGGTTGACGGAAACAAAGTTGAAGAATTCGACTTTGAAAGTGAAAACAAGCGCCAGCTAGCTGGTTCTATCTATCTCGCGAAAGTAACGCGGGTTGAACCTTCGCTTCAGGCGGCCTTTGTGGATTATGGCGGAAACCGTCATGGTTTCTTGGCGTTTTCTGAGATTCACCCAGATTATTACCAGATCCCTGTTGCGGACCGTGAAGCGCTTATGGCGGAAGAACGCGCCTATACTGAAGCTTTGCGCGCAGAAGAAGAACAAGACGAAGCCAATTCTGAACCGCGCCGCCGTCGTCGTCGCGGTAAGCCAGCTGCTGCGCGTACTGAGAACAAAGATGCGGTGGAAACCCGTGATGTTCCAGAGGTATCCTCTGATGCGCCAAGCGGCATGGAAGTTGTTGATCTAGATGATGATAATAACGATCTAGAGGGCAGCTCTCCGATGGAATTGGTGTCAGAAACACCGGTTGATACACCTGAGACAGGGACTGAAGAGACCCCGGCTGATGTTGCTGTTCCAGAGATTGAGGCGACAGAAGTTGCAGAATCTGAAGTTGTCATCGAAGCAACCAGTGACACAGTTGAAACGCCTGCAGTTGAAGCTTCAACAGCAGACGACACAACATCCGAAGCGGCGATTGAAACCACATCGGATACTTCTGATGAAGTTGTCGCAGATGTGGATGATGCATCTGACGACGAGGTTGCTGAAGAAGCGGAAGTGGCCCAACCTACGGACAAAGACGAAAGCATTGAATCCGTTGCGGACGAAGATGTGCAAGAAGAAATTCGTCGCCCACGCAAGCCACGTCAACGTCGCTATAAGATCCAAGAAGTTGTTAAAGTACGTCAAATTCTGCTGGTTCAAGTGGTTAAAGAAGAACGTGGCAACAAGGGCGCAGCACTTACCACATATCTTTCACTGGCGGGCCGTTACTGCGTCTTGATGCCAAACACTGCCCGTGGCGGTGGCATTTCTCGTAAGATCACCAACGCTGCGGATCGTAAGAAACTTAAGGAAATCGCAACCGAAATTGATGTGCCTCAGGGCGCTGGTTTGATTGTTCGCACAGCTGGTGCGCAGCGCACCAAAAGTGAGATCAAGCGCGACTATGAATATCTGCAACGCATGTGGGAGCAAATCCGTGCACTGACGTTGAAATCGATCGCACCTGCGAAGATCTATGAAGAGGGCGATCTGATTAAACGTTCGATCCGTGATCTTTACAATGGTGACATTGACGAAGTGATCGTGGACGGCGAGGCGGGTTATAAAAACGCCAAAGAATTCATGCAGATGATCATGCCGACCCATGCAGACAATGTGAAACTGTACAAAGAACAACTGCCTTTGTTTGCGCGTTTCCAAGTCGAAAATTATTTGTCCAGCATGTTCAACCCAACCGTTCAGTTGAAATCCGGTGGTTATATCGTGATTGATACGACGGAAGCTTTGGTGGCTGTCGATGTGAACTCTGGTCGTGCGACGAAAGAAAATTCGATCGAAGATACTGCGCTTAAGACCAACCTTGAGGCAGCAGAAGAAGTTGCGCGTCAAATGCGCCTGCGCGACCTTGCAGGTCTGTTGGTCATCGATTTCATCGACATGGACGAACGCCGCAATAACAACGCGGTTGAAAAGCGTCTAAAAGATCGCCTGAAAACGGATCGTGCGCGTATTCAAGTCGGCCGGATCTCTGGCTTTGGCTTGCTTGAAATGTCGCGTCAACGTCTGCGTCCTGGCATGCTTGAGGCAACGACACAGCCTTGCCCATCTTGCCATGGCACGGGCCTGATCCGCTCTGATGACAATCTTGCATTGACCATTTTGCGTGCCTTGGAAGAAGAGGGCGTGCGCAAGCGGTCCCGCGAGGTTCTGTTGAAAGCGCCACTGGCTGTTGTGAACTATCTGTTCAACAACAAACGCGAACATATTGCTCATATTGAAACCCGCTATGGCATCTCCATTCGCATCGAAGCTGACGTGCATTTGACCAGCCCAGATTTCACAATCGAACGCTTTAAAACAGCAACCCGTCGCGTGAAACCAGCCGAAACCCAAGTTGTGACTGGCTCCATAGAGATGATGGAAGACATTGATGACGCGGTAGAGGCGGAAGTCGTGGAAGCCAATACTGACACTGAAACGAATGAAGATGGCACGCCCAAGCGTAAACGTCGTCGTCGTTCGCGTCGTCGTGGTGGCCGTGGTCGTGGTGGTGAAAACGGTGCCGAGACCGATAATGAAGATGGCACCGAACGTTCCGATACGACGGAACAGTCGGATGCCGTTTCTGCGGATGCGACATTGGGTGATGCTGTAACGTCCGAAGCACCTACAGAAGGTGATGCAGAGGCGCAGGCAGAAGAAAAACCAAAACGCCGTCGTCGTCGTAAATCTTCTGTTGCGCCGGTTGAAGCCCTAGAAGAAGCAACCGAGAGCGTCGTTGCCCCAACCGAAGATGTTGCTGCTGAAACCGAGGTTGAAGAAAAACCCAAACGTCGCCGGACACGTAAGAAAAAGGTGGATGAGGTTGAAGCGGTTGAGGTGACTGCTGATGCCGAGACGGTTGCAGAGGGCACTCCGGCGGTTGAAGAAGCACCGAAGAAACGGCGTACGCGTCGTAAGAAAACGGATGAAGCCCCCGTTGTTGCAGCGGAAACAGCGGAAGCTGGCGATGCAAACACTACTGAACCTGAAGAAACGCCGAAGCCAAAGCCTCGTCGGACGCGCAAGAAAAAGGTTGAAGAACCTGTTGTTGAAGGCGATTCCGTGGAAGAGGGGGAAACCCCCGCAGCCGAAGAAAAGCCTGCGCCTAGAAAACGCCGCACGCGTAAAAAGGCGGAACCCGTGGTCGAGGCAGCGCCAGCTGAAAACGTTGCAGTTGAGGTGGTTTCTGAACCTGCAACCGAAACTGCCGCAGAGGCAGTGATCACGAAGCCAACTCCCGTTGCAGAAGCCCCAGTTGCAGAAGAAACTCCTGTTGTGGAAGCTGCGGTGGAACCAACGCCGGCGCCTGATGAGCCTGCGGCGCCAAAACGTAAGGGCTGGTGGTCTTTGGGGCGCTAATACTCCCAAGGCATTGAGACGAAACAGAAACGCCGGGCATTGCCCGGCGTTTCTCGTTGAGGATGCCCCTAGGGTTTGTGTCGAATCCACCATATGTGGGAACCTTGACCCGATTGCTGCCCCAGTAATTCATGCCCGCTTTCGTTACAAAAATGCGGCACATCAATCACAGCCGCCGGGTCGTCGGTTTCCAAGCGCAAGACTTGGCCAGGCCGCAATCCACGCAAACGTTTTGCGGCGCGCAACACGGGCAGGGGACACAGCATTCCGAGGGCGTCGACCTCAAGATCTGCGCTTGGCATCTCGTTCATGTTCACTCTCTTTTCGCGTTGCACGCCGGACGCACGTGAATGTGACATTCTGCGGCGTGACCTTCTCAGCTGTTT
Organism: Halocynthiibacter namhaensis; assembly: GCF_000812685.1. GTDB lineage: Bacteria > Pseudomonadota > Alphaproteobacteria > Rhodobacterales > Rhodobacteraceae > Halocynthiibacter > Halocynthiibacter namhaensis. Next base: position 104,735 of record NZ_JWIF01000067.1, read on the forward strand.
CGCCTAAATATCAACTGCGGTAAAGGTTTTCTCGCCGCTGACCTGTCCCGAAAGGATGCCCTGTGCTTGACGCGACCCAAATTTTTGACGCCTCACTGCTGATTTCTTTGTTCATCGCGCTTGCGGGCGGTTTGATTTCATTTCTAAGCCCATGCGTTCTGCCAATCGTGCCACCCTATCTCGCTTACATGAGTGGGATTAGTATGACTGAGATGTCTGGTGAAGATAATGTTAAGACCAACGGTCGTGCTAAGGTGTTGATTGCAGCAGTGTTTTTTGTGATGGGCTTGTCCGTTGTCTTTCTGATGATCGGTCTGGCGGCGTCTTTTGCTGGGCGGTTTTTGATCCAAAACCAAGATTTGTTCACCACGATCGCAGGCGTCGTCATTATGATTATGGGCGCGCATTTTGTCGGGGTTTATCGCATTAAGTTCATGGATCGCGAGGCGCGGCTTGATGCCGGGGATCAGGGCGGATCTGCGCTGGGTGCTTTTGTGTTGGGACTTGCTTTTGCCTTTGGCTGGTCGCCATGCCTTGGCCCGATTCTCGGGGCAATCAGTTCTCTTGCGATGATGGAAGGCTCTGCTGCACGCTCCATGTTGTTGCTTGGCTTTTATGCACTTGGTCTAGGAATTCCCTTTATACTGGTGGCTGCGTTTTTCCCACGCTTGAAGGGCCTCATGAGCTGGATGAAACGCCATATGGGCCGTATCGAAGCCACCATGGGTCTGCTGCTTTGGACGGTTGGTTTGATGATGGCAACAGGGCAATTCACCGAATTTGCGCTTTGGATCAACGAGAAATTCCCCGTTCTTCAAGCTTTTGGCTGAGTCCTATCAACGCTTTTGCGGCGCAAATGCCGCAGAGGTAAAACTCTCTCAGTGACATGTGACGAATTTAACTTAATCTTACCATCATCCCGGTTTATCCTGCCCTTGTAGAACGTAGGTGTAACCCGGATATGTCGTCTGAAAATGATCCTAAACCAACTCAGGCGGTGCCTTTTGTGCGCAGGCGTAAGGTTTTCTATATTCCAGGCTATGATCCGTTTCATCCCCGCCGGTACCGTGAACTATACCGCAAGGAAAGCGCGCTTCAGGCTGAGATTTCCGGTTATGATATTGCCTTGAAACGGGCCGAGGGCGGTGGTCCTTATGGGTGGCATGTTGATGCTAAGATTGGCGGCCAAGTGGTTTCGTCTGATTTCGAGGTGCTCGTCTGGTCCGATATCGTCAAAGAAACCATGACCCAAAACATCCCGCGCACCTATCTTATGTTGGCGCGCACGGCATGGACTTATATTGGATCTGGCGCTTTTTCGCGTTTGCTGAAAACCCGAAAAGGCCCAATGATCGCAGCGCTTTATCCGATCTTCATGCTGACTTTACAACTGCTTGTCGCATGCGGTTTAGGCATGATTTTCGGAAATTTGACGTCAAGGCTTTTGCATGGGTGGTTGTTTGTCCCAGTCTTTGCCTTGGTGTTGATGTTTTCCCTGCGAGGGTTCCGCAAAATCGATAACAAGCTGTTCGCCTATTATTTGATGCATGATTATTCGTGGTCCGCGCGCAATCACGGGGCCAGCCCCCCTGAATTGGAAGCAAAGATCGAAGCATTTCGAGGGCGCTTGTTGCAGTCACTGTCTGAAGGATACGATGAAATATTGGTGGTCGGGCACAGTTCCGGCGCGCATATTGCGGTGTCCTTGTTGGCGGATTTTTCACGCAGGAATAACATGCCAAAGGGGGGGACGACCGTGTCTTTGTTAACCCTTGGGCAAGTTGTTCCAATGGTGTCTTTTTTGAAAAATGCCAATAGGTTACGCGGTGATCTTCAGTTTATGTCAGGGCAGGATGTAATCCCTTGGGTGGATGTGACTGCGCCTGGGGATGGTTGTGCATTCGCGCTGTGTGACCCGGTTTCAGTGACTGGCGTTGCACCTAAAAACAAACGCTGGCCTTTGGTGTTTTCCGCATCCTTTACACAAAGCCTGACGCCCGCGCGCTGGAAAGCCTTGCGTTGGCGGTTTTTCCGACTTCATTTCCAATATCTTTGCGCCTTTGATGCACCGAAGGACTATGACTATTTTCAGATTACAGCTGGTCCCCAAACTCTGTGGCAGCGCTATGAAAACCGCCCTGCGTCAAAGTCTCGCCTAGAAGATCCGCTGTCGCCGTATCAGGATGTCTTATGACTGTGATTTTGCCCCCTAAGCCCCCAGCGCGGCCGGATAAAGTATCTCTGTGGCGTTATGTGAAGTTGTTCCGGCAAGACATTTTGTCGGCGCAGCCGCAGCGGTTGTACCGGGCATGGATGGCGGCGTTCAAGACGCCGTTTTTCCGCAGTTATATGATCAATCAGCCTGAGTTGATTGATGAGGTGTTGAAAGCGCGTCCCGATGATTTTCCAAAATCCGGGCGGATATCCGAAGGACTTCGCCCGCTTTTGGGAAATTCGGTGTTCTTGACCAATGGCGCGGTGTGGAAGCGGCAGCGTCGCATCATTGACCCGGCATTTGAGGGGGGCAGGTTGCGCGAAACTTGGCCTGCGATGTATGCGGCGGCTGAGGCCTGCGTTGCACGACTGGAAGCGCGTGGCGACGGACGCATTGAAATCGAGGAAGAAGCAAGCCATGCGGCAGCCGATGTGATTTTCCGCACACTTTTCTCGATCCCGATTGAACATGAAACAGCCAGTGCTGTATTCACAAAGTTTCGCGATTATCAACGCAGTCAGCCGATCTTAAACATTGCGGCGTTTATTCCCATGCCGCGGTGGATGCCGCGTTTGTTTCGGAAAAACACTAAGAAAGCCGCAAAAGACATTCGCGATTTGATCACGGGATTGACTATTGCGCGGATGCGCGAAATCGAAGCAGGCACGGCCCCGGATGATTTGGCGACCAAAATTATGACCACGGCAGATCCGGTGACAGGGGATTGTTTCACGACTGAGGAAATGGTGGATCAAGTGGCGATCTTCTTTTTGGCAGGGCATGAAACCAGCGCCTCTGCACTTGCTTGGACATTGTATTTGTCAGCGCTTTATCCTGTTTGGCAAGATAAGCTTGCAGAGGAAGCATCTGCGTTGAAGGACGGGGCGTTTTCCGAGATGTCAAAACTGAAAGTCAGTCGTGATGTGTTCCGCGAGGCTTTACGTCTGTATCCGCCCGTGCCGATGATGGTGCGGGAAACCCAGTGCCCTGAACATTTTCGGGACCGAGACATCGCGCCGGGTGCCCAAGTGGTGGTTTCGCCGTGGCACCTGCATCGCCATGAACGTCTTTGGGATAATCCTGATGGATTTGATCCGACGCGCTGGCACAGCGAGAACGGCCGCGAATGCATGCGTAAAGCATTCATTCCATTTTCCACCGGCAGTCGGGTTTGTCCCGGGGCAGGGTTCGCGATGGTCGAGGGGCCGTTGTTGCTTTCGATGATATTGCAGCGTTTTGAATTTCAAACCGTGCCAGATCAAACACCTGTGCCGGTTGCACATCTGACGGTACGGGCCAAAAATGGTATTTGGTTGGACCTAAAGAAACGTGAAACGGCATAATGAAAACGGCGGCTGCCTTTCAATAAGGGAGCCGCCGTTCATCATAGTTTCTGATTTATCAATCAGCTGGCCTGAGCATGCGAGTGAACTTGCGCCGTCTCGCGTGCTATGGCTTGGAAGTGACGCAAAACATAAAGACGAATTGCAGTCGCCAAGCCGGATTCAGTGCCACGTTCTGAATCAATTTCAGCTGCCAACGTGTTGACCGCTACCGCTTTGTCAGAAGCGATGGAACGAAAGGCGCGCCAGAAATCATCCTCAAGGGTGACAGAGGTGCGGTGCCCTTTAAGAGTGAGGGAACGTTTTTTTGGTCGTGTGTCGGTATAGATGTTCATTCGTCGTGGTCATCTTCATTTTTGTGTTGATCGAGCATCTGTTGCGCCCGCGTATTACGTGTGGCCATAAGCAGTTTTTCTGCTTTGCTCAACCCATGTTTTACAGCATTTTCAGAAGATTGATCACGTTTTTCTTCCCGGGCCTGCTGTTTACGGGCCCGGTTGAGGTTTACGAGCTTTGCCATGTGAAATGCCTATGCTTTTGGACCGATCATTTGTTCCGGGCGCACCACTTCATCGAAGGTTTTCGCATCTACAAAACCAAGGGCAATGGCTTCTTCTTTCAAAGTTGTACCATTCTTATGCGCGGTCTTGGCAACTTTGGTTGCGTTGTCGTAACCGATGGTTGGGGCTAGGGCTGTGACCAGCATCAAGCTTTCTTTCATCAACTTGTCGATACGGGGTTCATTCGCCTGAATGCCGTTGAGCATACGTTCGGTGAAGCTGTCTGCCGCATCACCCAGAAGTTGGATAGATTGCAGCAGATTGTAAGACATCATTGGGTTGTAAACATTCAGCTCAAAATGACCTTGCGAGCCTGCGAAAGTCATGGCGGCGTTGTTGCCCATGACGTGCGCTGCCACTTGGGTCAGGGCTTCGGCTTGGGTTGGGTTCACTTTGCCTGGCATAATAGATGATCCTGGCTCGTTTTCAGGCAAGATCAATTCCCCCAAACCAGACCGTGGGCCAGAGCCCAAGAAACGGATGTCATTGGCGATTTTGTAAGCGGAACCGGCAACAGTCGCCAATGCGCCAGACATAAACACCATCGCATCATGGGCGGCGAGGGCTTCAAATTTGTTCGGTGCGGTCACGAAAGGTAAACCAGTGATACGGGCCATATTGGCCGCCACTTCTTCACCCCAACCGGGACGTGTGTTCAGGCCGGTGCCAACGGCAGTGCCGCCTTGCGCCAACTCATAAATGTCAGGCAAACAAGCGTTTACACGTGCAATGCCTTTGCGGATTTGATGGGCATAACCAGAGAATTCCTGACCCAAGGTCAAAGGGGTCGCATCCTGTGTATGTGTGCGCCCAATTTTGATGATGTCTTTGAATTCTTCAGCTTTGGCATCAAGACCAGCAAGCAGTTTTTCAAGACCTGGCAGCAATACTTCACGCACGGACATGGCGGTTGCGATATGCATCGCGGTGGGGAATGTGTCGTTAGAAGATTGACCCATATTGCAGTGATCATTTGGGTGAACAGGGGTTTTGGACCCAATCACGCCGCCCATAATTTCAATCGCACGGTTCGCGATGACCTCGTTTGAATTCATGTTGGACTGTGTGCCAGATCCTGTTTGCCAAACAACCAGCGGGAAGTTGTCGTCAAACTTGCCTTCAAACACCTCAGTTGCGGCTTGAACGATTGCCTTGCCTTTGTCAGATTCCAGAACACCTGCGGCCATATTGGCTTCGGCGCAGGCCTGCTTGATCACACCAAGTGCGCGCACGATGGCAATCGGTTGTTTTTCCCAACCAATCGGGAAGTTCATCAGGCTGCGCTGCGTTTGTGCGCCCCAGTATTTGTCTGAAGGAACTTCTAATGGGCCAAAGCTGTCCGTTTCGGTGCGTGTATCGGTCATGGGAATCTCCGCTGTAAAGTGCCAGTTCTGTGGTTGCGTTTCTAATACCCCAGAGGTTAAGAATTTCCAATGCGCAAAGCGTCGTGTTTACGTCGCATCACGGGACAAATTTCATGGATCTAGCACTTCTTGTATTGCCAGTTTTTTTAACCATCCTTTGTGGATATGGTCTTGCTGTCAGTGGGGGGCTGCCTGCGGACCAATGGACCGGGGTTGAAGTGATGAGCTTTCGCTTGTTAATTCCTGCGGTTCTGATTGGCGCGATTGCAGAATCCGAGTTGGAAATGTCGCGTTTTGGCCCCTTGATTGGTATGTTGATCCTGACGTTGGTGATCTTGGCTGCATTGGTGTTTTTGCTGCGGTTCTTGTTGCCCGATCACGTGATGGATGCGCCCTCGTTTACCACGGTGTTTCAGTCGGCGACGCGTTGGAACGGATTTATTGCCTTGGCCTTGGCGGAACAAATCGCAGGGGATGAGGGGATTTTGCTGATCGCCGTGGTTATGGCGTTCCTTATTCCGCTGATCAACATTGTCTGCATCATTATGCTGTCGGTCTATGGCCCGGGCGAGGCCAGCTTGAAGACTGTGGTCATGACAATTGTAAAAAACCCGCTGGTGCAAGCCTGTGCGATTGGCCTGTCCCTTAGTATAAGTGGGTTGACTATTCCCGGGCCGATTGCGCAATCCCTTGATTTTATTGGCCGTGCAGCACTTGGTGTGGGGCTTTTGGCTGTGGGGGCTGGGATTACGTTTCGTCGCTTGCTACGCGTTGGACCTTTGGTGATTGTTGGGCTGGTGATGCGCCCGGTTCTTGCGCCAGCGATTTTTGTTTTGCTTGGAACCTATGCAGGGCTTGTGCCATTGCATCTGTTGATCGGAGCGATGGTCATGGCAGTGCCTGCTGCCGCGAACGGATATATCATTGCGCGGCGGATGGGCGGCAATGCAGGGCTGTATGCGGATATCATGACATGGCAGGCGATTGCGGGCATGGTGATTTTGCCGGGCTTGCTGTACCTACTGCCGCTGTAAGAACAACGCGATCTTACAAAAAAAACGCCCCTAAACCTGTTGGGGCGTTTCAATGGATCTTACAAGTGAAGGCTTACTTGCGGAAGGCGTCTAGACTGACGACTTCGGCCTCATGAGGCGTGTCATCGTCTTGGGCATTTTCTTCCATCGGCGCCTCAGGGATCTCGTCATCCTCGGGGTCTGGGTCGTCATCTTCTTGGTGTGTTTCAAACCGCAGGCCGAATTCGACAGATGGGTCGACAAATGTGACCAGAGCATCCCAAGGGATATATAGGGGTTCGGGCTGCTCGCCAAAGTTTAATGTGATGGCAAAGCCTTCGTCACCGACCTCGAGATTTTCAAACCAATGCTGTACGACAATGGTCATCTCGCCAGGATAGCGATCTTGCAGCCATTCAGCGATTTGCACATCTGGGTGGGTCGTATCAAAGGTAATGAAGAAATGGTGATCGCCGGGCAGGCCACGTTCCGAAACGTCAGTAAGCACTGTCTTAATCAAAACGCGTAGGGCATCATGCATGAGAATGCCGTATTCAATGGTGTCGTTGTCGGTGCTGTCGGACATTTTTATATCTCTGATTTGTTGAGCCGGAAGCACCGGCTTGTTTTGTCGATCATAAGTGATTCCCAGACGAATGGTAGCCCCGCGCAGATGGTTTTTCGCGTAACACCCTGGTTGGCTACAATATTGCGTTGATCAGAAGCCCTGATATCCCCAGGACGCCAAGGACAATGAGCAGGTTCCACTTGCGCACCAGCAGAAGATACGCAGACAACCCCGCAAGGACGCAGGCAGAAAGGTTCAGGCTTGATAACACTGGGTTTAGCAGGGAGAACATCCACATTTCGGTGGTATCAACCTGATCAAAGAAGACATGCAGCGCGAACCAGATCGATAAGTTTGCGATGACGCCAACCACCGCAGCGGTGATGGCCTGCAAACCCGCGCGCAACCGAGGATGTGCCATGATACGCTCGACCCAAGGTGCGCCGGCGAATATCCAGATGAAGCAGGGCACAAAGGTGACCCATAGTGTCAAAACGGCATTGCCGATGGCCAATGAAACACCACCTTGTTTATGCGCCGCAAGCGTCGCGACAAATTCAGTGACCAAGATCAAAGGCCCGGGCGTGGTTTCGGCCAGCCCCAAAGCATCCAACATTTCCTGCGTGCTAAGCCAGCCATTCGTGCTGACGACTTCTTGGGTCATATAGGCCAAAACGGCATAGGCCCCCCCAAATGTCACCACCGCGAGCTTGGAAAAGAAGATGCCACTGTGTGTTAAGAAGTCCGCAGCCGGGCTTGCGCTGATGAAGGCAAAGGGCAGGGCCCAAATTAGGATGCCAAACATGATGACCCACAGTGAATGGACGGGCTTATGCGTATTTTTGGGCGCTTCTTGTTGATGCGTGTTTAAGGCCGTGAAATATCCCCACAGCCCGGCCAGAAAAATGATTATTGGAAACGGAATATTGAGGGCGAAGATGCCAAGAAAACTAAGCCCTGCGATGACCCAGCTTTGCTGGGCGGATGCGCCCGAGGCCTGGCCAAATGCACGCTTAGAGACTTTCAAGAGGGCTTCAATCACGATCACGACCACCGCTGCCTTGACGCCAAGAAACAGACTTTGGACCCAAGGCAAAGCGCCAAATCTGGCATAGGCTAAAGCAAGGGCCAGCACCATCAATGCACCGGGAATGACGAATAAACCACCAGCGATCAGGCCACCGGGGATGCCTCGTTTTTTCCAACCTGCCCATGTCGCAAGTTGCATGGCTTCTGGACCGGGTAAGAGCATGCAGAAAGAGAGTGCGTTCAAAAAACTATCCTCGCTCAACCAAGGCCGGTCTTCGACCAACTCGCGGTGCATTAATGCGATTTGCGCGGCGGGACCGCCAAAAGACATCACCCCAATGCGGCCAAAAACACGAAAGAGTTCACGATACGAAACAATATCATTATTCATGTTTTGCTTTCCTGTGACCAATCATGTTCTTCCTCAAAACCGTCCCGCGCCCATCGATAAAGCGCGTCGTAAAGTGGCATCGCAGCATCCAGTTGCTGTACATCATCCTTATACTGGCGCGAAAGCCCAACGGATATCGCCAAAAGGCCAGCGGCCACGGGGTGAAGCTCATGGCGGTTCGTATCTGCGGCACGAATGACGGTTGCGAGACGTTCCAGTGCAGGCGTTCTTAGGCCAAATTCGGCGATCATCGTGTCAAATGTACAATACTCGCCTTGGTCACCGCGATGCCCCCAAAACGTGTTTTCTACGTCAAAGGGGATCGCATTGAAACGATCTGCAACGCCCAGCACCTCAGAGGGGGCGACGAAGAGAAAACGGGCGTTTTTGTCGACAAAACGACGGATTAACCACGGGCATGCGATGCGATCAATACGCGGGCGATGACGTGTGACCCATATTGAATTTTCTTGCGTGGTATGTGGTATCTTTGAAATTGGGATCATTGGCAGATCGAGAGCGGCCCAAGCGCAGTTGCCGCCACGCAGATATTCGGCACGGGCACCTGCATCACGTAATATTGCAGCGGTGCCTTGCGATAATTTTTGACCTTGCCAACAGCTTACAACCAAACGCTTATCACGCCATTGTTCTGCATTTTGCATAAGTTCAAGATGGGACTGGCGAGATGCACCAGGTATGGTGCGCGGATCAGTGTTAAAGTCTTCCGCAAGGCAGACGTCCAAGATGATAGGTGCATCTGGCGTGCCAATCAGCCGAGATAGTTTCTGAGGGGTGATTTCATTGGGCGCGGGCATTGCATCCTCCGTTTTAGGGCTGGGACGCGAAATTTTGACCGAAGCCTCACGGGGTATTCGCAATGTACCCCATATGCTTATTTCGCAAACAAATGTGGCAAGGTCAAGCAGTGGAAATCGCGGGGTGGCGAAATGGGGGAAGGTGCAGGTTTCTGTTGCCAGGTACCTGCGGACCCCGCCCAACGCGGCTAGGCGAAGGGGCTTAGTTTCGGCGATCCGAACAGCTTACGCTGCCAGAACCATTGCCGGAGCTTTGTTGTCATTTGCAACTAGCTTATATTGAACCGATAACGGTGGTATCTCACCGAAACAAAGCTAACCCCTTTAGACGTCCGTCGATCCTATTTCGACCCCAAAATCCCCAAATGAGAAATGTGTTGGTGGAGTCGCCGGGTACCGCCCCCGGGTCCGATCCGCTTATTACGAGCGCGTTTATGTTCATAGTCCCGAAGGACATTTTCTATATAGGTGCAGTTACGCGGATTGAAAAGGGGGAGCGCCGGAAACTTTGAAAGTTTCCGGTCCGTTTTCTTTCAAAGAAAACGAATTACCGCAAAACACGGACCGGCGCTTGGTTGCAGAAAATCACCACTTGGCCACATTTTTCCACGGCGTGATACCCGCGTCGGTCCAGTTCGGCTGTGAACAGGGGCCATCCCACAAGGCGTTCAATATCCTCGGATTTACGTCGAATAACTTTGCCATCGCGGGCGGCCTTTGATGAAAATAAGTCGCGCAACCAAATGTCCGGGGTGAGAGGTGAGTTTGGATATGAAGACATATTTTGCATATCTTCACGTCATCACATCAAAGTAAATCCACAGTTAACGTGCTTTGCGGCGCTCCATGGCGGCACGGGCCAAGCTGCGGGTGTATTCTGCCAAATCAGCCAAGGCTTGGTCACTGTCCGCACCATTTTGGCCTTCGATGGCATCGGCAATTCTTGTGTGCAGAGCGATGATTTGGTCGCGATCTCGTTGACTATAGGTGATCATATTCATCAGGGGTTCAATGGCCTCAACCGCGGCGGCCAATTGCCATGACAACACGGGATTTCCTGCACCATCCACAAGCGCCCGATGAAAGGCCACATCTGACGCGCAAAAGCTTTCATCGGACAGGCCCGCCTGACCTTGGCGTGTGATTTCCGCGCGCATTGTTGCCAGATGATCGGGGGTTCTGCGTTGGGCGGACAGGGGGGCGCAGGCACGTTCCAAAGTGAAACGCGCCTCGCACGCGGTGTCAAAATCGACGTCATTCATTGACAACAGCAGTGTGGACGTCGTGATCAGATCGCCGCGCGCTTCCTCAAAGCTAAGGCGATTGACAAAAGCGCCACCGGTTGCGCCGCGTTTTGTCCGGATGAGGTTTTGTGCGGCAAGGCGTTTAAGGGCTTCGCGAACTGTCGGGCGCGACACGCCAAATTCGGATGCCAATTCGGCTTCTGAGGGCAGGCGCTCGTCGACAATCAATTTTCCCGACACGATTGCTTCGCGAATTGCGGTGGCAATTTCAACAGAAAGATCAGCGGTGTTTTTGGTGCCAGCCATAGGGCCCTCTCGTTTCGATTTTCTGCAAGGAACGTGACGTCTCGGGGAAATCTTTCAATTGTCAGACATTTAAAAACAATGCAGGGTATTTGCAAGACTTAGGGGGAATCACAGATGATCGCAACACGCATCCGTTCCATGGGGGGCATGCATTGGCTGGCATTGTTTGGCCTGATTATGGCGGCTTGGGTCGTGTTGTATATGATGTCCGTCAACAGTGACCCGCGAAACCTGTCTGCGCTTTACGGTGCCACGTTTTGGGCGGCACTTTGCACAGTCAGTCCAGATGTTGCCGGATTTGGGAAGCTATTTCTGATGTGGGGCCTGATGTCCGCTGCAATGATGGCACCGACATTTTTGCCGGCGCTCGCCACCTATGAGGAATTGCCAACGTCTGATCACGTAAGCCTTTGGAAGTTGTTGTCAGGTTACTTGATCATCTGGGCTGGATTTTCGATCTTGGCTGCGGGCGCACAGTTGGCCTTGTTCGTTTATGGCCTTGTTACACCAACGGGGCAAAGCCTGTCGGGTTGGCTGACGACGGCCTTGTTGATCATGGCAGGGCTGTACCAATTCAGCCGATTCAAGGACGCCTGCCTGAGTAAGTGCCGCATGCCGCTGACCTTCTTTATGGAACGCTGGAATGAGCGCCCATGGAATGCGCTGCAGATGGGGCTTGAGCTGGGGTTAATCTGTCTGGGATGCTGTTGGGCTTTGATGGTGTTGGCCTTTGTTGGCGGCACGATGAATATCCTTTGGATGGGGATCGCGACACTTTTGATGATGTTCGAAAAACTGCCAGACATTGGCCGTCACATCACGAAACCACTGGGGCTTGGGCTGATTGCTGCGGGCTTTTTTAATCTGGGCGCTTTTGCGCTTTAAGCGAATAAAACGAGGAGAAATAAAATGGACGGTGCAATGAATATGGAAGTGGGAACAGTGCCTTGGACCATCAAGGGCGAGTTGATCTTGAACTGTAACTGTACGGTTTTTTGCCCCTGTGTGATCAGTCTTGGCGATCATGAACCAACGGAAGGCCACTGTCAGGCTTGGTCTGGCATTCGCATTGATGAAGGCCAATATGGTGACATTGATCTGTCCGGTTTAAACGTCGGCTTGATGTTGGAAATTCCAGGTAAAATGGCCCGAGGCAACTGGAAGGCCGCAGCATATATTGATGACCGTGCGTCTGACGATGCCTTTGATGCGCTTGTGCATATTTTCTCTGGGGCGGCCAAAGGCACCACGGGTCTGTTCAAGATGTTGGTCAGTGAATTCCTGGGTGCGGAACGCGCGCCAATCAGCTTCACAACGGAAGGTAAAACACGTCACTTGACCGTTGGTCGGACAATCCAAGGTGCTGTGACGCCGATCGAGGGCAAGGACCCGGATCAGGACGTTGTTGCGGCCAATACGGGGTATTGGATGGGGCCGGATATTACGGTTGCCAAGGCCGACAAAGGCAAAGTGCGCGCGTTTGGGCGTGTTTGGGATTTTGACGGGCGTTCTGCTGAGATCTGTCAGATCGATTGGAAAGGTCCGGGCCGCTAAGGCGGACACATAAACCACGCTGCGGGGGTGATCCCCCCGCATCTCGAGGAGAGCCCCAATGGTTGCCATTGCCCGATCAAATCGTTTGCGCCGTACTCCCTTTTCGCAAGGGGTAGAAGAGGCCGGTGTTTCGGCATATTCGATCTATAACCGTATGCTGTTGCCTGCAATGTTTGAAAGCTTGGCGGCGGATTGTGAGCATCTCAAACAGCACGTGCAAGTTTGGGATGTCGCCTGCGAACGTCAAATTTCCGTCAAAGGCCCAGATGCAGCAAAGCTGATGGCGTTGTTGACGCCGCGTGATCTATCAAAAATGGCGGATGATCAGTGCTATTATGTGCCGATGGTGGATCAAAACGGCGGTATGTTGAATGATCCAGTTGCGGTGAAACATCGTGATGATCATTACTGGATTTCAATTGCAGACAGTGACTTGCTGCTTTGGGTAAAAGGCGTCGCAGCGGGCATGGGCCTAAATGTTTCGGTGGAAGAACCGGATGTATCCCCACTGGCTGTTCAGGGGCCGAAGGCTGATGAATTAGTGGCGCGGGTCTTTGGAGATGTGGTGCGTGATATCCGGTTTTTCCGTTATAAACGTATGGAATTTCAAGGTCGTGACCTTGTGATTGCGCGTTCTGGATATTCCAAACAGGGCGGATTTGAGATCTACGTGGATGGTGGTAATATTGGCATGGATCTGTGGCAAGCATTGTTTGCTGCCGGGCAAGATTTAGATGTTCGCGCAGGGGGACCAAACCTGATTGAACGTATTGAAAGCGGATTGTTGTCTTATGGCAATGACATGACCGCGGCCCATACACCGTTTGATTGCGGTCTTGGGAAATTTGTAAACTCCGATGCGGATTATATCGGGCGTGCAGCCTTGGAAAAATCCCGCACCAAAGGTGCGAAATGGCAACTTTGTGCGTTGGAGATTTTCGGCGATCCGGTCCCGACCTGTGATCGACACTGGGCAATATTGATGAACGGCGAACGGATCGGGCAGGTGACTTCTGCGACTTATTCGCCTGACCATAAGATTAACGTCGCCATCGGCATGGTCCAAGCAGATCGCTTTGCCGCCGGGGTGGATGTTGAAGTTGAAACGCAGGCTGGCAGATGCGACGCCCGTCTGCGTGCAGAATTCTGGACATAAGGAGACATCAGATGTTCAACGCATTGGTTGTGAATAAAAATGACGAGGGTAAGACCTCTGCTGCGGTTGAGGCGCTGACGCTTGATCAACTGCCTGACGGTGATGTGACGGTTGCCGTGGATTATTCCACGGTGAACTATAAGGATGGTCTGTGCATCGGCCCTGGTGGCGGGCTTGTACGCAATTACCCCCATGTTCCGGGCATTGATTTTGCAGGCACGGTGGAAGCATCAGACAACCCAAGCTACAAAGCTGGCGATAAGGTCGTCTTGACCGGCTGGCGTGTGGGCGAGGCGTATTGGGGGGGGTATTCCCAAAAAGCCCGCGTAAAAGGGGATTGGCTTGTGCCATTGCCTGTGGGGATTGATACCCGCCAAGCAATGGCTGTCGGTACCGCTGGTTTTACTGCGATGTTGGCGATTATGGCACTGGAAGATCATGGTCTGAAGCCTGGCCATGGCCCCGTGTTGGTCACAGGTGCGGCCGGTGGCGTCGGGTCTGTTGCGACCGCGATCCTTGCAAATATTGGCTATGAGGTCGCCGCTCTGACGGGGCGCCCGGAACAGGCGGATTATCTTAAAAACCTCGGAGCAAGCCAAATTGTAGCCCGCGAAGAGATCAATGAAACTACCAAACGTCCGTTGGAAGCGGAAACCTGGGCTGGTTGTGTTGATGCGGTGGGCGGTGACATGCTTGCACGCGTTCTGGGTCAGATGAAATATGGCGCTTCTGTTTCTGCCGTGGGTCTTGCTGGGGGGCGGGGCTGCCTGCGACTGTGATTCCATTCCTTCTGCGCGGTGTGAATCTGTTGGGCATCGACTCGGTGATGCAACCCTATGACAACCGTGTGCGGGCTTGGGGTCGTCTGGCAAAGGATCTGCCGATGGACAAGCTTGAAGCGATGGTCACGCCTGCGACTTTGTCTGACTTGCCCTCGTTGGGCAAAGACATCTTGAAAGGACAAATCAAAGGCCGTGTGGTCGTCGATGTGAACGGCTAAGCCATCCCCTTAGCGGATTAAGCAATGTAACGGGCGTCTGATGGCGCCCGTTTTCACATTCTAACCCAAGTTCTGCCACTGAGGAGGTCGTGCCAACATCATACAGCAGCAATGGTGATTGACCTCCTGCAATTTGAATGCGAACAATTTGTGGTCAGCAATCTCGCGCTGTCTGTTGCCCTTTGCAGTAACTGGCTGGAAGACCTGCCTGCACTTTAACACATCCTTCGGAGCCCATGATGACCGACCTAGATATCGATTTTGTACGCAGCCAGTTTCCCGCATTTGACCAGCCGTCTTTGCAAGGCCAGGCGTTTTTCGAAAATGCCGGCGGCAGCTATACGTGTAAGCAGGTGATTGACCGCCTGACGCGATATTATAATGAGCGCAAAGTTCAACCCTATGCCCCCTATGAGGCTTCGACACTTGCGGGCCAAGAGATGGATGAAGCGCGCGAACGTATGGCGGCGATGTTGGGGGTTGATACGGATGAACTTTCCTTTGGCCCATCCACCACGCAAAACACCTATGTTCTGGCCAATGCATTTCGTCAGTACATGACGCCAGGTGACGCGATTATTGTGACCAATCAAGATCACGAAGCGAACTCTGGCCCTTGGCGCCGTCTTGCAGATGAAGGCTTTGAAGTGCGCGAATGGGCGGTGAACCCGGACACTGGCAGCCTTGATGTTGCGGATCTTGACGTGTTGATTGACGATAAGGTCAAACTGATCGCCTTTCCGCATTGTTCCAACATTGTCGGTGAAATCAACGATGTTGCAGGCGTGTGCAAAATGGCCCGCGCACGTGGTATTGCGACCTGTGTGGACGGTGTAAGTTATGCGCCGCATGGGTTTGTTAATGTTGATGAAATTGGCGCGGATGTATATCTGTTTTCGGCTTATAAAACCTTCGGCCCACATCAAGGCATCATGGTTATTCGTCGTGAATTAGGGATGAAACTGCCCAACCAAGGACATTGGTTTAACGGGGATGCTTTGTACAAACGCTTCACCCCTGCGGGGCCGGACCATGCACAGGTTGCGGCATGTGCAGGCATGGTGGATTACATTGATGATCTCTATGCGCATCATTTACCCGGCCAGCTGGCCAGCCCATCGGAACGGGCCAAGGCAATTCATGACATGCAACGCAGCTATGAAACAAAATTGCTGCAACCCTTGCTGGACTATCTAAGCAACAAAAATTCGGCGCGCTTGATCGGGACCAGTGATGCAGCAGCCAAAGCCCCGACTGTGGCTGTTGAACTTGCTGGGCGTGGCTTCGCAGCAGCACAAGCGCTTGTCCCCCTTGGTATCATGGCGGGTGGTGGCGACTTTTACGGATCTCGCCCGTTGTCGGCCATGGGATTAGACCTTGAAAAGGGCGTTTTGCGCTTAAGTTTCGTGCATTACACATCCGAAGCCGAGGTGACCAAGTTGATCCAGGCACTTGATCAAGTGATCTAACGATCTTGCGGCTCCAACCTGTATTGGGGCCGCGTTTTCTGCCGGCTGACAATTTTCACGTTTTGTAAAATTTGAACCTATATTTCTCATTTCAACAAAGTTACTCTACCTTAACGGTTGATTATTCTGTGAAGGACAACGTCATATGCCTACCGCCGCCCGTCTTGTTGGTGCCATCACGTTCCCGTTCCTTGCATTTGTGCTGTCGACCATGATTATTCCATTGCTGCCCGAGGGCACGCGGATTGGGTCTTTTTGGATATTGAACTGTCTCGTCGCAATGGTGTTCGGATGGCGAATGATGGGGGTGCGTGCAACCAAGACCTTTGTTGAATCGTTGACCGGCGGAATTACCACTGCGATTACAATCTATTGCGTCGCGTTGTTCTTGCACTCTGGATATAAAATGATCCTGCTTTCTATGCGCAAAATTTACGCGGGTCCGGTGGAAGCTGTGAAAGCTGTGTTTGACATTGGCTTCAATTGGACAATGAATTTTGCGACGGTTGGGACAATCAGCACGTTGATCATTGGGGGCATGATATGTGGATGGATGTCTTGGAATGCGCATCGCAAATGGGGCTGAAGCGACCTTGATCTAAGGGGAAAGCTGTGTCAGATCTTTCGTTGAACTTGGTTTGGAGCAGCACGTGACGCAACTATTTTTCTACGGCACTCTTTGCCATTTGGATCTTTTGGAACTTGTGATCGGGCGGCCGTTAAAACCGTCGGATACACGCAGTGTTCGCCTGCCCAATCATGCTGTGTATTGGGCGAAAGATCAGATCTTTCCAATGATCCGTGCGGAAGCGGGCAGCTATGCGGAAGGGGTGATCTTTGAGGCGGATCAAGAAGCCGTTGATCGCTTAAATTACTATGAGGGCGGGTTTAACTTTGACTTGGAACATATTGTTCCTGAAGGGGAAACCAATTCTGTAGAGGTGTATTTTGCGCAAGCCGGTACGTGGGAATTTGGTGCGCCTTGGGTCTTAGATGACTTCATTCGCGCTCATGGTGCACATAATTTACGCACTGCAAAAGCCTTCATGGCGCTTTACGGAAAACTGGATCGCGATCAGGCCATGAAACGCCTGCCAATGTTGCGCGCAATGGCTGCGAAGGGCTGGCAGGTTGGTGAGAGTGCTGCAAACATCAAGCGGGCCGGTTTGACGACAGCGGATGTCGAAGTGGTGCATCACCACCGTGCCTATGACAAGTTCTTCGCGATGGATGAAATCACGTTGAAGCACAAAACATTTGATGGCGGCACCACAGATGGTTTCAACCGCGAAGTTCTGGTCACCGTCGATGCGGTCATGGTGCTGCCTTATGATCCCGTGCGTGACCGCGTTTTACTGGTCGAACAGTTCAGAAGTGGTGCGTTCCTACGCGGCGATATGAACCCTTGGATGCTTGAGCCGATTGCCGGGCGCATCGACTTGGGTGAAACTGCCCAAGATGCGGCGAAACGTGAGGCAAAGGAGGAGGCGGGGTTGACATTAAATGAACTTTTGCCAATTTCCGGGCATTACCCGACGCCGGGCATAACGACAGAATATTATCATTGTTTTTTGGCGCTCTGTGACCTTCCTGACGGAACGGATGGTATCGGCGGTCTGGCCAGCGAAAATGAAGATATCCGCAGTCAGATGTGCAGCTTTGACGCGTTGATGGAACTGCTGGACACGGGTGAGGCACAGGTTGGCCCATTGGTTGTTTCGGCACTTTGGCTGGCACGACACCGGGATCGATTGCGCGCACAGGTGGCGGGCTAACTTAACGTAGGTCAAGTTTCTCGAGGCTTTTGCTGTGGCTGGCCTTGAGTTTCCGCCTCTGCGTGCTTACTGATTAATCAAATTCCGCAGGCATATGTCTGCGTCTGAACTTTGCTGGAGACCGCCATGCGCATTTGTAATGATCTAGTCGAAACCATTGGGAACACGCCCCTTATTCGCTTGAAGGCAGCGTCTGAGGCCACTGGAGCTGAGATTTTTGGCAAGGCAGAGTTCATGAACCCGGGTCAATCTGTGAAGGACCGGGCCGCCCTATATATGATCAAAGACGCTGTTGCGCGTGGCCTTCTGAAACCTGGCGGCACAATTGTCGAAGGGACGGCGGGCAACACGGGTATTGGGCTTGCGCTTGTAGGGGCATCACTTGGGTTTAAGACGGTCATCGTTATCCCCGAAACCCAAAGCCAAGAAAAGAAGGACATGATCCGATTGGCCGGGGCTGAACTTGTTCAGGTGCCCGCGGCGCCCTTCAAGAACCCGAACAATTACGTGCGCTATTCTGAACGTTTGGCTGCGAAGCTTGCGGAAACAGAACCAAATGGCGCGGTATGGGCGAACCAGTTTGACAATGTCGCCAACCGCCAAGCACACATTGAGACAACCGCCCCAGAAATCTGGGAGCAAATGGACGGCAAGATTGACGGGTTTACTTGCGCCGTTGGGTCTGGTGGAACACTTGCTGGTGTCGCGATGGGGCTGCGTGAACGCGATGCAAATGTCAAAATTGCTTTGGCAGATCCTAAAGGGTCGGCTTTGTACAAATACTATACAGAAGGCGAATTTGGGTCAGAAGGTGGATCAATCACTGAAGGCATCGGGCAGGGGCGCGAGACCGCCAACCTGAAAGGGTTTAAACCTGATTTCGCTTACTCGATCTCGGATGAGGATGCTTTGCCCTTGGTCTATGACCTGTTGGCACATGAAGGGCTCATGTTGGGCGGATCCAGCGCAATTAATATTGCTGGTGCGATGAAGTTGGCGCGCGATTTAGGGCCTGGTTCTCGTGTTGTGACAATGTTGTGTGACTATGGAAACCGCTATCAGTCCAAACTGTTTAATCCGCAGTTTTTGAAGGAAAAAAACCTTCCGGTGCCGGAATGGCTAGACCGTCTTCCTAAACCAATTCCATCGGTTTTCGAAGATTAACCCTCACAAGCCCGGCCGGATCAGCGTGCCGGGCTTTTCATTTTTGGCCTGCACCGGATTGGGCCATAATTAGACTAATGACAGGACGCAATGATGCGACGTTTTACGCAGATTTTTCAGATATTTGTTTTTGCTGTTTTTCTTGGAATGATGTCCGTCCCATCAGGGATGGCGCAGCAATCGGACGAAACCAGTGTTGACTATACATTGTGGGATACCACTGCGGAGCGCGCGGAAGATGCGATTGCGGCCGGGCGTGCATCTGACGTCGCGTTGGAAAACCTGCGAGGCCAAATCGCTGCCTGGAGAGACGGGTTTGCAACCGCACAGGGGCAAAACACCCCTCAAATCGCCAGCCTGCGCGCACAAATTGCAGCACTTGGCCCGCTTCCGACCGAAGGGACCGAGGCCGAGGAAATTGCGCAGCGCCGTCAACAGCTTACCACCGAATTATCCGACGCCCGCGCCCCTGTGCAAAAAGCGGAAGCGGCATGGACACAGGCGGATGGCCTGATTTCTCAGATCGATCAGATCATTCGTGATCGAAGCAAAGATCAAATCTTATCCCTTGGCCCAACGCCGCTGAACCCGGCCAATTGGGGGCCTGCTGTGGGGGCATTGATTGAGGGCACTAAGCACATCGGGGATGAGTTTCGCACAGCCTGGGCAAGCCCCATTCAACAGGCGGAAACGAAAAGCAATGGCCTTGCAATTGCTGTTCTGACGCTGATTGGTTTTATCCTGATGTTGCGTGGACGCCGTTGGTCAGAACGCCTAAGTCTTTGGTTGCAAATGCACAATCAAGTTGCTTGGCGCTGGCTTCTAGGCTTTGCTGTGTCTTTGGGGCAGTTCGTTTTGCCGACTCTTGGCGTATTGGCGCTGACCTTTGCGGTTTACGCAACAGGGCTTGTCGGTCTTGGTGGCGATGTGTTGTTGCAAATTTTGCCAGCTGCCGGGTTCGTATTCTTTATGGCCAGTTGGCTTGGTGCCAGGGTCTTTCCCCGAAAATCCGGGGACCTGAAATACCTAAATCTCAGCGCGCAGCAGCGCACCGAGGGGCGTTTTTATTCCGCATCGCTTGGGGCAATGATGGCCCTGAACGGCATTGTAGTGGAACTTTCACAGTTCCTTAATTTGCCCCCGGAAATTCACGTGGTCTTGGTGTTCCCGATCCTTGTCTTGGTGGCATTGATGGTCGCGCGCATAGGACAATTACTGTCAGCGCATTACCGAAACGAGACGGTGGATGATGGCGAAACGCCGCCTAACTATCGCTGTCGAATGTTGCGTTTGCTGGGCCGGGCCGCTGTGTTCGTGGCATTGGGCGGCGCGACGCTTGCGGCGATTGGATACTTCAGTGCTGGGCAGCGTTTGGTGTTTCCTGCCGCATCGACCTTAGGTCTTTTGGCATTTGTTCTGATCCTTCAACGCCTGTTTAGCGAAATTTGGGTGTTGGTATCTGGTCGGGGTGAAGAGGCGCGCGATACGTTGGTACCGGTGCTTGCTGGTTTTGCGTTGACTGTTGCGGCTCTTCCATTATTGGCACTGTCATGGGGCATGCGTGCGGCAACTTTGTCGGAATATTGGGCAAAGTTCCTACAGGGTGTACCACTTGGTGACACTCGAATTTCGCCCACTGTTTTCATAACCTTAGCTGTGATCTTCTCAATCGGTTACATGGTGACGAAGCTGGTGCAAGGGGCGTTGCGCAATACGATCTTACCCAAAACAAAGATTGATCCAGGCGGACAAAATGCCATCGTGTCAGGCATGGGATATGTCGGGATCTTCTTGGCCGCGTTGATTGCGATCACGGGGGCAGGGATTGACCTATCCGCATTGGCGATTGTCGCGGGTGCCTTGTCGGTGGGTATCGGTTTCGGCTTGCAAAATATCGTGTCGAATTTCGTCTCTGGTATCATTCTGTTGATTGAACGCCCCATTGCTGAGGGGGATTGGATCGAAGTTTCGGGGCAGTCCGGTACAGTAAAATCGATTTCGGTGCGCTCAACCCGTATTGAGACATTTGATCGTGCTGATGTGATCGTCCCGAACGCCGACTTGATTTCGGGGGTTGTGATGAACATGACCAAGGGCAATCTGACCGGGCGCATCATTGTGCCGGTTGGTGTGGCTTATGGCTCTGACACCCGAAAAATTGAAGCTATCTTGCAGGAGATCGCTGAAGCGCATCCATTGGTCGTTATGAACCCGGGGCCGGGCGTGGTCTTTAAAGGTTTTGGCGCTGACAGTATGGATTTCGAAATTCGTGCTGTCCTGCGGGATATCAATTTTGGCTTGGGGGTGCGTTCAGAAATGAACCACCAAATTGCAGAACGCTTTGCGGCGGAAGGTATTGAAATTCCCTTTGCTCAACGGGACATCTGGCTTCGCAATCCCGAGGCATTAAGTGGAAATACCACGCGTGCGACATCGGCGGTGCCCCCGGTATCGCCAAAGAAAACCGCTGCCGATGATATCGATCGTGATTTCATCGACAGCCAAGATGCAGGTGACGCTGGGGATGGGCGGTGACGTTGTAAGTGTTGCCGTCTGAAATCGGCCATCCTGCGTGTGCAATTCATACCAGCGATGCTGGATGGTCGAGCAAGGCGAAAGCGACATCGCGATCGAAACTCCGAATGAGAGGCAGAGCGGCGTGATGCCGCGGATCTGTGTCGCCATGCCTGTGGGCGAGAAATAGATGCACTGAGACAGGGTTTCAGGCTTTGAAACAATGGGAAACCTTGGGGGCGATGCTTTGTGTCATATTTTATGACCCGATAATAGCGACCAGGTTTGAGTGCAGGACACTGGGGAACACCGCACTGCGATAGGTAGAATAAGTTTTTTGTATTTTGCAATATTTGCCTCTTGAACTCCTACCGTTTCAAGGCTAATTCACACCGCAGTGGACAGGTGGCCGAGTGGTCGAAGGCGCACGCCTGGAAAGTGTGTAGGCGGGGAACCGTCTCCAGGGTTCGAATCCCTGTCTGTCCGCCAAAAAACTCAATCATACCGTTGATTTTATTTAATTATATTCATCGTCGGGAGTGGCGTGCCTACTTTTATGCCTACTTTGGCTTGAGGTAACTAAGGGCATTTGAAGTTTCGTCGGCCTGTCGGAAATCGTGGGAATCCGGGTGCCGTTGCCATAATTCGCCAATGTCCTGAATGCATTGCGTTTCGGCTGTAAATAAAGAATAATTGTACGCTGACACAGATACTTGCAGTAATGAGTTTATCCGGGTTGTAGTGAGTTTATCTGAGTTGGATCCTTTAAAATAAGGCGCTTCAACTAGGCGTCACAGGAAAATTGGCCGATGGCTTTTGTCATGCAGTAAAGCCTGAAATGGGCCATACTGGCGAAGGTTGGCCAATTATCGCGATACGAGACCGGTCGGCTAAACGATTGTTATAGGCTTGTTAAACAGGGCTTTAAGGCGCTGTTTAACCCATATTTAGACAATCCTGCATTTTCAGAACATTCCCAAACGTGGGAAAGTTCTTCATTGCGTGGGAAAGTTTGAGTTCAAGCCATGAAATATGGTGTTTCACATAACCTTCCCAATCTGGCTGTCAGACTGAACTTTCCCACTTTTTGCGGTCACAGGTGGCAGCTTTGGGCAGTTAGTGTACTTTGCAAAATTGAGCCCACTACCCCATAGCGGACATTCATTATGGCGAACTTCGCTGGATGTGACACCTACGCGAGTAATTTTTCATAATAGTTTGTTTAGGACTCGCCTTAATGCTGTAAAACGTGTTTTTTGGTAGACAGGTGGTCTAAAACGAAGGCCCATAAATTGTTTTATTCAAGGATCCATGATTTTGGCACTTACTCCTAAAGGCATTAACATCCAGTCTCTTTACAATGACTATCGGACCGGCAAGCTAATCGTTAATCGACGCTATCAGCGCAAGCTGGTCTGGAGCATTGAGGAAAAAAGGGAGCTAATTCATAGCATTCTCTGTGATTACCCTGTCCCCTTACTTCTTTTTGCTGAACGTACTGGAACAGACCAGATCGAAATTATCGATGGATTGCAAAGGTTGAATGCCATCTTTAGCTACATTGAAAACAGGTTTAAAACCACAGAAGGCTACTTTAACTTAGATACGTTTTTATCCGCAAGGCGTGCCAATGCAGACGGTCATTTTGAAAAAAAATATTCTGATATTACAGAATGCATTCCCGAAGAGTCATGTGAGAAAATTCTTAATTACAACCTTGCGGTTACGACCTTCAAAGCCCCAGATAGCGACGTTATTGACATTGTATTCAACCGCATTAATGCGACAGGCGTCAAACTCAGCGAACAAGATCGTAGGCAGGCGGGGTCAACTTCGCGCTTTTCCAAGCTAGTTTCTGATTTGGCATGCTATGTACGTGGCGACGTTTCCAGCCCTGTTATTCCACTGCATAAAATGGCAAACATTAGCATCGCAAATAGACAAAATTACACTGGAAATGAAATAATTGCGGAAGATGTTTTTTGGTGTGCCAATGGAATTATTCACTTCAAAAAGCTTAAGAATAGTGGCGACGAAGAGGTCATTGCTGATATTCTATCTGGGATGATACTGGAAAGCCCTATGGGTGTCGGTAAGGCAAATCTCGATAAGCTATATGACGAGAACAATCAGAACTCTAAAGACATCGACGCAAAAATTTCGATTAAAGGCGAGGAGTTCTACATTGATAAGTTCAAGGAATGCTTCGCGGATGTAGAGAAGCTAATCTCACACAGCGAATCTGAAAATAACATGTTCCGTTCCCACGTCTACAAGGGGAATACTTCAAACGAGCAAACGCAAATTTTCTACGCACTATTCTTGGCGATTTTCCTTATTCGAAATTCCGAGAACAAGATTATTTCGGACTATGATAAAGCATGGCGGGCACTAGAAGATGTATCTCCAAGAATAAAGGTTGGGCAGCAAGCACAGAACCCGGATGTGCGCAAGCAAAACATCGACACATTCAAAGGGTTGATAGGCGACTGTTGTGTCCTCCGACCGAAAGATTATGCGAATGCGGTAAGCAACCAGCAAGAGTTGAAAAACATCCTCTCATCATCGCGTGTCGAACTCGAAATAATAGAATACAAACAAGGCTTTGTAAATTTGCACTCAAAGGAATGGGAAGGTTCGTTCGATGTTAAAATTCCCAAAACTCTATGCGCTTTGGCCAACTCTAATCCGAACAACCAGTCCTATCTAGTTTTTGGAGTATGCGACGGTGTCGATGATAAAGATAAAATCGAAAAAGCATTTACGATTGGTACCTATGAATATCACGGTTGGCATATTTGCGGTGTAAACAAAGACATTGCCTGCATGAATATTACTGTCGATGATCTTTTTGTAAAAATTAGAAAGCTCATTGATAGTTCAGATTTGAGCGAGAACATAAAAAATGCTGCCGTATCAGGACTGCGCGTGTTCGACTATTCTGATCGTCATGTTTTCATTGTCAATGTACCACCTCAAGATGAATTATCCTTTTTAGGAGATGATTGCTTCGTTCGAAGCGGTAATGATATCAAAAAGCTTAGCCCTAAAGAAGTGGCCGGGTGGGCGAAAAAAATGGGAGCTTAGGCTAACAAAGGCATGAGTTGCTTTTTAGGGCATCGGCTAGGCCCATTTTTGTAGCAAACTCTCTGCGATATCTAGGACTATAACGCCCGTTTCCAGTTATCCTCTTACTTTAATAGTTGAGGGTCCCGGAGGACGTTGATTTTCAGTAATTGCAGCCCCAAGTGAAGGATGTATGGCGGCGGAGCGAAAGTCCGCTTCCCGCCCGACGTATCAGATGCGCGAGCCCGCTTTGGGCTGGGTGCCGTCATCTACGATCTCTCAGGTAGCGGTAGGTTTGCCGTATATTTACTATGTGCAGTTGTATGTGCTACATGGTATTTCAGTGAAGGACTACCGGCTGATGCCGGTAGCATCATTTTTGGGAATGTAATTCCAAGTACTGCAAGATGATGTCATCGGTGACATTTCCAGATGTTGTCGAAAAATACCCACGCGCCCAAAACCTTTGGCCCCAGTACCGCTTCTTCAGTTCGGGAAACTCCATCTGGATCCGTCGCGATGACCTCCCTTTGATGCGCTGCATCACATCTGACAGGGAAAGCTTCGGTGGGATCGAGAGGAACATATGGACATGATCGCGACCAAGTACACCGCTGACAATATGAACGCCCAGTTCTGAGCAAGTCTGCATGATAATCTCTCGGATCCTTTCACGCATTTTTCCCTGCAGTATCCCCATGCTTTTCATAAGGCGAACAACCGTGCAACGGGCGACGACAAACCCATCGTCGAGCAAGTCATGCCAGATCTTAACCGCCCCATAGCGCTTCCCGCTATTCTCCCAGAAATGGGTGATCCTAGTCATTATGATGGCATCACGCTTTGCTCGATCCGATGCCTTCTCGGGATAACGATCAATCGACTTGCGGTGGTAATAGGTGGAAGGCGCGATCGGCAAAACATTGCAAATCACCTCGACGCCAAGATGATCACGGTGGTCA
>NZ_JWIF01000068.1 GCF_000812685.1 Halocynthiibacter namhaensis
AAAGCCGGTGAGATTTGCGTTCATCGACGCCTGGAAAGAAGAATGGCCAGTTGAGTTCCTGTGCAAAGTTAGGCGGGTCACATCACGTGGTTTTCGCGCGTGGCGGGTTCGCCCGATGAGCCAGCGTCAACGCGATGATATGGTGATCCTGGCTCACATCCGTGAACAGCATCGCTTAAGCCTGCAAAGCTATGGGCGGCCTCGGATGACCGAGGAACTGCAAGAATTGGGATTACCGGTGGGCCATCGCAGGGTCGGACGTCTGATGGGCGAGAATGGCATCAAGATCATCAGAACCCAGAAATACAAGGCGACAACGGACAGCAACCACACGTTCAACATTGCACCAAATCTGTTGGATCAAGATTTCTCAGCGACTGGCCCCAATCAGAAATGGGCTGGCGACATCAGCTACATTTGGACCAGCGAAGGTTGGCTGTATCTTGCCGTCATCCTTGACCTGTATTCTCGCCGCGTCATCGGATGGGCTATCAGTAACCGCATGAAGAAGGATCTGGCAATCCGGGCGTTAGATATGGCCGTTGCTTTGCGCCAACCACCGGAGGATTGCATTCACCATACGGATCGTGGTTCACAATATTGCTCAAATGAGTATCAGAAGCGCTTGTCCAAGCACGGTTTCAAGGTCTCGATGAGCGGCAAGGGAAATTGTTATGATAATTCTATGGTCGAGACGTTCTTCAAATCCATTAAGGCTGAGCTGATTTGGCGCAACCGTTGGGACACACGCCGTCAGGCTGAAGGCGCGATCTTCCAGTATATCAACGGGTTCTATAACCCGCGCCGTCGCCACTCATCGCTTGGCGGGAAAAGTCCCTTGGCTTTTGAGCGAAAGGCCGCATAAATGAGTTCAGAGACCGGAACGTAAGCGGGACAAGACCACTGAATGCTTCTACCGGCGAAATACGAGTAGACGGGTGGCTTCCCGGGCATAGTCAATTCAATAATGCGCACTACTGGGAATACACCGTGCGCGACCAATACGGGAATACAGACACTGCGGAAATCTACTTCCATGTCTATTCTCCTATCGCGTTTGATTTGAATGGTGACGGCGGGATCGGTGTAACTGGTGTGACATCATCTTGGCAGAAGGAAGGCGATGATGTTTTGGGGCGTACCGTGTCCTTTGACATTGATGGCAATGGCACGCTTGACACCATCGAATGGTTCGCCGGCGATGGTGATGGCATTCTCATAGACAACCGTGACGGCAACGCTGCCAATGATATGGACGGCAATCGTCTGTTCGGTGATCAGGGCGGTCAATACGGCAATGGATATGAAAAGCTCGCAGAACTGGACAGCAACAATGATGGGCAACTGACCGGTGAAGAACTGGCTGGTCTTGAATTCTGGATCGACAATGGCAACGCGATTGTTGACGAAGGCGAACTCGTATCTTTGGACAGTTATGATGTGGTTCAGATTTCCACCACGATGAACACTGGCTACGATGAGTTAGGCCGGGAACTGATGCAGTCCTCCGCCATGACCAAAGATGGCTCAGAGATCCTAACAGAAGACGTCTGGTTCAACTCTGCTCAGCAGAACGATCATTTCGAATTCCTAGCCTAACCGGGATCGTGCATCCGGAATTACCGGGTGCACACAGCACGTTAAGCTTTTCGCAGCCCCTGCCCTGAAACACGGCTGGGGCTGCATTGCGCTTAGTTCTGGCTGAACGCACTTCTAACGCAGGAAAGCCAACTTCTGATCGCCTTCTCGAAGCTGGCCAGTTACTCGTCTTCTTCGAATGGAATTGCAAACAGGTACGCAGCTGCAAGCACACTTTGGGTCCAGCCCCCGCTCGCGTCTCCTAGAAATGGTGAGTAGCATTGCCTCATTTGAGTTGATTTCGCTTGCGCATGTTCAAAAATACTCCCGTCAACCTCGAAGATCGCAATTTTTTGCTTTCGCTGAGCGCTATAATTGGCGATATAGCCTCCGACCCGTAGGTCAAAGCGCGGTCCCATAGCTCAACTGGATAGAGCATCTGCCTTCTAAGCAGAGGGTTCGGGGTTCGAGTCCTCGTGGGATCGCCACTATAAAAAATTTGTCAAAAAAAGAAGATGCTTGCGCAAAAGAAAGCAATAGTCTGCGCAAACGGGTCTTAGGTTATCTTGGGGTCAGCGCTTCAGCCTTATTTTTGTATTTAAAAACAACATTATAACCATAATTCACTTTAGGCGACAGCTTTCTTCCTGCATTGACGTATCCCGCTGATTTGACAGATGGGTCTTGTTGCTCTCTTTGTCACGGCACAGGTTCCGGAACCTTTCATACCCATCAGCCGCCCCCATCGGGGTCGTGGCCATGCGCCGGGCAGGTTTGTCTGGCTTCGAAAGGATTCTGTTTTGACTCGTTCCACCACTTTGATCCCCTTTAGCCCCATCAGGTTTCTCGGCGAGATCCCAAATGTTCACACCATTGAAGATCGGTTGCGGTTATTTCTGCGAACCATGCGGGCTTTGCGGCAAGATGACAGCCTGACGGCTGAGACGCTCAACCCTCATAAAATTCCCAACTGGCGCGAACTGATCGAAAGATCTGACCGCCTCAAGATTGAGCGGCGGGCGATGCTTTATCTGGAACGGCTGACGAACAAATCCGGCATGTCTCATCTGACCTCTGAAAATAAAGCCCGGTTGACGCCGTTGCGCGGCGGTTTGCCGGTGTCGCGGATTGAGACGGAACATGAGGCCGATGAGATCGCGGCCGCTTTGCATGCCGAGATGCCATGGATGGCGCGGGCAACGGAAGAAGTCTGGCATGGTCTGCGGGCCTCTGCCCGCGATGGCTTGCTGGGCGTGCGGTTCAATCCGCTGGTTCTGCTCGGCCCACCCGGCATCGGCAAAAGCCACTGGGCCCGGCGGCTTGCGCATCACCTGGCGGTGCCCACCACGATGATCGAAGCCACGGGAGAGCCGGGATCCTTTTCCCTGGTCGGAACGCAGAAAGGTTGGGGCAGTGCGTCGCCGGGCAAGTTGATCCAGACCGTTTTGTCGGAACAGCACGCCGGGCCACTTGTGATCATCGATGAGGTGGAAAAAGTGGGGGATGTGACGGCCACGAATGGGTCCCGCCATACGCTGACCGATGCGTTGTTGCCGCTGCTCGAACGCATGACAGCGCAGGCCTGGGAGTGTCCGTTTTTCCAGATCAGGTTTGACATGTCATGGGCGAATTGGGTGATGACCGCGAACAGCTGTGCGGGCCTGCCAGCGCCTCTTCAAAGCCGGTGCGTTGTCCTGGATCTACCGGGTTTGACCGTGGAGCAACTGCGGCAATTTGCAGAGATCGAAGGGAAACGTCGTAGCTTGCCAGACCCCGCGATTGCGGCTCTGATGGAGATCTTTGACCGCGGGTTGACCAACGATGCAGACCTGAGCCTGCGCTCTGTCAGTCGCATGCTGGACCGCGCCCAGACCCTTGCCAACCGCCCAATATTGAACTGAGGTAACACAATGAATTATCGGGTAATTCCATACCAAAGCGGTGAAATCGTGGTCCTTGGCGACCTGCATTATGACAGTTTTCGCCGCTTTGCGCTGTGCCCGATTAATATGTGGGTGCTGCAGGATATCATCTGGAACGCGGATGCTCTGATCCTCGCCGGCGATCTGACAAACGGGCCGGCTGAGAACTGGGCGAAAGTGTTCCGGTACCTGTCAGAGTTCATCCCACCTGAACGGATTTATGCACTGCCCGGAAACCACGATTATTACGGCGGACTTCTGAGCGATGATCCTGCTTTGAGGCAGGCTGCCGAGACTGCCGGTGCGCATTTTGTTCAAAAACAGGCGCTGCTGCATGGTGATACACGGGTTTTGTGCTGCACATTGTGGACTGATTTTAACCTCTCCGGCGAGGCCTCCATTGCCATGCGTGAAGCCGATCGAAGCATGGCCGATTATGACCGGATTGGAGCGCCAGCTGACCCGAATGTGCCCACTGAGGATGTCCCGATTATGCGGCAGCAGCGCCGGTTGAAACCAAGAGAAACGCTGCGTGTACATCAGGATCATCGCACCTGGCTGAATGATAGCCTGGCCTGCGATCACCCCAGCGGCAAGGACGGCAAGACCGTGATCGTAACGCACCATGGCCCGCATCCGGCTGCCGCCGGAGAGATCGACACACTCTCCGCGGCTTTTCACTCAGACATGAATTGCATGATCGAACAACACCGCCCCGATGTTTGGTTCTTTGGCCATTCCCACCGCAGGATTTGCGCGAAAGTCCATGGAACTGAAATCCGTAATATCTCCATCGGCTATCTAGATGAAATGATCAACCAGCCCCGCTCTTACCTGCGCGAAATGAGCGTCTGGAAAAGTCGGCGTGCTGATGCGTGACAGATCCAAACCCTATAGGAGGAAGCAAATGACTAACGATGAAAACCAAGGTCCTGATATGACATCTGAGACCAAAAAAATGGATATTTTGTCTGACGAAGTTCTCTGCAAAGCCATAGCTGTGATCGTCCCCGAGGCGACCTTTGAAAGCCAAGACAAAGCTGGCACGCAGCCTATGCCCGAGATGGCAGACCGTCTTGACGCGATTGAAATGATTTTGAAAAACGCGTGCGTTCTTTACGGCGGTGACAAAGAGGCAGCTAGGTGCTTTCTTCTGCGTAAGCACCTCCTTTTACATAACCGTTCACCGCTGGAAATTATATTGAAAAATCCACTGTGTGCAGATGAGGTGGCAGAACTGCTGCTGCGCGCTGGATCAGGGTTCGCGGTGTAATAATTCAGCGAACTCAGGGGCCTTCGCGGCCCCTGATGAAATCTGCATTTATGACAGCTCCCAGCCCCAATGCGGCCCTTGCCTTTGGACACCTCTGGCGGAAAGCAGACCTTCGCTGCACCTGCACGCATGGTGGTCAAATTTGCGAATAGCGGTCATTCACGACCCGACAGGTTGGGGCGTATATGCTGCGACATGCACCAAGGACAGCAATGGGCAGAAAGTGACATTTGCAAAGTCACTCATTCGACACCAGCCAGCCTTTGCATTGCTTCGATTTCGCTGCAATGCAGCTTCACCAAACCAGTCATTCGAGCATGGCGCAGCATTTTTGTCGGCTAAAACGTCGGTGTGCGGACTTTACGGTTATTCGCATAACGGTTAATAAAAATTTATGGCTATCTCAAAAACTCCAGTATCCTCAGATGAATTCGTGAGCAGTTGGGCGCGCGACTTCAGCGTGTACCCACCGCTTGGATATGTACTTCGCCAGAATTTGGCTGGGAACTGGACACGATTTCATTCCCTTTCAAAATCGAAAAGATATCCTGAAACAGATTTGCAACAGCAGAGTGTTCTATCTAGAGCAAACACACTAGCCAAAGAGTGCTTTGGAAGCCGGAGTACTCTTTGGCTAGTTACTGAAAAATACGGTGAATTTGATCTTGAAACTAATACTTTAATTGAAGAGGAGCGTATGGTGCATGTTCTTTCTTGGGTTGATGAGAGTGAAGAGTTAGCTGACCAGCGTCAACGTGAATTCTGGGCGGCGAAAGTTGCATGGAAGCCTACCTCTCTTGATAGGTATTTTGCGGGCGTTCTGGAAGATGAATACCGGCTCGTTTTGTACGATCCGGCAACCTCTACTCTGCTGGCGCCTTACGACGGTGGTTTTGACATCTTCAGTTTACGGAACGAATTTCTCGTTTCAATCGAAGAAAAGTACCAAAACTGGATGTCCGAGAGACTCGACAAGATGTAGGTTTCTTTGGGCTCGAAGCCGACTTGCGGCGGTGCAGCGACACGTTTTACCCTGACAGTCAGGAAATCGCGCAGATTTTGCCTCGGCGTTTGACGGCAC
Source organism: Halocynthiibacter namhaensis (assembly GCF_000812685.1). Taxonomy (GTDB): domain Bacteria; phylum Pseudomonadota; class Alphaproteobacteria; order Rhodobacterales; family Rhodobacteraceae; genus Halocynthiibacter; species Halocynthiibacter namhaensis. Next base: position 5,855 of record NZ_JWIF01000068.1, read on the forward strand.
CCAGCCCGAAGCGGATGGTGTGGATAGCTTCTGCTCCCATCGGCGTCGCAATGCGCCATACTGCGGTTGTTATTGACTACTTATGAGAGGAGCTACCCAATGCAAGTTACAACAGTCGGCCTCGATTTGGCCAAGAATATCTTTCAAGTTCATGGAGTGACTGAGAACGGCGAAGTCGCTTTCAACCAAGCTTTGCGACGCGCGCAGTTGCTCGCATTCTTTGAGAAACTCCCACCCTGTTTGGTCTTGTCGCGGTTTAGTTCCGGTCTCTTTCGAGCAATGTTTGCTATGAAGGAGATAGAGAATGGCAAAGAGATACACAGACGAGTTTCGGCGTGATGCGGTGCGCATGGCGACGACGAGTGGCTTAACGCGGCCTCAACTTTCATCAGATTTAGGGGTTGGGCTTTCGACGCTGAACAAATGGGTTCAACAGCATCAACACGATGACCTGATGTCAGGACCGCATGAAGACGTTGAGAAGGAGAACACGCGGCTTCGCAAGGAAGTCCGTCTGCTGCGCGAGGAGAGGGAAGTGTTAAAAAAGGCGGCAATCTTCTTTGCAGGCCAAAGCCGGTGAGATTTGCGTTCATCGACGCCTGGAAAGAAGAATGGCCAGTTGAGTTCCTGTGCAAAGTTATGCGGGTCACATCACGTGGTTTTCGCGCGTGGCGGGTTCGCCCGATGAGCCAGCGTCAACGCGATGATATGGTGATCCTGGCTCACATCCGTGAACAGCGTAAGCGGTATCAGGGCAGTATTTTGGCGTCTTTAGCGCGTATTATGGTATCAGCAGCACTGGTTAGTACGCCGATTGCACCAAAGCTTTCGCGATCATTCATGTTTTGGTTATTTTGGAACGTCAGGATGCCGTGATCAAGGATTTGGATAATCGTCTGTTCATCGAGCATCTCTGTTCTGATGCCTTCGGCTATCACGCATTCCAGTAGCATTTGAAGTGCCACAAGCTGTCCAGCCTGCACTTCGATGGCGTTTTGCGCTTCGTTCAGTTTACTCATTGTTGGCCGCCAATCTTTCAGTTCTTGGGTTGAAGGGGTAGTTCCAGGGCATGAGTTCGTCGATGCGGGCGGCGGGATGTCCTGCGGCGATGGCTTCAAGTGTTGCCTTGAGGTAGGCGTAAGGCTCGACGTCGTTAAGCTTGCAGGTCTCGATGAGGGACGCGATGCGCGCCCAGGTTCTGCCACCTTCGTCATGCCCCGCGAACAGCGCGTTCTTGCGGTTCAGGGCAATGGGGCGGATGGCGCGCTCGACCACGTTGCTGTCCATCTCGACGGTGCCATCATCCAGGAACAGCTTCAGGCCGTCCATGTATTTGGCAATGTAGCTGAGCTTCTCGCCAAGGCGCGACTTGGCGGAGATGCGGGAACGTTGGGTTTTGAGCCAAACCTCAAAGTCCTCCATCAAGGGCTTGGTTTGTTCTTGGCGTGCGGCTTTGCGCTGTTCAGCAGCCTGACCACGGATTGCATCTTCGATCTTGTAGAACTTGGCAATGCGCTTTAGCCCTTCTTTTGCGATTGGCGAGCCATCGCGGTCATGCACTTCCTTGAGTTTACGACGCGCATGCGCCCAACAATACGCCAGTTTGATAGGGCCAGAGTTGCGCCCAGGCTTGGTCAGGGCGTTATAGCCTGTATAGCCATCAACTTGCAGCGTGCCGCAAAAGCCCGTCAAAAACTCACTTGCATGTTTGCCGCCACGCCCGTCCGCATAGCAAAACACAACACCGGGTGGGGCTGTGCCTCCAAAGGGACGTTCATCACGGGCAACGGCCCAAAGGTAGCCTGTTTTGGTCTTGCCGCGCCCGGGGTCCAGCACCGGACAGCGCGTCTCATCTGCAAACAGCTTGCTTGAGGTCTTCAGTTCTTTGAACATGTGATCCACGACGGGGGCGAGATGGAAGGATACCTTGCCCATCCAGTTGGCCAGTGTGGAGCGATCAATGTTTAGGCCTGATCTTGCGTATATCTGCGACTGACGGAACAACGGGCAGTGATCCGCGTATTTGGACACGCTGACATGGGCCAGTGTCCCCTCGGTCGGCAAACCACCCTCGATCAGATGCACAGGGGCCAAAGCCTGCACAACACCGCCCTGTTTGTTTGGGCAGGCGTATTTGGGGCGGATGGTTACGATTACTTTTGGCTGTGCAGGGACAATCTCTAGCCGCTCGGTACGATCTTCGCCGATACGCACCATGTCGCCACATCCGCAAGGACAGACGATGCTGTCAGGTTCAATGATCTGTTCAATCCGTTCCAGGTGATCTGGCAGGTTCCCAAGGTTGCGCTGCACTGACTTGCGCTTTTTGCGCGGCGTCATCTTTTCGACGGTGCCTGATTGTTCTTCTGCCTCTGACTGAGCAACCTCAAGGTCCTCAAAGGCCAGTTGGCGCTCGTCCTCAGTCAGCTGCTCACTGCGCGCACCGTAGATCACATGGTTCAGCTCTTTGACAAAATGCTCCAGCCGCGCGTTCAGCGCCTCAAGTTCAGCAACTTGTGTTGTGAGAACCGCATTCTGTTCGCTAACCACCAAAACAGCAGCCCGTACGTCCGCAGGAAGGGCATCCAAATCAAGGTTTTTGAGCGGGTCTAACATGGGCAGTACCTACCAGAATGGCCCCATGTTTGCACGGTATTCTGCCCCGTATCTGGCACACCGATTCACTCTGTCGCACCCGGCCTGCGCGTCCGTCGCGCCATCACGCGCCGCCAGTCTAACCCCTCGAACAAGGCTTCAAATTGCGCCTTGGTCAGACGCATCATTCCATCCTGAACCTTCGGCCATGCAAACTTGCCCTGTTCCAACCGTTTGTAACACAGCACCAAGCCAGATCCGTCCCAGAGCAGAACCTTGATCCGGTCGCCGCGTTTAGCACGGAACACAACTATAACACCCGAATGCGGGTCAAGGCCAAGTTCCCGCTCAGCAAGTGCCGCCAAGCCATCGTGTCCTTTACGGAAGTCCACTGGCTTGGTCGCGATCACGATCCGAACCGCCTGAC
>NZ_JWIF01000069.1 GCF_000812685.1 Halocynthiibacter namhaensis
CCTCAACAGAGGCCGAAGCCACAACGGCGCGTGCGTTATCGTAGCTGCCCGACGAGGCAGAAGAAAAATCAGTGCTAACCGCCATAAGGCGTGCTTGGATATCAGTATAGAACCCGTTTGGCTTATAGTATGTCAGCGTGCCGCCAATGCCCAAACCGGTCGCTTTCATCGATGCGTCACCGCTTGGATCCGTACCGGCAACACCGGACGTACTGATCTGAGCGTTCAAGCCACCGATCCACTTGTTGCCCTCGTCACTTTCACGTAGCAAGCGGTCAATGCCTGCCTGAATTTCTACAGTTTCAATGTTGTAGTTTACGCCCGTCGTTGAAAACGTAGGTGCAATACGGGCATGGCTGCCGACGATCCGAACCCACCCACTGTTTTCTTCGATCAGTATTTCGTCATCATAATAAGAAGCCTGTTCTTCAGTCAGTGTGCAGCGATAGTTTTGTTCAGGATCTTTACAGAAAATTTCCGTTCCCGCGACTTCAGGCTGCAAATTCCCCTTCCAGTGGCGATTGCCAACACGTTGGTGCAAAGTGGGCATCGTAAACATCACAGCGCGCGGATATGTTTCATACCCTTCGCTAGGAGTAGAGAACCGATTGGCCAAGACATATTCCCAAAACGTTTTGCTCGGATCATTTGCAGGATCCAATGCGACAAGGTCATACGTGAAAGCACCGACTGTTGCAGGCCCACCAAGGCTAAATAGCCCCGCTGTTGAGGTCCCTTCCACCCGCGCAAAAAGAATCCCTTCACCAGGGTCAACTATGTCATTTTGGTTAATATCGGTGATTGCACCCAACCCAGCCAAATTACTGACAAAAACATTGGTTGATCCGGATGCATTCCCTTGAACCACCATAAGGTCACTGCGCGTAAGGTCCGTCGCAGGGGCGTTATCAGGGCCACCATCATCCAAATTCACATCGATCAGAAAAGACGAACCCGCCGTTCCTACATAATTGGACTGGACGTTCAACTGGGTCCCAACCGCACCGTCCAGTGTCAAATCAACTGTTCCGGCGTTATTCAGGTTTCCGTCAACAGTGAAGTTTCCATCAAACCGCGCGGTCGCACCACTTTGTACAGTTAATCCATAAGGTTGCCCGTGTGGACCTGTCCCGGTTGCTGAACCTGTCACAAGTGCGCTACCACTAAACGTAATATCCGCACCGCCAGTCAAATTTACAGTTTCCCAGTTGGTCAAATCACCACCGTCAAAACTGCGCGTGCCGCCGTTCAGATGTAAAATATCGATTTCACCATCCGCAATAGATGCATCATCGCCGCCATCAATCATCGTGGCACCCGTAATATCAGCGCCACCATCAATGGTTAGATCATCAGAACCGCGGTTCATCAGGATATCACCCGCAACAACGCTGCCCATCAGCAGCGCACCGGAGTCATCACCAAACCCAGCATCGATACCGCCCGCCAAACTCGCAACATCTGCAGAGTTCGACCCAATCGTAAAGGTGTCGTTATCATCACCGGTATCTAATCCGTCGGTGACAACACTGCCATCCGCCAAGATAACTGTATCCTCGCCACTGCCTGTAATAATTCCACCATTCAGAGTGGCCAAAACGCCCGAAGTGGCACTAACCACATTTACAATGTCATCTTCAGACCCCGTATCGACATCCCCATTGGTCACACTACCGGCGATAAGGTTTACAGTGTCTTCCCCGTCGCCAGTATCAATCGCAATACCATTTGGCACACCATTTACCAGACCTGCGCTGGTGACGATCGCATCGCCATCCTTATCCCAAATGCCAGCACGTGCACCTACACCCACACCGATCGTCGCGCCATTGGCAATCTGAACAATACCCGTGTTTCCAGTCTGACTGTCGATCTCAATACCAGCTGAATCAACACCCTGACCACCTGTCACAACAACACCATCACCAACAAAAACATCAAAGGTTCCCGAAGCCCCAGAATCAAGCTGACGAACTAAGATACCAGAAGAATCGGCATTGGTTGCGGTAAGTACTGTGCCGGGGCCTTCAATATACACCTCTGTTCTTCGCCGTGAACGAACAGAAACTGCGCTGGAACTCATACCCGTCACAAGAACCTCAGTACCACCACGGACATCCGCACGCCCCAGACCTAGCCCGTTATTATATCCAGCAACCCCAGCCGAATTCACACCGATTGTATTAACTGTTCCACCTACGACCGTGGCAATTGCACTTGACGTGTTGTTGGTATGTCTGCGAACACTTGCCATAACAGCATTCGCATTAAAGCCTTCTGTCGTAACAGATCCACCCGTCATCATTACTTCTGCGCCACCCATGGCCAAATTGATTGCCCCCAAACCATTCGCAGTATCCATCGCACCAACAAAAATACTCCCGCCATTCATAATTGTGGTGGCCGTTGCTGTATTTGTTGCGTTTTGAGGGACACCAGAATCAGCGTTGCCAACAACTGCAACAACACCATTGTCTCCCGAGAGGGTAGCACTCGGATTGGTCACAGTCGATTGTGTCCCTCGAACATTAACCGTTACATTATTGACCTCGGTATATGCAGCGCCCAAACCATTATTGTGTGAAATGATACCGCCTGAAGCGGCACCAGTTGCGCCTTGGGATGTCAAAATTGAACCGCCAGTCATAACAACAGATGCATCACCCGTTGAACCGGTGTTACTGACAAGACTATTTACCGCGGTAGTGGCTTGGCCGCGCGTTTCAATATTTGTGTCTGTCAAAATGATAGTCGCATTCCCACCATCACCTGCATTAATAACCGCAATACCAGCGCTGTTCCCCTTTGGGTTTAACAGAATATTACTGCTATTCGCTGTTATAATACCGTCAGCCTCTGATGCCGCCCGAACTGTTACAAATGAACCAAAGGACCCCAAACCTAAATTTGTTGATGCCGCAGTTTCAATTCTTGCACCATCTAAATTTATAGCAGCAGTGCCTGCCCCAGCGTCATGCCCTACAACGATACCTCGAGCAAACCCTGTAATACTGTCGATATTGGTGGCATTAACAGTTAAATTATTTGTGCCGTCTAGAAAGACCCCAGCAAAAGGCGTGCCTGTCGTCGGTGTGATCGTGGTCATGGGGTTGGTGAAATTCAGGGTTAAGCCATCTGACCCAGTATAATCGATTGCTTTTCCGTTAGGATTGGCTGTTGGGAAGGTGTAATTTGCGCTGTTACAAGTATTTGTCCCTTGTCCGGCCAAATCTAGCCCACAAGCTTGAGACCAAGCAGAGGTGCCTAACAAGACACTAAGAGCTGATGTTGACAGCGCCAACTTAGCTACACAACGCAAGTTAGACAGTCTCACGCAAAATACATTCACAAGTATCTTGTTGTTACTCGTAGCTTTAAACGAAAAAACTGCAGTCATCATCCCACCCCCCAGTCAAAGATTGATTCCGTCGCTTGTAGGCTTTGCGAAACAACCAACCTATTCAGGTGCCAATTTCGTTTCGCTGGGTGGGATTAATTGAAATACTCAAAATAATACTTGAAACGATAATCCATATGGAACTCAAAGTTATTTTGGGACAGCCATCATTTGGAATCTACTTCTTTGGCTATTTCGTCTTGACGACGCGGCATATACGCTTTTGATGACGACCGTCTGGATGACGGCTTCCACCCAGATAAAATTGAAGTGGTCCTGCTTTTTAGGCTATTTTTCCGATCTTGACGTGCAGCTCTTTGACTTCGGCCTCGTTGTCCTCAGCCCACCAATCGCTTGCCGCTTCCACGTCGTCACCTGCGTTGAATGAACCTTGCGCTTGGCTGCGATGTCTTGTCAATACGCAGCGCTTCGAGCGCCACAGTAGCTTTGAACTTGTCTGAAAAGCTGCGGCTCTCCGTCATTTCTGTATCCTGTCTTCAAGGCTAGATACATCTTAGGCTCAGGACCTATTAATTATCTTACAGCTTAGGCTTGGTCGTGATTCACCTCTGTCACTGATTGGGGGGCTGATGAGTAATCTTTACTGGCTAAGCGAGGAACAAATGACACGGTTATGCGGCCTTTCGCTCAAAAGCCAAGGGACTTTTCCCGCCAAGCGATGAGTGGCGACGGCGCGGGTTATAGAACCCGTTGATATACTGGAAGATCGCGCCTTCAGCCTGACGGCGTGTGTCCCAACGGTTGCGCCAAATCAGCTCAGCCTTAATGGATTTGAAGAACGTCTCGACCATAGAATTATCATAACAATTTCCCTTGCCGCTCATCGAGACCTTGAAACCGTGCTTGGACAAGCGCTTCTGATACTCATTTGAGCAATATTGTGAACCACGATCCGTATGGTGAATGCAATCCTCCGGTGGTTGGCGCAAAGCAACGGCCATATCTAACGCCCGGATTGCCAGATCCTTCTTCATGCGGTTACTGATAGCCCAGCCGATGACGCGGCGAGAATACAGGTCAAGGATGACGGCAAGATACAGCCAACCTTCGCTGGTCCAAATGTAGCTGATGTCGCCAGCCCATTTCTGATTGGGGCCAGTCGCTGAGAAATCTTGATCCAACAGATTTGGTGCAATGTTGAACGTGTGATTGCTGTCCGTTGTCGCCTTGTATTTCTGGGTTCTGATGATCTTGATGCCATTCTCGCCCATCAGACGTCCGACCCTGCGATGGCCCACCGGTAATCCCAATTCTTGCAGTTCCTCGGTTATCCGAGGCCGCCCATAGCTTTGCAGGCTTAAGCGATGCTGTTCAGTAAGCGATGCGCACAGGCCATGGTAT
>NZ_JWIF01000070.1 GCF_000812685.1 Halocynthiibacter namhaensis
CAGCATGTCTCTCATCTTTCTGCTCCCACGGGAACAGCCATCCTTTGAACGTTCCAACCAAGACTATCCGAGGCCGCCCATAGCTTTGCAGGCTTAAGCGATGCTGTTCACGGATGTGAGCCAGGATCACCATATCATCGCGTTGACGCTGGCTCATCGGGCGAACCCGCCACGCGCGAAAACCACGTGATGTGACCCGCATAACTTTGCACAGGAACTCAACTGGCCATTCTTCTTTCCAGGCGTCGATGAACGCAAATCTCACCGGCTTTGGCCTGCAAAGAAGATTGCCGCCTTTTTTAACACTTCCCTCTCCTCGCGCAGCAGACGGACTTCCTTGCGAAGCCGCGTGTTCTCCTTCTCAACGTCTTCATGCGGTCCTGACATCAGGTCATCGTGTTGATGCTGTTGAACCCATTTGTTCAGCGTCGAAAGCCCAACCCCTAAATCTGATGAAAGTTGAGGCCGCGTTAAGCCACTCGTCGCCGCCATGCGCACCGCATCACGCCGAAACTCGTCTGTGTATCTCTTTGCCATTCTCTATCTCCTTCATAGCAAACATTGCTCGAAAGAGACCGGAACTAAACCGCGACAAGACCAACTGTGATGTTGTCGAACCAATCGCATTCGTTCTTCTGAGTGCTCCCGCTGATAGTATGCGGTTCAGTCGCGAATTGTTTGATGCGTCAACTACCTGATGTTTAGCCCTAAAAGACCAAACTTAATCTGAGGTTGTTATCATCCAGCTGGTGTCTGATCGTACATAGTTCACGAGCATGAACCACAACTTAAGTCATAGCCTTGTGGATGAATGACATTCCAATATTCTGCGCTGAGTACATCTTGTTTTTTGGCTCAGTCATTGCAGGTGAATTCGGGCACGAATGGAAAAAGGCGGCCCAATTAGACCGCCTTTCATCTTGCTTTAAATACTCATCACCCGAAAGGGGCGAATGGCGCTTATCCGTTTGAACGTGCGTGACGTTTACGCTCGTGTGGGTCGAGGTGACGCTTGCGCAGACGGATGTTGTTTGGCGTAACTTCGACCAGCTCATCCGTGTCGATGTAAGCAATCGCTTCTTCCAAAGACAGGGTGATTGGTGTTGTCAGGCGCACTGCTTCGTCGGTGCCAGAAGCGCGAACGTTGGTCAGTTTCTTACCTTTCAACGGGTTCACCTCAAGGTCGTTTTCACGAGAGTGCTGACCAATGATCATACCCTGATAAACGTCAACCTGTGCGCCAATCATCATCTTGCCGCGATCTTCTAGGTTCCACAAAGCATAGGAAACGGATGTGCCGTTTTCCATGGAGATCAGAACACCAGCGCGACGGCCAGGGATTGCACCTTTGTGTGGCGCCCAGTCGTGGAACACACGGTTCAGAACACCAGTGCCGCGCGTGTCGGTCAGGAATTCGCCGTGATACCCGATCAGACCACGTGAAGGAACATGGGCGATAATGCGGGTTTTGCCTGCACCGGCAGGGCGCATTTCAGCCAATTCGCCTTTACGCACACCTGTCATTTTTTCGATCACAACACCGGAATATTCGTCATCCACATCGATGGTGACTTCTTCAATGGGTTCATGACGAACACCATCAATATCACGGAACAAAACCTGCGGACGAGAGATTGAAAGCTCAAACCCTTCGCGACGCATGTTTTCGATCAAAACACCCATTTGAAGTTCGCCACGACCGGCAACTTCAAAGGCTTCACCGCCAGGCGTGTCAGAAATCTTAATCGCAACGTTGCCTTCAGCTTCTTTCATCAGGCGGTCACGGATCACACGAGACTGAACTTTTTTGCCATCGCGGCCAGCCAATGGGCTGTCGTTGATACCAAAAGTCACAGTGATGGTGGGCGGATCGATTGGCTGCGCGGGCAGGGGCGTGTCAACGGAAGGCGCCAACAGTGAATCTGCCACAGTAGATTTGGTCATGCCTGAGATGGAAACAATGTCACCGGCTTCTGCCACGGGAATTTCTTGCTGTGAAAGACCACGGAACGCCATGATCTTGGTGGCCCGGAAATTTTCGATCAGATCGCCATCGCGAGACATCGCTTTGATGCTTTCGCCCGCTTTCAATGTGCCCGCTTCAACGCGACCAGTCAGCATACGACCCAAGAATGGGTCAGAACCCAATGTGGTTGCAAGCATTTGGAAAGGCTCATCTTGACGTGAAATCTGTGCAGGCGCTGGAACGTGCTCAAGTACAAGATCGAACATTGCCGTCAGATCTTTGCGCGGACCGTCCAATTCCATGTCAGCCCAGCCATTGCGGCCAGATGCGTACATGGTTGGGAAATCAAGCTGTTCGTCAGATGCGTCAAGGCTTGCAAACAGGTCAAAACACTCGTCCAGCGCGCGATCAGGTTCCGCGTCAGATTTGTCAACTTTGTTCACAACAACGATTGGACGCAGACCCAGCGCAAGCGCCTTAGAGGTCACGAATTTTGTTTGTGGCATTGGGCCTTCAGCGGCGTCAACCAGCAGAACAACACCATCAACCATGGACAGGATACGTTCAACTTCGCCACCAAAGTCAGCGTGACCTGGGGTGTCAACGATGTTGATGCGTGTGTTTTTCCAAACCACAGATGTGGGTTTCGCAAAAATCGTAATGCCGCGTTCGCGTTCCAGATCGTTGCTGTCCATTGCGCGTTCGGCAACTGCTTGGTTGTCGCGGAATACACCGGATTGTTTTAGAAGCTCATCTACCAAGGTCGTTTTGCCGTGGTCAACGTGAGCGATGATTGCGATATTTCGAAGATCCATCGGTTGGTCCGTCCTGCCATGTAATGCGTTACGGGCGCCCTATCGTGCATAGGGCGAAAAAGCCAGCATTAAATGTAAAAACCTACGGCAACGGTTAATGTGTTGCGCTGTTTGAAAAAAGATTGATCACCAAAACACCACCCAAGATCATGCCCAGACCCAGGATTGCTGGGAAATCTAGGGTTTGCCCAAAGATCACCCAGCCCGCGATTGCGATCAACACAATGCCAAGACCGGACCACAACGCATAGACGATACCAACAGGCATGTATTTGAGGGTGAGGGATAAGAAGTAAAATGAAATCACATAGGCGATGACCACGATGATGGCCGGGATGATGCGGCTCATTTGTTGGCTGGCTTCAAGCGCGGATGTGCCAATGGTTTCACAGATCACGGCAATCATCAGGAAGAAATATTGTTTCGGCATTTCAAGACCTTCAGGGTAGGGCGCTTACAATGGCAGTTGCGTGGTTTCTTTCAATTCTTCCATAACAAATGACGCCGAAACATCCGACATGTCCACCCTTGAAATGAGGCGCTGATATAATGCGTCGTAATCTTTCACATCACGCACCCGCGCCCGGATCAGATAATCAAGATCACCGGTCATCCGGTAGGCCCCCAGAATTTCGGGCATCTCACGGGTGGCGCGGGCAAACCGTTGCAACCAATCCGCATCATGTGATTTCGTGCGAATTTGGATGAATACTGTGAGGGACAAGTCAATTTTCTCGGGGTCCAATAAGGTGACGCGCCCGATGATCACGCCCACATCTTCCAAAGCTTTCACACGCCGCCAGCAGCCGTTGCGCGACAGGCCAACAGATTCGCCCAATGCCTCTAAGCTAAGAGACGCATCCCGTTGCAGAAGTTTCAAAATTTTGCGGTCTATTTCATCAAGTGTCACCATAAGGATGAATTTATCGAGATAATGTCACCGCATCAAGCGAAATTGATTGAAATACGGGAACACTTCTCACGCGGTTCTTTGTAAATTAGGGAAACGCGAAACGCCGGATAAGGCATAACAGGATAAGCCCCATGATTGATAAAGTATTTCTCGACCACCCACGTTCCGTTGAGGAAAGCTATCTTGAACACGCGGCCTTTGCGGGCAAGTTCTCAATCAAATTGTTCCTCGCGGCCTCTGCGGCTTTGGTGCATGCGGTGATCCCGTGCCTGTTTGAAAAAACCGCCAGCAAAATGATCGCTGAAATGTATGCAAAGACACATAATCGCGGCAAATAATACCACGAAGGTCTTCAATGTAAGAAATCACAACGTAAGAAACGGGCAACCCCTGTGAGGTTTGCCTGTTTTTTCGTTGGTTAATGTTTATACGCTAGCCTGTATCGCGTATGTGAAGGAAATCTAAACAATGTGCAGATGGGCCGCCTTTATTGGCCAACCTATATTTCTCGATCAGGTGATTGAAAACCCTGGTCATTCTTTGCTTGTGCAAAGCAAGGCCGCGGAAGAGGCAAAGACTGCCATCAACGCCGATGGGTTTGGTGTCGCGTGGTATGACCACCGTCCGCAACCTGGTCTATATCGTGATGTTTTGCCCGCATGGTCCGATCCGAACCTTGCCTCTATCGCGCGTCAAATTCGGTCTGGCCTGTTTCTTGCGCATGTTCGGGCATCCACTGGCTCTGCGATCAGCCGCAACAATTGTCATCCCTTCGCAAGTGGCAACTGGAGCTTCATGCATAATGGTCAAATCGGAGGGTTTGAGAACTTCCGTCGCAGTGCTGACATGTTGATCCCAGAGGAATTATATCACGAACGCAAAGGTGCGACGGACAGTGAAGTTTTGTTCTTGCGTGCCTTGTATCATGGGCTTGATACGGATCCTGCCAAAGCCTTGTGTCAGGCAGCACGTGATCTGGATATGCTGTCGCGTGAGAAGGGGGAAACACCCCATTTGCGTCTGTCAGTCGCGATGTCTGATGGCAAACGTCTGTTCGCAGCACGGGCCAGTTCGGATCACATCGCGCCTACGGTTTACTATCGTCGTTGCGAGACATCCGCAGGCTGGATGGTGGTTTCAGAACCCTTAGAAGACGGGCAGGACGGATGGGTCGAATTGCCCCCCGGTCAGATCGCAACCTTCACCCAAGATACCGTTGATCTGCAACCTTTCTGCGTGAAGCCTTAACGCGCGATATAGCGATCCTTGCGGTGGTTCATGCCAATCGCAAGGTTCGTGATCACCGCACCCAGCAGCGAAAACCCCACAAGCGGCAGATCCAGCACGAACAGCGCAATGATGAAAATCACCGCATCCACGCCCAGCTGAAACCAGCCGGCGCGAAAGCCCGTGCGTTCTTGAATATACAGGCCCAACACGCCAATCCCCCCAAGGCTTGCGCCATGACGGAACATAATCAACAAGCCAGCCCCAGCAAGGGAACCTGATAAAGTCGCACCGAACCAAGGGTTTATATGGTTGAATTGCACCATGTCAGGCATGATCTGCATCAGCATAGATACGACCGCAACCGCGGCGAAGGTCTTTAGCGTAAACACAACCCCCAGCCGGAAATAGGCCAAAAGATAAAACGGGATATTCAGAATGAAGAAGATCGTACCAAATTCCCATGCAGTGACATAAGACAGCAACACCCCAAGGCCCGCTGTCTGGCCGGTGATCAAGCCAAGATGCGTCAACAGCGCCACCGAGAAGCTGCACATCAAAGTGCCCAAACCAATCGCGATCGCATCCTCATACCAGGCATGGCCAGCTTGACGATGCGGTTCTTTATGGCCTTCTGGCGGCGTTGATCGGACATGTTTTGACATTGTTTTCCCTTAACTTACCGCATGATACTTATAGCATATATGTAAAGAAAAAAGGCGGCACGCTGTCACGTACCGCCTTTTTAAAGTGATCATGCGAAGGGTTTAGCCCGCAAGTGCTTTGGACAGGTTTTCGTTTACCTTTTCGAGGAAGCCCATTGTGGTCAGCCATTTCTGATCTGGACCAACGAGCAGGGCCAAATCTTTGGTCATGTCGCCAGCTTCCACAGTGTCCACGATGACTTTTTCAAGCGTTTCGGCAAAGTTCATCAGCGGTGCGTTATCATCCAATTTCGCGCGGTGCTTCAGACCACCAGTCCATGCAAAGATAGACGCGATAGAGTTGGTGGAGGTTTCTTTACCAGCCTGGTGCTGACGGAAGTGACGGGTCACTGTGCCGTGTGCCGCTTCGGCTTCCACGATTTTTCCATCTGGGGTCATCAGCTGTGACGTCATCAGGCCAAGTGAACCAAAGCCCTGCGCAACAGTGTCAGACTGAACGTCGCCGTCATAGTTCTTACAAGCCCAAACAAAACCACCGTTCCATTTCATCGCGCAAGCAACCATGTCATCGATCAGACGGTGCTCATATGTGATGCCAGCAGCTTTGAATTTATCAGCGAATTCTTCGTCAAACACCTTCTGGAACAGATCCATGAAACGACCGTCATAGGCTTTCAGGATGGTGTTTTTGGTGGACAAATACACAGGCCAACCCAATTTCAGGCCATAGTTCATAGATGCGCGTGCGAAATCGATGATGGATTGATCAAGGTTATACATGCCCATCGCAACACCGGCAGCAGGGGCGTCGTAGATTTCTTTTTCAATGACATCGCCGTTTTCACCAACGAATTTCATCGTCAGTTTGCCTTTGCCTGGGAACAGGAAGTCAGTCGCCTTATACTGATCACCAAAAGCATGACGACCGATAACAATCGGCTGTGTCCAACCTGGAACCAGACGTGGAACGTTGGAACAGATGATAGGCTGACGGAAGACAACGCCACCAAGGATATTGCGGATTGTGCCGTTAGGCGAGCGCCACATTTTCTTCAGACCGAATTCTTCAACGCGGGCTTCATCCGGGGTGATGGTCGCACATTTAACGCCAACGCCGTATTTTTTGATCGCTTCGGCCGCATCAATGGTGATTTGGTCGTCGGTTTCGTCGCGTGCTTCGATGCCAAGATCATAATATTTCAGATCAAGATCAAGGTATGGCAGGATCAATTTGTCTTTGATGAACTGCCAGATGATGCGGGTCATTTCGTCGCCGTCGAGTTCTACGACGGGATTCTCTACCTTAATTTTGGTCATGAGAGGCCTCTTTGGTTGGGCTTGAGTTGGAATCGAATTTGACGCTTTCTAACCGACTTATGTTGGAAAGGGAAGGCAGTATGCAAATGTATACCGAAACTATTTGATCGATTTTGAATGCAGAAATGAAAACAGGCCGCTGATGGGGCGGCCTGTAGGATATATATATATAGTGAAGGATCGGACCTACATCGCGGCGATCAGCTTGGCCAGTGCAGTTGAGGGATCTTCGTGACGCCAAATTTCGTCGCCGATGCCAAAGAAATCTGTTATCGGGGAAAGGGTTCTGATGAGATCTTCATCCAAAACACCCTCAGCGACCACGGGCACTTCGACGACCTCAGACCACCATTTGAACAGTTCGGATTCAGCGTGGCTGCCGTCACCTGTGAGGGTCTCGCCGACCGGGCCAAAGCTGATATAGTCGGCACCAGCTTCACCTGCGTTCAATCCATCATGGCGTGAGGTTCCGCAATGGGCACCCAGAATGAAATCAGGGCCATATGTGTCGCGCAGTTTGCGCAAACCTTTGTTGGCATCGGACAGGTGAACCCCGTCGAACCCCAGTTTTTCAGCCAGCAAAACATGGCTTTCCATCACGATAGCAACTTCGCGCGCATGACAGGTTTCGCGCAAAATATCGCCCGCGCGTGACAGGCGGCTTTCATCCGTCGTCGCCATAGACATGCGCACGCAGGCGACGTCATGGGCGTCCAGAACCTGCCCCAAACGGGACGAAAATTCAGAAAGTTCGAATTCCGGAGGCGTGATCAAATAGATCTGTGGCTTTTCTGAGGCGTTTTCTGGGGTGGGGTCTGCGGACATTTCCGTTTCCTTCTCGCGGCTTTGCGCCCCTATACGCCCATTCTGCGCATAAGGCAAAGGGGGCGTGGCCTAGGGCCGCAATTAGGAGGTATCTAGGCGAAACTTAAGAAACGCATCACCTTCATAGGTGACCTGGCCGTGTTCCTCGGCGCCCATACGCTTAAAGGCCCCAAGGTTTATGCGGGATGGCGGAAGCAGGAACGTTACATAGGGGATCCGCTCGTCTTTTTTGGCCATGTCCAAAGCGATCCGAGTGATTTTTAGACCAAGGCCAAAGCTGTCGGCATTAAGAACCAAGCCAAAATCCCAGTCATTGCCTTCCTTTTGAAATCCGCCCCAGCCGACATATTCACCACGATGCAAGATTGCGCAATGTCCAAGTCCATTGATTTTCCAATGCGCTTCTTTTGCTTTAACAAACTGTCGGACTGCATTGATGTTCCACACTGTTTTCATAAGCGGCATGTGTTTTGACACTTTCGGATCTGACATATGCTGTTGTATTGTCTCCTCAGATATTTCGGTTAAACGCACAAATCGAACGTCATCTTTCCCCTGGTCAATCATCGCAACTGTCCCCCTATACCTTAGTATATCTGCAGTTCGTGCGGAGTTTTCAACATAAAGAAATGGAATCTGCTGGTGTACGGAGCCGACTTGCACCGGCTGAAAGGGCAGATTATCAGGGGGCATCATAATCTGGGGCCCGATATGACTGACAAATCTGCACAACCGAACTTCATTCTGATCCGCCCGCAAATGGGCGAAAACATTGGGGGTGCGGCCCGTGCCATGTGGAATTTTGGCTTGGATCGCATGCGCATCACCAGCCCGCGTGATGGGTGGCCCAACCCAAAAGCAGACGCAATGGCCTCGGGGGCTGGGCGTTTGTTGGATGAAGCCCAATTGTTCGACAGCACCGATGCGGCCCTTGCCGATTGTGATTATGTGTTTGCCACAACCGCGCGTCATCGTGGGTTAACCAAGCCAATTATGACCCCGGAACGCGCTATGGCCCATACACGCGCTTTGATTGCCGAGGGCAAAAAAGTGGGTGTGATGTTCGGCCCGGAACGCGCAGGTCTTGAAAATGAAGACGTGGCGCGTGCCAATGCGATTATTTCAGTGCCGGTGAACCCGGAATTCGCGTCGCTCAATCTGGCGCAATGCGTGCTGTTGACCGCGTATGAATGGGGCCAAGACGCCCATGAGATGCCCGCAGAAAGCATGGAAATGGCAAAAACCGAATTTGCGCCCCAGATTGAGATCGCAAAACTGGCGGAACACTATGAAGATCGCCTAGCCGATGCGGGGTTTTTCTTCCCGGAAACCAAAGCAGATAATATGAAGCTGAACTTGCGCAACCTGTGGTCACGCATGCCTTTGACGCGTGCGGATGTGCAAACCTTGCACGGTGTTATGCGCCAGATGGTGCGTTGGAAACAACGCGACGACTAAGCGCGTTTCCGATCTTGCAGAGAGGCGAGTGCAGGCATAGGTTCTCCATAAGTTAAGGGAGCCAGCCATGAGCCAAAAACGCAGTATTTTTGAAGAGGTCAGCACAGACCAGCCCGTCGCCCAAGCCGCGCGGACCGGAATGATCGATGCGAAATCCAAAGGCGCACGCGGCCCAATTCGTATTTGGCTTGGTATCTTGTTCGTTCTGGTTGCCGCCATGATCTTGGTGGGCGGGCTGACGCGCCTGACTGACAGTGGCCTTTCAATCACCGAATGGAACCTTGTGACCGGCGCGATCCCACCACTGGATGAGGCCGCCTGGCTTGCGGAATTCACCAAATACCAAGAGATCCCCGAATTCCAGTTGCAAAACCACGCGATGGATCTGGAAGGTTTCAAATCCATCTATTGGTGGGAATGGGGGCATCGTTTCCTTGGTCGCTTTGTTGGCTTGGTTTGGGCAATCGGCTTTTTCTGGTTCCTGCTGCGCCGTCAAATCCCCACGGGCTGGACCCAACGTTTGTTGATCTTGGGTGGTCTTGGTGGTCTTCAGGGCGCGATTGGCTGGTGGATGGTGTCATCCGGCCTGTCCGGGCGCATGGTTGATGTGGCGTCTTACAGACTGGCCATTCACCTGGGCTTGGCCTTTATCATTCTGGGCTTGATTGCTTGGCATATGATGGCGTTGACCCGGTCTGAGGCCGGTTTGATCAAAGCGCGTCGTGGCAAAGACAAAAAACTGTTTTCCATGGGAACGGGCCTGATGCATTTTGCCTTCTTACAGATCCTTCTGGGGGCGCTGGTTGCGGGCATTGATGCGGGGCGGGGCTATATCGATTGGCCTTATATGGGCGGACAAATCATCCCCGATGACATGTTTATGCTTGTTCCGCTCTGGTCGAATTTCTTTGAAAACGCCGCCTTGACGCAATTTGTGCATCGGCTTGCGGGATATCTTCTGCTGATCTTTGCCTTCATAGCGTGGCGCAAATCACGGGGGGCCGGCAATGGCTTTACCAAAGGGGCCTTTACTGTGGTTCTCGTGATGATGGCGATGCAGGCCGTTTTAGGCATTGTGACCGTCATGAATGCCGCGCCCTTGAGCCTTGCGATTATGCATCAGCTTGGGGCGATCGTCCTTTGGGTGTTGATCCTTCGGGCACGTTTCGCGGCCCTTTATCCAAAAGAACAATCTGTACGTGACTGATAGACAGGACTAAGAAAATGAGCAGTTTTTCCGAACTTATGGCGTTTCAACGCCGCACCGAAGCCCTGAACCAGACGTCTGAGCGTCTTGCTTGGGATCAGGAAACCGTTATGCCGCGGGGCGCGACCGCGCAGCGCGCCGAAGAAATGGAAGCGATGGAGGCCATCTTGCATGCCCGTCGCACCGATCCGCGCATGGGCGATTGGATCGAAAAAGCGTCTCTTGAAAACCTGACAGAGGTTGAGGCAGCCAATCTGCGGATCATCAAACGCAAATTTGCGCGTAATTCCAAAATCCCCGCCGATCTGGCCGAAGCGTTGGCGCGTGAAACCAGTCTCGGGCAGGGGATCTGGGCAGATGCCCGTGCCAAGGAAGATTTTGCCGCATTCGCACCCACCCTTGAAAAAGTCATCAAACTGCGTGTTGAAGAAGGCGAAGCCATGGCGCAGGGCGAAGACGGTATGGGCAATGCCTATGATGCGCTGGTGCAGGATTATGAAACCGGTGCTACCGCTGCCAGTCTTGGTGCGATGTTTGACGCCATGCGTCCGCGCTTGGTGGCGCTGCTTGATAAGGTGAAAGGGTCCTCCCATCAGCCGAAAAGTCTGGAAGGGACGTTCACCGGCGATGATCAGATGAAGTTCGCCCATGTTCTGGCGGAACGTTTTGGATATGACCTTAACCATGGCCGCATTGACCGTGCGGTGCATCCATTTTCGCTTGGCTCTGGTCAAGAAGCCCGGATCACCACGCGCACTGTGGAAAACGACCCGTTCAACTGTTTCTATTCTACGATCCACGAAGTTGGCCACGCCTGCTATGAACTTGGCATTGATGACCAGCATTTGCTGACCCCATTGGGGCGCGGCATTTCTATGGGCGTGCATGAAAGCCAAAGCCGGATCTATGAAAACCAAATCGGGCGGTCCCGTGCGTTTACATCTTGGATGTATGGTGCTGTGCGCGAAACGTTTGGCGAGATTGGCGTTGAGAACGCCGATGAGTTCTATGGCACTGTGAACCGGGTGAATGATGGCTATATCCGGACGGAAGCGGACGAGCTGCAATATAACCTGCATGTGCTGTTGCGCTTTGATCTTGAACAAGCCCTGATTTCGGGTGATCTGGCCGTGGCTGATCTGCCTGCCGCCTGGAATGAGCGCTTTGAAAAGGACTTTGGCTTTGCGGTCGATAAAATGTCCAACGGCTGTATGCAGGATGTGCATTGGTCCGTCGGTCTGTTCGGCTATTTCCCGACCTACAGCCTTGGCAATGTGTATGCAGGCAACTTGAACCAGGCGATGCGCAAAGCTGTACCTGATCTGGATGCAAGTCTTGAAGCAGGCGACACAAGCCCGGCCACGGACTGGCTGCGCGAGAACCTTCAGAAACATGGCGGATTGCGTGATCCGCGTGAGACCATCGTGGCCGCCTGTGGATTTGAACCAACCGAGGCCCCTTTGATGGATTATCTCGAAGCGAAATTCAGCGATATCTATAAGCTGTAACCGACCAAGGTTGGGGGTGCGAAGGCGTCCCCAACGCAACCCAGACGGGGTATTTCAAGGCCGAAACTGAGGTCGGTTATGTCTTGCGATTGATAAAGGCATCAATCGCGGCCTCTGTGTCTTTCAACAACATGTTTTCGGTGATCACCGTGCCCGTGTAATCATAGGCATCAGAAACCGGCATCTCGAGTTGCTTGTAAAAGGCTTCTTTACCAATCTTAACCGCAGAGGATTGTTTTGACGCCACGAGTTCCGCCAATGCTTGTGTTTCTGCGTAAAGGCTTTCGGGGGGGGCAATACGATTGATCAAACCTAAGGTTTCCGCTTCGCGCACATCAAGGAATGTGCCGGTTGTGAGCAGTTCAAAGGCCTTTTTGCGCCCGATGTTGCGGGACAAAGCAACCATTGGGGTGGAACAGAACAGGCCAATGTTCACGCCATTCACCCCAAAGCGCGTACCTTCCGCAGCCAAGGCCATGTCGCAGCTTGCCACCAGCTGACATCCGGCGGCGGTGGCAATGGTGTGCACCTGTGCGATAACCGGATGGGGCAGGGCCGTGATACGCTGCATCACGCTGCTGCAACGTTGGAAAAGGTCAAGAAACCCGGCGCGCCCGCCATCATCGGCCTGCCGCTTGGCGGTCATTTCTTTCAGATCATGCCCCGCACAAAAGGCGCGACCTTCACCGGAAATGATCACGACCTTGGTGGAGGTGTCCGTCGCGATCTCGTCAAGATGGCGTGCAAGTTCCGCAAGCATTGCGTCAGACAAAGCGTTTAGGTTGCGATCCGAATTTAGGGCCAGCCGTGTGACACCTGTGTCTGTATCGTTGCGTAAAATTAAATCGCCCATCTTGTTCCCCTCTGAGGTTTGCGCCAAGCTACGCCAAAGATATTCACGAGGCAAACTATGACGTTTCAAATGACCATCCCCGAGCTTGAAACCTATATGGCGGAGATTTTCCCCCAAGTCGCACAGGATTTCCGCATTGAGGCGATCAAAGGCGATGAAACCGTGATGCGCTTGCTGACATCTGATCGCCACCTGCGGCCCGGGGGAACGGTGTCTGGCCCTTCCATGTTCGCGCTTGCTGACTGTGTCATGTACGCTGCAATTTTGGCGCGCCTTGGCAAGGTGGCTTTGGCCGTGACCACGAATTGTTCGATCGATTTTATGCGCAAGCCCGTGGCCAATACGGATCTGATTGGCACAGCCCGAGTTTTAAAAATGGGACGTTCACTGGTGGTCGGTGATGTCTTGCTGTGTTCTGAAGGGGACAGCCGCCCCGTTGCACGTGCATCACTGACCTATTCGATCCCTCCGGCTGGAAACCCTCAATAGGGGCTCAAACAGGGGCGAAAAAACACAAATATTTGGGGGTATTTATATACCATATTTGCAATGTATTGATTTTAAACAATTAATGCGATCTTTGTGCACTTGACTGTGCACGTGGAACCTATAAAACCCCCATATCGAATTACGAATGGCATGTTGTCATTCATTGAATCTTCAAACTTGGGGTTACTCCTATGAAAACCTTCTCTGCTACACCAGCAGACATCGACAAGAAATGGATCCTGATCGACGCTGAAGGCGTTGTTCTTGGTCGTCTTGCTTCGATCGTTGCTATGCGTTTGCGCGGCAAACATAAAGCGTCTTTCACGCCACACATGGACATGGGTGACAATGTCATCGTGATCAATGCTGACAAAATTCAGCTGACCGGCAAGAAACGTGAAGACAAGAAATTTTACTGGCACACTGGCCATCCGGGCGGGATCAAAGAACGCTCAATCGGTCAAATCCTTGAGGGTGACCACCCTGAGCGTGTTGTGACCAAAGCGGTTCAGCGCATGCTGCCAGGCAACAAATTGTCACGTAAAGTGATGACCAATCTGCGCGTTTACGCTGGTGCTGAGCACGGCCAAGAAGCACAGAAGCCCGAAGTTCTGGACGTTAAGGCCATGAACAAGAAAAACACGCGGAGCAGCTGATCATGACTGACGATATCAAATCTCTCGATGAGCTGAACACTGTTGCTGAAGGTGTTACATCTTTGGAAGCACTCGTAGAAGTTGCTGAGCCACGCGAACCTGTTCGTGACGAACTGGGCCGCTCTTACGCAACTGGTAAACGTAAAGATGCGGTTGCCCGCGTTTGGATCAAACCAGGTTCCGGCAAAGTTGTTGTGAACGGCAAAGACCAAGACGTGTATTTCGCGCGCCCTGTTCTTCAGCTGATCCTGCGTCAACCTATGCAGATTGCTGGCGTTGAAGGTGAATTCGACGTTTTCGCAACTGTTAAAGGTGGCGGTCTGACAGGCCAAGCTGGCGCGGTTAAGCACGGTATTTCTAAAGCGCTGCAGCTTTATGAACCCTCCTTGCGTGGAGTTCTGAAAGCCGCTGGCTTCCTGACACGTGACAGTCGTGTTGTTGAACGTAAGAAATACGGTAAGCGCAAAGCGCGTCGTAGCTTCCAGTTCTCTAAGCGTTAATCGCGAAGAACATACAGTTCAAAGAAAACAAAGGGTTCGCATTTCGCGAGCCCTTTTTTCATGCGTAGCAGATTGATAGCAGTATACTGATTTCGTTGACGTATTGGATTGGTGAATTGGCACAGCCAGGGGCCGCTTGCGGGGTAAGCGCTTCGTAGTCCGTACCAAATAGTCCAGCCCCCACTGAATTCACGAATTCCATAACTTCGGGTACGGATCGCCAATTGCAACGCAGGGGATCTAACGCATCCGGGAATTGGTCGTCTAAAGCCTGTGAAAGGCGCGGATCAGCGCCCTGAAAGCCCATGATGGCCTGCTTGCGGTCGCCAACGATCAGTGCTTTGGGCGCGTGTTGGGCCAATCGCCACAAAAGTGCGAATTGTACGGGGTTGGTGTCTTGGAATTCGTCAATCACCACGCAGTCGATTTCCCCAAGGACAGCTTGGAGCGTGTCTGGGGTTTCGCGTAAGATCTCTTCGGTGCGTGCGATCATATCCGCATAGTCGATCAGACCACGTTGGCGCTTTTCCATATCATAAGCCGCAACGATCTCCTGAGCGCCATTAACTAGGCCCGTGATATGTTCGATGGCATCATTGAGAGGGCCTGGATGGAGTTCCAGACCATCGGCGGCTTCTATGATCGCCTCCGCAAGTTCGTCATAACCTTGGGGCAGTTTGGAGTTGCTGTTTGAGATAAAAAGAGAGCGCAGTTTTTGCCAAGCAGCCCAGTCTGTTTGAAGGCGATCTGTTTGGGCAGCCGATCGGATCAATTGGTGATCTGCGCGCAAGGTTGCGCGCCGGGTTTTTGCGGAAACTGTTTCTGAGACATCGTTTGGAAATGCTTTAAACATATTTTGGACGGCAGATTTCAGAGCAGCATGAAGTTTATTCTGTTTTTTTGTTTTGCCGTAGTCAACCTTCATGGTGTCGATAAGGTCATCCAGCAATTTTGGATCACTGCCACGGGGGCCCAAATTACGCAGAAGATCAATCGTGCTGAGAATTTTACCGCGAAACTGATCCTCGGCAGTGCCGCCTTGCGGGGTAAAGCGATAGCCAAAGCGGCTAAGATTTTCTGCAATGGGCTGCAAAGAGGGGGCTTTGCCAATCTGACTGCGGATAAGAAGATCCCGTTCGGTGTCTTCTAACAAGCGAGATGTTGGCGCGTTTCCTGCAGCGAAGGCGTGTTCTGTAAGCAACCTTTGTCCCAAGCTATGGATCGTCCCAACATAAGCGCGACCAAGGGCAAGGGCGTCATCGCTGCGCCCACTTTGCAGCAAGCGCGCGCGGATGCGTGATTTCATGTCACGCGCGGAGGCTTCGGTGAAGGTCACAGCAAGGATGCGATCCGCACGGACCTCATCTTTATCCAGCCAATCTGCAAGTGTGGTTTCAATTCGGTAGGTTTTGCCAGAGCCTGCACCCGCGGGGACAATTGTGAGGGAATTGTTCATTCGGTGGCCTCCTGATCGTCAACCATAAAAGCTTGCACAAGACGATTTCCGTCCAACGCGTATGGGGTGATGCAAAATTCTTTTTCAAAAATATGAGCATCAGAAATTGAATTCAGCGGGACATTTCCAACTGTAAGATCTTTAATGCGTTCAGATAATAGACTGGTGGTGGTGCTTGAAATGTCACCACTTACGGCCTGGGTGCCTGTGATATGCTTGGTTTCATGGCTTACAATGACTGAATGATCCATCGTTGTGTGATAGGCGGCAATGATGCTATCAGCCCCTGTCGCACGTAGATCCAAGGCGTCATCCCCCTGAGGGTTTAGCAACATTTCTTTGTAAAGCGTGACCTGAAGGTCAGATTGCGCCTCCAGACGTTTGATGCGATTTGTGGATTTTGATCTTTTATGATCGACGACCAAAATGCGTTTATCCGGTAGCTCCAGAATACAATCTGCATAACCATGGGTGCGAATGTTCAGGCTTGGGCTTGCACCTTGCAGGTGTTTCTCGGTGCCAATGACTTTTGCACCGGCTGAACGCAGGAACTGAGCCCAGGCCAAGGTCGACTTTTCAACCTCAACCATAAGGTTTTTATGTTCCAACGCCCATTCATCATCCAGCAACCATGGTGCGCAGCGATCAAGGGCGTTTGAGACATAGGTGGGGATTGCGGTTGAGATTTCAGCATCATCTGGCAGTTCGCAATCGGGTGGAAAGCAGTGTTCCAGAACGTCGTGAACAATCGTTCCCCGCAACATCACATCAAGTTCCTGTGGCGCCCAAAGCTTTTCTTCCGCGCCGATTTCCCCCAAAGTCCAGGCCAGCGGTGAAAGCACAATGCCGACGCGCTCAGGCGTTGAGTTGTTAGCGCTGGATGGCGGGGCTTCGCGAACAAATCTGACCTTTGAGGTGCGGCCAACCACGAAGCAAAGTAAATTATCCGATGTGCTGAATGTGATTGACGAATTCCTTCCCCAGGAAGGGCGATCTGGCGTTGTTGTCTACTGTTCATCCCGTAAAGAAACGGAACGCGTCGCTGAGTTTCTTAAATCTCAGGGCATGGATGCGGAACATTTCCATGCGGGTCTGACGGCGGATGACAAGCAAACGGTGCAGGAACGCTTCCGCGTAGGTGAATTGCGGGTGATTGCCGCGACAAATGCCTTTGGTATGGGCATTGATAAGCCGGATATTCGATTGGTGGTTCATGCGGATATTCCGGGATCATTGGAAAATTATTTGCAAGAGGCAGGGCGCGCAGGGCGTGATCGCGAAGATGCAAATTGTGTTTTATTGTTTGCGGCCGATGATGTTGAGCGTCAGTTCAGGCTGACGGCCCGTTCTCGTCTGGCGCGTCACCAAATCGGTGCGATTCTTAAGGCGTTGCGGCGTATTGATGAGCGAACCAAGAAAACTGGCAAAGTCGTGGCCACAGCCGGGGAAATCGTTCGGTCTGAAAAGGATCACGAATTTGATCGCAACAATGATACCGACGATACGCGCGTCAAAACTGCGGTGTCTTGGTTGGAAGAGGCAAAGCTTGTATCCCGCGAAGAAAACCGGGTGCAGATCTTTCCATCATCATTGCAAGTTCACACGCTTGAAGAAGCCAAAAGACGGCTTGATGGCGCAGATATCACAGGGACCCGGCGCAAAGAATTGCTTTCGATTGTAACACATCTCATGTCGTCACCTGCGGATGAAGGGATTTCAACGGATGTCCTTTGTGGCTTAAGCGGCCTGTCTGCCGGGGCTTTGTCCAAGGCAATGGCGGACCTGGAAACCCTCGGGATCGCTCGGAATGATGTTGCAATAACAGTATTCGTGCATGTTGGTGTGGCGAATGCTTCAATTGCGCGACTTTCGCAGGCGTCCAACCTTGAAAAAGACCTTATTGCCTTAATGCAGGAAATGGCACCGGAGGCGGATGACACTGTTCCCAATCCTTTGAACTTTGCCGCAACCTGCCAACGTCTCAGGGATCAAGGGCACCCGGTTGTTCAGCCCGATCTGATCGACAAGTTGTTGCGGGGCATGGCACGTGATGGGCGCGGACAGGACGGGGGCCAGGGTAACATCAGGTTGCGCAAGGTAAGCCGCGATACGTTGCTGGTAACGATCCAACGTCCTTGGAAGGTCATTTCCCAGACATCCGAAGTCCGTTGGCAGGCTGCAGCGCTTTTGCTGAACTATCTGATTGGCAGGTTGGACAAAGGCGCACGTGGCAAGGATTTGCAGATCGAAACGACGGTCGGTGATCTATTGGCACAGTTAACGCAGGATGGGCTGCTGAAAACGAGCGGCGTAAAGGACATGACCAAACTGTTGGAAAGGTCACTGTTGTGGTTGCATGAACAGGGTGTTCTGACGCTGGGCAAGGGGATGACGGTCTTTCGCTCGGCGATGACGGTCTATCTTGACCAAAAAGGGGGACAGTTCACGCAATCGGACTTCCTGCCGCTTGAAGAACATTACGCGGAACAGACGCTGCAAACCCGTGTCATGGCCAGTTATGCCGAAACCGGCCTGAAGACCATGATGGACGCAAGCCGGTTGTCCGAGGACTATTTTCTGCTCAACAAAGATCAGTTCATGAAGCGCTGGATGCCGGGCATGGGAAGGGAAACCAAACGCCAGACGACCAGCAAAAGCTGGGACAAGATTGTTGACGGTCTGGGTAATAAGGTTCAGCAAAATATTGTGGCGGATGATCGGGAGCAAACCAATGTGTTGGTTCTTGCGGGGCCGGGATCAGGCAAAACACGTGTTCTGGTACATCGTATTGCTTATCTTTTGCGGGTGAGACGGGAAGATCCGCAAGGTGTACTTGTTCTGGTTTACAATCGCCATGCCGCTGCCGAGATCCGTGTTCGTCTGCGCAACCTGATAGGCGATGAGGCCAATGGCGTGACGATTTCGACCTGTCATTCACTTGCAATGAAACTGGTCGGGGCCAGTTTTTCTGGCGTGCGGGCCGCGTCTGAAGACTTTGACAATGTGGTCAATGAAGCCGTCCGTCAACTTGAAGGGGAAGGGCTCAGCAAATCCGAAGCGGAGGCCCAGCGTGACAGCCTGATCCAGGGGTGTCGCTGGATTCTGGTGGATGAATATCAGGATATTGGTTCCGAAGAATACGCCCTGATTTCAGCAGTGGCGGGGCGTTCACTTGATGATGCAGACCAAAAGCTAAGCCTTTTTGCCGTGGGTGATGATGATCAGAACATCTATGCGTTCAAAGGTGCATCTATCGACTACATTCGCCGTTTCGAAGAAGACTATAAGGCTAAACCAGCCTTTCTGATCGAAAACTACCGTTCAACACGGCATATCGTTGACGCGTCTAACACAGTCATTGCCAGTGCCTCTGATCGAATGAAAACAGACCACGACATCCGCATAAACAAAGCACGTTCCCAGGGGATGCGCGGTGGGCGCATGGAAGGCGCAGATACGGTTGCGCAGGGGCGTGTGCAGATCCTGGATGTCCCCACGGGTGTCACCCCGCAGGCGGTCGCGGCTGTAGATGAACTCATGCGCCTGTCGCATTTGGACCCAAAGTGGGATTGGCGCCGTACGGCCGTGGTTTCGCGCAACTGGAAAGAGCTAAACGCAGTGCGCGCTTATGCAGAACACCAGGGGATTGAGGTGGAAATGGCAAACGAGACTTTGCCAAATATCTGGCGCCTCAGGGAAACACAGTCTCTTGTAGCAGGCCTGCGTCAAAAGGCCGGCGATCTATTGGGTATTCAGGGTATCCTGGATGTGCTGAACAAACAGACACGTAACAAGTGGATCGACCTTCTGGCCGAAGGCATTGCTGAACTGGCCAGAGAGCTGGGCACCAAATCCATGTCGGTTCCGGATATTGTGGAATGGCTTGCAGAATGGTCACGCGATACGCGCGGACAGCAACGGGGATTGCTCTTGCTGACAGCTCATCGGGCCAAAGGGCTGGAATTTGATCATGTGGTCATTCTGAACGGTGGTTGGGATAACAGCTCAGGCAAGGAAGATCTGGATGCACCACGGCGTTTGTTTTATGTGGCCATGACGCGTGCCCAGCAAACTTTGACGGTCATGAGCTCGGGCCCTCACGCTTTGTTGTCAGATTCTGTTGATGCGATCGTCCGGCGCAAGGTCATGCCGGATGTTTCTGATAGCGCAACGGATCATAATATTTATCAGCTGCCATCTTTGGATATGGTGTTTCTGTCCTTTGCCGGGCGCAAATATGATCGTCATGAAATTCATGCAGCTGTCGCAGGGGCAAAGGTCGGAGATCCTGTGACGCTGCACTTTGATGGTAAATTCTGGACAATTCTGGATGGCTATCGACGTGTTTTAGGCAGTATGTCTGGTTCTTGGAATCCGCCGGTAAATCACCATTTATTGGAAGGTTATGTTGGTGCGATCGTCAAATGGCGTAAGTCAGATAATGATGAGAAACACAGGGATCAACTGAAGCGCGATGAATGGGAATCAGTGCTGCCAGAGTTTATTTTTCGATCAGGAGAGCCGGGTGTACCCATTGGCGAACCGGCTGAAATGTCTGAAGAAGAGAGCTCGCAAGACGATGTGACTGCTCCAGAGACAAAAGTCCAAGACCCACCCAATACTGGTAGCTCTGACGTAAACACGGAAGCCTGTCAGCCAGAGATCCTGACGCCTCTCATCCAGGCAGGTGTATCAAATTCGCAGACATGGAATGAATTGATTGATGACTTGCTGGGAAAGGGGATCACATTGGTTCCCAAAGGCGGTGGCCTGGTCGTGCAATCTGCACAAGAAAAGAATGAAATTTGCAAGCTATCGGCTTTGGGATTTCGTTACATTGATCTGATCCGCCATTTCGGTGACGGTTTTCCTGGCCATCCTCAGGAGTGGCTGGTGGAGAAGGCTTTCAACGAAAATTACGTTCCTAAAGGGGCGAAACGAAAGGCAAAGCACAGAAAAGGAAAAAGGCGGCAAGATGAAGACATCTCCCTCATTGAAGATTGATATTCTTGTTTTAAGGCGTTTTACGATCATGTTTCAGTTCAGCCTGAAGCCATTTGACCAGCTGTAAATCTGTGGGGCCTGATTAAAAGACACACGGCAATGATGCGATGGCAGCGAGTTTTTCCTTCACGTCCGTTTCATCGCGATATGTGGTGGTGTTGATTGATCGGGCAGCATCACTGCTTTCGACGTGTCCCAAAATATCAAAGCGGGTGACCTCGTGAATGTCCCTGTTATGGATGAAGCTGTGGTTCACGTAATGACGCAGGCTGTGCATACAGAGTTTGCGCGGATTTCCGTTCAACGACAGGTGTAAAGACTTGCGCCAGAAATCATCCAGGGATTCGCCGATTTTGGCCACTTGTCTCTGATGTCCGTCCTTCATGCGTTTCTTCGGAAGAATGTCCGGGCACAACAATCCGGTTGGGGAAGTGACGTGGGATGAAGCATGATCGAGCAGTCCAAGTTCAATCAGGTGGGGATGAACAGGGATGATCCGGCTCTTTTCAATTTCTCCGCCTTCGCCCTTAATACCGCGGTATGTGTTGGCGCGAATGTGGAAGCAGGGGATGCCGGCAACTGTCGCCACATCTTCCGCCAGAAGCCCGGCGATTTCCGCACGTCGCGCGCCTGTATAGGTAAGAATGAGAGGCACCCAGAATTTGGCATCCCTGATCATGTTTTCTCCGGGAGCATGGCGCCTGCCGTCGCTTTGACAACCTTGCCACGCGGAATGGGCGAAGACCTGCTTCACTTCTTCAGGTCGGAACACTGCACGCCGTTTATGAGCGGGTGTATTGGCTTTGACTTTGGGTTTCAGGAGCGACACATCTAGATCCGTTTCTAATGTGTGGCCCTCAGATTTTGCCCGTTTCAGGAGCAGTTCCAGTGATTTGAAGTGGCGAGACATTGTGCTCGCAGACAAGCCATTGGTCGTGGGGTTGTTGAGATTTGCCCGCGCCATAACAGCAGAAATCGTAAGATCTGCATCCTTGGCTGACCGCAGAAAGTTCTTGGGGATCTTTCCTAAGGCATCACGGTACAGGCTCAGGTGGAATTGCCTGATCTGCGTGACATCAGTGACGCCAGTCACAAGAGAAAACAGGCGTAAATCAGACGCTCGTTGTTTGGCGACATCTTCACTGAATTCGTCTGTCTGTGCCATGCGCCAATACACATCGGCAATACCGGATGAATAGCTGGCGCGATTGGTTGCCCTGGCATTCTGAGCAGCGTCATGCATGTTGCGCAGTAGTTGCGTCGTGAGATTTTCAACTGATACAGGGGGAGCGGCAGCGACTTCGATCTGTTTTGGCTTAGGCTTTTCCGGGATGTTAACCACGGCCGGAAGTTGCAGAGTTGAAGCTGGTTTGGGTTGTTCAGCCTCTGTTTTCGGGCATTGTAGCAAATCCTTTGCTTGATCACGGCAAGCATCCAGCATGTCTGTTTGTGGGGATCTGACAGCCTCAAATGCAGCAAGCTTTGCAGTGATATGCGCTTCACGGACCTGGCATTCATGTTCAAGATTATTGAGAACAGAGGTGTCCGTTTCCGTCGCTGTTGCGAAATCGTTTTCCAGAGATGCACGACTGGTCTTGTCCCGCTTACGTTCCGGTCTCTGAACTCATTTATGCGGCCTTTCGCTCAAAAGCCAAGGGACTTTTCCCGCCAAGCGATGAGTGGCGACGGCGCGGGTTATAGAACCCGTTGATATACTGGAAGATCGCGCCTTCAGCCTGACGGCGTGTGTCCCAACGGTTGCGCCAAATCAGCTCAGCCTTAATGGATTTGAAGAACGTCTCGACCATAGAATTATCATAACAATTTCCCTTGCCGCTCATCGAGACCTTGAAACCGTGCTTGGACAAGCGCTTCTGATACTCATTTGAGCAATATTGCGAACCACGATCCGTATGGTGAATGCAATCCTCCGGTGGTTGGCGCAAAGCAACGGCCATATCTAACGCCCGGATTGCCAGATCCTTCTTCATGCGGTTACTGATAGCCA
>NZ_JWIF01000071.1 GCF_000812685.1 Halocynthiibacter namhaensis
GACAACGTCAGACCCTCCCGATCTCCTGTCTCAATCGATTGTTTATTAACCCAGTCCCGAAGCGTTTCGGGGCTGCATCCTATCTTCTTCGAAATCGATCTGAAGCACTCAGATCGCGTCCGATAATCCGCTTCATTCTCAAGCACCAAGCGCACTGCGCGCGCCCGGACTTCTGTTGAAAAACGGTTTCCTGAATTTCCTTTGATCATGACTTATCTTCCAAGCTTTATGATCTCCGGTAAACCCGGTCTGGTTCACTATGCCCAATCCAGTGGGTCGAGTTGGAACAGTTTTTGAACTGCGCATAGACTTCGGGCATGTCTTGCTTCATCGCTTTTGGCTTCTCAAAGAAGGTTTCGACGCCAACCGCGAAAAACTCTTCGTGCCCCTGTGCACCATAAGCATCCATCACCGTTTTTCGCCCGCTTTCCACATCCCGCAAATGGGTTTCATAGGCTGGTAAAATCGCGCCTTCCCATTGGGTAAAACTTTGCCCCTTCGCGAGAATTGGAACGCCGTTCGTGCCGCCGGTCAGGTCATCCATTTGATGGGCGAATTCGTGCAAAATAACATTGTGCCCATCCGTGGTGTTCAAGGCGCCTTGCTTGCTATGGGCCCAGGATAGAACCACCGGACCGCGGGTCCAGCTTTCACCGGCGCGGATGATCTCGCGTTCGGTCACGACAAAACCGTTGCGCCGGGGTTGATGTGACTTAAACGCGCCGGGATAGACGCAAAAGCGTGCGCAGGTTTGTGTACCAAAGCTCTCTGTTCACGACCAACAAACAGGCCTGCACCGCGATGGAGAGGCGCATGTCTTCGGTGATCTCCACACCATCACAACCGATAAATTCCACTTGGTTTAGGAATAGGTTAACCTTACCTTCCAGTGGGGACCGCAGATCTTGGGGCAGGGTGTTATACAGGGGCACGCCATTGCAAACCATAGTCCGCTGCGCAGCTGTGAGTGGCGTTGATAAAAGATTGGCGCGCCTGCGTTTGGTCGTAATATGGCGATACCCGAGGGCCGCGATACCCAAGATACTCAGACCAAGAAAAATCAACATATCAGACAGCTTTCCAGATCAATCGCCCAAACGCGCGCGCAAAACACGCAGCATGTTGTCACCCATAACCTTGCGAATTTGACCTTCGCTTACGCCTTCCGTCAACAACGCATGGGTTAGGGCAGCAAGTTCGGACGTATCAAAACGTGTTGTGACGGATCCGTCAAAATCAGAGCCAAGCGACACATGGTCTTCACCGAGGGCGGCGATCGCTTGTCGGATGACCGACGCGATGCCTGCAGGGGTGGCGTCACAGGTCACATCCGCCCAATAACCAATCGCAATCACACCTCCTGTGGCGGCGATTTCGCGCATCAAATCATCTGGAAAATTGCGTTTCACGGCACATGCAGAATGCAGACCCGTGTGACTGACCACAATCGGCACATCGGTCAGCGCCAACACATCGCGCGCCACTTGTGGGCTGGAATGGGCAACATCGATGATCAACGGGCGGGCCGCCACGTCTTGCACAACCGCGCGGCCAAATTCGGACAGCCCATGATCACCGGTTCCATGCAGGGACCCACCCAGTTCATTGTCAAAGAAATGTTGCAGCGCGATCATCCGGTAACCGGCATCCACCAGCTTATCAAGGTTCGCAAGGTCGCCTTCCAAAGGATGTGCGCCCTCAACCCCCAACAGCCCTCCTACTACATCCTCGCCAGCGGCACGGCGAGTCAGTACCTCTTCCAGATCGGCGCGGTTGCGGATGATTTTCAACATCTCTGGCGCATCTGTTTCAAACCCGTGCAAGCGTTCCGCTTGATACAATGCGCGTTCCAACAGGCTGTCCCAGGTGCGCGGGGGCCAAAGCTGCGCCATCACCAGCGTCGTGATATTATCGCCCGAATCCGCAGAATTGTGATCATAGTTCTGCCCCTTGGGGCTTTTGGTCACCGCGGTGAACATTTGAAGCGCGACATTGCCATCAATCAGGCGGGGCAGATCCACCTGACCGCGATTACCGCGTTTCGTCAGATCTCGGTTCCACAGCAGACTGTCGGCGTGCCAATCGCCAATGATCAGCGTGTCATGCAGGGCGGCGGCCGCATCAGAAACCGGCCAAGGATCATGGGGCGTGACCGCATTACGTTGCGCTTCCACATAGCCAGGTCCAAAGGTCAAAAACGCGGCCCCGGCCAAAACCACCAACACCAAAGCCCGGCCAAGCCATTTTCCAAATCTACGCATGAAATCTCTCCTGAATTTTGTTCAGGGTAGGGGATTTTGTGGAACTGGCAAGGGGTGGGGGTCTTGATTGGTCGCCTTCGTTGCGTCAGGCTGACAGAAACACAGGCGAGGGATCAAAATGGCAGGCGGATGGGCAAAAGATGGGGCGGTCAGCGAGCAGATCGAGGCAAGCGTCAATGACGAGTTGGCCCGCATGAAAGCCCGCCGCACCCCACAAGGCGAAAGCCTGAAATTCTGCGCCGACTGCGAAGAAGAAATCCCCGAGGCCCGCCGCATTGCTGTGCCGGGTGTGAAACTATGTATCGAGTGCATGCAAGACCGCGACGCAAGTTTTCAGGCCCGTGGCGGCATCAATCGGCGCGGTTCAAAGGACAGTCAGTTGAAGTGAATGTCTCCTTCGAGCCCACAATGACGGATGCTGCGTGTTGCACGAAGGTCAGCTATCATGAGACCTTCCAAAAACCTTCAACAACCACGTGGGTTTTGAACGGGGTTTGTGGCAGCGAAAAATAAGCCGTTTTCCATACCTCACACAAACGAGCGTTTTTGGGAGGCCTCCAGTTGCGAACCCCAAGCGTAGACGTTATTGGTCTCTGCGCTTGAGGAAGGGGCTTAACCAAAAACTTTATTCACCTATCTTCAAGCCATTATCAATCAAATGCTGTATTTGGCTGACGTCGCTCATCGCTGGGGTGTTGTTGAGATGGAGGAATCCAAGCCAAGATAATCCGCTGAGCGCGCTGATGTCGCTGACTTGGGCGTCGCTGAGATCTAGCTCATAAAGCTCTGTTAATCTGCTGAGAGAGCTGACGTCGCTGACCGAGGTGCTCATGAGATAGAGAAACTCAAGCGCAGTTAATTCGCTGAGCGCGCTGATGTCGCTGACTTGGGTGTGGCTGAGGTCAAGGTATTGAAGCGCAGTTAATGCGCTGAGCGCGCTGATGTCGCTGACTTGGGTGTCTCTGAGTTCAAGGTGTTTAAGCACAGTTAATCCACTGAGCGCGCTGATGTCGCTGACTTGGGTGTCTCTGAGTTCAAGGTGTTTAAGCGTAGTTAACCCGCTGAGCGCGCTGATGTCGCTGACTTGGGTGTTGAAGAGATCAAGGCTTTTAAGCGCAGTTAACCCGCTGAGAGAACTGACGTCGCTGACCGGATTGTTTCCGAGGTCAAGGTGTTCAAGCGCAGTTAACCCGCTGAGCACGCTGATGTCGCTGACTTGGTTCAAGCTGAGATAGAGCATTTTAAGCGTAGTTAACCCGCTGAGCGCGTTGATGTCGCTGACTTGGGTGTTGCCGAGATTGAGGCGGTTGTCAGTGTAGGTTACGTCGGAAAGCTGTGCCGCTGGATTGTCGGCAATCAACTGCAATTTGACAGCTTCAAAATCATCATCTGCTCTTGCGGATAATGCGACGAGGCATAGGGAAATTCCTAATAAAGCGTTACGTATAATGATCCATTCCTTTGTTTCTGAGGTACTGAAATTAGCGTTCTTTGGACAACACAGCTTGTATGCATGGCGCCAACATAGCTGGTCAAATCGTATTTCATTTTGTCCCACCAAAAACGACCGTTTGTTGAACGGTTCACCGACCCGGACGTTGACGCATGTTCAGTGAAGGTCTGGTTCGTCCGGTGATTTCAACTGGTCGACGCAACACTTTAATCTTTTTGGAAAGATGGAGTGTTTATCATGAAGTATCGCACACGGACGTTTTACACAGACACGCAGAAGTCGGAGATGTGGGATCGATGGGAGCGTGGGGAGTCTTTGAGTTCGATTGGGCGCAGATTCAATCGTGCCTCATCTTCGATTTATCCGCTGCTGGCTCGAACTGGTGGCATTCGACCTGCTAAACGCGTG
>NZ_JWIF01000072.1 GCF_000812685.1 Halocynthiibacter namhaensis
GCGCAAAGCAACGGCCATATCTAACGCCCGGATTGCCAGATCCTTCTTCATGCGGTTACTGATAGCCCATCCGATGACGCGGCGAGAATACAGGTCAAGGATGACGGCAAGATACAGCCAACCTTCGCTGGTCCAAATGTAGCTGATGTCGCCAGCCCATTTCTGATTGGGGCCAGTCGCTGAGAAATCTTGATCCAACAGATTTGGTGCAATGTTGAACGTGTGGTTGCTGTCCGTTGTCGCCTTGTATTTCTGGGTTCTGATGATCTTGATGCCATTCTCGCCCATCAGACGTCCGACCCTGCGATGGCCCACCGGTAATCCCAATTCTTGCAGTTCCTCGGTTATCCGAGGCCGCCCATAGCTTTGCAGGCTTAAGCGATGCTGTTCACGGATGTGAGCCAGGATCACCATATCATCGCGTTGACGCTGGCTCATCGGGCGAACCCGCCACGCGCGAAAACCACGTGATGTGACCCGCATAACTTTTGTTCAGGAACTCAACTGGCCATTCTTCTTTCCAGGCGTCGATGAACGCAAATCTCACCGGCTTTGGCCTGCAAAGAAGATTGCCGCCTTTTTTAACACTTCCCTCTCCTCGCGCAGCAGACGGACTTCCTTGCGAAGCCGCGTGTTCTCCTTCTCAACGTCTTCATGCGGTCCTGACATCAGGTCATCGTGTTGATGCTGTTGAACCCATTTGTTCAGCGTCGAAAGCCCAACCCCCAAATCAGAAGCCGCTTGTGGTCGTGTTCAGTCCACTCGTCGTCGCCATGCGCACCGCATCACGCCGAAACTCGTCTGTGTATCTCTTTGCCATTCTCTATCTCCTTCATAGCAAACATTGCTCGAAAGAGACCGGAACTAAACCGCGACAAGACCATAGACTATGATGACATCATTGATGCCGGCAGTGGAGCGGATACCGTAGATGGTGGACGGGGCGACGACACGATCACCGGCGGCACGGGCGATGATACACTCGCTGGTGGCGCTGGCTCAGACACTATTTTCGGTGGTGATGATAATGATCTCATTTATGGCGACGAGTTACCAACAAGCAGCGTTGGCGTCGATGCTGGACTGATTGACCTTTCATACACGGATATTCGCAGTGGATCAGCGACACAATCTGGCACGAACCAAGCGGCCGCTGGCGACACGGTCATTTTCGACAATATTGGTGTCACCTCGGATGGGCGCGTCATCTATGGTAAGTTGGAGTTAGTTGAAAAATCTGATCCCAATCTGACTGTTGACCTGGTTGGAAACCAGTTTCTGGATATCCGTCTGAATGGTACCAATGATCCCGGCGTCGCAGGCGAAACCGCCACCTTTAAGCTAAGTTTTTTTGATACAGCGACGGATCAACCGATCTCATTGAACGGGCATTCGGTTTTTACCGATGTTGATCAGACGGCGAATGGCACAGAGGTTCTGACGCTCCCCGAAGACAGCTTCAGCGCCTTCGGCGTTACCAGTTCCAATACGCTAAACATTTCGACGCAAAATGGCTCTACCGTGGTCACCGGTACGACAAATTCTGCGCCTGCGGATCAGAACGCCTGGTTGACGGCCTACTTTGAAAATCAAGAATCGGTAACATTCACGGCCGCTGCTCGGGGGGCTACGACAGGGTATTCACTTGGGCCAGGAAAGGCCGACGACGAGATCGTCACCCCAATCATCAGCAGCGATGACATCATTGATGCAGGTGATGGCGATGACGTCGTCTATGGGATGGCTGGCGACGACACGATCACCGGCGGCACAGGCGATGATACGATCTCTGGTGGTACAGGCAATGACGAGATCACGGGTGGTGCTGATGATGATACTGTCACGGGTGGTGAAGGTGACGATAGGTTCATCTACAATGCTGGTGACGGTGTAGATACGATCACAGATTTCGGTGCCGATTCAACCAACGCAGATGACGGTGATAACACCAACAATGATTTCATCAATCTTGCACCATTTTATACCAATCAGACGGAATTTGAGGCCGATTTAGCCGATGATGCTGACGCTCAACCGTGGTGGTCCTGTGGTTTGGCTGTCTGAAAATGACGCCAAAGTTGCGGGTCTGGTCGATAATGATTGGGTCGAAGTCTATAATGCCAATGGGGCGCTGACCGCACGTTGTGTCGTTTCCCAGCGGATGAAAGACGGCACGATCTTTATGTATCACGCCCAGGAAAAGATCATCAACACACCGGGTTCTGAGAAAACCCGCAATCGCGGTGGCATCCATAACTCGGTCACGCGGACAACCGTGAAACCGACCCATATGATCGGCGGCTATGCGCACCAATCTTATGGTTTCAACTACTACGGTACTGTTGGTTCTAACCGCGATGAATTCGTGATTGTGCGTAAAATGCGCAATGTTGACTGGCTAGATACCCCTGCAACCCAATCCCCGGAGGCAGCAGAATGAAGATCCGCGCACAAATCGGCAAGGTTTTAAACCTTGATAAATGTATCGGCTGTCACACCTGTTCGGTGACCTGTAAAAACGTCTGGACCTCGCGTGAGGGGGTCGAGTACGCATGGTTCAACAACGTTGAGACCAAACCAGGCACAGGTTACCCGAAAGATTGGGAAAACCAAAAGCGTTGGAATGGCGGTTGGGAACGCACCAAAAAGGGTAAACTTCAACCCAAGATGGGGTCAAAATGGCGGGTGCTGGCCAAGATCTTTGGCAACCCTGATCTGCCGGAAATCGACGATTACTATGAACCGTTGATTTCGACTATGACCACCTGAAATCGGCCCCAGAAATGACGGCTTTCCCAACTGCGTGCCCAAGATCCAAGATCACCGGCGAGCGGATGGAAAAGATCGAGATGGGCCCAAACTGGGAAGAAATTCTTGGGGGTGAGTTCTCAAAGCGTAGTGAAGACTACAACTTTGAGGGCATCCAAAAGGAAATCTACGGCGAATATGAAAATACATTCATGATGTATTTGCCGCGTCTATGCGAACATTACCTCAATCCAACCTGTGCGGCTGCCTGTCCAAGTGGTGCGATCTATAAGCGCGAAGAAGACGGTATCGTCTTGATTGATCAAGAAAAATGTCGTGGCTGGCGCATGTGTGTGTCTGGCTGTCCTTACAAAAAGATCTACTACAACTGGGACAGCGGCAAATCAGAGAAATGCACATTCTGTTACCCGCGCATTGAATCTGGCCTGCCAACTGTTTGTTCGGAAACCTGCGTTGGGCGTATTCGGTATTTGGGCGTGATGTTGTACGACCAAGACCGCATTGATGCGGCTGCGAATACACCGAATGAACAAGATCTGTACCAGGAACAATGTGACATTTTCCTCGATCCAAATGATCCGGAAATCGCTGCAGAGGCCATCCGCCAAGGTGTGCCTCAGGATTGGGTGAAATCTGCGCAGAACTCGCCGATCTACAAAATGGCGATGGATTGGAAGATCGCATTCCCACTGCACCCAGAATATCGCACCCTGCCGATGGTTTGGTATATCCCGCCATTGTCACCGATCCAGAACGCAGCAGAAGCTGGCGCAATTGGCATTGATAACGAAATGCCTGACGTTAAATCTTTGCGTATCCCTGTGAAATATCTGGCAAATATGCTGACCGCTGGGAAAGAAGAACCTGTCGTTCATGCGCTGGAACGGATGCTTGCGATGCGTGCTTATATGCGGTCCAAAACCGTTGATGGCGTGATTGATGCGGGCATTGCGGAACGTGTTGGCATGACACCTGAGCTGATTGAGGACATGTATCAGATCATGGCGATTGCGAACTATGAGGACCGTTTTGTTGTGCCAACCGCGCACCGTGAACTTGCGGAAGACGCGCGTGATATTCGCAGCGGCTGTGGTTTCACCGATGGTAATGGCTGTTCCACTGGCACCTCAAAACCATCGATGTTTGGAGGCAAATCGAAAGATTTCCGTCTGCCGACCCCCCAGCCGAACCCCCTGCCAAATCCAATGCACACTGGACCTAACAAAGTGGGAACAAACTAATGCATATGCCACTTAAAGCGATCTCTGCGATCTTAAGTTACCCCACCGAGGAATTTCAGGCCGCGGCCCAAGAACTGAAGGACGCCCTTGCACAGGGCGGCCTTCTCACCCCGGAATTGATCGATCTCATGTCACGCCTCGTGGATGACATCGCTGGGCAAGACATCTATGAAGTTCAGGAACGTTATGTGTCGATTTTCGATCGCTCCCGCACGCTTTCACTGAACCTGTTTGAACATGTGCACGGCGAAAGCCGTGACCGTGGGCCTGCAATGGTGGATCTGGTTGAAATGTATCGCGCCGGTGGGTTTGACCCTATCGCGTCCGAATTGCCCGACCATTTGCCTGTGCTTTTAGAATTCCTGGCGTCTCGTCCGCTTGAGGAAACCAAAGATATTCTGGGTGACACAGCGCATATTCTGGAAAACCTGCAAACCCGTCTGACACGTCGCGAAAGTGTCTACGCGGCGGCCATGGCAGCGCTTCAACATATCGCCGGCGTTAAAGCAGATGCGGCCGCTGTTGAGGCCCTTTTGTCCGTGCCCGATGAGGACCCGGATGATCTAGAAGCCCTTGATGCGGTTTGGGAAGAAGCCGAAGTCACCTTTGGCCCCGACCCATCCGCAGGTTGCCCGCAAGTGCGCGATATCCTGTCCAATCTGGATCAACCCGTCAATCAGCCAACGGATGGCAACCGCGCCTCCGCAGCCCAATAAGGAGACAGAAAGATGCATGATTTTCTGTACGGAACTTACCCATACATCGCGATTACCGTGATGATCCTGGGCTCGATTGCCCGGTATGAACGTGACCCTTTTACCTGGAAATCCAGCTCCTCCCAACTCTTGCGTCGCAAGCAGTTGATCATGGGATCTGTGTTGTTCCACATCGGTGTTTTAATCATTTTCGCCGGTCACTTTGTTGGCCTTCTGACACCCACCCAAGTCTTTGATGCCATTGGGATTTCCCATGGTGCGAAACAAACATTGGCTGTTGTCGCAGGTGGCATCGCGGGCACGATGGCGCTGGTGGGTGGTCTGATGTTGTTTCATCGCCGCTGGACTGATCCACGCATTCGCAAGACCAGTTCATTCGCTGACATCGCCATCCTTGGCATGTTGATTGCACAGCTGATCTTGGGTCTGATGACTGTGTTTGTGTCTTTGGGTCACCTTGATGGTCATGAAATGGTTAAATTCATGTCCTGGGCGCAAGGCGTCGTCTTCTTTGACGGCGCGGCGGCAAGTTACATCGCGGATGTGTCTTGGGTGTTCAAACTGCACCTGTTCTTGGGCCTGACCATCTTCTTGGTCTTCCCGTTCACACGTCTTGTTCACATGCTGTCAGCCCCGGTGCGTTACTTTGTGCGCCCTGGCTATCAGATCGTGCGTTCACGTCGTGAAAACAACAACTAAGCAAAAGCGGAGTACCCAAAATGGCAAAACCCCTTTTCCCTGAGGTCACAGTCAATGGCCAGGTGATTGCGTCTGAAGATATCGCGCAAGAAGCCCAAAATCACGAAGCCCCCAAGGGAAAACCGGGTTGGGCCTGGCAGGCAGGGGCGCGCGCCCTTGTCATCCGCGAATTGATCTTGGAAGAGGCCCGCAAAATGGGTCTCTCCCCGCTTCAGCTGAAGTGGCACCGGGCAAATTTGAAACCGATGATGAATCATTGATCCGTCAGGTGCTTGACGAACGTGTTGTCGCTGAGGATATTCCTGAGGACGCCATCAAACGCGCCTTTGAAACCCACCGCGAACGATTCCGTGCCCCGTCTTTATACGAAGCCGCGCATATTCTTTTCGCCATTAAACCTGGTGCGGAAGATGGCCATCCACAATCACGCGACAAAGCCCTTCAAAAGGCGGAACTCGTGTTGAAATTGGTCAATGAAAAACCAAAGAAGTTTGGTCAAGCGGCGCGCGAAAACTCTGATTGTTCGTCCAAGGGCAATGATGGCATGCTGGGGCAATTGTCCACTGGCGACACGGTGCCCGAATTTGACGCCGCCCTTGCGACCATCACAGTGGGCGAAGTGCATCCTGAGTTGATTGAAACCGAATTTGGCTTTCATATCATCCGCCTGGATGCACGTGCGGAAGGGGATTTCCTGCCTTATGACAGCGTCAAAACCACCATAAGCGAAGCGATGGAACGCGCAGCCTGGGCGCAAGCAGCACAACGCTTCACCGCTGAACTTGTCACCGGGGCAGAGATCACTGGCCTGCGTTTAACTGCCGCTGCTTGATCTAAAGAAAGGCTTACAATGAAAATCGGTTATACGAAAATCTCGGCCCAGGGTGAATTGGACCTCTTGTTGTCGGATGTCGCGCATCAACTCGAAGCCGACGGAAAACGTTGCATGGGGATTGTTCAGATCAACTCATACCGAGACAATTGCCACCGCTGCGACATGGATGTGCAAGTGCTGTCCGGTGGTCCAAAAATTCGCATTTCTCAAGATTTGGGAAATGACAGCCACGGATGCCGTTTAAACCCAGACGCGATGGCCCAAGCAATTGCAGGCGTGGAACAACGCATGCAGGACGGCTTTGACGTCTTCCTGCTGAACAAGTTCGGTCGACAGGAAAGTGAAGGCAAAGGCTTTCGAGAACTTCTTGGCGATGCGGCGGCGGCGGGTGCCAGTATCTTGGTTGGCACCAACGGCCTCAACGAAAGCTCATTCATCGAATTTTCCGGGGGTGAAGCAGAATTCATTGCCCCAAATAAAACCGCCATTCTGTCATGGCTTGGCGATCCAGAACGTATCTGTGCCTAATACAGGCGAACATAAAAAAAGCCGGCGAAGGTGTCCCCCGCCGGCTTTTAACGTGCTTAGTAGGTCTTATTCGGTGCCTTCTTTGCGGCGCAGATTGTCACGCCACATTGCTTTCGCCAAAGATAACATCATCAGGCCCATCACTGCTGTGAATGGAAGTGCGCCGATGATCATCGCATTTTTCAGCGCATCAAGTCCGCCACCGCCTGCCAGCAACAAGGACGCAATCACCAGGGTCAGAACAATGCCCCAAACGATGCGGTGTTTCACGCCAGCTTCTTGGTCACCACCGGACATGATGGTGTTCATCACCAGAATGCCTGAGTCAGCAGAGGTCACAAGGAAGGTCAGGATCAAGACAACACACATCACGCTCAGCGCGGTCAGGAGTGGGCCTTGGATCATTTGCTCAAGCGTCACGAACAATTTTGCTGTGTTGCTTGCGCCGATGATCGCGCCTTCTGCAGCGCCGCTGAGTTCCAAGTCAATCGCTGTACCGCCCAAAATGGTCATCCAAGCGAAACACACCATAGACGGAGCAATCACACAGCCGATGATGAATTCACGTACGGAACGACCGCGGGAAATACGGGCCAAGAACAAGCCAACGAAAGGTGAAAACGCGATCCACCAAGCCCAATAGAAGGTGGTCCAACCAGACTGCCAACCGAACTGACGACCTTGGCTACCAGCTTCGTAAGCCGCAGCAAGTGTTGCGTCGTCTAATGCGGCTGCTTCGCCTGTTAGGCCAGATTTGAAGCCTTCCAAGCTGCCCCATGCATTCGTCGCACCTGCATAAAGATCAGCTGCCAACGGCTGTGCCGCTTCTGGCAAAGCACTTGTAAAGGCCGCTTCTGACAATGGTGAATACGCACCAAAGCTGAGGGACGCGAGGTTGATGATATAGTCAATGAACGCAGACACATAGGTGCTCATGGCGAAGGCGAAAGAGCCAAACAAAATGAACACAGACAGCAGGATCACCGACAGAACCAAGTTCAGGTTCGACAGGTATTTCACGCCTTTGCCCACACCAGATACCGCAGACAAAATCGACAGCGCCATGATGGTCAGCAGACCAGCCAACAAGCCAACTTTGCTTGGTGTTGGTGTTGGTGCGTCACCGCTTGAATCCATCAGGAACTCAATACCTGTGATCGCATACAGACCGTCAATAAATTGGCTCACACCGAAACCGATGGTCACAGCAACCCCAAGGATCGTCGCGATAACACCGAGAATATCAATGATATGTCCCAAAACGCCGTTCACGTGACGACCAAACAAAGGTGTCAGCGCGGTACGGATCGTCAGCGGCATATCACGGGTATAGGCGTAATAGGCCAAGGACAGGCCAGTCATCACATAGATCGCCCAAGCGTGGAATCCATAGTGCGCGAAGGTGTAACGATACGCTGAAGCAATCGCTTCTTCACTGTTTGGCGCAACTTCACCGGACACAACCACAGGGTTTGAACCCCAGAGGCCAAGTGGTTCTGCGGTCGCGAAAACCATCAGACCCACACCCAGACCAGCACCGAACATCATGGAGAACCATGAGAAATTCGAAAATTCAGTGCCTTCACCTGGTTTGCCCAAAACGGTTTTCCCGGTGGACGGGATAATCGCAACGATCAGCAAAAAGGCCAGGAACATCCCAACAATGATGATGTAGAATGAGTTAAACCCACTCAGCAAAGTGCCGTTGACACTTCCCAAGATTTTTCCTGCGCCTGCTGGCCAAACCAGTGCCCAAAGCACAAGTGCAACCATGATGGATTTGGATACAAGCGCAATTGGCAAGCTGTAGCCTTTATAAAACCCATCGTCTTCTGTGTTGATTTCCAACTTGGTAAATGGTTCGTTAATCGACATTTAACCCTCCCTGTTCATTATTTTGGTTGCCTGCTCATGCACGCAACCTTTCGCCTTTTGCATCAAACGGGGGCTGTGCCAAAATCGTGGCTTTATGGGGTTGTCCCAAAACCATGACCTCGACCTCGTCCCCTGCCTGTGCGCCTTTTACAAACCCAAGCGCCAGCGACATTCCGACAGTATAGCCGTATGCCCCAGATGTTACACGCCCAATCCCATTTCCGTCCTTAAAAATGGGCTCGCCGCCGGTTGCATCCGCATTTGAAGCCGTCACATTCGCCTCATGCAGGTGCAGCAGAACAAGCTGTTCGCGTGCAGGTTTATTCATCACCGCAATCGCGGCATCCTTGTTCAGGAAATCTTTTTCAAGCTTACACAAACGATCAAGCCCGACTTCCTGCGGATAGTATTCAGGACTGTATTCGCGCGACCAAGACCCATAACCTTTTTCCACACGCATCGACATCAAAGCGCGTGACCCAACCGGCCCGGCCTCAAAATCTTTGCCCGCCTCAAGCAATGCTGCATATAGCGTGGCTTGATCTTCCGCCTTGCAGTGCAATTCCCAGCCAAGATCCCCGGTGAAGGACACGCGCAAGGCCAGCAATTCGACCCCGGCCAATGTGATCATTTTCGAGCGCATGAACGGGAAGTCTTCTGTCGCAAGGGACGTATTCGTCAGGCGTTGCAACAGATCGCGCGACTTTGGCCCCGCTACGTTGAAACCACACATGGCCTCTGTCTGGCTTTCAAATGTCGTGCCTGCGGGCAGTGGAACCTGCTTAAAGAAACGTTTGTGATAGCGTTCCGCAACACCCGATCCGATGATCCAGAATTCATCCTCGGCAACAAGTGTCACGGTGAAATCACCCGCGATCCCGCCACGTTTCGAAATCAGGGGTGTCAGGCAAGAACGCCCAATCGCCTTTGGCATATTATTGGCAAAAACCGCGTTCAGCCAATCCGATGCACCGGCGCCTTTACAGACATATTTCGCAAAATTGGAGATATCGATGATCCCCGCACAATCCCGCAGCATCTTGCACTCTTCACCCACCGGACCCCACCAATTCTGGCGCGTAAATCCGTTGGTGTCCGACACACCCGGCGCATCAGCAAACCAAAGCGGATGTT
This sequence comes from Halocynthiibacter namhaensis, assembly GCF_000812685.1. GTDB lineage: Bacteria > Pseudomonadota > Alphaproteobacteria > Rhodobacterales > Rhodobacteraceae > Halocynthiibacter > Halocynthiibacter namhaensis. Next base: position 9,798 of record NZ_JWIF01000072.1, read on the forward strand.
CCCATCCACCATTCAGGCCAAACACCGCACCCATATCTTTCTGGGTTTCATAAATCGGGCGCACACGCGCGGGACGCCCGGCAGAACGTTCTTCGTTGGGGAAGTGAATGGCAAAGCGATGCGCGTATTGATCTTGCACGCGGGCTTTGGTGAATTCCTTGGTCGCCCAGCTGTCAAACCGCGCCATATCCCAAGCAAACATATCGTATTGGGTCTCGCCCTCGATCATCCATTGTGCCGCCATCAGGCCCATGCCACCGGACTGCGAAAAGCCTGGGATAATACCGTTACAACAGAAATACCCATCGAGTTCCGGCACAGGGCCAAACAGCACATTGGCGTCAGGCGACCAGATCATCGGGCCGTTGATCACACGTTTGATCCCCGCCTCGCCAACCGCAGGCAGACGTTCAATCGCGTTCATCATATTGTCTTCGATACGTTCCAGATCATCCGGGAACAAATCATGGGCAAAATCAAGCGGCGTGCCCTCTTCCGCCCAGAACTTCATGTCTTTCTCATAGGCGCCGACCAGCAAACCGTTGCCTTCTTGGCGCAGATAATATTCGCCGTCGCGATCACTGACCGATGGCAGGCGCGTGCCATGGGTTTCCACGTCAGACATGGCTTCGGTCACGAAATACTGGTGTTCCGTCGGCTGCAATGGAAGTTCAAAACCGGCCAAAGCCGCAACTTCGCGCCCCCAAAGACCGGCGGCATTCACTACCCATTGCGTGTGAATATCGCCCTTAGGCGTGCGCACAATCCAGCTGCCATCTTCCTGTTGATCCGTTCCGGTCACCGGCGTGAAACGGTGAATTTCCGCCCCGCGTTGACGTGCGCCCGTGGCATAGGCCTGCGTCACACCAGAGGGGTCAACATTGCCGCCGTCGGGTTCAAACATCACACAGCGAATGCCGTCGTAATTCACCAAAGGATTAAGTTTTTGCGCTTCTTCAATGCTGATCTCATAGAAGTTCATGCCGTAAAGCTTTGCCTTGGCGGCTTGCAATTTCAGCTGATGTTCCCGTTCTTCGGTTTGCGCTAGGTAAAGCGAACCCGGCTGGAAAACACCACATCCCTGCCCGGTTTCAGCTTCCAGTTCCTTATAAAGGTTCATGGTGTAATGCTGAATGCGGCTAATATTCGTGCTGTCATGCAGCCCGTGAATATTGGCCGCCGCATGCCAGGTTGAGCCCGAGGTCAACTCGTCTCTTTCCAGTAAAACAACGTCTGACCAGCCTAGTTTGGTCAGGTGATAAAGAATTGAGCATCCAATGACGCCACCGCCAATAACGACTGCTTGTGCTTCGGTCCGCATAATATTTCCTGTAGGTTCACACATTTCATCGGACCTTGTGGCATCACTGCTTTTGCGTCGACAATGTCGAAAATTCTCACACTAAGTTTAGAATAAATAACCCCAGCCACAGTGACGACATCAACACCAATCCTGCCGTTTTCAATGACTCTCTAGATCAAAACACAGGGAACCATGCCCGTGCGAGCGTAGAATAGTCTTAATACAATAGGAAAAATTTTAGTATTGGCCGCGGATGCGTGACTGGCGACTTCTGTCTTGCGCAGGGGATACGCCAAACTCTTCTTCGTATCGGACCGACATCGCACGGCTGGTGCCATAGCCAACAGAAAGGGCGATCTCACCCAAAGTCGCCGGTGTATAAATCACTTTTTGACGTGCCGCTTTCAGGCGCACTTTTCGATAGTACCCACCAGGGGAAACACCTAGCTCCCGGCGAAATACGCGTTCGAATTGACGCAATGACATTCCTGCTTCGGCGGCGACATCGCGGATCAGAACGGGCGTTTCCAAGTGGGCCGAGAACACCTCAATCGCCTTTGCGACTTGGGCAGGCAACATATCACGGGTTCGGCTTTTGCCATCACCTGGCTGCGATTGGCTTGCTTCATTGCTGCGCAACACTGGATGCTGCAACCAACATGCGGTTTCAATAGAAACCTTTTCGCTGATCTCATCCGCGATGATGTGCAACATATATTCAAAAGCCGCCAAAGACCCCGCGATTGTCACGCGCCTGCGGTCCTCATGGAATACAGTTTCAACACAGTTTATATCCGGAAATTGTTCCCGAATTGCAGCACTATAGCAGAAGTGAACGCTGCATGTATGACGGTCCAACAAACCGGTTTCCGCCAGCGCAAAAATACTGCCACTGATGGCCGCAACCTTGCCGCCCTTAACCAATGTCCGTCGAATAACGCCCGCGGTTGCCTTGTCTTCGAACCGTGTTTCAGCCCCCGCAAACACCATTATGATATCTGCAGGGCTTAGTTCTGACAGGGCGCAATCAGGCGTGATCTTCAATCCCGAAGCCGAAGGCACGGGATCGCGCGTTTCACCCACGGTTTGCCATTCAAATCTGCGCCCACCCTGAATTTCATGCGCGACGCGCAAAGATTCAATCGCCAGAGAAAGGGCCGCCAGAGGAAAACCCGGCAAGCACAGAAATGTAAATCGGGTTAAACGCTGTGTCATATCAAGAACAAACCGGTGAAGAATCAAAAACCAAACGCTGCGCACGTCCATAGTCCGCCAAGCGTCGGTTCAACTCATCTGCCTCAATGCGTCCTTTTTCAAGCGCAAATACGAATGCATGCGTCAGATAGAAACATGCAGCATCAACATCGCCCGCAACTTCGGACTGATCCCCGGCCAAGGTGTAAAGCTGTACCAAGGCCGAAGTGTCAGACGACGCGTGGGCGGCCAACAGCTTTGTGTCCAATTCGTCCCGTTGCATGTTTAACCCTTAAGCGAAATCGCGACATTTTTTGTCCGCACGTAGTTATATAGCGCCTCTAGCCCTTTCTCACGGCCAAAACCCGACTTTCCAACGCCCCCAAACGGCGTCGAGATACCACCAGCGAACCATTCATTCACGAAAACCTGCCCAGCCCGCAATTTTCGCGCCATGCGATGGGCCCGCGCAAGATCGCGTGTAAAGACACCTGCAACCAAGCCAAATTCCGTGCCATTTGCCATGCTGATGGCCTCGGCTTCGGTGTCAAATGGTGTGAAACAGGTCACCGGGCCAAAGATTTCATCTTGCGCAATGGGACTGTTTGGATCGACATCCGCCAAAATAGTCGGCGCCATAAAGCAGCCATCGCGGTCCATACGCATGCCGCCCGCCGCAATGCGAACCCCAGCGGCAACCGCACGGGATGTCATATTTTCGATGCCGGTCAATTGCGTCGCGGAAATAACAGGTGTGTGTTCCGGTTCTTCCAAACCGTGCCCAACACGCAGCCCATTTGCCAACTCGGCCGCACGTTCTACTGCTTGGTCATAGATCGAACGATGCACCAAAACCCGTGCCATGGCAGAACAAACCTGCCCAGCATTATAGAAAATTCCACTTTTCAAGCTGGAGATGAACACATCAAGATCGGCGTCATCAAACACCACAGCTGCAGATTTCCCGCCCAATTCCATCAAACACGGCGTCACCGGGCCCGCAGCTGCGCGCAATATGCTTTGCCCCGTCGGAACAGATCCCGTGAACACGATTTGATTGACTTGCGGACTTTCAACAAGCTTCGCGCCAATGTCAGGGCCGACACCGTTCAATATTGACACGGCACCTTCAGGTACACCCGCCCGTTCCAACGCCATCCCCAACATCGCAAGGCCAATCGGGTCAAGTTCCGGCGACTTCACAATCACCGAATTTCCCGCAGCCAATGCCGGTGCCAATGAGCGGCCAGCAATGGACACCGGAAAATTCCACGGCACGATCTGTGCGGACACGCCAAAAGGTTCATAACTGGCATAGTCGACATAATCCGGTCCCAACGGAATGCACTTGCCTTCGATCTTATCCGCAACGCCCCCGTAATATTCAAAATACTGTGCCGCTTCTTCGAATTCGTCGCGCGCCGCACTAAGCGCCTTACCGCTTTCACGACATAAAACCACCGCGCCTTCATCCGCAATATTGCGAATTTCAGATGCGATCCGATGCATCAAACCTGCGCGTGCCTGCGGGTTCATATCCGCAAGATCGCCGCGTTCAAAGCTGGCCTGTGCCGCGTCTAACGCTTGGGAAAGTTGCTTTTCACCCGCCCGCGCACAATCGGCGACATGGCTGTTGTCACCGGGATCCGACACGGCAATGACGTGGCCGTCTTCCCCGTCAACCCATTGACCTGCAACAAAGTTCCTGGCCAGACCGTCTTTGATGAATTCGCTCACGCCTCGCGCCCCTTTTCAACTTGGGTGGCAACCCAGTGGTGGAAACAATGGGTCGGACCATCCATCGCAGGCGAGAAACGACCCCCATCAAATTTCACCCCATGCCGGCCTTTTTGCATGCCTTCAACAACGAAGATGTCTTCTTCAAACACTTCTTTCCAAAGCGCCGCGTTCTTCTCACGCAGTGTTTCGTGTTCTGGCGCATCTTCGGGCTTTTTCACGTAGTATAGTTCGATGTGTTCAATCGTGCGTTCCGCCGAAACAGGTTCCAACACAAAGGCAAATCCGTGGTCCCGCTGCACACCCAAAAGCACATTCGGATAGACAACCAGATATTCTGCCCCCTCATCCCATTTGCTGCTGAGGTTTGCGAAATCATCAAGCTTTTCACCGTTTTCACCCTCAAACTGACGGTAAACCAACGTCCCTTGACCCGAGTATTTCCCCAGTTCGTTCACATTGTAATGATCTTCTAGGCGCGAATAACTGTTCAAACCCGGATGCACCCAAGGCAGGTGGTAACTTTCACAGTAATTCTCGACTGGCAGCTTCCAGTTCGCAGCCAGATCCAACCGGAAAGAGGCCCCCTCTCCGCCATGATGCATCGGCTGGTCGAAGTCTTTCCAACGCTCCATCAGTTCAGAATGAACCTCCTCAAACGCGGGAGCATCCCCAGAGATATTCGCAAAAATCACATCACGCCAAATATATGTACGGATGCGGATAAGGCCCAAGCTATCCAATTTCACATCTTCATGTGTGTTTTGGCCCGGCCCGCCCACATGCGGTGTCGCACGCAATTCGCCCTTTAGATTGTAACACCAGCTGTGATAGGGACACCGAATTGCGCCCAGAATTTTGCGTGGTTTGTCCACCAAGATCATGCCGCGATGGCGGCACGTGTTTTGGAACACACCCACTTCACCGTCGTGATCGCGCACCAACAACAGCGGCATACCAAGGAACTCGATAGGCTTGGCATCCCCCACCTCTGGAACGTCTTTGCCAAAACCAATGCCTGACCAGTTGTTAAACAACACGGACTGCTTTTCTTCAGCAAAAACCGCTGGATCAATGTAATGTTCGTTGGGCAGGCCATTTGCTGTATTCAATGGCTGTAGAACCGCGCTGAGAGGGCTGTGTTTGTTCATTGCTATCTCCAGAAATTTTCTGAAAAATGCGAGGAAACCCCCCTGTGTTTCAATAGGCTAAAAATTAACCTTTGAATGAACTATATTCATCCGTAAAAGCGCTGACTTCCTCCAGAAACCAATGTTTTAACTGGCAAGCCGCCGCGGACAGTTCGGCCTCAGGTCGCCCTATCAAATGGAACCGGTGGGGTGCAGGCAATTGATGCGGTCCGATGACGACCAGCGCGCCCGACTCAATCAAGGGGGAAATCAGGCGTCGCCACCCCAACAACACGCCCGCCCCTTCCTGTGCCGCCTGCAAAGCAACGGAAAAATTATTCATCGTATTCCCGGACGGCAATGGCGAATGATAGCCCAATTTGGTGAACCAGCTTTTCCATGACGTCCAGCTTTTGTCATCACAATCTAAGTAAATCAGGCGTGATTGTGCAAGCTCATCCAAACTGCACCCTTCCATCTGGGCGGCCAGATTAGGCGCTGCGACAGGCACAAGTTGGTCTCGGTACAAAGGTGTCTGTTCCAAGCCATTCTCTTGTGATCGGCCATACTGAATATACAAATCAGGCAGCGACGCGCCATGAAACACGCGATCTCGCACGATTTGATTTACATTTGCATCCGGGTGTTTTTGCCAGAAACGAACAACAGACGGGGACAACCAAAGTGACGCCACCGCCGAGGTGCTACCAACAGTGGTGACTTCGTCTGGGTCACCAGCGCGAATGGATTTCAGAACCAGGGACAAGCGTTGAAAGCTGACTTGCAGCGCTTCAAACAAGGCCTCGCCCTCGGGGGTCAAATCCACGCCGCGATGCTTGCGTTCAAACAGCTGAATCCCGGTATCTTCCTCAAGCGCCTTAATTTGGTGGCTTACTGCCCCTGGCGTCACGGATAATTCCTGCGCGGCCTGCTTGAAACTCAAATGCCGCGCCGCAGTTTCAAATGTGGCCAATGTTGTCATAGATGGCAAATCATAATAACGCCGAGACATTGTATACCCTTCAGGATGCAATCAGTTTAGCTGGTCTCACCCCAATACACTGACCTGCGCAAAAATTCGAGGGCCATTGGCATCATAATTTTTCGCTCCTATTCTGATTGCCTTTCAACGCATGAATATGAGGGGCCATAACCCGTGCAACCTCTGCGAACACTGGAATTGCAACTGAGTTGCCGAACTGCCGGTAGGCCTGCGTATCCGAAACAGGAATTCGAAAATTCTCAGGGTATCCCATCAGCCTTGCACATTCTCGCGGGGTTAATTTTCGAGGGTTTTTGCCCACACCTCGGCTGACCAAAATTTCTGACCCGTCTTTGTAATACCGCGCTGACAACGTCCGTGAAATGCTATCGCCATCGACCAAGCCGAACCCAAATCCATTGCCTTTTGCTTTGTGTTTCGCAGCATAGTTTTGCAAATAGCCCCACAATTTATCCGACAAGATGTACTTCGGATTCACGGTCGCATCATTCCCGGTGGTGAAATGCCCCTCTGGGTCCTCAGACCCATTCTCTGGGTGCAAGATATCCCGCATTCGCAATGCACCGCGTTGCGGGAGTTGCACGTCATCAAAATTGAACGGGACTTCCTTGCGAAACCCAACAATTACAACCCGTTCGCGGTGTTGAGGCAGAAAATGCGCCGCATCAATCACCTGCGGATCAGGAACAAAATATCCTAACTCGTCACGCAGTTTTCGCATGATAACCTCGAAGGTGCGCCCTTTGTCATGACTGCGAAGGTTTTTCACGTTCTCAAGCATGAATGCAGCAGGCCGGTGGTGCTTTAGAATTCTCAGCACATCAAAGAAAAGCGTGCCTTGGGTCTCATCGTCAAACCCATGCGCACGGCCGAGGGCGTTCTTTTTCGAAACACCGGCAATCGAAAATGGCTGACACGGAAACCCGGCGACCAACACATCATGAACAGGAATATCCTCAGCCTCTATCTTGCTAATGTCCCCTGCAATAGGTCGATTATCAGAGTAATTCGCATCATATGTTTGCTGAGAAAACCGGTCCCATTCCGAAGTAAAAACACAGCGCCCGCCGACGCTCTCCATCGCGCGGCGCAGCCCGCCAATCCCTGCGAATAAATCGATGAACGTAAATGACCCTTCGCGCAACGACGGCTGCAACCCTTGAACGGTCAAGCGCAACGCCTTCAAAGCTGCCTCGCGGACGGGTTCCTCGCCCCGTTTCCAACGATAGATATGACCTTCAGAATACCCAAGCTGTGTCGCCGCTTCCGCAACAGAATAGCCTGCCTTTTGAAGCAATATTTCAAATTCGTTCATCCGTGCCCTCACCCGCTACCCGGCATCACAGCTGGGTCATTTTTTGACAATTTGCGCATTTTTGTCCCGTTTGCAAGCCGATGCATCAGACGACCTGATCAAATCAGGCATAAAGTCATACGGGGTCCGCCGATGTATGTACGCGGCTTACTTGACCACGCACCCAGGCGATAAAGGATTGAATTTGCGAGTGGTTTCGCGCGCTATGTGGACAAACAATCCAATATGAATACTGCGACCGCGCCGTTTTAGGGAAAGGGCGCACCAAACTTCCGTCATCCAATGCAGCCGCCACAAGTGGTTCCCGCCCCATCGCCACCCCCAACCCTTGGATCGCGGCCTGGGTCACCAAGTTTGATTGGGAAAAACTGCGTGATCGCATGCCCTTAGGCAACATTACCCCGGTTTCAAGCGCCCAAAACTTCCAATCCGGGGGCGTGCCAGCTCTGTTGTGGAACTCATCCATCAAGAGGGTAAAGCCATGCAATTCCGCCGGGTCCGCTTGCCCTTCATTCGCACCTGCCAACAAATTCGGGGCGCACACCGGGAACACCCGTTCAGACATGAGGTGTTCGACATACAAACCCGGAAAATCGCCAAGGCCATAGCGAATTCCAATGTCCGCACTGTCAGGCAGGCGGGACATTTCCGCAGAATCCGTTGATATGGACAAGGAAATTTCAGGGTGCTTCAGGTCAAAATCCAACAGACGCGGAAACAGCCATGTGAACGCAAAACCAGGCGGACAGCAGACGACCAAGCCCGATGCTTTGAATTTCTGCCGTCGAATGTCGTTGCAAACCTCGTCAATGCGCCCAAGGCTTTCGTCCACTGTATGCGCCAGAATTTGACCTTCCGCCGTTGGTTTTGAACGCCGTGCACCGCGCACTAACAAATCACGCCCCAGCCATGTTTCCAGCATTTTCACGTGCTGGCTGACTGGCCTAGCTGGCCCGAAGCTGCATATTTGGGCTTTTAGAAGAACATGAGGGGAACAAATTGGCGATTGACGACTTGATATGATTTCGGATGATGCTTGTATCTGGAGGGGACATGACAGAGCAAGCATTTGCCTCGGTGTGGGGGCTTTCGTATTCGGATTTTGAATTTCTTACCCGGTTTGGGACGAAGTCGCGGGTCGCGATTGCGTGTCAGCTTCTTTACTTTCGCCTGCATGGCCGATTTCTCGCCGACCGTGTTGAACTGGACGCTGATGTGATCGCATACGTTGCGGATCAGATTGGGACGAAAGACGATCTTTCCTACTCATTTTCTAGTGATACCGCGCGACGGCAACGTGCGGGCATTCTCGATTTCCTTGGATTTCGCAGAGCTTCTGATCGTGACCGCGCCAACCTTCAGGCTTGGATGATTGAGCAGCTTGGCGGCCAAGATCTGAACTTAACAGACTGGATTGAACGTGGTTTTGATCAGGCGCGGCAAATGAGCGTTTTTGTCCCCTCTGACAAGATCATGGAGCGCCTTGCCCGCGCTGCCCGCCGGGATTTTCGCGATGGTTTTCTGGCGCGTGTCGGTGCGCTGCTGAGCACCGGAACAGTTGAGCAATTGGAATGGACACTTTCGGAGCCTTTAGCCGATACGGGGTTTCAGCGACTGAAGGATGATGTAGGCGCGGCAGCGCTGGAAAGCGTGTTGCTGGCAGCCAGGAAGGTGTCTTTTGTCGATAGTCTCAATTTACCAATGACCGTTCTTGATCGGGTTGAGCGGGGATGGATTGCGCGGCTTGCGCGTCAGGTAGAAGGTGAGGCCGCCTCGGAAATGCGCCGCCATACGCCAGAGCGACGACTGGGCCTATTGGCGGTTTACCTGATGCACCGTCGATCGCAACTGATCGATGGCCTCATCGACCTGCTTCTGGAAGTGGTGCATCGCTTGGGGACACGGTCGCGCCGCAAAGTCATCCAGGGCATTGCAGCTGATATTGGCGCGGTTCACGGCAAGGAGCGTTTGCTTGTCGAGATCGCCGCCGCCGCGCTGGATCACCCCGAGGGTCGGATTGAAGACGTTATTTTTCCTATTGCGGGCGCGGCCAAGCTGCGGGCGGTCATTGAAGAGCATCGAGCTAAGGGTACCTTGGATACGCGTATCCAGCAAATCATGCGCAGCTCCTACGCCAGCCACTACCGTCGCATGTTACCTCCGTTGCTCGAAGCGCTGCGTTTTCGCTCGAACAACGTTATGTGGCACCCGATCCTGACAGCTTTGGATCTGATTGTCCGGTTTGCGAAATCTGGTCGCCGGTTTGTTGCCGAGGGGGATATTCCAGCCGGGCTCATTCCCAAAAAATGGCGCAGCGCAGTTATTGATGAGGCAGGCCGGGTCAATGTTGTGTCCTTCGAACTCTGTATTTTGACGCAACTGCGGGAACGCATCCGCGCCAAAGAAATATGGATTGATGGCGCAGATCGTTACCGCAACCCGGATGATGACTTGCCAAAGGATTTCGACGCGCGACGGGAGGCCTACTACGCTGAACTGGGGTTGTCGCAGAATTCAAGAGGCTTCGTTGCGAGCGTGAAGGACGAGTTGGAAAAGGAGCTTCACCTGCTGAATTCAACCCTGCCCGACAATGATAAGGTGCGCCTGCGATGGGGCGGAGAAAACAGGATTTCCGTAACACCGCTGGCTCCTGTTCCCGAGCCGCCGGGCCTGGCCGCGTTGAAAGGCGAGGTGACCCGGGCTTGGCCAATGACCGGGCTTTTGGATGTTCTCAAAGAAACAGCACTCGATACTGGTTTTTTGAGCTGCTTTCAGACCTCTGCCAGTCGAGAGGCCTTGCCTTCTGTTTTGCGGGATCAGCGCTTGCTGCTCTGCCTTTACGGGCTTGGAACCAACGCGGGCTTGAAACGCGTGGCTGCCGGTTCTCCCGATGTCAGCTATGACGAGCTCTTGCATGTTCGGCGACGCTATATTGACCCTGCTTCCCTCAAGGCGGCATGTGCGCAGGTTGCCAATGCGACGCTGGCAATCCGCGATCCGGAAGTCTGGGGGATGCCGGGCACGACCTGTGCCGGAGATTCCACCAAGTTCGGAGCCTGGGATCGTAACCTGATGACAGAGTGGCACGCACGTTATGGTGGGCGGGGTGTCATGATCTATTGGCATGTCGAACGGCAGGCGACCTGCATCTATTCTCAACTGAAGCGCTGTTCATCCTCCGAGGTGGCGGCCATGATCGAGGGTGTCTTGCGGCACTGCACGGATATGGAAATCCAACGGCAGTATGTGGACAGTCACGGCCAAAGTGCGGTTGGCTTCGCGTTTTGCCATCTTCTGGGCTTTGAGCTTGCGCCGCGCCTGAAGGCCATCGCGCGCCAGAAACTCGCCCTTCCGAGTGTGGGTATGCGGGGGCAACTGCCAAATCTCCTGCCGATCCTGTCGGGTGTAGTGGATTGGGAAGAGATCGAACGCCAGTACGACGAAATGGTGAAGTACGCAGCGGCCATGCGACATGGTACAGCGGACCCGGAGGCGATTTTGCGTCGATTTGCGCGCTCCGATGTCATGCACCCAACTTATAAGGCTCTCGCGGAGCTAGGCCGTGCAATCAAGACGATCTTTCTGTGCCGCTACCTACGCTCTGAGGCCTTCCGGCGGGAGATTCACGAGGGCTTGAACGTCGTCGAAAACTGGAACAGTGCTAACAGCTTCGTGTTCTTTGGCAAGGGCGGTGAAATCGCTACCAACCGCGTACGGGATCAGGAAACTGCGGTCCACGCACTGCACTTGCTGCAATCATCACTGGTCTACGTAAACACGCGGATGGTGCAATCCGTCTTGCGCAACCCCGATGTGGTCGCCCGTTTGTCCCCAGAGGATTATCGCGGCCTGTCCCCGCTTATCTATCTACACATCAACCCTTATGGCCGGTTCGAGGTCGATCTGAATAAACGGATCGATTTCGAGCGTATAGCCGCATAGAGGCGCTCATGACGAAGAAAAAAACCCAAGTCCTGCGACTAAAGATCACCCTTGAACATATCGATCCCGCACCGTGGCGGGAAATCGAGATTAGATCTGATAAGTTCCTACCGCATTTGCATGATGCCATTCAGGCGGCATTCCTTTGGTATGACATGCACCTGTGGGATTTCCAGATTAGTGACCGAAAATACCAGATGAAGAGTGAGGACTTCTGGATAGAACCAATGTTTGGGCCACCTGTTATGGAAGTCACCACAAAGAAACTTGACTTCTTTCAGAGCGCCAAGGTGCCACCAGTCAGTTACGTATACGATTTTGGGGATTACTGGCAGCATCGAGTTGACCTCGTCTCAACACGAGAGGTTGTGCCAAATGAGCCCTTGCCACGTTTTGTTGGCGGCCAATGGGCAACCCCGCCAGAGGACATCGGAGGTCCGCCCATGTACGAAGCCTTCAAGGAGGCGCGTAAGGATGTGAACCACCTAGAACATGAGTGGGCTAAGGAGGCTGGATACGTTGACTGGGCTCATGATGAGATCCATGCTGATGTTGTCAGCGAGCAATTTGCTACACTGCAGAGACAGAAGACACGGCGAACGAGTCGTTGGGTTATGGAAGGCTAATTGCGTCATTATGAGTATACCTTACATGACGGGTAACGTGAACACAAAAACCTGGCAAGTTCGTGTTCACTTTGGGTCGAATCTGATATATTGAACACATTATGTTAGAGGCACACCCAAAATGAACACTTATCAAGCCAAAATCGGATATGCACGCACCTCGACCGTTGATCAGAACCTCGATGCACAGATTGCTGCCTTGAGTGCTGCGGGATGTGGTATGGTTAGGACGGAACAAAAAAGCGGCGCCAACCTTGAAGGCCGCCCTGAGCTTAGAAACATTCTAGACTTCATCCACTCTGGCGAGACATTGGTGGTCACCCGCATTGACCGGCTGGCACGCAGTCTCAGTGATTTACAGATCATCGTCACGACCCTCAAATCCAAAGGCGCGCACCTGGCTGCAACTGAGCAACCAATCGATACGTCAAACGCTACGGGTAAGGCATTCTTCGACATGCTTGGTGTATTCGCTGAGTTTGAGACCAACCTGCGCCGGGAGCGCCAAGCCGAGGGCATTGCTGCCGCAAAAGCGCGCGGTGTCTATCGTGGACGCAAATCCAAGATCGATTTAGGGGCCATTCAGGCGAGGCTGCTTGAAGGTTTCACGCCAACACAAATAGCCCATGAGATAGGCGTCTCGCGCGGCACAGTCTATAAAGCGAAGGCTTTGATGCCCTCAGATAATCAAATGGCAAGCCCGAGCGCATAATGAAAAAGAGTAAGAAAAGAGGGCAGACGCAAAGGGCTAGACCACCTGCAAAGGTCCGCCAGGTGAGTTCTAAGCCACCCCCACCACGTAACCTGACACCTGGTCTATGTGATCGTTTGCGTCGGGACATGATGAAAGCTTGTCTCAATGTCGCCGAAACTCATGGGCTGATAATTGAAGGTGGCGAGATAAGCGACATCAATCTGCGGCACGGCTTCGATATCAGTTTCCGCGTTGGTATTCCGATGGAAGACGGCGCTATCTATTCCCCCGACAAAGCTATGTTCGAAGTCTTGGCCCCGCATTTTGGGTTGGAGCCATCTGATTATGGACGGACCTTCCGCACTCGAGATGAGCTCTTTCGCATCGTCGCCATCAATCCCAACAGACCAAAGTACCCCATCAGCGCTGAACGCGTCGCGGACGGCCGAGGCTTCAAGTTCCATCCAGACAACGTTGTGATGTACCTACAGAACTCAAACACCTAAATGTTTACACTTTGTTCCTGCAAAAGCCCAAATATGCAGCTTCGGGCCAGCTACGCCTGACTGCACTTTGGCTCACGCCCAATTCATCCGCCGCAGCGCTAAAACTGCCCTTGCGAACAACCATTTCGAATGCGCGAAGTGCCACATAAGGTAGAGAAATTGCCATATTAGTACAGCTAATGGATCTCATTATGGTTTTCAAATGGTTTCTACCGATCACCCCAAATAGACAGGACACACGACATCTTTCGTGAACTTTCCGGGTTGAACAGCATGGCATACACAGCATCGCAGTATTTTGGCGCGCGAAACCTTTTGATGAACTGCGCAGAGGCCCGCCCCGGAGAAACTGTTCTTGTCGCACACGAACCCGCCGCCCTTGGGTATTACGACAACCGCGTGGTTGATTGCATCGCCTCTGCCGCCGAAGGTCTGGGAATGAAATGCAAATCCATGGATGTTGGCTTTGACAGCCAAGCCAAAGAATTGCCAAGTAATGTCGCCAAGCCTTTGAAGACGCAGATGTAATTGTCTTTTGCGCACGCCTTGGCGATCAATTGCGTTTTTCTCAAATGCCCGCAAACAAACGCATCGTGGTCAGCTATGCGCTATGCCCTGACATGCTGGGGTCTGGTTTTGGCACCGCACATCACGACGCGTTTTTACATCTAAAGGACGCCGTCAATGACGCGATCGCCCATGCCGAGAATGTGCATGTCACGTGCCCACGTGGCACGGATTATACCGGGCAACCACAGCTAAAACTTACCCCCGGATCCGATACAAGCATTCGGCGTTTCCCCATGTCCGTGCCCACGCCAATTCCCGCCCACAGCTTCAGCGGACGCGTGGCAATGCCTGGCTTTCTTACGGGTACAGGTTCACAATATTACACGCCATATAGCGTTGAGTTCCAAGGCGAGGTTTACGCATTATTTGAACATGGCCGCTTAACCGGTTTTGAGGGCGACCCGGAATCCGTTGCTGTTGCAAACCGTCACTATGACCACGTCGCGACCAGCCTTGGAATTGACCGAGATTTCGTACACTCATGGCACGCGGGCATTCATCCTGGATGCGGTTTTCCCGGCACGGCACGGGACAGCTATGAACGTTGGGGCGGGTCTGGTTTCGGCAATCCGCGCGTCCTACATTTCCACACCTGTGGCAGCTATGCGCCTGGCGAAATCTCCTGGAATGTCATTGACCCGACCGTGACCGTCGATGGTGTAAAGCTGTGGGATAACGGACGTTTACGCATCGATAACCTGAAAGAATCCAATGCGTTGATGGATATGTTTCCTTGCGCAGCCCAGGTCTTCGCGAACCCCGATGATCGGATCGGGCTTTAGCGTTCGAGGCGGCGGAACAGCAGTGACAATCCAAAGCAAATGATGAAATAGAAGCCGGCAGTCACGATCCACGCCTCAAATATCATGCGGGTTGAGGCGACCAGTTCAACGGTTTTAAACGTCAATTCTTGCACCGAAATCAGCGAGATAATTGAGCTGTCTTTGACCAGTGTGATGAATTGATTTGCCATGGGTGGCGTGACTTTTTTCATCGCTTGCGGCAGGACGATATAGCGCATTTCTTGCAAGCCTGACATGCCGATTGAACGTGCCGCTTCGCGCTGGCCTAGAGGAACGGATTGAATGCCTGCGCGTACGATTTCGCCGACAAAGGCGCTTTCGAACAGCGCCAGAACGATCACACCGGAAATAAGGGATGGAAAACGACGCATGTCGCCAAAGAAGAATTCCCACATGCCGTTGTTTTCTTGACGTGCGATTCCACGTGCCCAGCTTTCAATATTCAGCGCAACAATCAGTTGTTCAGACAGGAAAAAGAAGAAGATGAACATGATCACAACCGGGGGGATGTTGCGCAGAAATTCCAAATAGGTTCGCGCCAACAGTCGGATTGTCAGGTTTTTAGCACAACGCGCCATGCCCAAGGCCGTACCCAGGATAACCGCCAGAATTCCAGCATAAATGCTAACACGGATGGTGGTGACCAACCCTTGAAGCAACAGGTTCGCAACCCATTTTCCTTCACTTTCTTTCCAGCGGAGAATGTAGTTTGGGATACGGTCCCAACGCCAGTTATAGTTCAACGCCCCCCCGATCCTCAGGGAAATCGCCGTGATGAAAACCGCGATCACAACAAGGATCACATAGTCAAGCCAGTGTAGTCTTTGCAAAAATTTCGGCACGGTTTTGTCTCTGTATTGGGTGGGGAAATGTCAGAGGCGACGAACGCCCCTGACAGGTTTTTTCTTACTCAGCGGCGACTTGATCTTCCCAATCAAAGCTGCGGAACCAATAGTTGTTGCGTTCATCCAACCAACCACTCTTCCAATTCACGCTGATCCAATTGTTAAAGAAGTTCTCGGCATCTGGGTCACCCTTGCGGAAGCCAAATGATTCACCCGTCGCAAGAAACGTGTCCGTGAATGGCACAACCAACGTGTCGGGATACTGACGCACCTCAATCGACGGGGTCGGTTCAGCCCCCATTGTGGCATGCGCATTGCCGTTCAAAACTTCCTGCGTTGCCGCACCATCTTCGTCAAACAGCAACAATTCAGCTTCGGGGAAAAGTGTTTCGATCACGGTCGCCGGCGTACCGCCGCGCCGGGCTGCAAAAGTAACATCGGGCGTGTTATAATCCGCCAAGGACATGCCATCGGTCATGCCCTTGTTCGACAAAATTGTCAGCCCAGAATACGCATAGGGGTCAGTGAAGTTGATCGTCAAGTTGCGCTGTGGCGTAATCGACATCCCCGAGATGATGACGTCAAATTTCCCAGACACGAGGGCCGGGATAATTCCATCCCAAGATGTCGGAATGAATTCGACTTCAACGCCCATATCATCGGCCAGTTTGCGACCCACGTCCAACTCAAACCCGATCAATTCGCCGTCTAAGTCACGCATCGACCATGGCTTGAAGATCGATAGACCGATCTTGATCACACCGCGTTCCTTGATGGTTTCAATCACGCTTTCTTGCGCAATGGCCTGACGGGTTTGTTGCGCGCTCGCAGGCAACGCCAAGGCCGCCGCAGTCGCAAGCCCAAGAGCTGCTCCAAATATACGTCGAGATAGGTTCATTTTAGATCTCCTCACTGTTGTATTGCTCCGCCCATGCGGACAGATTAGGGTTAACTATTTGTAGAGTAACGTTTTTCCACCATCGACACACCTGCCGATAAAATTAGGGTCACCACCATATACACCGCTGCAATCGTGAACCAGATCTCAAAGCTCATGTAGGTATCCGAGATAATATTGCGCCCGATTGTGGTCAACTCAGCGACCGCGATCACACTGACAATCGCCGAACTTTTGACCATATGCACGACTTCGCCCGTCATTGGCGGCAACATAAACCTGACAGATTGTGGCAGCACAATATAACGATACGCCTGCCCCGTTGACATGCCGATGGACTTGGCCGCTTCCCATTGGCCCTGTGCCACAGCGTTGATGCCCGCGCGGAAGATTTCAGAAATCAACGCAGCATGAAACACTCCTAAACACAGGATGCTTGCGACATATCGGTTGAAGCCAAACACAGGCCCCAACACGTAATAAAACAGGTACAAAAGCACCAGCAATGGCGTGTTCCGAATGATCTCTAGGAAGACGATTGCAACGCCGGTGCCAACCACAAGCCCTGACAGGCGCAACAAGGCAACGAGCAAGCCCAAAACCAAGGCCAAAAGGAAGGCGATTGACGATAATTGTAACGTCTTCACAAGACCGACAGCGATTTCACCCCATTCAAATCCGTCATCGGTCAAACGGTACAGATACTGCGGAATCCGGTACCATTGCCAATTGTAGCCCATAGCCTGAGAACCAGTAAACGCCAGCCAAACCAAGCCCGTCACAATGAACAAATACAGCCCTACCGATATAGGAACTGATCTGAAAAAGCGTGTTATCAAGGGGGCGCGCTGCATTTTAGTGTTCCAAGATCTGGTCTAAAAATGCGCGGCAACGGGCGCTGTCAGGCTTTGTGAAAAACTTCTCAGGTGGGGCCACTTCGACGATCTCGCCCGCTTCCATAAACACCATCTTATCGGCAATTTTACGGGCGAAACCCATCTCATGCGTCACACAAACCATCGTCATACCGGAATTGGCCAGCTCGACCATCACATCAAGAACTTCGTTGATCATTTCCGGGTCAAGCGCAGACGTCGGTTCGTCAAACAACATAACCCGCGTCTCCATGCACAGTGATCGCGCGATTGCCACGCGCTGTTGTTGACCACCTGACAATTGCGCCGGATATTTATCCGCTTGCTCTGGAATATGTACGCGATTCAAATATTTGCGCGCCCGTTCTTCCGCTTCGACTTTGCTTATCTTGCGCACCTTGATCGGGCCGATGGTGAGATTTTCCAGAACGGTCAAATGCGGGAACAAGTTGAACTGTTGAAATACCATCCCAACATCTTGACGCAGCGCGCGTATCTCTTTTGAATCTGCATGTACGTCAATGCCATCGACCACCAATTGGCCAGCATCGTGATTTTCCAAACCATTAAAGCAACGGATCAAAGTCGACTTCCCAGATCCCGATGGACCGCAAATCACGACCCGTTCTCCCTGGTCGACCGTTAAGTTAACATTTTTTAAGGCCTGGAACGTCCCAAAGAACTTATCGATCTCAACGGCGCTGATGATTGGCTCTGCTTCTGGCATTTGCTGTCGTCTCTCACGCTAAAACAATTCATTGTAAAATATATTGTCTATACTTATGCATATCATGCAACCATTTATTTCGTTTTTTCATCGCAATCTCGATTCTACCTAGTTATAGGAGGCCAGGTCATGACGAAGCCAATCACAACGCCCTTAACGCAAGCACTTGCAGAAGGGAAATTGACCCGCGACGAATTAAAATCATTCATGCGACGATCAAATATTCCCGCGTTCAAGCGACTCGCAATATGGGTGATTGTGCTGCTTCTCACCTCTTCCGCTGTGTATTTCTCCTTGGGAACTGCATGGGTTTTCCCCGCGATGTTCGTGCACGGCGTGGTCTTGGTTCATCACTTTTCACTTCAACATGAATGCGTGCATTACACCGTTTTCAGAACGCGCTGGCTGAACGATCTTTTCGGAAGTATTTGTGGCGTCATCATTGGATTGCCCCACACCCATTTTCGATACGAACACTGTGACCACCATACCTACACGCAAATTGACGGCGACGATCCGGAACTTGTCCCCATGCCCAAATCATTTGCATCCTATCTGTTTTACCTCACAGCAATTCCCTATTGGCGCACAAAATTCACTGAAATTTGGCGCCATAGTTTTGGTCGACTCACCGCGTCAGAAAAGCGATTCATTCCCAAGGTTGCATATAAACTTGTCTTCCTAGAGGCCCGCTTGATGTTGGCGGCATACTTAACTTTGGTCGGCGTGATGGTTATTTTTGACTGGTATAGTCCTTTGTTTTATTGGATATTTCCCCTAATATTGGGTGAACCCGTGATGCGGTTCATTCGCATGACAGAACACGTTGGCCGCCCGACAGTCAGCCAAATGCGCGAGAACACTCGTACCAATTTGGTATCCCTTCCATGGCGTTTTTTGTGCTGGAACATGAACTATCATGCTGAACATCACTATGTGTCATCCGTTCCATTTCACGCCTTGCCCCGTCTTCACGAAAAGCTGAAAGATCACATCCACGTCGAACACAATGGCTATATCGGCGCGCATCGTGACATATTGCAACAGCTCAACCTGCCCTCCTCAAAATCCAACTCGGGGGTGTGAAATGAAACGTGAAAAGACATGGAAAGACCTCGTCCCCGTTGCAGAATTAGAAGATCAATGGGTCAGCCGGGTTACTTTCGGGTCACGCCTTATTGCGGTCTATGACACACCAAGCGGATATTATGCATCTCTCGCGCTGTGCAATCACGGGGGCGCCGATCTCTGTGATGGATATTTTGACGGGCACATCATCGAGTGCCCCCTGCACCAAGGCGCGTTTGATGTGCGCAACGGCAAACCGATCTCGGCACCGGCAACCCGCAGAATGATCACATTTGAAACCCGAAATGTGGATGGCATCCTACAAATACGGATCTAACGTTGGTTGAAAGCGAATTGACAGCAGTAAGCATTCGCCCGCATAATGTATATACATTAGCAGAAACCTTACCTCACAGAAAGTTCACATTGTCCGGTTCACACCCTCTATATATGCAAGTTAAAACTGCCGTATTGGACCGTATTCGATCGGGAGACTGGCCCCCCGGTGGGCGCCTTCCCAGCGAAACACAATTGGCGCAAGACTTTGGCTGTTCTCGGCTGACGGTACATCGTGCAATTCGCGAGTTGGCGCATGATGGCGTGGTTGAACGACGACGGCGCGCCGGTACGCGCGTTGCCCAAGCCGACGGTGTCGCACTGGAAATTCACATTCGGCGTATTACACAAGAAATCAGCCAACGTGGATTTGCGTATTCCTACGATCTTCTGAATCGGACCCAGAAAATCGCACCCGCATATATCGCCAAATTTTTTGATATCCCACCCACACAGAAGATGCTGCATGTTCAATGTCGACATCGTGCGGGAGAGCGCGTTTTTCAACTTGAAGACCGTTGGATTAACCTTGATGCAATCCCACAAGCGATGGATCAAGGGTTTGAACATGAAAGCCCCGGTCTTTGGATGTTGGACCATGTGCCTTTTTCGCGCATGAACCATGACATTTCGGCCTGCATTGCAACGGCAGCCACCGCGAGGCATCTTCAAGTTGAGACCGGAACGGCTGTACTGCAATTGAAGCGACAAGCGGAATGGAACGGCCGTGCCATCACTTGCGCCACCCTGTTCCATCCGGCAGATCTCTATAGTTTGCATCCTGAATCGCGCAGCTTGTAAGACCTTCATTTGCTGCCAACCTTCGCCACCCAAAGACCGCCAATCTCAAGCCTTGCGACGCGTTCGGCGACGATCATTGCCAGAATCCACCCGGTCAGGACGCTGGTTGCGATCCCAAACCACACCCCCCAAACCGAGAAATTCAGAATGCCAACATAAATCCATATAAAAAAGGCAACGCCAAATCCTTGACGATAAATTCCGATCCATAATGTCCAAATCGGGCGTTTTAGGGCCTGCAAAAGGGAATTGATCGCGAACAACATCATGTAGATCGGCAGAATGAAACCATCCACGCGCAAATAACTTTGCCCAACACGAATGACCTCTGCGTTGTCAGTAAACAGCGACATCGCAAACCCGCCGCCAAACCACAACATCGGGCATGCAATCGCCATCAGCAGAAACCCGAGTTTCCAGCAGAAAAACACAGCATCGCGCACGCGATCCGCATGCCCTGCCCCGAAATTCTGCGCCGCGATCGGAAGCAATGCACCGGTCATTCCCAACACCGGAAGCAGTAATATCTGCTCCACACGCAAGGCAATCCCATAGGCTGCAAGTGCATGCTCCCCAAAGTCTTTCAGCGCAAACTGAACGACAAATCCACCCGCAAACATAACCACAATCGCAAAACTGGTTGGCAGCATCTGCGCTGTAATTTCCTTGAACTTCACAGCATCTGGCATGAATTCTGAACGCCGCAATCCCTGCATCATATCGCGCCCAAAAATGCGCGACAGCACATATATCATCACACCCGTCTGACTAAGCACGGTGGACAAGGCGATGCCGTTGAACCCCATGCCGTTCCAGATCCCTGGGACCCCATAAATCAGGATCGGGTTTAGAATGATATTGGCGAAAAAGGCGGCGATTAAGCCGCGTTGTAACGTGACTGAATTCCCGCGCGCTTGCAAAATCCCATTGCCACCGTAAGCCAACAAAAAACCGGGCAAGGCGAATATTAGCCATTTGAAATATTGCGTGCCCGCATCACGATATCCGCCGGGT
Source organism: Halocynthiibacter namhaensis (assembly GCF_000812685.1). Classification (GTDB taxonomy): domain Bacteria; phylum Pseudomonadota; class Alphaproteobacteria; order Rhodobacterales; family Rhodobacteraceae; genus Halocynthiibacter; species Halocynthiibacter namhaensis. The sequence goes on from NZ_JWIF01000072.1 coordinate 31,185, forward strand.
TCGGATACGAGAGATATCAACAACGGACCAAACCAAACCGCCGCAAACATCAAGATCAACGAAGCAATTGCCCCATAGCTGATGCCTTGCGCCGCCAACGCGCGGGCCTCGGCACTTTCACGGCGGCCTCGTGCATTGCCGACAAGTGCGCCCATGGCAGAACCAAGCCCAAATCCCACCGCCATCGTGATGAAAAAGGCTTGAAACCCAATGGCCAAACCGGCCTGTGCCTCAGTTGAGATCAGGCCCGCAAACCAAATATCAACCACATTATACAGAGTGCTGAAGACCATTCCGATCGCAGCGGGGATCGCCAATGCCCGAAAATGCCCCCCAATCGAGCCCTCGGTCAGGTCAACATCACGATCTGCGCTGCTCATCTGCGTTCCGCCTGAACCGTGAGGAACGTAAAGGTGTCAGTGATCACCTCAACAAATCCGTGGCTTAACTCAGCGTCCACCGAAAGACTGTCACCAGGGAAGAGGGTGAAATCCTGCCCGCCATAACGATAGATGGCTTCGCCCTCGAGGACCTGAACATAAACAACACCATGACCGACATATGTTGGGGGTTGGGCTTCCTGTTTGACCAAGGTCACGCGGCGGGCTTCAAATTGCAAATCCCGCCGTGAATGCACCGCGAGATTTACAAATTCATGGCTGTGCCCCTGGGAAATCCGATTGGATTTCAGCCCTTCGCCTGCCCGAACCAACGTGTAATCCGCGTGTTTGCTGGCCGTTTCACGAAACAGACTGACAAGTGGCACATCAAGCGCCCCCGCCAACGCACAAAGTGAACTGATCGAAGGGGAAACTTGACCGTTTTCAATGCGGCTGACCATTGCTGCAGAAATCCCCGCTTTCGTCGCAAGTTGGCTGGCTGACCAGCCAAGACCGCGACGCAACTGCCGCAATGCAGCGCCAATTGCGTCATCAATTCCTGTATCCTCGCGGGTGTTCTGGGTCGTCATATCAGCCTTTCTTGTGGGAAAACGCCTTGGCAAAACGCCAGTTCAAATATTCTCCACAGGTGATGGGATCTTCTTTCGGGGCGTAATCAGCGCCGAATACATCTTTCGCATCAATCATAGTTTCTGGGTTCGGATCATAGGCCAATACCAGCGACAGGCGTTCCTTGCCAGAACTGTTCACCACGCGATGCGGCGTTGATTTATAGGCACCATCCGTCCAGCGGTTCAGAAGATCCGCGACGTTAACGATCAATGTGCCCTCAATCGGCGGCGCTTGGATCCATTCACCATCGATATTTTCAACCTGCAATCCGCCAACCGAATCTTGGCACAGCACTGTCAGCACTCCAAAATCAGTATGTGGTCCAACGCCAAATTGGTCCTTCCCAGCACTTTCATCCTGAACCGGGTAATAAACAAATGAATTGCGCGACAGGGGTGCATCATTGGTTTGCAGGAAAAAATTCTTATCCAAACCAAGACCCATCGCAAAGCCCTGCATCAAATGTTCAGCAACACCATGGGCGGCCGTGAAATACTGCATGCAAAGGTCTTGCAACTCGGGCATGGCTTTGGGCCATTGGTTGTGACCGCGCAGTTCATGGCTGTCAGGCAATGTGCCCGCATCATTTTGATAGCCCCAAACAAAGCTTTCTTTCAGATCCGCTTTAGCATCATCTTGCATCTTCGCGCCACCTTGCGGCAACCAACCGCGATGACTGGCATCAATACGCACGTCTTCTTTGCTGGCTTCATCGGAACGAAAAAAATCGAAGGCTTTGGCGCGGACTGCATTGATCAGATCCTCAGGGATGCCATGGCCTTTGATGTAGATGAACCCCAAACCCGTGTTCGCCGCATGTAAGGCTTTGGCGACCCCCATCGGATCACTACCATCGCGAAGGCCCGTGATATCCACAACCGGGATGATGTCACTTTCGACCTGCTTTGCTTCTGCGTAACCCATGGGGGCCTCCTGTTGATGTATGTGCAATTATTTGCAGGTTATGCAAATAATTGCACAAGGCGCAAGTTTAATCTTTGGCGTAATACCCGACGGTGTCGCCATCGGTGGTCACACCCAAGCCATTTAACAATCGATTGGCATAGTTAAAATATCCAATGATTTGATTGGCTTCCAGGATTTCACCATCTGGAACGCCAGCGGCTTTCAGCGCATCCACATCGCTTTTTTCCATCTTGCCTGGATTTAATGTCAATTTTTCAGTGTATTGCAGCAACGCGAGCTGCCCCCCCTCGAACGCATCTTCCGGGCGGTGCGCCTTTAACGCGGCTTCGACCTTATCCGCACGATCTTCATCACCGATCAAATGCCGGGCATTCGACCAGTGATTTGCATAAGAATAGGGGCAGGTGTTCAGCGTCGACACATAAGAACTGATCACCTCTTGGAACCACATGGGAATGGTGTTGCTATCATCGTGCAGACAGGCGCGATACAGCACAACATGGCCGTTCATGGTTTGCGGTCGCAACGAATGAACACGCATCACATTATCGACCGTTCCATGGGGCGTCCGCGCAAAATCAAGTGCCTTTTTCAGGGGTTCGTCGGCGTTCTCATCCGAGATCATTTCAATCCAAGCGGACATGCTGGCTCCTTCAAGATGTTATCATCCGCCCCCACCCTCGTTGATCGAAGGTGATTTTGGGTCAGATATGTTGCCTCCAGCGAAGCAGATAATTTACCTAGGCGCAATTAATTTATTTCCACGCAAACTTAAGATGCGACAAAATCACGGAAATCCAAAGCAACGCTCGTCGCGGCGGCGTTCAACAACGCATGCCCATGATCCACCTGGGCAAGCGCCGAATGAGATCCCACTCGCCCGTCGGGAAAATCCCGCCGATGCTCGTCCGCAGGGCCATGCTTGTCACCCGCATGGGCTTTCACAAACTCTGGCGTCAGGAATTCAGGCGGTTCCGCTGCGTCGCCCGGTGCAATCGCCCGATGGGTCGCCTGCGTGATCGAAATCTCGGAAGGGGTTGCGTGCATCCCTTCCCAATCGCCATACCATTTCCGGCGCAACACATTCACCGGCTCAAAATCCCACCAACTGCGAATGCGGATATCGGCACCGCAATCTGCCGCCGCCGCGCGCAGTGGCGCAAGATTCGCGCCATGTCCGTTGATCACGTAAACCTTTGAAATCCCTTGATGGTGCAAGCCGTTGAACAGCTCAAGCATCATCGCCTGCCACAGATCCGCGCTCAATGACATTGTGCCAGGGAACCCCATATTGAACGGCGCAGGCGCGTAGGAAACCGTCGGTGCAACCACCGCCTTTGCTTGATCCGCAGCCCGCCACGCGATCTGTTCGGCACAAATCGCATCCGTCCCAATCAACCCCATCGGGCCGTGTTGTTCAATCGATCCTGTCGGCAGAATAACTGCGGGCTGACCGAAAAAATGGGCCTCAGCTTCTTGCCAGGTCATCTCACTCAAACGCATTAGGTGTTGTCCTTCATATATGCCTCAAGTTTCGGCAAATAATCAGCGTATTCAGCCGCAATTGACGGCAAACGGGCAAGGTCCATACGATATTGCCGGACCTCATCAGGCCAGTTCAACGCAAGACCGACATGTTTCTCGAAGCTTGCAAGCCACTCAAATGTAATCGCAAATCCGCAATCACAGAGATACAATTGATCACGCGGCAGATCCGCATCCACCAGCAATTTCGCCAGTACACTCAGATGACCCGAAATTGCGTCACCTGCTCGCCCAACAACATCTGCATCGCGTGTATCGGGTCTTATCTGCCCAAAAATACGGCGTAATTCCGGCTCAAGGCGCGTGTCATGGAAACGTCCCAACGCCCGAGACTTTGCACGCAGCGTCACCTCGCTTGGCAACATCGCGGGCCAAGGTTGCGTCTCGTTCAGATATTCAGCAATGGCCTCAGAATCCGTCAAAAGTAAATCACCATCGTGCAAAGCCGGTAAATTTCCAGACGGCACAATCGCTTTATACACATCCGATCCATATCCGCCCGGCGGGGGCACTTCTTCCCATTGCACACCCTTGTGCCGCAACAAAATGCGTAGCTTTGCACAATATAGGCTAACCGGAATGGCGTATATTTTCAGCATGTTACCCCCCAATAGAAAAAACCGGCATATGTCACCACACGCCGGTCCAAATTATCTCAGCGGCTTAAAGAAGCTGCCATTTCTCGCCAAGTTCCTCAAAGAAACCCTGTTCCTGCTTCAAGCGAATCCAAGTGTTCACATAGTTGATCCAAACCTGATCAGCTTGGGGCAATAACATCGCAATCGGGGTTGGTGCGCGTGGTTCTTCCACGGGCACAATCATCATCTGAGAATATTGCGCGACCAGTTTGTTCGCCTCAACATTTGATGTGATATGGGCATCCGCACGACCAGAAAGGACCTCTTGAAAATCACGCGCTGGGGCCTCAACAATACGGTGCTGCGCATCCGGAAAGAACTCCTTCACTTGGGTTTCTTGAGTTGTGCCAAGTGTCGCCGCAACAGTCACATCCGCTTGGTTCAAATCACCCCAATCCTGGAAACGATCCCCGTTGGATGCCAAGACAAGCGGCACAGTCGCCAGTGAAAAATAGCTGTCAGAATATCCAGCAGCCTTCGCCCGCGCAGGCGATACAGAAGCGGATCCGGTCATGTGGTATTGCCCAGAGGTCACACCACTTACCAAGGTCTTCCAATCCGTTGGCACGAATTCGATTTCAACACCCAGGTCCATCGCAAGCTGGGTCATCACATCGATGTCATACCCGCGATAAGAATTGGTGGCCGGGTCACGCATACTCATCGGGTTCCAATCCCCCGTTGTCCCGACTTTCAACACACCTCCTGACAGGATCTCCTGCAGGGCAGATTGTGCCTGGGCTCCGGTGGACGAATGCATCGTACCGGCAAGCGCAACAAGCGCAACGGCACAGGTTTTCAAAAACTTCATCTTCCTCTCCTTATTCGCAGCTGATTGTTCAGCCTTGCGTGTCTCGATTAATATTGCAAGAAAATAAATAAATTGCGCGAAGGTTAATTTTCTGCTTCGCTGTTGAGGCGCTAACGGGAGGATTGCATGGAAACCACCACGACCGATACCCTTATTGGGATCACAAATTTGTCAAAATACTTCGGAACGTTTCAGGCCTTGAAGGATGTCTCCCTTTCTGTCGCCCCTGGTGAACGAGTTGTTGTGTGCGGTCCATCAGGGTCGGGAAAATCCACGCTTATTCGGTGTATTAACCGCTTGGAAAAGCACGAAAAAGGTCAGATTATCGTCGACGGAATCGAACTCACCGATACACGTGAAAGCCTTGATAAAGTGCGCGCCAACGTCGGCATGGTTTTTCAACAGTTCAATCTTTTTCCCCATCTCACCGTGCTTGAAAACCTGACATTAGGTCCGAAGCGTGTCTTCAAAATCTCTGAAAAAGAGGCCCGCGAACGTGCGCTTGGGTATCTTGAACGGGTGCGCATCGCAGACCAGGCAGATAAATACCCACGCCAGCTGTCTGGCGGGCAACAGCAACGCGTCGCCATCGCACGATCCCTCTGCATGGAACCCCGGATATTGCTGTTTGACGAACCCACCTCCGCTCTTGATCCCGAGATGATCAACGAGGTTCTCGACGTGATGACCGAACTGGCAAACAGCGGCATCACCATGATCTGTGTCACCCATGAAATGGGGTTCGCCCGTCGGGTTGCGGATAAAATGGTCTTTATGGATCAAGGCGAAATCGTCGAAATATCCGACGCTAAATCCTTCTTCACCGCCCCAAAAAGCGACCGCTGCAAAGACTTTTTGCAAAAAATCCTAAGCCACTAAGGAGCACCCGATGAAACGCTTTCTAACGCTTGCCCCCGTGGCATTTCTTCTGTCCGGTTGTTCCAATAACTGGGGCTGGTATGTCGTCGATCCCACGACCACATCCGGCTATAATAACCTGTCTTTCATGATCTCAGGTGCCTGGAACACCATATTGATGAGCCTCACCGCCATTCTCATATCCGTCGCCGTGGGTCTGTTGGTGGCCCTTCCTGGCCTTTCGGAAAAGCGGTCAGTGCGAAACATTAACCGTGTTTACGTCGAAGTCGTGCGTGCGGTTCCGATCTTGGTTTTGATACTTTGGGTCTATTACGGCTTGCCCCAGGTTACCGGAATTACGCTGAATGTTTTCTGGGCCGGTGTCTTTGCCCTTGCCCTGTCTGACAGCGCGTTCCAAGCCGAGATCTTCCGCGCAGGCATTCAATCCATCAACAAAGGCCAATACGAAGCGGCCCATTCCGTGTCGCTAAACTACACTGACACGATGCGTTTCGTGATCTTGCCGCAAGCCATCCGCCGCATCCTGCCTGCCCTCGGCAACCAATTGGTATATATGCTAAAAATGTCATCCCTTGTGTCTGTCATCGGCATGCAAGAACTGACACGCAAGGCAAATGAATTGGTGGTCAGCGAATATCGCCCGCTCGAAATTTACACCATCCTTGTGCTTGAATATCTGGTGTTGATTCTGATCGTTTCGTCAGGTGTCCGTTGGTTGGAACGCCGCATGCAAACAGAACGAGACTAATTATTGCGCCAATCTGGGATCAACGCCCTACGCATTGATCCCAGACCATCCCAAGGATATAGATCGGTATGCTTAAGCTCGATCGTATCGATTTCCAAATTCTTCGGGTGCTTTCAGACAACGGACGCATCACAAAAGCAGCGCTCGCACAAAAGGTTGGGCTGTCCCCTTCACCTTGTTGGGAACGTCTGCGCCGTCTGGAAAAGTCTGGGCTGATCTCGGGCTATCACGCACAGATCAACCTGCGCAAACTGCCCGGCGCAATCACTGTTTTCGTCACAATAGAGCTGGATTCACACGCAGCTGCCCGGTTTCAATCCTTTGAACGCACCATTGGAGCTCATCCCGAAATCACCGGGTGTTGGGCCATTGGCGGGGGCTATGATTACTTAATTCAAGTCGTCACATCATCAATCGAAGCCTATCAAGAATTGATCGAAACCATCCTGGAAACCTCAGGCGATATCGCACGCTATTATTCCTATATCGTCACCAAAACCGTGCGCAGCCCCGGCCCTCCACTGCATCTTCTGGGCGACAAAACAGATGAATAATCCGACCTAGCGCCAAAATTAAGCTGATTATTCTGTAAACTCAGGCAACTTCAGCCTCATCATCTTTCGTTTCTCCTTAGTGTCCTCTCCAACACAGGAACCGAAATATGTCGCACAAAAATCCCTCCGCGCAGAACACATCCATTCCCACAGGGCCGCTGATGAAAACCAATGCCTTCATCAATGGTGAATGGGTCCCGGGCACCAGCACATTCCCGGTGACAGACCCCGCGAACGGCCAGGTCATCGCAAATGTCAGCGCCATGACCGCTACGGCAGCTGCCGAGGCTGTAACCGTCGCGCGAAACGCTTTCCCCGCCTGGGCCGCCCTTTTGCCCCAAGACCGTGCAGCACTGTTAAAGAAATGGCACGCAAAGATCATCGAAAACCGCGAAAACTTGGCTTGGATCATGGTCGCGGAACAAGGCAAACCCATCTCTGAGGCGCGAGGCGAAATCGACTATGCCGCAAGCTTCGTCGACTTCTACGCAGAAGAAGCCCGCCGCCCCAATATCGAAGGCATCACCAGCCACCTGCCCACGGCCGAGGTCGAACTTTGGCGCGAACCCATTGGCGTCGTTGCCTTAATCACGCCCTGGAACTTCCCTTCGGCGATGTTAACCCGCAAAGCGGCAGCCGCCCTTGCCGCAGGCTGTACCATCGTTGCGCACCCTTCAGCGGAAACCCCTTTATCCGCGCTGGCCCTCGCCCAACTCGCGGATGAAGCGGGCCTGCCCGCTGGCGTGTTCAACGTGTTGCCGGGAGACGCAAAAACCATTGTAACGCCCTGGTGCGACGACACCCGCGTGCGCGCCCTATCCTTCACAGGATCAACCGAAGTTGGCCGCCTTCTATACCGTCAATGCGCAAACACAATGAAACACCTGGTCATGGAACTGGGCGGACACGCCCCATTTATCGTCTTTGAAGATGCCGATCTTGACCGCGCCGTCAGTGAAGCGATCAACGCTAAATTTGCGACCGGCGGCCAGGATTGTCTGGGCGCAAATCGGATGTTTATTGCACGCAGCATTTATGACGAATTCTGCACACGCTTCACGAATGCCGCAAGTCAACTAACCCTGGGTGCTGGCAAAGATGACCCTGACATGGGTCCCTTGATGCATGACCGTCTTGTGCAAAAACAGGAAGAACAAGTCGCAGATGCCCTGTCAAAAGGTGCCAAGTTGGTCCTCGGCGGCGCACGTCTTGCCGAAGGGTCGCTGTTTTATCCCCCGACTGTTCTGATCGACGTGCCGCAGAACGCCAGCATCATGCAGGACGAAACCTTCGGCCCCGTCGCCGCCCTGACACCGTTTGACAGCGAAGACGAGGTCATCAAGCGCGCCAACGATACCGAATATGGGCTGGTTGCCTATGTACACACCCAAGATCCCCGACGCATTTATCGCATGTCACGCGCGTTGGAATTTGGCATGGTTGCGATCAATCGCACCTCGGTCACAGGCCCGCCCATTCCGTTTGGCGGCGTCAAACAATCTGGCTTAGGCCGCGAAGGCGCACGTCAGGGTCTGGAAGAATTCACTGAAATCAAATACATCTGCCGAGACTGGAGCTAAGGAAAACACATGCTGCACAATGATCAACTCAGCCAATGGGATCGCGAAAACTTTTTCCATCCCTCGACCCACCTTGCCAAACACGCACGCGGCGACATGCCAACCCGCGTGATTTCCGGCGCAAAAGGTGTCTATATTGAAGACCGCGATGGGAAGAAATTGCTGGATGCTTTTGCCGGTCTATATTGCGTAAATGTCGGATATGGCCGCACGGAAATCGCCGATGCCATCTCTGCCCAGGCCCATGAATTGGCCTATTATCATTCCTATGTCGGCCATGGCACCGAAGCGTCCATCACGCTTGCGAAGATGGTCATGGACCGCGCCCCGGCCAATATGTCCAAGGTTTACTTTGGCCTTGGCGGGTCCGACGCCAATGAAACCAACGTTAAATTGCTTTGGTACTATAACAACATCTTGGGTCGTCCGAAAAAGAAGAAGATCATTTCACGCTGGCGTGGCTATCACGGATCAGGCCTTGTAACCGGGTCTTTGACGGGTCTTGAACTGTTCCACAAAAAGTTCGATCTGCCGCTTGATCAGGTCATCCACACCGAAGCGCCATATTACTTCCGTCGCGATGATCTCGACATGTCCGAGGCAGATTTCACGGCTCATTGTGTTCAAAAGCTTGAAGAACTGATCGCCCGTGAAGGTGCCGAAAATATTGCTGGCTTCATCGGTGAACCCGTGTTGGGCACCGGCGGCATCGTGCCCCCACCCGAAGGCTATTGGCCCGCAATTCAGGCCGTGCTGAAGAAACACGACATCCTTCTGATCTCCGACGAAGTGGTCACGGGCTTTGGTCGCACCGGGTCCATGATGGGGTCCACCCACTACGGGATGGAACCCGATATTATCACCATCGCCAAGGGGCTGACCTCAGCTTATGCGCCTTTGTCCGGGTCCATAGTGTCGGATAAGATTTGGAAAGTTCTGGAAGATGGAACCGATGAATTCGGCCCAATCGGTCACGGTTGGACCTATTCAGCACACCCGATTGGGGCTGCTGCAGGGGTTGCGAACCTGAAACTGATTGATGATCTAAATCTCATTGAAAACAACACTGTTATGGGTGACTACCTGCGCACAGGGTTCCAAGAACGCCTGGGTGATCACCCGAATGTCGGTGATATTCGCGGCGTCGGAATGCTGGCAGCAATCGAATTCGTTGAGCAAAAAGACGGGCGCAAATTCTTTGATCCCTCTGCCACAGTTGGCGCCGCGGTCTCTGCGGCATTGGCTTCGAAAGGCGTGATTGGCCGCGCTATGCCGCAAGGTGATATCCTTGGTTTCGCCCCACCTTTCTGCCTGACAAAGGACGAAGCCGACATCGTGATCACAAATACAGAGTTGGCCGTCCGCGAGGTTTTGGGCTAAGACACGACAAACGAACAATGCTGTGCGGGGATATCCCGCACAGCATCAACCGGCAGCAAAAGGGCCTTGATTTGACTATAAACTTGGATCAACTGATCAGCCTCCGTCACTGGCTTCATGCCCACCCCGAGCTGTCCCGCCAAGAAGTAGAAACCGCAAAATATTTGCGCAGTTTTCTCACTGAGACCGCCCAGCCGGACGACATTATTTCCCTAGATGGGTCGGGTTTCGCCGCCGTATATAATGGCAAGGCACCGGGCAAGACTGTCCTATTGCGCTGTGAGCTTGATGCGTTGCCAATCCACGAAATCAACGACATTCCCTATGGATCCACACAAGATGGTGTAGGTCATAAATGTGGCCATGACGGGCATATGGCAATCATGGCCGGTGTCGCGCAAACCTTAACGGATCGCCCCGCCTATGGTCGTGTGATCCTGCTGTTTCAACCAGATGAGGAAACCGGCACGGGTGCCCGCAATTGTTGCCTGCACGAAGCCTTCGCGTCGATTGCACCAGACTATGTGTTCGCCTTGCATAATCTTCCCGGTTTCCCTGCGGGCCAAGTCATTTGCAAGCCAGACACATTCGCATCCCAAGTCAAATATGCGGCCATAAAAATGACGGGGAAGGAAGCGCATAGCGCCCAACCTGAAACGGGCATCAGCCCTTCCTTTGCACTTGCAGAATTGACCCTCATGGCGCGCAAAATTCAAGCCAAACACGACCGCGAAGACGCATATGCTTTGGTCGTACCCGTTTATAATCAGATGGGCGTGCAGGCCTCTGGCGTATGTCCCGCACAGGGCGAAGTTCAATTCACTTTGCGCTCTGCCTTGGCCCAAACCGTTGAAACCATGTGGAAAGAGTTGACCGACCACACCCATACACTTGCCGACGAATACGGTCTTAGCGTCACATTAGAAACACGTGAAGAATTCGCAGCCACCACCAATCACCAGGTCGGATTTGACATCATCAAACGCGCTGCCTGTGAAACCAAGCGGGAATTTAACGCAATCAAGCAGCCCTTTCGCTGGGGTGAAGATTTTGGTGAGTTAACCAAACGATACACTGGTGCGATGTTCGGTCTGGGCGCTGGCCTAAACCGCCCTGATCTGCACAATCCAGATTATGACTTCCCCGATGAGATCCTCAACGATGGCATCGCGATGATGGTGGAAATTGCCACCATCGCAACCAAACCTTAACGGTCTTAAAGATTGCCCGCCATGATCTGAGCAAAAATTTCCGGGTCGGTGACACCTTCTGACCCGATTAACAAAATCCGTGCTTCGGCGTTCAAGCCCACTGACCTGACAAGTCGTCCTCCATACGCGCAGCAACAAGCGCCGCAAGCCCCGCAATCGCGCTTTCCCCGGCTTCCACCACAGGATCGCTGTCCAAAGGCCGGGCCATCAAGCGCACCGCTGGTGCCACGATATTTTCGGGAATGGTCAAGAAATCAGATGCTTCTTGCACCAAGATTTCCCACGCCATTCCAGAGGGTTCGCCACAAGACAAACCCGCCATCAATGTTTCATCAACAATGGCAAAATTCACCGCTTTCCCCACACGCGCACTTTCGAACAGACACGCCGCCAATTTGGGTTCCACGATCACAACGCGTGGGCCGTTCTCCCCCCAATATTGGCGAATACCTGCGACCACGCCCGCGGCCAAACCCCCGACTCCGCCTTGCAAGAACACATGTGTCGGCGCTTGCGTCAACGCCTCGCAGATTTCTTGGGTCATCACACCATAGCCTGACATCACATCACGCGGCGGCTCAGAATATCCAGGCCAAGATGTATCAGATACCACGAACCAACCATTGTCTTCTGCTTCCTTTTTGGCAAGCAAAACGGAGGCATCGTAATCCCCAGTGATCCGAACAACATTCGCACCAAGATCACGCATCGCCTGTGCCCGCCCTTCGCTGACTTCCGCATGAATATAGATCCGGCAAGGCGCGCCAAACCGTTGGCAACCCCAAGCAAGGGATCGTCCATGGTTGCCATCCGTGGCCGACACCAAGGTGATTTTGGCGCATTCATCTTTATACGCACCCAAGCGAATATCTTCCAATGACACATCTTGGCCAACTGCCTTGCTGACCTCACGTTGCAACACGCGTTGCGCCGCATAAGATCCACCAAGCGCCTTGAAACTGCCCAAGCCAAATCGCGGGCCTTCGTCTTTATACAGGATTTCGCCAACGCCAATTTTCGCAGCCAACGCAGGCAAAGACACAAGCGGTGTCGCGCAATATCCGTCCCATTGCATAATCTCAGCGCGTGCTTGAGCGAAATCTTGTTCCGATAAAACGCGATGTGCCGCATCGCCAGCGACCATGTTTGCCGCAACATGCCCAAGTTTCGCGGGGGGGAATAAATCTGTCATTCTTTATCCTGTCTCAGTGGTAAACGATCTCGAACCAAGGCTGCCCAAAAGTTCGAACCAATCGTCAGAAGGTCATCGTTAAAGTCGTAGTCAGCGGCGTGCAAAGGTTGCCCATTCGGCCCTTCTTCCCCGTTGCCAAGCAGCAGAAAGCACCCGGGCACCGCAGCGCTGAAATGGGCGAAATCTTCAGAAAAGCTCATGGGGGGACGATCAGAAATCGTATCCAGCCCCATGGATTTGGACACGCGGGCAACTGCATCTGTTGGATCTTGCGCATTGATGGTCTCGATGAATTGCGTGTCAAAGCTCATTGAAACATCAACACCATGGGCCGCAGCGATACCATTGCTGATCTGGCGCATGAAGCGTTCCAAATCGTTGCGATCCTCAGGCAAACGTGCGCGCACATCCCCCTTCAATATGGTTTGACCCGGCAACACATTGCGCTGCCCGTCTGTTAGGAACTCAGTGATCGAAACAACCACGCCCGCCCCAGGCGCCATTTTTCGCGCCACAATCGTTTGCAACGCCAAGACCATTTCCGCACCCACAGTGATGGTATCCACGCCCACTTGCGGCATCGATGCATGACCGCCTTTGCCATTTATCGTGATCTCAAACAGGCTTTCGCTGGAACAAATCTGACCCACTCGTGTGGAAATTTGCCCCACAGGTGCACCGGGCAAATTATGGATCGCATAGACCTCGTCGATGGGAAATTGTGCCAGAACGCCTTCATCAATCATCGCTTGCGACCCCAGCCCATGTTCTTCGTTTGGCTGAAACAGGAACACCACGGTGCCATCAAAATCACGCGACACAGACAGTTTCTCAGCCGCGCCCAAAAGCATGGTCGTATGCCCGTCATGACCGCAAGCGTGCATCACGCCCGGTGTCTTAGACACGTAATCATGGGTGCTGGTTTCATGGATCGGCAAAGCGTCCATATCTGCCCGAATGCCGATGGAACGATTGCCATTGCCCATACGCAAAACACCCACCACGCCAACACCTTCATGCACCTCCAGGCCAAGGTCCTTTAGATAAGCCGCCACTTTGGCTTTTGTGCGTACCTCCTGAAATCCCAGTTCGGGATCACGGTGGAATTCATGCCTCAAACTTACCAGTTTTTCGTCGATTGACGCCATATGCCATCCCCATTGCCGATCAAATCGTTGAACGCTTATTTGCCATATGGAAGCGTGTTTTCCGCAGACACAAGCAAAAAGAAACGACGACCGCCCAATTGTCCGTGACCAAGGCACTTGACCAAGGCGGCAAATTATCCGACACCATATCGCGATGGTTTCTGGGATCCAAATGTGATTCCGGAATGAAATGGGAATACGGTAAGGAATAGCCAAAAGGCGCCAAATCCGTAACTGCCCCCGCAACTGTATGTGGCGAGCGACCCCGGTAACACCACTGAACGCACAGCGTTTGGGAAGGTTCGGGCAAGTGACAACCCACAAGTCAGGAGACCTGCCATCATAATGTAACTTCAACCCGGGCGGGGCGTCCGGACAGGAGGCCGCGATGGCTTTGCAGAACGAACTTTGTGCACCTGAATGCACCATTAGCGCCCCGCAATTTCGCGGAGGGCGACATGGGATCATCTACACATAGAATTACAATTTGCACATCTTGCAAAAACAAAGGCACCCAGTGTCAACCAGGGTATGAATTGATCGCAAAGCTGCGCGCCGCAATAGACGCAGCCGGTGATTCAATCGCCGAAGATTTTGCGATTTCAGGCGTGGCTTGCATGGCGGGCTGCGATCATCCCTGTACGGTTGCCTATCATGGCACCCAAAAGGCAACCTATCTGTTCGGCGATATTGAACCCGACGAAGACGTCGATGATCTGGTTGAATTTGCAAAACAATACGCTGTGCTTGGGGATGGCTGGTGTTCTTCCGTAGATCGCCCCGGAAAGCTGCGAAAACATACGCTTGCCCGTGTGCCCGCAATGCTTTTGGCCACGGAAGACAGCAAAGTGCGTGTCGCATGAATGCCGCTGAACTTATCGTTGAAGACATCAGTTGGCGGCCAGCAAAACGCCAACCCTATCTGCTTCATCCAACCAGTTTCGCACTGCCTGCGGGTCACGTTTTGGGGATTGTGGGGCCAAATGGGGCTGGCAAGTCGACGCTTTTGCGCATGATTTACCGCTATCACACCCCGTCAACTGGCAAAATCCTAGTAGACGGCATGGATCTTTGGGCCCTGACCCCACGCGCCGCCGCACGCAAAGTGGCCGCCGTTTTGCAAGAACAGCCAAGCTCCTTTGGGCTGACTGTCCGGGAAGTCGTGACATTGGGTCGGACACCACATCGCATTGGCTATGCCACACCGGGCACCCGAGACAATGACATCGTCGACGCCTCCTTGGCACGTTTAAACCTCGAAAGCCTCGCAGATCGTGACCTTTCCACCCTCTCTGGTGGGGAACGCCAGCGGGCCATGGTTGCACGCGCCCTGGCCCAAGAACCCCAGGTTCTTGTGCTGGATGAACCCACAAACCACTTGGACATTCGCCATCAACTGCAGATCCTTAGCCTGATCCGCGACCTTGACCTGACCATCGTGGTGTCCCTGCATGACCTGAACATGGCGGCTGAGGTTTGCGACCAAATTTTACTGCTTGAACATGGCCACACAAAAGGTTTCGGCGCACCCAATGAGGTGTTGACCGAAACCCTCGTCTCCGAGGCATTCCGCGTTAATGCCCAACTCGAACGATTGCAGCCAAGCAACAAGCCACATCTCACATTCCACTTATCTGACTAAAGGAACTTCCCATGAAACTTCGCAACACAACGCTTGCCGCCGCTTTGATGACCACAGCATTTGCCTCAGCGTCTTTCGCAGAAGTCACGGTACAAAGCTGCGATCGCAGCGTGACATTTGACACCCCGCCCCAAGCGGCGATCTCAAATGATGTGAACCTGACCGAAATGATGCTGGTGCTTGGCCTTGCGGACCGCATGGTGGGTTACACTGGTATTTCTGGCTGGAAGACTTTGGATGAAAACATGACGGCTGGCGTGGAAGAATTGCCCGAACTGTCTTCCAAATACCCAAGCAAAGAAGTCCTGATCGGTGCTGACGCGGATTTCTTCTTCGCGGGTTGGAACTATGGCATGAAAGTGGGCGGCGAAGTCACGCCAGACACGCTCGCGCCGTTTGGCATCAATGTTTATGAGTTGACCGAAAGCTGCATTCACATTGGCGAAAAAAGCGCCGCTAGCATGGATGACATGTATAACGACATCCTGAACCTTGGCACGATTTTCGATGTGACCGAAAAAGCCGAAGCCCTCGTGGCTGGTTACCGCACGGATCTTGCAGAATTCACAGCAACCCTGTCCCCTTTGGAACAAGCCCCACGCGTGTTCGTTTATGACAGCGGTGAAGACACAGCTTTCACAGCCGGTCGTTACGCCATGCCAAACGCTTTGATCGAAGCCGCAGGCGGCGTCAGCGTCACCAATGATCTGGAAAAAAGCTGGTCCACAATCGGTTGGGAAGCCGTGGTTGAACGCAACCCAGAAATCATCGTGATTGTGAACTATGGCGATGTGACCGCGGAAGAGAAACGCGCATTCATGATGTCAAACCCGGCCTTCGCAGAGATGGATGCCGTGAAGAACGACCGTTTCGTCACGCTGGAATATGTCGAGGCAACCCCAGGACCACGTAACATCCAAGCGGTGAAAACCCTCGCTGCTGCATTCCGCACTGAATAATGACAATGGAGAGAGCAAAACACCCAGGATTGACCCGCAACTTTGGCTTCCGTTTCACCATGTGTGCCGGGTTCATTCTGCTTGCTCTCTCGATTTGCGTCGCCGTCAGCGTCGGCGCGATCTCCATTCCAATGTCCACGGTTTGGGGCATTCTTGTAAACAAAGTTAACCCCGGTCTGGTACCACAGGATTGGTCCGCTGGCCGCGAAGCCATCGTCTGGGACATTCGCTTTCCCCGCGCACTTTTGGCCGGTCTCGTTGGGGCAGGCCTTGCGATGGTCGGTGCCAGTTTACAAGCCGTCACTCGCAACCCTTTGGCGGATCCTCACCTGCTTGGCATTTCAGCTGGCGGCGCGTTTGGCGCGATCCTGGCCCTTTTACACACAGGCATGTTTTTGGGCGTTCTCACCGTCCCCTTGCTTGCATTCTTGGGCGCTGTCGCCTCAACCATTCTGGTTCTCATGGTGTCCCAATTCGCCTCAGCCACCAGCGCCGACAGATTGATCTTGGCCGGTGTGGCTGTGTCCTTTATCGTCATGTCCCTGGCCAATGTCTTGATTTTTCTAGGCGATCCGCGCGCCACACATACCGTTGTGTTCTGGATGCTCGGCGGTCTTGGCCTCGCACAGTGGAGTCAATTGATCTACCCCTTCACAGTTCTATGCTTTTGCGGGGCTTATCTTTGGATCAACGCCCCCAACCTAAATGCCATGACCATCGGTGATGAAACTGCATCCACCCTTGGCATTCCCGTCGCGCGGTTTCGCCTGATTGTCTTCATGGTCGGCGCATTGATCACCGGCGTCATGGTCGCATTTTCTGGCATTATCGGTTTTGTCGGTTTGATGGTCCCACATATTGTTCGCCTGATCGTAGGCGGCGATTACAGACGCGTTTTACCCGCCTCGGGCCTGTTTGGTGCGATCTATTTGCTGTGGTCAGATATCATCGCCCGTACCATCATGGCCCCCGACGATCTTCCAATTGGCATTGTCACAGGCCTTATTGGCGGCGTATTTTTTGTCTGGCTTCTGCGCAGTCGCACAAATTAACACACCCAAGCGCTTTAAGTCGCAGCACTTGGATGTGTTTAGATTTCATTCAGATGAGATCAAAAGATGAAATCTGCGCTGTCGATGTCAACCGCATCAATATTTTTGAGGAAGACAGAGCCCCCGTCATAACGGACCACTGTACCATCAACACCAGAAACGGTTTTATCAAAGATTTTGAGATCACTGAACGTCAGGGCAACGCCATTTGACATCATGTCGACCTTCAACATGTCAACGCCGTCTTCAAAATCCAGAACTTCTTCGTTCCAATTGCCGGTTTCCGTGAACACAAAAGTGTCCGCACCCGAACCGCCGTGATAGCGATCCCAGCCTGCGCCGCCGTCTAGAATGTCATTGCCCGCGCCACCCTTCAGCAGATCATTCTGGTCGCCACCAAACAGGATATCAGCACCCGCATCACCATATAGTTTGTCGTTGCCGCTGCCGCCATGCAATGTGTCTTTGCCATTCCCGCCCCGCAAACGGTCATTGCCAGCATCACCGAACAGCGCGTCATGGCCGCCACCACCGGCCAGATAGTCATCGCCCGTACCGCCAAATAGGATATCATCATTTTGCTGGCCAAACAGGCGATCCGCGCCCTCGCCGCCTCTGAGGGTATCGTCACCGCGACCACCAAGCAGTTTGTCATTGCCCGCGAAGCCTTCAAGCCCATCATCGCCAATGTTTCCGACGATCTTATCGCCAAAATCAGTGCCCAATAGGAACGTATCGGAACGGACATCAGAGCTGAATGTCGCCTTCGTATCTACGGCTTTAAACTTGGTGTTCGCCGCAGCCGCAGCCGTGCTGATCTCGGACACGATGACCCGCGAAGACTGCGTCATTTCGCTATAGAATTCAGACATATACACGCGCTCAAGTGCATTTTGCAGTGAATCAACATCATGCCCCAAAGCAGACAGAATCGATGCAGGTGGCGTCGTGTTCAGCACAGTCGCGTAGAACAAAGCCGTGTTCAACTGATTGCGATATAGCGCTTGGGTGGCGGTTTCCTCATTGAACAACACCAAGTTCGCAACCTGGAAAGATCCCGTTCCATTGCCATCGGTGCCATAGTTCGGGTAAGGCGCATTCCCATTGGGAAAGCTTTGCCCAAACCCGCCATAAATCCTGTTGTTCGTGACGTCATGTTCAATTGCGATATCAATCACTTGCGCACCGTTGCCCAGGGTGGATGATCCGTCCCCCGGCACATATGTGCTGGCAAGCGTCACAAAATTGGCATCCACAAAGGCATTGCCCATCGCCGTGTCAGCACCTGTGCCAAGTTCATTGCCGCCGCGCCACCAAGGGAAAATCCTGTCACCAATAGATCGGATGCCGCGAGACCTTCAAGGCTCATAAAATCTGCCAATGTGGTCAGTAGATTTGAATAGGCGTTCGTAACATATGTTGGCTCAAACGTCGGATCAGGCGTCAGCAATGTATCCGCGATAAAGTTGTTTTCAATGTCATAACGATCTTGCGGGCTGTTGCCCTCGTCAAACACCAAAGCGATGTCTACGATTGCGCCACTTGCATCGCGCTTCACAAGAACATGCGCCCCGGAATCAGCGACCGTAGACGTATCTTCGCTTAGAAATGTTGTATCCGTGCCAGAAGCTGACAGCCCGTAACCAAGTTGACTCGCGGTCAGTTCAGTCCATCCAGAACCCGCAGTTCCATTTTTCGTTGCCTGAATGGCAGAGATCGCATTCAAGGTCAGTTGTTGGCTCTCGGTGGCGCTTAAGTTCTTATAGTCGGTCAAGCCCATAACGTTTCCTTTTCACATTTGGTATTGGTTGATTAAGTCAGCTCAGCAGGTCTACGCCCTGCATTTCACGTTGGTTGCCGCAGGGCATGCTGGCTGATTGTTTTTGATATGGCGTGCCACCAATTGTCGGGCACTTGATCCATTGGGGATCATTCGGGCGGGTATTTCTGGCGGGACATCAACGGAAACAGCACGCATAACCATTTCCCCCTTCAGCACGCTTTCGGACAAGCAACCGTTCACATCGATCACGTGGTGTTCGTCCAACAAGATGTGAATATAGGTCACGCTCGTCTCGCTCGCAGCGATGTCAACGCCGTCCAGGGCCAGCATATCTTTCGCACGAACGAACACCTGACGTTCGTCAAACATGCGTTCTGCGATAGGTGAATCAAACAGAAAGCAATGCTGCCGCGAGACAATCATATCCGCATATGGCGCGTTCATGCCAAGGGCATCTTTTGAAATCCGCACGGGCAAATCATTCCCCTCGGGCGCAATAACTTTCCGCCGTGTCATCGCCTTTACAGGCTTCAACCCGGCATCCAGCGTCCAAACAAGATCGCCTTTGTTCAAATCCTCAACCGGGCGGTATCCTCCGGGGGTGTTAACCAAACAGCCCTGCGTATAGCACTTGATGAACTCAGGCACGAAAGAGAACGTGTCATCCGTCGTATAGACCTGTCCATCCGTCGGGGGGAAAGCCGGTCAATCATCACCCGCGTCGCGAATGCACCATTCCCCTGGTCCAGCAGGGTGATATGGTTGTCTTCATCCAGAAAGACGCGAAAGGGCAATCCACCCAAAGGCGGCGGATATGTCAGCTTATCGAGGTCAATTTCATCCTCAAGCTTGTGCCATTGCCCATCGGCAGTTTGGAAATCAAAGGTCGAAATCTCATGGCCCAAGCCAGTGGAAAAGTCGCGCACCAACACGCCATTTTCGGTCGGAAAACCAATTCGCCAATTGACCACATCTGACGGTTGCCAATTCGAATTCAATAATGTTTCCGGGCCGGACGATGTGTCAGCAACCCAGCTGCCACCCGTGGACGAAATGCTTTCGACCCCTGCCACGCCGACAACATGCGCCGCAGCAAATACTTCAATATGTTCAACAATCATAACAGCCTCAAACCGAGGGAACTCACTAATAAGAAACGAGAATCTCATGGGCCACAGGGCAAGTCAAGTTGCATGAATATGACAGTGAACACTATAATTGCAGTCGCACTTCTGCAATCAACTTATAGGATATGCGCGGTGACATTTTGACGTGCCAACAGAACATTCCTCATTTGCCTTACACATACCGCAAGGCAAATGAGATCATTAAACGCCGACTTGATGTCAACGCCGGTCAGGCATCATGCAGACGGCAGCAACGCACGGATCTTGGCAAGCGTCGCACTGTTAACATCCACGCCATTTTGCGCCGCAGCAACACGTTTGCCACCACGTCCATCACCTGGCACCCGCACACCATCTTGGCCGCGCACCGCATCCGTCAACGCGGCCAACTGGGTTGCAAATGCCCCGCCAGATGTCGCCGTTGGGTCGATCGCAATGAAGAACTGGCCAGTCTTAGGCGGGCCGCCTTTGGTGCCGGAAAATGGGCTTGCGTCTTTGCCCAAAGTTGCGCCCGACATGGCCGCAGCCATCATTTCAACCATCAATGCAACGCCCAAGCCCTTGTATCCACCCGATGGCACCATCGACCCTTTTAGGCCTTCATCAGGGTCTGTTGTTGGGTTTCCGTTTACGTCCAAAACCCAACCTTCCGGCACGGGTTTGCCTTCACGGGAATGTTTCATGACTTCACTTTTGGCAATGGTCGACGCGGATTGGTCGATCAGAACTTCGGCTTGGCCATTGGCACCCGGGGCCGCGATGGAAAACGGATTGGTTCCGACAACGGGCTTTGCGCCGCCGGTTGGGGCAATAGAGGCCGGCGCATTGGTGAAACCAATACCCATCAAACCCGCCTGCGCCAGACGCTGGGTGTGCACGCCAAGCACGCCGCAATTATAGGAATTGTTGATCGCAAGAACTGCAACGCCCTGTTCTTTTGCAGCCGGGATCAGGGCTTCAAATCCCATATCAATCGCCGAATGGGCGAAACCGGTGCCCGCATCCACAGTCACAACCGATGGTTTGGGCTGGGACAAGACTGGCGTCGCAGTCCCATCAACCTTGCCGCATTGCACATGTTCCGCATAAATCGGGATGTAAGCCAACCCGTGGGACGCAACCCCATCCGCTTCCGTCATCGCGGTTGCTTTTGCCAGTGGCGTCGCATTTTCAGGGGACGTACCAGCAGCCACCAATGCGTCAAACGCAAGGGTTTCGATTTCGGAAAGGCTTAGGGTTTCGGTATCGGACATGTCATCAAATCTTTCTGTTAATCGTTGTCATTTAGGCCAGCACCCGCACCTAAAATGCGTGAGGCCTCTGTCGCGGGGGCATAGGTACGATGGGCAAAAGCACCCAAGCGTTCCCAACAGGTGTCATCCACATGCGCGCGCGTAATGGGCGTATTGGGTGACGTCATTTGCGCGGGTGCTGAACACCGCACTTCGCGTGCATGTGCGGTCATAATTTCGTCGCGCGATCCCTGCACACACAGTTGTTTCCCGTCAGTTGTAAGGCGCACCCCGCCCCCGCTCTGTCCGGCCCCACTCTGTCCGACCCCGCCCCATTCAACCGCAACACCAACGCCAAGGCGCAGTGCCGCACCCGAGGCAAAAGGCACAATCAAAAGCGGGTGGGACACCTGTTCAATCGTAATCACCTGCCCGTCCAACATGCGCATCGCGCAATCAGACATAGCAGCACCTGAGATCAGCGGGCTCATACGACCAGCGGGTGCACGCCAAGTTCCGTTCAGACTTGAGGGAGAGAAATCAATCGCGGGCAAGCGGTCGTTTAATTCCAGCAGATCCGCCAACAGATCCGGGCCAGGGTACCCAAACCCCGCCAACCAACGGGTGCCTTTGGCCGCCTCTTCCGCCAAGCCCCAAGCAAGGCCCGCGCCGCGTGCGGCACGTTTGCTCATCGCTTCGATTTCATTCAGGGAATGGCTCATGGATTAACCCTCTTCCTTTGCGGGATAAACCCAGTCATCGGCGCTGCGGCTCTGCAATTCTTCCGGGTAAGGCGCATTGCCATACATGCAAATACGCACCCAGCGATCTGATCGCGGATCAAAATGAACCGCCCCAAAAAACGCCAGTTTACAGCGCAACATGTCAATCGGGAGAACATCTTTTGAGATCGTATTGTCGCGAATTTCCGCATAGGGCGCGCGGCCCACAATCTGCGCCCGGCGCAAGATATGGCGGTGTTCAGGGTGACGCAGCAGGAATTCAGCAACAGGTGTGTCTGACGGCCAATGGTCCAAAGCTTGGTGCAAAACCGCCGCATCACGTCCAGGGGCCAGCGGCTGTTCGTAATCCGCAATCGGTTCTTCAAAACGCTCGCCCAAACGGGGTTCCAATTTTTCCTCAGACACATACCAAGCCCGCGCATTGCTTGCGGGAAGCTTCCAATCCGTCTTCAAGGCCCACCCATATGCGTCCTGCAAAATCTCACGCACCCGGCCCACAGTCATTGCACCTGCAATGCGAAACGTCGGGTGTTATCTGCGGCCATATGGTCGGCCAGATCATCAACCAGCGCGCCATATGGTTCCAGAATAAGAGAGGCCAAACATTCCTGCGCATCCAACCCTAGATGGCTTTCAGCCCATATATAGAGTCTATTCCAAGGCTTATCTGACGCAAGATCAGCAGTTTCAATATGCGCAGATAGCTTATTCAAGTCGTCATGCAGGACGGACAGCTTTTCGATCTGAATCGGATGTTCCGAATGCCAGTTGGCTGCAGATAGAAGGCTGCGCGCAAACAGATCTTGGAACGTTGCAATCGCTTCGGGGCTGGCCGTTTCGACACTGCGCACCCGGGCAATCGCCGTTTCGCGGGCCGCGATCCAATTGTTAAACAGGACAGGATGGTTCAACAGAAAAGGCGCCATTCCCAGGCCTGTGGAATTTCCAATACCTAGGGATCGCGCGATCTCGGGATCAAGTGTCGCCGTGGTGGAGCCCGCAGCCAAAGCGCGTTCATTCGCCATATGTTGCACCAGATCGCGGACAAAGGTGCGAGTCAGGAAGACAGACAGCATCTCGACCTGGAAAGGTGTTGCGAACTCGGGCCGATCCGCGATCATTTCGCGATCTGCCGCCCCAAGTTTGCCAGACCCATACACAGCCGTTGTGCGCATCAGGTAACCCACGGCATCAATGGTTTTTTGATCGGGTTGGGTGGCAGCGGCCAATGCCGAAACCACATGTTCCCACAGGCGCACGGATCGATTGGCACGTGATACTGAGAGTTCCGAGCCGCTGACGCGGCCTGCTTCTTGCAGGGGAATGTTTTGTGACAGACGGGTGATATCGGCATCGGTTGGCACGCCATCAAACAGGGTGAATGTGCAATCCCAAGCCTCAGCAATCACGCGATCAGACCGTTTCTCGGCAGGCAAATCATGGGCGAATGCCACAAGCGAATAGCTGCGATCAGGACCATGGGCCGTATAGACCGCATGCCCCACGCCATTGGCGTCAATTTCAAAAGCGGGGCGGTCAAATGTCCAAGCTTCGCGGGACATCCGGCGCGTCAAAATGCGCATGAAAGACAAGCGGGATTGATGCAGTGATCCAAGGCGTGCAAGGCGCATGACCTTCGCGGGGTCGCGCAAAGGGATCGATGGGGTTTGCGTATCTGCGGCGTTCATCTTGCCCTCCTATGGGATGAGTGGCAGGGCGCAACTCCGCCCAACCATTGGTGTTTTGTGGCCACGTGGGCCGGAAACTTTGCCCGTCGACTTAGGCAGGCACGAAGTTTCTTTCGTAGAAATCATACCAATTACGCCCCATGATCCCTGCAACTTCAGTCTCTGAAAGACCCGTCGCCCGCAGGCCATCTTCGAGGTTGCCAAAGTCACGGTTGTCTTTGAACCAAGTCGGCATTTCCGGGAAACCAGGTGCACTGGCTGAGCCTTCGCCGTAGTCGATTTCCTTGCTCCAACGGCCCACACGCATCCATTCAACGATGCTGTCCGGTTGATCCTGGCACAGATCAGTGCCAATCCCCAGATGTTCTGCGCCGAATTTTTCCGCCGTGTGCGCGATCATCGTACAGAAGCCTTCCAGCGTGCAATCACCCTTGTCTTTCAGATGATGCGGATAAACGGAAAACCCAAGCATGCCGCCGTTTTGCGTGACAGCACGGATGACATCATCCTTTTTGTTGCGCAGGGCAGGTTCCCAAGAATGCGGGTTTGCGTGCGTGATCGCGATGGGGCGTTCCGACATGTCAGCCGCTTCAATCGTGGAACGATCACCAGAATGGCTCATGTCAACGACTAGGCCCACGCGGTTCATCTCTTTGATGACCTGTTTGCCCATGCGCGTGATGCCCATGTCTTCCGCTTCATAACAGCCGGTCGCAAGCAGCGATTGGTTGTTATACGTCAGCTGCATAAAGCGCGCACCAAGGGTGTGAACGATCTCAACCAGACCAATGTCATCTTCAATCGGGCTTGGGTTTTGGAAGCCAAAGAACACAGCAGTGCGGCCTGTTTCGCGGGCCACATCAATATCGCTGGCCCACTGCCCCTTCATGATCAGGTCAGGGTATTGTTCGAACCAACGGTTCCATTTCTCGAAATTCAGAACCGTTTCACGAAAGTTCTCGTGATAGGCGATGGTGACGTGGATCGCGTCCACGCCCCCTTCGCGCAACTGACGGAAAATCTTTTCCGACCAGTTGGCATATTGCAGGTTATCAATCCGCATCAAAAGGGCGATCCGCTTGAGATATAAGCAGTTTTCACGGTGGTGTAGAATTCTGCCGCCGCTTTACCCTGTTCACGTGGACCGTAAGAACTGTCACCACGACCACCAAATGGCACGTGGTAATCGGTGCCCGCTGTTGGCAGGTTCACCATCACACAACCGGTTTTCGCATTGCGACGGAAGTGGTTCGCACGAGCCAGAGATTGCGTCACGATGCCAGATGTCAGGCCAAAGTTTGTGTCGTTCACAACGTTCAAAGCCTCTTCATAACCGTCCACTTTGATCACAGCCGCCAGCGGCGCGAACATTTCTTCACGGTTGATGCGCATGTCGTTGGTTGAGCCAACGAAAACGCCCGGGTTCATGTAGTAACCATTGGTTGGCATCTCAAGACGCTGACCACCACACAACAATTCCGCACCTTCAGATTTGCCCAGATCAACATAGGCAAGGTTCTCGTTCAGCTGTTGTTCAGACACAACCGGGCCGATTTGCGTGCCAGCTTCCAGCGCATGGCCCACTTTCATAGCTTGCGCGCCGGCAACCAATTTCGCAACAAATTCATCATGCACAGCAGAATGAACAACCAGACGTGAAGAGGCGGTACATTTCTGACCAGTGCTGCCAAACGCGCCACCAAGTGCCAAAGTCACAGCCAGATCAACATCTGCGTCATCCATAACGGCCAATGCGTTTTTGGAACCCATTTCCATTTGCACTTTGGTAAAGTTCTGGATCGCAGCGGACGCAATCCCACGGCCCACAGGCACGGAACCCGTGAAGGAAATCGCGTTTACCTTGGGGCTTTCGACCAGACGTTGACCGATTTCACGACCAGCGCCCATCACAAGGCTGAACAGACCTTTCGGAATGTCTTGGCGTTCAATGATTTCTGTCAATGCAACCGCAGAAGCAGGCGTCACGTTTGCGGGTTTCCAAATCACAGCGTTGCCATAGCAAAGCGCAGGCGCGATTTTCCAGGACGCGGTCGCCGTTGGGAAGTTCCAAGGGCTGATGATCGCAACTGTGCCAACAGCTTCGCGGCGCACGTCGATTTCAATGTCAGGGCGCACGGAATCGGCATTTTCACCAATTTGACGCAAAGTTTCGGCGGCGTAGTAAGTAAAGAACTGACCCGCGCGGTACACTTCGCCTTTGCCCTCTGCGAAAGGTTTGCCTTCTTCGCGCGCCAGCAATGTGCCCAGCTCTTCGGCACGTGACATCATCTCGGTGCCAATCGCCATCAACACATTATACTTGCGCTCAATGCCGTAAGCTTCCCATTCCGCTTGCGCGATTTTCGCTTGGTCCAGGGTCGCTTCCAGCTGATCTGATGACGCCTGCGCAAACATACCGATCAGATCAGACAGATCAGATGGGTTGCGGTTTTCGATTTCGCTGCTGCCTGCTGTCCAGGTGCCTGCGATAAGGTTTAATTTGGTGTCGGTCATCAAAGATCTCCGCTGTGTTCTGCGCGCAATTGCCCAACCCTTATGGACATCATCTGCTATTTCAGTCAAATTCAAATAAATGAACTTAATTTCAGAAAAATTGAACAATGGCCCTCAAAATTGAAATGCTCCGCTGCTTTGCAGCGGTGGCCCGCAGCGGGAAGCTCTCTGACGCGGCGCAACAACTCAGACGCACGCCGTCCGCTGTATCCATGATGTTGAAGCAACTAGAAGACCACCTCGGCGAGTCCTTGTTCATGACAGACCGGAAAAACAGACTGTCGGCCTTGGGCACATTTGTATTGGAACAGGCCGAACGCGAACTTTACCACTTCGACGGCGCCGTGCGTGCAATCGAAAGCTTCGCCAACGCCCGCCATGGCCATGTGCGCATCGCCGCCGTGCCGTCCGTTGCATCCGCCATTATGCCGCGCGCCATCTCTCGCTTCATCAAGGATTTCCCTGAGGTTCAAATCGAACTGCGTGACATGGATTCTACTACAATTTTACACGAATTATCCCGCGGTCGCATCGATATTGGCATCGCCTCTGCCGGGCTAAGCAGCGGCAGTTTGCACCGCCAAGACCTGCTGTCGGATCCATTTGGCTTGGTCTGCCCCAAGCATCATCCACTGGCCGATCCCGGCCGTGTTTTGACGTGGTCCGAGCTAAGCCCCCACCGTTTCATTGCCAATGATTTGGCCCGCCTCATCATCGTTCCGGCCTTCCAAGATATCCACGCAAAAGCGCTTCTGTCCGTGCATAACATCACATCTCTGCTTGCCATGGTGCGCGCCGATTTGGGCGTAACAATTTTGCCGAAAATGACAGTAAAAATGGCTGAAAGCAGGGAATTGGCCTTCGTTCCCCTGCCCAAATCATCCGCAGGAATTGTTCCAGATCGTCAAATTCATATGTTGCGCGCTGCGGATACGCCCACGTCACCTGCGGCGCGTGAATTTGAAAATCAGATCCTTGAAACCGTTGCTGAACTGCAGTCACAAGCCGCCCCAAAATAGAACGTAAATTTCCGCACCTTCCCCCTCAAATCCCTCAGATCAAACCGCTGCTGTTTGATCTCAAAGTCATTTCCGAACGCCCATCCGTTTTGTTCGAATTCACGCGCAGATCACTCAAGAAAAATTTGCCTGTCTTCAACGATTTGTAAACGCACCGTGCGTATACCTTTGGTGTACAGATTGGGGATCACACTGGTGGCAATATCAGCATCATTACTATTGTTGAACGGCGGAATCGGCAAACGTTCGCGACACAAAGAACCTAAGCAGTTCTTTGAAATGATGGGGCATCCTGTTTTGGCCTATTCGATCATCGCCGCAACGTCATTGCCAGAAATTGACGAAATAATCGTCAACTTTCCAGCAGGTTACGCAGATAAAACAATTGACGTCCTGAAAAAATACGCGGGCGACAAGACATTTAAATTGATTGAATGCGGACCAGACCGTCAGAACAGTTCATATCTTTTGGCACAGCAGGCCAAGAACGAACAAGTCCTTCTACATGAAGCGGCCCGCCCCACGGTAACCAGCACCATGTATCAGAATTTACTCCGACACGCGTCGGAAAATGTGGGCTATTTCGCCCCCATCCCATTCTCTGTATGCGGCATGGATCCGAACACTCGGACCATCTCCGAAAACATCCGCAGGGACCGCGTTTTTGACATTCAACTGCCCCAAAAATTCAATCGATCAACCTTAATCAACGCTCATCAAGCAGCAATAAAAAGCAATAAAAAATTCACGGAAGACGCCGTCTTGATTTTCAAGATGTCAGGCACGAAAGTTCACATGTTGGATGGATATTCCAACAACATTAAGGTCACCAGCCCAGAAGATTTTCATATTGTGGAACGGGTAATGAGAGGTAAAGAAATATGAAAAAGACAGCTTTAATAACCGGAGCGTCCCGCGGAATCGGTCGGGCAGCGGCCATGGCCTTGGCGTGCCAAGATACGGCGTTTGATCGCATCGTACTCGTTGCGCGCGATTCCAAGCATTTCGAACAAACCTTAGCCGAAGTGCGAGGCGTCTCAAACAGCTGCGAGATCATTGAAATTTTCGCCGACTTTGACGACCCGAACGTCGCCACAGAAATTTTCGATCAACTAGACGCCCAGGGGATTGGCCTAGACACGATCATCAACAACGCTGGCTTTACCAAACCCGCCACAATCGTAAATACTGACCTAGCAGATTTCGAAAAAACCATGCGTGTGAACCTCTATTCTCCGTTCAAGATGGTTCAAGTTGCCCTACAGCGCGACCACCCATTGAAAAGCATCATCAATATCGCATCGACCGCCGGCATCAGCGGGCGTGCGGGCTGGCTAAGTTACTCCACTTCAAAGGCTGCGGTCATCAATATGTCCGAAGTTCTGCGTGATGAACTCACCCCGTTTGGGATTAAAGTCATCTGCCTATCGCCTGGGCGCTGCGCAACTGACCTGCGTCGCACACTGGCTCCGGATGAGGATCCAAACACCATCATGCAACCCAGCCAAGTCGCCGATGTCATAAAAGTCATGACCTCGCCCGTGGGGGACCTACTGCAAACTCAGAACCTCGTCGTGCGGACTTAACCACTGAAATGTCGCGTAAAAACTTCAGACAAGGTCTCTACATCGACACACCAGTACTGACGTCTGTTTCTCAGATCGAACCCTACTACGACTATGGCATCTTTGATGAAAAAACCACGCCGATCTTACTGCGTCGACGTGCCATAATTGACCTGCAACGCACCGTTACGTCTTGGCCCAAAAACATCCCCCTCAAGATGGTGCGGGGGGGACGGCGCCTCCCCGTTCAGGATGGTGGCATCATATTCTACCCTTATAATTCCCAGACGAACATCAACATGGTTGCCCAACGCCAGTTTCATCACGTGCTTACCCTGCACGGGGAAAGCAACAAAGCCGCGTCACAGCGCCCTGCCGCACGCCTATACGATTACATTTGTGTGGCCGGACCGCTCGCAATAGATCGATATATCACGGCCGGCATTTTCACTCGCAGCGACGTAGAGAATGGGCGGCTCATCATGATGGGTGATAGTTTTGTGCAGCACCTGCCTTGGATTTGTACAGCGCAAAATCAACAAAACGGCGCCTTGCTCTATAGCCCCACTTGGGAAGGCTATGGCCATTCATCCAACAATTACACGTCAGTGTCCGGGCAATATGGGTTCAAAATCGCGGCCCAAATTGCACATGCTCTCAACATCGATCAAATCGTCATTAAACCTCACCCGTATTTGGGCCTGCTCAAACCCCGCCTGCTTGCTGATTTTGTCTCCGGCGTCCGCCATCTAAGGACACAAGGATTCCACCTAAGCCTTGCATTAAAAGGGGGATCTTCACCCCTCCTCGCCGCCTTGCGCATTGCCCTGCCCAAGATTCATCGACACGAAATGGACCCCGATCATCCGTTAACCGTTCGCTTTGGCCTGTCAGACGTTTCCGGGATGGAGGCCATCTATCTAAGCGCAGGCATCCCCTCATT
Source organism: Halocynthiibacter namhaensis (assembly GCF_000812685.1). Classification (GTDB taxonomy): domain Bacteria; phylum Pseudomonadota; class Alphaproteobacteria; order Rhodobacterales; family Rhodobacteraceae; genus Halocynthiibacter; species Halocynthiibacter namhaensis. Next base: position 61,078 of record NZ_JWIF01000072.1, read on the forward strand.
CACAATCGCCCGCCCTTCGCAGGACGCCTCGCCCACCCTCAAAGACATCCAACACGTCAAATACCTCGCGCCCGAGCATGATCTCGACAGGCAGCTGCACCGATACCTGCAACATCAAGACACCTTAGATGCGGCACACCGCAATGCAGTGTTTGGCTTCCAGGATCCAAACCTAAAAACAATGACAGCCCCCGAACGCATGTCTTGGCTTCAATCCTACATCCAGCGCGATCCACATTGGAGACGCCCCGCAATGTCGAGACATTGCGCATGAAGTATTTCGCAGCTCTCACACTGTTAACCCTGCTCTGCATCCTCTCACTGGACACAGTATGGAACCGAATTTCGGGCCTCCAAACTGACTCAAGTGGGCTGCGCCATTGGGTCTACACCGCCTCTGCCTTCACTTTGATATCAGCCACACATCTCGTCGCCATGTTGACGGTGCGTGCCCAACAAAAACTCATCGGTACGCCACCAATATTTGGCAACTACGCCGAATGGTTTGTGCCCCCAATCATCTGGCTTACGTGGGGCCTCATATCCATCCGAATGGATGCGGCAACGGCGGGGTTTGCATTCGGCGGGATGGTCGCCCTTTGCCTTGCCGTGCCCTATACCTTGGTCCGGGCGATGCCCAAGATCGGGCAGGCCGCAACAACCCTCGCCGCCCCAAATCCGTCACCAAAATATCCGCAGACACAGAAACAGACCACCCGTTACGTCTATTTACTGCGCATAGCCGCTGCCGCCTGGTCATATATCTGCGCATGCGCTGTTGTTTTCACACTCTTTTTCCCGAACACGCCCTACGGCTTATGGGCCATCCTGCCCTTGATTTGTGTTCTTATCTGTACGATTTTCATTTTCTCCCTTGGCGTGCAACAATTGCTGCGCCAAGCACGCGATGATCGCCGTACCGCATGCATAGAAATAACCAAAGATGAATTGCGAATATCCCCCGCAAGCGTTGCTCTCCACTGTTCTGGCGCACCTACGGCAAAGCACATCAGAATTCGGAAACTGCACACCGCTTTAACACGTGAGAATTACATCACTGCCGTCATCGCCCGGGATAAAAACGCTTTTCAAAAAGCCAAATCTCTGCGGTCAGGACACATATGGTATGCACCGCAAACCGACGCCTTGAACATCCTCGCACGGCCCAGCATCGAAGCGGTTTTTTACACCCATGACGCGCTTAAGAACGGCGCTTTTGTGCGATTTGCAAATTACGTCCATATCTTAGATGCCACCACCGGAAGCCTCGCCCAATTGAAGGATATTCCACAATCACTGCGCATGTATGACTGTGTAATCGCCCCCAACACTATGATTGCATACAGATGGCAAAAACAGCTTTCGGACCACGAACGCGGGCTTGTCGTATTACACGATGAGGCCCCGGAACTGCTGCACGCATCAAGCACGCAGACCGATACGCCTGTCGTTGGCGTACACCTTGAACCGGATTCTTGCACCGGCACAATGGATGCCGTGTTTCTTCGAAACCTTGAGGTATTACTCGAAACGTATCATCAGATGCCCCCCTCGCCTGCCTGCGATACCGCATCGTTTCTCAGCCCCCCCCTAGTCAAAAATTGGGGGAAACTTCTGGTCACATTACCCGCCGCCGCACTCTCTCTGCCCATAGCCGCTTGGTTCAACAAAATGGTTGAACACGCCACACATAACCCTTCGCCATTTATCGAGCTGTCCGTTGCCAAACCTGAACACACTTGGAACATCGCAGACATCATCATCGCGACACCAAACGATGACACCACAACACTTATGACAACTGGGAAACCACTATTGTGGCTGGGAAATTCTCCGCCTCCAACAGGGACGGTTTGTTTCAACCCAACTCATGAGGCACCCGTTGAATCCGCCGCTGTCAATCCGCATGCAATCCCGCATTTTCCCAACTACCAAGCGCTGATTGCACATGCAAAACATCTAAAGTCATCGCGCCTAGTGGGAGGGGGGGCATGTTAATTGCAACGGCTTGCTTGATACTTTTAATCGCATTGGAAGCGGGCGCACGAAGTTTCGAAGCTTACACAATGCGCTCAAGCGCAATTTCAACAGTGCGCTCAAGCGATCACCACCACTTAAACGGATATATCTGTCGCGTTGTGGCATTTTGCAGCGCCGTGATTTCAATTGTCTTAACCAACCTGACGGGAGCACCTGCCTGGATCCCCGGCCTCATCGCCGCCACTTTCGCCATCGTTCGATGCATGCTCATGTTGTTGGATAAGCGTAGGGCGCAAGACAGTCGAAAAATTCGCCTTCAACACGTCTTAAACACACCAGCATTTCAACTGGCTCCCATTGCCTTTTTCTTTTCCGCACCCGACCTCAAAACACCCGACCACATCACCATATGGGCAGACGAAATGGATCTCATCGGTGTGCCGTGGATTGCGGTGGTTTCTGAACAACACCATTTGAACGCGCTGCGCAAGATCACCAAAATTCGCGCGGCTTTACTAAGCGATGTAACCGACGCGCCAATCTTAAAATCACCAAATCGCAAGCTGATATTCTACGCAAACAATGGTCAAAAAAATCGTCGGATCATCAATTCCCTACCCCAGTTGTTACACATTCAACTTCTGCATGGCGACAGTGACAAACCCCCGTCCTATTCCCCAATGACGAAAAACTACGACTTTGTGTTCGTTGCCGGGCAAATGGCGATCGACCGCTATGCACGCAATCACTGCTATATCCCAAATGAACGTTTCCGCGTTGTCGGGCGGCCACAAATTCGTGCCATCAAACATGCGCAAGGCACCCCTCGCAAAGATACAAAAAATATCGTGTATATGCCAACTTGGCGCGGCTTCACACCGGACGCACAGTTCTCGTCGTTAGACCGTTCAGCAGAAGTTATTAAACATGTTTTGGCAGCCGACGATCCCATAGAACTGCACTTCAAACCCCACCCCATGTCCTACAAAGACCCGAATTGGCCAGAATTTCAACGCCGCATCCTAGCCGCGCTGTCAAATCCGGGAAACACAAAATCAACCGGCCGCATGTCGTTAGATGCAGCACCTTTCGATCTATTCAATATCGCTGATGCTTTAATCACCGACATCTCTTCGGTCATGATTGATTTCCTTTATTCAAACAAACCTTTCCTTGTCGTGTTGCCAAAATCTTTCACGTCAGAACAACGCCTTAACACACCGTCACTTGAAGCCAGCTACGAAGTTGACGCCCAACTGAAATCACTGAACTCCAAACTGTTCAGTGCCTTGTACGATGATGCACATGCCAATGCGCGGTCACAATTTCGGTCTCAGGCCTTCGGCGATCTTCACATGACCCCTGGCACATTGTTTCAAAAAACCTGCCGCGACCTACTGAAACTTGAACCGCAATCTGACGAGGTGATCCAATGACCGCCGTTGCAAAAAGACCTGCCAAAACGCCACCGAAATCGCCCCTCGAAGCCGCCACACCGTCAGGCGTGCAATTGCAACCCAAACGCATCGGTGAAATCAAACGTCGCCGAAGTCGCTTGTTTCTGTCCTTCATCTTGGTCTGCTTTTTACCGTCTGTTTTGGGGGCGATTTATTATGGCCGTTTCGCATCCGACCGATATGTTTCAGGTGCCAGCTTTGTCGTGCGCGGGTTTGATTCAGGGTCTGGCGGAACCAGCGATCTTGTCAGCTCAGTAACAGGGCTCACATCCAGCGGTTCTACGACCTCAGACAGCTATATCATTCGTCGCTATTTGCTAAGTCCTGACCTATTGGTTGCCCTTGATCAAGATCTCGACCTACAGGCCCATTTTGGCGCCGAACACATCGACCCAATTTCGCGTTACCACACCGGTCAACCCTTTGAAGAATTTACAAAATATTGGGAACGGCGGATCAAAACAACCTATGACAGCACCACAGGCATCGTCACATTCAAAGTCGACGCATTCGACCCCCAAACCTCCTTTAAACTCGCCAACGCTGTTTTAGCTGCCGCGGATCTGCTGGTAAATAACCTCTCGACCAATGCGCGCCAAGATTCCATTCGTTTCGCCTCAGCTGAGACCGAACGCGCCGAAGGCCGCTTTCTGGAAGCACAGCTCGCTCTACGTCAATTCCGCGCGACAACCGGCACCGTGGATCCGGCCATAAACGCCCAGCTTGATGCACAGCTGATTGCCACGCTGGAAGGCGAATGGGTTGATCTTCAGGCCCAGATTTCGTCGCTCAAAACCCGTGTTGCGCCTGGTGCGCGAACCTTAACGCAACTTGAACGTCGCGCCACTGCGTTGCAGGCCCAAATCAACGAACGGCGCAATGCAGTGGGCACCGGAAGTTCATCCAACACAAACGCAACAAACGCGGATGCCCTATCCCGGTTCGAGGCCCTGAAAATCGAACAAACATTCGCACAACAACGCTACGCTTCCGCATTAACCTCGCTTGAACAAGCTCGAATTGACGCTGATCGCCAACAACGCTATCTCGCCGTATTCTCAAACCCAATGTTTCCCCAAGACGCGATTCATCCAATCCGCCTGCGCAATAGCGCCTTGATCGCATTCGCATTTTTCGTTTTTTGGTCCATTTCGACACTGATTGTATACGCAGTCCGTGACCACATCAGGTAGGTCGAAATGGGCATCGCGAAACTCACCTGGCTGCAAATCCGCGTCATCGTCTCATTAACCTTACGAGAGACCCGGATGACATTTGGCACCTCACATTCCGGGTATTTATGGGCAATTGTTCAACCCTTGGTATCGATCACCTTTCTGGTGTTCATCTTCTACCTCATTGGCCGCCAAGCACCCTATGGCACCTCATTGGCGCTCTTCTTTTCAACGGCGGTTTTGACATTGGAAATGCACAACAAGATGTCCGTGTCTCTAATGCGTGCGTTCACATCCAATAAGGCGCTGCTCACCTATCCAATGATCCGTGAAACCGACACGTTATTTGCGCGCACAGTGCTGATTGGGTCGACCTTTGTAATCATCAACATCATTCTTTACGGCGGGTTAATCGGCTTCGGCCTCGCTGATCTGCCCAGCAATCCCGAACATATCATCCTGGCCTTCCTATCCGCCTTATTGTTCAGCTTCGGATTGGGCACCATCAACGCCATCCTGTATCAACGCAATCAATCATGGCAACACGTTGAGAAAGTCCTCGCGCGGCCATTGTTCTTCATGTCCGGTGTCTTTTACATCCCGTCCCACATGCCGCCCGAAGCCGTGATGGTCTTAAAATGGAACCCCGTTCTGCATCTGGTGGAATGGGTGCGCGAAGGGTACTACGCAAATTACACAAGCCAAATTCTAGACATACCCTATGTCCTAAGCGTCGGTGCATGCCTGTCCATGATTGGCCTATTTTTTGAACGCATCACACGCAAATCAAGGGTTTAGTCATGATCGCATTCGATACCGTCACAAAAACCTATCACGTCAAGGACATCAAAAAACTGATCTTAGATGATGTATCCTTTGCCTTTGAAAGCGGCAAAAACATCGCCGTCATGGGCCATAATGGCGCAGGGAAATCCACGTTGATGCGCCTGATCGCCGGCATCGAATTGCCCACTTCTGGCTTGGTCACATCTGATGAAACCGTCAGCTGGCCTTTGGGCTTTGTGGGTGGTTTCAATGGCTTAATGACGGGGATTGAGAATGTTCGTTTCGTCGCCCGGATCTATGGTCATGACAGCGACCGTATTTTGGAAGACGTGCGCCAATTCGCTGAGCTGGGTCTATCGATCGAACTTCCCATTTCAACCTATTCCAGCGGCATGAAGGCACGCCTTGCATTTGGTTTGTCGCTCGCCATTAATTTCGATTGCTATCTCATTGACGAGATCACGGCCGTCGGGGATCGACGCTTTAAACTAAAAAGCAAAAAAGCCCTGACAGATAAAATCCGCACCGCCCGTGTGATCATGATCTCACATGCGGAAAAGACAATCCACAACTATTGTGATTCAGGCGTGCTGCTACATAATTCAAAGCTTTATTATTACGATGATCTCAAATCCCTGATCAAAGATTACCAAAAGTTTTGCTAGCCCCTGCGCCACCTTCTTCGCACCAGTCTTGCGGCAAAATCCAATCGCAAAAATCTGCCACATTGCGCAGCCTTCGGTGCGCACGGGGCAGCACAAGGTAAAATCCAGGCACTTGATGTTCAGGCATCTCAAGCAGTCTATCCATGCCCAAGGGCGCGACAAGATCGCCAGATCGAACATCTTTTTCGGCATCCGCCAACGAGATCAAGCCGACCCCCATTCCAGATAGGGTCGCGCGCCGCATGGTTGCCGCATCATGGAACGCAATTTCGGACGATTTCTCAGGCACGCCCATCCCCAAAAACGCCAATACATCTTCCCACAATGTGTTCTGCAACACCGGGTTCAACCGTGTTTCCGTCAACAGATCTGCGGGCGTCTTGATACGTGACGCCACCTCAGCCGTACAACAAATCGCCTTGTGATCCGTCAAAAGCCGCGTGCTTTCAAGCCCCGGCCAATCCCCATACCCCCATTGCACAGCGACATCGATATCATCTCGACTAAAATCAGGCGTATCAACCATCGTGGTCAAACGCAGATCAGAATGCGGAACAAATTCACGGAACTCATCCAAACGCGGCAGTAAAAATCGGGTCGCGAAATACGGCGAAACATTCAACGTAATCCGATTTTTATACTTCTGATTGGTCACCCGACGAACGCCTTCCGTCAGCTCTTCAAATCCCGCATCAACGTAACGCGCCAAAAGAACTGCAGGCTCGGTCAAAACAATAGATCGCCCACGACGCTCAAACAACGTGATCTGCAGCGTGTCTTCCAACAGCTTGATCTGTTGGCTAACCGCTTGCGGCGTCACAAGTAATTCATCAGCAGCCCCTTTGATCGACCCATGCCGTGACGCTGCGTGAAAAGCTTTCAACGCATTCAACGGAGGCAATTTTTGACGCGACACAGCCATCTGCGGTTCCTGACTTGGGTGGTATTAGATCACTGATTTTTCCAGAAATGGCTCTCCACGCACAATGCGATCATATCCAATCGGGCTTAGATCAAGACTACGGAAACCGCCGTAAATAATCCACTCCGCAATTCCGCGCCCCACGGCGGGCGACTGCTGCAATCCATGTCCGGAAAACCCATTGGCAAAAATGAAGTTACGCACTTCAGAATGCGGGCCCGCAATCACATTATGATCAAGCGTGTTAAACGCGTAATGACCCGCCCAATAATTAACCAATTTGATCGCTTCAAAAGCCTCTGACCGCGCGGCCAAGTTCATCCAGATGCGGTCAAACTCTTCGTGCCTCGGCTCAAAATCATCCCAATCCACCACCGGGTCATCCTCGGGCACGGTCCCTGTCAGAAAATACTTTCCCTCGGGTCGGCAAAACGTACCGGATGAATCTATCAAAAACGGCAACCGCCCATTGTTCACACGCGCCGACCCTTCCGGGCTATTAGCGCAATCAAACACAAATAGCGTCCGTTTACGGGGTTCAACCGGAATCTCAAGCCCCGCCATCGCCGCCGTTTTCGCCGCGCGCGGCCCTGTAGCATTCACCACAATGCCACAAGACACGGCCTGCCCGCTGGCCAATTTCACCCCGGTGATGTGATCCCCATCGCGGCAAATTTCGGTGACCTCATCCAGAATGTAATCCGCGCCCTGCGCGCGGGCCTTTTTCCTGAAACCGTTCATCAAACCCGTGTTGGAAAACCAGCCCTCGCCGGATTGGCCATAGCTCGCCACACGCAAATCATGCGCATTGATATAAGGAAATGCCGCCGTCACCTGATCAGCATCCCACAGCACGACATCCGCCCCAAGCCCTGCTTGAACCGCATGATTTTCACGCAAAATCTGTTCTTGCTCTGCGGTTGCGGCCACAAACAAATATCCACTTTCATGGAAATTCAAATCTGGCTTTTCCCCGTCCACTTGCATGGTATCGCCAAAATCACGGATAAACTCCGACCCGAATTGACTGATCTGCACGTTGATGGGGTTGGAATATTGATTGCGGATCGACGCGGCACTAAGCGACGTCGACGCCTGTGAAAATGTGTTGTCACGCTCAACAATCAGCACGGACCCATCAAAATCCGGGTTTGCCGTCAGGAAATACGCCACCGCCGAGCCAATAACGGCCCCGCCGATGATCACCACATCATAGCTGTCGCGCATCACTTTCCCTCGTCGTCAGGGTGCGGCAAGTCACAAAACCACCCGCCCATGTATTTCACACTGTCCGCCTTTGGATCAGGGGTCTCGGTCTTTGCTTCCATCGCGGCACGGAATGGCTCTGTGTTGTCTTGCGCATGAAACCCGATATGACCAGCCTTGCTATCATCCAACACTTTCAATCGGTTATCCGACATGCCAAACGCAATCGTATGGCCCACCCGAGGTGCAGTCAGGCCGCGTTCAACGTATTGCACGCAGTCACGAAAGCTGAGCCAACTCCACAACATGCGCCGATCCGCCGGTTCAGGAAACGACGAAAATATTCTCAGACAGAGGCTCTCAACACCGAACTTATCCCAATACAGACGCGCCAAATCTTCGACAAAACACTTGGACACCCCATACAGACTGTCCGGGCGTCCGGGGCTATCGGCGTCAATATGGGCCTCCATTTCATGATAGCCGATTGCATGCACCGATGACGCATAAACAACACGTTTCGCACCATGTTTCCGCGCCCCTTCATAGATGTGATACGACCCACGAATGTTGCTATCTAGGATGGTTTCAAAGTCGCTTTCCGTCGGCATGCCACCAAAATGTACAATCGCATCAACGTCTTGGGTCAATGCCATCACGGCATCATAATTCCCCAACTCACAGATGATCGCTTCCTCATGTGCCTGGATATCCGTCATCTCGACCCGATCAGAAATCCGCACATGTTCCGCCAGATGCACCAACCCTTTGCGCAGCTCGCTGCCCAACCGTCCTGCCGCACCTGTGATCAAAATCCGATTAAACTGTTTCATGCTTCATCCTCCGTTTCGCCCGCCTGCGCGGTGACATAACCTGCTTTAATATCCGCCGCGTGATCCGCAGCGCTGCGCGCGCTTGGCGGGCCAAAACCCCCACCACCCGGCGCTTCCAAAATCAACCGTCGGCCCGCAGGCACATGTTGCCAGCCTTTGGGTCGCAGCTTTGTACCATCGTCCAGTTCGACCACACCTGCCGCACCATCTTCGCCGCCATCACGCCCGCGCGCCGGATGATTGACCCGATCAAACATCGCAGAAAAATCAAACTCATGTCCATCGGCGGGTGCGATTTCGATCACTTGGCCAAGCCCCCCACGCATGCGCCCCGCCCCGCCACTGTCAGGTCGCAATTCTTTGCGCCAAATCACAATCGGGCCGGTGTGTTCCGTGGCTTCAACCGGCATCGTATGCACCCCGGACGGAAAAGCCGTCGCCGCCAACCCATCCAATTCGGGCCGCGCACCTGTGCCGCCAGAATTAAACATCAACACTTCGGACCTGCGCCCGGTTTTTCCGGCTTCCGGCCTGGCCGAGATGTGAATATTCCACAACGCCGCCGCCCCTTCCGCGATGATTTCCCCAGGCAATGCCTGTGCCAAAGCGCCCAAAACCAGGTCCGGCACCATATGCCCCATGACATGGCGTAACGACACGGGTGCCGGGCGTTCCGCGTTCAAAATATTCACGGGCGACGCCACTCTAAAGGGTTCCAACGACGCGGAATTATTTGGAATTTCAGGCGCGACCACGCATTTCAACGCATAACAGGCATAGGCTTTGGTGTAGATCAACGGGCAATTGATGCCCCAGCTGCTGGCCCCATCCGTGCCTTCAAAATCCGCCAACACCTCGCCGTCTTTCACGGTCAATGTCGCGGCCAATTTCACAGGTATGTCATAGCCGTCCACGACCATTTCATTGTGCCATGATCCCTTTGGAAGTGCTGCAATCCGGTCCAGCGTCGCCTTGCGCGACCGGCTGAAAATGAAATCCCCCAGCGCATCCAAATCGCACATGCCCGTCTCATGCATCATGTCAATCAGACGACGATGCCCAACCTCATTGCAGGCAGAAAGCGAATAAAAATCCCCCACCACTTGGTTCGGTTCACGCACGTTTGTCCGCAAAATATTAACCAAATCTCGGTTCACTTTTCCACGCTCGGCGAACTTCATGATCGGAATCTGAAGCCCCTCTTCATAGACAGATTTGCCGTCAGCGCCAAAGCCACGCCCGCCGACATCCACCACATGCGCGGTGCAGGCAAAGAACGCCACCAAAATTCCATTTTTAAAAGACGGCGCAACCATTGTGATGTCATGCAAATGCCCCGTCCCTTTCCAAGGGTCATTCGTGACGTAACAATCGCCTTCAAACATCTCTTCCCGAGGGATCTCAGCCAGGAAATGTAGCACCGCTTCGGCCATCGTGTTTACATGCCCTGGCGTCCCCGTAACGGCTTGCGCCAACATCAGACCCTGCGGGTTGAACACCCCCGCAGATAGGTCGCCGGCCTCTCGCACTGACGTCGAAAACGCCGTCCGCAACAAGGTTAACGCCTGTTCTTCAACTACGGAAATCAAGCGATTCCACATCACCTGCATGCGAATTTCGGATAATCCAGCCATGTCTTAGCCCTCCTTCCGGGTTAACAGAATACTGTCGTCACCTTGGATCACCGCGTCAAACAAAGCCGTCACCACGGTTGATGTTTCGTCCTCCACGACCACCGCTGGTCCCATCACCATATCGCCCGATTTCAACGCTTGGCGCGCGATGATTGTACTTTTCAACAACCCATCATGGCGCGGATCAAACACGTCACGTTCCTGCGTGATTTCAATCGGTTGCCCCTTGGTCACAAGGGGGTTTGCACTGGGTAATGCGCGCATATCACTGGCCTTCACGGACCAGGTCACAATCTCAATTTCAAGCCCGTCCAATCCGTCAATGGCCCGCCCAAAGAACCGGGCATAATTGGCACGAAAGGCCTGTTTGATCACATCCACATCACCCTGCGTCAAGGGTCGATCCGGGATCGTCACCGGGATCTCCCAGCCCTGTCCTTGATACCGCATAAACCCAGTTATCGCGCGCTTGATCTGCCCATCTGTACCGGCCCGAACAAATCGTTCCGCCGTGTCACACAGACCTGCCAACATCTCGTTCACAGCCTGCGCGTCAAACTCTGACAAACGTACAAGCCGCGACGCCAAGGCCTCATATCCAAAGGGTGCCTTCAAGAACCCGATCGCCGATCCAACGCCAGCCCCCGGCGGAATCACACATTGATCAACACCCAGTTTTTCACATAGGCGCGCCGCATGAAGCGGGGCCGCCCCCCCAAAAGCGATCATCACATTTTCCGAAACATTTTTGCCATTTTCCACCGCATGCACCCGCGCGGCATTGGCCATATTTTCGTCAACAACCTCACAAATCCCAAAGGCTGCTTCAAGCGGCGCGAGGCCCAACTTATCCCCAACTTCGCGTGCAATCGCATCGTTTGAGGCCGCTTTATCCAGCTTAATCGCACCACCTGCAAAATTATCTGGGTCGATCTTCCCCAACATTACGTCCGCATCGGTGATCGCAGGGCGCACCCCACCGCGCCCATAACACGCAGGTCCAGGCTCTGACCCGGCACTTTCCGGTCCGGTTTGAATGCGCCCCATACTGTCGACCCAGGCAAGCGATCCACCCCCCGCACCAATCTCGATCATCTCAATCACCGGGATTGAAATCGGCATGCCAGAGCCCTTGCAGAACCGATACGTCCGCGCCACTTCAAAGCTGCGCGCGGTTTGCGGGGTGAAATCTTCAATCAAGCAAATCTTGGCCGTGGTCCCGCCCATGTCATAGCTCACGACTTTTTCCAAACCAAAACGGGCCGCCACATCCGCCGCGAAAATCGCGCCCCCTGCGGGTCCGCTTTCAATCAGCCGCACGGGAAATTCGATTGCCGTTTCAACCGAAATCAGGCCACCTCCGGAATGGATCATAAACACCGGACATTGCGCGCCCTCATCCTTCAGGCGCGATTGCAAACGGATCAAATAATCTTCCATCTGCGGGCGCACATAGGCATTGGCGCAAACCGTATTAAATCGTTCAAATTCGCGCATTTGCGGCGATACCTCCGCCGAAATTGAAATCGGAACACCGGGTAATTTCGCCGCCAGAATCTCGCGGGCGCGTTCTTCATGCATGGGATTTTGATAGGAATGAATGAACCCAATCGCCACCGCTTCAAACCCCTGCGCCCGGATCTCATCCGCAAGAGTTTCCAAACGTGTTTCATCCAACGCCAACAATTCGTGGCCCTGCGCATCCAGTCGCCCTGCAACAGAAAAACGGTGTTCCCGTGGGATCAGCGGCAGGGGCAATTTCAAGTTCAAATCATATTGGTCAAACCGGTTTTCGGTGCGCATCTCGATGACATCACGAAAACCTTGCGTCGTCACAAGCGCCGTCTTCGCGCCACGTCGTTCAATCAGCGCGTTGGTTGCCAAAGTCGTGCCATGAATCACAATACCAAGGTCAGAAAACCCGATGCCCGCTTGTGCGGTCACGATCTGGATCCCGTCTAGGATCGCCTGTTCGGGCGCCGCGTAATTTGTCAAAACCTTCGCTGAAAAGATCTGTCCGCGCAGGTCCAATGCCACATCTGTAAACGTCCCGCCAATGTCCGCGCCAAGGCGAATATCCTGTGTCGTCATAGCGTGTCTCCTTTGGCGATCATGCGCATTTGGGTCAGGGTTTGGCGCGGGGTCAACGCCTCGGCCGAGATGTTCAATTCCAACACCGCCCCGCATTTCGACGCCATTGCGCGTTCAAAAGCCGCTTCAAAATCATCGGTTTTCTCGACCCGCTCGGCATGAAACCCATATGATCTCGCAAGATCCACAAAATTGGGATTTTCAAGACTGGTCCCAGAAATGCGGTCGGGGTAATTGCGTTCTTGGTGCATTCGAATAGTGCCATAAATCCCATTGTTCAGGATCAAAATAATCGGCATCGCCCCGGCCTGCATCGCAGTCCCAAGTTCTTGGCAATTCATCTGGAAATCACCGTCGCCCGCAAAGCACACCACTGTCCGTTCAGGCTGGGCGACTTTCGCAGCAATTGCAGCTGGCACACCATACCCCATCGCCCCGGATTGCGGCGCAAGCAGGCGTTGATCAGCGCCAAATTTGAAAAATTTATTCGGCCAAACGGTGAAATTTCCTGCACCATTGGTCAAAATCGCGTCCCCCGGCAAGCGATCGCGCAGAAACGCCGTCACCTTCCCCATATCCACGGGGCTGTCCAAATCAGGCAAGCTAAACCCAGCTTCATAGGCAGCACGCGCATCACCACGCCACCCGCCCCAATTTCCATCAACCTGATGGGGTTTCAGCGCCGCACAAAACGCGTTAGGGCCAGAATGTATCGCAATATCAGGTCGATACACTTTCCCCAATTCACGATCGGAACTGTGCACATGTATCAGTTTTTGATCGGGACTGGGCACATTCAGCAATGTAAACCCATCCGTCGTCATCTCGCCAAACCGTATGTTGATTGCCAAAATCACATCAGCTTGCCGGACCAGTTCCTTGGTTTTTGCGGTCATTCCAACGCCCGCATCCCCAACATAGGTCGGCACGTTATTGTCATATAGGTCTTGGAAACGAAACGCCGCCAGAACCGGCAAATTTGATCGTTCTGCAAACTGTTGAACCGCTTCCCGTCCCTGCACAGACCAACCGCTGCCCCCGATCAAAACCAACGGGCGTTCTGCTGTTTTGATCTCGGCCAAAACCGCTTGCACGGTCGCGTCAGACGGCCCAGCTTCGCAGGTGGTCACCGGCCCAGTCAGGGGTTCAACGGATGACTCGGCCGTCAACATATCTTCGGGCAACGCAACCACAACAGGGCCAGGTCGGCCAGACATCGCAGTTGTCCAAGCACGCGAAATAAATTCGGGCAGACGATCCACGTCTTCGATCTCAACCACCCATTTCGCCATTGTGCCGAACACCGCGCAATAATCGACCTCCTGAAAGGCCTCGCGCCCCTTCATGTCGGTCCCAACCTGCCCCACGAACAACAGCATCGGCACACTGTCTTGCATCGCCGTGTGCACCGCAATTGAAGCATTCATCGCCCCAGGTCCGCGCGTCACAAAACAAATCCCCGGCGTGCCCGTCAGCTTTCCATAGGCCGCCGCCATAAACCCCGCGCCACCCTCATTGCGACACAAGGTGAAATCAAGCGCACCCTTCGTGTCATACAAAGCATCCAGCACCGCCAAATAGCTTTCCCCAGGAACGCCAAAACTATGCCGTGCGCCCAAGGCTTGCAGCGATTCCACAAGGATCTTTCCGCCGTTTCTCTGACCATCACGCATAGATGTATCCCCCTGAAACAATGATATTTTCTCCGGTCATATAGGTGTTTTTTGGGCCACCGGCCATCATCACCCATTCCGCCATTTCACGCGGTTCACCCCCTCGGCCCAATGGGCTTGCCGCAGACAGTTCGCTCAAGAAACCTGACGTCCGCGCTGTCTCAGTTGCCATGCCGGCAGGGGCCACCGAATTGACCAAAATATTGTCAGGCGCGACTTCCTGCGCAAAGCTTTTGGTGAGGCTAACCACGGCTGCTTTGGTGGCTGCATAATGGGCATTTTGGGGATGCGCCTTAAATGCATCAACCGATGTGATATTCACAATCCGGCCCTTCACGACGCCCTCTGTTTCCTGCGCGCGAAACTGCTTGATCGCCGCAACACACATGTGAAACGTGCCTTTGATATTCACCGCATTTGAGGCGTCCCAATCCGCATCTGTAATATCCAACATGGATTTACGCGGATAGATCGCTGCCGAATTGATCACCGTATCAACCCGACCAAGCGCCTTGGAAATTTGGCCAAATGCCGTCTGCGCTGCATCAGACGTGCGGATGTCACATGCCGCAAACGCAAGTTTAACCCCCTCAGCCCGCGCAGGGGCCAAAGCGGCCTCGGCAGAAATAGGGTCCAAATCAATGATCCCGATGGCCGAGGCCCCGTTTTCAATCGCCATCTGCGCCAACAACAGGCCCAATCCCGCGCCACCGCCAACAATTACAACTGACATCCCATCCATTTCAGGCATCCTTTTCCGCAAAACCACCGCCGCCAACAAATTGGGCCGTCGGCAGAATATCAAACCGGGTCACATCCACATGAGGCGGCATCTGCAACACCGTCATTAACATCTGCGCCACATCTTCGGGCTGAACTGCGTCATAGACCTCATACATATCCGCCCGCGCCTGCGCGCTCAGCGCATCTCGGTATAACTCCGTTTCAACCCGCCCCGCGACAATCTCGCTAACGCGCACGCCACTGCCAGATAAATCACACCGCAACCCAGCCGCAAAATGCGAGATCGCAGCCTTCGTTGCGCCATACACCGCCATATTCGGAAACGCCCCCTGCCCCGCGATGGACCCCGTAAAGAACAGATGTCCGCGTTTGCGCGCGACCATTGCGGGTAGGACCAACCGCGTGACGGCAATCGCCGCAGACAGGTTCACCTCTAGCGTCGTATCAATATCCGCCTGATCCATGTCGAAGAACCGCGTGATCGGGGGAATAATGCCCGCGTTGTTCACCAAGACGTCAATCTGCTCGCCGGCCAATGCGGTTGCAAGCGCCTCGCGATCGGTTAGATCCAACGCCATCGGTCGCACCCCCGGGTAAGCCTTCATCTTTTCAAGCACCGTTGCCCGCCGCCCCAAGGCAATCACGTCATAACCTGCTTCAGCCATTGCCAATGTGATGGCCCGGCCAATGCCGCTGGTCGCGCCGGTCACAAGCGCCGTTTGTTTTGCTGCTGTTTGCGTTTGATTGTCCATGTCTCACCCTTTTCGGAAGCGGAAATCACAAGGCCAGCTTCGCGCGAAACAACGCGTTGTGACATCAAGAAATCTGATGCATTGGTAAATTATTCTTGTGAAACACCAAATCGGCCAATCACCACTGCGTGTTCCACGAACGAAACCTATTGCCAAATCGCACAAATCCATTATAGGGAACAAAAGTTTCCTAAAGGGAATATGATACCACTTAGGGAATTTCCGTCTCGACTATGGCCACCATATCAGAGGCAACCATCAAAGTTTGAAGGCAAAGGGTCACTTAAATGTCAACGATCCATACACCAGACGAAACAATAACCGCACCCGTCTTGCGGCCACGTCATCCGGAAAAGGCGCATAAGCCTGACACTGCGATTGCCCGCAAACCCAAATGGATTCGCCGTAAAAAAATCGAGTCGGCCGAATATTACGAAACCCGCCGCCTCATGCGGGAACACAAGCTAACAACCGTTTGTGAAGAAGCCGCCTGCCCCAATATTGGCGAATGCTGGTCGAAACAACACGCCACCATGATGATCATGGGTGAAACCTGTACGCGCGGCTGTTCCTTCTGCAATGTTGCGACCGGCAAGCCCGACGCATTGGATGCATTTGAACCCGGGCGCGTGGCGAAGGCCGTGCAAAAACTGAATCTGCGCCATGTCGTGATCACATCCGTCGACCGCGATGATTTGGACGATGGCGGTGCAGATCATATCGCGCAAACCATTCGCGCCGTGCGCCACAATTGCCCCGACACCTCAATCGAAGTTCTGACCCCCGATTTTCTGGGCAAAGGCGACGCCGGTGACATCGTGTTTGATGCAGCACCTGATGTGTTCAATCACAACCTTGAAACCGTGCCGCGCCTCTATCCAACGGTCCGCCCGGGCGCGCGATACTACCAGTCATTGCGCTTATTAGACGACGCCAAACGTAAAACCCCTAGCATTTTCACCAAGTCTGGACTTATGGTTGGATTAGGTGAAACGGTAAGTGAGGTGCGTCAGGTTATGGACGATCTGCGTGCAGCAAATGTCGATTTTTTGACGGTTGGGCAGTATCTGCAGCCCACTGCCAAACACCATCCGGTGGACCGTTTTTGGACACCGGAAGATTTTGAGAAACTGGAACAGGCCGCACGCGCCAAGGGCTTCTTGGGGGTTTCAGCGACCCCTCTGACACGGTCCTCGTTCCATGCAGATGAAGATTTTGCCGCCTTAAAACAGGCAAGAAACGCCAAACTGTCGGCAGATAAATAGAAACGCAACGGGAGGAAACCATGGAAGCGTTATCAAATTTCGTAGGTACCATTAACGGTATCGTATGGGGGGCACCAATGCTCCTCGTTATCTTGGGGGTAGGTTTTTTCCTACAGGTTGGCCTGAAATTCATGCCAATCCTGAAACTTGGCACTGGCTTCAAGCTGTTGTTCGCGGGTCGTAAAGACACCGGCGAAGGCCAAATCAGCCCTTTCAACGCCCTGATGACATCACTGTCAGCGACCATCGGTACAGGCAACATCGCCGGTGTGGCGACGGCGCTTTTCCTCGGCGGGCCTGGTGCTTTGTTCTGGATGTGGATGACAGCCCTTGTGGGTATGGCAACCAAATATGCAGAAGCTGTTCTTGCGGTGAAATACCGTGAAAAAGACGAGCTGGGCAACTTTGTTGGTGGTCCAATGTATTACATCAAAAACGGTCTGGGTGCGCAATGGCACTGGCTGGGTTTTGCATTCGCTCTGTTTGGTGCGATTGCGGCTTTCGGCATCGGCAACGGTGTACAAGCAAACGGTGTTGCACAGGTTCTCGACAACAGCTTCTCTATTGATCCAAAAGTCACAGGCATCATCCTGATGGTTCTGACCGCTGGTGTTATCCTTGGTGGTATCACACGTATTGGTGCGGTTGCTGGTAAACTGGTTCCATTCATGGCCGTTGCTTATATCGCAGCTGGTCTGGTTGTTCTGCTTCTGAACATCGGTTCCATCGGTTCTGCCCTTGGTCAGGTCTTCACATATGCATTCACACCATGGGCTGCCAAAGGTGGCGCTGCTGGTGCTGCTGTTTGGATGGCTATTCGTTTCGGTGTTGCACGTGGTGTATTCTCTAACGAAGCTGGTCTGGGTTCCGCGCCTATCGCACACGCTGCTGCGTCCACTGCTGGTCCTGTAAACCAGGGTCTGATCGCGATGCTGGGTACGTTCATCGATACAATCATCGTATGTTCCATCACCGGTCTTGCAATCATCGCATCTGGCGCTTTGGACACATCCATCGCTGATTTCGTCGCAAACGGTCAAACTGAAGGCTATAGCGCGATTTCCGGTGCAGCTCTGACATCACTGGCGTTTGAATCCACTCTGCCAGGCGTCGGCGGCTACTTGATTGCTGTTGCTCTGTCCATCTTCGCCTTCACAACCATCCTGGGCTGGTCCTTCTATGGTGAGAAATGCGTAGGTTACTTCTTCGGTGCAAAAGCTCTGATGCCTTACCGTGTTCTGTGGATCATCGCGATCTACTTCGGTGCGACGGCTGATCTGGGCTTCGTATGGTTGCTGGCAGACACATTGAACGCAATGATGGCGATCCCGAACTTGATCGCTCTGGCATTGCTCAGCCCTGTTGTCTTCAAGCTGACCCGCGAGTTCTTCGCATCTAACGGTGCAACTGAGAACGGCAAAGCTGCTGAATAATCAACACATTGGGGGCGGGTCCGCCTGCCCCCTTTTTCTTATCTGAATTTCACATCCGAGGAGATGACAGATGGCGACTAAAATTCTACTTCCCATTGATCACACTGACGATCAATCCTGGAAGAAAGCCCTGCCAGTAGCCCTGGAACAGGCTAAATTCTACGGCGCAGAACTTGAGGTGGTTTCGGTCATCCCCGAGATCATCCTACTGCCGAACCTGCCCGCCAACTATGGCGCAGGTGCCAAAGATCACGTGACCGGTGTTTTGCGTCAGATCCTTGATGCAAACGGTGCCGAAGGCGTCGTGACCCATGTGGAAGAAGGCAGCGTTTACCGCGAGATCCTCAAGCTGGCCTATTCCGGCGGCTTCGACATGATCATGATGGCCTCTGCCAAGGGTGATTTCCCGAACTACGAAATCGGCCCGAACCTGGCACGCGTTGTGCGCAACGCGCATTGCTCAGTTCTGATCGTTCGCGCCTAAATTTATGTGTCGCCCGCGTTGGGCGGCACATCCCCTTATCCACACCGTAAACTGGTACCTGAAAGGAGCGTCACATGACCTATCTCGAACCCACTCGGAATGCTGATCTCCATTTAATCACCCCAGTTATACAACAAAACCACACCCAAGAGATCATCGTGATCTTGCCCGATGGCACCAGCCCTGCCGCCGCCCAAATGGTGGATGACTTATTCACTATGGCCAATGATCTGATCCCGGGGTCCCCCTATCAAGTGTCCTTTCGCCCGCTTTCTGCCCCCATCGACCGCGATCCGCGCAGATGGCGTCGGCGCAGCTATATTTTCATGGGTGACCTGCAAAGTCGTTGGGATGTAACAGATATTCAACGCAAACGTCTGCAACAGATCTTGCATCTGTCACCGCGCACCCTGCTGATCGGTGGCGCTGTGTTCCTTCCGGTCAGCTGCGGGTTTGGCAACCAACATAGCTTGGCCATCCACCCAAATTTCATGGCCGCTGCCACCGAAGAGAACCTGCACACCGCAACCCCAGGCACCCAAACCGCCAGATCCGGCACGATCGCCAGCGCCGTCAGCTCATTCGCGGCCCTTCCCCTGTTCCTTGAGATGATCCAGCACGATCAGGGCCACTTCATTTCAGATGCGGTGGCTCAATATCTTGGCATGGCCAAGAACCGCACCAACCCCTCCAAGGTCTTCTTGAACCTGCAACGCCTGTCCTGTGATGACCCGCTGATCGTCAACACATTGAACACCATGCAGTCGAACATCGAGACCCCGCTTAGAATCCGGGAACTTGCTGAAATCGCAGGTGTTTCCACCCGACAGCTGGAACGCCGCTTCCAAGAAAAAAACCAACGCAAGCCCCCTGCCCGCTTATCGGTCGCTGCGGTTGGAAAAAGCATTGCAGCTGCTGCAACACACCAGCATGTCACTGCCCGAAATCGCCATCGCCACCGGGTTTGGCACCCGCTGCAACCTGACCCGCTGGTTCACGCGTGCCTACAATTGCAGCCCCAAAGCCATGCGCGACGAGGTCTTTTCTGGCGCCTCCCCCCAAGGGTCCGCTTAAGCGCGCGGTCTTGGCCATCTCGCCAGACTTGCAATCAATGCGATATCCCTGCCATATGTACAGACATAATAATCACATGTCTGGGCCACCATGGATAGATTCAACCTCGGAAATCATGCAAAGCAGATTTCAACACAGTCAGAACAAGCGCAATATTGGTTCAACTACGGACTAAATTGGTGCTACGGATTTAACCATGAAGAAGGCGTAAAATGCTTCCTTAAGGCCCTAGAATACGACCCAACCTGCGTCATGGCCCATTGGGGCGTCGCCTATGGATCAGGCCCCTTTTACAACAACACCTGGCGTCAATTCAGCGTCCCAGAGGCCAACGCAACCACCCGTCTTTGCTGTGATCACATCGAAAACGCCCGCGCCTGTGCAGATCACGCATCCCCACTCGAAAACGCCCTGGTCGAAGCGCTTGCACAGCGCTTTCAACACCCCCATGCGGTGTCTGGCGATGAATATGATCGCTGGGACGATGCCTATGCCAGTGCCATGCGCCGGGTCTATCACGCTTATCCCAACGATCACGATGTCATGGCCCTCTGCGCCGAAGCCTTGATGACCCGCACCGCCTGGCAACTATGGGATGTCCAAACGGGCCTGCCCACAGCCAAGGCTGACACATTAGAAGCACTTGAAATAATTGAAAAATCAATTGCATTCCACGATGCCCAAGGTACCCCGCAGCACCCTGCGATTTTGCATCTGCACATTCACGTCACTGAAATGTCTGCAACCCCCGAACGCGCAATGCAATCCGCTGACCGCCTTGCCACGCTCTGCCCGGATGCCGGCCACATGAACCACATGCCGGGGCACACTTATGTGCTGTGTGGCGATTACGAAAAAGCCAAAATTGCCAGCGAAAAAGCCATTCGCGCCGACAATCTTTATGTGGATTATGCCGGGGCCTTCAATTTCTACACCACTGCACGCTGCCACGATCTGCATCTGATGATGTACACCTGCATGTTCCTTGGTCAATACCAGCCCGCGATCAAAGCCGCGCGTCAGATGTGTGAAACGCTTTCTGAGGACGTGTTGTCCGTTCCAGACCGCCCGCAATTGGCGATCACCATGGAAGGCTATTACGCAATGATGATGCACGTCCTGGTTCGCTTTGGCCGTTGGCAGGATATCATCGATACCCCCCTGCCCCCCAAGCCCGACCTGTATTGCGTCTCAACCGCGATGCATCACTATGCCAAAGGCGTGGCACAGGCCGCCCTTAAGAACTTCACCGAGGCCGATGCCGAGACGCAAAAATTCTACAAAGCATGTGCCCGCATCCCAAATGATCGCCGCTTTTTCAACAACTCTGCACATGACATTCTGGCCGTTGGTGAAAAGATGCTGGAAGGCGAACGAGAATACCACAGGGGCAACTATGAAACCGCCTTCGCCGCCCTGCGCGAAAGCGTCCACCGTGACGACAATCTGGCCTATACTGAACCCTGGGCATGGATGCACCCACCCCGCCACGCCTTGGCCGCCCTGCTTGCTGAACAAGGCCATTACACAGAGGCCGAGACCGTCTATCGCACCGACCTTGGGTTAAACGACACTTTGCAACGCTGCGCGCAGCATCCCGACAACATCTGGGCATTACATGGGCTTGTTGAATGCCTACGTCTGCGCGGTGACACAGATGAACTTCCCGCCCTTGAGGAAAAACTTGCACGCGCACAGGAAAAAACAGATGTAGATGTAACCTCGTCTTGCCTGTGCAGAACCCAAACCAACGCCCCCACCCAAGCCAGTTGTTGTGGCAGCTAAAAGGACACTCAAATGATCGCAAATCTGATGATGTATCAACGCCCACAGTTGGCCAAGGCCCATGACCGTTTTTGGGCGTTGATACGCGCGAACCTGAAAAACGCAGGTGTTGATGCCCCTGAAACCCTATCCCAAGATGCAGAAGAATTCTTTGTATGGAAGCACCCTGATTTGGTCTTAAGCCAAACCTGCGGCATGCCATTTCGCACCTGGCTGCATGATAAGGTTAACTTGGTTGGCACCCCGGATTACGGATTGGAAGGCTGTCCGCCCGGTTATTATCACAGTGCAATCGTCGTGCGCGCAGATGATCCCCGTCAGCACATATCCGAGTTTCGCGACGAAACCTTCGCCTATAACCAGACGTTTTCACAATCAGGCTATGCCGCCGCATATTGGCATCTAAAGCCCCATGGGTTTTGGTTCAAAAACACGTTGCACACGGAACAGCACCTAAAATCCGCGCACGCCGTGGCCGCGGGAGACGCGGGCATCGCGTCACTGGATGCCGTGTCCTGGCGTCTGATGCAGCAATATGAACCCTTCGCCAAAAACTTGCGTGTGCTCGCCCTGACAGAACCGACGCCAGGACTTCCGATGATCACATCAAAATCACAGAAACCAGATGTCATCTTCAACGCCGTCAATACTGCTTTGGAAATGCTGGAAGCCGGTGATCGGGCCCTCCTTGGGATCAACGCGATCACGCGCATTCCCAAGGAAGATTATCTTGCGATCCCTAATCCTGACGAAACCTGATCCAAGATCCTAGCGCAGAGCTTGGTCAATCAACTTCGAAATCTCGGCCGCCATATCTTCGGATATCTGGCGGCCTTTTAATTCAAACTTTGCGCCATCGGCGGATAAGGTCACTTGCAACGTGCCGCCAGCTTCCATCACGGATTGCGGCAGACGTTTGACCTCGGTTGGGCGACCGCCTTTGTTCACAGTTGGGTTCGCTGGCGTCGCAACCCCATCCAACCATGCCTCAATGCTGGCCCATTCAGATCTGCTGTCTGTTGGCGTCACATCCCCAAGCACCCGACGCAGGTCTTCGCCGTTGTTGTTGCGCAGCCCGCTGGCCAGCTTAAGGCCGTTCTTTTCAGACAGGTTGGCTGGAAATTTCAACAGATCGCCGAGCATCTCGTGAATCAAGGCAAAGCTGCGCACCTTGGATCGCTTGGCTTTGGACACGGAGGCAAATAGGGCGTCAACCGCGTCTGCAACGCTGTTAAACGCGCCTTGACCCACGGCCAATACAGATATTCTGCCGCGCTCATATGGTGTCAGATCCGCGCGAATTTCGTTTTCCTCAACCATGTTGATATAGGCGTCGGCACTGGCATACCCGGGGCGCACAAAAGCGGGGATCTTTTCGAAATAGATGTTTTCCTGCGCCAAGATTTTGAACGCCTGCAAGCGCCGAAACCCGGAAATCAGGCCATAGCCATCCGGGGTTTTGACGACTTCAATCGGCGTGCGCAGACCACTTGTGCGCAGCGAGGTTTCCAGTTCTTCCATCTCGGTGGGGTTCGCAACCATGCGATCCCGACGGATGTGGTCTTCGTCGATCTCGCCCAAGGCAATATGTTCTGCAACCAGACCCGCCGTTTGCGCCACGTGGTATTTCGCGGCCTCAGCTTCAGCCGCGATCAAGGCGGCCCGATCCGTAACCTGTTCCATTGCGGCCAAAGCGGCCGCTTCGCCTGCGACCTGGGCGATGGGGGGGATCATGGATTTCGTTTCCAACGGTTTCGCCGCGAAACCGTCTTCGATAGCATTCAAAGTGCTTGCGTCCGGCGCAATCAGGCGTCTGCGTTTGGCCATTATTCAGTCTCCATATTTGCATCGCGCCACCAGCTGCCGATCAAAAGTTCTTTGAACTCAGCATAAGTTTGGTCAAAGGCCTCGCGACCGCGCACATAGGTGTCACGGTTGAAATCCCGATAATCCGCCTCATAGATCCCATTCACCTGTTCGCCAGCTTGGCCAACCAAAGCCGTAAAATCTTGACGATAGGCATTCATGAAATCACCAAAATAGGCCTGAATGACATTTGCCATGTCGGTCTGTTGGCTGGCATCAAAGCGCGTTATAATCGCACGCACTACGTCCCATTCGAATTTAATTTCAGGTAAACCCGCCGCACGTTGCAGAGCGTTTTCACCATCTTCAATCGAAGCAAATGTGGTGTAGAGCATATCAAAGAAACGCCCCGTGGAATCGAATTCAAGGAACGACGCACCCAGTGGCACCAGCAAAATATCCGCCGCCGCCAGCGCGTTGATCGTCAGGTAGCCAAGGGCAGGGGGCGTGTCCAACAGGACAATGTCATATTCCTCAAGGATGCCTTCATCTTCCAAGAAATTGGTCAGCCCATCCCAAAGCGGCCAGGATTTTAGGCCCATACGCCAAACGGGAATTTGAAATTCTGCCCAATAGAGATTTAGCTGTGCCCCGATCAGGTCGATATTGGGCCAGTGGGTTTTCTGAATGACGTTTCGCGGCGAAACCTCAAGCGCTTCTTTCAAAGTTTCATCCAACGGAATTTCTGGCTGCGCACGCGCGCGCCGCAATTCGTTTTCGGCCGTCACAGCGCGGGCATAATCTTTCGCCAGCAATGGGAAGACGGTGGACCATTCGTCGGGCACAGTGCCACCCATGATCGAGGTCATCGAACCCTGACTGTCTAGATCAATCACCAGAACTTTATAGCCATCCAAAGCGGCCGACATCGCGAGATGCGCTGCGGTGGATGTTTTGCCAACGCCGCCTTTGAAATTCGCCACCGCTGCGACTTTGGCCGGCAACCCCTCGGGGCGATAGGGCATGTATTCTTTTGTACTGACACCTTCAGCGTCAAAGTGTTTGCGTAGAATAAGGATCTCTTCCAGCGTAAACCATTTTGAGCCACTTTCGCCTTCCCCTTGGGGCAGGTCTTCATTGGCTTTCAGAACACGACGCAGATGGGCGGGCGCAACGGGGATCAGATATTTTGTGATCTCCCAGATGGAAAATTTGCGCAAACGTTTTTCGCCGTCAGGGGCATATCCACGTTTTGCGAGATCCTCGCGGCCACGGGTGCAAAATGCTGCGGCTTTTGCGAATCGTTGTGTGTCGATAGGATCAGGAAGCTTGCGCGCCGATGCCTCTGGATCGAGTTTCTGGTACGGGGGCAGGGGGGGCTGATTTGATTTGCTCACTTACAGGACCTATCGCGATGTTATCGGTTTTCTCGAATATCACAGAGAATAGCGCACATTTGATGGTCTCGCCAGTCTTCTTAGTTGGGAAACTGCTGAATTGTCCATAAAGCAGTGCTTTCTTCATGTTCATTCGAATAATATTGAGAAAAACACAGACAAACTGTTTAGTATTATTTAGTTTATTTAAGATATTTGCGTGTGAAAAAGCGTTTTTTTTCAAGATGTTAGTGGCACTTCGGGACCCGAATTCAGGACGAAAGGTACCGGGTTACGGTTTCAATGGAACCTGTTTACGGGATGAAAGGGACCCAAGTTCGGGGAGATGGGTACCGATTCTCAGGATGGGCAAAACCCCCGTTTTAGGGTCTATTTTGGGGTAGTTTACACCGTTTTTGGGTAAAGGCATCAACCCAAAAGCGGAATATGTGATGGGATTTAGTGGTCACACCGGCCAAAGGAACCCACCTACGGTATGGCAATCTTTGGCAGGGTGGTCCGGGTTTCCTTCAAATTAGGGAACCCGGACAATACTTGAATGCGGGTACCTGATATGCGATGGTGTCACGAGCAGAAAAAACAACGACACTATATTGGCATGGCGAAACAACCGCTTGATTCTCAGAAGCTGACCGGTGCGCTGCGGCGCGAAACCGTTCGCAAAAATGTGGCAGCGATTCACATCTCGGGGAAGTTGTCTTTGCTGCAACGCAAGCTGTCCAATGTCTTGCTGCTGAACGCTTATGACACATTGACGACCGCGCCATCACACACGATCGACGCGCGGACTTTGGCGATGATGGTTGGATATAATTCCAATGACATGGACACGTTGCGGGCGTCTCTGCGCGCATTGGCGGAAACCGTTGCGGAATGGGATATGCTGGACCAAGAGGGACGTCAGGAATGGGGCGTGTCATCGCTGTTATCTTTCGCGCGACTGAAGGGCGGTGTGTGCGAATATTCTTACTCCTCGGCCTTGGCGGAAAAACTGCATGATCCGAAGATCTATGCGTTGATCAATGTGAATATTCAGCGGAATTTTTCATCGGGGCATGGGTTGGCCTTATATGAGAATTGTTACCGCTTTGTGCGCACAGGATCGACCGGTTGGTGGACTTTGGATGTGTTTCGCAAGCTGATGGGGATCGATGACAGCGCTTATTATCAAAGTTTCAAACATCTGAATGCGAAGATCATTAAGCCTGCGGTGAAAGAAGTGAACAACAGTTCTGACATCATTGTTGAACCTGAGTTTCGCAAGAAGGGCAGGGCGGTGACGGATATTCGCTTTGTGATCCGTGAAAATCCACAGCTGGCGATGTTTGAGATCGACGATGGTGATGGGCTACGCGGGGAACCTGTGTATCAAGAATTGCGACGCCAGGGGGTGTCAGATCGGTTGAGCCGCCAGTGGATCGCGGAACATGGCGCGGATTATGTTGGGAAAAAACTGGATTATGTAAAAGGGCAGGGGGATGTGAAATCTGTGCCTGGATATTTAAGTGCGGCCTTGCGTGATGACTATGCGCAGGGGGATGCGCCTGCGGCCCCGGCCGAGGTCAGCCCTGAGGTTCAGCAGAAGGTTGAAAAACGTGCCCAAGCGGCGCGGCAGAAAGGTTTGGATGAAGATGCACGCTTTGCCGAAAGCCAACGGCGCAAAGCCCGGTTTAAGTTGGTGGCGGAACTTGCAGCGGCGCGCACGCCAACGCAACGCGATGCCGATAAGCGGTTGTTTGTTAACCGACTGAAAGATCCGACCGACCGGCGCGAGTTCGAACGGCTTGGCTGGGAGTCTGCCTTGAACGGACGCGCGATTTTTGCATTTTGGCGCGAGCTGGCCCCGGAGGCGTTTGCTGAGATTGATCCAGCTGAAGACGATGCGTGACTGTTCTCTATCTCATTGACACTTCGGATCTATTGCCTGCCCCGTAAAGCCAAAGAAAACCAATTGAAGAGACGCGTCGACCGCGCGGTTGAGACTGTGATTGGGTGTGGCATGATTGTGACGCAAGGGTTAATTTGTTGAAAACAATCTTGTGGGGAATGCTTGAAATAAAATCCCCTCTCTTGGGATATAAATAGCTGAAGTGTGAGTTGCGGTAATGAGTAATCTGGTTAAGAGCGTACTGCTCTTTCTGGCGGCATGTATTGCAAATACAGCCTGGGCAACACCTTACACTGAAAATGTACCAGCACCAACATCACTTCCACTTCCGATGGAATACCCTGCCGCAGGCGGGGTTGTCATTGTTTTGACCGGTGCCAATGGCAATGTCTATTACCAGTTTAGCAACCCAACCGGTGCCTTTCGGGGCTTCAATTTTAACGGTGATCCGTCACAATTTGAAGGCAATCCTTTCACCGTGAATAACCCAATTGCCTTGGATTGTGGCTTTGCAAGCTGTGCGACATATTTTGGTGGGTCTCTGGCGCGTATCGATGTTCGTTTCTCCGCATATGATGGCGACACCCAGCCCGACGGTTTCGACAACAACGACATTAATCTGTTCATCAATGGTTTTGACGTTGGATCCTGGAGTGGCATCACGACCGAGATTACCAGCACGAATGGCAACAACAGCTTGGGTTTTGCGACGGGCTTTGGCAATAACACGTTCAACACGGCTTGGTTTAATTCCACCAACCCGGCATTGCTTGCGAATATTCTGTCAACGGGGCAGACGGTTTCGCAGGTGTTTGATGATGACCCGAACGATAACTTTTGGGATTTCCGACGCGGCAATACATTGGCCAATGGTGCGATTGAATCCATTGCGCCTGGGTATGAGTTGGAAAAGACAGTTGATGGCGGGGCGACAAGTTTCAGCAGTTTTGGCGAAGTTATCACCTATAACTATGTGATCTCGAACATTGGGTCGGTGTCGATTGCGAACATCGCTGTTGACGATGACAAAATTGGCGCGGTGGCTTGTACACCTTCAACGCTTGCACGCACACCATCCGGCGCTGCGTCGCCGAACCAAGCGGTCTGTTCTGCCGATTATACGGTTACCCAAGCGGATATTGATGCGCAGACTTTGACCAATATTGCCCAGGCCACGGGCGAGCCTGATTTCGGGGCGCTTGGCCCCTTGACCGATAGCGTTACTTTGACGGGCCCACCATTGAACCCGGTGATGACGCTTGAAAAAACGGCGTCCTCTGCGAGTTTCGCGGCGGCGGGTGAAGTGATTACCTATGACTTCACTGTGACCAATATGGGCAATACGACATTGTCGAATGTGGCGGTCACAGATCCCCGCATTCCATCCTTGTCGTGTTCAGCTGCCACGTTGCCCCCAGCCGTGGCGGGCACGAATGTGTTGAACTGTTCTGGTAACTATACGGTCACACAGGCGGATGTTGATAACTTCATCAATTCAGGTCAAACGCTGGACAATACAGCGACTGTAAATGCCAATGACCCCACCGGTGCGGCTGTTCCCGCGGTGACGGACACAGCGACATTAAGCGGACCGACAGCCACCCCAACCTTTACGATTACGAAAACACCGACGCCAACGACTTATACGGCGGCGGGTGATGTCATTTCTTATGATTTCTTGATCACAAACACCGGCAATGTACATGGCCGACCCCGCCCACAGCCTTGACCATCCCAGCCAGCCCTGAGATTTCGATGGTGAAAACCCTCGCGTCGGGTGGGCCGACCTATGATGCGGTTGATCAGGAATTGACGTTCAACTTTGCTGTCAAAAACGAAGGCAATATTACCCTAACCGATCCGATCATCATCACCGATGCGTTGATCACGGATGCCGGCGAAACGATCACCTGTGATCCAACACCTTTGGCCCCTGGTGCCACGCTGAATTGTGAAGGCGTATATGCTGTGACCCAGGCGGATATCGACGCGGGCAGCATCAGCAATTCGGCCACTGCAAAAAGCGACCAGGCCGCGGAAACAAGCCCAAGTGTGGTTGACGTTCTGGCGGTTCAGGACCCGGCTTTGGCAATGACCAAAGTCGCGGATAACATGGCGGCGATTGACTTTTTTGTTGGGGCCGTTGCGCGTTATACTTATACGGTTACCAACGCAGGCAATGTGACGATCACAGACCCTGTTATGATCACGGACAATAAGATCGACAGCGCGGATATTACCTGTCCGGTCTTCCCGCTAGCCGGGCTTGCGCCGACTGAGACCTATGTCTGTACTGCAGAATATATCGTCACCGTTGCGGATAACTCTTTGGCGGTTGTGACCAATAACGCGACGGTCAGCGATGGCAATGTTACGTCGCCTTCTGTCAGTGAAACCGTTCCAAACAGCGGCACGCCCGCTTTGGAAACGGTCAAAGCGTTGTTTGCTGTGAACGGGGATGACAGTATCACCACCTTTGACGCGGTGGGCGATGTTCTGACCTATGAATTCACGGTGACCAATGCGGGGACTGTGTCTTTCTCAAACGATATTGTTGTCATCGATCCAATGTTGCCCGCAAGTCCGATCACTTGCTTTGCCACGACTGCGGCCAACCCCGATGTGACAGCAGGCGAAACCGTCACCTGTCGCGGCGATTATACGGTCACCCAGGCTGATCTTGATGCGGGCGAAGTCTTTAATGAGGCCACCGGGCGCACCACATTTGGTGCAGGCCCAACCACGGTGGAGTCCCCTGTTGGATCAGCCACGACCCTTGCGGATACGGACCCGAAGTTGGAACTGGTGAAAACCGTGGCGACATTGCCCGTCACGGCGGTTGATCAGGTGCTGACTTACACATTGACCACCACGAACACAGGCAACCAAACCCTGAGCAATGTGAAGGCGACCGATCCATTGCTGCCGACGCTTGTCTGCGAAGTTGCCAGCCTGGCGCCCGGCGCGAAATTAGAGTGTTCTGATGATTACATCGTCACGCAGGACAACATCGATAGTGCAACTTTGGTGAACACGGCGGATGTGACCTCTACGAACCCTCAGGGGGGTGCGGTTGAGCATCAAACAGAGCTGACGACGAATATGCCAACACCTGCGCCAAGCTTTACGCTTGTGAAAGATGCGGATGTTGATCCGTTTGGGGCGGTTGGAACAGCGGTGCTTTACACGTTTACTGCGACCAACACCGGCACGGTGACTTTGTTTGACGTTACCATCACCGATGACATTGTGGATCCACCTTACAGCTGCATCATTGCACGTCTGGATGTGGGGACAAATGATGACAGTTGTACATTGTCGTATGAAGTCACCCAAAATGACATCGATGCAGGTGAAATCGTTAACGTGGCGTCGGGGTCTGCGAAGGATCCATTTGACACAGTGGTTGAGACGACCGGCGGCAAGACGATCGACGGGCCCGTTCATGCACCTGCGTTTGTGGCTGTTAAAACCGCAAGCTTTGACGGCACGACGGTCGGGTCAGAAATCACATATACATTGACCATCGAGAACAACGGGAATGTGTCGCTGACGCCGCCTGTGATTGTGGACACGACCACGCGCAAAACCGGTGCTGTTGTCAGCCTTGATGCGCCATTTGCGTATCAATCCGGGGATGACGACGATGATGATGAAGTCGATGTCAGCGAGACCTGGACATACACGGCGATCTATACGCTTGGGCAAGCGGATATCAACGCGGGTGGTCTGTCGAACACGGTTGTCGCAACTGCGCAATCACCGGATGGGACCCCTGCTTCGGATACCTCTGACGATGAGATCGTTACATATGAAATCAAAGCAACAAACATTGGCAATGTCACGCTGACGGTGCCAACGATCACGGATGTGATCAGCCGCTTGGATGACACGGCCGCAGTGGGTGATATGACGGGGCCAACCCTGACGTCCGGCAACGCCGCGGGCATTGATCCGGGCGAAAGCTGGGTCTGGTCTTTCACCTATAAGATCACGCAGGATGATGTGGACGCGGGTGGATTGCAAAACACGGCAACGGCTGGGGGCACGGCACCAAATGGCGACCTCGTATCGGATAAATCTGATAACGGGGACGACAGCGATGGCAACACCACGGATGACGCAACGCGGCTTGAAATCCCGCCCATGCCTGAGCTGACCACCATCAAAGAACTGGTATCGATCGGGACCGCAGCCGGGGAAGAGGTCAAATACCTCATCACCGTTACAAACAGCGGCAACACCACCATGAGCAACATCACGGTTGTCGACACGATGACCAACAATGATGGGACAGTTTTATCCGCCGTTGATGTGGCCGTTGCGACCGGAAACCCAAGCACGTTGCCGGTGGGCGAGGCGATAACCTATGACGTGACCTATGTGCTGACACAGGATGATATGGACAGTGGCGGGCTAAGCAATACGGCTACGGCTTCTGGTCTTGCGCCTCCGGGTGCGTCGCCTTCTGGTCCTGGGGCGCCGATCACGGATGTCTCGGACATCTCAAGCGGTGGGAATGGCAGCACGCCAACGCCTGCGGCCATTACGCAGATTGATTCACTGGTCGCAACAAAGATCGCGAACACGCCAACACGGGTCGCGCCGAAGCAATTTGAAGTGACTTTCACCATGACGTTGGAAAACGCGGGGAACGTGACACAAAAGGAACTGGTCCTAGAAGATGACCTTGCCGCCTTTATCGCGCCTGCGACATTGGTTGAGGTTTCAGCCCCTGTGGCCACGGGTTTCAGCACCGGATCAGCGAACAGCGCATATGACGGGACCAGCGATATTCTGTTGACCTCGGCGGATACGGTTCTGGCACCAGGTGACATGGGCACGGTCGAGTTGACCATCGTCTATGATGTGACTGCGGGTCAGCCTGCGAACCAGAACGTCTTTGCTGCGAAATCTGCACGTATTGCTGCGCCAACCACGGCATTGGCCCCGGTCATCGCCATTGGTGACCCTGACATTCTGGCAATTAAGACTGTGACGCCGGATCGCGCAACTGTTGGTCAGACCGTTACTTATACAATGACGTTCACCAATAACCTGGTCTCGCGCGAAGCAAATCTGACCTTTGTGGATGCCTTGCCTGTTGGCCTGATCTACACACCTGATACCGCGACCTATAATGGTGCCGACACGCCACAACCTGACGTCGAAGGGCGCACTTTGCTGTGGCGTGATGTCAGCCTTGATCCAACGGAAACTGTCACGTTGACCGTGCAGGCCCGTGTTGTCGATGGTGGTTTGGGTGACATTATCAACGAAGCCTATGTATTGGATTCATCCGGTGCGCGCGTGTCCAATATCGCCACGGCCACCCTGCGTTTGCCAGTTGAAGCAGTGTTTGATTGTGCGGATATCATTGGGAAGGTTTTTGACGACAAAAACATGAACGGATATCAGGATGGGGTCTTCGGCCCTGATGGTGTGGCCCAATCCACCAGCGAACCAGGTTTGGCCAATGTGCGTCTGTCAACGGTCACAGGCACTCTTATCACCACGGATGAATTTGGCCGTTTCAACGTCCCATGCGCCGAACTTCCTGGCGATATCGGCACCAATTTTACCCTGAAGCTTGATACGCGGTCTTTGCCGAGCGGCTATCAACTGACAACAGAAAACCCGCGCGTTATTCGTGTGACCGCAGGGACAATGGCGCGGATGAACTTTGGCGCAACAATTGCCACATTGGTTGATATCGACCTGACAGGCGCGGCGTTCACCCAGGGATCACCCGAGATCACGCCCGCTTTGATCGCAGGTGTCGATCAATTGATTTCCGCCTTGCAAGAAGATCCATCCGTGACGCGTGGCGTAAAACCGGAACAGGTCGACTGCCCATTGAGCGCAGCATGTACCGGTTGCAGTAGAGAGTAGAGTGATGATGATGAAGACCCAAAAATCCGCACTTGTCGCCCTGCTGGGTGCGACGGCGCTTGTTCTTCCTGCACAGATCGCTCTGTCGGATGGGGACAGCCCGCCCCTTGTTGTTGAGGTCGATGCCGAGACCCCACCTCGGGCAAATAGGGGACCAAGCAACCCTGCTGCTGCGGCCCCGCAAGGGTTTGTCATTTCTATCAATGGCAATGCCATTGCGGGTGATGTTGGTGTGCGTGAGGAAATTCGCAGAACCGATGTGCAATTGGCCCAGGCCGATGTGCAGGTGGTCTATGATGGGTTGGGCGGTACCCCACGCCTTGATCTGCAATTGCTTGGTGGGCCGCGCATGTATGGGGCCGGGGATAGCGTGACGGTTCAGTCGGAACTGAATTATCCTGCATATGTCGAGCGCGGTGAAATTCGTGTTGTTGATCTTGGGGCGCGCGGTGGAACACGGGTGATTGGCATTGTTCCGATTGGCCTTAACGGGCAAGCCACAATTGCCGTGCCGGATGGTGAAAATATCGCTTTGATCCACCGGGTGTACGACGAACATGGGCGTTTTGATGCAACCGCGCCGATCCCCGTCAGTCGCGCAGACAGGCGTGCTGAAACCGATGGGGTTGAGGAAGGCACGGATCAAACTGCACTGCGTCGTATCCCGGTTCACGGTGGGGCTGTGACCGTATCAGGCAGTGGCGTGCCAACGGGTGCCAGCGTCTCCGCATTGGGTGAAAACATTCGCCCTGATACATCAGGTGGTTTTGTTCTGCAGCGTATTTTGCCCGCAGGTGATTACCCGGTGAATGTGCAGGTCAACGGAGCAGGCCAGAATGTGGATCTGACCCGTGATGTGAATATCCCTAAATCGGAATGGTTCTATGTCGCCGTGGCTGATCTGACGTTTGGGCGCCGCAAAGATGGCATTTCCGGTGAAACGGACACCTATCAGGAAGGGCGTTTGTCGGCTTATCTGGATGGCCGCCTGGAAAATGGGGTAGAGATCACCGCAAGCATCGATACGGACAATGGCGATTTGAAGGACATCTTTAGTCGTCTGCAAGATAAAGACCCTCGGCAATTGTCCCTGCGCGTGGATCCAAGCGAGCTTTACCCGACCTATGGTGACGACAGCACGTCAGTTGACAACACGCCGACCTCTGGGCGGGTCTATCTGCGCATCGAACGCGAAGGCAATTTCGTGCAGTTTGGCGATTTTGACGCTGATCTTGATGGCAACACTTTGGTAAGCAACAGCCGCGCCCTATATGGTTTGCAAGGGGCTTACGCGACGCCGGAAACCACCGGTGACGGCGAAGCCCGCGCCCGTTTCACCGCCTATGGGGCCCAGCCCGATCAACTGGCGCAGCGCGATGTGTTTTTGGGCACCGGGGGTTCTGTCTATTTTCTGGAACGTCAGGATATTCTAAGCGGCACGGCCAAAGTCTTTGCCCAAATCCGTGATGCCGACACCGGGCGCATTATCAATACCGTTCAACTGAAAGCCGGTGTTGATTACACGATCAACCATATTCAGGGCATCGTGACGCTGACGCGCCCCTTAAGCCGTTCCGTTGACAGTGGTTTGATCATCAACAACAGCGACCCCGAACTGGTTCTGGTGGCGCAATATGAATACACGCCGACATTAACTGACATTGACGGGTTCGCCTTTGGTGGGCGGGGCGAGGTCTGGGTTTCAGATCAGCTGCGTCTTGGGGCCAATGCAATGGTCGACGAAAGCGGATCCGTGGATCACACGGCAATCGGCGTTGATGCGCTGTGGCGTTTGAATGACGACACTTATGTATCCGCAGAACTTGCCCGCACGGATGGCACAGGGTTCACCAGCACCTTCTCAAATGACGGTGGTTTGATCGTGAATTCAGACGCGCTGGCAACGGGATCTGGCAATGCGATCAAATTGAACGGGCGCGTTGGCCTGGCGGACCTTGGCTATGACATGGATGGGTCCATCGGGGCCTATTTTGAACATCGCACGGAAGGCTTTTCCAATCTCAATCATCAGGTTCTTGCGACAACCGGGGATGAGACCCTTTGGGGAGTCTATGCAGATATCGCGCCCAATGATGATGTGAAATATTCATTCTATGCAGACAGTTATGAAAATGATGCAGGCAAGATTGATCGCACCATCGGGGCGGAAACGCGCTTTACCCTGAACGAACATGTAAAGCTTGGGTTTGGTGTTGAGCATGTAGATCTGAACACGGCATCGGACAAAGGCCGGCGCACAGATATTGCGGCGCGCGTTGATTACGCACTTGCGGAACATGTCGATATTTACGCCTTTGGCCAACATTCGGTTGCCGTAAGTGGTTTGAAACGGGCTGATCGTTACGGTGTTGGCACGGTCTATCGTTTGGGCGACAATTGGACCGTGTCAGGTGAGATTTCGGATGGGTCCGAAGGTGCTGGTGGACGTCTTATTGGCGAATACGATGATGGCGCAGGCAACACGACCTATCTGGGTTACGAACTGGAAGCTGGCCGCAAACTTGACGGCAATACGCTTGTTGGGCGGGATCGTGGGCGTTTCATTATGGGCGGCAAGCGCGAGATCTCAGATGATGTCGATATCTTCTTTGAGAACGCCTATGACGCCTTCGGACGCTACCAATCTAACGCCTCAGCATTTGGGCTGACCTACACGCCAAGCGACATGTGGTCATCGACGATTGCGTTTGAGTTGGGCACGATCGACGACAAGGCGGGTAATGATTTTGAACGCACTGCAGTGTCTTTCGGTCTGCGACGCGAAACAGAGGACCTTTCCCTGTCAGGTCGGGTCGAGTATCGGCGCGATGAAGGTCTGCGGTCTGGTAAAACTCTTGATACGGAAACCTTTGTTCTGGCGGCGAATGCCAAGTATACGATCAGCCCAGACGCGCGTTTGATCTTTGCTTTCAACGCAACCGATACCCGGACAAATGACAATGTTGCCCTTGATGGGGAATTTGCCGAAGTGTCACTTGGTTATGCCTATCGCCCGACGGGGAACGACCGCCTTAACGTGTTGGCGCGCTATCGGTATTTATACGATATGTATGGGCAGCAGGTTGATAACACTGACAAAAACGGCCCCCGCCAGCGCAGTCACGTCTTTAGCATTGATGCCAGTTATGATCTGGATGAAAGATGGACAGTGGGCGGCAAGTTTGGATATCGGTCCTCGAATACATCGGCGAATGCAACGTCACCCTTCGAGAAAAATGACGCGATGCTGACGGCCGTGAGCATGCGCTATCATTTGGTCCACAATTGGGACATGCTGTTTGAAGTTCGCAACTTCAAAACCATCCAGGCCGGAACCTCCGAAACCGCAGCGCTTGCCGCCGCCTATAGGCATTTTGGGTCCAACGTGAAGGTAGGGCTTGGGTATAATTTCGGAAACTTCTCGGATGATTTGACCGATTTAGTCTATGACGACAAAGGTGTGTTCCTGAACCTTGTTGCAAAGTTCTAACGCGTCACGGGTGTCATGTGAACGACATGGATCCTTTGAGGGCCGCTCATCGAAATGCTGGACGAAGCATGGCAAAGGTGACGTGATGCCACAAAAGAAACCCGCGCCCGCCTGAAGAAGATGTGCCATTAATCCAACACATTACTGAACGAACGAATGTGCCACGGATTACTTACGTCCCATTTTGTGGTAAACCTAGAGCCGTTGATGTTAAAACAAGCGACAGTGTGATGAACGGGGCGTGGGACAATAGCCTGAGGCTGCCGTTCATTAAAAGAAAGTAATCCCGATAGCCGGGAGGGCGTCATTTGTGCCTTTACAGAGTGCTACTGCAATGCATACGCGACTGCGTAACGCTTAAGGATCAACCAAATGATCGCCATGGACCAAATCAAAGCTGAGCAGGCATTTTCTGCGCTTGTGGATTGCTTGAATGTTAGATTTCGGCACAAGTTCTTTGTGGTCGATGGAACCTTGCTTGGCATGATGCGCGAAGGGTATTTTATCAAGGGTGACAATGATATTGATTTCGCCATGTGGATTGAAGATTACGATCCCCAAATCGTTGATGACCTTAAGCAAGCCGGTTTTTCCAATCTTCAACCCTTCGGAACACCTGAGGATGGCCTTCAGTTTCAGTTAGACTATGCCGGGGTGCAGGTCGATATTCGGTTTTGTTATCGCAGGGGCGGTAAAATCCATTCCACGTCATATCGGCATGGAAAAAAACTGCTGAGTGCCAGCCCCGAATTTCAGGTCGAAGAACGTCTTTTCCTTGGAAAAAAGGTGATGATACCTTCCCCTGCGGAAGACTTTCTTGAATATGCTTACGGGCCCAAGTGGCGACAACCCGTTAAACGGTGGAAATGGCAATATAATAGCAGAGGCTTGAAGCCGGAAGGCAGCATGTGGTGGCGTTTTTCGTACCGGATACGCCGTGCGATCTGGCTGTTGAGGACTTGGAACAATCACCAGGAACTGGTGGCTCCGTTAGAACGGCGTGTGTATGCTGACGGCGTGTTTGACCTTTTGCACGTAAATCATGTCAAAATACTACAAGAAGCAGCGTCTTTTGGAACGCGATTGATCGTTGGGGTGATGTCTGATGCGCTGACGGAAAGCTATAAGCGCACACCGGTGATTGGTGAAGACGAGCGGTTGGAAATGGTCAAGAATATTAAATGCGTGGACGAAGCGTTTATTGTGCGCGATCCGCTGGAGGCTGCAACATTAGAAAAAATCATAACGCAGCGAGGCATTGAAGCCGTTGTGTATGCTGGAAACGCTACCCCTGAGTTTTATCATTTTGCTGACAGTCAGGGTATTATGCGTCGCATTCCGTACCATTCAGGAACCAGCACCAGTGATATTATAGAGCGTGTTAGTGGCCGGGCAGACGTTGAATCAACCTGACGATAGAAGGGGCCGAATAGACGCTGAGGTTGTGCAGTGGTGCATGACACCGTATCCGGCGATTAAACTAAAATGGATACTTAGCTGAACCGGCCAATCCCATTAGAATGGAAAATTACTTTAGGATTATTTTGAATGCGTGTCTTGTTAACTGGTGGCACTGGCTACATTGAGGTGCCGTGCAGCGGGAAAACCAACGGACAACGCGTTCATTGAAGCATTTAGAAAGTTCCGCCAAAAAGTTCTGAACGCTCACTGGTTTTTGAGCGGTGTTGATGCGGTTGAAAAATTGGATACTTGGCCCCTCTCGGAAGATTGCTCGGCAACCGCCGGCCGGGCAATGGTAGATACTACAACGAAGAACGGCCACACAGCGCAATCGGGAATAAATCACCGATCATGCTCATAAAATCAGATGGTGATACCAGCCCACCAATCTGATCAAAGCCGGAAATATCTAGACCTAGATGGTCCAAGGTTGGGGGCAAGTGCAGGGTTGCGAAGAACATTGACTTCTTTTGGACCCAATTTCGGGGGTGAGTTAGTGGCACAGCTGGTTGTCTCATTGTTTCATTTCAAGAGGTCTCTAGCACAGGACAAAAAATCTTCTTTCTTTCCAATTTTGCTCTTGAACTAACTGTCAGACCAAAGTATCCCAGCGCTCACAGTTGGGGTGTAGCCAAGTGGTAAGGCAACGCTTTTTGGTAGCG
This sequence comes from Halocynthiibacter namhaensis, assembly GCF_000812685.1. Lineage (GTDB taxonomy): Bacteria > Pseudomonadota > Alphaproteobacteria > Rhodobacterales > Rhodobacteraceae > Halocynthiibacter > Halocynthiibacter namhaensis. The sequence continues at coordinate 99,633 of NZ_JWIF01000072.1, forward strand.
TGTACCGTAGGTTCGAATCCTACCACCCCAGCCATAGAATTCTCTTAGATATCGTCAGATAGAACAGGCCGCCCTCGGGTGGGTTGCCGTGATTTCTGCCCCATAAACTGCCCCAGGTGCCCCCGAAGATTACTCTCCGGGGGTGCTGAGGGTTTCGGTGAAACGAGTCGGGGAAGACTGACGCTCGGGTCAGAGCAGGTCGAAGTCCACGCCGTTGGCCGCGAACTCCCAGTCATCCCTCTTGTTGTCCGCCTGCGTCCCGAACTCCAAATGCTCGGGGTTGAAGCACTGCCTGTTGTGGCTGCGATGTCTGACGACCGTGTCGTGCCCCACGGCGATCCCCTCGAGAAGGCCAAGTGGGGTGGAAATACCTTTGCCAGAGTGGTTTGGGTCGAGCCTGAATACTCTGTCGGCAAAGGTAAGGTCCTTGGTCCCGATGGTTATCAGCAAAACCTGGCAGAGCACCTGGAGACGCCCTGTCCGCTGAATGGCGCAATTGCGGCAACCGCATCTGCTGCTGTGGGAGACCTGTACTGATGCTGGACCGTGAACCATTCATCTACGAGGAAGAAATCGAGGCCTGGCTTCGGGAGATCATAGAAAACCACCACGAGGAGGCCCGTTCGCGGGTCTCCACACTCCTCGAAACCGCGACCCGAACCGACACCAACTGCCTCACCCGTGACACCACAGGACCAGCCAAGGTACGTTTCCGTGGCAGGCAGATGGAGGGCTACAGGTTTGTTCTCTGTGTTCTCGAGGGGATCGCCGTGGGGCACGACACGGTCGTCAGACATCGCTGCCACAACAGGCAGTGCTTCAACCCCGAGCATTTGGAGTTCGGGACGCAGGCGGACAACAAGAGGGATAAACCCGGTCTGGTTCAAAAGGACGGGTGTGCCCGAACACTTCACGGCGTCGATCGTGGGCCACAAGTCTGCCCGGTCCGAGAACAAGCTGAACCAGACCGGGTTTATCGGAGACAGTTGAGTTCCTATTCTGCGGCGAGAGTAACAGTGTTCAGGCTGTCATAGAAGTTCCTTTCTGCATGTGCTGGAGCAATGTATCCGATGGGTCCAAAGCGGCGTTCGTGATTGAACCAATGGACCCAATCGAGCGTGGCAAATTCGACGTCTTTTTTGCCTTGCCAAGGGCCCTCATGTTCAATGACCTCAGCCTTGTAGAGGCCATTAATTGTCTCGGCCATCGCATTGTCATAGCTGTCACCAACGCTGCCGACTGAGGGATCAATTTTGGCTTCCTCAAGCCGTTAAGTGTATTTGATCGACAAATATTGAACGCCCCTGTCACTGTGATGAATAAGTATTTTGGGGTCCGGTTGACGCGCAGCCAGCGCCTGGTTCAAAGCATCAAGCACCATCTGGGCATTGGGAGAAGAAGAGACTTTCCAGCCAACAATGTAGCGCGCAAAGACATCAATGATAAACGCCACATACACAAAGCCGACTGCGGTCCTGACGTAGGTAAAGTCTGCAACCCACAAGATGTTCGGGGCCGGTGCTTTGAATTCTCGGTTCACTTTGTCTTCAGGGCATGGCAAGGCAGGGTTGCTTTTCGTCGTAGTCACCTTTCCGCGTGTAATTCCCTGTATCCCCATGCTTTTCATAAGGCGAACAACCGTGCAACGGGCGACGACAAACCCATCGTCGAGCAAGTCATGCCAGATCTTAACCGCCCCATAGCGCTTCCCGCTATTCTCCCAGAAATGGGTGATCCTAGTCATTATGATGGCATCACGCTTTGCTCGATCCGATGCCTTCTTGGGATAACGATCAATCGACTTGCGGTGGTAATAGGTGGAAGGCGCGATCGGCAAAACATTGCAAATCACCTCGACGCCAAGATGATCACGGTGGTCATCTATAAACATGATCATCTCTTCCGTAGGCGGTCGAGGTCCGCCGCCGCGAAAAAAGCTGACGCCTTACGAAGG
>NZ_JWIF01000073.1 GCF_000812685.1 Halocynthiibacter namhaensis
AAAACTAGAAAACTAGAAAGCTAGAAAACTAGAAAACTAGAAAACTAGAAAACTAGAAAACCTGCTTGAACCCAAAAAGCCCCGAATAGTGATCTCCGAGGCTTTTCAATTTCAAAATTGGGTCAACTTATTTGTCTGATGCGTCTTCTGATGCCAATTGGCTTGCGAACCAAGCTGTGGCAACCGGGTTCACGCCGCCTTTGGAAGATGCCGTCACACCAACAACTGGGTTTGATTTGGTTTCGATGCCGGTGCCTGCCTCTGCTGCGAGATCTGCAAAGACTTCAACAGCTTCTGCAGTGATTGGTGTGTGGCTGTCCAGAACAACGGCTTCGATGCCGGTGTTGTCTTGTGCGAAATGTGCTTCGACGTCTTTGGCGCCAGCAAAAGCAGGAGCAGCAACAGTCAGGGCGAGGATGGATGCGATTACAGTTTTCATTTTCATATTCCTTACGGGTCTGGGTTCGTTTGTTTCGGTGGAAGTCTTTGTGCTTCCGATGAGATTGATTTGGGGGTGGCCGTGGTCACGTTCAATACACAGAAGCGTGAGGATTGGATTTAATATGTTCATATATGCACATATAACTGTGGAGCATTCTCACGACGGAAATCATTCTAACTTGCGTAGGCGCTGAAGATCGCTGACCATCGCCCCCCTTAAGTTGCCCGGGCTTGCATTGCCCAGCGCCCAAGCACATACAGGATAAAATAATTGTAGGAGTGAACCAGGTGGGACTACCGGTACAAAGTCAGCTCAAATATTGGGGCATCGCAAGCGCAGTTTTTCTCGTGGCGCTTTGGTACATCGGAAATGTCATGATGCCGTTCTTGTTGGGCGGGGCCATCGCGTATTTCCTAGACCCAGTTGCGGATCGCCTTGAGAATGCAGGCCTGTCTCGAACCGCGGCCACTGTAACGATCTCACTTGGTGCGGTTTTTGTGCTCATGGTGATCATCCTCACGATCATCCCCCTTCTTATAAACCAAGCCATCTCTCTGGTTGAGACAGCACCGCAACTCTTCACCCAACTGGAAGAGTTCCTAAGTTCTAAGTTCCCAGGCATCATGGATGCGGACGGCCCCATTAGCCAAGCATTGGGGAAAATCGGTGAAACAATCCAATCCCGTGGCGGCGAGATCTTACAGGCCGTCCTAAGTTCGGCGCAAAGCGTTGTAAACATCGTCCTACCTTTGGTGATCGCGCCTGTCGTGGCCTTCTATTTGCTGCTGGATTGGGACCGAATGGTTGCACAAGTTGATCGACTTTTGCCACGTGATCACGCGCCGACAATTCGCAGCATCGCGACACAGATTGATCGAACCCTTGCGGCCTTTGTGCGCGGTCAAAGTACCGTTTGTCTGGTATTGGGCACGTTCTATGCCGTGGCCCTTATGCTGGTTGGGCTAAACTTTGGCATTGTTGCGGGCTTTATCGCCGGCTTGCTGACCTTCATTCCCTATATCGGCGCGCTTGTTGGCGGTCTGTTGGCCATTGGTTTGGCGTTGTTCCAATTCTGGGGCGATTGGTGGTCCATCGGCATCGTGGCCGCGATCTTTGCAGTGGGGCAAGTCCTTGAAGGCAATGTCATCACCCCGAAACTGGTTGGAAAATCCGTCGGCTTGCATCCTGTTTGGTTGATCTTCGCGCTCTCTGCTTTTGGCACGCTTTACGGGTTCGTTGGCATGCTGGTTGCCGTACCCGTCGCGGCCTCTATCGGGGTGGTCGTACGATTCGCGATCACGCAATATGAAGACAGCCTCCTGTATCAGGGCCGTGAACGCTACGCCGCCACCCACCCTGAAGACACTGACGCAAACCCTGACACTGAATAATATGCAGCTGAGCTTTGATCTTCCTTCAGCGCCAGCACTTGGCCGTGATGACTTTCTGGTTTCAGAAAGCAACGCGATCGCAATGGCCGCGTTGGAAAACCCTGCGGCATGGCCTGCAGGAAAGCTGGCGTTGATTGGCGAAGCTGGCAGTGGGAAGACCCATTTGACCCATGTCTGGGCCGAGGATACAGAGGCCAAGATCTTTGACGCACGCCGCTTGAACACGGCCGACATCGAAGCCCTGGCCAGCGCCCCCCTGGCCGTGGAACACATCGAAGACATTGCGGGGAACCCTTATTTGGAACGCGCGATGTTTCACCTGCACAACTTGATTTTGGCCAATCGGCAACCTTTGCTGATCACAGGGCGCAGCGAACCCACCCATTGGGCCATCGCTTTGCCGGATCTCAAAAGCCGCATGCAAGGCACCCCCGCCATCCGAATTGACGCACCAGATGATCTGTTGCTGATGCAACTGTTGGTGAAATTATTCTTTGATCGCGGGATCGATGTGAAGGCCCCGGTGGTGGATTACCTTGTAAAACGCATGGACCGCAGTTTTCATGCCGCGCAATATCTGGTGCAAGCACTGGACCAAGAAGCCTTGGCACGAGGTAAGCCAATTGGATTGCGCCTCGCCGGAGAAGTTCTGGACAAAATTGCACCCGAAAGCGCATAACGTCACGAAAGCTTCACAATTTTTCGCCAGGACACGCCCATGACTGATGCCATGAACCGCAGCGACTTCCTGAAAGCGCCCTTTCCAACCCCAATCGCCCTATCCCATGAGGAATGCGGCGGGCCAAAGCGCTTTTTCAATCGTGAATTAAGTTGGCTGGCCTTCAACTGGCGTGTGCTGGAAGAGGCGTGCAATCCACGTGTTCCCTTGCTGGAACGTCTGCGTTTTCTATCAATATCAGCCACCAACCTTGATGAATTTTACACTGTGCGCGTCGCAGGTTTGCGGGAATTGGCGCAGGCAGGCAACACCACCCCGGCCGCCGATGGCCTGACCCCAGCCGAGCAACTTCAACTGATCAATCACGACGCGCGCGCCTTGATGGAACGTCAACAAAACACTTGGGATGACCTGCGTGCTGAGATGGAAACACAGGGCATTCATCTGTTAACACGGGATGATCTGACCACTGCGGATAAGGAATATCTGGCCGATCACTTTCTCAATGAAGTGTTCCCTGTTTTATCCCCGCTTGCGATTGACCCGGCACACCCCTTTCCGTTCATCCCCAACACGGGCTTCGCGCTTGCATTGCATCTGGAACGTAAAAACGACAAGCGCGGCCTCCAGGCTCTTTTACCGGTTCCACAACAAATTGACCGTTTCGTCGCCTTGCCCACGGGCAACGGCTGCCTCAGATTTTTACCGCTAGAGGAACATCTTCTGCTGCACATCGAACAGCTTTTCCCAGGATATCGAACCAAAGGGTCCTGCGCCTTTCGGGTTCTGCGAGACAGCGATCTTGAAGTAGAGGACGAAGCAGAAGACCTTGTTCGCGAGTTCGAAGTCGCCTTAAAGCGCCGCCGTCGAGGACAGGTTATTCGTTTAAAACTATCCGCGGGCGCACCACGTGGTTTGCGCAAAATGATCATGGAGAACCTCCCTGCAACTGTTGATGAGCTAATTGAGATCACCGGCATGATTGGGCTGGCCGATCTGTCGGAACTGGTGATTGATCAACGCCATGATCTGTTGTGGCCCGTGTTCACACCGCGTGTGCCTGAACGTGTGCAAGATCACGATGGCGACATGTTCGCCGCGATCCAGCAGAAAGATATGTTGCTGCATCACCCTTACGAAACCTTTGATATGGTTGTACGTTTTCTGCAACAAGCCGCCCGCGATCCGAATGTCGTGGCGATCAAACAAACCTTATATCGCACCTCTAAGAACTCGCCGATTGTGGGGGCGCTTTGCGAAGCTGCCGAAGACGGAAAATCTGTAACAGCCTTGGTTGAGTTGAAAGCCCGCTTTGACGAGGCCGCGAATATTCGTCAATCGCGACGTCTGGAACGCGCTGGTGCCCATGTGGTTTACGGATTTCTTGACCTCAAAACACATGCCAAAATTTCCACGGTGGTGCGACGCGAAGGCGACAGGTTGGTCACCTACACCCATTATGGAACCGGGAATTACCACCCGATCACCGCGCGCATCTATACCGATGTTAGCCTGTTCACTTGCGATGCCAAACTGGGCCGTGACGCAACCCGCGTGTTCAACTACTTGTCGGGGTATGCACCGCCGCAGGCCTTGGAAAACCTTGCCATTTCGCCTTTGACCTTAAAGCCACGCTTACTTGAAATGATCGCCCGCGAAGCCGCATTCGCCCGTGCTGGTAAACCCGCTGAGATCTGGGCAAAGATGAATGCCCTGATCGAACCTGAAGTTATTGACGCTCTTTATGCCGCCAGCCAAGACGGTGTGAAAATCAGCCTCGTGATCCGTGGGATCTGCGGCCTTCGCCCAGGCATCAAGGGCCTGTCTGAAAACATCCGCGTGAAATCCATCGTTGGGCGCTTTCTGGAGCATTCCCGCATTGTTTGTTTTGGCAATGGCGCAGAACTGCCCAATAAAAAAGCCCGGGTCTATATTTCGTCTGCCGATTGGATGGGCCGCAACCTGAACCGCCGGGTCGAGACATTAATAGAAATCACGAACGCAACAGTGAAAGCCCAGATCGTTGGGCAAGTCATGGCAGCAAACCTTGCAGACGAAGCACAAAGTTGGGTGATGGCAGCCGATGGAAGCTTCAACCGACCTGATTTCGCAGCTGATGCCCGCCCCTTCAACTGCCATCGTTTCTTCATGGAAAACCCATCACTTTCAGGGCGAGGATCTGCGGGCGCGTCTGATGTGCCCCAACTGACACACAGCCATGATGATCCATAAGTTTGACCCAAATCAGAGATCACACCGTGATTTCACTGTATCAACACGCCCTACAGATTCGCCCCCGAACACACGGAACCCGACATGACCCGTAAGAAAAAAACCACCCGTGGCGACAGTGCATTGCACGATGACTGGGGCCTATTTGGTCGGCCATTGTTTGAAGATTCAGCCGCGCGCGATCTATCCCGCGTGGGTGTGGTTGATGTTGGGTCCAACTCGGTTCGGATGGTGGTCTTTGACGGCGCGGCGCGCTCGCCCGCCTACTTTTTTAACGAAAAAATCATGTGTGCGTTGGGCTCAGATCTGCCCGAAACTGGGCGTTTGTCCGTGGTGGGACGCGCACGCGCTTTATCTGCCATACGCCGCTTTCAACAATTGGCCAAAGGTATGGGCCTTGATGAATTAACCGCCGTCGCCACCGCAGCCGTACGCGAAGCAGAAGACGGACCCGATTTCTGTGCCGAGGTCTTGGTTGAGACCGGATTAACCATTCAAGTCATTGATGGTTTGGAAGAAGCCCGCCTGTCTGCACAGGGGGTGCTTTTGGGGTGGCCTACCGCCCGGGGCTTGGTCTGTGACATTGGCGGATCATCCATGGAACTGGCCGAAGTCTCGGAAGATGGCGTCGGACAAACCATCACATCATCCCTAGGCCCACAAAACCTGAAAGCCGTATCCGGCGGGATAAAGGGCCTCAAAGCCCATATCAAAGCCGGCGTCGAAGACCTACGCGCGGCCATGCCAAAAGACTATGAGCGCATCTATCTGGTGGGCGGTTCATGGCGTGCAATTGCGCGTCTTGATATGGAACGGCGCGGATACCCTCTTACCGTTTTGCACGAATACCGGATGACACCGAAATCTGTGATGGACACGGTGAAATGGATCGAACAACACGACTTGGAAGACCTTCGCGCACGCACCGGAACCTCTGCCGCGCGTATGGTGCTTGTGCCCGAGGCCTGTCGTGTTTTGAAGCAACTCGTGCGCAGCTTTAAGCCACGTGACATCGCTGTATCCTCATATGGCATCCGCGAGGGCATGCTCTATGAACAAATGCCTGAACGCCTGCGCCATCGCGACCCCCTGATTGAAGCCTGCCGTTTCGCCGAGGTCAAAGACGCTAGGATGCCTGGGTTTGGCAAGGCTTTGTATGAATTCATCCAGCCCCTATTCAAATCCTCTGGGGCTGATCGCCAGCGTCTGATCAAGGCGGCCTGCCTGTTGCATGACGTGACTTGGCGCGCCCATCCTGATTTTCGGGCCGAGGTCTGTTTTGACAATGCAACACGGGCAAATCTTGGTGGATTGCGCCACCGAGAACGTATTTTCCTGGGCCTCGCCCTGTTGCATCGTTACAAAAACAATCGGGATGGGTCGCGTTTTGAAGAACTGTTCGAAATGCTGACAGAGCGTGAGATCCGTGACGCAGAGATCCTTGGCAAAGCCATGCGTTTCGGCGCGATGTTCTCGGTCAAAAGCCCAAATGAAGTCGCAGCCCTAAAACTGTTTCCGCAGAAAAAACAGCTGGAATTATCCCTAACAAAAGAAGGCGACGCCTTGTTCGGCGAAGTGGCTGAATCGCGTTTCAAATCTCTTGCGGCATCCTTGGATTCGCAGACATATTTGAAGCGCAAGAAATCTGTAAAGGTAGACCCCTAAATTTCAGTTTCGGATGGATCAGCCTGTTCCAATGGGGACTTTCGACGAATGATAATATCGCCATTGGGAAGCACCTCGGGCAGGTCATAAGCAGAGAAATCACCAATCTTATCACGCAATTCCTGCATGACCGGCCCCATGTCTTGGGCAAGACCCTCAAGGTTTTCCAAGGCGGGTTCCATTTCATCAAGAAGACCGCGCAACAACAGTTTGGCCCCCTCTTCCATCAGGCTAAAACCTTCGTCCGTCGAAGTGGCGTCTTGGGCTCGCACGGCAGGCGCAGTGACGCTGAGGGCCGCAATCAGCCCGAATGTGCCAATCTGTTTCATGCCCTCAATATAGGGCATGACGGGCGATTCTTTAAGGGTCAGAGATCAATATCTATGGTGACTGGAAAATGATCTGACGCGGTCAACAAGGCATCGCGCAGTTTTTCGTCATTATAGCAATCCCCATCGTCAAAGGGATGCCAGATCCGCCAATTGGATTTCAGCTGACGCAGTTTTCCCGACACCATGATATAATCAAGCAGTGCTGACAGATATCGATTCTCCATACGCTTGAAAAACCGCGAGGTCGTCGGAATAGCAATGCCATGGCGCAGCAATGCTTGACGAGCGTTGGGGTCAAACAGGCAATTTTTACCTTCCTCACCCAAGACGACCTCAACACCGGATCGCCCAAACAGTTTTTCAAATTCATCCAAACCAGGGCCATCATTGAAATCACCCAAGACGATGATGTCATCATCTGCTTTGACATGTTCGACCACACGCTGACGTAACCAAATACATTGGGCCAGCTGCTTGCGACGGTTTTCTATGGAAATGCGCCGGGCATCCGCATCATTCTTCGCCCCATGTGGCGCTTTTGATTTCACGTGCACCCCAATCATGCGCAGCGCCTTGCCCGATTTTGTCTTCACCGATAATTCCAGCGGTGGCTTTGAAAAGATTACCTTTTCTGGCGTTGCATCCACATCAAGATCCATTGCGAATTCAGTATCGAAACGTGGCGATCCTTTTTCAGCGGCATTTATTGTCCCCTTGGGATCATGTTCAGCCGTCATTTTACTTGGATCAAACAACAGCGCAATTTCCTGCTGCGTTTCATTTGCAAACCCAGTAACCGCCTTGGATTGGCGCAAATGATACCGCTTTGCCAAATTTTCAAGCGCTAGACTTGCAGATCGTTTCGCATGGCTGTCGGGGGCTTCGATGAACATAATCGCATCAGCGTCAATTTCGCGCAAAACCCGCACAATCGCATCCAACTGCGCCTTGCGTTTCACATTCCAGCGCCCAGACCAGTTTTGGTCGGATATCGGTTGATCATCGGCATCAAAAAGCGAGTTAAACCATTCGACGTTCCATGTGGCTATGCGCATTAAGCAGGCTCAGTCTGATGTAAGGATTGGATTTCTTCCCAGGCCTGATTGATCGCGATCAAACGCCCCTCGGCCAATTTCACGGCTTCTTTCGGCAGTCCGCGCGCCATCACGCGATCGGGATGCATCTCACGGACCAACCCGCGCCAAATCTTGCGAATATCGCTCATGGGGGTTTCCGTGGTGACGCCTAAAACGTCGTAGGGGTTTGGTGTCGTATCAGGCACAAAACGTGTTCGCAGGGATCGAAACATCATTTCATCCATGCCCATAATTGTCGCCACGCGCGCAAGGAAATCATCTTCTTTTGGGTGGTATTCCCCATCCGCCATCGCGATGTGAAACAAACCTTCCATCAGAAAACAGGTGCGACCGTCTTTTTCGTCAAACATCCTTGCAATGCGTTCGGCATAGGTTTCAAACCCGGCAACATCTTGACGCGCAAGGTCAAATACACGCGCAGCTTGAACCTCATCCTCAGAACTAATCTGAAAAACTTCGCGAAACGCGGTCACCTCGTCGCGGGTCACCTGACCATCGGCCTTTGCCATCTTAGCACCAAGAGCAATAACAGCGATGGTAAACGCCACCGAACGTTCGGGCGTGGAACGCAGCTTATCGAACACCTCTGACAGGCTCTCGCCCGACGCCAGCGCAGAAATTGCATCACTGATACGTGTCCAAATACTCATGCCACAATCCTAACGGCAACTGCGAGGAAAGTCCCGCCCGTTCAGAGGTGCTTGAACAAAAGGTGAAGATCAAGCCAGTTTTCGTGTTTTCGCCCGGCTTGCGGCAAAATCCCGCCATCTTGGAAACCAATTGCCTGATGAAATGCCAAAGCCGCCGTATTCGCACCAGAAATCGCCGCGACCACAGTGTGAATATCTTGCGCGCGAAGATCCGCTTCCAATTGATGCATCAAGGCACGCCCCACCCCGCGTCCCTGCGCCCCCACAGCAAGATACACCGTACTTTCCGCCGTATATGCGTAACCCGGGCCGTCGCGAAACCCACTTGCACAAGCAAAACCAACAACACGTTGATCCACCTCGGCAACGAGAAAAGGCCAAGGTGTTTGCATGCGCGTGACCAAGGCCTTTTGGTCTTTTTCTTCCGTGGTAAACGTCGCCAAACCCGTTTGAACTTCCGCATTCCAAATGTGTGCGATTTCGGGTGCGTCACCGGCCAAGGCCCGACGGATGTTCAACGCAATACTTTCACGCCTTGGGGCGTGTCAAAATGGGCAATAAACCCAGGGTCGTCTGCCTGGAACTGCAACTTTGGGCCAACAGTGTTGATAAAGTAATCTTCCAGCTCAATTGCTTGCGGGTGATGTATTTCGAAGTTGGAAAGGCGCAAGCCAGAGGCGGGCAAACGCTGTGCCGGGTGAGCGGCCCCATCCCAAGCGATAAGGGCAGGCGAGCAGTTGTCAAAAGGCAATTTTCCAGTGTCGGGCACGGCCATCTGCCAGCGCAGATCCGCACGCGACAGCGAAATTGGTACACCTGATTCTTTTGGCGCGGCATCTATTCCCGCAGCCAAATCATCACACCGCAAAATCCAATTCGTGACACGTGGCTGACCTTTGAAATTATCCAGGTCAAACCACCGTCGACGGTCTGGGTTCGGCACATCCGGGTTGATCGAGATCACTTCCATATACAGCCCATCCGCCAGCCCCAGAAGACGGTTATGCGTGCCCATCAAAGGGTGTTCGCCACCCGCCGCCATAGAAACGCCCAGCATATCTTCGACATATTCCACCCCTTCGGCGAGCGTTTCCGCGGCAATAGCGATGTGGTCAAATGTAAACATGATGGCCTCTGGGTTGTTTGCACTAGAAACGCAAAAGCGGGCTAAAAGATCAATGCCTTCAGCCCGCTTTTCACAATTTTTACGCAAACGCGTTGATCAGAATGTTTCCACGATCAGTTGCGCATTGCACTGGCTGCCGTCAAATGTGCCGATCCAAATATCATAGATACCATTCCCACCTGGACGGGTCAGGCGAATTTTTGGATCCGCGTTTCCGTTGTCATCATCATCAAAATACCAGTTCGTACCGGCAGTGTTGATCAGCAAGGTTGAATCACACTGGCTTTCGACACGAAATTCTAACTGATAGCCTTTGATGCCATTGATCGTGATCGAAAAGTCCGGCTTTCCAATCACATATCCAGGCATTGGGCCCGTCCAATTGTGCGCACGCAGACCACAATTCTCAAGATTATATTGTCCGCCAGCAGTCACATTGAAACGCTGCGGCGTATAAAGTTGGGAACCAGACAGTTCATGTCTTTCATTGCCCCAAAGCTGGTAGTCCGGGCAGGCCTGCGCCCCCCAACTTGTCGCCATCAAAATAACTGCACTAAAAAACAATCGCATAAGTATCTCCCCCAAAAAGTCAGCAACCGTTAGGTGTAATACTACACCAGTCGTCCTATGTCTCAAATGTTATTTTGCCTTCAAAACCTGTATATATGTACAGGTTTATGCCGAAAATCACATCCAATCTGCCTTATATATACTGTAATTATTGGCATAAATATGGCGCGATTTCGTCTCTTTCGCGCATCGAAAACAGGGCCCGGACCATTCTAATAAGACAGCCACGGCATCCCAATCAGGAAGCCATGGCCAATTTCTTCAGATTACAAAACTATCGTTTAGTCGCCGCTTGCAACGCCATCCGCATGGTACCTAGCACGCCGCGCGCGGTAGCTGGGCAAGACAAGCAAGATCAAAGAGATCGCCAATAGCCCAAGTGTCATGGGGCGTTCCCAAATGAAGGCAATACCATCATAAAGCTGCATTGAGCGGGCAAAATTATCTTCCAACATGCCGCCTAGAATGAAGCCAATCAACAGTGGTGGAAGTGGGTAATCAGCGAACTTTAATGCCGTTGCGCATATGCCGAACCCCACGAGGATCAACAGCTCGGTTGCGTTATTTTGACCGATGTACGCCCCCATCAATGTGAAGAATAGGATGAACGGTATCAAAAAATTACGCGGAATAGACAAGACTTTTGCGATGTAAGGGATCAGCGGCAAGTTTAGAACCAACAGTACCAAGTTTCCGATAAACATCGACATAATGACAGCCCAGAAAATCTGCGGCTCATCAATCATAAGGCGCGGACCAGGTGACACATTCAGGGCAATCAGCGCCCCCAAAAGGATCGCCGTGGTGCCCGAACCCGGTATCCCCAGCGTCAACAATGGCACGAAAGACCCGGTACAGGCCGCATTGTTTGCCGTTTCTGGCGCGGCCAAACCCTTAATGGACCCTTTACCAAACTCAGCCTGTTCTTCTTTGGTTGCTAGATTGCGTTCAACTGCATAGCCCAGAAAGCTGGCAATCGTAGCCCCAGCACCAGGCAAGACGCCGATAAAGAACCCCTGAATAGACTGACGCCCGATCACCGGCGCAATAGCGCGCGCTTCACTTCTCGTGATGCGAAGATCCTTGATTTCCCCACCAGAACTGCCCGTTTCCTTGGGCTTTAACACAAGGAACAAAGCTTCTGGCAAAGCAAACATCGCCATCGCAAGCGTGATGAAACCAAGCCCAGATTGCAAATCCATGATGCCGCCAGTAAAGCGGGGTAAGCTGAACAACGTGCCTTCGCCAACGGTCGCCAAGATTAAGCCAAACAACGTCATGATGATCGCCTTGGCGACCTGCCCGGTGCCAGCAAAGGCGGCGATGGCAGACAGGCCCACGACCATAAGGGCAAAATATTCGGCTGAATGAAACAGCAACGCTACAGAAGACAGCATCGGTGCGAAAATCATCAACAAGATCGCGCCAATCGTTCCCCCAGCAAAACTTGAGATTGCAGCAATGGTCAGTGCCTTACCTGCCTTTCCCTTCTTCGCCATGGGATAGCCGTCAAAACTTGATGCAACAGTTCCCGCAACCCCAGGGGCATTCAGCAAAATCGAAGATGTCGAGCCGCCAAAAATCGCGCCATAGTAAACACCCGCAAGTAAGATAAGCGCCGCCGAAGGATCCCCCATCGAGATCGCGACAGGTATCATAATGGCGATGATCGACATCGGACCAAGCCCCGGCAGCATGCCAATGAATGTACCAATGAGACACCCTGCGATGACCATCGCGAGGTTTTGAAATGACATGGCCGTTTGCAGGCCAATCAGAAGTCCTTCTAGCATATCAGCCTCCCAAAATACCGGGCAATGGGCGCATATAAATGCCCAAAACCTGTTGAACCAAATACCAAACAACCATCGTCGCGATCAGGGCGACTGTGATCATCAGTATCCATTTGCGCTCGCCCAGAATGAACGAGCCAAGAAACAGGAATAATGTCGTGGAAAAGATAAACCCCACCGGACGTAGGCACAGCGCATAAGCAACCATCAACCCCAACAGCATTATCGCTTGCCCCAGCTTATATTCATGCAGTCGGCGATAATCGATATCAGCTTCTTTTGGTTCCGATTTCTCAATCCCGGACAACACCACAAGACATGCGATGACGGCGAGAATTGATAAAACCTTAGGAAAGGTGCTTGGCCAAATCGGGTTACGCTTCATAAATGGCGCCAGCCCCGCGTCCATTGTGAACCACGCCGTATAGCCATAGGCCAAACAAATGCTAAGTAATATCAATGCAATCCAGCGATCTAGCGCCATGACATGTCCCCTGTGTTAAAATGGCAGAGCGACGGTCCGCTCTGCCAAGATAGAACCCCTTATAGGAAGCCCAATTTGGTCATCAGATCGCCCAGAACTTGTTCTTGGTTTTCTAGAAACGTTCTGAAATCTTCGCCAGAGTTATGGATGTTCACCCAACCATTGCGCGCGCGCACAGCTTCCCATTCCGGGGTGTCATACATTGCTGCAATCGCCTCTTGGTAGGCCGTCACTTGATCAGCGTCCAAGCCAGGTGCACCAAAGAATCCGCGCCAGTTCACAAAGCTCATGTCGATGCCTTGTTCTTTCATGGTCATCGCATCCGCAGCGGCAGGTACACGTTCGTCCGCAGTCACCCCGATGATCTTAACCTCGCCCGCATTGGCCAAGTCTATGGCTTCTGACAGTCCAGTGGACAGGGCAGCGATTTCACCAGACAGCAAGGCCGCCATTGCATTCCCACCAGCGTCGTATGGAATATACTTCACCGCAAGCGCGTCTCGGCCAGCAGCTTCCATCGCCATAGCTGCAACCAAGTGATCCATACCACCAGGCACAGATCCCCCACCAATCGCCGTTGCAGCTGGATCAGCGTCATAAGCGGCAACCAAGTCACCCATGTTGTTGATCGCACTGTCTTTGCCAACCACAATCGCTGCGTAATCCCCGATGGTGCCTGCAACCAATGTCAGGTCACGGAAACTTTGCGGGAAAACGCCGGTCAGCGAACGGATCACGATTGGGGTCGAATTGACCATCAAAGTGCCTTCGTTGCTTTCAGCATTTTCGATCAAATAGCCGATCGCTTTGCCGCCACCACCGCCGGACATGTTTTCATATGTTGCCGTGCCCACAAGGCCTGCGCCCGTCAGTGCTTCGCCGGTACCGCGCGCGGTTCCATCCCAACCACCACCGGCCCCGCCGGGGATCAGAAAGTGGATGCTATCCATAATTTTGTGGCCATCAGCATAGGCGCTGGAACCAAAAGTTAATGCGGTTACAGTCGCCGCGATAAGAGCTTTACAGCCTCGTTCAAAAGTCATCATATTTTCCTCCCATTTGACAACTGACTGCACTGCAGCTCAGTTAAGGGGACTAAATCACGCCAACCTGACATGTACCTGACATGTACCTGACAGGCCCTTGGCGCGACAAAAATACGCGACAAATTTCACGCCCAAACGGGGAGGCAACGCCATGAAATTTTTACTCATCGAAGACAATCGAGAATTGGCCCATGCGATTGCCTCGCGCATGCGGATTGATGGCCATGTCATTGAACACGCTGAAAATTTAGAAGACGCAACAGCCTTTGTTGAGACGGGGGAATACGATTTAATCCTGCTGGATATCATGCTGCCTGACGGGGATGGGCGCGTGTTTTTAAAAAAACACCGGGCCGGAAATTTGGACACGCCGGTCATCATTCTGACCGCCCGAAGCCAGGTGTCAGATCGAATCGGATCTCTTGATCTTGGGGCGGATGACTATGTTACGAAACCCTTCGATCACGCCGAACTCGAGGCCCGCTGCAGGGCAGTATTGCGGCGAAAGGCCGGCAAATCCCAAACCATATTTGAAACCGGGGGCATCGTTTTTGACCCCGTCGCAGGTGTGCTGTCCGTACGCGGTGAAAACGTAAATCTACGCAATCGCGAATTGCGTCTTTTTGAGGTTTTAATCAACGCCCCGCGCCAGGTTTTCTCAAAGCAGAAACTGGCAGATCGCCTATTTTCATACGATGAGGACGCGTCGGAAAACGCAATTGAGGTCTATATCGGGCGTTTGCGTAAACATCTTATCCCTTCGGATTTGAAGATCACGACCCTGCGGGGCATGGGATATCGGCTTGATTATGAAGGTTGATTTACACGGTTCTCGGTCTCTCAGAAATCGCTTGATGTTGGCGCTAATTGGCGGTGCCGCAACCCTTGCTTTACTGCTGTTTTTTGCAATCCGGAATTACGCCGCACAAATTGCGCAACACACCCAAGACACCATTCTTGGCGCCTCTGCGACCTCGATCTTGGATGCAGCCGTGGTATGGAACGGGGCCGTTGAAGTTGACATCCCCTATGCGTCGTTCTCAATGCTGACGACGCCCATGGATGACCGGGTTTTCTACGCCATTTACCAAAATGATACGTTTTTATCCGGTTACCCCGAACTTGCCATTGCCCCAATTGCGGCCCCCATCGGGGATCGGGACAATCGTTTCCAAACCATCCGCCACCAAGGCCAAGATATGCGTGTCGTCACAGCAAGCCGCACCATGATTGGGCAAGATGGGCGCATGCAGGTTCGTATCGCATTGGCGCAAACTCAGGATGCATTGTCGGGAACATTGGCACAGATTTCACGCAATGCGGCGATTTTTGGCACGGGCTTTTTCGCGCTGGCGGCCCTGCTGTCGTTCTGGGCAACCTCTACGACCATCGGGCAATTGAAACGTCTGACACATTCAGTGACCCGCCGGGGTCCGCAAGATTTAAGCCCATTCAAAAAGCCCGTTCCGTTGGAAATGTTGCCCTTGGTCAGATCTTTGAATTCGTTGATGGCGCGCCTAGACCATTCGCTCAGTCAATCTGAAGATTTCATCGCCGAAGCCGCCCATCGTGTGCGCACGCCGCTCGCGACTGTGCGATCTTACGCCGAAGCCACTTTGCAACGCGTAGACAAGAAAGAAAACCGAGACGCCATGCGGGCCATGATGCGCGCAATTGACGAAAGCTCAAGGGCGGCGGGCCAACTTTTGGATCACGCGATGATCACGTTCCGGGCAGACCATCTGGAACGCCAAGATATCGATCTTGTTGGATTGGTCGATGAACTTGTGCTGCGGCTAACGCCAATTGCCGAGATGAAAGACCTGACACTTCAGCTGAAAAGTGAAGGTGCGGTGCATTATTCCGGCGACCCAATTCTTATCCAAAATGCCGTGCGAAACTTGATCGACAATGCGTTGAAATACTCGCCCGCAGATGGGGTCGTGACCATTCATGTTTCAGGCGACCCGAGACCGAAGATCTCAGTGTGCGATAACGGCAAAGGGTTCCCCAAGGATGAAGTCGGAGCCCTGCCCACACGCTTCAAACGCGGATCGAACTCCGAAGGCACGATCGGGTCCGGCTTAGGTCTTACAATTGCGATGGATGTGGCCACGGCACATGGCGGCAACCTTCAGTTATCAAACCAAGAAAAGGGCGGAGCATGCGCTTTATTGTTGCTTTAATCTTATGGGCATTGCCCCAGTCCATTGCGGCACAAACCTGGGAAGATCAGCGATTGTTCAATGGTGGCGCATCCGGTCAACCCTTAAGGATTATTTCCAGCACGGACACATCGCTGTTTGCCCCGATCATTGAACGTTATGTTGCGCAATTTCCCGACACCGCTGTTGAATATTTGGTGGCAGGAACGGCAGACACAGACCGCATATTCAGAGCAAACCCAGAAGCATTTGATGTGGTCATTTCCAGCGCTATGGATTTGCAATTCAAAGCTGCGAACGATGGCTTGGCGCGCCAATTGCCGGATATCTCGCACCCAAGCTGGGCCCAATGGCGACAAAGCCTGTTCGCTTTTACGTCGGAACCTGCCGCCATCGTGATCAATCGTGCAGCTTTCGCCGGCCACCCTATTCCAAGGACCCGCCAAGAATTGATCGAAGCTATGCGCGCAAGACCCGATGTGTTTCGCGGCCGCGTTGGAACCTACGACGTACGCAAGTCAGGTCTTGGGTATTTATTTGCCACGCAAGACGCACGATCATCGGAAACCTACTGGCGCTTGATGGAAGTTATGGGAGCCTTGGATCTGCGGTTATATTGCTGTTCGGGAGAAATGATTAACGACCTGTCAGATGGAACCATCGCGGTCGCCTATAATGTTTTGGGCAGCTATGCCAACGCACGTATCGAAAGTGAGGATGTCATTGAAGTTATATTCCCATCGGATTTTCCAACAACCATGATGCGCACTGCCATGGTCTCGGCCAAAACGCGTCGCCCCGAAGCCGCGACGGCCTTTATCCAACATATAATTTCGCTGCAATACTCAGGAGGTAGAAACGCCTTTCCTCTCCCCCCTTTGGCCCCTCAGATCAATGATGTTGAATGGGCAACAATCGCATTGGAACCTGCATTAATGACATTTCTAGACAGGCTTAAACGCCGTCGGTTCCTGGCGGAATGGCAAGATGCGGTTATCCAGATCAGGTAGCGTTGAAATCTAGCCCCCCCAAACCATTAATGCAGCAGTAACAATAATCTGTCACTGCTGCATCAACGGGGATAAACGATCTGACGCTTACGCCTCGCGTAGGATTTTGAGAATATCTTCAGCCGCATCGGGGATGTTCGTGCCGGGACCAAAGATTGCTTTGACCCCCGCATTATACAGATAATCATAATCTTGCTGTGGGATCACCCCGCCACAAATCACGATGATATCTTCCGCGCCCTGTTCTTTCAAAGCGTCGATCAACTTGGGTGCCAAGGTTTTGTGGCCCGCCGCCTGCGAACTGATCCCAACAATATGCACATCGTTGTCGATCGCGTCTTGTGCGGCTTCTTCCGGGGTCTGGAACAGCGGGCCAACGTCGACATCAAAGCCGATGTCAGCAAAGGCCGTTGCGATGACTTTTGCGCCGCGATCATGACCATCCTGGCCCATTTTCACGACCAGCATACGGGGGCGACGGCCTTCCTCGCTGGCGAATGCCTCAACTGATTTTTGAATGTTCGCAAAGCCCTCATCACCTTCATAGGCCGCGCCATATACACCTGCCAATGTCTTGACCTCCGCGCGGTGGCGTCCAAACGCCTTTTCCATTGCTGTGCTGATTTCGCCCACTGTTGCACGCGCGCGCGCCGCTTCCACGGCCAGTTCCAACAGATTTCCTTTGCCAGAAGACGCGCCGACCTCAAGCGCCGCAAGGGCGCCTTCGACCGCCGCGACATCGCGCGTTTCGCGGATGTTCGCCAGACGCGCGACCTGTGCTACGCGCACGGCAACATTGTCCACATCCAGGATATCAATCGCATCTTCTTTATCGAGGCGATATTTATTCACGCCCACAATCACTTCGTCACCACGGTCGATATTCGCCTGACGGCGCGCAGCGCTTTCTTCAATCCGCAGCTTCGGCATGCCAGAGGCCACGGCCTTGGTCATGCCGCCCATTTCTTCGACCTCTTCCATCAAGGCCCAAGCCTTATCCGCCAGTTCAGAGGTCAGGCTTTCCACATAGTAAGAGCCCGCCAGCGGATCGACCACATTGGTGATGCCGGTTTCTTCTTGCAAGATCAGCTGCGTGTTGCGCGCAATCCGCGCCGAGAAATCTGTCGGCAGTGCGATGGCTTCGTCCAATGCATTGGTGTGCAGGGATTGCGTCCCGCCCAGCGCTGCCGCCATGGCCTCATAGGCTGTGCGCACGACATTATTGTAAGGATCTTGTTCCTGCAAAGACACGCCAGAGGTTTGACAATGGGTCCGCAACATGGATGATTTTTCGAGCTTTGGTTCGAATTCTTCCATCACACGATGCCAAAGCAGGCGGGCGGCGCGCAGCTTCGCGGCTTCCATGAAGAAGTTCATGCCGATGGCAAAGAAAAAGGACAAGCGGCCTGCGAATTTATCCACGTCCATGCCCGCATTGATCGCCGCGCGCACATATTCACGACCATCCGCCAGCGTATAGGCAAGTTCCTGCACAAGGTTCGCACCGGCTTCTTGCATGTGATAGCCGGAAATCGAGATCGAGTTGAATTTTGGCATCTCATTTGACGTATATTCAATGATGTCAGAGATAATCCGCATGCTTGGTTCAGGCGGATAGATATAAGTATTGCGCACCATGAATTCTTTTAGAATGTCATTCTGAATGGTGCCCGCGAGCAGGGATTTATCGTGACCTTGCTCCTGGCCCGTCACAATAAAGCTTGCCAAGATCGGGATCACGGCACCGTTCATCGTCATGGAAACAGAGACTTTATCCAACGGGATACCATCGAACAGGATCTTCATATCCTCAACGGAATCGATCGCTACACCCGCCTTACCAACATCACCAACAACCCGCTCATGATCACTGTCATAACCTCGGTGAGTCGCCAAATCGAAGGCCACCGACACGCCCTGTTGACCTGCAGCAAGCGCCTTGCGATAGAAAGCGTTGCTTTCTTCGGCGGTTGAAAAGCCCGCGTATTGGCGGATGGTCCATGGGCGCCCCGCATACATGGTGGATTTCACACCACGGGTGAAAGGCGCGTGCCCAGCCGTCGTGCCCAGGTGATCAACACCCTCCAAATCCGAAGCGTCATAATACGGCTTAACATCGATCCCCTCTAAGGTTTTCCAAGTCAGATCCTCAACCGGACGGCCGCGCATTTCTTGTTCAGCCCGTTGTGCCCACGCCTCTGGCAGCGGAGTATTCTTCTTTGAAACCATAATCTTGTCCTCTCAGGTCTTCGTCCCAGCCGAGCGCATGCTCGTGGTCGTCAATAAATGTTAAGCCTGACCCGTCCTGTTCACGAAGCCACGCTAGATCTTCGGCATAGGCTTCTTTAAGAGCCTCCGAATGCCAGGTTGGAAAAGGCATCCAACTGCCCATTCCGTCATCGAATATTTTTGAATTTTGCGGGGTCTCGCCCCGATCTTTCACGACATCGCGCAAATATTTTTGTGTCGGTGCCATTGCGTGCACTTCCCTTGCGGCCCTTATACCGTCGGGTATGCAAACCCCCGTCAACAAGGCCAAAACCCGTTCTGGCTGCGTCGAGACGCGTTCGTATGGCAACACCATAATCTCAGCACCTGGAAAAACCGCTTTGATGTCTTCAATCAACGTTTTCCAACGTCTGGGTTGCGTGATCAAGCGATCCAAGGTTGCTTCGCTGGGCAAACTATGGCCCGCGGCAACAGATACAGCCAACTGCGATGCCCACCATGTGTCATAACTGCGGATCGACAGTGTGATACGCTTCAGATTGGGGATAAACCCATTCCGCGCCCGCATCAAACGTGCCTTGGCATGAGGGTATAGATACCCCGTCGTCACATTTTCCGCGATATTGCCCAACAAATTCGGCTCAGACAGCAAGATCTGTTCAAATCCGTCGCGTTGCTTTTCAGCCAACATCAAGCGCGTCAAACCGCAGGCCCTATGAACCCGACGATCTTGTTCGCTGGTGCTGAAATCGGGATGACACATCATACCCGTGAAAAGCCCGGCGCGTGTATCATTGGTACCTACAAAGGCAAGTTTTTCAGCGCGTAATGCATTCAGATTTTGAATGAGAAAATTATGAAAGCTTGTCGTTGCGGTGCGGTGCGCACCCACACAAAGAACCAATTCCACCGACTGTACCCCCACCATATCAACACGGCCTAGATCACCCAATTGCCCCAGAGCAATCGTTTTTTCTGGACCACCACGCCCTTTGGCCAAAGATGGCATGGAAGCCGTTTCAGAAGGATTAATCGTTCGAAGAATCCCAAAAAACGCCGTGTATCCACTCGCAATCGGATCAGAATGGTATATCTCTGAGTAGAGGGAGCACGTGATGAAACGAATACACTCATATTTTTCAGGTTTTGCCGGGATATTATTGGCGGGGATTTCTGCCTTGCACGTCTTGCCGACACAAGCCCAGGACGCTGCCCCTACCTTGACGGTATTGGACGCATCAACCACGACCAGCGACCCATTACTCTGGCGGTCTCGCTTGATTGTGGTTTTTGCTGACAGCCCACTTGATCCACGTTTCACCGACCAGATCACAAAACTGGAAGCCGGTGCCGAAGCATTGCTTGATCGGGATGTGGTGGTGATCACAGACACGGATCCGGCGGGTATGACTGAGCTGCGCCAAGATCTGCGTCCGCGTGGGTTTATGATGGTGTTGATCGGGAAAGATGGTGTGATCCGTCTGCGCAAACCCTTTGCTTGGGGTGTGCGCGAAATCAGCCGATCCATCGACAAAATCCCCCTGCGCCAGCAAGAAGTTCGCGACCGACGCACATCAGAGTAACTTTTGGGGAACGGCATGTTCTGCGTCATAGCCCGGAACCTTCCATGGCAGCACAATCTCGCGCATGCACACATGCTGCCAGCCACGCAGCGACTAAAGCGGTCACCGCTGCAAGCCCGTTCCAAATGGGCGATTTAGGAATTTTCCCGAATTCAAGTATCAGCACCACAGCCAAGCCCCCAGCCGCGAGGGCCAGGGATGCAAGGGCAAAGCCGATTATGAAGCGGGTTTGACTCATTCGAACTCGAGGATCACATCGTCAACCGCAAGGCTATCACCCGCAGCCGCGTTGACTTTGCTGACAACGGCTTTCTTCTCAGCACGCAGGATGTTCTCCATTTTCATGGCTTCCACAGTGCAAAGTGTTTGGCCTTCTTGCACTTCATCTCCAACGGCCACCGCAACATTCACGATCAGACCAGGCATTGGACACAGAAGCAAACGGGACGTATCCGGTGCGACTTTTTCAGGCATCAACGCCGCCAATTCGGCTTGACGTGGGCTGCGCACACGCACGATCAAATCTGCCCCACGCGACCGAATACGGAAACCTTGCGTGATCTTTTCGACCTTTAGAACCAGAGGGCTGCCATCGACGTTCAGACGCGCAAGACTGTCACCCGGTGTCCAATCCGATGCCACACGATGCGTGCGCCCATCATCGAAATGCACAGTCGATCCATCGTGATCTGCTTCGATCTCAACTGGGATGTCTTCGCCTTGGATGTTCACAACCCATTCTGCGCCAACTTTGCGTTCATGGTTGCTCATCCGGCCAGACACGCGCGTGCGGCGAATTTCAGCAACACGATGCATCGCCGCGGCAGAGGCTGCGATGCGCTGAATGGCGTCGCGGTCCAATTCGACCCCTTCAAACCCGTCGGGATATTCTTCCTCGATGAAAGCGGTCGTCATCTCGCCCGAGGTGAATTTCGGGTGATCCATCACGGCAGATAGGAACGGCAAATTGTGCCCGATCCCTTCGAGTTCAAACCCATCCAAAGCGTTGCGCATATGTTCAATCGCCGTCGCACGATCCGGGCCCCATGTGCACAGCTTTGCGATCATCGGGTCGTAATACATGCTGATCTCGCCGCCTTCAAAGACGCCAGTGTCATTGCGCACAACTTCATCTGCCTGCACGAGTTCTTCCGGGGGACGGTATTTCACCAAACGACCAATTGAGGGCAGGAACCCACGATAAGGGTCTTCGGCATAGAGACGGCTTTCAATCGCCCAGCCGTTCAGTTTCACATCTTCCTGTTTGATCGTCAGCTCTTCGCCATTGGCCACCCGGATCATCTGTTCAACCAAATCAACACCGGTGATCATCTCGGTCACCGGATGTTCCACCTGCAGGCGTGTGTTCATCTCAAGGAAGTAGAAATTCTTATCGCCATCGACGATGAATTCCACAGTACCAGCAGAGGCATAATCAACGGCCTGCGCCAATGCGACGGCCTGATCGCCCATGCGTTTGCGGGTTTCTTCATCCAAGAAAGGTGATGGTGCTTCTTCAATCACTTTTTGCTGACGGCGTTGGATCGAACATTCGCGTTCGCCCAAATAAATCCCGTTCCCGTGACTGTCACACAGCACCTGAATTTCGATGTGACGTGGTTGTGTCACGAATTTTTCGATAAAGATCCGGTCATCACCAAAGCTGTTTTTCGCCTCGTTCTTAGATGACTGAAACCCTTCGCGGGCCTCCTCGTCATTCCAAGCGATGCGCATACCTTTACCACCACCACCGGCAGAAGCTTTCAACATCACGGGGTAACCAACCTCGTTGGAAATCTTGACCGCCTCATCGGCGTCCTCGATCAGTCCCATATAGCCAGGAACTGTGGAAACACCTGCTTCTTGCGCGATCTTTTTGGACGTGATCTTATCGCCCATCTTTTCAATCGCACCCACAGGCGGGCCAACAAAGGCAACGCCTTCCGCAGCCAAGGCCTCAGCGAATTTCGAATTCTCAGACAGGAACCCATAGCCTGGATGCACAGCTTCAGCGCCGGTTTGGCGGATTGCATCCATAACTTTGTCGATCACGATATAGGACTGGTTCGCAGGAGGCGGGCCAATGTGCACGGCTTCATCCGCCATTTTCACATGCAATGCATTGCGGTCCGCATCTGAATAGATCGCCACTGTTTTGATCCCCATGGCACGGGCAGATTTGATAACGCGGCAGGCAATTTCGCCCCGGTTTGCAATGAGGATCTTTTTAAACATCTTCTGTCCTTGTCGTTTAATTCATGCGCCAGATGGCAGCGGTTAAGGTGAAGGCCATGGCCCGGATCAAGTAGAAACGCAAAAACCGGAACACGCCTGCGCATGTCCCGGTTTCATCATTATTGTCAGTGTTGTTAGACGCGCCCAAAGCCCGCCAACCTGTGAAACTCTATTAGTTACAGATGTTAACGTCGTCGCAGAGCGCGCCAGCCGCACCGCCGATTGCTGCCCCCGTGAGAAGGTCACCGCCTGTGCTTTTTGCAACGACCGCGCCAACGGCAGCCCCTGCGGCTCCGCGTTCAAGGTCGTTGTCAAGGCATCCTGACAAAAGTGTAACTGTGAAGACTGCTGCTGCGATATATTTGAATGGCATATGTCCTGCCTTCCTAGTTGATCCGGGTTGTGACCCATTTCTACCGCGAATGCCGCACGGCAAAAAGCCCGCGCCTTGATCGCATCGCAAACGGCAGAAAACCGCGTAAAAGAGGGCATAAACACGCTCATTCGTCGTCCACCTCAAAGGCATCTGGGAAATTCGCACGCGCCAATTTTTCGTTCACCACCAAAAGCGCATCATAACTTGCCGGATCAAAGGGATCTTCAGCCGCAATGATTTCGCGACCAAAATGCCATGACAAACGTCCAGCATCTAGGTTGCCGCGTTCAAAAGGTTCCATACCAAAATGCTGGATAATGGCCTTTATAAACCCCGCATCCGCGCGACGGTCAGGTGGGCGACGGTCCGCATAACGTTCGCGTTCGGTCAGGGGGGTGACCCCACCCTTGTTCGGACGGCGAATGATAAACTGATAATCTGTGCCCGGAAGTCGGCCCGGGAAGCCACGGTGTTTTAGCATTTTAGCTGTTCCCACTGTTTAAAGGTTGCGGGAAAAGCTGTTTCACATCTGACCCCAGTAAAAAAGGCCAGATGTGCATAATCCATCGGTAATCCCGATTTGTGACGGGTTAATGCACGCCGCCGCCCGTATCGCTGTCATCCCGGTCATACTCCATGCACGGAGATAACGGATGTGGCCGGTAACTTCCTGCAGTGCACTCTTCGGAGACTTCATCTGGCAATACGCAAGGATTGATCTGATCAACACCCCCATCACTGATGGCATCACCGTCATGACTTGGAGTTGACCCATCGGAACAGCCGACAACTGCACCGAATTTATTGAAGATCGGTTCGGACTGAATGCGTATTTGTTCTTCTTGCTGGGAACACGCCCCCAAAGCAAGAACCAGTCCGAAACAAAGGCCTGTTGCAATAGTTGATTTAAACATAATTTGCTCCGTAAATATTGGTGTGTTGTCCACAGACTATAGACCAAAGAATTGAACCCGTCATACAAACGTACGGCACGGTCAGAAAACAACAGGAGGAGCGCCCCTAAGTTGCTTGGGGGGGTGTCGGGGGCAGATAAATTCTGCCCCCAGACGATATTACATTTTGTTAGATACTGGCTCAGAAACAACTGGCGCAACATATGGTGTTGGCTCTTCTTGCTGAGCTGCACATGCAGATACGAAGGCAACGAGGCTAAGAGCGATAAGAGCTTTTGCAGTACGGGACATGGTAATCTCCTGTTAAGTGGTTTGGGGTATTTCCCAATATTCAAAAAACGGTAACCCGAAAAGTTAACGCCTGAATGACACTTGGCATATTTTTCGCCATTCGAAAACACACTCAATTCGCATTCGGCGTGTTTCTGCACGATCTGCGATGGATTTCCCACAGTTTGGGCGTCACAAAGCGCCCGAATGTCAATAACAGGACACATCAGAACAGCTCCGGCACGCAGTCATCGCCCTCAAGGCGATAAGCGCTAAAGTATTTCGCCACCCCAGGATCAACAGACCCGATTTGGGTCTCTTGATTCTCAAGATTGACTATTATTTGTGCAATCTCAGTGGTGTTTTCAGACGACAGGATGGATTTGCCCACCAAGCACAGATGCAACATGTCGCCCTCAATCACCTCAAGGTTGACGGTATCTTTTTCCATATTCGGCGCAACGAAACGAAACCTCGTTGACAGAGCTTCCCCGGATTGCCCCGCATCACCATTCACTGCAGTTGAGCGTTCCAAAAACCACACCACCATCCCAGAAGGTACGGCGATTTCCGTGCCTTTGGCCAAATCCCCGCCTTCAGGGCGAATCAATTCCAGCGTCAGACGAAATGACACCATCAAAAGAACCGCAAGAAGAACCGCTATGACCAACCAACGTTTCATTGCGCAACACCATGTTCTGGCATGCTTTCCCTGGTCGTCGCAAATTCAGCAGGTGAAACAAACTCTAGCAACTCGATATCATCTGATTTCTTCACAAAACGATGACGAAATCCCAGCTGTCGACATTCAAAAAATGCCCCCAGCCACACCTTTTCAAACGGCACAAAAACCGCGTGACAGATGATAAAAGCTGGATTGCTGTAAATGCAGGTCACTAAATTTCCCTCAACTGACATCGATGCGTTGCGGCATCGCGGTTTGCCAAGTGGTTGCTTCTCTTGCCTGCAACGCCTCTCCAAGCGGAGAACGAAACACCGCCAACATGACTTCACGCAAATCTTCTGCCCCCTTGATTTCAAAGAAATCCAGGAAAGCCAGAGGCAACGCCCCTGGTCCGAAAGTCAGCTCATCAAAGTCAATAGTTTCTGCCATCAGATCAAAGCGGAATGTTGTCGTGTTTTTTCCACGGGTTCTGCAGGCTTTTGCCGCGCAGAGACGCAAAGGCACGAGCCACGCGTTTGCGGGTGGATTGGGGCGTGATTACCTCATCAATGAAGCCCTTTTCAGCCGCCACGAATGGGTTGGCGAAGCGGTTTTCATAGTCGGCGGTGTGTTGCGCGATTTTCTCTGCGTCCCCCAGATCGGCACGGTGGATGATCTCGGTTGCACCTTTGGCCCCCATCACCGCGATTTCCGCAGTTGGCCAAGCGTAGTTGAAATCACCGCGCAGATGTTTGGACGACATAACGTCATAAGCACCGCCATAAGCTTTGCGCGTGATCACGGTCACTTTTGGCACCGTCGCTTCGCCATAAGCAAACAACAGTTTCGCGCCGTGTTTGATCACGCCACCATATTCCTGCGAGGTTCCCGGCAAAAAGCCAGGCACATCCACAAGCGTCAGGATCGGAATTTCGAACGCATCACAGAAACGCACAAAGCGCGCCGCCTTGCGGGAACTGTCGATGTCCAAACAACCCGCCAATACGGTAGGCTGATTTGCAACCACACCCACGGTGCCGCCTTCAAGACGAATGAAACCGGTCAGAATATTCTTGGCGAAATCTTCTTGGATCTCATAAAAGTCGCCTTCATCGGCCAGCTTATGGATCAATTCCTTCATGTCATAGGGCGCGTTTGGATTGTCCGGGATCAACGTATCCAGGCTTTCATCCAATCGTGCTGGGTCATCAAAGAACGGGCGCACAGGCGGTTTCTGACGGTTGTTCAATGGCAGAAAATCGACCAAGCGGCGCACCTCTGCGAGGGCCTCAACGTCATTTTCAAACGCACCATCCGCAACAGATGATTTCTTCGTATGGGTGGATGCACCACCCAGTTCTTCCGCTGTAACCACTTCATTGGTCACGGTTTTCACAACATCAGGGCCGGTCACAAACATGTAAGAGCTGTCTTTAACCATGAAGATAAAGTCGGTCATCGCAGGCGAATAAACCGCGCCACCAGCACAAGGCCCCATGATCAGCGAGATTTGCGGTACAACGCCTGACGCCATCACATTGCGCTGGAACACTTCCGCATACCCCGCAAGCGACGCAACACCTTCTTGGATACGCGCACCGCCAGAATCGTTGATCCCAATCACAGGCGCGCCGTTTTGCATCGCCATATCCATGATTTTGCAGATCTTCTGCGCATGGGTTTCAGACAGCGACCCACCAAAGACAGTGAAGTCTTGTGAAAACACATAAACCATGCGCCCGTTAATCGTGCCCCATCCCGTGACAACACCGTCGCCAGCCGGACGGTCTTTTTCCATGCCAAAGTCAGTGCAACGGTGGGCAACGAACATGTCGAACTCTTCAAAACTGTCTTCATCCAGCAGCAGGTCAATGCGTTCACGCGCGGTGAGCTTGCCCTTTTTGTGCTGACTTTCAATCCGACGCGCGCCTCCGCCCTGACGGGCCTCTTCGCGACGGCTTTCAAGTTCCTGAAGAATGTCTTTCATGTCGGGGCTCCCGGTGTTGCTGCCGCATCGATCACATGCGGGTATCTGCAGTTCGGGCTAAGTTAACGGATAAACGGGAGGTTAAGGAAGGGAAAATGAGAATATTTGCAAATACAGCCGCTCATTAATATCGTAAATTGAATATCTGCAAATAAATTCCCCACATCAATGCGGAAAACGGCATCGAACGTCGGGTTCATTGGCGAACCAGTTAGGAACAAATTGGAAAGCCTGTGTGAAGGGTATTTACAATCAAATCAACAGGCACGGCGCTTACCGTACTACTACGCACTGGACTCTCCCGCGCAATCAGCTCATCAATTGACAATGTCAACAACAGCACATTCCCGTCCGGTCATCCGATACCTCGACAAAACCACACCGCCTCACATATCGACCCTCATCTTGATGGTAGGCGTCTCGACGCTGACGATGAATATTTTTCTGCCCTCGCTTCAAGGCATGGCGGATTATTTCGATGTGGACTATCGGGTCATGCAGCTGTCTGTCGCCCTGTACCTGGGAATGAATGCGGTGATGCAACTGATTGTTGGGCCGATCTCTGATCGGTTTGGCCGCCGCCCAGTGGTGCTGACGGCCATCGTATTGTTCATCCTGATGTCTCTGGGCTGTATCTTTGCGCCCAATGCAACGGTATTTCTGTGCTTTCGCATGGCGCAAGCGGTGATCGTGACAGCGATGGTCCTGTCCCGCGCCATCATCCGCGATATGGTGCCCGCCAGCGAAGCCGCGTCAATGATGGGATATGTGACCATGGGCATGGCAGTGATCCCAATGATCGCACCAGGCGTTGGTGGGATCCTGGACACGCTTTGGGGATGGCAGGCA
Organism: Halocynthiibacter namhaensis; assembly: GCF_000812685.1. GTDB lineage: Bacteria > Pseudomonadota > Alphaproteobacteria > Rhodobacterales > Rhodobacteraceae > Halocynthiibacter > Halocynthiibacter namhaensis. Next base: position 27,790 of record NZ_JWIF01000073.1, read on the forward strand.
AGCTTTTGGGTCATGGCTTTGACCGGGGTCGCGCTTTTAATCATTTGCTGGAAAGACCAAGGCGAAACCGCCGTGCGCCGCGAGGGCGGGTTCAGGCGTCAAGTGCAGGATATGCCCGAATTGCTGATGTCACCAAGGTTCTGGGGATACGCCACTTGCTCGGCCCTGACTGCAGGTGCCTTCTTTTCCTATCTCGGCGGGGCCACCTTTGTTGGTGAAGAACTGTTCCACATGAGTAAAATCAAACTGGGGTTCTTCTTTGGTGCGCCTGCGATTGGATATATGGCCGGGAACTATATTTCGGGACGCTATTCCGTGCGCATCGGCATCACGCGCATGATCGCAACAGGCACCTGCCTTGGTGCGCTTGGCACAGGCGTGTCCCTGCTGATTTTCGTCACAGGATATGGCAGCGAACACACGTTCTTTGGCTTCATGATCTTTGTAGGTCTGGGCAATGGTATGGTCATTCCCAATGCCACTGCCGGGGCTTTATCCGTGCGCCCGCATTTGGCCGGATCTGCGTCAGGCCTGTCCGGTTCCATCATGCTGGCTGGGGGGGCCGCCCTATCGGCCCTGGCGGGCAGCTTGCTGACACATGACACCGGTGCAACCCCGCTTTTGTGGATGATGTTCTTGGTCACGGCGGCTGCGGGCGTTGTCATCCTTTTGGTGGCACGTCGCGATGCCAAATTGGCAACCTTGCAATAGGAAGTTTGCAAATGCCATAAGTGTGCCAGCAAACTTGCAAAGCGAGACCAGCCATGGCGATTCAAAAACTATACGCAGGCGCAAAACTACGTGAAATCCGCACGGGCCTTGGCCTGACGCAAAAAATGTTTGCGGAAAAGCTGTCTGTGTCGCTGCCCTACCTGAACCAGATGGAAAACAACAACCGGCCTGTGTCGACCGGCGTGGTTTTGGCCTTGGCGCGCGAATTTGGTTATGACGTGACAGAACTGTCCACGGGTGATGGTGAACGTATGGTTAGCGACATGCGTGAAGCCCTGGCGGACCCGGTATTTTCCGACGGCAACGACGCCCTGCATGAGGTCGGTGTGCCTTTGGCCGATCTGCGCCTTGCTGCATCAAACGCCCCCGCATTGGCCCGTGCTTTCTTGAACTTGCATGGCGCTTATCGCCAAAGCCAGGAGCGGCTTGCGGCCCTGGATGAAGCCCTTGGCGGGCAAAGCACTGGCGCGACCACAAGCCCTTGGGAAGAGGTGCGTGACTTCTTTCATTATTGCGACAATTACGTTGATGCGATTGACCGCGCGGCTGAACATTTTGCCATGCCAAAGGGGCACGGCCAGAACATTGACGCCCTGATACATGACACGCTGATCCGATTGGGTATTGATCTTGTTTTGTCAGATGATGCGCCCCTGCGCCAATATGATCCGGCGACGCGATGCCTGACAATCTCACGCCGCGCAGCCCCTGAAACTCGCCGTTTCCAGGCCTTGTTGCAAATTGCCTTGCTGACCCAGAATGACCTTTTGGAAGCAACCCTTGATCTCGCCCGCTTTCAGTCGGATGCGTCGCGATCCATCGCGAAAATGGGGCTGGCGAATTACTTTGCCGGGGCCGCGTTGATGCCCTATGTGGCCTTTCGCCAAGCAACCCAAGACACACGCCACGATTTGGAACGCCTTGCGGATTTGTTTAGTGCTTCAATCGAACAGGTGGCCCATCGCCTATCCACCCTGCAACGCAAGGGCGCCAAAGGCGTGCCGTTCTTCTTTGTGCGTGTGGATCAAGCTGGCACGATCACCAAACGCCATTCTGCGACTCTGTTGCAATTTGCCCGCTATGGCGGGGCTTGCCCGCTGTGGAACGTGCACCAAGCCTTTGAAACCCCAGGACGTTTTCTGCGGCAACTGGCAGAGACACCCGACGGGGTGCGCTATCTTTGCCTTGCGCGCGATGTGTCAAAAAGCGGGGGCAGCTTTACCGCCCCAACCCGAAGATATGCCATTGGTCTGGGTTGCGAAGTCAAACACGCGGATGCGCTGATTTACGCAGATGACATGGATTTAGGTCAAGGTCCATTTGAACCCATCGGGATCTCGTGCCGGATTTGCGAACGTGAACGATGCCATCAACGGTCTGTCCCCCCCCTTGAACGTCAACTGTCAGTCGATCCAGATCGGCGCGGCGTTCTGCCTTACAAAGTGATACGTTAATATGAAAAGCATTCTAACAATCTCGGCCCTTGGGCTTATCGCATATTTCGGCCTTGGGCGTTTTGAACGCAGCATGATCTGGCCACTTGATCCAGCACATGTCACGCCACAACAAGCCGGCGTGGACGCAACTGAGCACCTGTTAACCATGCAAGATGGGACCAAGATCGTCACTTGGGCGGCACCACCTGCCCCGGGCAAACCGACGGTGCTGTATTTCCATGGCAACGCCGGAAACCTTGCAGGTCGGGCATGGCGGTTTAGGTGGTTTATCGATCAGGGTTACGGCCTGGTCGCCATGTCCTATCGCGGATCATCGGGCAGCGGCGGCAAAGCTGTTGAACGCAATATTTCAAGTGATGCGCGCGAGATCTACGATCAAATCGGCACGCTGACCGGCGCGCAAAACCAAAGTATCATGATCTACGGGGAAAGTATCGGAGGTGCAGTTGGCACGGCTCTTGCCGCTGAATTGCAGGATGACCCTCAGCTTTCCGGGCTTGTACTGGAGGCCCCCTTCACTGCGATCCCTCACATGGTCCGTCGCAGTTTTCCGCAATTCCGTCCACTCATGTTTGCGTTGAAAAATCGCTTCCCCACAGAAGAGCGCGTTCACAATATCGAAACACCCCTTCTGGTGATCCATGGTACCGATGATCGGGTTATTCCCTTCGACATGGGGCAGTCCGTGTTTGCAGCGGGGGCAAGCCCCAATAAGATCTTTATTGAAATACCGGGCGGCGGCCATGACGATACTTGGCGTCCATTTGTCGTGGAAAAGCTTGACCAATTCCTCATGAACGCTCAGGTTTTAATTTCTGGCGAATAACGCTCAAAGGATACCCGCATGGAACTGAATGACACCATCGTAATTGCTGCCCCCCGTGATGTGGTCTGGGCGCATCTTAATTCTGCAGATACGTTGCGCGCGTCCATCCCTGGCTGTGAAGAACTGGAAGGGTCACCCGAAGATGGGTTTTCCGCCACGGTGAAAGCCAAAGTCGGCCCCGTTCGCGCGACCTTCAAAGGCGCGGTGGAGCTGTCAGAGATCAACGCCCCGGAAAGTTATGTGATCACTGGCGAAGGCAAAGGCGGCGTTGCGGGATTCGCATCTGGCGTTGCGAAGGTCAGCCTGGCGGACCATGAGGACGGCACAGCACTAACCTATGATGTCACCGCGAAAGTTGGCGGCAAGCTGGCGCAACTCGGGAACCGACTGGTCGGCGGGTTTGCCCGCAAGATGTCAGATCAGTTCTTTGAGAACTTTAAAGACGCGGTTGAGGAAAGTTAGATCACTTTGATGGCAGCCATCACACCTTTGCCAAGGCCGATTTGAACCTGTCCGGTAGATCTGTGGATGTGCGTTCATTTGCATCGTAATTCGCTTCATTCAGCGCAAATGCATCGCCCGTTTCCCAGTCAAACAAAGACCGCTGAATGGTGCTAAGCTCACCTTGGTAAATATGGATTCCCCGTGCGATCGCATCATCTGCGGCGATCACCGCATGCACACCGTCAGGACCCAGTGACAAAACCTCGCCAGCGGAAACACGTTTCGCCTTGGCGATCTCCAACTGATCCCCACCGGTTTTCAGCAAAAAGTTACACTGCGCGCCTTCGAAAACCGCAATATGGGCATTAACTTTGTGTTCATGCGGGGGAACCGCTGTGTCAGGCGTGAACTGAGTGTACCAAAGCGACAAGTTTTCGTCTTCATACAGCATGGTTTCTTCATCCAAGTCGAACGCATCAGCCAAAGCTGCGGGCTCAGAGACCAATTTTTGCAACAGCGCCCGGATCGCCTGTGTGGGCTTTTCAGACGTCGCAGCTTCTTTTGCCTGTGTGATCAAGGTCTCGATAAAATCGCTCATAGCTCTCTCCCCTTTTTGTTACAGTATGGCAGAAATTTCCCCGTGCAGAAATAACATCCGCGACAAAATAAAAACACCGGCGCCTCGCCAGACGTCGGTGTTACGAGGCAAGTCACTGCGCACATCCGGGGAGATAAAATGCAGTGGCCCGCCTGTTCTTTAAGGCGCAATTATGCGCTGATCAGACCCCAAATTTCGTCCTTCAGGGCCAAACGCTGTTTGCGCAGCTCGGCCATATGCAGATCATCGGTTGGCTCAATGTCGGTCTCTGCACGGTGCACCGCGCGGTTGAGATCATGGTATTCGTCCGCAAGCTTGGCAAAATGCGCATTGCCCTGCTTCAGTTCGCCCATCTTTTCGACGTATTCGGGAAACTCTTCCGCCAGCTCATGTGGTGTATGGGACATTGTTTGCTCTCCTGTTTTCCTCAGTTGATTCTAAAGATAAAGCGCGTCTGAATTTCTTCTTTGATGCGGATCAAACATTTGCCCCCAGACAAAATAAAACGGACCCGAAGGCCCGTTTTTGCATTTTAACGTTGGCTGTTTTCCCAATCCGGATGGATCCAGGGTTCGTCATTGGAGGGCGCCAAAGGATCCAGCCCCAAGATGTGGTCCGACATTTTTTCACCCACCATGATTGACGGCCCGTTCAAGTTGCCGTTGGTGATCTGCGGGAAGATTGAACTGTCTGCAACACGCAGCCCATCAACGCCGATCACCCGGCCTTCGGGATCAACCACAGACATCGGATCATCCGCCGCGCCCATCTTACAGGTGCCACAGGGGTGATAGGCGCTTTCCGCATGTTCACGAATAAAATCATCCAGCTGTTCATCGGTGACCTGATCGCTGCCTGGCTGAATTTCGTGTTTGACGTGATGCTTCATTGCATCCTGCTGAAACACTTCACGGGTCAGGCGCAGACATTGACGGAAGTCGACCCAATCCTGTTCCTGCGACATGTAGTTAAAGAAAATGCGCGGTGGTTCTTTAGGATCCGCAGATTTCAACGTGATTTCACCACGAGATGGGCTGCGCATGGGGCCAACATGGGCTTGGAAACCATGGCCTTCCGCTGCCGCTTGACCATCATAACGCACAGCGATCGGCAAGAAATGATACTGAATATCTGGGTAGGTCAGCCCCTTGCGCGACCGAATAAAGGCTGCGGATTCAAACTGGTTCGATGCCCCTAGGCCTTTCTTAGTAAACAGCCACTGCGCCCCGATCAGACCCTTCCAGAACAATGTCCAATAGGTGAACAGCGTGATTGGTTTCTTCGCGGCAAACTGAAAATACACCTCAAGGTGATCTTGCAGGTTTTTCCCCACACCTGGGCGATCTGCGATCACTTCAATCCCGTGTTCTTTCAGATGATCAGCCGGACCAATGCCCGACAACATCAACAGCTTGGGCGAGTTGATAGAACTCGCCGAAATGATCACTTCGCGACGCGCCTTCACAGTCATCGACTTACGGCCCTGCATGATCTGCACGCCGGTCGCGCGCCCATCTTCAATGATGATTTTTTCTGCCATGCCTTTGACGATTTCACAGTTTCCGGTTTCCTGCGCGGGCCGCAGATAGGCATTCGCCGCAGACCAGCGACGCCCTTTCCAAACGGTCTGCTCCATCGGGCCAAAGCCTTCTTGTTTTTGACCGTTGTAATCATCTGTGGTTTCATAGCCGGCCTGCTTGCCCGCTTTCACAAAAGCCGCATGCAACGGGTTGTTGCGCGGACCACGGGACACATGCAACGGGCCATCTTTGCCGCGCCATTCAGCGTCACCACCCTGGCCGCTTTCGTGCCATGTTTCCATACGCTTATAATACGGAAGCACATCAGCATAAGACCAACCAGCAGCCCCCATTTCAGCCCAGGTATCAAAGTCATGCGCATGACCGCGCACGTAAACCATGCCATTGATGGAACTCGACCCACCGATAACTTTACCGCGCGGCGTGGCCAGTTGACGGTTGTCTAGATTGGGCTCAGGTTCCGACTGAAACCCCCAGTCATACATCGACATATTCATCGGATAGGACAGCGCCGCAGGCATCTGAATGAACGGCCCAGCATCGGTGCCACCGTATTCAATCACCATGACAGAGGCCCCGCTTTTCGCGAGACGATACGCCATCGCACAACCCGCAGAGCCAGCACCAACAATTACAAAATCAGCTTCCATTTTCATCACTCAGTCAATGGGCGGGCCCGAACGGGCCCCGCCCGTAAGGGAGGGGAGAGTGCGCGGTTTAAAACGGCGCTTCGACATCGTTCATGCTGACGTAAACCATCTTCATTTCTGAATAATGGTTGATTGCCAGTTTCGAATTTTCACGTCCAACACCAGACGCCTTAGAGCCACCGAAGGGGGCTTCAACCGGGGCAAGATTATAGGTATTGATGAAACATGTACCGGCCTCAAACCCGGCCGCAATGCGGTGACCACGTGTCAAATCGGCGGTGAACACACCTGCGGCAAGACCGAATTCTGTGTCATTCGCACGCGCCAAAGCTTCGTCTTCATCGTCGAAATCAAGAACAGACATCACGGGACCGAAGATTTCTTCGCGTGCGATCGCCATGTCGTCTTTTACATCCGCAAAAACCACGGGATCGACCCAGAAACCATCCTTTTCCGGATAGGTTCCGCCGGTGACCAAACGTGCACCTTCCTCAAGACCAAGGGCGACGTATTTCTTGACGATGTTCAGCTGGTTTTCATTCACCATCGGGCCAAAGTTCACTTCCGGATCCATCGGGTCACCCATCTTCACACCCGCTTCCAGACGCTCGGACAGGCGCGCAAGAAACGCTTCTTTGATGCCCTTTTGCACAAACACACGCGTGCCGTTGGAACAGACCTGACCGGTGGAATAGAAGTTCGCCAAAATCGCGCCAGACACGGCGTTCTCAAGGTCGGCATCATCAAAGATGATCAGCGGAGATTTGCCGCCAAGTTCCATCGTGACGTGCTTCATTTCAGCCGCCGCAGCCGCGTAAACTTTCTTACCGGTTGGTACAGAACCCGTCAGGGAAACCTTCGCAACACGTGGATCGGTGACAAGGCTTGCACCCACGGCGCCGTAACCTTGCACAACGTTATAAACGCCCTTAGGCGCGCCAGCTTCCATCATGATTTCAGCGACTTGAAGGGCGCAAAGCGGGGTGAACTCAGACGGTTTGAACACGATGGTGTTGCCACAAGCAAGCGCAGGTGCGCCTTTCCAACAGGCGATTTGCGTTGGATAGTTCCAAGCCCCAATACCCACACAAACGCCAAGCGCTTCGCGGATGGTGTAGGCGAAATCACCGCCGCCAAGAGGGATATGTTCACCGGTCAAAGACCCGGCCAAACCACCGAAATATTCCAAAGCGTCCGCACCAGAGGTCGCGTCAACAACGCTGGTTTCTTGATAGGGTTTGCCGGTGTCGTAGGTTTCCAAAATCGACAATTCATGGTTGCGTTCACGCATGATATCGGCGGCACGACGCAATACGCGACCGCGTTCTGTGCCAGACATGGCGGCCCATGCTTTTTGCGCGTCTTTGGCGGATTGCAACGCTTTATCAACGATTGCAGGCGTCGCGGCATAGACCGTCGCGATGACCTCGCCCGTGGCGGGGTAGATCACGGGGATCTCAGCGCCTGCGGTGTCTTCGACGTATTCGCCATCAATGAAGTGGCTGGCTTTTGGTGTTGTGGGATGTGTCATGTTTTAGTGCCTCCGGCGGGAGTATTTAAGGAAGGTGAAAGACGGGTGGCATCATTCCCCGCGGGGAAAACGTGCGTCGCCCTCAACATTGTCGAGGTTCATGTGATTGCGCATGTAGCGTTCAGATGCTTTTTGCAGCGGCTGGTAATCCCAAGGGAAATATTCGCCATTGCGCAGGGCTTCATAGACAACCCAGCGGCGCGCCTGGCTTTCGCGGACTTCGGCGTCGTACGCATCTAGATCCCAACGCGCTTCGGACTTGGCACGCAAGCTGTTCAATGTGGCAGCATGGGCAGGGTCATCAGCTAGGTTGGTTAATTCATGCGGATCATCGTCAAGGTTAAACAGCTGATCCGGGTCAAGCCCACAGCGGTTATATTTCCACTGGCCGTAACGCAGGGAAACCAGCGGCGCGTAAGATGCCTCGGCAGCATATTCAATCGCAACCGGGCTGTCGCGTTCAACGCCTTGCGTGATGGGCAGAATGTTTTCACCATCAACCCAGGGTTCAATTTCTGACAAGTCAAGGCCCGCGAGCGCACCCAAAGTTGGGGTCATATCCAACGTGGAAACCGGCGTGTCATAGCAACCGGGTGTCACGCCAGGGCCCGCGACCATAAAGGGCACGCGCGCTGAACCTTCATAGAAGTTCATCTTGAACCAAAGCCCGCGTTCGCCCAGCATATCACCGTGATCAGAGACGAACAAAATGGTCGCTTCCTGACGGGTGCTTTCCAGCGCTTCCAAAATTTCACCAATCTTATCATCAAGATAGGAGATGTTTGCGAAATAGGCGCGGCGCGACCGTTTGATATCGTCTTCCTGAATATCGAAGTTGCGCCAATCATTCGCATCAAAGATACGCTGCGCATGTGGGTCGTGGTCTTCATACGCCATAGCAGGGACTTCGGGCAGAAGATGTTCGCAATCTTCATACAAATCCCAATACTTCTTACGCGCCACATAGGGGTCATGTGGGTGGGTAAAGCTGACGGTCATGCACCACGGACGGTCGTCTTTTCCGCGCGCATAATCATAGACTTTGCGGGTCGCATTATAGGCGACTTCATCGTCGTATTCCATCTGGTTGGAGATCTCAGCAACGCCAGAACCCGTGACCGATCCCATGTTGTGATACCACCACTCAATACGTTCGCCCGGTTTGCGATAATCAGGCGTCCAGCCGAAATCAGCAGGGTAAATATCGGTGGTCAGGCGTTCTTCAAAACCATGCATCTGATCGGGGCCAACAAAGTGCATTTTACCGGACAGACAGGTTTGATAGCCCGCGCGGCGCAGGTGATGCGCGTAAGTGGGGATATCCGAGCGGAACTCAGCGGCGTTGTCATAAACGCCAGTACGGCGGGGCAATTGGCCAGACATAAAGCTGGCGCGACCCGGCGCACACAATGGGCTGGCGGTGTAGCAATTCTTGAAGCGCGCAGATTTTGCGGCAAGCTTTTTCAGGTTCGGCGCATGCAACCAGTCTGCCGGGCCATCCGGGAACAACGTTCCGTTCAGCTGATCCACCATCAAAATCAGGATGTTTTGCTTTTTATCGCTCATGGTTGTTGATCCCCCAACAATGCATTTAGATAGGTTACCACAATATCTGCGGCCCCTTCTGCGTCTTCTTCAATTTCGTGCAAGGCGCGCCGGATATAGTGGCCGTCAATCATTGCTGCCACGCCAGCTGCGGCATGATCTGCTTCTGCACCCAACAAGGGGCGCAAACCTGCCAATAGATTGGAATTCAAACGCTTTTGGTAGACCCGCAACAGACGGCGCGCCTCATCCGAGGTCTGCGCCAGCACGTAAAAATTCAACCACGCAGATACGACTTCTGGTCGAAAATGTCCTGGCTCAAAACTTGCTGCAATCACGGCCTCTACCCTATCACGCGGGGTTTTCACCACCGTCAATGCACCACGCACAGACGCCCCGTATAAAGACAAAGTATGACGCATTGCCGCGAGGAAGATTTGTTCTTTTCCGCCAAAATAATGGTGCGCAAGCGCCGAAGACATGCCCGCACGTTTCGCGATTTGAGACACCGTAACGTCAAGGGAACCCGCGCGCCCGATTTCTGCAATCGTCGCTTTCACCAAGGCATCCCGCCTGATAGGTTCCATCCCGAGCTTGGGCATATTTTTCTCCAAAAGACTTGCCATATAGCTTTCAATGATTTTAATTGACTCGTCAATCAAGAAAAAACCAGGGAGCCAAAAATGACTTTTAAGACTTCAGTATCCGCCCTCGCGCTGATCGCACTCGCAGGCCCAGCACTTGCAGATTGCGGCACTGTTACTTTCTCCGATGTGGGCTGGACCGACATTACCGCGACCACCGCTGTGACCACAACGATCCTAGAAGCGATCGGTTACGAGACCGACATTAAAGTTCTTTCCGTTCCTGTGACTTACGTGTCCATGGCCGAAGGCGACATCGACGTTTTCCTTGGCAACTGGATGCCAACCATGGAAGGTGACATCGCAGCATATCGCGAAGCTGGCACCGTTGATACCGTACGCGCAAACCTGCATGGAACCGCCTATACATTGGCGACAAACGCTGCGGGTGCGGCCCTTGGAATCGCGGATTTCAAAGACCTTGCAACACATGCTGACGCGCTTGACGGCACCATTTATGGCATCGAACCAGGCAACGACGGCAACCGCATCGTTATGGATCTGATCGAAGCCGACACATTCGGCATGTCCGCGCTGGAAGTTGTTGAAAGCTCTGAGCAAGGCATGCTGGCACAGGTTGAACGCGCTGACAGCAAGGGCGAACCAGTGATCTTCCTTGGTTGGGCGCCGCACCCAATGAATTCTAACTTCGACGTCACATATCTGACCGGTGGCGAAGAATGGTTCGGCGCGGAAGGTGACGTCTATACCAACACACGTGCGGGTTACGTTGCTGAATGCCCGAACGTTGGCAAAATGTTGACAAACCTCGAATTCTCACTGGCGATGGAAAACGAAGTCATGGGCGCAATTCTTGATGGTGGCGAAGAAGCAGACGACGCTGCCAAAACATGGATCACCGCGAACATGGATGCGGTTGAGCCTTGGCTTGCAGGCGTGACCACCAAAGACGGTGCCGACGCGTTTGCAGCTTTGAAGCACGCATTCGACATGTAAGTAATTCACAACAAATTCGAGCGGCCCTGGTGATCATCTGGGGCCGTTCACTTTAGATTAAGACACCACCGGGGAGGGTGCGCAATGAATTGGCTGACAGAGGAAAAAATACCTGTCGGGAAGTGGATGAAGGCCGCGTTTGAGTGGCTGAAAGATAATCTTTCCTGGTTTTTTGACGGTCTCGAGACCATGCTCTCTTGGGTGATCGACAGCACGGTTGAACTGCTGCAATACCCTCCAGCTCTTCTGATGGTTGTCATCTTCGCAGGCATCACTTGGCTGATCCAGAAAGATTGGAAACGCGTTGTCATCGTGACGCTGTGTTTCTTGTACGTGATCAATCAGGGCTATTGGGATGAGACCGCAGAAAGCCTGACATTGATCTTATATGCCGGTTTTTTCTGTATGGCTGTTGGTGTGCCTCTGGGCATTTATTTTGCCCACAACCCCCGCACCTATCGCGCGGTCGAACCCATCCTTGATATGATGCAAACCATCCCAACTTTTGTCTATCTGATCCCGATGATCGTTCTCTTTGGCATCGGCATGGTGCCGGGCCTTGTTGCGACGTTCATCTTCGTCGTTGCTGCCCCTATCCGCTTGACGCAATTGGGTGTTTCCCAAGTTCCTCTTGCCCTGAAAGAAGCTGCGCGCGCCTTTGGCGCCACCCCGCGTGAGACCCTATTCAAGGTTGAGCTACCCTATGCCTTTCCGCAAATCATGGCGGGTCTGAACCAGACCATCATGTTGGCCCTATCCATGGTTGTGATCGCCGGCCTTGTTGGTGCTGATGGCCTGGGCATCCCGGTGATCCGTGCGTTGAACACAGTGAACGCCGCCAAAGGTTTTGAAAGTGGCTTTGTGATTGTGGCCGTCGCAATTGCGCTTGATCGCATGTTGCGGGTGGAGACAAAATCATGAAAAACGCTGTAGAATTCGACAATGTATCCATCGTTTTTGGCGACAAACCACAAACGGCATTGCCCTTGATGGATGAAATGAAAACCCGTTCTGAAGTGCAGGTTGAAACCTGCCAGATCTTGGGCGTGCATGATTGCTCTATTGACGTGGCAGAAGGCGAAATCCTTGTTCTTATGGGACTCTCTGGATCTGGCAAGTCCACACTTTTGCGTGCGGTCAACGGGTTGAACCCCGTGGTGCGCGGCGCTGTGCGTGTAAACAATGGCCAGGAAATGGTCGATGTAACCAGCTGCAACGCCGCCACCCTGCGCGATGTACGGCAGAAACATGTGTCCATGGTCTTCCAACAATTTGGCCTGCTGCCCTGGCGCACTGTGCGTGAAAATGCGGGACTTGGGCTTGAACTTGCGGGCATGGAGAAGACGCAACGCAACGCAAAGGTTGACCAACAACTTGCGCTGGTTGGCCTGTCCGATTGGGCGGATCGCAAAGTTGGCGAATTGTCCGGTGGGATGCAACAGCGTGTGGGTCTGGCCCGCGCCTTTGCAACCGAAGCCCCAATTTTGCTGATGGACGAGCCATTTTCCGCGCTTGATCCGCTGATCCGCACGAAATTGCAGGATGAACTTTTGGATCTGCAACGCGATCTGAAACGCACCATCATCTTCGTAAGTCACGATCTGGACGAGGCCTTCAAACTGGGTGATCGTATCGCGATTATGGAAGGCGGGCGCATCGTGCAATGTGGCACCCCGCAGGAGATTTTCTCAAACCCTGCGAATGATTACGTGGCTGATTTCGTCGCCCATATGAACCCGCTTGGCGTGTTATGTGCGCGCGATGTGATGGTGCCGGTTACGGGCGATCCGGATCATTTTGTTGCGCCAGACATGGATATTCGCGACGTGATGGAATTGATCGGAGACAGCACAGAGTCAGTGGCTGTCAAAGATGGCGACGAGGTGATTGGCCAAATCACCAAGGATCGCGTGTTAAGCAAACTTCTCGACCCACGCAGTTAACCCCAACATGCCAGCGGGCGGTGAAAATCGCCCGCGCCTGCAATTTCCCCCATACACCATTGTCGCGCCCAGATCCGCATGCAACAGTAGAGCATGGAAAACGATACGACCCAGCCCGTCACCGATCCGGCATCCCCTGAATTGCCCCCTGAACTGACCGCCGAAGTACAAGGCTTTCTGGCCCAGCTTCAGGTGTTCATCGAAGGGCTGCTACGCCCCTATCAACTGTGGCAAGTCGCGATCACGGTCGCAGTCTTTATCGTCGCTTGGGGGCTTCAAGCATGGATCGCCCCACGCATACACGACTGGATGCGCGGCTTGGAAGGTCGCCCAAAATGGCAATTGCGGTGGTTGCTGATCCTGCATCGTCGCACGACTTTGATCTTATTTGTGATACTGCAATGGTCGGTCATTCTTTACATGCGAGAGGTACTAAACACCTTCCCATCCCGCACATATTTGCTGGCCCTGATAGGCACCGTCAGCTTCGCCTGGGTGGCAATCACACTTGCAACGATCGTCATCAAAAGCGAATTTCTGCGCCGCCTTGTACGCGGTGGCGGCTGGGCATGGGTGACCCTATATTACCTAGGCCTGCTCGACACGACCAGTAATATCCTCGATTCCGCAGCCGTTGATTTTGGCGATTTTCACCTGTCTATCCTTGTGGTTTTCAAAGCCGTCGCGGTTACGGGCCTGTTGATTTTTGGTGCCAAGCTGGTTTCCACGGCCACGGCAACCAAAGTGCGTTCCAATGAGGAAATCTCGCCTTCCATGCAGGTCTTGGTGGTGAAATTTGCGCAGATGGTCCTATATGGATCCGCGTTTTTTATCGGGCTGAAAGCCGTTGGTTTTGATCTAACAGGTCTTGCGGTTCTATCCGGTGCCATCGGTGTTGGCCTTGGCTTTGGTTTGCAAAAAGTTGTATCAAACCTTGTATCAGGCATCATTATTTTGCTCGATAAATCCATCAAACCTGGCGACGTGATTTCGCTGGGCGATACCTTTGGCTGGATCGACAGTTTGGGTGCGCGGTATGTGTCCGTGGTCACCCGTGATGGTCGTGAATATTTGATCCCGAATGAGGATTTGATCACGGGCCAAGTGGTGAATTGGTCGCATTCCAATGACCTTGTGCGGCTCGATATTTACTTTGGCACGGCCTATGGCTGTGATCCGCATGCCGTCCGCAAAATTGCGATTGATGCGGCAAAATCCGTTGGACGCGTGCTGACCGCCAAGGCACCCGTTTGCCATATCGTGGGATTTGGGGACAGTTCCGTTGACTATATTTTACGGTTTTGGATCACAGACCCAACCGGCGGGCTGACCAACATTCGCGGCAATGTATATCTGGCGCTTTGGGATGCGTTCAAGGAACATGGAATTGACCTTCCCTTTCCCCAACGTGAAGTGCGAATTTTGAACGAGAGCAACAATGACACACCCCAAATTATTGACTGAATATGACGCCTGCGATTTGGTTGAAATGTTGCAGGCACAAAAGGTCACCGTGCGCGCGGTGCTTGAGGCCTGTCTTGCGCGAATCACAACCATCAATCCATCAGTAAACGCAATTGTGTCGCTGCGCCCAAACGCCGATCTTTTGGCCGAGGCCGACGCGATGGATGCCGCAGGCCCGCGCCCGGATCAACCGCTTTGGGGATTGCCCATGGCGATCAAAGACCTCGAAGACACCAAGGGGCTGCGCAGCACCAGCGGTTCGCCTATCTTTACCGATCACATTCCCGACGCCGACAGCATCATGGTCGCGCGCTTGCGCGCCGCTGGTGTTCTGATCATCGGCAAAACAAACGTGCCCGAATTCGGTCTTGGCAGTCACAGTTACAACCCGATTTTCGGCGTCACGCGCAACCCATATGACACATCCACAAGTGCTGGCGGCTCCAGCGGCGGCGCGGCCGTAGCACTTGCAACGGGCATGGTTTCACTTGCGGATGGGTCAGACATGATGGGCAGTCTGCGCAACCCTGCGGGGTGGAACAACGTCTATGGGTTTCGCCCATCCGCGGGATTGGTTGCGAAAGATCCGCAGGGGGATGCTTGGTCACAAGGGCTGTCAACCAACGGCCCAATGGCCCGATCCCCGCGCGACATGGACATGATGTTGAAAGTCATCGGGCAACCCGATCCTCGACAACCGATCTCACTTCCCGCCTATAATGGTATGGAAAAGATTAACCCCAAAAATGTCACTATTGGCTGGATTAGAGACTGGTCTGGCTATCTTCCCATGGAAAATGGGGTGTTGGCACAATGCGAAGTGGCGCTTGATATCTTACGTAATCTTGGCTGTGAGATCGTCGAATATACACCAAAAATTGCACCCGAATCGCTATGGGACAGTTGGTGCATTTTGCGCAGCCATTCCGTCGCGCTAAGCTCAATTGCCTTGTATCGTGATCCACAGAAACGTGCCCATTTGAAAGACGCCCATGTTTGGGAAATTGAACGCGGCCTAAGTTATAGCACCACAGACATTCACCATGCCGGCATCATTCGTTCCGATTGGTTCCGCGAAATTGCGCGCCTCACACACATCAATTTACTGGCCCTACCATCCGCACAATTATTCCCCTTTAACGCCGATCTAGATTGGCCAAAATCCATCGCAGGCAAGCAGATGGACAGTTATCATCGTTGGATGGAAGTCGTCGTTCCCGCGTCATTGATCGGGCTTCCTGCGGTGTCTATCCCGGCCGGGTTCGGTGCGAAAAACCTGCCCATGGGATTGCAGTTGATCGGCAAAAACGCACAGGACGCACAGGTCCTGGGGCTTGCTGATCTATATCACCAAGCAACGCAACTTCCGCAAAACCACCCACCAAGGCCCGAATAAATAGTACAGCAGATGCCGATTGAGCTTTCGCGCGCGTGGTGATACCGTTAAAGGAAGCTCTGCGCCGAGCTTTTGCGGCGCGTTTTTAGGAGGGAAGACCCTGTCTCAATCTACAAGTGCGGCTGATAACGTAGTCGCGAAAGACGCCACTGCACAGTCGAAATCACTGCCCGAGGCAAACGCCCCTTCAAGCGCTGTGTTGCTTGAGAGCATTCTTACCTCTCTCGATGAGAACAAAGCCGAAGACATCGTGCAAATCGATCTGGCTGGAAAATCTGCAATCGCGGATCACATGGTCGTTTGTTCAGGTCGCTCAACACGCCAAGTGATCGGTATTGCTGAAAAGCTGGCTGACAAGCTGAAACACGACTTTGGACGTCTGTCCAAACTTGAAGGCAAAGACCAAGGCGATTGGGTTCTTGTCGATTCTGGCGATGTGATTGTTCATGTTTTCCGCCCTGAAGTGCGCGAGTTCTATCAGCTGGAAAAAATGTGGCTTGATCCAGGCTCCATGACTGACACCAACGCGTAATCTAGCGCGATGCGTGTTCAAATCTCTGCGGTCGGGCGTTTGCGCGCCGGACCGGAACGCACCCTTTTCGACGACTATCAAACACGGTTTGATCGCAGCGGCCGCGCCTTAGGTCTTGGTCCTCTGAACATGGCCGAAGTCGACGCGAAAAAGGGCGGCGGCATGACCGCCGAGGCCGTTCTGCTTGAACGTTCCATCCCCAAAGGCGCACGTATTTGCACCTTGGATGAACGCGGGAAAATCCTGACATCACCCGATTTCGCCAATAAGATCGCCGATCTTCGCGATGGCGGTGCGCAAGACTTATGTTTCATCATTGGTGGTGCGGATGGTATTGATCCATCCCTGCGGGCAAAAGCTGATTTCTCGATCAGTTTGGGGAAAATGGTTTGGCCCCACATGCTGGCACGTGTCATGCTGTCAGAACAATTGTATCGCGCGGCATCGATCCTGGCCGGAAGCCCATATCACCGCGTGTGATCCCCTTCGGATTTCAGCCAATATTTCAGTTTTTGCGCACCACGGGACAGCGCTCTGCCCCCGGGCGTAAGGAAAAAATATCGTTGCACGCCGGGAACTGGTGGGAAAAGCGGACAGGCCTTCAAACCCAACGCCTGAACCAAATCATCACTGGCTGGCGCACGTGCCAAAGCAAAACCAAGCCCCTGCCCCGCGAACGAAAACGCAAGCGGCGTTGAATCCACCATCCTTAAATCCATGTCACGCATATCCACATCCGGTTGGGTCGCCAACACCTGATGCCATCCAGATCGATGTGCCGCCACCTCATACAAACCATGCGATGTCAGATCCTGCGCCGACTGCACGCCCGCAACCATTTCCGGCCTTGCCACAACCCGCAATGTTTCGCGCAGGAAAGGTTCAGCCGTATCCGCAAAATCTGTCACTGAACCAAAGGCAATCTGCAAATCAGGTTCACGCCCGGGAAGGATCGTCCGAAAGTCTGACAATGTTTCGCCGGTGATCAAGTTAACCCGCATGCCTGGGTTGGCCTCTTCAAAAGCGGCAAGCCGGGATGGCAGCCAACTCATGGCCAATAACGAAACCGCCTGCAATGTGATCGACTTCTGATCTTGCCCACCGAACAGGGCGGCGGCGGTGGTTTCCACCGATGCCAAGGCTTGCTGCACCACGGGCAGAAACGCTGCACCCGCCGGGGTTAGCTGCACTTTTTGAGGGCCACGTACGAACAATTGACGCCCCAAATGATCCTCCAAAGCGCGCACTTGTTGGCTGACGGCGGGCGCGCTGAGGTTGAGTTTTTCAGCTGCTCGCGCAAAGCTTTCTTCACGCGCGGCCGCTTCAAACACGCGCAACCAATTGAGGGATGGAATTCGAGAATGGCCCATGTCGCAGGCTAAGCTCAGCTTTCCCTAAGTCGCAAGACATATTTCTTTCCTTGGCCCAGTGCCTGCCCTTTGATGAACTGAATTGCCTCAACCATCAGAGATGAAAAATGACATACACCGTTCCCAATGGCCTTAGCCAAGATCAACGCGATCATTATGAAACCCGTGGATTCGCCTGCAACATCCCCGTCTTCAGCACGGATAAGGTTGCGCAACTTCGACATGAAATCGAAACGCTTGAGGCGTCACATGGCGCTGGTGCAAACGGACAGGACTTGAACCAGTATTTTCGCGTGAACGGACATGTGGTGATCCCGCTTTTGGCGGAATTGGCCAAGACCCCCGCCATCTTAGACGCCGTTGAAAGCATACTGGGCGACAATCTTTTGGTCTGGTCCGTCGAGTTGTTCATCAAAGAAGCCCACACCGAAAAAACCGTGTCTTGGCATCAGGATATCACCTATTGGGGCATGGGCGAAACCAATGACGAAGTCACCGCTTGGGTCGCTCTAAGTGACGTCACCGAACAAGCAGGATGCATGCGCTTTATCCCTGGCAGCCATAAAAATGGGATTGTGGATCACGAAGACACGCAAGATGAAAACAACCTTCTGTCGCGCGGACAACAGATTGCAGGGATTCGCGAAGAAGACGCACAGATGGGGGCTTTAAAGCCCGGTGAAATGTCCCTGCACCATGGGCGTTGCTTTCATGCGTCTGGCCCCAATAGATCTGATGACCGACGCATAGGTTTGGCCATTCGATACGTCACCCCTGAGGTCCGCGATGGTCTTCCTGGTCGTGATTATGCGATGTTGGTGCGCGGAACAGATGCTGCGCGTGGATGGGTGAACATTGCCGGTCCCCGTGATGTATTTCACCGGGCAGATCTGTCGCTTTATGACAAGATCATTCAGGATCAACAGGCGACATTAACTGCGGGTGCTGAACATGACATCGCCCTTTATGCCGGAAAGGAAGCCAGCGCATGACGCAAGCGGATCAAGATTACAAAGTGTCCTTCACGCAGATGAAAGACGGCACAAAAGAAGAATATCAAAAACTGGCCGAGCTTGAGCACCCCTATCACGCATTGACCGCAGATCGCGTCATGGACGAGATGCGTCGCCAAGGGGAAGCATCCCTTGAAGGCTATCGGATCACACGGCTGCAACACGGCTTGCAATCTGCCACGCGCGCAGAAGCTGATGGGGCTGACATCGACTGGATCGTTGCGGCACTGCTTCACGATATCGGCGACGGATTGGCCCCGCAAAACCATGATCGTTTTTCGGCCGAAGTCATCCGCCCCTTCGTGCGCTGGGAGGTCGCTTGGTGTATTGAGCATCACGGAATTTTCCAGATGTTATATTACGCGCGCCATTACAATTGGGACGAAAACGCACGTGATGAATTCAAAGATCATCCCTGCTTTGACACTTGCGCCACCTTCTGTGAACGCTGGGACCAAAGCGCCTTTGACCCCGATTACCCGATGAAACCGCTTGAGTATTTCGAACCCATGGTCCGCGAAGTTTTTGCACGCAAAGCCTATGACCCCGACGTGATCCAAGAGAATATGTCAATCGGCATTCATGTCTAAAACCAATGTATATTACGGGGAAATAACCCCCAAAAGCGCTGGAATAGACACATATAATCCTCGTATCGGCATTCCTTTGCCGGTGCGACGCGCCATCACCGCCAAAGCAGTTAAGGGCTTGGCCTTTTGGCGATTATCCGGCATCAGGGTGGTATGACAGAAAAAGCCGTGATTATTATTCCCGCCCGTTATGGTTCCACCCGTTTTGAGGGTAAACCATTGGCCCCGCTTGTTGGCGCAACAGGTGTCTCGAAATCATTGATCCAACGCAGTTGGGACACCGCCATGGAAGTGGATGGTGTCGATGGCGTTTATGTCGCCACGGATGACGAACGGATCGCTGATGCAGCACGTGCCTTTGGTGCCGATGTTCTGATGACCGCAACCGATTGTGCAAATGGCACGGAACGTGTGGCGGATGCCTTGCGCAGCCTGCCAAGCCAACCCGACATCGTGGTGAACTTGCAAGGCGATGCGCCTTTGACGCCCCCTTGGTTTATCACCGATTTGATCGCCGAAATGCGCCGTGACAAATCCGTGCGGATGGCAACGCCGGTTCTGCGCTGTGATGGATTGACCTTGAAAAACTTCCGCGAAGACCGCCGCAACGGGCGTGTTGGTGGCACCACGGCCGTGTTCAACACCGCCCGCGATGCGCTGTATTTTTCAAAAGAAGTGCTGCCCTATACGGATGATACCTATACACCCGGCGCCGAGACACCCGTCTTTCACCACGTCGGCGCTTATGCCTATCGCCCGGCCACATTGACCCAATATGTAAATTGGGGTGAATGCGTGTTAGAACAACTTGAAGGCTTGGAACAACTGCGGTTCTTGGCCAATGGCGTGCCTGTGCGCTGCGTAGAAGTCGAAGGGCGTGGGCGTGTATTTTGGGAACTGAACAACCCCGTAGATGTCGCACGGATCGAAACCGTCCTGCGTGAGAAAGGCTGGGAATGAAAACTGTAACCGTTGGAAACGCCACTTTTGGCAATGACGCACCTTTTGTATTGATCGCGGGTCCTTGCCAACTTGAAGGCTTGGATCACAGTCGCGCCATTGCGGAAACATTGGCGACGACCTGCAATGACCTAAACATCCCTTTCGTCTTCAAAGGCAGTTTTGATAAGGCAAACCGGTCCAGCATGTCCGGCAAACGCGGACTTGGCATTGAGGAAGGTCTATCCATCCTCAGCAAAATCGCCGCCGAGTTCAACTGCCCCACCTTGACCGACATCCATTCCGCTGATCAATGTGCGACTGCCGCGCAAGCCGTCGATATTTTGCAAATCCCAGCGTTTTTGTGTCGCCAAACTGACCTGCTGCTGGCAGCGGGTGAAACCGGCGCGGCGATCAATGTCAAAAAGGGTCAGTTCCTGGCGCCTTGGGATATGGCCAATGTCGCCGATAAAGTCGCAAGCACGGGCAATGACCGTATTCTGTTGACGGATCGCGGCACATCCTTTGGCTATAACATGCTGGTCAGCGATTTCCGCAGCCTGCCGATCATGGCGGAAACAGGGTATCCCGTTGTGTTTGACGCCACCCATTCGGTGCAATTCCCTGGCGGCAATGGCGCATCCTCTGGCGGCAAGCGTGAATTCGTTCCCCCATTGGCACGCGCGGCTTTGGCGGTCGGCTGTTCGTCTTTGTTCATTGAAACACATCCAGACCCCGACAACGCCCCAAGTGACGGGCCGAACATGGTGCCCTTGGCTGAAATGAAGGCCCTTCTCACACGCTTGAAGGCCTATGACGACCTAACAAAGCAGATCTAAACACGGTTGAAATCTTCGACTTTTTATCAATCGGACAATGAGGTTCTTACGTGCCCACATCAAACAAAATCTCACCTCTGCAATCTGTTTTGGATTCCCTTCAGGTCTTTCAAAACGGGCTTGAACAGACCCTAACCAGCGTATCAGAGCCTAAATTGGCGAAGATTATCACCGAAGCTGCCCAGGTCATGTTTGAGATGAAGGGCCGTTTGATCCTGTCCGGTGTGGGCAAAAGCGGCCATATCGCACGCAAACTTGCGGCAACGTTTTCATCCACCGGAACACCCGCCTATTTTGTGCATGCGGCCGAGGCCAGCCATGGTGATCTTGGCATGATCCAAAGCGATGATGTCTTGGTGTTGATGTCATGGTCCGGGGAAACCCGCGAATTGTCAGACACCATTGCTTATGGTTTGCGGTTTGACGTGCCGATCATTGCGATCACTGGGAATGCCAATTCAACTTTGGCCCGCAAAGCACAATTTCCAATCGTTCTGCCCCGCGCGGAAGAAGCCTGCCCCCACAATCTTGCCCCCACAACATCCACGCTTTTGCAATTGGCCATGGGTGATGCTTTGGCCGTGACCCTGCTGCGTATGCGTGGATTTTCTGAGGAAAGCTTTCGCAATTTCCACCCCGGCGGCAAGCTTGGATCTGTGTTGCAGCCCATCAGCGAGTTCATGCACAAGGGCGACCAACTTCCCCTATTGCCAGAAACCGCCCCGATCATCGAAGTTATCTCTGAGATTTCCAACAAGGGCTTCGGCATTGTTGGGCTTCAGGACACGGCCGGAAAACTGGTTGGTGTGATCACCGATGGGGACATCCGTAGATACCTTGAGAAAAACACATCTGGCACCATGCAATCCGTCATCCTCGCCGCGACGGCTGCGCAACTGATGACCCCAAATGGCGTCACTTTGGATCAAGAACGACTTAGTGCGCGTGCCCTCAATATCATGCAAACCAATCTCATCACGGCGGCTTTTGTGACTGAAAATGACACGCCCGTTGGGCTGGTCACCGTGCTGCAAATGTTGCAACGTGGTGTTGCTTGATCACATGCCCCTTTCTTGACAATTGCCCCTTGGCTTGTCAGCCATAACCAATCCACTTTGAAGAGAGACCCTATGAAACTTGCACATCGCGAAATTGGCCCGGCTCATCCCCCTCTCGTTATTGCTGAGATTGGGATCAACCACGAAGGTGATCTAAACGTCGCCAAGGAAATGGTGCGCATGGCGCGTGATGCGGGTTGTGAATGTGTGAAACACCAAACCCATATCGTCGAAGATGAAATGACGGCCGAGGCGCAGCAGATCTTTCCGCCGAATGCCGATGTGTCGATCTGGGAAGTGATGCAGCGTTGCGCCTTGTCACGTGAAGACGAGATCGAGTTGAAGAATTACACCGAAAGCCTGGGGATGATCTATCTGTCGACCCCGTTTTCGCGCGCTGCTGCCGATTTCCTCAATGACATCGATGTATCCGGTTTCAAGATTGGATCCGGCGAAGCTGATAATCTTCCATTGATCCGTCACATCGCACGGTTCGGCAAACCGATCATCATGTCGACTGGCATGCAAACCATTGAAACTATGCGCGCTTCCGTTCAGATCCTTGAGGATTCTGGTGTAGAATACGCGTTGCTGGAATGTACAAATCTGTATCCAAGTCCGCCAGAAATCGTCTCCCTGAAGGGTGTGACTGACCTGAAAGCGGCCTTCCCCAATGCGACGGTTGGCTTTTCAGATCACTCGATTGGGCCGACAATGGCCTTGGCGTCCGTTGCGCTTGGCGCGACAATTTTGGAACGCCATTACACCGATAGCCGCTATCGCAAGGGGCCGGATATTTCATGTTCCATGGACCCAGCTGAGCTGAAGTTTCTCATTGATCGTTCGAAAGAAATCCACACGGCCCTGCACAATGAAAAGCAGCGCACCGGCCCTGAAGAAGACGTGTATCGCTTTGCCCGCGCCAGTGTTGTCGCAGACAAAGACCTGCCCGTAGGACATTTGATCACCGAAGCCGATATCTGGGCACGCCGCCCAGGTTCAGGTGATATTGCAGGATATGATTTTGACAAAGTCGTCGGAAAAACCCTGAAAGTTGCCGTGACGCATAATCAGCAATTGAAATGGTCTGATTTCGACTAAGTCTTGCGCCTTGCCCCCAGCTATTCATAGCCAACCCAACGGATCGTCATCAATGCAAAGCCTTTTGTTCGTCACCGGTACCCGTGCAGATTTCGGCAAACTTGAACCTCTTGCCACTGCGGCGCGGCTGGCTGGGTTCAAAGTGTCGTTCTTTGTCACAGGCATGCATTTGATGGCGCGCTATGGCCTGACCAAACTGGAAGTCCAGAAGACACCGGGGATCGTCAGCTATGAATTCATGAACCAGCGCGCAGGTGACCCCCAAGATACCATCCTTGCGAAAACTGTTCTTGGCTTTTCTGATTTTGTCGCCGAACAAAAACCTGACCTTGTGATCGTTCATGGCGATCGCGTCGAAGCCCTGGCCTGCGCCCTTGTCTGTGCGACGAATTACGTGCGCTGTGCCCATATTGAAGGCGGCGAAGTGTCTGGAACAATTGATGAAACCTTCCGGCACTGCAATTCAAAACTGGCCAATTATCATTTCGTCAGCTCGGCTGCCGCAGGAAAACGTGTTCAGGCCCTTGGCGAACCCGTCGAAAGCGTCCACGTCATTGGGTCGCCTGAACTTGACTTTCATTCGCAAAACTCGGGCGTGTCCTTGGCTGAGGTGAAATCACGCTATGACATCGGCTTTGATGACTATGGGATTTGTGTGTTCCACCCCGTGACCTCTGAAGCAAGCCAAATGGAGGCTCAGGCCAAAACCCTATATGGGCAGCTTAAGGCATCGGGCCGTAATTTCGTGCTAATCTTGCCAAACAATGACCCAGGATCCGAAGCGATTTTCGACGTCATAAATGCACTGCCCAACAGTCAATTCCGTGCCATCCCGTCCATGCGATTTGCACATTTCTCTGAACTGATGAAAAATGCCAGTGTCATGGTTGGGAACAGCTCAGCAGGCGTGCGTGAAGCGCCGTTCTTGGGGGTGCCATCCCTTGACGTGGGCACGCGCCAGACCAACCGCGCTCAGGGCCCATCCATCCACAGCACCGCAGCTTTGGATGCCCAAAACATCAGTGATTTCCTAGAAAGCCAATGGGGCAAGCGTTACCCGCCACACACGGCTTTTGGCGAAGGGAATGCCACGGAACGCTTCGTCAAAACCTTGCAAGATCCCGAATTTTGGCAGGGTGGTTTGCAGAAAGAATTCGTGGACGCCACTTAGGCCCAATCCACGGACGGGCAACGCGCTAATAACATGACGCGTTGCCCGTGCTTTATGGTCGTTGTTACCAGCCGCTAAAGCCGCCATCCACATTGATCATCTGACCCGTCATATAGGCAGATTGTGAAGAGCACAGGAACAACATCGCGTCTGCGATCTCATCTGGTTCCGCCATACGACCGGCCATAATGAGATTGCTCACACGTTTCTGGAACTCTTCCGAATGGCCATTAAACACGGCACCTGGTGAAATGGTATTCACCGTAGCCTTGCGGGGCGCCCAATATCCGGCAAGCCATAAGGTCAACCCGTGCACACCCGCTTTTGTCGTTGAATAGGCAGAGAAATTCTTGAACGGCATGCCGTCATAAATTTCATGATGCGGACCGTTCAGCGCATACATGGACGCAACATTCACCAAAGTCGAAGGGTATTTCCCAACAATGTCACGATCCATTTGGCGGGCCACCATAAAGGCACCTGTCAAATTGGTGCGCAGGATTTTTTCCCAATCATCCACGGTGGTATTTGCAAAGTCAGGAAAGCTTTTCCCGGCCCCCATCAACATTTCACCCGTGATAGCCGCGTTGTTCAAGACAACATTTGGGTTCAAGCCAGCACCTTGCACTTCTTTGAAAATCTCAGTGATCTGTTCTTCGCTTGAAACGTCCAGCTCAAAGAAATTAAACGCCGAGTTTTCCCCATGGGCTTCCTTCAATGCATCGGCGCGATGGCCCGGCAGATCCGTGGCGACAATCGTTGCGCCCGCCGCCAGCATACGACGAATATACGTGCTGCCCAAAACACCACCTGCACCGGTGAGAAAGATGGTTTTATCGCTTAACTGTTTATCCATTGAGCTGTTCCTGCATCAAAAGTTTCACCAGACGAAAATCAAACTCTTCGTCGATATCCAAGCACCGCGACGCGGGCATTACATAGGGAATTACGCGCCCCTCAAACAGGGCTTGTGCTTGTTTTAGATAGGCCGGATCAACCACATAGGTCGATGCAGCATGTTCATACACCACGGGCGCTTGCTGGCGTGCAACAACACCTCCAGGAAGTGGTTTCGACACATGAAGCGCCCCGGTTTCATCCGGTTCAACCAAGTTGAAATAGGGATTCTTACGCGCATCACAACAAGACATCACCATGTCAGGCTTTTGCGCGAAGAACAGATCCAACGCCTGATCAATATCTTCCTCGATCCGCAAAGGAGAGGTGCAATCGAGATCAAGAAACGCGCTGGCCGGGCCAACGTGTTTTTCAGCCTCTTCCAGCGCATGCTGCCAAACGTTCCACTTACCCGCAGTATCCGTCGCCAAATGAGCCGGGCGCAACCCAATTTCAAGCGCCCCTTTTGCCACGGCATGGGCGTAAATTTCTTCGCTGTCAGTGGATACAACGACGGCATCCACCCGTTTGCTTTCAAACAATTGATCTAAAGACCAATCGATCAAGGGCTTGCCGCAAATGTCGCGAAAATTCTTTCCCGGCACGCCTTTGCTGCCTTTACGTGCGCCAATGTGGCCAATAATCATGTAACGATCCCTGTGATTGAACTGTGAAATTTACGTGCCTGCCAAGCGCGCGCGATCAGATCGCAACTGTCAAAAACTCGATCCATACGTGGCATATGTGGCGTTGAAGACGTCTGCTCGCCCTGCACCAGCGCCAGAAAGTCGCGCATAATCCCGATGAACATTTCATTGCGCTCCAAAGGCCGATCAAGCTGATCAACCCCATTGGCCGTGCGAACCTGATAGGACTGCGCCCCAAGATCAAAATCATACAAAGCATCAATACCACGCAAAGCAATCTTGCGGGTGCTTACGGGCGCGAGGTAATCCATCGTGACGGTGCCGCTCGGGGCATCTTTCCCGGTCATGGTCACCCGCGACGCAAAGTCGACATTTGGAAAGTCGGTGTGGCCAAGGCTTGCCACGTCAACGTCCAGAGCGCCCGGAAACAAGCAATGTGCCATATCAATTTCATGGCACAGATCCAATAAAACGCCCCCCCCCAAAGGGTTCGACGCGTAGCTTTCCGAAAAGGTCCAATTTTCCCGCCACTGCGTAACATCATGGCCAATTTCGAAGTTAAACCCATAGATTCCAGACAGGTCTGCGGATGCCAACATTTGGAATGCCGGATGATAACGCATCATGAAACCAACCATGCTGCGGCTTTTAATGGGCGCAGCAACTTCATAGATCTGGCGTAAAGTCACCGGATCAAACGCGAGTGGCTTTTCGATATAAATCGGCAGATCATTCGCGGCACATAACGCAATCAACTCCAATCGGATATCAGTTGCGGTTGCGATCACCGCCGCATCAAATTGCCCGCTGGAAATCAAATCACTGGCGCGTTCATGCCCGCCATCCCGCCAAGACATCAAATGACTTTTCGCGCCCAGTTCTAGAAGATTTCCATGGTGACGTTTGCCGATTGATCCCGCGCCGATCACGAGGATATTAAGTTTGTTATTCACAAGAACCCCATCATTTTCCAGCTAAATACCCTATATCCGCCCCAGAGACAAAAGCAAAAGCACGCCATTGGTCAGCGGAACCAAACATCCCAACCCTGCTGGTAATAGGCAACAAGCGGATGGGATCTTATCGAATTTGCTTCGACATCCGTGCGATCCACGTCACGCGCAAACACTTGTGAACTTTCCCACGTATCGGGCTGCATATACTCTAGATCCGGCGGGAAGGAGACCTCCTTTTGGGCCAGCGCCAAGGGGCGCGCGATCACGAAACCCCAATCGCCAAAACTTGGAACATAGGTGTGGTAAGGGGTAACGCTTAGGGGGTCCGGCGCGGCAGGGTTGCGGGTGGCTTCTAATGTTTCAACGACGGACCAATAGGCATCCCTCGCAAACATTGGCGATCCGGCTTGGGTCACCATCGCACCGTGGGGCGACAGGCGTTCCAATAAAATCGCATAAAATTCCAACGAATATAACTTGGATAAAGTCACGGACTTAGGGTCAGGAAGATCCACAATGATAACGTCAAAGACATTTGGCGTGGCCTCTGCGTATAGCCACGCGTCATCGGCCAGTACCGTCACACGCGGATCAAGAAGTGACCCAGAGTTCAGCGCCGTGAGATCCGAATGCGTGCGAAATAGATCAGTAATACGCGGATCCAAATCGACCAATGTGATGCTTTCCACATCCGGGTATTTCAAGACTTCGCGCGCAGCCATTCCGTCGCCTCCACCAAGGATCAAGACCTTGGCGCGACGTGGGGTGGATGCCATGGCCGGATGCACCAAGGATTCGTGGTATCGGTGTTCATCTAAGGTATCAAATTGAATGGAATGATTGAGAAATAATCGTGTTCTATCGCGAAAACGTGTGACCACAATGTTCTGATAAGCCGTTGTTTCGTTGATGATAATATCATCTTCGAACATTGCAGCATCTACGACAGACACCATGCGTTCGGAATTCACAAGGGCGACCAGCGACAGGGCAAAAGCGCCCCCCCAGCCCAACCAAATCTTCACGGGTAATTTGTCTCGGAACACCCAAATTGAACCGCCAGCAACGCCAAGATTGAGACAGCCGAAAATAATGCTCGCTGACGTCAGGCTAAAGTGTGGAATGATCAAAATTGGGAACGCCAAAGAAGCGACCAGGGCCCCGACGTAATCAACACTTAACACGTTTTCAAAGCGAAAAGAAGCGGCGCCAATATCTTTCAACACGCGTGCAATCAGCGGAATTTCCATCCCGGACAAAAGCCCGATCATGCCCAACAAGCCGTATAATAGAAACGCGATATCGCCAAGATAAGCGTAGGCGAAAAACAACGTCGGAGCCAAGGCCCCCCCGATCAACCCAATCGCAATTTGAACCCAGACAAAGCCCAAAACGGCCGAGCCCACGAACCGGGAAAGCCACACGCCCAACCCCATCGCAGATAAAAACACCCCGATGACAAAGCTGAATTGGCGGATCGAATCCCCCAGCAAATAGCTGGAAAGCGTCGCCGCAATAAGTTCATAAATCAGGCTTGATACGGCAACCAAAAACGTCGCCAACAACAGCCAAATTGGGCGCAAATCAGACGCCCCGGTTGATGTCATGATAGAATGACTGCCGAGATAATAAGCGACAAGGATAAGAACACCGAGGCGATCAAAATCGCCAACGCTGTGTTTTGATCTTGTTCAATTTCCTTGATGATCGGGAACGGCGAAAAGGTTTTTATCACCCACCAACAGATCATAAGGATAACAATACCAATCATCGAAAAGACGATGGTCGAGACAACTTCCGCCAGGGAGATCGCTGAGAATAAGTCCATTTTAGTACCTCTTATTTATTTGACCCGTCCGTTTGACACGCCCGACGGGCCGCCCAAACGTACAGACCGGTCCAAATCACGGCTTTCACCCATGACCCCCATATACGACAGGTAATAAAACCCGCCGATCGCAGACAGACTGATTGTGATGAAAATGATGCGCATGATGTTCATATTAATCGTCGTCCTCGTCAACCCAATCACTGCCCCACCACCGCCGTCTAGAATGCAGCATTGGTCGGGCGATCTGGTATGCTGAAATCCCTGCGAAAACAAGCATTAAGCCCAGCATCCAGCGTGTGGTTGCAGCCCCGTCGGTCACACGCACCGTGACCGCGCCAAACGCACGCCCAGATGTATTCCCCCATCTTCCGCTTTCACTGGAACCAATTTCAAGCGTGTAGGCACCCGCCAACTTGGGGCGAAAACTGATCGTGGTCTGTTTGTTGCCTTCGCGCCAAGCGCCGTCAGAACTGGTTCCACGATAAAGCTCAACCGTGCGACCTGCCTCGAATACAGGGTCACCGTTGGGGTCGCTCAACGCAACATCCAAATAAGCCCAGCTGTTATTAACATCAGCAGATAAACTCATCCGCGCCAACTGATCCGGACGGGAAATTTCGATACTTAATTCAGCGGGAAGATCATTTGCGGACAGTCGTTCTAGAAAGACATGGCTTCCCTTCGATTGCCCCAAGAGAAACATCGTCAAAACCAGAGACACCGCAAGAAATATCAAACTTGCATTTCGCAAAAAGCCTTCGTTTTGGCCGGCTTTATAGGGCATCAGTTTGTGCACATCACTTGGGGCCAGCGCATCCGCGATACCAAAGCTTGTGCATGTCGGCGTAAACGGCAGATAGATCGTTCTGTGCACTTCGCGTTCTGTTGTCGTCTCGGTGAAAGCGAGCATGGCGTCTTCTGACATCATGTTTACGCTCATCGTCGCGCGACCGATCTCAGGGTGCCAATTGAATTCCCCCTCAACAAACGTCAGCTGCGATGTCGATGTGTCGTAATATTGATAGCGATCGCCATTACTGGAAGCCGACGGCCTGCTCTCGGCAATCTCGACTGTTTTGGACGTGATCCAATTGGGCCGCGTTCCCTTGCGATACGCGCGCGTAAAAGTCAGATGCCCGCGCTCGACAGTCAGGTAAGCATATCCATGCGTTGGGGAAAACAATTGATGGTCTGTCCAAGTCCATCGCCGCCCACCCCAGCTTTCCTGAAAACCCAAAGTGCCAATGATCGTAAATTCGACACCCTGGATGATACCCGACATACCAATGGAAAACGGGCTTTCCGGGCGCTTTAGATCAGCGTATTGCTTGATAACCTTGTAGTTCTCCTGTGCATCCAAGACAGAACCACAATACCCGCAAGCATGCACCTGCACGCGACCACCGCCCAAAATATCAAGGCCCGCCCCGCAGGATGTACAGTTAACAGATTTCAGTTCATTTGTGCGTGTCATGGTCCCGATACCACCCGCACTTCAAATGGGTCACACCACACTCCACGAAACCAGTCCACTTCCCCGCCCGAGAATTCGCCAGATAGCTGTTCGTCATACTCATCAAGGCAATTCACATATTCAAAGGTTTCCCCCAATGCCATCACCTTGGGAAAGCTGCCGCGCAAAGCGACGCAAATGCCCTGATCCACCTCGGTAACCCGATAAGTGTCACCAAACGCCCGGAAGGTCTCGCCAAGTTTAGGTTTTTGATTGAACGCTGGTAACCCATCAGAGGACACCCGTTTTTGTAAAATGACGATTCCCTCATCGACGGATATCCACCGTCCGGTGCCATTTTCATCCAAAGCCCAATATTCGTCCCACGAACCCGGTCCATACTCAAAACGCGCATGCCCGACGATCTGGTATTCATCATTATCAACAATCGCAGTTTCACCCAAATGAAACAATTGCGGAATATCATGCATCACGCCGCTTTTTCCCGCCATCGCCATTTGTTGGCCATCCAGAAAAAGAGTGGTTTCGCAAGATTCACAAGTGGTCATTTTCGCGGAAACAAATGAATCAATCAATGCGCTTCCACAATTAGGGCAATTCAAACTAAGTATTCCTTATGGGGCAATATTTTAAATTGGATGTCGTATTTCCATATATCTATCACGACGCATTCCTGCCGCCAACCGGTTGATGACAGGATCCGTGTGTAACCGGTTTTCCTTACTCACCGTCTAGGAAGCCACTGCGATCAACCAGCTGGGCTTCGCGGTATTTGGCAAGCAACCCGCGCGCCGCAAATTGCACATGCTGCCACAAAGGCGCCGATGCAAAACGCACCCTCACATCTCCAGGAACCCCGGCAAGGTCTGCTGCGGATTGCGCCTCGAAAGCAACGTTAAGCTGCCATGACCGGGATCCCGATTGTTGGTCAAATTGTAAGATCTCACGAATGGTCGCAACCGATGGATCAAGGTCAAAATATCCTGATCGATTGCGCAGGGTTAGCCCTTCGATGCCACCACGAAACAGCGTGACGTATCGTTCGGGAAACGCACCGGACAGACGCGCAGCCCCCGCAGAAGGCAAGAACAACCCCACCTGCTGCCCAGCTTCCAACCAACTGCCCGTTTTGATCTCACGGTCCTGCAAGAAAGTTCCACTTTCCGATACAGCTTGCTGCAACCCTGCAATTTGTTCATCCAATATTGCGCGCTGTGCAAGCAAGCTTTCAACCTGCTTTTGCGCCGCCAGCGCCTTTGCGGGGTCTTCGCCTTGGACGGTGTCATATACCAAAACCGCGCCCTCAAGCTGCAGGGTCAGAAGATCCCTTTGCTCGTCAAAGATCGGATTGTTAACACTTGTTAAAATCTCCCCGGCCTGCAATTCGCCGCTGACCACTGCGCGATCAGCAAAACCTGGGCTGCGTATTGTCACTTGATACGCCCCCGTCCCATCGGATGTCACGGGCACCACAATTCGAAATGGCATCGACACAAACATCAGTGCACATACGGCCCCGCCGACCAGGCCAACCCGCCAGAACCAGCGTCGGCGCAGTTGTTGTCGAGTTGGGCTGGCTTGGGCCGGCTTTTCACGCATTGCAGGTATCAAGAACATTACAATTGCCCCCCAAATTGTCAGCACCGCCCCGCCACCAAGATAACGTGGCAACAGCGCTGATCCAATCACCCAAAGAATATTGATCCGGTAAATCAGAGCCAAAATCGCATAGGTCAGCAACCCCCAATGCCGCCAACCTTTTGGCCGAACGCCATCTTGCCCAAAGGAAGCAATCCATATGCGTGTGTCCTTCATCACGGCGCTGGCACGTGTATATAGGTTTCGTTTGCCGATCACGTCGATTAGCACGTAATACCCATCCAACTTGATCAGCGGGTTTGCATTAAACACAATTGAATTCAGGGTCGAAAATACAAATATATTGCCCAAAAGCGTATGAAAATAACTGCCTTCCGTGAAGTGCCACGCAATAAATGCAACCAGCCCGATGATGACGTCGGTCACAATCCCTGCACCACTGATGCCAATGCGTTGCATGCGACCTGCGCTAACGTCCGCATCCGTACAATCCACAAAGGGCATCGGATACATCCCAATAAGAAACACCCCGCCCTTGCGCACGCGCACGCCAAATCTCGTTGCGGCAAGGACATGCCCAAACTCGTGGATCACCTTCAAAAACGGGGCGATCAAACCGAAGGTTAGCAAGGCTTCTAGGGAAAACACATTGTCAAAGGCCCCCATGATTGCCCAGTCATTGCGCACGCCAAGAATGACAGATAGCAACGCCAGCATCGCGACAACACCCAAAAGCCAAGCACTTACCAAGATATGCGACAGCCGCCTGAATTTAGGTTGCCACGGACCCACATCCATCAATGGAATAGAGGCAAAAACGGGATTAAACGGTTTTTTCTGAAGGGTTTCTGCGCCGCGCATCGACTGTATTAAATGCAAAAATCCGTAGGCTTCTTTGGTGCCGTCCTCATCCATCGCCGACCGTGCCGCCTGTCGGGTAAGCGGGTTTTTCGACGTGGCAGCGGCTTTCATCCGGTGCACAGCATAGGCAACGCGACTGGGCAACGTATAGATCTTTCCGTTTGAACGATCCTGCGCCAGATACAATGCGCGCCCCCCTTCTGATGAAAGGCGCACCGAGATCTGCTTTAGAACCGCAGGTCGAACCAGGTCCATGCCTTCATCCTCAGATATTCGGTGACATAACGCCCCATCACTTTCACACGCATTGCCTGCCCGGTTTCAATATTCGCAAACCCTGCAAGTCCAACAAACAGGTCATCCTGCGTGTCACCTTCAACGCGCGCCATAAAGATCAGCCGATCTTCGCCTGTGTTTGGATCAACTTCTTGCATTGCAGGTGCTGTGATAACCAACGGCCAGACCTGCCCAGAAATACCGCGGAACCAAACGTCCCCCGTCTGTCCAGGTCTGAGTTGAGCCGCATCAACCCGTCCAACGGAAAGACGCAAATTGAAGTTCGCCCGGGGCTGCACGGTCGCAATGGCTTCTCCGGGGGGGACGAAGGCCCCGATGATTTCACGCCCCATCGCCGCAATAATACGACCACTGTGTGGCGCTTTCACTTCTAGGCGATCAATACGGGCTTCCAGATGCGCAACTTGGCGTTCATTTGTCGCGATCCGCTGTTCTGCCAATACATAGGCGCCATAATCATTTGCCGACAACGCCGCCTGTGCCGCGATCTTTTCTGTCTCGGTCTGCAGCACCATTTCTTCACGGCGTTCTTCAAGTGCTGGGGACCGAAATTGCGCGATCACGTCCCCTTCGTCGACTTGGTCTCCGACCTGCACGAAGATCTGTTCCACGAATGCTTCAAAGGGTAAGGCCACGGAATAGGCATGTGCAGGTTGACTAAGCGCCGTCGCCGTGATGCGTATGGGCGCGGGCAGCAACAGCCAAACAACAAGGGCAACCGCCGCCGCGATCCCGCCATAACGCATGATCTTCGCGCGCAACCCCGATCGTTTTTTCCGGTTCAGGACCACGGATAAAAGATCCCGCAGGCTGGCGATCTCTGCGTCACAATTTTTTGCGGGCCCCAGCAGGATAAAGGCGAAACCATCCTCGTCTTTGCAGGGCAGATCCAACATTAGACCGTCGCTTTTCGCCATATCCGCCACGAGAGACGCATCCAAACTTGCTTCATCAAAGTTTTGCCGATCGATCACTTCACTTGTGGGGTCGGCAGTCATCCGGCTTTGAAGCAAAAACTTCATTTCGCCCGTGATCGGAGCCAGGTTTTGATCCGAAACCTCAAGGCGCACTACCTTGCCGCCCTGTGTTTGGGCCGCAATCGCATTTTCACACAAGCCGGCTTCAACACAGACGTTCACAGCGACCTGCAACAAGGCCGAAGCATTGCGCCGTGTGGCACCATTCAACTGCTTCAACGCCAAATTCAACGCAAGGGGTTCGTCCGATGCCTCGTTATTGTTTGATGGGGCAGAAAAGCCCGCCGAATGAGTTCGAAGCTGTTCAATGATGCCCGGAAGTTCCGTTACTGGCGGAACATGATCAAACAGCCAAACGATCCAAGACGCCTTGGATGTATCTTCAAGTCCCACGGTTTCCGGCAGGGTCACACACAGACGGTCACCTATTTTTCGTATGCCCGTTTTATCCGTACACAAGGCGTGCAACGCCTCAAGGGGTTGGCCTTCTGGCAGTTGCCCAAACAAGATTTGTGGCGCTGCCCCTGCGGAATTGAGCAAGCGCAACGCCACGATGACGCCATCAATCAAGGGAAAACCCACTTTGTTCTATTGTTGGAAAACCCAGCTTGAACCTGTCACGCATTAGGTTTCGATCTTACCAAACTGACTTTCATAAGCCGAAATAGATTGGGTCAGGATTACAGCCAAACGTTTAGCGGCAAATGGGCTCATCACGATGCGATTGCCCAGTTTTACGTCAACGGATGTGGTTTCTTCCGCAGTGCCACGCCAATGTTGGTGCGTGCCAAACAGCAAGAAAAATTCTTCGCGGTTAGCAGTCGCCGTACCAATGTTGGCATAGACGCTTTGCATTTCGCTGTCGTCCCAGTTGATTGTTTTATCGTTCAGCACTCGTGGCGCGCCCTCAACTTTGTCAGTCATCGCCATTCTCCCGTATATTATTATTTTTCAATTGGTTACTCAGCCGCCATCCGCAGCATTGCATATTCGATTTCAGTTTCGTCGCTTGGCGACACGTCGTCAAGTGCATCTGAGGCCGCTGTTTCGTCATTTGGCTGAATACTGGACAGAAGATATTCAATCAGCTGTTCGATCAGCAGCTCATGCGCTGGTGCGCTGGCCTCCCAGAAGGCGCCAAAATCAGCCAGAAGCGCGGCCCTAATCGCGGCTTTGATCACCGAAATATCAGCCCCCGTAGCCGTCAATTCTGCAACGGAACGAATGAAGGTATCGCTTTCCAGATAATCCAAAACCCGACTCACAAAATGTGGATCCGTCAGGCTGCCATAGCTTTGCACCGCATATCCATCAGACAAGAACTGCTGGGCAATGATCGATCCGGCCACGGAAAACTGTGCGCTTTCCTGTGCGAACAGATCAAGCGGGCTCCCTATCGAATCTTTCTGCTGGGCTGCTGAGACA
The DNA here is from genome assembly GCF_000812685.1 of Halocynthiibacter namhaensis. Taxonomy (GTDB): domain Bacteria; phylum Pseudomonadota; class Alphaproteobacteria; order Rhodobacterales; family Rhodobacteraceae; genus Halocynthiibacter; species Halocynthiibacter namhaensis. The sequence goes on from NZ_JWIF01000073.1 coordinate 63,095, forward strand.
ACGTCAATTGCACCAGGTCCCGCAAAGTTTGAAGTATATAAGAAGCGTTGCCCACTGACGCCCACAAACCCCTGCACACCCCATTCGGCACGGAAGAGACCCGCATACCCGTCAGAATAGATCAAATCATCAGCCGTGTTCCCATGGAACAGGTCTGGGCCAAGCCCCCCAACAAGAATATCCGGGCCATCATCCCCAAAGATCACATCATAACCGCCGGTGAGATATGCAAAATTGGTGTCAATTTTGAGTTCTTCTAGGATAGATCCATCAGAGAAGGCCACCCAACCACGCGACATGATCACCGTATCGCCGATCAAGAAATCCTGCCCATCATTGCCATGTAACAGGTCATTTCCAAAGCCACCCATGATGAAATCGTTTCCGGCGTCACCGCTCAGCGTATCGTCATAAGCGATATCACTGCGCAAGCCTGTCAAATGTATGACACGATCCTGTGCCGACTGGCCTGGCAGAACATTTTGATATTGTTCCAGCAATATCGTCGCAATGTCGCCCACGATCATGTCATCAGAGACACCGCCTGTAATCGTATCAGCACCTGCTTGGCCGATGAGAATATTGTCACCCACGGTGCCTGCGGCCGTAATCACATCTTCGCCGCCACGCACCAAATTAGTCAACAGAACAGTTTCAACGTCGGTGCGATTCCGGAAGGTGATGATGCCATCATCGCCAAGCGCAACATCTTCGCCCTCACCAACCGAAACATAATCATCGCCCTGATTTGCAATCACAATGTCATTGCCGCCACCAGCGGTGATGTGGTCATTGCCGCCTGCACTTAGAATTTCGGCTGTAACAACTCCAAGACCACCCATATGGGATGATCCCCACAACCCGTCGTCACCAAGAATAACATCAGCGCCATCCCCAGCTTTGACGACATCACTGCCACCCCCAGCGAGGATAACATCACTGCCACCAAGCGTGGTTATATCGTCATTGCCACCTGCCCCGGCGTGAAGCGTTTCTGCCTGGCGCCCAATGACATTCACAAGCCCAGGGTCAAGGACGGCCTGCCCCATGTCGCCAATAACAACATTGTCACCCGCACCGGCATGAACAACATCACCACCAAATCCACCGATGACAACATCTGAACCGGAAAGCGTGGTAATTGTGTCAATACCATTGGCCACTGAGCTGCCCGTCGTAACAGTCCCATTGCTGCTATTGCTGGCGAAAATCACGCCACTGTCGCCTAAAACGCGATTGTTGCCCTCACCAAGATTTGCCGTGTCAGAACGCGCACCAAGGGCCACAAAATCATGCCCCGCACCGGTCGTGACAGTATCGTCACCGCCCACGGCATCATCGCTGGTCTCAAGACGGGTTGTTGTCGCCGTCATCGTGATCGCACCATTGTCACCAAGCACGCGATTGTCGCCATCGCCGAGATCGGCAATATCGTCACCAGACCCCAGCGCGACGGAATCATGACCGCCAAGGGTCGTGATCGTGTCGTTGCCACCAGCGCTTGCGGTGGTTGTGGTCAATGTGGTCGTTCCGCCAGCAACGCTAATCACGCCGCTGTCGCCCAGCGCGAGGTTATCACCCGCCCCAAGATTCGCCGTATCCGCGCCTGCACCAAGGGCCACAAAATCATGCCCCGCACCGGTCGTGACAGTATCGTCACCGCCCACAGCATCATCGCTGGTCTCAAGACGGGTTGTTGTCGCCGTCATCGTGATCGCACCATTGTCACCAAGCACGCGATTGTCGCCTTCTCCAAGATTGGCAATATCGTCACCAAAGCCCAAGACAACCGCGTCATTACCGCCAAGGGTCGTTACGGTATCGTTGCCACCAACCGAAGGATCCAAACTGCTGATCACAGTCTGTGATGATGTTTGAGACAGAGAACCACTGTCCCCAACAATACCATTATTGCCGGCACCGGTGGTGATTGTATCCCCTGCTCCGCCGGCGATCACGATATTGTCGCCCGCCCCGAGTTCAACGATATCAACGCCGTCGTCTCCATGGGTGCGAGAGGTCGCCGTGATCACAGGCGTTGCGCCGCGCGTATCATGGGTAATCGTGCCGCTGTCGCCCAAAACGACATTATTTCCATCGCCAAGCGTGATGCCATCTGCGCCTTCACCTCCGGCTAGGATATTCACGCCATTTCCGGCTTCAAACGTATCATCATTGTCAGATGCAAGGCTTTCAGCAGTTGTCATCCCGATCAGGCGACCCGTGTACTCACTATTGGGATCAATCGTAATACGTCCGTCGTCCCCCAAAATATAGTTCACACCATCCGCCAGATCGACCACATCGGCACCGCCGCCCAGCACTGCGATGACTTCGCCACCGGTTGCTGTAATGCGGTCATTTCCATCGTCCGCATGCGCGGTGCTTTCCACGGATTCCGCAATCGCAGAGATCAGTTCAAGCGAACGCGCTTCAGCATCAAGTTGGTCTTGCGTTGCACCAGAAGGCGCAGGGGCAAAGCTGCGCAATGCGTTCAATGCAACCGGATTCAGCCCGATTACGCCCGCATCACCGATGGCCACCAAGCCTCCGACAGTTGCAGTGATCGTATCATTGCCACGACCACCGATCACCAGATCCTTCAGATCAGGCTGCGCCGGAACAAGCTGAGGCGGTGTTTCATCTGTTTTATATGCATTAGGCGTATCAACACCCAATGTAATAACGTCATCGCCATCCGTATCCAGCCCAACAGAGCTGATGGTGCCAGCCGTAATGTCCAAGGTGCCATTGTCCCCGATGATCAAATCACCACCAAGGCCCGTATCAATTATATCGGCCCCTTCGCCGCCAATCACCAGATCATTTCCACGCCCACTTGTGATGATATCAGCACCACCTGCAGTCGATGCTATGGAAATAACTTGGGTCGCGGCCTCAAGGATGCGCGCCCCTTTGATCTCGCCGAAATCACCCAAGAAGATGTTATCGCCGTATAGATCCACCAGGGTTTCACTCATGTTCGGCAAAGCTGCACCCGCGATGAGAATATCATTTCCCATCCCGCCAGACAGATCGTCGGTGCCGGACAAAGTGCTTGTCGTCTGCGTGGTAATCGCCCCTTCGGCGATCAAATTGGATGACAATCTGACCTCGGCGAAATCACCGATCAAGATGTCATTGCCAGAGGCACCGGTCATCGTATCTGAACCGCCCCCGCCCAGCAGCACATCCGCGCCTTTGCCGCCATCAATAGTGTCATCACCATCCGCAAGATGTGCGGTTTCAATCAGCAATCCACGCGTCAGCGGACCGTTGATATCAAAGTTTGCGATATCGATAGAGCTGCCGCCAATAAAGCTCATGTCAAAGCGGCCCCCGGTTACGAAATCATCGTCAAAGCCGCCAAACAAACTGTCTTCGCCAAGACCGCCTTCAATGATGTCCGACCCAAGTTGTCCGTAGATTGTGTCACTGCCTGACCCGCCAATGATCACATCGGCCCCGTCTTGCAATGCAAGGCTGTTCAAGTTCACATCAGTTGCCGTAAGCCCCTCTGCACCCGCAGCTTTACCCCAGCCCCAGACCTCGGTCAGAGCGCCATCAACCTGAATAAGATCACGCCCCGCGCCACCTTCAACAAATACATCGCTACCACCTGCTTTGATCGTATCCGCGCCGCCACCTGACAGTACCACGACCGTCCCTGTGCCATTCAGATCCGTGCTGATTTGGTCGGCACCATTACCGGTCATAATGAAATGGTTACCATTGCCAACGGTTACAGTTTCAACATCTTTCGCCGCCTTCAGCTGAGTGCCCGCAGTGAATTCATCTTGCAGCGTTGCTAAATTCACTTTTTCACCGCCAAAGGTGTAATGTGCGGCGGCTGTTTCATTCACAGTACCATCCAAGTTGATACCAAGCAGATTGAGAATTTCAGTTTCCGTCACATCGCCCGTAGCAAATTTGGCAAGAAACACGTCACGCATTCCAAAGTCTTGATCGCCAAAATAGATGACATTGCCACCTTGGATATCCACGGTATCCGCGTCACCTTCGCCAAAGATAATATATGTCCCAGTGGCGCTCGCACCGGCCGTAATTTCGTCGATACCATCCCCGGCAAAGACAACATGCAGTCCAGTGTTCGCAAGCTTGATAACATCACGCCCGCCACCTGTGTATGTGATCGTTGGCACACTGCGTGCAGTTCCATCCGAAGCAGTCCGCGTCGTCATCGCAGTCATGTCGATGACGTTGTTTCCTTCACCAGCCGGAATGACCAATGCCCCGGCATGTTCATCAATTGTGCCGCTGATTGAACGGCCACCCGATGTCAAGCTCACGTTGTAAGGCGAATTCGGACCTGAAATGGTGACCACATCATTTCCGTCGCCCTCAATCAACGACATGCTCGCACCAGCGCGCGCACCGATATTCAAAATCGCGGTCTCTCCGCTGCCGATACTTCCACTCATCCGGGCGGGAATGGGTTTACCACCGAAGTTGATGGTATCGCCGAAATCAAACACGGTTGTTGACCATTTCAAATCCGGCAATGGCCAAGGCAGGCTGATCCCGGCCCAAACGCTTAGATAGAAACCATAATCAAGTTTCCCCTTAAAGACCGTTTCCAGCGCCCCCAAAGGATTACCGCCAGCGATCTCATCTGCAGCAGCTTCGACCAACGCAATCAACTCAGGAATGCGCAATTTCCCGTCGTTATTTGGGTCACTAAAGCTAAGTTGCGCCCCAGCATGTCCGCGTGCGGTCAGCCCCGCGATGCCCGCATTCAAATTAACGGATGCACCGATGAACACATCCACAAGCGATCCAGGTTCAGCATTGATAAATACACCATCCAACAGGCGTTCTGGGTCAAGCGAGTTCGCAAAATTGACGATGCCACTTAAGTCATAACCAGCTTCAAATTGTGCAATCAACCGCGCTTCAATCGTGGCTGAGAAGACGGAGCTGATAATATCGCGCACCCAACCCGGCGCACCAATCGAGCTAAGAACAAAATCACCAATATCGATCACGCCTGTGTTCAAATTGAACAGCGTAAATTTCGCGCGCACCAAGTCAACTTGATCGAAATTCCCTGTCAGGATCGACATGGCCGAGAACGGGTCCGTCAGCAGTGGCAATTCAAGAGAGAACCCACTTTTCGTATCCCCAAAGACACCAAATGGTTTTCCTGGACCCTGCTGCGAAGCAGTCGTCGTGCCGGTACGCTTCATGTCACGATTATCGACGTCGGAAAGGGTCGTTTCACCGGATGACATATCGCCAAGGCTGCTGGTGAAATCAAACGTGCCGAACAGGACCATGCCATCATTGTCATGCAGCGTTGTAACGAAGTTTAAAATATCGCCCACAACCGTCGCAACCGTGTCGGCCAGTTTAATAATCGGGAACACATTGCCCAGAATATCCACAATAAAGCTGATCGGCTCACTGTTCAGGAAGGCAAAGACATCCGCCAACGGATCGATGAACGCCATGATCGGATCAAGAATAGGCTTGATCAACGCATCATAAAGAACAGAGGCATCCAAACGCACATTGTTGAAGAGCAACTTCTCTAGCTGCAAACCATTGGTCGTGTCGTAGACGCCATTAAAGACCAGTTCAGCATTCACACTTGGAATGACCTGAGCCCCGGCAACCTTCACCGGCTCACCCGAGGAGGGGTCAAGAATATTGGCCTCGATGCCAATCGCGACATCAATTTCAGCTGAAAACTCAAAGGCGATCAGGTTGGCCGTATCAAGCTGTGCAACATACACAACTTTTTCCCAAGTAAGTTCCGCGCCACCGCCATCGACAGGGTCCACCCCCGAGAAGTCCCGGTAAGCCTGCGTCGCAGTGACCGCAGCTTCGCCGGCAGCCAGAGTTGTCGGGTCGACGATGGTCAGGCCAGAGTCCCCAAACAGGTCTGCTTCAAGTGATGCGGTAAGTTCCGCAGTACCACCGGCGCTTTCGTCAATGTTGCCATCGCCATCTAAGGTCACAGCCTTCGCGCTGACGCCCAGAATGTTAAAGACGCTCATCGAACCTTCAAACGTGCCCGCATCAACGGTGAAGTCAATTCCGATCTCTGCGTCATCGGTGTCATTCAACAGGAAGAAGCCGTTTTTATCAAAACCAAAACCGATGTTCACGGCATAGTCCAGCTGCATCTTGATCTGCGACCCTTGCTCAACTTCCATGTTGAACCCCGGAATGCCAAAGTCAAAATCAATGTCCATCATCTCGTTGAAGATGATCGCATTGAAGTTCAGAACCCCGTAAATATAGCTGTCTTCTGTGCTGCCGTCTGTGTTCAAATGGGCCTGGAGATATTCCACGCCACTGGTGCTCAGCAGGTCATTCAACGCATCATTTACAAAGCCTGTCAGCAGATCGACAGTTGTGGGCAGGCTGCCGTCTTCAAGGGGTTGATTGGCGTAATCAAGCGCGGCTTGCAGAACGTTGTAACGGAAATCTTGGAAAAAGCTGACGCCAGCCCCAATCGCATCCCCGACGACGGGCAGGGTGATCCCACCCAGGAAATCATCAAACTGGGTCTGCATTTGATCCATCAACAGATCAAGCCCGCCCAAGACAAGGCGCGGGTTATTAAGCAGGGACAGAACATTCAGGTTTGACAGGAAGTCCGACAGATCGGGCAAGCCAAACTCAAAGTTCGACATATCAATGCCGTCACCCAGATGCAGAGACACCAGATCGCCGTCAAAGCTTGCGCCAAGGTCTCCGAGATCAATAGATTTCAGCGTCACCCCATCTTTCAGTGACAATAAATCCGCTTTCCAGCTTAATTTATTCACCGCCGGGTCAAACAAGCCCAGACTGTCAGACAGCGGCAATTCGATGTCCACGCCAATTTTGGCGTCAAACCCAAAGAGATCCGCAAACCCAAGGTCTGCGTCACCTGGAATGTCGAACAGATGCGACAGATCATATTGATCTTCGTTGTCGTCACCATCGATGTCATTGATCAGGAATTTCAGGAACGCTGGGTCACCCGTGCCGTCACCGGCATTGATCAGCGCTTTACCATTCTGCACCTGCACTTCCACCGGGCCAAGGCCCAGCTTAATGTTCAAACCATCATTCACACCAGCAACAAAGCTTGCTGTAATCCCCGTTTTTTCCGTATCCAAATAAACACGTGGCGCGCCAGCGGTGACCGCTTCAAACAGCACCTCAGACACCATATCGCCATCAGATGCACTGCTGCCGTCTTCAAAGCCAAGCGCGCGTGCAACATTGCCGCCGCCCAGATCCGTCACGCGGAATTCGATGTTTTGGGACTGATCTTCACCGCTCACAGCAAAGGTCACGGGATCATATCCTGCCGCACTTGCAAAGTCGGTGCCCTGCAGACGGATTTCGCCTGCGTCTTCAATCACATCCATCAGATTGCTTAGGGCAATTGTGATGCCCGGGGCTGCCGAGTCTGAAATCGCACCACGGCTGACGGAACTTTCCTGAAGGGCTGTGTTGAAAGCGATCACAAACCCGTCGCTATCACGTCCAGCCGCAGCCGGAATAGTAACTTTAACGGGGCTGCCATTGATGGAAATGGTGAAAATATGTTCTTCAGCAAAGTCAGAAAAACCGGCTTTAAGCGCGATCACCTGTTTGCCGTCATCTTCTTCAGAATCCGCCTCATCCAAGCCAAACAGCGCATTTACACCAGTCGTGACGATAATCTCACTTGCCGTGTCGGATAGGGTGATCTGCCCCGTGGCAACATCATAGGTAAAACTGACATCAGCACGTTCAAGTGCGATCTCAGCACGTTGAAGCGCCGCCTTCGCATCTGGATCAGACTCTGCGGCGATTTCAGCTTTTGTCTCCGCCAACCTATCTGCGATCGCCTCCTTGACCGCCTCATCAATCGCTACAACGGCTTCATCCAGCGAGAGTTCGCCATCACCATTCGTATCAAGATCAGCATTTCCATCAAGTTCGACCTCAACCTGAACTGTCGTACCCGTCTCTGCATCTGTCCAGCTCACCCGCAGATCATTGCCGCCACCCGGGCGGAAATTCAGGGATGAAACAGTGGACAGCGCCCCAAGGCCAGTTGTACCCGGCGCAATAACAGTTGGCTCAATCAGGGTCGGCGACAGATCAATCCCGAAGGAGAAATCTAGCGATAGTTCTGGATCAAAGATCAGTTCACCGTCGCCACTGACATCAACCAGACCGCTGACAACATCCGCGAGGTCTTCACCCAGGAGACCCGCCAGCTGATCGCCCAGAAGCTCAACCAGATCCAGTTGGAACGGCACGGTTTTCTGGTAATCTTCTAGGAACTTGAAGGACAGATCAAACAAGATCGTTTTCTCATCCGCGTCCCACGTTAGTGTAACCGTGTCCTCGCCGAACACACCTTCAAGGTGGTTTTCAATTACATCGAGGCCGGACTGCGGGTCATTGCGTAATTCCTGCAACGCATTCAGGAAGTCTGAGGCAAAGTTGATCTGGTCCAGAACCGAAAAGTTCAGCAGAGGAATATCAGCCGCTAAGAATGGCAGTTTGTCGGACAGGGTTTCACCGACCACCACCAACACATTCCCGATGGCTGCCAGCGTATCGAGAATGTCACCGTTTTCCAAATTCGCGAGGCCTTCAATTGCCTCAAGCGCCGCTGGATCGTTACTCAGAAGGGCCACGTCCCATGTGTTGGTAAGATCAAACAGATCAATCACCGACAGGCTGACCCCATCAATCAGGTTCTCGTTAATGCCACTGATGCCTGCCACGGTGACTTTCACGTCCCCCATGCGGACCAAAAGCTGCGCCAGTTCGTCATCACCAGCATATTCAAAGGCATCTTCAGTGACGACGTCACCACTAACCATGACCGTGTCACCGCTGCCAGCAAGGCCTTCGCCATCGCCATTCACGACGATGCCGCCCAACAGTTCAAACCGACCCAACAGGGTCGAAATCCCCGGCGCTGCTATGACAACCGGTTCACCGCCTGACATTTCAACTTTATCGGCAACTGCATCGCGCAGATTGCGGAATGTTAGTTTTTCGTTGAACTCTCCATCCACATTACGACCCAGAATATTCGCTTCAAACTGGGCATTCGCATGCAGGAAGTTCTGTGCTGCATCATCCGCACCAATCGCGACAGAAATCAATCCAATGTCGGCAGACCCCGTGATTTCCGTTGCTGACGCGCTGGCAGACGCCTCTAGCGACAGATCCGAGAAAAACACATTGTCTAGAACCGCATCTTTCAGATCATCGGTAAAGCTATTCTTTCCTTCCAACGCATTGGCAGGGGCATCGGGCGCAGTGGAATCACCAATGATAGTCTTGCCAAAACCGACCAGATCAATCCCAACGGCGGAACTAAAGACCGCATTCAGTTGCGCCGAAAGTTGCGCGGACAGATCCAAATCTCCGAGAACACCAAGGCCCAGATCACTGGCTGAGAACCCAATGCCATCGTCTGTCGAAATCGCAAGCGATGCTTCGATGTCAGGGAAGCTGAAGATCAATTCACCGTCGTCCGTCAACTCAAGCGCGGCACCAGGGAAACTGCTGTCCAGTTCGGAATTGACCCAATTCATCAAACTCGCGATATCAAGGGCCCGCAACAGATCGTCTGGATCAGCGGACAGTGAAAAACTGCGCCCTTCGCCCAGATCAAGCGAGAAGCCAAGCCCATCACCACCCGTATTTGTCCCGGCCGTGACGCCAATACCTTTGCCATCCAGGGAAACATTCAGATCATCGATCAATTCCGCAAGCGATGTCCATCCTGTACCGGAACCACTGTATTTCACATCAAGTGGCTGATCCTCACCATCCACATGCAACGTGAAACGGAGGTTTTTCACGCCATCAAGCGCATCCAGCGCCAGAGCGCCCAGATTGAATGCCGACGCCTCAATTGCAAAAGTTGCGACGAATTCTGTACTACCCTCACCGAAGACTTCAGTAACTTCCGTCAGATTGCTCGTATCAAAACCCAGATCAAACAGCGAAAACGTGTCATCTTCCGAATTTCCTGAAATCTTGCGGGCACTTTTTACGGTAAAAGTATTGAACGTCGCTGGGTTCCCCCCAGAACCAGGGGTTTTAGTTCCGGTTACCGATAGGCCCCCGCTCTGCCCAAGTGCAACCGCAATTCCATGACCTGATAGGGCGACGCTCAACAAATCGGCAAGGGCCGTCATTCGCGCTGAAAGCGAAAGGGATGCATTTTGTACTTCAGTACCTGTGAGGTTGATGTCCACATCAACAGGTGTCCCACCAGGGGAGGTCACAGACAGCGACAACCGATTGTAGTCTAGAAGTTTGGTGAACTGGCCAAGGCTCATTCGTTCGCCACTTTGTGTGTCGATTTCACTTGTCAACGTCGTGTCAATCAACTCGGGGCCACTGCTCGTTTCGGTGTCTAGCCCCAACGCGCCTTTATCGATGCTGAAGGTGCTGGCAAGGTCTGTGAAAAAGCTGGATAGCTCTGTCATCAGATTGCCAAACCGCACATCTGTCAGTGGAATTGCAATGTCAAAGGCGCTGTCACTTAATGCGCCAGTCACGGTTTCGCCGATATCTTTCAGGAACTGGACGATCTGCTCTGTGCCCATCGTTGCCAGCGTCACAAGCGAATCTTCAAGAATTTTTTCCTGATCCGCAGCCAAGCCTGTGTTCACAAGATCAAGCGTGAAATCAAAACTTGCTTTATCAATGAAGGCCCGCAAACGCCCCGCCGCATCAGTACTGTCCAGAACCGACGTCAAAGTAATGCCCGCCGTAAATTCCTGTGTTATGGCGCTGAAATCAAGTTCACCTTCCAGATCAAGATCAATCAAGTCATAAACTTGATCAGCCACGATATCACTGTAACCCGTGGCGCCGATCTCTTGGATACGTGCGGTGACATCAAGGGTTGCGGAACTGCCCGCCCAAGTGACAGAAGGCGTGCCGGACACATCAATGCTGCCGCCGAGGTTCATGCCACCACCACCGGTGTCACCCGCAGTAACAAACAAACCAAACTTCGCGGTCTCAAGGGATGTTACCTCAAGTGCCAATAGGCCAAGGTTAAAACCAGCACCAGCAACTCCACCAATTGTTCCACCAACTTCCAAAAGCGGTGCAAAAGCGAATTCGTGAATATCAACAGCCAAACCTGTTAGGATATCACCTGAAAATGTGGTGTGCGTCTCAATTTCGAATTCAACCAGACTGCCCCCGGCACCCTGTGACAACGCGTCAAACGGCAAACTGATCCCAGGGATCGCAGCCTGTAAGACTGCCTGAAAATCTGCAAACGCTTGCGGCAAATTCACTGCAACATCGACCGCAAAATCCCCATCTTGCGTAAAGGAAACCAAGGTTTCCCCACCGACAGCGATGTCATTCAATGTAACCGAGAAATTTTCTGTGCCCACCCCCATGGCAGTTGCAACCGCGTCGTGGAAGATGGATTTCACCTGTGCCTCGGTTGCATTTCCAAGATCCATGCCGGAAATTAGCGTATCCAGCGTGCTGTCCACCGCCCCACTAGAAAAGTTATCGACAGTATAAACACCTGTAACATCCGCGACGCTCAAAGTGCTTACGAAAGGTGGATCCGGGGGCATCGGCACGTCATTGTTCAGGACTTCCAATTGACTGCGCACATCCGCCGCCAAATCTGCGTAAAAATCATCCGCGATTAGATCCGTGATCGTGTCAGTCACACCATTGCGCAAAGCATCAATCGCATCGCGGATACGTTGAACCGTTTCCGCGGCGACGCTTAGATCGACGATATCACCGCTGAGAACACCTGACGAATCCGCTTGGCTGGACACACCTTCTACCGTATCGACAATCGCACTGATCTTATCAAAAGCAGCCCCAGCCGCTTCGTCGAACGTATCTAAGAAGTCCGTGATGTCGGCAATCTGCTCGTCAAATAATTGCGCGACACTCGATAAAACAGAGGTCAGCGCCGTAGATGCATTGATATCAAATTCCAGATTGGCATCCAGCATGACACGCGGTTCAAGAGGGACCGCGCGCAAATCAATCGGCAACATTGGCGTTTGGTTTCGATCAGACAGAACATTCACAGGCTTGGCAACCGCATCGGCACCTTGCTTTAAGACTGGCGTATTCTTTCCCATAACGTCCTCCATTGCCACAAAAGCGGCAGATAAATCCTTACCACTGACGAAAGCGCCAGCACTGTGCCCCAAAACACGGACAGCTCAAAAAATCACAACGCAGCTTTCTGCTGCTTGCCCAACCTGGGCTTAAAACTTAGCGCTCAGCGAAATCGAAAAACGCTGTGTTCTATCGCTTGCGCGGGTCCTCAAAGGTTCCGCATACGCAGCCTCAAGACGTCCGAACCGGGTTTGCCAATGCACAGCAACCCCAGCACTTGTACGCATGTACATGTCATCATCCACGCCCGTAATGCCAGGAAGGTCCCATACGGAACCGGCATCAAAGAACACCCCCGCAGATAGGCCATCACGCGCCAAAGGTGTTCTGACCTCAACGGAACCGCTAAGATAGCGGGTGCCGCCCAAGGCCTCATCGGTGCCAGGCGCAACGGGCCCTGCGCCCCCCCAAGCAAATCCGCGCGGCGCGCCATCCCCAGAAAATGCCCGATCCAATATATTCACATAGCCATTGCTGCCCTGCCCCCGGATCACCCCCGTGCCCAAGGAAAAATTCACAACAGATTCACCAACGAAACCATGCGTGCTGTCTAGCTTTGCGGAAAATCTATGCCAGCCACGGTTTCCAGTGCCCGACACAGTAGCCGCGATACCAAAGCTAAGCTGGGTTCCCTTGTCCAACAGGCCTGAGCCACTGCGGTTGCTCCAGCTGAGATCAATGCCCGCGCCCAACACATCACTGCGCCCTGCGTCTGCCGCAATCAACGGTGACACGCCGCTGGAAAGATTATCCAACTCATCCCGATGAAAAAACAGCTCGGTTTCGAACGAAAGCTGCGGCGATAGATCAGCACCATAAAGCACCGAGAACCCTTGTGTTTTCTCAGCGTAGGATTGGAAATCCCAATCTGCAGATTTGCCGTAAATCGCAAAAGTTAATTCAGGTGACAGCCCAGGCCAGCGGTCGCCAAGTTCGAAACGTTTTGCCAAACGCAACCCAGCGCCATGGCCTTCAGTGCCCGCGCGATAATTCAACCGTGCACTGATGCCGCTTTTGAAAATGTCCTGCCCTTCAAGGGTAACAAAACTCGTGGCACCATATTTACTGGAATAGCTTAGCCCTGTGGACAATTGGCCACCCGGCCCATTTTGCGCCCAAGCACTGCCCGTAAACAGCATGATTGCAGCCGTGAAAATTGCACATATTTTCTGAGATTTACCCATCGGCGTCTCCCCCTGGCGCATCGGCCACTGCCATTGTTGCCATCGTGCATTTACTGCCAGGCAATACGTCCGGTGCATTCAATCGAAAGAACACGCTGATTGTATTGGATGCCAAATCTGCAAGCTGCGCTGCATAATCAAAATCGACGCGACGCGCATCGAACGCATCGCCATTCACGACGATCGAATATTCGCCCTGTTCTACAAAGCCGCCAAAGCGCGCCGACGGAACAAAGGCCTCAACGCGCAACGGCTGATTGACGTAAATCGTGGCCACATGTTCGCGACCCGCGGCTTCGCCTGTGTTGATAAGATCTTCGCCCAGAACGCCAGACACCGGGCTGTTGATCACCAGCGAATCAAGCATAGCACCCACACGTTCTGTCTCTAGGCGGGCCAACGCCAAGGCCTCGCGTTCCCGCGAAATATCGCCCTCGGCAATTGCCAATTCCAGAACCGCCGCCTCGTGTTCCGCGACAGAAATCGCATTGCGCGCACGGGCCTGGCCCAAACGCCGGGCTTTTTGTGCCAACCCATCCCGCCGGGTGGTGGCCGCATCCATTACCGCTGTTGCGCTTGCGCGTGCCTCGGCCAAGGCAAATTCACGGCGCAACATCGTGTCATCCAAGGTCAACAGTGGCGCGCCAACTTCGACCTTCATTCCAGGGCGTACGAAAACCTCTGATACGATACCAGGCAACGGCACAGAGACTTCCACCGCTTGAAGCGGCTTGATGGTGCAATTCACTGAGAACCCACCAGACGCGGGCGACACATCATTGCGCAGCGCTGCAAATGTTGCAGGATCCGTGACACCTGCATCAGATACCGTCTGTGCCAAAATGGCGCTTGGGCAAAACGTCCAAACGCCAATCAGCATATATTTCATCAAAGCATGCACGTTAGAAGCCCTGTTTCGATAGATCAGCGCCCATCAGATATTGCAGGCGCGCCCAAGTCCGCAAATATTCGGTCTGGTAAAACGCGTTGCGTTCACGCGCAACGGACAGTCGGATCTCACGCGCGGCAACGGCCAGATCTGCGGATTGACCTGTCGCCAAACGATCCCGTTCGGATCCCAAGGCCCTGGCGGATTGACGGGCTGCATTGCTGGATTGCCCCATAGCGCGCGACAATTCAGTCAAGCGTGCGTGTGTTGCACGGATCTGGGTCTCGACTTGGCGGCGGCGCGCGTAATAATCCAAAGCCCCAGCACGTACACCGACAGTCGCCGGCAGGGTTTCATACCCACGACCACGGCCATTAAAGATCGGAATCGTCAGGCGCACCCCAACAGTTGTGTCTTCCGTAAGCGATCCACCACCAAAGCGGCTGTTCGCGCGATCTTCACGCTCAAGCATGGCATAGGCCGCCAAAACCGGGGCAAAATCAGCCGCCAAAGCGCGACGACGATCAAGTTCTGCACCGACCACGCCAAGCGCGGCAGCCATCACCACTGGATTTTGCTCCAACCCGGTCGCGACAGCTTGATCTGCTGAAATGCGGCGTTCTGATTGGCCAATTCCTTGCGGGAACCTGAGAGGCGCAATTTCAGACACGCTCGCGCCAGTCAATAAGGCAAGATCCCCTAGCGCTTCGATGTAACGCGCGGATTCCAAGGCCTCTTCTGATGCGATGCTGCTGCGTTCCGAACGCAAGGATGATACCTCGATAACATCGCCAATTCCGCTGTCATTCAGTGCATCCTGACTGTTGATTTGACGTGCCAAAAATCCCATGCGTTGGCGCAATGCCCCGGAACGCGCCTTGGCTTGGTTTGCGACCAAGTAAGCATCAAACACTTCATAAACGACATCGCGCACAGTGCGAATATATTCCACCTCAGAGATGCTGCGCGCGTTCGTCGCGTGCTGAATGCCAAAGATCCGGCTGAGATCAAGAATAGGTTGGTCAATCCGTGCCTGTATTGTCGTCACGGGGTATTTCGCTTCGCCCAATTCAAATACGGCGTTATCTGTCTCAATTACACGCTGGGTGATTTGGTCACGCGAAAAAGTCACATTAATTTGTGGTAAATAGCCAAATATCGCATTCAGTCGCTCTGCGTCTGCGCGATTAATTTGCTGTGCGGCTGTACCTATGCGGGTATTTCGCTCAAGCGCGGATGAAAGCAGCGCGGACAATTGGCCGCTTCCGGTGGTTTCGCTGATCGACGCATATTGATCTGACAGAGCCCCAGTTGCATTGTCGCGCCCCAGCGTCGAAGCCAAACGCGTTTGGGCGCGTTCTGCGGCCGCGGCATCCAAACCCGTTGCCAGCAAGCCGTCCAAGCGTTCGCCCGATGCCTTTGTCGTGGCATTCTCGCAGCCAGAGACCCCAAGGATTAGTACAAAAATGCCCGCAAAGGGCACCAGAGACTTTGGCGCGTCGAATTTCATAATCTTCCCCAGAAGCTAATACTAATAAGCCAATAACCGCCTATCTACAAAAAGTGACAATTTTACGGCAATTAATCTATAGCACAATTATAGGAAGAGCTGCGTGTTTTTTTGCAAAAAAAATCCAGCAACCCAAAAATCTTTCAATTTCACTCATCGAAATACACGAAATCCGATCTCAACCTAATCATACGCGCGACTACACGCAAAAATCTTATCAAGGCCCGATTGAAACGTGAGCGACACGTCCTTTTTGCGAATTATTCTCAAAAAGACTTGACTGTTGCGAACCATTCGCATTTACACAGACCACATTGCAGCCGTAGGGGACTCAAATGCTATCTCGTTTCTTTAAGACAACCGCACTCACAACGGCAGCG
The DNA here is from genome assembly GCF_000812685.1 of Halocynthiibacter namhaensis. GTDB lineage: Bacteria > Pseudomonadota > Alphaproteobacteria > Rhodobacterales > Rhodobacteraceae > Halocynthiibacter > Halocynthiibacter namhaensis. Next base: position 79,214 of record NZ_JWIF01000073.1, read on the forward strand.
GCTCTCTGTGTTACGACTGCTTATGCTGAGGACCGGATGAAAGTTGTCACGACGTTTACCGTGCTTGCTGACATGGCCGCGAATGTCGCTGGGGATGCGGCAGATGTGGTATCCATCACCAAGCCAGGCGCTGAAATTCACGGCTATGAGCCAACACCACAAGATATCGTGCGTGCCTACGATGCGGATCTCATTTTGTGGAATGGCATGAACTTAGAGCTCTGGTTCGAACAGTTTCTAACAAATATGAAAGATGTTCCATCAGCAACGCTAACCGACCACATTGACCCCATCTCGATTTCCTCTGGCAGCTACCAAGGCAAACCTAATCCGCATGCGTGGATGGGATTGGACAACGCCCAAATCTATGTCGACAACATTCTTGCTGCCTTTATCGCACATGATCCTGCCAACGCTGAAATCTACACCACCAACGCCGAAACCTACAAAGAACAGCTTCGCGCCACCATCGAACCCCTGCGCGCGGCCATTGCGGAAATCCCCGAGGATCGCCGCTGGCTGGTCACCTGTGAAGGCGCGTTCAGCTACCTCGCCCGCGACTTTAGCATGAAGGAACTTTACCTTTGGCCCATGAACGCAGACCAGGTCGGCACCCCACAACAGGTCCGCGCAGTCATTGATGGCGTGCGGGAAAATGACATCCCCGTTGTATTCTGCGAAAGCACTGTAAACACCGCCCCTGCTGAACAGGTTGCGCGTGAAACCGGTGTGGCATACGGCGGCGTTTTATACGTCGACAGCTTAAGCGAGCCAGATGGCGAAGTGCCCACATATTTGGATTTGTTGCGCGTGACTGCGCGCACAGTGGCTGATGGCCTCACCTCTGCGACGAACTAAACACCTATTACTCGATGCGCCCACACCGCCAAGACATCCGCCAAAGGAAACACAATGCGTGACAACGAAATTTCAACCGATCATTTGGATATCGCCACCCCAGATACCAAGGACAGCATCGGCATTTCGGCTCAGGATGTGACGGTCACCTATCGTAACGGTCATACGGCCCTTTGGAATGCCAGCTTTGAGGTTCCGCGCGGCACGGTGACAGCCCTTGTTGGCGTGAACGGCGCTGGAAAATCGACCCTATTTAAGGCGATTATGGGTTTTGTACCCGCCGCCAAAGGGGCCATCAAAATCCTTGGATTGGATGTGAAACAAGCCTTGGCCAAAAATCTGGTGGCTTATGTTCCACAATCCGAGGAAGTCGATTGGGCCTTCCCTGTGCTGGTGGAAGACGTCGTCATGATGGGCCGCTATGGTCACATGGGGTTCTTGCGTCGCCCTAAGAAAGCGGATCATGAAGCAGTGAACGAAGCTCTGCGCCGCGTCAATATGCAGGACTTTAAAACACGCCAGATTGGCGAACTGTCCGGTGGTCAGCGCAAACGTGTCTTTCTGGCCCGATCCTTGGCTCAAGACGGACAAGTCATTTTGTTGGACGAACCCTTCACAGGCGTGGACGTGAAGACCGAAGAACAGATCATCGCCTTGCTGCGCGAATTGCGTGACGAAGGGCGGGTCATGTTGGTATCGACCCACAACCTGGGTTCAGTCCCCGAATTTTGCGATCGCACCGTGTTGGTCAAAGGCACCGTGCTGGCCCACGGCCCCACGGAAACCACATTCACCCGCGAAAATCTTGAAGACGCATTTGGCGGCGTGTTGCGGCACTTCACCCTTGGCGGCGATGCTTTGCACGATGACGAAGACGCGCGGTCCATCACGATCTTGACTGATGATGAGCGCCCGCTTGTGCAATACGGCGACAAAACCCAGCACACGAACCGAGGCGACTGATGGAATATCTTCTCGAACCCTTTGGTTATAAATATATGATGAACGCCATGTGGGTCTCGGCCCTTGTTGGCGGCGTTTGCGCATTTCTCTCGGCTTATCTGATGTTGAAAGGGTGGTCCCTGATCGGTGACGCACTGTCACACGCCGTCGTACCGGGCGTCGCGGGTGCTTATATTTTGGGGCTGCCCTTCGCCTTGGGCGCGTTCATCGCAGGGGGACTAGCGGCGGGTGCAATGCTATTTTTGTCAGAACGTTCTGGCTTGAAAATTGATGTTATCATCGGTCTGATTTTCACGTCTTTCTTCGGGCTGGGCCTGTTCATCGTGTCCGTTAGCCCAATGTCTGTGTCCATCCAAACCATCACCATGGGCAATATCCTTGCGATCACCCCAGAAGACACGTTGCAGCTTGCCATCATCGGGTTTGTTTCGCTGGCCGTTTTGCTGGCGAAATGGAAAGACTTGATGGTCACCTTCTTTGATGAAAATCACGCGCGCACCATCGGCCTGCGCCCGGGCCTGTTGAAAGCAACATTCTTTATCCTGCTGTCTGCATGTGTGGTCGCGGCCATGCAAACCGTTGGCGCGTTTTTGGTCATCGCATTGGTCGTCACCCCCGGTGCGACGGCCTATCTGCTTTGCGACAGATTTCCGCGTCTGATCATTGTGTCTGTTGCAATCGGGTCGATCACCAGCTTTCTCGGGGCGTATGTGAGCTATTTCCTAGATGGCGCAACCGGCGGTATTATTGTGACCCTGCAAACAGTGATCTTCATTGTGGCATTTGTGTTTGCCCCAACGCATGGGTTGCTGGCGACGAAACGCAAAGCCAAACGAGCTTTGAAACACGGCCCAAGCGGCATGGCACAAGGAATGAAGCAATGACACTCGACAATCTGATGCTCCCTTTCCAGTTTCCATTCATGCAGAATGCATTTCTGATCTCGATGATCGTCTCGGTACCGACTGCTCTGCTGTCCTGTTTTCTCGTGATGAAAGGTTGGGCCTTGATGGGCGACGCCGTCAGTCACGCCGTTCTTCCGGGTATTGTGCTGGCCTATATCGTTGGCATCCCCTTGATCATTGGCGCTTTTGCGGCTGGCATGATCTGCGCACTGACCACCGGCTATCTGTCCAGCAACAGCCGTGTCAAACAGGATACCGTGATGGGCGTGGTCTTTTCGGGCATGTTTGGCTTGGGTATCGTGCTTTATGTATCGGTCGAAACCAACGCACATCTTGACCACATTCTTTTCGGCAACATGTTGGGCGTCGAACCGCACGAGCTGTGGACCGCTGGCGTTATCTCAGTCGGGGTTGGCCTGATGTTGGCGTTGAAATGGAAGGATTGGCTGCTGCACAGTTTCGATCCCGCACAAGCACGCGCGTCAGGTCTATGGGTGAATTGGCTGCATTACGGGTTATTGGCGGCGCTGTCGCTCACCATCGTTGCGACGCTGTCTGCGGCAGGCTTAATCCTTGCCATTGGCCTGCTGATTGCACCCGGCGCAATCGCATTTTTGGTGGTGCGCAAGTTTTCAACAATGCTGTGGGTGTCGGTTATCGTCTGCATGTCCTCAATGCTGCTTGGCACCTACGCCAGCTTTTTCCTAGACAGCGCGCCCGCCCCGACCATTATATTGATCATGACAGCATTGTTCATAGTGGCCTTCATTCGCCGACAAATCATCACACGTCGCACATCCATGCAGCGCATGAAGCAAGGGTGATTTGACGCCAAAATTGTAAGGCGCGGCGGCGACGCAACGACTTACAAAACCTGAATCAAACGATATTCCCCTCCACGACAACCACCCTGACGTGCAATCCGTTTTTCAAATATCACCATAAATTGAAATCATCTCCGGCATCCGGGTATCTTGGTGCCAAATTGCTGCACATTTACCCTCAATTGAAAAAAACTCGCCGGATGAAATGGCAAACGCCTGTAATTTAAGGCAATAAGTCAACTAACGCGTGTGAGAAATTTAGTTAAGAGTTTAGTATATGGTATTCCGGCTTGTATCTCGGGCAATGTTTTCGGCATTGCATCTCAAGACTTTCAATCAATTCAAGAAAGTTAAGCCGAAATCCGTTATGGATCGTTTGGGGATCCCCTCACTTGTTTCAGCGATTGTGATTGGCAGTGCCAGCGCTGCCTTTGCCCAGAACCATGACTGGGCTGTTGACCTCAGAGATCTTGTCGATCCAGTTCCGGCCGGCGGCGAGATCACCTATGTTCTTAAAGTTTCCAACAGCAGTTTAACCGCATCACCGGTCACGACCGTTGACTTGACCCTTCCAAACAACACTGAATTTACCGGCATCTCTGGCGAAATCGGCCCCTGTACGCCGACACCCGCGACGGGGCCCGCCACGGTCACTTGTGATGTGCCTGCAATCGCGGCGGATCAATCCGTCTCTGGCAACATTGTAATTCAAGCAACGCGAAACGGTGTCGTCGCATTTACGGCGGCTGTTCCCACCGCTGGCGATCCGCTGATTGACAACAATACCGCCACAGAAACCACCTCGGTCCAATTTGGATCCGACATTGATGTAAGCATCTCAGGGCCCGCCAGCGCCGTGGCAGGCGACATCATTCCCCTGACTTTAAACGCCGAAAACCTTGGCCCAGATCCGTTGTTAAACGCCACGTTGCGTTTTCCCATTCCCACAGGCATGACGATCACAAGCCCAGCGCCAGGGTGTTCGCTAAGCAGCGGCGCATATCTGTGTACGATTGCAGGTCCAATCGCTGTGGGAGACTCGGTTTCGTTTCCCATGTTGGGACAAGTTACAACCACCGCAGGCTCAGGGATTACAGCTTTGGTCAGCTCTTCTGCTGGCAGTCCAAGTGACCCAATCAATACCAATGACACCGCAACACATGACATCAACATCACGGCAGGCAGCGACCTGCGCATCAGAAAACAACGTTCACCGTCTGGTCAGGTCCTGACCGGCGATGATGTGACATTCCGCCTTTCTGCTTTCTTCACCGGGGATTCACCCACAGGTGTGCAGATTGTTGACACCCTGCCCGACAATTATTCCATCAACAGCGTAACCCCGCCCGCAGGCAGCGATTGGACCTGCGCGGTTGCTGGGCAAACTGTCACCTGTGATCTTCCCGCAGGCGGCGCGCCCGGGGCAAATGTTTCCCTTGGTGAAATCCTGATTGAAACAACAACCAACGCAGCCGGCACCGTAACCAACAGCGCAACCATATCCGCCGCAGGTCCGGCGGATCCGAACCCAGCGAACAACACCGGCGGTGATGGCGGTGTAACGATCCGCGATCCATATGTTGATTTGGCAGCATCAAAATCTGGCCCCATGCCCGCGCTTGTGGTGGTTGGGAATGATTACGATTACCAAATTCAAGCCCGCCATGTGGGCACCGCCCCATTCTTTGGCACGCTGGTTATGACGGATAATCTTCCCGCTGGCCTGACATTTAATGGACTAACAACTGCGAATGGTTGGACCTGTAACCCTGCGGGCCCCTTGGTGGGGCCTGCTGAGCTAACTTGCACATTGGTTTATGAAGAAAGCAGCCCATTGCGGCCCAATCAATCCGCCCCCCCCGTGGTCATCAATACTACGGTCACAAATGCAGGGCAAATTGAGAACAGCATGACGGTCAGCCTGATTGATCCAAACCTTCCTGATGTTAACCCGGGGAATGACACTGCAGTTGTGCCAGTCACAGGTAGCGTTGGCGGTGACTCGGCTGATATTTCCATTCAGAAGACCCGTGACATCGCATCCTTGGCCGTGGGCGACTTGCAGACTTTCACCCTTGAAATCAGCAACAGTAGTGCGACGACATCTACAAATATCAGCGTGACGGATAATATACAGAACCTGTTGGCAAGCACGCAAGGCACGCCGACCTCGGGTTTCACCGGTTATACCATTGTGGAAAATAGCGCATCAGGCGTCAATTGCAGCACATCAGCGCGCGGAGGAAACGGTGTACTTCTGGGATGTACAATCGCCAGCCTACCCACCTGTACTCCCGGCACTGATTGTCCAACCATCACCTTTTCTGTTCATCTGGGACATGGCGCGACCTCACGCACCAATACCGCAGAGATCATTTCGAACAGCGTGGCAGACCCAGATCTCACCAACAACAGCGCCAGCGTTTCTTTTGACGTCGCCGAACGCGCCGACGTCACTGTTTCAAAGCAAGCGTCACGCCTAAGCGTTCCTGCAGGTCAAGAATTGCGCTATGTCATTACAGCAAGAAACAATGCCCCTAACCTAAGCCCCGCAAGGAATGTCGAAGTCACAGACAGCTTGCCTGCTAACATGGTGTTTGTGTCCGCGACACCATCGTCGGGCGGAACCTGCTCTGTGTCGCCGACCCCAAATTCCACAACCGGGCCCGGCAACGATCAAGTCGTCTGTGACCTTGGCGATTTTGTCAGCGGTGGTCAGCGCACGGTTACAGTCGTTCTGCGACCAACAACATCCGAGCGCGGCACTCAGATTGTCAACAATGCCAGTGTCACGACCACAAGCATCGAGTTGGATAGCACGAACAATACCACCAGTGCGTCTAGCGATGTGACCGATCCGGTTGTGGACCTTCAGATCAGCAAAACGGACAGTGTTGATCCCGTCGCGATCCCCGACAGCACAACCTATACATTGACTGTGCGCAATGCGGGTCCGTCACATGCGGAAAACGTCGTGGTCACTGACACCATGCCGACTGGAAACGTCCAGTATCGGTCGCATACGGTCCCTTCAGATGGCACGTGTTCCTCTGTGCCTGCGGTTGGATCGACCGGTGGCACCTTGACCTGTACCTTCCCTCTTTTGAAGGGCAATGAAGTGCGCCAGATTACTGTGGTTGCGGATGGCTCCGACAAAGGCGTCGCGCGCAATTCAGCCAGTGTGACCTCAACCGAACATGCGCTTGGGTTTGATACCAGCACACTGAATGACACGGCCGAGGAAACCACCACAGTGCGGACACGGGCAGATGTGCAAGTTACGTCTAAAACCGCGAACCCAACTGAAGTGAATGTCACTGATACGTTTGATTTCATTATCGAAGTCGCAAACCCTATGGGCAGCAACCCAAGCCAACGAGAGGCCGATGACGTCGTCGTCTCAGATACATTACCAAGCAACATGGTCCTGACAGGCACGCCCGTTGTTGTCGCAACGGCTGGAAGTATTTCCACAACGACCTGTACTGGCACATCAGGTGGAACCAGCTTCAGCTGTAGTCTGGGAACCCTCAGCCTGAACGGCGCGGCTCGAATTACGGCACCTGTCCGTGTGACATCTGTCACAAGCAATCCGCAAACCGTAAGCAACACGGCCAGTATTGTTACATCCTCGTTGGACATCGACCCATCCAACAACAGCGCGACCGGATCCGTCACGGTGCATGCCTCTACGATCAGTGGCGTGTTGTACCGGGATTTCAATGACGATGGCACCCAAGCCGCAACAGATACTGGCATTGCTGGCAGCACGATGTCCCTAACAGGTACGGCCCAGGATGGCAGTCCAGTAACGCGCAGCACCACAACAGATGCAACCGGCGCTTTCAGCTTCACCTTTCTTCCCGAGGGCACGTATAGCATCACCCGCGCTGATCCTTCGGAAGATTGGCTCGATGATGGCACGGATACAGTGGGCACAGCAGGTGGTGTCACGTCTGCCCCCGCGCAGATCACGGGCATCGCCCTTGGAGGCAATACGGATGCAACAGGATACCTGTTTACCATGGTTCCCCAAGCCCGTGTCGGCTTGGCGAAAGCTGTGCAAGCCGGGCCAACGCCCAATCCTGATGGGTCGTTTAATGTAACCTTCCGTATCTTGGCCGAAAATTTCAGCCTAGAAGCTTTGACAAATATCGAAATCACAGATCAGCTTAGCGGTGCGACCCCCGCATTTGGCACGCATGTAACCCTTGGCACACCCGCCAGTGACACGCTGGCCACGGGCAATTACACCCTGCTGTCCGCCCCGTCCGGCAGCTGTGGTACGGCCAACCCAGGCTTTAACGGCGATACCAACACTGCGCTGATTTCGACCTTTGGCCTGAACGCAGGCGCAACTTGTACAATTGATGTGTCTGTGCGTGTCCGGCCACAATCGCCCCTGCCCCCCGTTTTGGCCCACGGTGGACGCTTCCAAAACCAAGCCAGCGTTACCGCCGAAGGTGTTCTGTCGGCGCAAAATGAAAGCGGGAATGTTGAGCTGAGCGATCTGTCTGACAATGGCACAAACCCCGACGCCGACAACAATGGCAGCGGTCGTGACAGCGGTGAAGATGACCCAACCCCAGTCAATCCCGCCTTTACCCCGGCAATCGCTTTGGTGAAAACTGCAGATATCGCAGCCTTGTCATCGCCCCCGGCGAAAGACGATGTGATCACCTATAATTTTGCCGTGACCAATACCGGCGATGTGAACCTCTATGATGTTACGGTCACCGATCCGTTGACAGGTATTCAAATGTCCGGTGCCCCCATTCCTGTGCTTGCCCCTGGTGCGACGAACAACACCACCTTCACGGCGACATATGTGCTGTCTCAGCTTGATGTAGATGCGGGCGAAGTGGTCAACCAAGCCAGTGTTGTAGGCACGGATCCATACGACACAGAGGCCCGTGATTTAAGTGGCACGCTTGTCACCAATGACACGCCATTGACCACAGTCTTGGCGCAAGAACCAAGTCTTGCCATCATCAAAACAGCAGATGCGTCGGCCTTGTCATCCCCCGTCGTGCTCGGCCAAGAAGTTGCCTATAGCTTCAGCATCACCAACACGGGCAATGTCACCCTGACAAACGTGCGCCTGGAAGACCCGCTGCCCGGTTTAACCCTGACAGGCAGCCCCATTGCAACGCTCGCTCCGGGTGAAACGGACAGTACCAACTTCACAGCAAGCTACCCCGTTGCACAAAGCGCAATCAATGCCGCGAAGATCGAAAACAGCGCCACTGCCTTTGGTACACCGCCAACAGGTCCCGAGGTCAGTGACATCTCTGGTGCTACACTGACGGATGATGTGCCCAACACGATCACACTCAGCCAAAACCCTAAAATCACACTTGCGAAAGAAGCCGACGATTCCGCCTTCCTCAGCACTGTTGCGCAGGTTGGGGATGAAATCCCTTACACATTCACCATCACCAACACCGGCAATGTGACCCTCACGACGGTAACGATTGAAGATATTTTGCCAGGCGTGGTTCTGACGAACAATCCGCTTCCCACCCTAGAACCGGGCGTAATCAGCACCGATATCACCGGCATATATGCCTTGAAACAGGCTGATATTGATCGCGGGCAAGTTGACAATACGGCAACCGTAACCGGTCATTATAACGTTGGCACCGGCATGGAAGGTGAAGTCACCGACACCAGCTCCGACATTGCCATTGTCGCCCCAATTGAGGCGCTTCCTGAGACCTTCCCCCCGATTGAAACCAATGGCGGTGTGACAACTACGGTTCTGAAATCAGACAGCGTGATCAACAAACAGGCTGACTTGACCAATGTCAGCATTCGCGTGCTAAGCAGCGACCCAGCCCTAACCTTGGACCCGACAACGGGCCTGATCACCTTGGCGCCAGATATGCCCGCCGGCGCCTATCTGGTCAGCTATGAAATCTGTGCGATTGCCTTCCCAACAGTCTGTGACGACACCACTGAAACGGTAACCCAAGCCGCGATTGCGGGACTAGATGTGGTAAAAACACAAGACGTTACAGACAATGGCGATGGTGTGGATGGCGTAGGTGATACGATCACTTACACAATCGCGATCACCAATATTGGCAACACACCTGTCGAAGATGTCGCCGTGACGGATGACTTCCGCGCCATTGATGGTTCTGCGTTGACGTTGGATCACCCCCCGGTGTTTGACAGTGCCGATGCCGGATCATCTGAAGGCAGCCTTGAGATGGGCGAAACCGCGACTTATACCGCTGATTTCATCTTTTCCATTGCGGCCGTCAGCGGTGGAGGCACCTCTAACTCAGCCACCGCATCTGCACTTCCCATCTTCGCAGCAGATGTACCAGGCACACCACAACCCGTCGACGACGTATCTGATGATGGGGATGACAGCGACGGAAATTCCGACGACGACCGCACAGAATTCGCGATCGAGTCATCTCTTGCACCATCGGGTCTGACGGTGAATAAAACCACGCCGCGCAGCACCGTTGAACGCGGCAGCACCGTGCCCTACACGATCACCATCCGCAACGAAAACCCCGTTGTTTCAGGTAAGCTGAACGCAATGGATATTCTGCCTGCTGGTTTCCTTTATAGCGAAGGATCTGCCACCCTAGATGGGGTGAAAGCGGATGTCATTGTTGAGGGGCGCGTCATCACTTGGCCAGATATTCCTGTGCCCCCATTGACCACCGTCACCTTAACCTTAAGCGCCCGCGTCACGTCTGGTGCGGATGTCGGCGAGCACGTGAACACCGCCACCATCCGCCACCCAGAAAATGACTCGCTTCTTGCGGCACCTGCCACGGCGACCGTGCGTATTTTGCCAGAACCTGTCTTTGATTGCGGTGACGTGATTGGGCGTGTGTTTGATGACAGCAATGGCGATGGCTATCAAAACGATGGTGAGACCGGTATCGCAGCTGCGCGTGTGGCTGGCGTAGATGGCACCGTAATCACCACGGATGAATTTGGCCGCTTCCACGTGCCATGCGCCATGTTGCCTGCGGACCGTGGATCGAACTTCATTCTGAAACTTGATACGGCCTCTCTGCCAAGCGGATATCGGGTGACTTCTGAAAACCCACGCGTGATCCGTCTGACCCCTGGCAAAATGTCTGAAATCAATTTCGGGGCTTCTCTGTCACGGGTGGTGCGGGTGGATCTAAACATCAACGCGTTCACCAATGACGCCGATGGTCAGCCCGCAATGAAACCTGAGGTGACCCGTGGGATCTCTGCGTTGTTGCAACAGATTTCTGACGAAAGGGTACATCTGCGCTTGGCTTTCCACCTGCCAGAGGACGCAGGCGTAGAAAAAATACGCCAAGCCCGTGTTCTGCGCCGCATGGTTGAACGCCATATCCGACGCGAATGGCGTCGCACCGGACGTGTCCGGCTTCTCATTGAACACATCATTGTACGCCCGCAATAACGCCGAAAGCGGAGATTATCTATGAAACATATTCCAACACTCCCCCTCTCAAAGCCGCGCTTGCGTGGCCTTCTGACAGGTTCCGCCGTAACTGCCTCTGTGTTGATTGCCGTTGCAGGTTATGCCCAGACCGCGACGCCCTGCGACGTGGATAACGGTGACACATGTTCGGTCAATAATTCCGTCGTGCGCCAGTCGGCTGGGCGCAACATCGAACTGGGTGAAATCCACACCACCAAGCATTTCGATACCGTTGGTTTCGCGATCTCGATCGACAATGAACCCTTCATCGGGGCGCCGCCCCCGGTCAACCCACGACGCAATCAAGACCTGAACATCGCACGTGCAGACATGCAATTGCGCTATGATGGTTTGCAACATCAGCGCCTGTTGAATGTCGCGACCACAGATCTGCGGGCTGGGTTCCAAGCGGGCGATGTGGTGCGCTTCCGCACGTCAACCAATTACCCCGCCTATATTGAGCGTGCCGAAATACAAATTCGTGATACAGCCCAGCGCGGCACCCCCATCATCGCAACACTTCCTGCGGGCACGAATGACAGTGTCAGCTGGTCCATGCCAGCAGATGGCAGCGGAGATTTCGCATATACCCTAAGGGTTTATGATGCTCAGGGGCGCTTTGATGAAACAGCGCCCTTGCCTGTAACGCGTGCCAGCACTGCGTTTCCAACCCACAAGACCAATGCCCCTGTGATCGCGGCGGGCGAAGGCAAAGATCGCACCCGCTTGCGCAACATCCCTCTCAGAGGTGGCCGCGTGATTGCCAATGGCGAAGGGTTTCAGCCTGGCTCTATGGTGCGTGTGATGGGCGATAACGTACCCGTTGATGGCAGCGGTAAGTTCGTTGTCAGCCGCATTTTACCCGCAGGCGACCATGTGGTGGATCTCAGCTTTGGCAATCAGGTGATCCACCGTGATGTGGAAATTCCAACGTCGGAATGGTTCTATGTCGGCCTTGCTGATCTTACGTTCGGTCACAAAATTCGCGATGACGCCGCCGAGGCCGACCCCGATTTCAAGCAGAACTATAGCGAAGGGCGTCTGGCATATTATGTTGATGGCCGTACTGAAAGCGGTTGGCGGGTGACATCATCGCTTGATACCGGTGAAGGTGACTTGAAGGATATGTTCCGCCGCTTGAACGACAAAGACCCGCGTCACGTTATTCAACGTCTTGATCCTGAAGATCTTTATCCGACCTATGGTGATGACAGCAGCGCCTATGACAATACGCCAACCTCTGGACGTTTCTATGTTCGGGCGGAAAATGATCGTCTGCGCTTCACCTGGGGCGATTTTCGCAACAATCTGAACGAAGACAGCCTGCTGGCCCAGTCGCGTGACTTATACGGGGCCGAGCTGCGCTATACCGCGCCATCAGTCACGGAAAATGGCGCGCCTCGCAGCCAGATTACGGTCTATGCCGCATCGCCTGATACCCTGCCCCAACGTGATATTCTGCGTGGCTCAGGCGGATCCGTTTACTTCCTGTCACACCAAGATATCAACGGTGCCTCTGAAAGCCTGCAAGTTCAAATCATCGATCCTGATACAGGTCGCGTTGTGAAAACGACACGCCTGATTGCCGGCCAAGATTACGAAATTGATTACATCCAAGGTGTTGTTGTCCTTAGCAAACCACTGCAATCCTCGGCATCCGATGGCGGTTTGGTGCAGGGTGCTGGAGGTGATTACGACGTGAACCTCGTTGCGCTATATGAATACACTCCGGGTGGTGCCAAACTTGACGGCAGCTCTTTTGGGGGGCGTGCAGAAACTTGGATCAACGATTCTCTGCGGGTTGGCGTAAGTGCCAGCAATGACGAAACCGGTGCTGCCGATCAAAAAACCGCAGGTGCCGATCTGCGGTATGAATTTGGCCAAAGCTTCGTTGAAGCCGAAATTGTCCGTACTGAAGGTCCTGGGTTTGCGCGCACCGTGTCCACAGATGGCGGCCTAACTTTGGATGAATTGCCCGCAGGAACCGGCGCCCCGGCAAACGCTTTGCGCTTCAACGCCCAGCTTGATTTCGCAGATCTTGGCTTGAAAAGGCCGGGACAGACCAATCTGTGGTATGAACGCAAAGACGCAGGTTTCAGCACGCTGAACGAAGAGATTTCAAAGAACCAAGAACTGATTGGCTTTGAAGTTGAAACGGATCTAAGCGACAGCTTAAGTTTTGGTGCCGAATTTGAACAATTCACAAAAGAAGGCGGAGACCGCCTGACCGAGGCAGAGTTGCGCCTGTCATGGGACATCGATGAACATTGGACCCTTTCCACCGGGATCAACCACGAAGACCGTCGTACCATTGGCAACGCTACCCGTACAGGTCACCTGACCCAGCTGGGTGCCCGTCTCAGCTATGAAGCATCCGAAGACCTCACCTACTATGGCTTTGGTCAAGCGGCGGTTTCTCGGTCAGGCGGTCTTGCCCGCGACAATCGCATTGGCGTCGGGGTTGATGCCCAACTGTCAGAAAAAATCGGCCTTTTGGCCGAAGTTTCCGGTGGCGATCAGGGGGCTGGTGGGAAATTGCGGCTGCGATATGCCCCAACCGCTGACAATGAAATCTACCTTGGATATACACTTGATCCCACCCGCACAGGCGCTGGTTATACCCTTGCGGGCAAGGATCGGGGCACAGTGGTGCTGGGTGGGAAATACCGCGTTTCCGAACAGGTTTCGACCTATATGGAAAACAACTGGGATCTCTTTGGGGAACGTCGATCTTTGACGCGGGCTTACGGCGTGAACTACACGCCCGACAGCACCTGGACGCTGTCTGCCGCAGTTGAGGCAGGGGATGTGCGCGACAGCATCAATGGTAACTTTGAACGCCGCGCCTATTCCGCTGGTGTTGCCTATGCTGGACATGACGACCAAAACGCGCGCTTGCGCTTGGAATATCGCACAGATGACGGTGAAGGCATCAAGCAAGACCGCGAGACCTGGGCCTTATCCGCAGGATACGAAAACCGCGTTTCTGATGATTGGCGCTTGCTGGCGAATCTGGATGCGCTGTTTTCCGACAGTGCGGACGGTGATTTTCGTGATGGTGAATTCGCAGAATTCAGCCTTGGATACGCCTATCGCCCTGCTGAGAATGACCGCTTGAATATGTTGATGCGCTACGCATTTGTGCATGATCTTCCAGGTGTTGATCAGGTGAATGTCTCGGGCTCCACCAGCGGGCCTAAACAGCGCAGCCACATCCTGTCTTTGGATGCGAATTATGACCTAAACGATCAGTTCACGCTTGGCGGGAAATATGGTTACCGATCTTCGGAAATCACGGATCGCGCCACTGACGTTACCAGCTCTTCCACCGCCCACCTTGGGATAGCGCGGTTAGAATGGCACGTCGTACATAAATGGGACGTGATGGCAGAAGGCCGCATTCTACACACCGAAGGTGATACACGCGAAACCGGCGCATTGCTGGCGGGTTATCGCCACGTGGGCAACAACGCCAAGATCGGCATTGGGTACGAATGGGGCAATGTTTCAGATGATCTGACGGATATTGAATATAACAACCGTGGTGTCTTCCTGAACCTCATCGCCAAATTTTGATCGGCACTCACAATCTCAGCCGGGTTGAGATTGTGAATTGCCGTTCAGCGCATCAAGCGCAACTTTGGCCTAAACGTTGGGGGACGTACTGGCCGGGTGCGCGCGGTGTTTAGGCAGATATGTAACCATATCCGTCACAGTTGCGACCACCTGAGTCTTGATCAGGGTCTTGATCGTCTCGTTGTCCGTTTTCCCAGGAAGAATGTAGGGGTGTCAGTTGCTGGTTGTTGTCTGTTCTACGCATGATGTTGTCCATAGATTGAATTTGTTTTCTAAATTTAAATTGCCCCGTAAACCCCTGATTTTCAACGTGTGCTAACATGACCAGACACGTATTTTCTGTGGCGCAATTGCGAATAAGGCGAATGTTTGTAATAAAATATGCTACACGCTTTAAAACGTCTGTTTAAAAACTTAAAAGAAGTGATAAATTCAGAATAGGTTCACTTTCTAGTTGCGCAGGTATTCGATGAAGCAAGATATATTCTCAACCGAAGATAAGCTTGTTTTCGCCGCGAATTTGCGCGTTCTAATTCAGCGCGAAGGCATCACTGCGACCAAATTGAGCGAGGATACGGGCATTCCCCGCCAGCAAATATCTCGATATTTGTCGGGTGCGTCTTCCCCTATTCCTGATCGCTTAAGTGAGATCTGCGCATACTTCGGAACCGATGCGCGCATATTATTTGACCCTCTCGATCGCATTGACACGCCTGAAATCCCTTTAAATCAAGCCTTGGGCCTGCCAGCAGCAGCCCTGTCACCCAAGAACGTCAGTATGGAAGATGGGTTTTACCGTGTCTGGAAGCCCGCATTTGCCTTCAAGGACACCATGAATGTCTCGCTTGTGACGGTGACCTCACAATCAGGTATTAAGGTGGCACGCGGCATTGACCCAACCGCGTTTCACAATGACGCCGGAAGCAACTCTAGATTGATCAGCTTGCGCGAGCATTCCGGCGTTTTATGCGATTATGCAGGCGGGGTGGTCGCGTTTTTTAGCATGGCACGGCGTCGTAACTTGACCTGCACTATTTTGCGTCCCGAACTTGGATACCGGTCCAGCGAGGGCAGTTTTTTTGGCGTCTGTACAACGACAGCATCGGATTCAACTATGGTCACATCTGGTGCGGTGGGCATCGTCTATGAACGACTTTCCCAAACAACATCCGGCATTCTAGCCGCCGC
The DNA here is from genome assembly GCF_000812685.1 of Halocynthiibacter namhaensis. Lineage (GTDB taxonomy): Bacteria > Pseudomonadota > Alphaproteobacteria > Rhodobacterales > Rhodobacteraceae > Halocynthiibacter > Halocynthiibacter namhaensis. Next base: position 94,975 of record NZ_JWIF01000073.1, read on the forward strand.
ACGCCAATGCGGGCGTAAGCACACAGCAGATCTTCCTATAAATATACAGGAACTGTTGCAGGCGGCTTTGAAAGCCTAACAAGACGTTTTTAATTGAGGTTGCGATATGTCAACGATCTTTGCAGAAAATCTACGGGCTTTGACCACGATCAAGGGCGATAAAGATCTGGTCAAAACCTGCGCGGCCCTGGGGATCAGCAAACAGCAACTGCAGAAATACCTAGATGGTGCGATGACGCCACGCAGTGATGTTCTTTACCGGATCACCCGACATTTCAACGTTGATGCACGTATTCTCTTTTCGCTCCTGTCAGATTTGGAAGGCGACAGCCAAAATATCTCTCATGCGTTTTCTGACATCCTGCATCTTCCGGCACGTGTCCTAACCGTAGATCCTCGGGCGCTTCCGGGTGGATATTATCTGGAATGGCGCGCCTCTGCGACGGATGTGAACAAGGTTTCGGCCTCGCTCATGCGGGTGCAACATCATGAAAAAGCATCTCATTTTTCCGGAATTGAGTGGAAGCACAACCTAGATGCCGGCCCAGGCACCCGCACCACGGCCCGGTTTCATGGCAATCAACCCTTTCTGTGATCCGCCATGCTGCCACCTTGCAGGATTTTTCCTTCAGCGTGCTGCATCACTCGTCGGTTCCTGCACGCAATCACGTGTTGATGGTTGGGGTGAATATTCAACAGCCCCGTGACGTATTTTTTGGTGGTAAAAATCAGGTCATGGTCGTCTGGGAGAAACTGGCCGACACATTTACAGACATCATGAAAGCCAAGCGCCAAATCGGTGACGTCCCCCTCTCAGAGATCCATCCACTGATACAAAACATGCTTCAACAAAAGGCTACGTAGTCTCTACCCTTCCTGTAGTGAGTTCCGTTGCGCCCGAACTGCGTCACCAGCCTTGCCCACCCGGCATCGATTTTTCTGAGATGTGGTCCTGTCCCGCCTAAATTCCGGTCGCCCGGCTCAATTATGCCGTCTTTCGTTCAAATGCCCAGCAGGGCACGCTTGCATGTGCGGGAGGGGGGACATGTCCCATCGCCTGACAGAACTTGACCGCCCAATGGATGACGCGCCGCGCGAACAGGCGAAACGCTTGTGTCTCATTCGCGACTTTCACTAGCGCGTATTTGACCCCTAGGAATGCACTGATCCGAATTCCAGCCCTATGAACAAAATGTGATTTTTCACCGCAAAATCAGCGGATTTTGACCGATATTTGAAAGCCATAAGCAGGAATTTGCACGATTGCCGACGGAAGGGGAAAACCCAAGTTTCTTCCCCTGCTGCGATGGTGGTGCGACGATCATCTGTCTCTCATGCGGTCGCTTTCAAAACGAGTGGTCACACAGAAACAACGAAGGTTTAGTAACGATGACACATCAAACAGTTAAATTCGCAGGCGCTTTGGCGCTGGTTCTCGCAGGCAGCACAGTTGCTGCCGTCGCTCAGGAAACTGGCGTTCCGATCACCTCTGACGCAGCTTCAGACGCTGTCAAAGACATCGAAACGAATATCCGCGATGATTATAACCGTTCACGCGATGCCGACCGCTTCAGCAACAACCGCCGCCCATTGGGCTGGCGCGGATCCGTTGCGGCATCTGCAAATGCAACCAGCGGCAACAGCGACACCCTTGATGTTGGCATCGGCGCGCGTTTTGGCTATGGCACACAGGATTGGGATCACGATTTCACCCTCAGCCAGAACTATAGCGAAAGCAACGGCGCGAAGACTGCCAACACATTCCTTGGTGCCTACGATGTAAGCCGTTACTTCAACGATCGCTTCTATGGCTTTGGTAAATTGCGTTACGCCAAAGACGAATTTGGCGCATTTGAAGAAGATGCATTTGTCGGTGCTGGTATTGGTTACCGCCTGATTGACAACGACAACTTCAACTGGCGCGTACAAGCTGGTCCGGGCTACCGCGTGACCCGCACACAAGCTGGCGTCAAAGCAGAAGAAGCGGCTGGCCTTGTCGCATCCCGCGTCTATTGGAGCTTGAACGACAATGTGTCTTTGACCAATGACACTGACATTCTGTCATCTTCAGCTGATACGCTTGTGTCAAACGACCTTGGCGTGAACGTATCCCTGTCTGGCCCACTGTCCCTGCGTACAAGCGTTCGTACAGATTACCACACAGATCCAGCAGCTGGTCAAAAAAGCACCAGCAACACATTTGGTGTGTCTCTGGTTTACAAATTCAACTGATCTAAGCTCAGATGAACGAAAGGGCGGCCTTCGGGTCGCCCTTTTGCATTTAACCCTGGGTCAAAGGCACAACGGTTTGTTCGGCCTCAGGTGCGATTTCCTCAAAGTCGAAATTATCCAGACGAACCGCGCGCTTTTGGGCCTTTTCGCTAGATGTCTTGATCTCGGAAATATCCTTTTGCGCCAGGCTAAAGTGCCGGTCAAGGTTCACAACACGATCCCCAAGACGTCCAACATCTTTCGATAAAGCCTGTAGTTCAGAACGAATACGCCCCGCGTGTTCACGCATGCGCGCATCCTTTAAAACCGCGCGCATTGTATTCAGCGTTGCCATGCAGGTGGTCGGCGATACGATCCAAACGCGCGCTGAAAACCCTTCACGCACGACATCAGGCAAACGGGCGTGAAGTTCTGCATAGACAGCTTCCGAAGGCAAAAACATCAACGCACCATCGGCGGTTTCGCCTTCAATTAGATATTTTTCTGAGATGGCTTTGATGTGGACGCGCACCGCAGACTTCAGCGCACTTAATGCACGTTGGGTCGCCTCTTTATCGCCGGCGGCATTTACTAAGGCCTCATAGGCTTCCAGGGGAAATTTCGAATCAATCACGATTGGCCCAGGAGGGTTCGGCAGATGCACCAAACAATCTGCCCGTTTGCCATTGGAAAGCGTCGCCTGAAATGTATAGGCGTCCGAGGGCAAGGCGCGGGTTACAATGTCATTCAGCTGTATTTCCCCAAAATTCCCGCGTGTTTGTTTGTTCGACAAGATATCCTGTAGGCCCAACACATCGCCTGACAGTTTTTCAATATTGGTTTGCGCCTTATCAATCGTCGCCAAACGTTCCTGCAATTGCGTCAGAGATGCCGTGGTTTGTTTCGACGATCCATGCAGTGTTTCTTTCATACGTTCTTGCATTTCAGACATGGAATTCGCTGATTTCAAGGCGTTTTCTGACAGGCGATCCGCCATATATTGCTGCATATCCGCGATGCGCGTATCGAGCTTCTGGTTTAACATATGCTGGGCGTTTGCTTGTACATCCGACACAGATTGCAACTGCCCGCCAAGATGCTGCTGATTGCTGCCAAGCGTGCGTACATCTTCGTTCATTTGCATCAATTGACGCGTAAGCTGCTCAGCCATCTCGCCGGAACGCCCAGCGCGTTTCAGCATGATAAACAGTAAGATCACCACAAGCAGCAGTAAAACCGTGCCGAAAACAGCAGGATCAGAGATGGAATAGGTATTGTCGCCGATGGTGATCATGTGCGTCCAAACAATCTTTCAATATCTGCCAATTTTAATTCAACATAGGTTGGCCGCCCATGGTTGCATTGGCCTGAATGTGGGGTGGCTTCCATTTCGCGCAGCAGTGCGTTCATCTCATCTGCTTGCATCCGGCGCCCGGATCGAATGGATCCATGACAGGCAACACGCGACAGGATCGCTTCCAAACGTTCTTGTACAAGCTGGCTTTCGCCCAGATCGGACAATTCATCCAAGATATCACGCAACATATTGCCCGCGTTGATTTCTCCCAGAATGGCCGGGGTCTCGCGCACGGCAATTGTACCAGGGCCGAAGGGTTCGATCGTCAATCCGAAACGCGCCAAATCATCAGAGCGCGCCAAAAGCATCGCCGCGTCGCCATCTGACAGCTCAACAATCTCAGGGATCAAAAGCGCTTGGGATGCCACACCATTTTCCGCCATTTGATGTTTCAACTTTTCATAGACCAGACGTTCATGTGCGGCGTGTTGATCAACGATCACCATGCCTGTCTCGGTCTGGGCCACGATATAGTTTTCATGCACCTGCGCGCGCGCGGCCCCCAAGGGCAGGGCCTCTGTTTGGGGTTGGTCTGCAACCGGTTCAAATCGCGCTGATGGCATGGATGCCTCAGCAAATCCCGGCGTGTCCATCATCGGTGCTTGGGCAGCATATGCGGCTTCACGGGCGAAAGGCGATGGCGTGTAAGATGAATATCCACCTGACCTGCGATCCATCTGGTAAACGCGCGGATCTTGGGCCGTCGGGGGGAACGTTTCAGGTCGCATCGCACCAAGCGTTGCTTGCGCCACAGTGGTTGACGCGCGATGCCCGGCCTCGGTCAACGCGGCGCGTACCGCAGATACGATCAAGCCACGCGCAAGGCCTGGTTCGCGAAAGCGGACTTCGGATTTTGCCGGGTGCACGTTCACATCCACACGATCTGGTTCGCATTCTAGAAATAAAGCTGCCGCCGGATGACGATCCCGCGACAGAAAATCCGCATAAGCACCGCGCAAAGCACCGATTAGCAATTTGTCCCGCACAGGACGCCCATTCACAAACAGAAACTGCGCCACAGCAGAGCCGCGCGAGTAGGTCGGCAAAGCGGCGTATCCGGTTAAGGTCAGCCCCTCGCGTTCCGCATCAATCTTCAGCGCATTGGTGGTAAATTCCGCGCCCATTACCTTGGTCAAACGCGTGTGTAGCGCTTCAAACAGGTCACCGCTGGCCGCATCCGCGCGAAATGTAATACGGCCTTCGCCGCCACCGGATACGTCACGCAAGGTGAACCCAATCCAGGGTTCCGCCATTGCCAAACGTTTGATCACATCATTGATCGCCTGGCTTTCGGCACGATCCGTGCGCATAAATTTCAAACGTGCCGGGGTTGCGTAAAACAGATCGCGCAATTCAACCACTGTGCCCTGATTAAGGGCGGCGGGTTTAACCGGATCCAACGCCCCACCCGCCACGCGGATGGTTGCGGCATCATGATCCTTAGCGCGCGATGTGATCGTCAAACGGCCCGCTGCGCCAAGGGATGGCAGGGCCTCGCCGCGAAACCCGAAGGAATGAATGTTCAAAAGATCTGAGCCATCAATCTTACTGGTGGCGTGACGCGACAGGGCCATAGGCAGCTGATCCGGCGCGATACCACAGCCGTTGTCCGTCACACGGATCAGGGTTTTCCCCCCATCCGCAATCGCTATTTCAATGCGCGTGGCACCCGCGTCAATCGCGTTCTCAACCAGTTCCTTCACGGCACTGGCGGGGCGTTCCACCACTTCACCTGCCGCAATACGGTTGATTGCGGCATCATCAAGCTGACGGATCACAGGCTGCACGGAAGCAGGGCTTATGTTGGGGTCGGACACAGACATACCACAAGACATAGCATGAACACCCGCGATTCTACCAGGTTAAAGCGTGGTTAATCCACAGAAGAATTATAAGCCTTCAGGTTGTCCAGCGACCACAAACAGCAAGGCATCGGGATCAAGAAGTTCCGCCGCAACGCGCGCAATATCTTCACGTGTAACCGCGCGAATTTTGTCGTTTCGGGTGGCAATGTAATCAACATCCAACCCCTGCATCTGCATGCCCACAAGGATGTTTGCAATCGGCCCATTTCCGTCAAATCGCAAAGGATAGGCACCGGTCAGATAAGTCACCGCGTCTTCCAGTTCTTGGTCTGTCACACCAGCTTGCGCCATACGCGCCCATTCACTGCGCACAACGTCAATGGCCTCTGCCATCCGATCATTGGATGACGCGAACTGACCAAACACGAATTCAGCGTGTTCCTTTGGCACCAGATACGTCCCAATGCCATAGGTCAGTCCACGCTTCTCACGCACCTCTTCCGTCAAGCGCGAGGCAAAGCCCCCCGACCCAAGAATGCGGTTCATCACAAAGGCTGGGAAAAAATCATCATCATCACGCTTAATACCCGCGTGACCAAACACGGCAACGGATTGCGGGGTGTTGAATTCGACAATCTCGACCCCGCCATTTGCGCCAAAATCCACATGATCAGGCATGGACGCGCCCACTGCGGGAAGGTCGCCCAACAGCGTATCTAGCAGCACCCCAAGTTCTTCGGCTGTGATATCCCCGACCGCGCCGACATAGACCCTATCAAGTGCAATCGACCCATTTTTGACCGCGATCAGATCATCGCGCACCAATGCGCTTACGGTTTCTTGCGTGCCATCACGTGAGGTCGCATATGGATGGCCCGCAAAGGCCAATGCATCAAAGCGAGCCGCAGCCAGTTTACCAGGATCTTGATCGTCCGACCGAAGATTCGACAAGACCTGTTCGCGCACACGATCAATCGCAGTTTGGTCAAAGTTAGGCGCAACAATTGCACCACGCAGCAAAGCCATCGCTTCATCACGGTTTTCGGACAAGAAGCGCGCAGAAATCGACACGCTGTCGTCTCCCGCGTCAAAACTCATACTTGCGGCAAGCGCTTCACGGGCCGCGGCAAACGCGCGAGCATCCATATCACCAGTGCCCTCTTCAAGCAGCGCCATCATCAAATTGGTTGCACCGCGTTTCTCAGGCGCTTCGAGACTGGCACCGCCTTTGAAACTGATTTCAAGAGCCGTGAAGGGGATCGAATGTTCTTCCACCAGCCAAGCTTTAATTCCGCTGGGGGATGTCACTTGTTGAATCGCGATCTCGGCACGCAGAGGCAAGGCGCTCAACAAAACCGCCATGATAACAGATAAAAATCGGATCATTGCAGGATCTCCGGTTTGACAAGACGGCCCGTAACCGCGCGGTTTCGATCAAGAACGGTCTGCGCCGCTTCAAGCACATCCTCGGCGGTGACAGATTGCAGTAACTCTGGCCAAGCTTCGATATCCGCAAGTGTCAAACCCGTTGTCAGCGCCTGGCCATATCTACGCGCCAAGGATGCGACATCATCATCCGCGTAAATCTGCCCGGCACGCGACTGCATTTTGATACGCTCAAAATGTTCCGCATCGATGCCATCCGCAATAAATTCTGCAAGCACACGATCCATTGCGGTCTCGGCTTCATCCAAGGAAACACCCGGAACTGGCACAATGACCATACCGAATGTCGTGTCGTCATAGGACATGCCATTATACCAAGCAGAGGTATACACCGCTATTTGTTCGTCAAACTGCAAACGCTTCGCCATGTAGGATGTCGTTGGACTGCCGCCCAAAAGTTCAGCCAGCATCGTCAGGGCAGCAGCTGTCTTCTGATCCCCCGCATCGCGTTCCGGCGCAAGATAGCTGCGCAACAGATAGCTTTGACCAATGCGCGGATCTTCCAATGTCAGGCGGCGTTCCGACAGTTGCGGCGGTTCCTGCGGGCGCACGCGTGCTTCCAAGCCTTCTGTTGGCGCAAGCGGGCCATAATGTTCTTGCGCCATCGCAAGCACTTCATCCGGGTTCACGTCCCCGGCAACGATCAAGATCGCATTGTTGGGCGCATAATACTCTTGATAAAAATCAAGCGCGTCTTGTGCGTTCAATTTCTCAAGTTCATGACGCCAACCGATAACCGGAACACCATAAGGGTGGTTCAAATATTGCGCGGCGTTGCGTTGTTCGCTGAACAAAGACCCAGGATCACTGTCCGTACGTTGGTTGCGTTCTTCCAACACGACATCACGTTCCACCAGCATGTCTGCTTCGGTGATTTTGAGGTTGCGCATCCGGTCTGCTTCCATCTGCATCATCAAACCAAGACGATCCGCAGCAACCCTTTGGTGATAAGCGGTATAATCCCAGCTGGTGAAAGCATTGTCAGATCCGCCGTTCGCAGCAACGGTTTCCGAAAACTCGCCGGGGGCTAGGTTTTCTGTGCCTCGAAACAGCAAGTGTTCCAGGAAATGTGCAATGCCGGATTTGCCGGCAGGTTCATCCGCTGCGCCAACTTTATACCAGACCATTTGCACGACAACGGGCGCGCGGTGATCCTCGATCACAACAACATCCATGCCATTATCAAGGGTGAAACTGGTGGTGGTTTCAGCGAAGGCGGGCATGGGCAGCAACGCCGCCACACCCAGAGCTTTCAAAATCCGATTGAGCATAAAAACCTCATATATCCGTCAAACTAAGGTAACCACAGGCGAACAGAATTCAAAGGTCTCCGCTTTCACGAACACGTTATTCTTCAGGTCCAGTCGCAGGCGCCGAGGAGGTCCGAATGCCCGCGCGACGCAGACGTTCTAGCTCAGCGTGTTGATCAAGCGCTTCGCGACGATATTTGCGGAAATAGACATTCACGTTGAAAGCACGTTCCAAAACACGTCCGCGATTGCGACCTCGGAATTCCAAGTCTTCAGCCGCCGTCACCGCACGAATATCTGGGGAATAACCAAAGCGTGACGCATGAGACAGCAGCGCGCCATCGGCCCCAACTGTACCGTTGGGCGTCAGGGCATTCACGCTCCCACCCAAAGCCACAACAGCATCTGCCACCGGGTTCGGATCTGTAACATTTGTTCCACCAGGGGTCGGCGTTGGCAGTGTGACCAGGTCTTCGGGCGTTTCCAATTGCCGTGTTGGCAGAACCGAAAATTCATCTGGGCCAGGCCCTGATTCACCCAATGTCATCAGGTTTGGGCCTTCGCCACGCCCCCCACCACAAGCGGCCGGAAGCATCAGCAAAGCCAAAATCGAGGCGGTCTTGATGAAAGTGGTCTGCATTGATCTCTCCTGGCGTCTTTCTCGTTCTATACCCTGCACAGCAACGCACGTCACCTGCTGTTATGCGGCATCGGCAAATACTGGCACGTTCAGGCGGATTTTTTCACTTTTCGTTCCCCAGAAAACATCACCAACCCGAATGCACCGATGAAAATTGCGATGTCTGCAAAGTTGAATGAATAGGGATTTTCAAACCCGCAACATGACATGTTCAGAAAATCTGCAACGGCGCCGTAAATCACCCGGTCAATTACATTGCCCAGCGCGCCGCCAATCAGGATGCCGCCGGAAATCTGCATCCATTTTTTGTCACCCTCACTGCGCACCCACCAGGCCACCCAGGCAGAAATCACAAGCGCCAGAGCAATCAGAAGCCAGCGGGAATCTGAACCACTGAACAGGCCAAAGTTGATGCCGTAATTCCAGGCCATATGGAAATTCAGATAAGGCGGGAAAACTTCCATCACGCCGATGGTTTTCAGACCCAGCCATTCGACGACATATTGCTTGGACAGCTGATCCAGCAGAAAGGTCAGGAACCCGGCGATAAACATGCGTTTCATTGTGTCGGACTCCTGGCCGTTGATCGTAATTACTTAGTGACGGAAGTGGCGCATGCCGGTGAAGACCATTGCCAAACCCGCATCATTTGCGGCTTTGATCACATCATCATCGCGCATGGATCCACCTGGTTGAATAACGCAAGTTGCGCCAGCGGCGGCGGCTTCCAGCAATCCGTCTGCAAATGGGAAGAACGCGTCAGATGCCACGGCAGCGCCCTTAGCCAAGCTAGCATCAAGACCCAATTCATCGGCCATACGTTGCGCTTTGGACGCGGCAACATTTGCACTATCGAGGCGGCTCATTTGGCCAGCACCAACACCAACGGTCGCATCATCTTTCACATAGATGATCGCGTTAGATTTCACATGTTTCGCAACTTTCCACGCGAACAGCAGATCTTGCATTTGCGCGTCTGTTGGGGCTTTTTCGGTCACGACCTTCAAATCGTCCATGCCGACATACCCTACGTCTTTGTCTTGCACCAACATGCCACCAGACACTTGACGGTATGAGGTGATAGACGCACGCGGCGCTGGCAGAGCATCGGTCAACAAAAGGCGCAGGTTTTTCTTGGTGGCAAAGATTTCTTTTGCTTCCTCAGAGGCCCCCGGTGCGATCACAACTTCGGTGAAGATCTCAACGATTTTGGCGGCAGTTTCGGCATCCAGAGGTTTGTTCAGCGCAACGATCCCACCAAAAGCAGAAGTGCGGTCGCAATCAAATGCTTTTTGGTAAGCCTCTGTCAGGGTTGCACCCTTTGCTACACCGCAGGGGTTTGCATGTTTGATGATTGCCACGGCAGCGGTCTCAGCCGGGTCAAATTCCGCAACCAATTCATAGGCCGCGTCCGTGTCATTGATGTTGTTGTAAGACAGTTCCTTGCCCTGCAACTGAACGGCGGTCGCAACACCAGGGCGCGCAGACCCATCCGTATAAAACGCCGCTTGTTGGTGGCTGTTTTCGCCATAACGCAGGCTTTGCTTCAGCTCACCTGCAAAGACACGGCGACGCGGGGTTTCATTGCCAATCGCAGAGGCCATCCAAGTGGACACAGCCGCATCATAAGCGCCGGTGCGTGCATAAGCGATCTGGGCCTGCTGCTGACGGAAGGCATATGTCGTCGCGCCGTCATTGTTGTCCAGTTCCCCCAGCAAAGCAGCGTAATCTTCAACATCCACAACGGTTGTGACAAAACCGTGGTTTTTCGCAGCGGCGCGGATCATCGCAGGGCCGCCAATGTCGATGTTTTCAATCATCTCAGCGTAATCTGCACCACGTGCCAATGCAGCTTCGAACGGGTAAAGATTCACAACCAGCAGATCAATCGCGCCAATGCCATGTTCTTCCATTGCGGCGACGTGATCGTCATTGTCACGCAAAGCCAGCAAACCACCATGCACTTTTGGGTGTAGGGTCTTAACGCGACCGTCCATCATTTCCGGGAAATTGGTAATGTCAGCAACGTCCTTCACAGCAATACCCGCGTCGCGAATTGCTGCGGCAGAACCACCCGTAGACAAAAGTTCAACACCTCGATCAGCCAAAGCACGGGCAAGGTCGATCAGCCCGGTCTTGTCAGAAACAGAAATAAGGGCGCGGCGGATAGGGGAAAGATCGGTCATCAGGGTTTCCTGGCTTGGGTCAGAACAAGGTCACGTATCGAAGTCGGCCTCGTCCCGCTGCAGGTCGCGCACCCCCGTAGGCGTGTCTTGTGCTTTGGCCAAGGTCCAGCTTATGCGGGCGGCATACCCCATAACACGACCAGATAGAACGATTTGTTTCGTCGCACGTGGCTTAATTCTGCCTTTTTCCAAATAGACAGAGGGTTCAAGGCTGATTCCATGACTGCCTGTCTGGCGAAACACCCAAATTTCACCGCTGCGCAGCGCAAGGGAAACAGCGTTCCCCCCCATGTCCAGCGTCGCGTCGACCTCTGGATGCAAATGAAACCGTAGATGAAAACCGATGCCTTGCAGCTGAACAAGATCCATCGCCGCATCGAAGCACTGCTTATCTTTATCGGTGATGGTGGTCACAGTGTCTTCACCAATCAAGGCACGACCATCTTGGCTTAGGTCCAACTGACGCACATGAGTCAGCCCATGGCTGTTGCGATAGCCGTCGTGACCGCCGTGAAAATGGATCGCCTCAAGGCCGCTGGCATTTTCAAGCAGCACATCTTTTGCCCCCTGTGTCAGCAGCTCGCGGCGCTGCCCGCCGACAAAACCGGGTGCCCCTAAGCGGGCCGAAGAATACCCATCAAGCCCAAGGGTCGAATGAGACGGCGTTGCACGGCCCGCGCGCTGCCAATCGTCACCGAAACACTGACCACAGCCACAATTCACGATCAATGGCCGACGACCAGACGTCAATTCCATCGCGAAAGTTGACGCATGCGCATTGGCCGAAAACTCACCCTGCGGTGGGGCTGAGGCATCAATCACAACGCTGGTCCGCCCTGCTTGCAAGCGGGCATATCCCATCGCAAGGCCATTGCGCGCTTTGGCCCGCACCCCGGAAGATGCCAAAGCGTGATCCAGGCGCCCTTCCATGCCGCGCCCGCCACCATGAAACCTTGCCAAGCCGCCATCAGAATGGCGCAAGCTGCGCAAAGTTGGGGCAATGCGTTCAATCGCGGCAATATGTTCTGCGGGGGCCAAACGCCCGGCTTCGGTTAAGGCAGCAGCAGCCCAAGTCAACAATGTGAAAACTTCTAGCAGTTCTTCGGGATTGCGGGTCGGGATGCCACCCTGCACATCAATCTGTGCAGCGCATTCTTTCGCCAAGGCCTCAACTGCGGGCTTCACCAAGTGATCCATTCCACTGAGAGCCAACCCAGCATAAACAAGCCCGGTCAGCGCTTCAAAACGCGGCAGGCCTGGGGCTGCGGCTTTCCAGCGTTTGGACAGGAATATCACTTGCTGTCCCATACAAGAAAACAGCTGGTCCGTCTGATCAGACGGCATGCTATTTAGCAAAAACAGCGCGTGGTTGATCCAACGAATAATGCGTCGACCGGTTAGATCCGGGGTCCAGCCTGCACCTTTTCCATCGCCATAGCGTTCGATCCAAGCGATCAACCAAGCCTGCGAATTTTTACGTGCATTCAGATCGCCGACGGCTGCAAGATCATCAAGCCAAGTGAACCCATGCAGCTGTTCCTCGAACCCTTTCGAGGGCATTTCAAGGTCCCAGATAAGCGTATCGCGCGCTTCCACCAGGTGCCCTGCGAACAGAAAGTTACCGGCGCAAAGTTGCCGGCCCTTGGCAAACGACCCCAATGTGCGTGGTTCAGGCTGCGAGACAAATCCCGTCGCTGGACGTGACCGAGAGGCCCGCCGTGCTTGCAATCGATTCGCCAATTGAACCAATTTGGAACTGAGTGTTTCGCTTCTTGCCACGCGCCTGCCTGTCTTCCTGCGCTCGCCGGGCGTTTTGCCTCTTGCGATGAATATAAATGAATCATGCGGACTAAATGTCGTCCGCTATGCCAGCATAAGCCTCAGGTTACGGCCTGTCACCGGGAAAACACATTACGCCTTGCGTAGGACCGCCATGTAAAAACCATCCATCCCACCTTGATCCGCAAGAAAATCAGGTCGCAGCCGTAACCCGCCCTCAGCGCTGCGCCAATCTGACGGCAGATTTGGCAGATCGACTGGAACCACCTCAAGGCCCTCATTGCGCGCCAAGGCATCCTCAATCTGAATTTCGCCCTCATCTGGCAAAAGGGAACAGGTGCAAAATACCAAACGCCCCCCCGGTGCTAGCAACGTCACAGCGTGATCAATCATCTTCTCTTGAAGGGCGAAAAGGTCAGGGAATTCAGATCCATCTTTCGCACGCGGCAGATCCGGGTGACGGCGCATCGTTCCTGTTGCAGAACACGGCGCATCCAAAAGGATCGCATCATATTGCCCTTGATGTTCCAATGCGTCCCCTGTGACCAAATTTGCCTTCAGCCCGGTACGATCAAGGTTTTCCTGAACACGCGCCATCCGTTTTTCGGACAAATCCAGCGCCGTCACATCCGCCCCAAGTGCTGCCATCTGCATGGTTTTTCCACCAGGTGCAGCACAAAGGTCCAGCGCTTTTTCGCCAGGCTTCAGCTGTAACAGCTGCACGGGCAAGGCTGCTGCCATGTCTTGAACCCACCAATCGCCTTCCGCAAAACCATCCATTTTGCTTACTTGCGCAAACGCGCGCAGGCGCACGGAACCGCCCGGCATCACTTCGCCGCCCAATCGTTCCGCAAGCGCCGCGCTGTTCCCATCCTTTGGAGTCAAATCCAACGGTGGCAGCGTGGCTTGGACGGCCTCCATCTGTGCAATCACTGGCTTGGTGTAATCGGCGATCAACGGTTTGCGCAGCCATTTTGGAAGCTGCGGGGTTGGCAGACTGTCCCATTTCTCAGGGCCTTCTGCGGCCACTTTGCGCAGCGTCCCATTGATCAGCCCTTTGAAATGGCGGGTGTCATTATGTTTCTGTGCGAGGCTTACCATTGCATTCACCACGCCATGCCCTGCACCGTTTTCAACACAGATCTCGACCGTACCCAAACGCAACAAAACCATCGCTTCAGGGGCAGGCATTTTGCGCAGGTATCGCCCAAGAAGACGATCCGCCCGGTCCACCCAACGCAAAGTGGAAATCGCAAGCCGTTGCGCGCGCGCAAGATCCGCGGGGTCGGCAAACTTTGGGGCGGGCAGCTCTGACAAAAGGCGCCCATCAATAATCACACCGCGCAACAATGCTGCGGCCGCCTGTCTCGCTGCGAGTCCCTGTTCTGCCATATCCGTGCCCTTTGCTTGCCGGTCAGGCTTGTTTCCCTATATGACAGAGACCAACACCACAAGCTGCACAAAGGTTACCACAATGTCAGAGACCGACACCCCACCCGAAGAATTTGACCTTTCCACCCCCGCAGGCCGTGCGCTCGCCGAAGCAGCAGCGCGCAAGCAAGCCGCAGAACGCACCGAACTACCGATAGAATTGGGTGGACGCGAAGGGCCAGAACCCATCCGCTATGGCGATTGGGAAAAGAAGGGAATTGCGGTCGATTTTTAAGGCAGCTTGCCCCCAACCCGATGTCACTGCCCACGCACCGCAGATGCTGGGTGCAAAATAGCTGATCGGGTCTGGACAGCCGAGATATATAAATCTCACAGCCGTTAGCTTTTGGCAAATTGGCGCTTGTGTAAACAGATTGTGCACCCCATCAATCACCACATGCCCGTCTCGCTCACAACGATATAATCCGCCCAAGCGACGTAAATATTCACACCGTGCGATGGATGGATCATAGGGCCGCTGCGATCTGGGCAATCCGGTCAATTGGCGGCGGCCTGACCAGACCGAAGGGTTGCATCAGATTTAGGTGTTGGGCTGAGTGAACGTAAGCGTTGCATCTGACCCCAAGTTTTCAATCTATCCCGGATGTGGCAGGGGTGATCGCACTCATGGTACGGTTCGGGTCTGCAGACAATTTGCAGTTCGTTTTTGCCGTATGTGGCCTCGTTTGCCTAGGCTCAGGACCCATTAATTATCTTGCAGCTTAGGCTTGGCCGTGATTCACCTCTGTTATTGATTGGGGGGGCTGATGAGTAATCTTTACTGGCTAAGCGAGGAACAAATGACACGGTTACGGCCGTATTTCCCAAAGAGCCGAGGAAGGCTCGGGTTGATGATCGTCGCGTTTTGAGCGGCATTATATTCATCAATCGCAATGGTTTACGATGGTGCGATGCACCTGCAGAATATGGCCCACCAAAGACGTTGTACAATCGCTGGAAACGTTGGAGTGATCTTGGGGTCTTTGTGAACATCATGAATGGCCTGGCGGCCGAAGCACCTGACAACAAGACCATTTCTATGGACGCTACTTATCTCAAAGCACACCGTGCGGCTTCCAGTCTGCGACTTTAAAGGGGGGCGTCAAAGGCTGAGAGGCCAAACCAATGGCGGTATGAATACAAAACTGCACGCAGTTACCGACACCGCAGGACGGCCCATACGATTTGTCATGACTGCAGGACAAGTCAGTGACTACAAAGGTGCAGCCGCTTTGATTGATCTATTGCCCAAAGCCGAATTTCTGCTGGCAGATCGAGGGTATGATGCTGATTGGTTCCGTAAGGCATTGTCGAATAAAGATATTAAGCCCTGTATCCCAGGGCGAAAGTCACGCAAAAAACCTGTGAAATATGATAAGCGTCGATACAAACGGCGTAACCGTATTGAGCGTATGTTTGGTAAACTCAAAGATTGGAGGCGGATCTCCACTCGATATGATCGCGGCCCCAACGTATTTATGTCCGCAATTGCGCTCGCAGCTACCGTGCTGTTTTGGTTATGAGTCCTGAACCTACAAGAATCTGCTGATAAATTAGCATCAGACTGAACCAGACCGGGTTTATCGGAGACAGTTGAGTTCCTATTCTGCGGCGAGAGTAACAGTGTTCAGGCTGTCATAGAAGTTCCTTTCTGCATGTGCTGGAGC
>NZ_JWIF01000074.1 GCF_000812685.1 Halocynthiibacter namhaensis
GTCCAAATGTAGCTGATGTCTCCAGCCCATTTCTGATTGGGGCCAGTCGCTGAGAAATCTTGATCCAACAGATTTGGTGCAATGTTGAACGTGTGGTTGCTGTCCGTTGACGCCTTGTATTTCTGGGTTCTGATGATCTTGATGCCATTCTCGCCCATCAGACGTCCGACCCTGCGATGGCCCACCGGTAATCCCAATTCTTGCAGTTCCTCGGTTATCCGAGGCCGCCCATAGCTTTGC
The DNA here is from genome assembly GCF_000812685.1 of Halocynthiibacter namhaensis. Lineage (GTDB taxonomy): Bacteria > Pseudomonadota > Alphaproteobacteria > Rhodobacterales > Rhodobacteraceae > Halocynthiibacter > Halocynthiibacter namhaensis. The sequence goes on from NZ_JWIF01000074.1 coordinate 241, forward strand.
AGGCTTAAGCGATGCTGTTCACGGATGTGAGCCAGGATCACCATATCATCGCGTTGACGCTGGCTCATCGGGCGAACCCGCCACGCGCGAAAACCACGTGATGTGACCCGCATAACTTTGCACAGGAACTCAACTGGCCATTCTTCTTTCCAGGCGTCGATGAACGCAAATCTCACCGGCTTTGGCCTGCAAAGAAGATTGCCGCCTTTTTTAACACTTCCCTCTCCTCGCGCAGCAGACGGACTTCCTTGCGAAGCCGCGTGTTCTCCTTCTCAACGTCTTCATGCGGTCCTGACATCAGGTCATCGTGTTGATGCTGTTAAACCCATTTGTTCAGCGTCGAAAGCCCAACCCCTAAATCTGATGAAAGTTGAGGCCGCGTTAAGCCACTCGTCGCCGCCATGCGCACCGCATCACGCCGAAACTCGTCTGTGTATCTCTTTGCCATTCTCTATCTCCTTCATAGCAAACATTGCTCGAAAGAGACCGGAACTAAACCGCGACAAGACCAAAGAGTGTCAATTACTAACGGAAGTGAACTGGGTAGGCCTGACTTCACAATTTCTTTGGTTCCACCACTTCTTACTGAGTTGAAAAACCAATCACCATTTTTGCCAAAAACAAATAACCAACTGCAACCTAGCGGGAGAGGGTCGCCTGTTGTTCTAAAAACAAGTGTTCCTTGATATGGCACGGCTCCCCATCGCCAATCCCCAGAAACGCCAAACTGTGCCGTCTCTACAAAAGCTTCATGATCCCGCATTTCGAACGTAGCTGTAGCCGTTTCATAGCCCGACCGCATAGCCTGAAGCGCCTCACCATTTGATGTATTCAAAGCGCGCGCTGTGGCAACAAGTATTTCTGGATACATATAGTCAATGCCATATTCGATTACTTCTTGTTGTTCAGCCAGATCGCTAAACCTTTTGGCAATTTCTATAATATCATCTTGCCAAGTGTCTTCCGCTAAGAGCGGCAAAGGAAAAATTAAAATAACTGCAATCAATGTAAAACGCTTCATGCCAAGCACCTTATGTAAGAGTTACATGGGCAGTTATCATTATGATCTGTCTATTTCAATATTTGCTCATGGCCGCAGCGGAGCAAATTAACTCTACCAGATCACCAAAAACGCTCCATTTTGGAACAACCGAAAAACGGCCTATTTTCGGCTGGCAAAAACCCCGTTCAAAACTCAAGCAGTTGTTGAAGGTTTTTGGTCCACACGTGCTAGCAGACATTATCTGCATTGGAGAAAATCGGCAAAGTGGGCTCGAAGCTATCACTCACTAGACAGGGCACACATTGGCTGTCGCCCTGTTGCTGTAAGCTTATTACACCTGCATTTTTTAGAACTACATTGGATCGCGTGGGTGTCGTGACGTCAAGGTTTTGACTCTGGGCGCGTTTGGCGTAACTCTGTGCGTATTCCAACCAGGGGGATTCCCATGAAGAACCGTTTTCTAACAACAGCAGCTGCGCTGGTGATGACAACAGGGGCTGCAAGCGCCGATTATTCACTGACCGTTCTGCACACCAATGACTTTCACGCGCGCTTTGAGCCGATCAGCAAGTATGATTCTGGCTGTTCCGCTGAGAAGAACGCTGAAGGCGAATGTTTCGGCGGCACGGCCCGTCTTGTGACGGCCGTTACAGATGCGCGCGCGCGGTCCAACAATTCCATCCTTGTGTCTGGCGGTGACCAATTCCAAGGCACGCTATATTACACCTATTATAAAGGTGCGATGGCTGCGGAATTCATGAACCAGCTGGGCTATGACGGCATGACTGTCGGCAACCACGAATTTGACGATGGCCCAGAAGTGCTGCGCGGCTTTGCGCAAACCATCAACTTCCCGATCCTGATGTCGAATGCTGATTTCACCAACGAACCACTGATCGCCGATGTGATTGAAAAGTCCACAGTGATTGAACGTGGTGGTGAAAAGATCGGCCTGATTGGTCTGACGCCACATGACACGGATGAGTTGGCAAGCCCTGGCCCGAATATCACTTTCTCTGATCCCGTGCCTGCTGTGCAAGCCGAAGTCGATCGTTTGACCGCGGAAGGTGTGAACAAAATCATCGTTCTGTCGCATTCCGGTTATGTTGTGGACCAACGTGTTGCAGCCGAAACCACTGGTGTTGATATCATCGTCGGCGGTCACTCTAATTCATTGCTGTCAAACACAAATGAACGCGCCGTTGGCCCATACCCAACCATGGTTGGCGACACAGCCGTTGTGCAGGCTTACGCATACGGCAAGCTGTTGGGCGAATTGAACGTTACTTTTGACGACGACGGTAAAATCGTTGAAGCGACCGGCGAACCACTGGTGATGGATGCGGAAGTTTCTGAGGATGAGGCGACTGTTGCGCGCATTGCTGAGCTGGCCGTGCCACTTGGTGAAATCCGCGAAAAGGTCGTGGCGCAATCTGCTGAAGTGATTGAAGGTGATCGTGCTGTCTGTCGCATCCAAGAATGCCAAATGGGCAACCTGATTGCAGACGCGATGCTTGCACGTGTTGCGGATCAAGGCGTGACCATTGCGATTGCGAACTCTGGCGGTATCCGCGCGTCTATCGACACCGGTGAAGTGACCATGGGCGAAGTTCTGGCGGTTCTGCCATTCCAAAACACCCTGTCCACATTCCAGGTTTCTGGGCAGACTGTGATTGATGCGCTTGAAAACGGTGTAAGCCAGATCGAAGAAGTCAAAGGTCGTTTCCCACAGGTTGCGGGTGTGCGCTTTACGTTTGACGCATCTATCGCAGCTGGCGAAGGTCGTGTGACCGAAGTTCTGGTTGCTGATGGTGACGCTTGGGTCGCGATTGATCCTGCGAAAACCTATGGTCTTGTGTCCAACAACTATGTGCGTGGTGGCGGTGATGGCTACAAAATGTTCCGTGAAGCTGAAAACGCATATGACTTTGGTCCAGACTTGGCTGATGTGCTTGCCGAATACATGGCGACACAGGGCGGTTACACGCCTTACCTAGACGGTCGTATCGCACAATAAGAGACTGACTTTATCCGCAACGAAAAGGGGCGCAGAAAGTACTGCGCCCCTTTTGCATGAATGGGCCACCGCATCTAAAACGCAGCATCGCTTGTTCGATTGTCAGTTGCTCGAAGAACTCAAAGACGTGTCTGGCGCGACGCCCCAGTAAATACGTCCGTTGCGCAGGCGAGACGTGCTAGATTTTGTTCGGCTGCCATTGGAATACGCGCTGAAAAAATCCTGATTTCCCGTTTGATTGATCAGCATATAGGTGGTTTGGTAGCCATAGATTGCCCCAGAATTCCACCCAACGCGACTGTTCGTTCCGTTGGCTTTGACCCGACGCGTTGAGCTGTCAAGGTTTTGAAATGCAATGATGTCCCCCTCCACAAGGTAGATTTCAGGGGGCATGAAGTCATTCTTGAAAATAGAAACTTCATACACACTTGGTTCCACTGCGGCCGTCGTTGGATCATCAATGTTTCGGTTAAGAACGTGGTCAATATCTGCGACACCTAAATAGGATTCGACTTGAGATTTTGACATGACTTGCTGGGCCGATGCCATCTGAGCGGAAAAGACTGCGGCAATACAAAGCGCTGAAGTTTTCATGAAATGTGCCATCTGGGCCTCCTTCGGATCAGGAATATCAGACCCGCTCAATTATATTGGCTTAGCCTACTGTGAAATTGGGGCGGTTTTGTGACATTTCCCCGGAACCCTTTACCGTAACAGCCAGGTTTCAGGCTGACATAGGTTTTTCAAAAATGCGAAAAGGAAACCTGCAGACCTCTTGACGTTCCCCGGCAGGTGACATAATCAACATCCAGAGTGCGGGTATGGTGAAATGGTATCATAAGAGCCTTCCAAGCTTAAGGCGCGGGTTCGATTCCCGCTACCCGCTCCAATTTATTATAATTCAATAAAATCAACTACTTAACTGAAGCGTGACACGCTGGATTTGCGTTAATGTGAATCAGTTTTGTTGTGATTTGCGATGCAGTTTTTATCGAATCTGAAATATGGCGGGCTGCGGGCAACGCGATCAAGCTTGTACGCGGTCAACACATCATCCGAATTGGATCGAAGATACGCCATGACTTCCTTCAACACAGGACGATCCTTCTTGGCCCCAGATGCAACTTCGGTGAACACCTTCTCACAGCCTGCATACTTCAGGCATCGATCTGGGCATCAACCGTCTGCCCATCCGTTGAAACTCTTGCGTAACTGGCCAAGCGTTGTCGGGGCGGTGAATCGGCGTAAGTTCATGCTTTCTGTGCAACATTTTAAAGCCACGCCAACCTGATGGTTAGCACGGCTTTTTTGTAAAATGGGCACGTCAGAGATGACGTGCCCATAATTTCATTTAGATTTAGTTCTTACTTAAGAAAGAACCTTAAGCCAGAGCGATGTTTGACGCGTTTTCGCGGCCATCGCGACCAGATTCGATATCGAAAGTCACTTTTTGGTTATCGTCCAGACCAGTCAAGCCTGCTTGCTCAACAGCAGAGATGTGTACAAATACATCATTTTTTCCGCCATCGGGAGCGATAAAGCCGAAGCCTTTTGTTGTGTTAAACCATTTGACAGTGCCAGTAGCCATTGTCGTTCTCCTTTAAAACTGCCCGCAGAATGCAGCAGATCGGCTAAGTCAGCGCAAGATCGAAGACTGAGCCTAAGGAGCAGTGTTGCAGATAGTGGTAACGTCGCGTGCACTACATGGGCATAAAAAAGGAAAAACACAAGGGAATATATAATTTTCAGATTGCGTGCTTTTGCGTGCCGGTGTCACTAAGCGTGTTCTTTGTGAGATTGTTGGTTAGCCATTTGGTGTCAAACGTGCCGTTGTTTTTGAATTATGCGTCAATGATTTGGTCGCATAATTCCGGTTCCAATATCGGTGGCCCTGTGTATCCAGTGTCGGTCGCAGTCTCACACTGTCTATCGTCCGAACAGTCAGGGCATATCGGCCCCAGATCACCCTTAGATGATTGCGCCGTGCCCACAGTGTCTACATGCACTCATATTCTTGCCCTTTCAATCCGGGACAATTCTCGCTGTTGCCCTCGGTGATCCAAGGGCAGGGGGAAGGCTTGTGCGGCAAAATGTGACTTGTTTTCCTTGGGACACATGTTAGGAAAACCCTTGAAAACTCAGGGGTTTCTATATCTGCCTCTTGGGACACAACTACATTGAAAAGATTGGGGAAAAGCTCGGTCGCGTAGCTCGCTATCCGTTCCAACCCTCTCCTCTGCAGTGTTAACATAACGAATTTCGTTTGACGTTCGTGTGCATATTGAGAGTGCAGACCATGGCCAGATCAACAGATTCCTCTGATGAGGATCGAGAAAAGTCCAAAAAAATCAGTGCGTTGCAGGGCCTTTCGCCGTTTGTGAAGCCTTACAAAATGCAGGTGGTTCTGACCTTAATTGCTTTGACCGCGACCGCAGCGTTGTCACTGATTTTGCCAATCGCGGTGCGCAGAGTTGTAGATGGGTTTACCGCTGGCGACGCGCATCTGCTCGATGAGTATTTTGGCGCGGCGCTGGCCGTTGCCGCTTTGTTGGCGCTTGGCACGGGAACGCGTTATTTCTTGGTGACCCGTTTAGGCGAACGCATCGTGGCCGACATGCGCAAAGCGGTGTTCTCGCGCGTGATTGGCTTGTCACCCGAATTTTTTGAGAAGACGTTGACGGGAGAAGTACTGTCACGGATCACGACGGATACCACGATCATTCAATCCGTGATTGGCTCGTCTCTTTCGGTGGCGTTGCGCAACATTCTGATGTTCATCGGTGGTATGATCTTGATGCTGTTTACCAGCGCGAAGCTGACAGGGCTTGTGTTGTTGATCGTCCCTGGTGTGTTGATCCCGATCATCGTTCTAGGGCGCCGTTTGCGGGTGCTTAGTCGAGAAAACCAAGATTGGATCGCGGCCAGCTCTGGCTCTGCTTCAGAAGCCTTGTCGGCGGTTGGAACTGTGCAAGCCTACACACACGAAGCCCGAACAATCGCGCAATTCGATGATGTAACCGAGAAAGCGTTTGGATCCGCGGCAAAGCGTATTTTTACGCGTGCGATCATGACGGTCATCGTGATTTTTCTGATTTTCTCTGGTGTTGTTGGCGTGCTTTGGGTTGGTGCGCGTGATGTGCAGGATGACCTCATGAGCACGGGCGCATTGGTGCAATTTGTGATCTATGCGATCTTGGTCGCTGGCGCGGTTGGGTCGCTGTCCGAAGTCTGGAGCGAACTGCAACGTGCCGCTGGTGCAACAGAACGTTTGGTTGAGCTGTTAGAGACACAAGATCAGGTCAATGATCCGGTGTCACCCGTGAAGTCGCTAGATCGCTCCAGCGGCAATATTCGTTTCGACGATGTGACGTTTCATTACCCTTCACGGCCTGATGTTGCTGCGTTGAAAGATCTAACGCTTGACGTAAAAGCGGGTGAGACCGTTGCGTTGGTCGGCCCGTCTGGGGCTGGGAAGTCTACAATCTTGCAGCTTTTGCTTCGCTTCTATGATCCGGATCAAGGGGATGTCTACCTTGATGGTCACGCATTGGGCGACATGGAACGCGCAGATTTTCGACGCCACATCGCCCTTGTTGCGCAGGACCCTGTGATTTTTGCTGGGTCTGCCATGGAAAACATTCGCTTTGGCCGTCCTGATGCCAGTGAAGATGACGTTATTGCGGCAGCCAAAGCAGCGGCCGCGCATGATTTCTTGCAAGCGCTGCCTGAGGGGTATCAATCAGAGCTTGGCGAACGCGGCGTGATGCTGTCGGGCGGGCAGAAGCAGCGTATTGCCATCGCACGGGCCATCTTGCGCGACGCGCCGGTTTTATTGCTGGATGAGGCAACGTCGGCACTTGATGCCGAAAGCGAACGTGCCGTGCAGCATGCAATTGATGACCTTGCAAAAGACCGCACGACTTTGATTGTGGCGCACCGTTTGGCAACCGTTAAGAAGGCCGACCGGATCGTGGTGTTTGAAGAAGGTCAGATCGTTGCGTCGGGCACCCATGAAAGCCTTGTGAAAGAGGGTGGCCTTTATGCGCGCCTTGCGAAGCTTCAGTTCACCTCTGAGGTTTAAGGTTTTTCCGCCTTCAGGTGCTGGGCCAATGATGGGGATGCAGCGTCAGGCTTGCGTCACGGCACAGTTCCGCCCATTGTGTGACAAAACGTCCATAAAAATGGGACATCAGGGAGGAAGATAAGGATGGGTAAATTTGCCAATCTGGAGGATCTGCTAAAGATCGAAGGCGAAGCCGAAACGTTTGGCGCGCGTGATTTGCCGCGCACCATGCATGACTTTTTAGCTTCGGCGAAAGACAAGAACCCTCACGGGTCGGCTATCAGCTATCAGATTACATCGGGGCCTAAGGATAAGGCGGAAACCCAAAATTGGACTGAAGTGTTTGAAAAGTCCGTCCAAGCCGCGAACCTGTTTCGCCGTCTAGGTGTTGGTGAAACCGATGTCGTTGCCTTCTTACTTCCCAACGCAATGGAGACGGCCCAAACTCTGTTGGGGGGGATGATCGCGGGGATCGTGAACCCGATTAACCCGCTGCTTGAGCCTGAACAGATTTCAGCCATTCTGCGCGAAACGAACGCGACGGTTTTGGTGACGTTAAAGGCCTTCCCAAAGACGGATGTGCCGCAAAAAGCATCAGAGGCGTTGAAAGATGCGCCCAATGTGAAAACCGTCCTTGAGATCGACCTGCTGCGGTATTTGTCACCACCAAAATCCTGGATCGTTCCGCTTATCCGCCCTAAGAATCCTGTAACGCACAGCGCACAAGTACTTGATTTTGTCCGGGAAGCCGCAAAAGAAAACACCACGCTTGATTTTGAAGACAAGAAGGAAGATCGGGTTGCGGCCTATTTTCACACCGGTGGCACCACGGGGATGCCCAAGGTCGCCCAGCATAAATATTCGGGCATGATCTATAATGGTTGGCTTGGCTCGACCCTGTTGTTTGAACCTGAAGACAACGTCATGTGTCCGCTGCCATTGTTCCATGTTTTCGCGGTGTATCCGATCCTGATGTCCATGATTGGTGCGGCGTCCCATGTGATTTTTCCAACGCCTGCGGGGTATCGCGGGGATGGTGTGTTCGACAATTTCTGGAAGCTGTGCGAACGCTATAAAGTCAGCTTTTTGGTCACCGTTCCAACGGCATTATCCGCCTTGATGCAACGTCCTATTGATGCCGATATTTCCACTTTATCTGGTGCATTTTCCGGGTCATCGCCTTTGCCATTGGAACTGTACCGTCGTTTTGAAGAAGCGACCGGGGTGCAAATCATTGAAGGCTATGGCTTGACGGAAGCAACCTGCCTTGTGTCTTGTAACCCTCCCGGTGGCAGTAAAAAGACTGGGTCTGTGGGCATGATGTTCCCGCATTGTGACGTGAAGATCTTGAAGAATACTTCGGATGGTCCAGTGGAATGTGCCGTGGATGAAATTGGTGAGATCTGCATCGACAACCCTGGGGTTTTTGAGGGGTCTACATACACCGAAGTCGACAAAAACCACGATTTGTTCCATCACGATGTCTATCTACGTACGGGTGATCTTGGGCGCATCGATGCGGAAGGGTATCTGTTTATTACGGGGCGGGCGAAAGATTTGATCATCCGTGGTGGGCACAATATTGACCCCGCTGAGATTGAAGAAGCCTTGTCAGGACACCCTGCGGTCGGCTTCGTTGGGGCTATTGGCCAGCCGGATGGGCATTCGGGTGAATTGCCCTGCGCTTATGTAGAGCTGATTGAAGGTGCAGAAACAACCCCTGAGGAATTGATCGCGTTTTCATGTGAACATATCCATGAACGTGCGGCATATCCGAAATATATTGAGATTTTGGATGAGCTACCCAAAACTGCAGTGGGGAAAGTGTTTAAGCCGGACTTGCGCAAACGTGCGATCACCCGGGTCTATAATGCCGCTTTGCTGAGTGCTGGGGTCTCCGCCGAGGTTCACGCGGTTCTTGATGATAAGAAGCGTGGTCTTGTTGCACAGTTGCAGAAAACCGGTGATGTGAGCGATGCTGAAGTGACAAGCTGCCTTGGTCAATTTGTTCGCCCGTGGGAATGGACAGCCTAATATTGGCCGATGTCATGTGAAGCCTCACATCTTCAGGGGCGGATATAGACAGTATAAAAAAAGACCAACCAAGGAAACTTGGTTGGTCTTTTTAAGTATTTAAGCGCATTAACGTTAGATCACCTTGCCAAATACAGATATGCATTGGCTGTTAATCGGGGCACGGGCGTTCAATGTCAGTAACCACTTTGTTTGCGCCGAAGCCGGTCGTCACGTAACATTTTTGTTCCGCTTGTTCGCGTTCTCCAAGCAGATCCCCGGTGCGTGTCAGAATAACTTCGCTGGGGTCCACCAGTTCGTCACTTTCGTTGAGAAGTGAAAGGGTCAAACGACCGCTGGCCTGCGCTTGCGCCAGTCGGGTGACCTGCTGGCGTGTGCCTTCCACCGTGATGGTGCGGGCAATCGTTGCGCCGAAATCTTCAGCGTTTTCTTGTTGGTCAATGGCGACGATCCGTACAGCATTTTGTATCAGCTGGGTCACGCCTTCGCCTTCGCTTTCGCCAGTCCAATAGACATCGACAAGGGCGCCAGGATGTAGGAAACCTGACACGCCAGACACAGCATCAACTCTGATTGTAAAGGCACTTAGGCCTGGGGTGATTTGTGATTGAATGCCCACGGTTTTTCCTGGTTCTGAGACTTTCACATTCAAAACCGGTTCGTTGACTTCCATGATGCGTGCCACGCTGCGATACGCAAGTGAGCTGTCCGGGAATAGCGTTTCTAAGGTCGAAAACGTGCCCTCAGGTAGTGAATCCACAGGCCATTTTACCAAGCGAACATGTTCAGCGGTTAGCTTCTGGCCATAGGAAAGTCGGCTGGTGACGACAAGAATATCGGTGGTTTGGATGTTGATTTGGGTCGATCGAGCATGCGCCAAGGCACCTTGGTAAGCATCCACGCGTTCTTTTACTTTAAATACGGCCAAACCTGCCAAACCGACACCCGCAACAAGCACAAGGCCAAATACAGCACGCATTCTAAATCCTTTCGAAATTCCTATTGTCTTACGGTTGGTAAGACAATTCATCTTTTTTTGAGCATTCCCGCAAAAGATGCAATAGGATAACCAAGTTCAGGTGACACTTGTGCTGAATATACCAATGTATTCGTGAAAAAATCGACAATATTGTGGGTTTTACTCGTCCAAAATCGTCACGGATTCGATTGAGGTCGCGATGGTTTCTGAGCCATCCATAAGGCCCGCTTTGAGAGGCACAAATACGGTGACCGTGAGGAGGATGATCCCGGCGGTCAGCACGACCCAATCTACGGTAATTGCCCCATCGTCATCGTGGGCGAATTTTTTCAACAAATATCTCATTAACTACTCCGCTGGATGGTATCAAACTGTGACTCTGGATGTGACCGTGGCACCGAAATGTGTCGGGAAGTTGATCGTGTTCTGTTGGGATTTTGTTATTTTACCTAACATTTTCGTATAAAAGGGCCACACGACAAAGTGTGGCCCTTCAAAGTTTGTGGCTGCGAAAACCTTGTTTCAGTTCGTCAGATTAGTCGCTAACTGTAGTGGCAATTGCAGATGCGTCAGGTTGGATTTTCCCTAGCTCTGCTGCGATATTAGCTGCTGCTGTGTTAGCACCAGTACCAACAGTTTGTGAGATTACGATGCCCAAGCCAACGATGGCGGCGGTCAGAACAACCCAGTCAACTGTTACAGCACCGGATTCGTCATTCGCGAAGTTTTTGATGAAGTTCAACATTTTGATTTCCTATTTGTTTAATCAACCGCAATGTGCGGCATGTGGTGGCCAATTAAGCCAGTGTTGAAGCCTGCCGTCTGTGCGTTCATCGGGTTGGCCGTTGTGTGCCGCTATATAGCTCTTAGAATGGGGCAAGACTTGGGCGGAGATCAGGTATTTTTTGGCAGGGCGATAATTATAAATAAAATTCGTAAGCAATTGAGATCTATAAACTTTATGAAAATTACTCACGATGAACCCTCGAAGGGGCCCCATGTATCCGTTCATTTGGGCACAAAGGACATATTTGAGCGAATAGTGCTGGCGTCGGGGTGAATGATTTGTCAGAATCCTAGGAATATCTTGAAACTAGGGGTCCGAACGGGGCGTTGAAATGCGAATTGCTTTATCTTGGCCTTCCAGTAGGATGGTCGTCATATCGGAAAACAAGGTGCGGAATATGTTCGAAACCTCTGTGATTAGGGGAATGGCGATTTTCTTGTGTTGTCTCCCTTTACCGATTGGCGCTGACCCTGCTCCGGCGCCAACCGAGTTCACGTTTAAACGTGTGGTGGTTCCTCAAAGCTTTGAGGGGCGTCGCCGGATCAACGTTCAAATTGATCCAGTTGAACAGGCCGCTGCTTTGGCGCTGCCAACGGGGCACCGTGATGCAGAGGTTTCGACGCCTGAAGTTGGCACAGATGACGCGCAAGATATTTTGCAGGCGACAGTACCTGATCTTCCTTATGCTTGGTTTTGGGAAAGCATTTCACCGTCGCTTGAAGATTCTGCCCCCAACCGTTTGGAAATTGCCGAACAGGTTCTAAGCAATCCGCCGGGAGACAGCAGTGTGGCTGTGCCAGCCATGCAAAATCTCCAAGCGGTCGCTGAAAAATATGGACGTGATATTCTTGGTGCGACTGTTGGCACGAAAGTGTCGCCAGCCTTGGCCTTGGCCGTGATCGGAGTGGAATCCTCTGGTAAAGTAGATGCCATCAGTTCTGCAGGGGCGTCAGGTTTGATGCAGTTGATGCCAGCCACAGCGGAACGATTTGGTGTGACGGATGTGAGTGACCCCGTTCAAAACATCAAGGGTGGCGTGGCATATCTGGATTGGTTGATGAAGGAATTTAATTACGATCCGATTGTCGTCTTGGCGGCCTATAACGCGGGCGAGAACGCGGTGCGGCGAAATGGCGGCGTGCCAGAATACGCCGAAACCCGCGGCTATGTGCCGAAAGTTGTCGCCGCATGGACTGTGGCGCGGGGGCTTTGTACAACGCCCCCGGAACTTGCAACGGATGGTTGTGTGTTCATCGTCAATTTGGATGGTAACGGAGGGTAGGGGAACTGTTCCCTACGTGGGGAGATCTTGGTGCCGAGACACGAATTAAAGCCAGCTCTGAAGAAAGCTTGCTTTAAGTTATGTGTATTCTGGCTAAATTATTTGGAGCGGGCGAAGAGATTCGAACTCTCGACCCCAACCTTGGCAAGGTTGTGCTCTACCCCTGAGCTACGCCCGCATCCATTTCCGAAAGGCCTAACCAAACACACTGGGTTGTGTATTTGGAGCGGGCGAAGAGATTCGAACTCTCGACCCCAACCTTGGCAAGGTTGTGCTCTACCCCTGAGCTACGCCCGCATCCTTTCGGTGAGGCTTGATCTAGTGAACCTGCCCTCGACCTGCAAGTGGAAAATGCAATGTGAGGGCAGATTTTTTGTGAAACGGCCTCAGAATACCGTTTTAGAAAATGGCGTGGGCGATATTGGCGATGGCGGCGAAGGTTAGCATCGCAAATGTGATGATCATGCCGTTTTTGCGCAGCGGGATGATTTGCGGGTCAGCGGCCAACCCATGGGCATGCATGACACGCCCCGCGACCAACATCAAACCAAGGATATGACACACCCAAAGCGGTGCGCCCTGAAGTTCCGCCATGAGAAGCAAGATCAAGCCAATAGGTGCGTATTCGACAAAATTTGCATGCACCCGGATACGTTTGTTCAGCAGGCTGTCATCGCCATCCCCAAGGGATACTTTGGCGCTTTTGCGGCGAAAAATGACCTGAAAGCTGAGGTAAACTAAGAAAAGGGCAAGGATGCCGGCGTAAAGTGGGGTAACTGTGGGAATGATCATGGTATGTCCTGTCGTGTGTCGTGGGGCCGCGTATGTGGAGAGGGGAACATGAGTGGTTGAAAATCACAACCTAAGCCAAGGCTTTTCACAGGTTTCCGTTGCGCAAACTACGGTTTCTAATCGTCGTACCCTTGAACGGCATGGCGGCGTGCTTCGTCAAAGTCTTCCGAATGAACGATCACGCCTTCATCGGACAGCAAGATGATCCCATATGCACCCGGTTCTGGAACGGAATGCGCGTAACCTGTTTCACCCAACATCATCGGCATTTGATGAGTCGGACTTTTGAAGATCGTAAAACCAATGCCATGTGCTGTGCCAGAAATTGTACGGTGGATATGTCCGGCAAAAATATGAGCAACATTGGGGTATTGTTTGACCAGGTCGTAAAAGGCGTCGTGATCCATCATTCGGATCGCATCCATCCCATCAAACCCCGTGTGGAAGGGCGGGTGGTGCATAAAGATTGAGACGCGACGCTCGCCTGCGGTATCCAGTTGTTCTTTCAGCCATTCCATTCGTGCGCGACAGAGCGCACCAGCATGGTGGTGTTCGCGCCAGGGCGGACCATCTAAAGTATCCAGACAGATCAGCCGATCTTTGGGACCAAAGGGTGCGGCCCCCTGAAGGTCAATCACGCGCATCAAATGGCCGCTCTCGGTGACCAACTGGTCAGGAAAAGCCTCAAGCAAAGTGTCGCGGCGATCATGGTTCCCAGTCATCAATGTGACAGGCAGTGGCAGATCAGCCAGCAACGGTTTGAGACGTGCAAATTGATCTGGGCGACCGTTATGGGTCAAATCACCGGTCAGGATTAAATGATCCGCGTCCGGATGATGCTTGAGCGCGTGTTTCAACCCAGTGTCAAATCGTTCCAATGGGTCATAGCCGACGATCTTCTCGCCCTCAGATTTGATGTGAATATCGGTAAAGACCAGAATTTTATGGTGCATACGATTTATGGTGGTCATTGGATCCAGTCCTCTGGAGAAAGTTCAAGTGCGAGGCCTCTACGGGTTTGCGCCATCCCGGCCTGCACGAGTGTCTACAACACAAAAGATAGGAGTGATACGAAACGCATTCGGCATCTGATTCCCTTTTAAATAACGTGGCGGGTATGCACTCAGAGGGCAAGGGGAAGCTTAAGCAAAAACCTTGATGGGGCTGTGCCAGAAACGACACGTCACCTGAACAGATGGCTATTGTTAACCGCTTATCGTTGGAACACTGTGAAGTCTGTGCATTGTCCAGACAATCTACGAATATTCAGAAAGGATATGTGTGATGCAATTGCAAACCAGACGCATTGGGCTGTCCACCATTTTGGCGGTCTTTGTAACAACGGGAGGGGGCCTCGCTATGGGGGCCTCCTTTGCGCAGCTCACATCCCTATATGAAACTCAACCGGAAGGCTGCAGTCACGTAATTAAGCCCGGGTGGCTCTGGACCTCCTCCGGTTTGATTAGCGACGCGGTGTCTACTGCACAGGATGGCGATCGTATTTGCATCGCATCCGGCGAATACAAAGATGCGATTACCATTACAAAACCACTTGAGATCATAGGTTACGGCGAGACGCCGCCACAGATCATCTCCGAGACAGCACAGGACATCGTGCAATGGCATGCGCCCGGGGGGAAGATCGAAAATCTGTATCTGACACAGATTGGTGGTGAACCCAGCGGATCTCAGGTCACCGGGCAAAATGGCACGACTGTCTTTCGCGCCGGTCAACCTGACTATTTCTCTCAGGACGCACATTCCGGATTTACTGTCGTGAACGCTAGAGTTTCACTAAACAATATGCATATTCGCAACGATGTGTATTCGGGGATTTACGTGCTTGGGCCTGAGGCAAATGTACAGATCACAGGGTCCATCATTTCTGAAAACGCTGAAGCTGGCATTCTGGCGATTGATCGGGCTGTCATCAGCCTGACAAACAGCATCATTCGCGACAACAGACGGGAAGGGGTACGGCTGGACACGGGCGCGTCTTTCCAGGCCCGTGATTTCAGCCTGTCAGGAAGTGGTTACAGCGGCGTGTTTACTCAAAACGGTGCATCATTTGACATCTCTGACGCGCGCCTTAGCGATGGAAACGCTGGCGGGATTGTCATGGGGCACTGCTCTGGTCCTGGAAGGCTCTCGGATAGCCATATCTCCGGGTATAAAGATGGGCTTGCAGGTATCGCGATGCGTGGAGGGGAAAATCTGACACTTGATAGGATGCAGGTTTCGGGCAATTCTAGGGGGGTATCTTGCCTTCCGGTGTTGAATGCCCCCGGCAGCCCGCCCCTAAATTTAGTTATCACGAATGCAGAGATTTCTGAAAATGGCACAGATGGTGTGGATGTATCTGGGGCCTGTAATGTTCAGATTCAAAACAGCTTGATCACAAAAAACCGTGACAGGGGGATAAACAACGGAGGGGTGCTTCATGTTTCAGGCACGAAGATAACCCGCAACGGGTCAGGTGGTCACCACTCAGCGGGCGTTGTGACAGATGCCGTGTCAGAGATCGTCATGCGTGATACTCTGGTTTCTGAGAATGCTGGAAATGGGATGATCCTCGCTGCCGGCGCTTCGGTTGATATCCGGGATGTCGTGATTTCAGGGCATCCAGAAGCAGGTTTATCAATCCCGCTGCAACGTGAAAACCAGCGGAATTCACGCCCTATTCAGCTTGAACGATTTTTGGCGCAGCACCAGCGAAATGGCCTTTCAGAAGATATGACCTTTCAGTCAGTCAAATTTTCCCAAAATATTGGCGGTGCCTGGCATTTTGTGCGGGATGCCTACGGAGATGACGCGTTTGTCGAGCCGCAACTCATCGGTCTTGAATGATAAACGCGGGGGCCATTGGCCCCCGCGTGTCATTATGATCGTGGATTTATCCCACGAGAAACAGTGACGCTTTATTCCAGTTCGACGAGCAGATCTTTCGCGTCGATTTGGGTGCCTGCGGCCACATGCAATCCTTTGATGATTGCGTCGCGTTCGGCGTGGATGCCGGTTTCCATTTTCATGGCTTCAATCGTCAGCAGAAGGTCGCCCTCTTTGACCTCTTGCCCCTGGGCCACGGCAACCGAAGCAACAACACCGGGCATCGGTGCGCCGATGTGGTTTGCATTGCCTTCTTCGGCTTTGGGGCGGGTGATCGTGGTGGCTTTGACCATGCGGTTTGGCACACGAATAACACGCGGTTGACCGTTGAGTTCAAAGAACACTTTCACTTCGCCGTTCTCGTCAGTTTCACCCACGGCTTGCAGGCGAATTTCCAGAACTTTACCCGGATCGATCTCAGCTGAGATCTCTTCGCCTGGCTCCATTCCGTAGAAGAATGTGCGTGTCGGCAGGGTGCGCACAGGGCCGTAAAGGCGATGACGGCCCATGTAATCAAGGAAGACTTTCGGGTACATCAGGTAGCCCATCAGGTCTTCACCGTCACATTTGTAACCTTCCAGCGTGCTGCAAAGCTCAAGGCGTGTGGCTTCCAGATCAACGGGTTCCATGTCCGCACCGGGGCGGGCCGTGGACGCAGTTTCACCTTTCAGAACTTTGTTCACGATGCCCGCAGGGAACCCACCTGGAGGTTGACCCAAGTTGCCGCGCATCATATCCACAACGCTGTCCGGGAAGGCCACATCGGTGTCGGCGCTTTCGACTTCATCACGGGTCAAATTCTGGCTGACCATCATCAAGGCCATGTCGCCCACCACTTTGGAAGATGGCGTCACCTTCACGATATCACCGAACATCTGGTTCACATCGGCATAGGTGTTTGCGACCTCGGGCCAGCGTTCCTCTAAGCCAAGGCTACGCGCTTGGGCCTTGAGGTTTGTAAACTGCCCACCGGGCATTTCGTGCAGGTAAACCTCAGAAGCCGGGGCGGCAAGACCGCTTTCAAACGCCACATATTGCGCGCGCACATGCTCCCAGTAAGTCGACAGATCACGCACAACCGCGATGTCGATGCCCGTGTCACGTTCCGTGTGACGCAAACCTTCCACGATGGAACCTAAACACGGCTGGGACGTGCCGCCAGAGAACGCATCCATCGCCGCATCTACTGCGTCAACGCCCGCATCAGCCGCCGCCAGAATGGTCGCGCCGGCAATGCCGGATGTGTCATGTGTGTGGAAATGGATCGGCAGGCCGACCTCTTCTTTCAAGGCTTTAATCAACACACGCGCAGCGGCTGGTTTCAGCAGACCCGCCATGTCTTTGAGGCCCAGAACATGGGCGCCAGCGGCCTCAAGTTCCTTCGCCATGTTGACATAATATTGCAGGTCATATTTGGAACGGTTGGGATCCAGAATATCGCCTGTGTAACAGATCGTGCCTTCGCAAACCTTGTTGTTTTCCACGACCGCATTCATGGCGACGCGCATGTTTTCAACCCAGTTCAGGCTGTCAAACACGCGGAAGACGTCAACGCCGGTTTCGGCCGCCTGTTTCACAAAACCCTGCACCACATTGTCAGGATAATTCGTGTAACCCACGCCGTTTGAGGCCCGCAAAAGCATCTGTGACATGACGTTTGGCATTTTTACGCGCAGATCACGCAGGCGCTGCCAAGGGCATTCCTGCAAGAAACGGTACGCCACATCAAAGGTCGCGCCACCCCAGCATTCCACTGAGAATAATTGCGGCAGACGTGACGCATAAGCAGGTGCCGCTTTGATCATATCAATAGAGCGCATCCGGGTCGCCAAAAGGGACTGGTGGCCATCGCGCATAGTGGTGTCGGTCAGCAGCAATTGTGGCTGGGCTTTCATCCAATCCGCAACGGCTTGTGGGCCTTTGGCTTCAAGCAGGTTGCGGGTGCCGGGCTGAATATCCAGCGTGGACATTGGTGCTTTTGGTGCGGCAATCGCCGCATCTGGTTCCGCGCGGCCCTCAGTTTCGGGATGGCCGTTGACGGTGATATCCGCGATATAGTTCAGAACTTTGGTGCCACGGTCGCGACGCTTTTTAAAGCTGAACAGACCTGGGGTTTCGTCGATGAATTTCGTGGCATAGCTGTCATCCAAGAAGGTCGGGTGCTTCAGCAGGTTTTCCACAAACGCGATGTTGGTCGACACACCGCGAATACGGAATTCACGCAAAGCGCGGTCCATCCGGGCAATCGCCGCAGAAGGCGTTTGCGCGTGGGCCGTCACTTTGGTCAGCAAGCTGTCGTAATAACGCGTGATCACGCCGCCCGCATAAGCAGTACCACCGTCCAGACGAATGCCCATGCCGGTCGCAGAACGGTACGCAGTGATACGGCCGTAATCCGGGATAAAGTTGTTTTGCGGATCTTCTGTGGTGATCCGGGTCTGAAGCGCGTGACCATTCAAGCGCACGTCTTCCTGGCTGGTTTTGCCGGTGGCATCCGCAATGGTGGCACCTTCGGCAATGCGGATCTGGGCTTGCACGATGTCGATGCCGGTGACTTCTTCGGTCACGGTGTGTTCGACCTGAACGCGCGGGTTCACCTCAATGAAGTAGAACTTGCCGTCATCCATATCCATCAGGAATTCGACAGTGCCCGCACATTCATAACCAACAAAGGCACAGATTTTGCGGCCCAAAGCGCAGATTTCCTGACGTTGTTCCTCAGACAAATACGGGGCAGGGGCGCGTTCCACGACTTTTTGATTGCGACGTTGTACGGAACAATCGCGTTCAAACAGGTGATACATGCCACCATGTTTGTCGCCGAGAATTTGAACCTCAACATGGCGCGCACGTTGGATCATCTTTTCAAGGAAACCTTCGCCATTGCCAAAAGCAGATTCGGCTTCGCGGCGACCTTCAAGAACCTTTTCTTCAACTTCATCAGCTGAGAAGATCGGACGCATGCCGCGACCACCACCTCCCCAAGAGGCTTTCAGCATCAAGGGATAGCCAACTTCCGCCGCTTCCTTGCGGATTGCATCCATATCATCGCCCAAAACGTCGGTGGCCGGAATGACCGGTACACCGGCTTGCACGGCGACGCGACGGGCTGAATCTTTGTTACCTAGGGCGCGCATAGTAGCCGCTTTGGGGCCGATGAAAGTGATGCCCGCTTCATCACATGCGTCGACGAACTCGGGGTTTTCCGACAGCAGGCCATAGCCCGGGTGGATCGCATCTGCGCCGGACATCTTGGCAACGCGGATGATCTCTGAGATGCTTAAGTAAGCCGCAACAGGCCCCATGCCTTCGCCAATGCGATACGCTTCATCTGCCTTAAAACGGTGCAAACCAAGCTTGTCTTCCTCGGCGAAGATAGCAACGGTTTTCTTACCCATTTCATTGGCGGCGCGCATAATGCGAATGGCAATTTCACCGCGATTGGCGATGAGGATTTTCTTGAATTCCGACATGAGGCTGGTCTCCCTGAGATCTGCTGACCGGACGAGCTTTGCAAATGCTGCACTGCAGCGCAAGAGACTCACCTAGCTTTGTGAGGTTTCTGTAACATTCTGTTCGCTTTTCAGCCTCACATTGCGACGTCCTTGCGCAAAAAAGCGAAACCGTGAAAAAAGTTGCAGAACAATCTGCGAACACTTCTTTTCAAAGCCTGCTGTTCCGGTTAGATTCGCGTCATGAGTGATTTCGACGAATTTGATGCCTTTGAGGCCGCCGCCGCGCCAAACGCCACGCCCGTTCCGTTAAGCCAGCGCGCTATGGGCGCGCGACCTGCAACCTATTTGGATGAGTTAAATCCAGCCCAACGCGAAGCGGTTGAACGCCTTGATGGGCCGGTTTTGATGCTGGCGGGGGCGGGCACGGGGAAAACCAAAGCTTTGACTGCGCGCATCGCGCATTTGATCAACACCCACCGTGCGCGCCCGGATGAAATCTTGGCGGTGACCTTCACCAATAAAGCGGCGCGTGAAATGAAAGACCGCGTGGGCAATTATCTTGGCAATGGCGGTGACTCCATGCGCTGGATGGGCACGTTTCATGCGATTTGTGTGAAGCTGTTGCGTCGCAATGCAGAATTGGTCGGGTTGAAATCGAATTTCACCATCCTTGATATGGATGATGTGAAGCGTTTGCTGAAGCAGTTGATTGAGGCCGAGGGCATTGATCGCAAGCGTTGGCCTGAACGTGAACTGGCCGGTGTGATCGACGCTTGGAAAAACCGTGCTTGGACGCCAGAAAAAGTGCCGACCAGCGATGCTTCGGCGTTTAATGGCAAGGGGCTTGAGCTTTATAAGCAGTACCAACGTCGTCTGCGCGAATTGAACGCCTGTGATTTTGGCGATCTTCTGGTGCATATGGTGACGATCTTTCAGAAACACGACGACGTATTGGCGCAATACCACCGCTGGTTCAAATATGTGCTGGTGGACGAATATCAGGATACCAACGTCGCGCAGTATCTCTGGTTGCGACTGCTGGCGCAGGGGCACAAAAATATTTGCTGCGTGGGGGATGATGATCAGTCGATCTATGGCTGGCGCGGGGCAGAGGTGGGCAACATCCTGAAGTTCGAAAAAGATTTCCCGGGCGCGCATGTGGTGCGTCTGGAACAGAACTACCGGTCGACCCCCCATATTCTCGCGGCCGCAAGTGCCGTGATTGCAGGCAATTCAAACCGGCTTGGCAAGACGCTTTGGACGGAACGCGAAGATGGTGAAAAGGTACGCTTGATTGGCCATTGGGATGGCGACGAGGAAGCGCGCTGGATCGGCGAAGAAGCCGAATCTATTCAACGTGGCACCCGCAGTATGGCATCCAGAAGCCTAGAAGATATGGCGATTTTGGTGCGCGCATCGCACCAAATGCGCGCCTTTGAAGATCGGTTCCTGTCAATCGGCCTGCCGTATCGTGTGATTGGCGGTCCGCGCTTTTATGAACGCATGGAAATCCGTGATGCGATGGCCTATTTCCGCGTTGTCACCAGCCCAGAAGACGACCTGGCGTTTGAACGTATTGTGAATACGCCAAAGCGTGGTGTAGGGGATAAGGCGCTGCAAAATATCCAGATTTGCGCCCGTGAAAACAGTGTTCCGCTGTTGGAAGCGACGCGAATTCTGTTGCGCGATGGGGCGATTAAGGGCAAAGCTAAAACTGAATTGTCCAAGCTGGTCGAAAGCTTTGAGCGTTGGTCTGATATGACCCGTGTGGGGCGGGTTTCCCAAGTTGTTGACGATCATGACGATGATCTGTTTGAGGATATCTCGGAACCTGATGAAACCGTGCAAGTTGGCCATATTGCCTTGGCGGAAATAATCCTGGATGAATCTGGCTACACGTCCATGTGGCAAAAAGACAAAACCCCAGAAGCGCCCGGACGTCTTGAAAACTTGAAAGAGCTTGTGAAGGCGCTTGAGAATTTCGACAATCTGCAAGGGTTCTTGGAACATGTTTCGTTGATCATGGAAAATGACAGCTCTGAGTCGGAAGAAAAACTGACGATTATGACGTTGCACGGCGCGAAGGGCCTGGAATTTCCCGTGGTGTTTTTGCCGGGCTGGGAAGAAGGCCTGTTCCCAAGCCAGCGATCCATGGACGAAAGTGGGCAAAAAGGGTTAGAGGAAGAACGCCGTCTGGCCTATGTGGGGATCACGCGGTCGGAAGCTTTGTGCACGATTTCATTTGCGGGCAATCGCAGGGTGTACGGGCAATGGCAAAGCCAACTTCCAGGCCGTTTTATTGATGAACTGCCCGAAGACCACGTTGAGGTGCTGAGCGCCGCATCGCTGGGGACTGGTGGCGGTCGGTCGTCTGGTTTTGATGATGATTTTTCTGATTTGGGTATGAGCTCAATGCAGAAACGCGCGATTAACGCTGATGGTTGGGACACACCTGGGTTCAAACGCATGCAAGCCCGTCAAGCCGGGGGGGCACGGACATCGGTGACGCCCAAGCGCAAACGTAGCAATCTGATGGTTGATGGGGATGCTCAAGAATTGTTCCGCCCGGGCGACCGAATTTTCCAGACTAAATTCGGCTATGGTACCGTGATGGAATCCAGCCGCGATACGTTGGATGTTGAGTTCGACAAAGCGGGTTCCAAGAAAGTGAAAGCGGGCTTCGTCGTTGCAGCTGACCGGGCAGGGGATGTGCCGTTCTAGGCTGGGTCTAACCGGTCACTGTTTGACCCAGAAACTCCCGCAAACGCTTGGCATCACATATGGAAGCGGCAAGTGTAATAGGATTTTAGATCAACCCCTTGATAATTGGCTCCAACGTCAGAACCAAAAGGGTGGCCATGGTGTAGTTAAACATGCGCAAACGCGTTGGGCTTTGAAGCCAACGACGGATCTGCGTTCCTGCCCAGGCCCATGTGCTGACGGATGGAAGGTTGGTGCAGGTGAACGCCAAGGCAACCATCAAGGACGTCACCCACAGTGGCATCGCATCGCTTGCGATCGGTGCATAGGCAGTCTGGGCGGTGATCGCCATGTAAATGGCCTTTGGGTTGACCCACTGAAAGGCCGCGGCTTGCAGAAACGTGAAGGGTTTCCCGCCTTCTTTGGCTTCCCCAGGGGCGCTTGCTGTGGCGATCTTATAGGCCAGATATAGCAGATAAATTGCGCAGACGATGGTGAGGATCAGTTTCAGTTTTGGGAAAGTGTCAAAAAGCTGAAGCAATCCGAGACCCAGCAGAAACACCATAAACCCATGGCCCAGCGAAATCCCCGCCATATGGGGGATTGAGCGTCGAAACCCATAGTTGGCTCCCGAGGCCATCAGCATCAGATTATTGGGGCCAGGGGTGATAGAGCTGACAAAAGCGAAAGTGATCAGGGCGGGTAGAAAGTCGAATGTCATGGCGTTGTCCTTATTGCCTGCTGATCATTGCGCAACTCCGACGCAAGTCTGCATCTTTCTTGTTTGATATTCTCGTATGTTTGCAATTATTATCTAGAATGGATCATAAATCAGAAGAAATATTGCGAATTCTTTCCCGTGAAGGGCGGATTGCAAACACCGAACTGGCGGACCGCGTTGCGCTGTCGCCGTCAGCCACTCTGCGCCGCGTGCAAGACATGGAACGGCAAGGCGTGATCAAAGGCTACCGCGCGGTGGTGGATCGGGACAAGACCGGGGCTGGCTTTGCCTGTTATGTGCTGGTCGGGCTGGCGGATCATTCTAAACAGGCACAGGCGGGTTTTGAACAAGCGATTGCAGCGGCTCGCGAAGTGCGGGAGTGCCATAACATTGCCGGGGCGCATGAATATCTGCTTCGCGTCGAAACCGCAGATCTGCAAAGCTACAAGCATTTTCACACAGAAATTCTGGGCACCATCAAAGGCGTGGCGTCCATTAGCAGTCTTGTGGTTATGGGAAGCTCTAAGGATGAACGGGCGTAGCACTTGGCTCTGTTGTGTTTGTATCGTTTTGCTCCTAAGCTGAAGGCGCATTGCAAATTTGACATTTAGGTGGCAGTCAGTTTTATGAATATCGTTGCTTCGAAACTCCCCCGTGTTGATATTCCTCTTCATTATCGTCAGCTTGGGACGGTGGATATTGGCCGGCTGTTGCCGCGCGTGATTGCTTTGACTGAGGAGGATTGGCTCAAGGGGACCAGGGGGCGCAGAAATGCTTTTCCGGGACTTGAACAGACGAAGACAATTAACCTGCGGTTCGTCGAAAATCTGGATGATCCTCTGACGTCATATTCATTACCGGATTTTGAAGACTGGAAAGCGCTTTTGTGTCCGATTTGTGATCAGGCGATTGTATCTTATGGTTACAAAGACCCTCAGCTCAGCAAGGTGATGCTGACACAGTTGCCTGCGGGCACTCATATCAAGCCCCACACAGATGCGCGTGCAGGCAACCTCTACACGCATAAAATCCATGTTCCACTTGTTACGCATAGGGATGTTTTGTTTTATTCCCGGGGGGTGCCATTCCACATTCCTCTTGGGGAAGCGTGGGAAGTGAACAATGTTGATATGCATTCAGTCTGGAACCAGTCCCGGATTGATCGCGTTCACCTGATTTTTGAAATATATGATGCTGCATTGATTCGGGCCTGACAAAGGGCGATGAACTTTTCGCCCTTTGTGTTCTTGTATGTGGTCTTTATCCTGCGAAGGTGGTCAATCCGAAGAAGATCACCGCCGACAGTGTAGCGGCCGCGGGTACGGTGATGACCCAGGCTGCGATGATCGTCATGAAGTGCGACCGGCGTACCAATTTGCGACGCGCGCGTTCTTCGCGAGACAAAGCAGGGCGATCAGGCACTTCCCGGCGGGCCTTTTTAAGGCGACGTTCAGCGTCCCATTCGCGGAAAAATCCAACCCCGAACACACCGCCAACGGCAATGTGGGTCGAGCTGACCGGCAGGCCAAGCCAGCTTGCAACAATCACGGTGATCGCAGCAGACAAAGCCACACAATAGGCGCGCATGGGGTTCAGTTTGGTGATCTGGCCACCAACCATGCGGATCAGTTTCGGGCCAAACAAGAATAGGCCGAAGGAAATCCCAAGTGCACCAATCACCATCACCCAGATCGGGATGCTGACGGCGGCGGTAAAGTCGCCGGATTGTGAAGCCTGAACGATGGCGGCCAGCGGACCAACGGCGTTTGCCACATCGTTCGCGCCATGGGCAAAGCTGAGCATCGCCGCGGATACGATCAATGGGATCGCGAACAGAACCTTCAGAGATTTGTTGCGGTTCTCAAGGCCTTCAGATTGCTTTTTCACCACAGGAATCATGATCGCCCATGTCGCCGCCCCAAGGGCAACACCGATCAAAAGCGCTGTTTGCAGATCAATCTTGATGATCTTTTTCAGCCCCTTCACGGACAGGTAAGCCGCAAATGCACCTGCCATGATCGCGACCAATACAGGCACCCATTTGCGTGCGGCGGCGATTTTGTCGTCTTGATAGATGATGCGAGATTTGATCAGCCAAAGAAAACCAGCGGCAACCAAACCACCCAACACAGGTGAGATCACCCAGCTGGCAGCAATTTTACCCATGGTTGGCCAGTTCACAGCTGCAAAACCAGCGGCGGCAATGCCAGCGCCCATCACGCCCCCAACAACGGAATGCGTGGTGGAAACCGGTGCGCCAACCCATGTGGCGAGGTTCACCCAAAGTGCGGCGGCCAAAAGTGCGGCCATCATTGCCCAGATGAAGGTCGATGCATCACCCATGCTTTCAGGCGCGATAATACCCTTGGCGATGGTGGAAACGACGTCGCCACCTGCAATCAAGGCGCCGGCACTTTCAAATACCACTGCGATCAGGATCGCGCCCCCCATGGTCAGCGCATTCGCACCCACCGCAGGACCCATGTTGTTGGCAACGTCATTCGCGCCAATGTTCAGGGCCATATAGGCACCAAAACAAGCCGCAATCACAACGATGGCAGTGTTGTTGCCATCGGTGCCAAAGAACAGAACCGCGAACAGCCCTGCCAGCATGATAAATACAAATGCCAAGCCTGGTCCAACCAATGGGCGCGACATGTAATCTGTCGCAGTCTCGAGGTTGGAATAGCGCGCTAGATCCCGGTCCAGCGTTTCAAGATGGCGAGCGTCGTCGTTCTGGTTTTCACCCATGAGTCTATCCCTCGTAAAACTAAGGGTCGTTATTCATGTCTGGCAGCGTGACGCAAGGATTCTGTCACAAATCAGTGATAAATTGTCGTGGGTGTCGCAGAAATAAAAAACGGCGATGCCCGGGAGGAGGTGGGCATCGCCGTTACTATAAACCCGGACAAAGGGAGGAGAAGTCCAGGCTTTAGATCTGCGCAGCAAAGGGAGGAGAAGCCTTGCAGATCTTTTAGCTCAGGGTCAGGGAGGAGCGACCCATCACATATCGTGTGCACCAATTGGTGCGGTGTAATTGCGACAACTTCGGGGAGGAATTCGAAGAGCCGCTAAGCCAGATCACAAAGGGAGGAGAAGTGATCTGGCCTAATTCTTAGACGCCGTAAACGGATTCACGTGCGATGGCTGCGATACCGGAACGTGAAAGACCAAGGTCGTTCAGCTCACGGTTGGACAGCTTTGACAGCTCGTTGAATGTTTTGTTGTACAGGCGGCGGTTCGCAAGGCCTTCAGTGATGCGGGCGAAGAAGCCTTGAACACCTGAGGTCGCAGTTGCGGAGAATACTGTTGTGTTAGCGTATGCCATTTTATTTATTCCTTATCATCTTGCCGATGCGCCGTATTGCGCTGGCTCCGTTGTGTTGAGGTCAAAATAGGAATTTTCCGCGATTGCACAACTGGCCAAATGATCAATGCCGCTATGCAGCAATTGCATGGCTCATTACGTAAAGGTAAAGGTGATGTAACAAAACAGCCTGGGCGCGGTATCAAACGGTGGTAAATCTCTGTTTTCCAGGGCAAAAGGTTATCAATCTGTGGCAAAGACGACATATCCCTGAGGAGGGCCTCATCCGATGAGCGACCAAAAAATGATTCTTGCAGAGCTTGCGCGCGTTCAGTTGCCCGATGGCGGTAACTTGGTGAGTCGCGATCTTATTCGCGCGCTTTCTGTAAATGACGGTCAGGTTCGCTTTGTGATCGAAGCCGATAGCGCCGAAATGGCCGCAAAGATGGAACCTATCCGCAAGGCCGCAGAAGATCTGATTGCGGGTCTTCCTAACGTGTCTTCGGCATCAGTTGTGCTGACGGCCCATGGGCCAGCCGCGCCAGCAAAAGCCCCGCCCGATCTGAAGGTGGGTCGTCATCCGACAAAACAGGATGGCCCCATTGGTGTGCCTGGCGTGGATCACATTATTGTCGTGGCATCTGGCAAAGGTGGTGTGGGGAAATCCACGGTTTCTTCTAACCTTGCTGTGGCTCTTGCCAAGCAAGGCCGCAAAGTTGGCTTACTGGATGCAGATATTTACGGCCCATCGCAGCCGCGCATGATGGGTGTGAACAAACGCCCTGCCAGCCCAGATGGCAAAACCATTATCCCGCTGCACGCCCATGGTGTGACTGTGATGTCGATTGGCCTGATGGTAGAAGAAGACAAAGCCATCGTTTGGCGTGGCCCGATGTTGATGGGGGCTTTGCAACAGATGTTGGGGCAGGTGGAATGGGGCAAGCTTGATGTTTTGATCCTTGATCTGCCACCTGGCACGGGGGATGTGCAGCTGACGCTTTGTCAGAAAACCAAAATGGATGGCGCGATTGTTGTGTCGACCCCGCAAGATGTTGCGCTGATTGATGCGCGTCGTGCACTGGATATGTTCAACACGCTTGATACGCCTGTGTTGGGGCTGATTGAAAATATGTCAGCCTTCCATTGTCCGAACTGTGGCCATGAAAGCCATATCTTTGGTCATGGTGGCGTAAAGGATGAGGCTGCGAAGATTGGTGTGCCCTTCTTGGGCGCTTTGCCGATTGACCTTGAGACCCGTCTTGCTGGGGATGCTGGTACGCCGATTGCCGCAGGCGAGGGGCCGGTGGCGGATGCATATGCGGCGCTTGCGCAAAAGCTGGTTGATGCAGGCAAAGCCTAAGTCGCTGTGCGGATGAAATGATTGCATGGGAATTCATGGGTGAATCTGTGGGTTCCCATTTTTTTGGCCTGGGATTTCACGGTTTCGCAATGGGAAGACCTATTCGAATTGGGCTGGAAGCCTAAAAATAACCATCAAAAAAAGTTATTTGAAATTTTTTTGGGAAAGCGTGGTGCGCTGCGCAGTCACTACATATAGTGGGTGAGGTGTCATTGCTTCGCCACAATCTGTATCAATTAAGCCAATTTTGACCAAATTTGGGTGGCTGAAATTTTCGGTTGTACAATTTTGCCCGTAAAAAACTATTGATTTCCATGAATTCCCATGGCATCCCTATTTGCAGATGGACGGGAATTAAGGGGCATCAAGACCCCATGAACCAAGTCAGGTTTCATACAGGCGCCCGCTTCATCGAAAAACGACAGATCCGGCGCGTGAGCGAGCAGACATCCCTTTGATGGCACGCGTAGCTGGGCTTCCCCACAAAGTGGGACATGGGCGGCAGGTTGAGCAGTGGCAGCAGCTCAACCTGCCGTTTCCCTTTCGGGGGTAACTTTTTCGACCCATTTGGGTCACGGGACATTTAATACGGGAGCCGCATCAGTGGTCCGCAGGTTCAGAGGCGAAAGCCACCATAAGGTGGA
Source organism: Halocynthiibacter namhaensis (assembly GCF_000812685.1). Classification (GTDB taxonomy): domain Bacteria; phylum Pseudomonadota; class Alphaproteobacteria; order Rhodobacterales; family Rhodobacteraceae; genus Halocynthiibacter; species Halocynthiibacter namhaensis. The sequence continues at coordinate 28,271 of NZ_JWIF01000074.1, forward strand.
TGCAAAGGGCAGGGTGTCTATCCCGGCCTCTTTTCGCCGTGTGCTTGAAGCAGGTGATCCGAACTGGTGTGAAGGCCTGAACCCCGAGCTTGTGATCGTTTACGGCGACGAAAAACGTCCACAGCTTGAATGTTTCACCATGGAGGCAATTGACGATGTGGAAAGCCGCATCGAGAAAATGCCCCGTGGCAGCAAGCGCCGTAAAGCGCTGCAACGTCTTTATAACACACAATCTGCGCATACTTCGGTGGATGAAACCGGGCGTTTGGTTCTGTCTGCGAAACTGCGCGACAAGTTGGACCTGGATGGAATGGCGTTTTTTGCCGGTAACGGTGATACGTTCGAAATCTGGAAGCCAGAAACATATGACGCAGAAATGAATGCCGATCTTGAGGCAGATGATGATTTTGATCCGGATGCTGATCCGTCGATCTATTTGGATGGTGAAGAGGGGCTTTAAGCGATGACTGACGCAGGGCCTGAGAAAAAACCACATATCCCCGTATTGCTGCGCCCGATTTTAAAGGCGATTGCTCCGGTGTCCGGCCTTTGGCTGGACGGCACTTTTGGCGCTGGCGGCTATACGCGCGGCTTGCTTGATGCTGGTGCGGATTGCGTGATCGGCGTGGATCGCGACCCATTGGCGCTAGAGATGGCAGCACCATGGGCCGGTGAATACGGTGATCGTTTACGCCTGAAAGCGGGCAATTTCGCGGATATGGATGTTCTTGCTGGTGAATTGCTGGACGGCGTTGTGCTTGATCTGGGCGTGTCCTCTATGCAGCTTGATCTGGCAGAACGTGGCTTTTCTTTCATGAAAGACGGCCCGCTTGATATGCGGATGAGTCAAGATGGTGTCTCTGCGGCGGATGTCGTGAATTCGGCGTCTGAAGCGGTGTTGGCAGATATTCTGTTTCAATATGGTGAAGAACGTCAGTCGCGCAGAATTGCCAAGGCGATCATTGCTGCGCGTGCGGATGCGCCGTTTAAGACGACTTTGCAACTGGCGGATTTGATCGAGAAAACCCTGCCGCGTAAAAAGCCGGGGCAAAGTCACCCTGCAACCCGCAGTTTTCAAGCGTTGCGCATTGCGATCAACGATGAATTTGGTGCATTGATTGCCGGGCTTGAGGCAGCTGAACGTGCGCTGAAACCTGGTGGGCAACTGGCTGTTGTGACCTTTCATTCTTTGGAAGACCGCGTTGTAAAACGCTTTCTTGCGGCGCGCTGTTCAAGCGGGGGCGGCGGAAGCCGTCATGCGCCTGCAACGGCAGGTCGTTCCCCTGAGTTTACCCAAAAAATGCGCCGTGCCATTGGACCGGATGATCAGGAATTGGAAGAAAACCCGCGTTCACGTTCCGCGCGTTTGCGCGTGGCAGAACGCACGGATGCAACACCGTCTCCCTTTGATCGCAAAGGCATGGGCCTGCCGAAACTAACCCTGGACGGAGGTGTGATCTGATGCGCAGTTTTATGTTCCTTGTGACGGGTCTGGTGGTGATGGGTTTGGCCTTTTGGGCTTACCGTGAAAATTATCGCACCCAAGAAGTGACGCGCGAAATCCGTTCGCTGCATCTGGAAATCGCTGAAGCACGGGGCGCTTTGTCCATTCTGAATGCTGAATGGGCCTATTTAAACCGACCTGACCGTTTGCGCGAACTTGCTGAATTGAATTTTGACAGCTTGGGATTATTGCCGCTGACGGGCGCACATTATGTACGCGTCGATCAAGTGGCGTGGCCGGCACCCGTGACCTTGCTGGACCAAGTAGAGGCCCCTGTGGAAACCATGGGCGTCTTGCTGGATGCATCTGCGGGCGGAGACAGCCAATGATCCGGACACCTCTGCGCCCCCTCGCGCGTATCCTTTCAGCACGCGACAAAGGGGAAAACCCAGACCGGATCGAACGCGATAACATTCGTGCGCGCCATGATGAAATTCAAGGTCGGGCTCGGCACCGCGCCGAAGGCCGTTTGTTGGTGTTATCCGTATTTTTCTTAGCAGCGTTTTCTGCTGTTGGTTTGCGCATGGGGTCGATTTCCGTATCGGTCCCGGAAGAGCCACGTTCAGGCGGGGCTGGCGACAGCATCCTGACCCAACGTGCTGATATTACCGATCGAAATGGGAATATCCTTGCGACCAATATCGCGACCTATTCTTTGTACGCCCATCCGCAACAAATGATTGATCCTGTGGCTGCTGCCGCACGTTTGGCCGAGATTTTTCCTGATCTAGACGGAGAACAGCTGAACCGCCAGTTCACAGGTGATCGTAAGTTTGTTTGGGTCCGTCAGAAACTGAGCCCCGAGCAACGACAAACTGTGCATGAAATTGGTGAACCTGGTTTGTTGTTCGGCCCACGCGAGATGCGACTTTATCCCAACGGCGCCCTTGCGGCACATGTGTTGGGGGGGGCGTCTTTTGGGCGCGAAGGTGTGCATTCAGCAGAAGTTATCGGCGTTGCAGGCGTTGAAAATGTCTTTGACGAAATGCTGCGTGATCCGGCGAATAATGGTGCGCCGCTAAGATTGTCACTTGATATGACGGTGCAGGCCGTTGCGGAAGAAGTTCTGGGCGGTGGCATGCAATTGATGAATGCCAAAGGTGCTGCGGGTGTGTTGATGGATGTGCATACCGGCGAAATTATCTCGCTGGTGTCCTTGCCAGATTTCGACCCCAATGAACGCCCTCGCGTTCTGACCGAAGGGGATCAGTCTGACAGCCCATTGTTTAACCGTGCGGTGCAGGGTGTGTATGAGCTGGGGTCAACCTATAAATTGTTTGCCCTGGCGCAGGCGATGGACGCGGGTTTGATCAGCGAAAACACGATGATCGATACGCAAGGCCCGTTGAAATGGGGCCGTTTTAACATTCGTGACTTTCACAATTATGGACCGACGTTGTCGACGACGGATGTGTTGGTAAAGTCATCTAACATTGGTACGGCGCGCATTGCGCAGATGATTGGTGCAGACCGTCAACGCGAGTTTTTGACATCACTTGGGCTGACAGTGCCATCCCCAGTCGAGATCCTCGAAGCTTCAGGCAGCCAACCGTTGTTGCCATCAAATTGGTCAGAACTGTCTACAATGACGATCTCATACGGGCATGGTATCAGCGCAAGCCCAATGCATTTGGCGGCCGCTTATGCGTCTGTTGTAAATGGTGGCACGCGGGTTGTGCCGACGTTGTTGCTTCAAGATGGGGTGCAAAATGGTCCGCGAGTTGTGTCCGAAGAGGTGTCGCGCATCTCCCGTGATATGCTGCGCCAAGTGGTGACACGCGGCACGGCAAGTTTTGGTGACGTTGAAGGTTATGAAGTGGGCGGCAAGACGGGTTCCGCAGATAAACCACGTCCGCAGGGCGGCTATTATGATGACAAGGTTATTTCGACCTTCGCATCAATTTTCCCCGCGTCGAACCCAAAATATGTGTTGATCGTGACATTGGACGAGCCATCTATCGAAGGTTTGGGCGAAATGCGCCGTACAGCGGGCTGGACCGCAGTTCCTGTTGCTGCAGAATTGACACGCCGCGTCGCGCCGCTGCTTGGGTTGCGTCCACAAGTTGAAACCTTGCCCCTTACTGCGGTAACACTCACCAGTAATTAACGGTAATAGAATCAACGGCCAGGGGGTAAGGCGATGGGACACACAACGGGATCACAAGGCCTTGTGCCAGCGCCGCGCCCGCTTTCAGATTTGGGTCTGCACGCCCGGGGGGACTGGGATGTACAAATCTCAGGGCTTTCTGTTGATTCTCGCGACGTAAAGCCAGGGCATTTGTTTGCCGCTTTGCCTGGTGTGAAAGTGCATGGCGCGGAATTTATTCAATATGCATTGCGCATGGGCGCGGCGGCGGTTTTGACGGATCCCGAAGGGGCGGAAATTGCTGCGAGTGATCTGGCGTCTTACCCTGAGGTCGCGGTTGTCGTCGTGGAAGAACCCCGCGCTGCATTGTCGTATTCGGCGGCGCTTTGGTTTGGGGCACAGCCTGATGTTATGGTGGCGGCGACGGGTACGAATGGAAAAACATCCGTTGCCACATTCACCCGCCAAATTTGGGAAGAGCTTGACTTGGCAGCTGTGAACTTTGGCACCACTGGGGTTGAGGGGGCGTTTAGTGCGCCATTGAACCACACAACGCCAGAACCCATCACATTGCACCGTTTGCTGGCAAAGCTGAAAAGCGAAGGCATCACCCATGCCGCTATGGAAGCGTCATCGCATGGATTGGCGCAAAGCCGGCTCGATGGGGTGCGCTTGATGGCGGCGGCTTTCACGAATTTTAGCCAGGATCATTTGGACTATCACACCGACTTTGACGATTACTTCAACGCCAAAGCGGGCTTGTTTGACCGTGTTCTTTCCGATGACGGCACAGCGGTGATCAATATTGATGACTCGCGGGGCAGTGATATGTTGGGCATTGCGCACAGCCGTGGGCATCAAGTCCTGACCATTGGGCGTCGCGCGGATGCGGATCTTCGGATCATGGGGCAGCGATACGATGCCACCGGTCAGGATCTATTGTTCGAATTCATGGACAACAGTCACCACACCCGCTTGAAACTTATCGGGGGATTCCAAGCCGAGAATATCTTGGCAGCCGCTGGTTTGGTGATCGGCACCGGTGTTCCGCCAGAAGAGGTGTTTGAAACATTACCACGTCTGGGAACCGTGCGCGGGCGGATGGAATTGGCCGCAACGCGGGACAATGGCGCGCCTGTATTTGTGGATTATTCCCATACCCCGGATGCGATTGCTTCGGCGTTGAAGGCGCTGCGACCTCATGTGATGGGACGTATTGTGGCGATCGTTGGGGCTGGTGGGGACCGTGACACAACCAAACGTCCTTTGATGGGGCAGGCTGCCTGCGAGAATGCAGATGTTGTTTTTGTGACCGATGACAATCCGCGGTCCGAAGATCCGGCGGTGATCCGTTCTGCCGTGATGCTGGGCTGTGCGAAAGTGACAGGTATCACTGCTTTGGAAGTTGGCGATCGTGCAGAGGCAATCCTGCGCGGTGTGGATGCGCTGGGGCCAGGGGATGCTTTGCTTATTTGTGGCAAAGGACATGAAACGGGTCAGGTCGTTGGGGATCAAGTGCTTCCATTTGACGATTGCGAACAGGCAAGTGTGGCGGTTGCCGCATTGGAAGGGCGACTGACATGAGCTTGTGGACAGCGAAAGACGCGACGACTGCGACAGGCGGTCGGCCCGTTGGGGATTGGTCTGTTAATGGGATTTCAATCGACACACGTTCGATTGCGCCAGGTGATTTGTTTGTTGCCCTCAAGGCCGCGCGCGATGGCCATGATTTTGTTGCCCAAGCCCTTGCAAGAGGTGCGGGGGCTGCATTGGTCAGTCGGATCCCTGATGATGTTCCTGCGGATGCGCCCTTGCTGGTGGTCGATGATGTTTTGACGGCGCTTGAGAATTTGGGGCGCGCAGGGCGTGCGCGTTTTACGGGGAAATTGGTTGCCGTGACCGGATCCGTAGGCAAAACATCCACAAAAGAAATGCTGCGTACGGTTCTGACACGCCAAGGGCAAGTGCACGCGGCCGAGGCGTCGTTTAACAATCACTGGGGGGTGCCCATTACATTGGCACGGATGCCGGCGAACGCAGATTTTGCGGTGATTGAAATCGGCATGAACCACCCCGGCGAAATCGCGCCTTTGGCAAAAATGGCGCGTCCGAACGTGGCGATGATCACGACGATTGCGCCGGCGCATTTAGAAGCATTTGACAACATTGAAGGGATCGCACGTGAGAAAGCGGCGATCTTTGAGGGATTGGACGTTGATGGGATCGCGGTATTGCCGGGGGATATCTCGACCAGCGATATCCTGAAAAGGGATCAATCGAACGCGATCCTGTTTGGCGAAGGCGATGAGCCTTGGAAACTTAAGTCGGTTCAACTGAATGCAGGGCAAACGATCATTCAAGCTGATATCCCAGCGGGCGAGCTGCTGTTTAAGCTGGATTGCGCAGGGCGTCACTTCGCCCGCAACGCAATCGGGGCGCTTGGCGCGGTGGCGGCTCTTGGGGCAGACGCAAGTATTGCCGCACAGGATATGGTCCATTGGATTCCACCTGAGGGGCGGGGCCAGCGCGAAGTCTATTGTCTTGATGAGGTTGGGGGCGAGACGTTCATTTTGTTGGATGACGCCTTTAACGCCAATCCGGCATCAATGGCAGCGGCATTGGAAGTGCTTGCGTCAGAATCGGCGGCGACCCGACGTGTTGCTGTGCTTGGGGATATGTTGGAACTTGGCCCCACTGAAATTGATGATCATATCGCTGTCGCTGATCATGACGTTTTGTCAGATGTGGATCTCGTGCATTGTGTTGGCCCTCGGATGAAAGCTTTGTGGGATATTTTGCCTGCGGATAAGCGCGGACTGCATGTTGAGGCGGCGGATGGCTTGTTACCTGAATTGCGTAATCTGTTGCAACCTGGTGACGCTGTCTTGGTAAAAGGTTCAAAAGGGATAAAGGTCAGCCTTGTGGTTGACGCACTGCGCAAGCTGGGTCATCCGCTGCAGCAGAAAACGGAAGGATAGGGTAAGATGCTGTATTGGTTAACGGAGCTTTCAGACGGCGGGGATTTTTTCAATCTATTCCGCTACATCACCTTCCGCGCAGGCGGGGCGTTTTTTACCGCACTTCTGTTTGGGTTCATCTTTGGGCGTCCCTTGATCAATTTGCTGCGTCGCAAGCAATCTCATGGGCAGCCGATCCGCGAGGATGGCCCTGAAAGCCACATTTTGACCAAGGCTGGCACACCGACAATGGGCGGTGTGCTGATCTTGGGAGCACTGCTTGTGGCGACCGTTTTATGGGCCCGTTTGGACAATGGTTTTGTCTGGATGGTGTTGTTTGTCACCGCAGGATTTGGCCTGATTGGATTTGCGGATGATTACGCAAAAGTCAGCAAAAACAACACTGACGGCGTGTCCGGCAAGATCCGTTTGGCGGCTGGGTTTGCAATCGCTGCCACGGCTGGCTTTTGGGCGCTGACCTTGCACCCGGAACCTTTGGCAGGCCAACTTGCGCTTCCGGTTTTTAAAAACACGCTGATCAATCTAAGTTGGTTTTTCGTGCCCTTTGCGATGATTGTCATCGTCGGATCAGCCAATGCTGTGAATTTGACGGATGGTTTAGACGGGTTGGCAATCATGCCTGTGATGATCGCTGCTGGCGCGCTTGGTGTGATTGCTTATGCGGTTGGTCGGGTCGACTTTACTGAATATTTGGACGTACATTACGTGCCTGGCACGGGCGAGTTGTTAATCTTCGTGTCTGCTTTGTTTGGCGGGGGCTTGGGTTTTCTTTGGTATAATGCCCCACCCGCCGCGGTCTTCATGGGCGATACTGGATCCTTGGCGCTTGGCGGCGCATTGGGATCGATTGCTGTGGCCACGAAACATGAGTTGGTTTGGGCCGTGATTGGCGGTTTATTCGTGGTCGAAGCCCTGTCCGTGATCATTCAAGTTCTGTACTATAAGCGCACTGGCAAGCGGGTGTTCTTGATGGCGCCGATTCACCACCATTTTGAGAAAAAGGGCTGGGCCGAGCCACAGATCGTGATCAGGTTTTGGATCATTGCATTGATCTTGGCTTTGATTGGTTTGGCGACATTAAAGGTACGCTAAAAGAACGGGCGGGTGCCCTGTTCGCTACAGCGGGCACTTTTGAATATTTGTAGTGGATGAAAAGGGCACAGCCCGACAGGAGAGCGCGATGATACCGGTACAGGGATTTGAGGGCCGCAAAGTTGGCGTATTGGGATTGGGGCGGTCTGGCTTGGCTGCGGCTGCCGCGCTTGAGGCCGGCGGCGCTGAGGCGCTTTTGTGGGATGACAGTCAAGAAGCGCGCGATATCGCTGAGGGCAAAGGTTTCATTGTTACAAACCTTATGCGTGAAATGGATGAGTTGGCGGCTTTGATCGTTTCTCCCGGCATTGCGCATCTTTACCCAACACCCAACCCTGTGATCGCCGCGGCTTTGGCCGCTGGTGTGCCGGTGGACAATGATATTGGCTTGTTCTTCCGATCCTTTGCGACGTCGGAATGGGCCGAATTGGAGGTCACGCCAAAGGTGATTGCGGTGACGGGATCTAATGGAAAATCTACGACCTCTGCTTTGATCCACCACTGTCTTGAAGTCGCGGGAAAGCCCTGTCAGTTGGCCGGGAATATTGGCCGGGGGGTGTTGGATATTGATCCAGCCCATGACGGCGAAGTTGTGGTGCTAGAGCTTTCATCTTATCAGACAGAACTTGCGCGCAGTTTGACCCCAGACATTGCTGTGTTCACGAACCTTTCCGAAGATCACCTAGATCGCCATGCGGGAATGGGAGGTTACTTTGCCGCCAAACGTCGTTTGTTCGCCGAAGGCGGGCCTGATCGCGCAGTGATTGGTGTGGATGAGATCGAAGGTCAATATCTGGCCGGACAGCTTTCAGATGGCATGTCGGACGATCAGGTCATCCGCATTTCTGTAACGGGCAAGGTTGGCGGCATGGGTTGGAATGTCACTGCCAAAAAAGGCTTTCTCGCTGAACGTCGCAAGGGCAAGCAAATTGGTTCTATTGATCTGCGCGACATGCGTGGATTGCCTGGGCGGCACAATCACCAGAATGCCTGTGCGGCCTATGCGGCGTTGCGCGCCTTGGGGATTGCGCCACGCGTGATCGAGAAAGGCTTTGAGAGCTTCGGCGGCTTGCCACACCGTTCTCAGCACCTTGGTGAAAAGAACGGCGTTGCCTTTGTGAATGACAGCAAAGCGACAAATGTGGATAGTGCTGCGCAAGCATTGCAGGCGTTTAAGAACATTCGCTGGATTGCGGGTGGGCTTGGCAAAGATGGTGGGATTTCCGGATTGTTGGAACATCTTGGCAGCGTCAAGAAAACCTATCTTATTGGCCATTCCGCGCGCGATTTTGCGTTGGAATTGGGCGAGGTGGATTACGCGATTTGCGAGGTGATGGAACGCGCGGTTGAAGCAGCTTTTGCTGAGGCTGAACCGGGTGACACAATCCTATTGGCCCCAGCCGCCGCGAGTTTTGACCAATATCCAAACTTTGAGCTGCGCGGAGATGCCTTCGCTGCGGCGGTTGCGAAAATTCTTAACAGTTAATTGCAATCCAACGGGTAGATCATGCCGCGTGGTGGGGGCTGTTGTTTGGGGAATTTGGGCATCAGTTGCAATCTGCCGGATGGCATTTGCATCTGTTCCAGCGGGTTGATCGCCTGCGCATTGTCAATCCACCAATAATCCCGCCGTCCGCCGGATGGGGTGGTTTCACTTTCCCAAGTGAGATCATCTAAGGCGTCTGCACGAATTTCCCACAATTCGAAATGGGTTTCCGCGCGAAATCGGGGCTGATTTCCGGGATGTCGTGTTTTGCCAATGGTATCGCCAAGTTCAAGGCGCTCACCAGGCTGCAAATCCTGCATGTCGCCCCGTTGCAAATGGTCGAATTCCGACAACCAGATGTGGCCTGTGTCGGGATGGCCCAAATCGCGGGGAAGATGCTGGATCAATATGTTCCAGTCTTCGCCCCAACTGTGATCACCGCGCCAAGTGGCGACCACGCTTCCGGATGCGGGGCTGACCACTGTGTCGCCAAACGCGCCGAAATCGATGCCGACATGCGGGGTCTCGCGCATGCTTCCATCGAGATCATACAGGTCGCCAAAGAAGGAGGTGATCTTTCCGCATGTCATCCCGTCGGGATAGGTCAGTATTTGTTCGGGCTTTCGTGGTTCAGCCGTTGAGGCTGGGGCGGGAGTGAGGGCTGTTAGCATCGCCAGTATGTATCAATTCGATGCCGCAGCCGTTCCACAGGCCACACCCGATGCCCAGGCCCATTGGAAATTGAACCCACCAAGCCAACCCGTGACATCGACGACTTCGCCAATGAAATATAGGCCGGGAACGGATTTAACTTCCATGGTTTTTGAGGACAGCGTATTCGTGTCAACGCCTCCAAGCGTGACCTCTGCGGTGCGGTAGCCTTCGGTGCCGGATGGGGTCATCGCCCAGTTTCGCAGCTGAGAGACCAGCGCATCAATGGCCACGTCGGAATGATCTGCCAAGTTTCCGCTGCAGTGCAATTCTTCCGTCAGCAATGTTGCCAATCGCTTGGGGAAATATTCCGACAGTGCGCGTGTCATGCCGATGCCGCCTTTGGTTTGACGTTGGTTCTTTAGTTCTGCGGCAAGATCAAGATCGGGTAGCAATGACAGCGAGATCGGCTCGCCCTCGGTCCAATAGGATGAGGTTTGCAACACCGCCGGACCAGATAGGCCGCGATGGGTGAACAGAAGGGCCTCATCAAAACTGGTGGTGCCCGCGGTGATGCGCGAAGGAACGGCAAGACCTGCAATAGATTTCAGTTTTTCCAACAGCGCACCTTGGAAGGTAAAGGGAACAAGCCCGGCGCGTGTGGGAATGATGTTGAGATCAAATTGTTCCGCGATCTCATATCCATAGCCCGTTGCGCCCATTTTAGGGATGGATTTCCCGCCACAAGCGACCACAAGTTTCCGACATGTCAAAGGGCGTTCATTTGCGTGCAGCTGAAAGCCATCTTTGTGACGGCGGATGTTCGAGACGCGGGTGTTTAACTGTAGCGCAACGTTTGCGGTTTTCATTTCGGCAAGCAACATGGCGATGATGTCCTTGGCCGAGTTGTCACAGAACAATTGGCCCAAGGTTTTCTCGTGCCAGGTGATGCCGTGGCGATCCACCATTTCGACAAAATCCCATGGCCCAAAGCGGGACAGGGCGGATTTGCAGAAATGTGGATTTTGGGACAGGAAGTTATCTGGCCCGGCGTACATATTGGTGAAGTTGCACCGCCCGCCACCGGATATTCTGATTTTGTCACCGGCAGATTTTGCGTGATCCAAGACCAATATGCGCGCGCCAAAACGCCCTGCGGTTGCTGCGGCCATCATGCCTGCGGCACCGGCTCCGATGATGATAACGTCGTAATCCATAACGACCTATGACCATGGACGGCGGAATTGTGCAAGAGGGCAGGCGCGGGCTGGTCAGATCGTCTCAAACGCGCTACAGTTGGATTTAGACCCGGACAACCGGGCGCGATTGAGCAGTCGCACATTTTGATGATCACCAGAGCAATCTGGGGAAGAAACGTGTTGGGCCCTGATTTATGGGCCTCATTTGAGGCAGAAGAGGCATTTTCCATGACTGAGATGGTCTTTGGCGCAGTTCCCGTCACCCGTGGTGAACCGGTATTGCCACGGTGGTGGCGTACGATCGATAAATGGACTTTGACCGGCGTCTTGATCCTGTTTGGGATCGGGATTTTCTTGGGCCTTGCTGCATCCCCTCCGCTTGCCGCGAAGAATGGCTTTGCTGCGTTCCACTATGTTGAACGCCAGGCGATCTTTGGCGGCATGGCTTTGACTGTCATGGTGTTGACGTCGATGATGTCACCAAGTCTTGTGCGTCGCTTGGGCGTTTTGGGGTTTGTCTGTGCCTTTATTGCCTTGGCCCTGCTGCCTGTTTTGGGTACAGATTTCGGCAAAGGCGCGACACGTTGGTATTCGCTTGGCTTTGCGTCTGTGCAACCCTCTGAGTTCTTGAAGCCCGGCTTTGTGATTATCGCCGCATGGCTGATGGCCGCGAGCCAAGAAATTAACGGCCCTCCTGGTAAAACCATGTCGTTTGCATTGACCGTGGTGGTCTGTACTTTCCTCGCTTTGCAGCCTGATTTTGGTCAAGCATGCCTTGTGTTGTTTGGCTGGGGTGTGATGTATTTCGTGGCAGGCGCGCCGTTTGCTTTGCTAGCCGGAATGGCGGGTGCTGTGGTTTTTGTCGGAATCGTCGCTTATAATAATTCTGAACATTTCGCACGCCGCATTGATGGTTTCATGAGCACCGATGTCGATCCCACCACGCAAATGGGATATGCGACAGATGCGATCCGTGAAGGTGGTCTGTTTGGCGTTGGCCTTGGTGAAGGCCAGGTTAAATGGTGGCTGCCAGATGCCCATACCGATTTCATCATTGCTGTTGCCGCAGAAGAATACGGCCTTGTTTTGGTGGTGATCATCATCGCGGTATTCGCTTTGATCACACTGCGTTCATTACTGCGCTTGATGCGAGAACGCGACCCGTTCATTCGCTTGGCGGGCACGGGCCTTGCTTGCATGTTTGGTGTGCAAGCCTTCGTGAACATGGGCGTTGCCGCACGTATCTTGCCTGCAAAAGGCATGACGCTTCCCTTCGTAAGTTATGGTGGATCGTCTTTGATTGCTGGTGGCATTGCACTTGGCATGTTGTTGGCACTGACGCGCGAGCGGCCACAGGGCGCAATTGGTGATCACTTCCGCCGGGCTGGCCATTACAGCGGTCATCCTGTTCATACTCGGGGTTAAATACGAATGACTAAAACACCATTCATGGTAATTGCTGCTGGCGGCACGGGGGGGCATATGTTCCCGGCCCAAGCGTTGGCTGAAGAGATGTTGCGCCAAGGTTGGCGGGTGAAACTGTCCACGGATGGGCGCGGCGCGCGTTATACGGACGGGTTTCCGCATGTGGTTGAAATCGAAGAAATCACATCTGCGACCTTTGCGCGTGGTGGCAAACTTGCAAAGCTTGCTGTGCCTTTCAAAATCCTAGGTGGCATCCTTTCCATGACCCTACGCATGATGCGTGACAAGCCCGATGTGGTTGTGGGGTTTGGCGGCTATCCGGCGATCCCGGCTGTGACCGCGGCTTGGATGCTGCGTTTGCCTCGGATGATACATGAACAAAACGGTGTGCTTGGGTGGGTGAACAAACTGTTTGCCAAGCGGGTTGATACGGTTGCTTGTGGCACATGGCCAACGGATTTGCCCGCAGGCGTCGAGGGTTTTCACACGGGGAACCCTGTGCGGGGCTCAGTGCTTGAAAAAGCCGGGGCACCGTATATTCCGCCGGGTGATTATCCGATGAGCATACTTGTGATTGGTGGGTCCCAGGGCGCGCGAATTTTATCTGATGTCGTTCCTGAAGCCATCGCAAACCTTCCAATAGATATGTTGCGCAACATCAATGTTTCACATCAAGCGCGGGGCGAAGATGAAGATCGTGTGCGGGCCTTCTATGACCAAGCGGGCATTCGTGCAGACGTGCAACCATTCTTTCGAGATGTGCCGCGACGCATGGGCGAAGCGCAGCTTGTGATCAGCCGTTCAGGCGCGTCTAGCATTGCGGATATCAGTGTGATTGGGCGTCCGTCCGTGCTGATCCCTTTTGCTGCTGCAACGGGTGATCATCAGACTGCCAACGCGCGTGGGTTGACCGAAGCGGATGCCGCGGTGTTGATCCCAGAATCCCTGCTTGATTCCGCGACGCTCAGCAGGCATATCACGGCAATTCTGGAAAATCCTGATGCCGCAATTCAGATGGCGCACAGCGCGCTGGAACAAGGTCGACCGGATGCCACAGAAGCGCTTGTCGCTCTTGTTGATAAATTATCTCCTGCCACGCCGAACACATAACAGTTTGGTGCCTAACGTATAGAAAGTACCGATATGAACGCCGCAGCCACCAAACTTCCCATTGAAATCGGTCCAATCCATTTTACGGGAATTGGCGGTATCGGCATGTCGGGGATCGCGGAAGTTCTGCTTGAGCACGGCTATACGGTGCAGGGGTCTGATCTGAAAGCATCCAAAATCACCGCACGCCTTGAGCGCCTTGGCGCAACAATTTTTGTCGGTCAGAAAGCAGAGAACCTTGAGGGCGCTGCTGTGGTTGTGATCTCATCCGCGATTAAACCGGGCAATGCGGAACTGGACGAGGCACGCCGCACGGGCATGCCTGTTGTGCGTCGCGCTGAGATGCTTGCTGAGTTGATGCGTCTCAAGTCTAACATTGCGGTCGCGGGCACTCATGGCAAAACCACCACCACAACAATGGTTGCGGAATTGCTGGTCAAAGGTGGCATTGATCCAACAGTGATCAACGGCGGTATCATCCACGCTTATGGTTCTAATGCACGTATGGGCAAAGGGGATTGGATGGTGGTTGAGGCCGATGAATCTGACGGCACATTTAACCGCTTGCCAGCGACCATCGCGATCATCACCAACATCGACCCGGAACACATGGAACATTGGGGCGATTTTGACGCTCTGCGTCAGGGGTTTCGTGATTTTGTTGAGAACATTCCGTTTTATGGCATCGCGGTTTGCTGCACGGATCACCCAGAAGTGCAATCGTTGGTTGGTAAAATCACTGATCGCCGTGTTGTCAGCTTTGGATTTAACCCACAGGCCGATGTGCGTGCGGTGAACCTTGAGTGGAAAGCTGGCGTTGCGCATTTCGATATCGAGTTGAATTCTGAGGGCACTGTGATCGAAGGCTGCACCTTGCCAATGCCGGGTGACCACAATGTGTCAAATGCGCTGTCTGCCGTGGCGATATCGCGCCATCTGGGCATGAAACGTGATGAAATCCGCACCGCTTTGGCTGAGTTCGGTGGCGTGAACCGCCGCTTTACCCGTGTGGGCGATGTCAACGGTGTGACCGTGATTGATGACTATGGTCACCATCCGGTTGAAATTAACGCAGTCCTGAAGGCTGCGCGCAATGCAGTGTCCGAAGGCGGGCGCGTGCTGGCGATCCATCAACCGCACCGCTTTTCTCGTCTACATGATCTGTTTGAGGACTTCTGTACCTGCTTTAACGACGCGGACGTGGTGGGCATCACCAATATCTTTGCCGCCGGGGAAGAACCGATTGAAGGGGCTGGCCGTGACGATTTGGTCGCGGGCCTCACGACACATGGCCATAAAAGCGCCCATGTTGTGGATGATGAAGCTGGCATGATGGAGTTCCTGAACACCCATGGTCAGCCCGGCGATATGCTGGTTTGCCTTGGGGCGGGAACGATTTCCACTTGGACGAATGCCTTGCCTGAAAAGGCCTGAACCGGATCATAGCAGATCCCTGAAACAGAAAAGAACCTGACGCTGATGGCCGTTCTACCGCTCTATCTGATTGCTGTGATTGGTCTTGGTTGGTGGGTGAGCAATATCGCGGTTGCGATTTCCCGACGTGCCGCGCATGTGACAGCTGCGGTGATTTTGACTGTCGTGTTTTTTGGTTGCCTGTTAGGGGCGAATTTGGACAAGGACACCTCAGATCTTATGCCGGGGGATATGTTCATAGTCTTGTTTGTACTCTTTGGAGGACCTATGTGCATTGCATTCGGGGTGGGGTTGCTTATTGCGTCGATGCGTATACGTCGACATGCGGAGGCAGGCGAATGACTACATCTCTGATCCTAGCCTGTGTTTGGGTTATTGCGGCGACGATAACGGCGCTTTTGCCGATGCGGTTGCAGTTTCCTCCCGGGCTGAGTTTGTTGGTTATCGCACCGTTTTTGATTGGGTTTATAGGCTTTGAACATGGTGTTTGGCTGGCTTTGGCTGGGTTTCTGGGGTTTGTATCTATGTTCCGCCGCCCGTTGATTTTTTATGCACATAAATGGAGCGGGCGTGCCGCTGTTGGCGCGACGCAGACCGAGGATCGTTCATGATCAGTATTTCCCTCGCCCTTGCCTGTATTTGGATGATTTCCGCCAATCTTCTGGCGATGCTGCCATCGCGCGATAATTATTGGACCAGAGCGTATTGGTTGATGGGCATTGGCGTGCCGCTGCTGGGGTTTGTCTGCTGGGAGAACGGCCCTTGGCTGACGTTGCTGGTCATGGCGGCGGGCTTGTCAATGTTGCGCTGGCCCATCGTCTATCTGATGCGCCGGATCCGGCGTCACTTGGGCGGTCAGGAATGACATCTGGATACGACACGTCGGCCAAGTTCGACACGCAAGGTGATCTGACCCAGTTCTGATCCGTTGGTTCAGTTACTGGATTTATTGCCACTATAGCACCAAGATACAGGATCAATGGCGTTACAGATTCTGCCCGCATCCTGATCCCGGAAAATATACTTCCAGATCAGGAGCGAAGCAAAAACACAAACATGATTACAAATACTATGCAGCCTTTGTCGCGTCAAAAGGTTGCTATTTCGTGACCGAAATAAGAAATTTTCAAGATTGTTTTGGGTGCAAAATTTGTTCATTGTGAAAATATGATAAAAGCTAAAGATATCAACGACGCAGGCGACCTGAAGCTCTGGTTAACCCAGTTCCCAACTGAGACGCAGGAAGACCAAGATTACCTGCGCAGTATTTCCATTCAGATTGCCCATCGCGCCGCCGCACGCGTGTTGCCTTTAGAGTGGCAATTCGAAGGGGCGCGCAAGAGCAGCTTGAACGATTTGCTGTTCTTGCGTTGCAATCTGATCTCCGGTGGTGCCGGCGCTATGCCGCCTAAGGCAGTCATAGGCTTCGGCCGTGCCGTTGACACTGTGCAGGCCACCTATGCCGTCCATGAGGGCTATGATACCGATCCGCGGATACTGTCATTGCTGCCACTGCAACCGAGGTCATCGATTGTGCTGCCAACGTAGTACGTAACTTTATTGTCCCCGACGTTGCCTTTTACGCGGTCCGTGCCGCCTTTTGTGCGGACTGTGTGGCGATTGAAAATGGTGAAAACATCACGGGGCTGAAATTGTGGCTCGATGGGGGGAATGTCTTGGCTGGTGGGTGGGGGGATTTGTGTGTTGCACTGCGTGATCCTGCCGGTGGAAATGATCCGGAGGGATGGGAATTCTGGATTGATTTCTATGAAGGCCAGCTGTCCGGCCACCCTTTGCCTCTGGAGCTGATCAAAGATATTGCGATCAGTGGTGATATTGATTGGAAAAGTGACAACGCAAGCATCAACGCGGCGATTGGTGCGATTTACAGGCGTTTCAAGAAGGCTGCGAGCCACACAGTTGAGCGGTCTCAAACATGCTAGGGGCAATAACAGAGCCACTAGGGCGGCCTGAAGGTGAAATAATTCAAGAGGCCGTGTCGGCTTTTGACAATGGGTGACGCATTGGTTGCTGTGTGTTGCCGGAGTTGTGCATGGAGGAAACAAGTTTGCTCAGATCGGTAAAACGGTTAAAGACAGTGGCGTTTCCAGCAACTGAGGCCCCGATGACCGAACTGACCAAACTTTCCGATCTCCCGCAGGTGCGTGGCACGTTGACTGAAAATCGTGATCTGGCGTCGCTGACTTGGATGCGTGTGGGTGGCCCTGCGGATGTGTTGTTTCAGCCTGCGGGTATTGATGATCTGGCGCAGTTCCTCAAGGCGCTGCCTGCGGATGTTCCTGTGTTTCCCATGGGTGTTGGGTCGAATTTGATTGTGCGTGACGGCGGGATTGCGGGTGTTGTCATCCGGCTGGGGCGCGGCTTTAACGCGATTACGTTTGCGGATGGTGTCGTCACTGCGGGTGCGGCGGCGCTGGATGCCCATGTGGCGCGCAAAGCGGCAGAGCAGGGGCTTGATCTGACGTTCCTGCGCACGATACCTGGATCCATTGGCGGTGCCGTGCGGATGAACGCGGGATGCTATGGGCAGTATCTTGCCGATGTGTTCCACACTGCGACGGCGGTGACGCGTGAAGGTGATGTGGTTGAGTTAGGCGCGGGAGATCTGCAATTCGCCTATCGCCAGAGCGAACTTCCTGATGGGTGGGTTTTGACCCAAGTGCGTTTGAATGCTCCGTTGGGTGAGGCGGACGATTTGGTCGCCCGGATGGATGCGCAGTTGGCAAAACGTGATGAAACGCAGCCGACGAAAGATCGCACGGCGGGTTCGACGTTTCGCAACCCAGCTGGGTTTAGCTCGACGGGGCAGGCAGATGATACCCATGAATTGAAAGCATGGAAGGTTATTGATGATGCGGGCATGCGCGGTGAGCGTCTTGGCGGGGCCGAGATGAACCAGATGCATTCCAATTTCCTGACAAACCGAGATGGTGCCACGGCTGCTGACCTAGAAGGGTTGGGGGAACATGTACGGAAAAAGGTTTACGAAACCAGCGGTATTACGTTACAATGGGAAATTATGCGTGTGGGACGACAGCAGGCAGATTAACTGTCGCTCATATTTGCAGTCACTGGGAAGACCCAGGGCTGAAAGTTGTAAAACGCGATCCATAAAGGGCGTGAAATGGCCGAACATAAGGCCAAAGGCGGTTAGAGGTGACGATGTCGAGCAGGACAAGTCTCCGGATAGTAGTATTGATGGGCGGACCTTCAGCTGAACGCGAAGTGTCTTTGTCGTCTGGTCGCGAATGTGCGGCGGCTCTCCGGGGTGAAGGATTTGAAGTTATCGAGCTGGATCCTGGGAAGGATGCAGGGCAGGGCGCTGACCTTGTTGCGCGCCTATCTGAGGCCGCGCCCGACGTTGTGTTTAATGCTCTGCATGGTCAGTACGGCGAAGATGGTTTAATTCAAGGCCTGTTGGACTGGATGGGCTTGAAGTACACACATTCCGGCGTGTTGGCTTCTGCGATATCTATGGATAAAGAACGCTCTAAGGCGATTTTTCGCGCTGCAGGTCTCCCGGTTGTTGAAAGTATCGTGGCGACCGCGGAAGATGTGCGGGCGCGTCATGTGATGCAGCCGCCTTATGTTGTGAAACCTGTGAACGAAGGGTCCTCCGTGGGGATCTATATCGTGAACGAAGGGGCCAATACGCCTCCGCAATTGTCTGATGATATGCCCGAAACTGTGATGGTGGAAGCCTTCGCGCCAGGGCGGGAATTGACATGTACGGTTTTGGGGTCTGACTGCCCGCGCGCATTGGGCGTGACGGATATTATCACCGATGGTTGGTATGATTACGCTGCGAAATACGAAGCCGGCGGGTCGCGTCATGTGATCCCTGCGGACATCCCCTCGGATATTTACGCTGCTTGCCAAGATTTTGCATTGCGCGCGCATGCGGCGTTGGGCTGTACAGGCGTAAGCCGCACCGATTTTCGGTGGGACGAAGCCCGTGGGATTGATGGCTTGATCATTTTGGAAACAAACAATCAACCAGGCATGACCCCTACGTCTTTGACGCCCGAACAAGCAGCCCATGAGGGTATGGATTTCGGCGCATTTTGTCGCTTCCTGATTGAGGATGCGCTATGAACGACTTCCCCTCTGGCCCAGTCTTTGATCCTGCATTGCATGGACGTGCACGGCCACACCAACCAGAGCGCCCTCGGACCCAAGAAGAAATGGAAGCGGAAAATCAAGCTCGGATCCAAGCGCGTATCCAAGCACGCATTCAGGCCCATATTGAGACGCATGGTCATTTGCAGCCTGCATTCCAGCCAGCCGCCGCGCCGCGCCGCGCGGACCCTGCGCCAAGCCGTATGGCCTATCGCATGCAACGCTTGTCTTTGACGCCGTTGTTTCGAGGTTTTTTGCGCTTAGGCGTCCCAGCAATTGCTGCGATTGGGGTGGGGATGTTTGTTCTCAACAACGATGATGCGCGTGAGATTATTAACACTCAGGTTGAAAGCCTGCGGAATGCCTTTGAAGAGCGCCCTGAATTTATGGTGCAGGCGATGTCGATTGACGGTGCATCAGAAAAAGTTTCGGCAGATATTCGTGTTATCTTGCCGTTGGATTTTCCCCTGACCAGTTTCGACATGGATCTTGAAGACATGCGCCGCCAGATCACCGAACTGGCCCCGGTTGCTTCGGCCAGTTTGCAGGTGCGTGACGCGGGAATTTTGCAGATTGACGTGATTGAGCGGGTGCCAGCTGTTGTGTGGCGGGGACCGGAAGGTGTGTTTTTGCTGGATGCAGACGGGGTTCGCATTCGTGAACTTCTTGCACGTGCCGAGCGCCCAGATCTGCCCTTGGTTACTGGTGTTGCTGCCGCTGAAGCCGTGCCGGAAGCGCGCCGTTTGATGGCCGTTGCAGCCCCCTTAGAGCAGCGCTTGCGCGGGCTTGTGCGTGTGGGTGCTCGTCGTTGGGATGTGGTTTTTGATCGTGATCAGCGTGTGATGTTGCCAGCTGATGATCCTGTATCGGCGTTGCAGCGTGTTATGGCGCTGCATCATGCGCAGGACCTGCTGGAACGCGATATTACGACAATTGATATGCGCATCGCTGAGCGGCCAACATTGCGTTTGGCGCAGGGTGCAAAAGAAGAATTACAACGCATTCGCGCGATGATGAGTGAGTGATGAAAAGATTTATGCCGGGGTGTGAGGGACATATTTTGGCAAACGAGGCAAGGGATTAGCGATGAGCGGTCTATACGAAACACAACGAGCAATGCGCAACATGCGCAAGGCGGCGATGCAACGCGGTGTGATCGCGGTTTTGGATGTTGGCACATCAAAAGTGGCCTGCTTGGTGTTGCGATTTGATGGCAATGACAGGGCGATGGACCTTGATGGGGTCGGTCCTTTGGCTGGTCAAAGCGGCTTTCGCGTAATCGGAGCGGCGACAACACGGTCACGTGGTGTGAAGTTCGGTGAAATCGACGCGATTCAAGAAACGGAACGTGCCATTCGGACTGCGTTGCAGGCCGCACAAAAGATGGCGGACGTACGGGTTGATCATGTAATGACCTGTTTTTCAGGCGCCAATCCCCGCAGCTATGGCCTTGCAGGTGAAGTCGATCTTGAAAGTGGCCCTGTTTCTGAAGGCGATATCGCACGGGTTTTGGCTGGGGCGGATGTGCCTGATTATGGACAGGGGCGCGAAGTTCTACACGCGCAACCGGTCAACTTTGCTGTGGATCACCGGTCTGGATATGGAGACCCGCGCGGGCAGATTGGCAACCGTTTGGCTGCGGATCTGCATATGCTTACGATTGACGCGCATGTCATTCAAAATATTCTATATTGCGTGAAGCGCTGTGATCTCGAATTGGCTGGGTTGGCGTCGTCGGCCTATGTGTCCGGCGTTTCGTCCCTCGTTGAAGATGAGCAGGAGTTGGGTTCTGCTTGTGTCGACCTAGGCGGTGGATCCACAGGGATTTCAGTCTTTATTAAGAAACATATGATTTACGCTGACGCAGTGCGTCTTGGCGGTGATCACGTGACAGGCGACGTTTCTGTTGGGCTACAAGTGCCTTGGCAGACAGCTGAACGTATTAAAACATTGCATGGCGGTGTGGTTGCGACGGGTATGGATGATCGTGAGATGATCGAAACCGCCGGCGAAACGGGCGATTG
Organism: Halocynthiibacter namhaensis; assembly: GCF_000812685.1. Taxonomy (GTDB): domain Bacteria; phylum Pseudomonadota; class Alphaproteobacteria; order Rhodobacterales; family Rhodobacteraceae; genus Halocynthiibacter; species Halocynthiibacter namhaensis. Next base: position 49,400 of record NZ_JWIF01000074.1, read on the forward strand.
GGAACATGATCGGCGACAAGTGTCGCGGGCGGAACTGATTGGTATCATGCGGCCTCGTGTGGAAGAAATATTGGAAGAGGTTCGCGCGCGCCTAGATGCGGCGGGATTTGAAAGCCTTCCTGGTCAAAAGATTGTGTTGACGGGCGGCGGCAGTCAAATTCCCGGATTGGATGGGCTTGCCAGTCGCATCTTAGGGCAGCAAGTGCGTCTTGGTCGACCCATGCGGGTGCAAGGATTGCCGCAAGCGGCCACAGGGCCAGGGTTTTCGTCTGCAGTTGGGCTTTCGCTTTTTGCGGCCAACCCGCAAGATGAATATTGGGATTTCGATGTTCCGACCGAAACTTACCCCGCACGCAGCTTGCGTCGAGCGGTGCGTTGGTTCAAAGACAACTGGTAGGTTCGAAAATCAGTTTTTCCGGGCCTGGGTCTTGCGATTCTGGCGAAATCCCGCGCAAATGGATTGGTAAAACACAATATTTTGTACTTAGGTGACTTTTTTAGGTGACGTTGCGCGTTCGTCACGGTAGAATCGTCCAAACAAAGATTATTCGATCAGGCAAATCAGTGGGACAACTGGGTCAGATCAGATGGTAACAAACAGGCGGATAATAACATGGCACTGAATTTCACGAATTCCGATCAGGAAGATCTAACCCCCCGTATAACCGTTTTTGGTGTCGGTGGTGCGGGCGGCAATGCTGTCAACAATATGATCGAGAAAGAATTGGATGGCGTTGAATTCGTCGTCGCCAACACGGATGCGCAAGCATTGCAGAGCTCGCGTTCGCAGGCTCGCATCCAAATGGGCGTTAAAGTTACCGAAGGTCTTGGTGCTGGTGCACGCCCTTCCGTTGGTGCCGCTGCTGCAGAAGAAACGATCGAAAGCATTGTTGATCATCTTGCCGGCGCACATATGTGTTTTATCACCGCAGGTATGGGGGGGGGCACTGGTACTGGTGCCGCGCCAATTATTGCGCAAGCTGCGCGTGAATTGGGCGTGTTGACGGTAGGTGTTGTGACCAAGCCGTTCCAATTCGAAGGCAATAAGCGGATGAAGCAAGCCGAAGAAGGGGTTGAAGCCCTTCAGAAGGTTGTGGACACGCTGATCATCATTCCAAACCAGAACCTTTTCCGTCTGGCGAATGAAAAGACGACATTCACTGAGGCGTTTTCACTTGCTGATGACGTGCTTTATCAAGGTGTTAAAGGTGTGACGGATCTTATGGTTCGTCCTGGCCTGATCAACCTCGACTTTGCTGATGTTCGCGCCGTAATGGACGAAATGGGTAAAGCGATGATGGGCACCGGCGAAGCTGAAGGCGAAGATCGCGCTGTTCAGGCGGCTGAAAAAGCCATTGCGAACCCACTGCTTGACGAGATTTCTTTGCGTGGCGCGCGTGGCGTGTTGATCAACATCACTGGCGGTTATGACCTGACATTGTTTGAACTTGACGAAGCGGCGAACCGCATTCGTGAAGAAGTTGATCCAGAAGCTAATATCATTGTTGGTTCCACATTGGATACAACGCTTGATGGTATGATGCGTGTTTCCGTTGTTGCAACTGGTATTGATGCGCGTGACGGTTCGGCTGATATGCCTGTCCCGCGCCGCCGTTTGGCTGAACCTTTGGCGCAAGAAACTGCTGCTGAGGTCGAGGTGGCTGCTACGTCAACACCTGCTGACGTTACCGCGAATCCTGCGATGCCAGAACCTTCGCTTTTTAGCGAAATTGATGCAACTGTTGCGGCGGCTACGGCAGATCAGCTTGAGGGATCTGCATCTGATGATGCGCTTCCACCGCCCGCTTATCAACCTGCCCCGCGCATCGAAATGGCACCGACCGAGCCAGCAGCGTCTGAGTTTGTAGCACCTCGTGCACCTGCGGCAGGCACGCCATCTCCCGAGGCGCTTGCGCGTCTTCAGGCCGCGGTTCAAAATGCACCGACACCTGTTGCTGCGCCTGCTGTCGAAGCATTGGCGCCGCGCCCAGCTGCAGTCGCAGCGCCGCGACCGGTGGAACCCGCTTCTGAGCCTAAGCAACGCTTTGGGATCAACTCATTGATCAATCGGATGACAGGTCATGCAGGGGAGGGCGATGCAACGCCACGTCCTGCGATGGCTGCCCGGGATCTGAATTCTCACCCCGAGGAAGACAGTGACATGGAGCAAGAGCGGATCGAGATCCCTGCATTCTTGCGTCGCCAAGCGAATTAAATCCCTTTGGCAAGCACCTGTGTATTTCGAAATCAGCCCGCTTCCGCGGGCTTTTTTCTTTTGATATTAGTGGGTTGATCTGTGGTTGATCTTTTTAAGCGAAGAATTGCCTATGCTGGAAATCTGATGTTTCAGTTGGTTACAAAGATTGAATTGTCTCTTTTGGGCCGACGGCCTATCTATCTGCAGCGGGCAGAAAAGTCCGTGTTCAACCCGAGGTTCGTTTTGCAGACAACTGTTAAAAATTCCGTTAGCTTTTCTGGTACCGGCCTTCATTCCGGAAAACCCGCGACACTCACTGTGTGCCCGGCTTCCGCAGAATATGGCATTTGGTTCCGGCGCACGGATTTGTCTGGTAATACATTGGTTCCTGCGCGTTGGGATGCTGTGATTGAAGGTGCCGCGCTGTGTACTCGATTGCGCAATTCTGCGGATGTTGAGGTTTCCACCGTTGAACATATCATGGCTGCCCTTGCGGGTTGCGGAATTCACAACGCGTTTGTTGAGGTCGATGGACCGGAAGTGCCCATTTTGGATGGCAGCGCACGCCCATTCGTTGAAGGGCTGATGCGGGTCGGAACGCAAGTGTTGAATGCGCCAGTTCGCGCGTTTGAAGTGTTGAAAACTGTAGAGGTTCGCCAGGGCGAGGCCGTTGCCCGCCTTGAGCCATCCTCCAGCCTGTTCATCGACTTCAAGATTGAATTTTCCGACGCCGCGATTGGCAATCAGGGCAAAACTCTGAGCCTCTCGAATGGTAATTTTGTGCGTGAGCTCTGTGACAGTCGTACATTCTGCCGTCAAAGTGATGTCGACGCGATGCGTGCCAATGGGCTGGCATTGGGTGGCACCATGGAAAACGCGGTGGTTGTGGATGGGGCTAAGGTGTTGTCTCCTGGCGGCTTGCGTCATGATGACGAAGCTGTGCGCCACAAAATGCTTGATGCATTGGGTGACTTGGCATTGGCAGGCGCACCAGTTTTGGGACGCTATACAGGGTTTCGCGCGGGTCATGCGCTGACAAACCAATTGTTGCGTGCATTATTTGCCGATCCTAATGCGTTTCGGATGATTACTTGTAGCTCCGATACCGCTGCGCGCCTTCCCGGTGCTGGGTTGCATAAAAGTGATCTACCTGAAGCATCTGTGCAGGCTATCGCCTAAATCTGAATTTTGGCGGCGTCTCATTGCCCTTATTTTCTTGAAAATTATCCGTGGCTTGGCGAATGTCAGCCCGTTGTGCATCGAAATTATGCGAAACCCGTTTTGCCGCAGATTTTTCTGTGCTAGACCAAACAAGACCAAACCGGGTTTTGCCGGATAAAACGAATTTCAGGGTAGGCCTGCAGATGAAAACAGTGTTGAAAACCGTTAGTCTAATTGCTGTTATCAGTGTGTTATCTGCTTGCGGTAGTCGTGATGCGGAAAGCCCAAAGCGTGGCTTCTTGGGGGGCTTTTTTACCAATAAGAACGAAGAGCCATCGCTCGAAAGCTTCACCGCGGAAGAGATCTTTCAGCAAGCAGAATATGCGTTGGAAAACAGACGCAAGCCGGACGAAGGCATTAGGTTGTTTGGCGAAATCGAACGGCTATATCCATATTCTGAATTCGCTAAACGTGCATTGATTATGCAGGCTTTTGCGTATCATGGTGCGAATGATTTCGAAAACAGCCGTGCAGCTGCACAGCGTTATATCGATTTCTATCCAGCGGATGATGACGCGGCCTACGCGCAGTATTTGCTGGCTTTATCTTATTATGACCAGATCGATGAAATCGGTCGCGATCAAGGCCTAACCTTCCAAGCGTTGCAATCCCTGCGCACAGTGATCGAGCGTTATCCTGATACAGAATACGCCCGTTCCGCCATCTTGAAATTTGATCTCGCCTTTGACCACCTTGGGGCGAAGGAAATGGAAATTGGCCGGTATTATTTGTCACGCGGCCACTATGCTGCTGCGATCAATCGGTTCAGGGTTGTGGTGGAGCAATTCCAAACCACCAGCCACACCGCCGAAGCATTGCATCGTTTGGTCGAAGCGTATCTGTCGTTGGGCCTAACGGACGAGGCCCAGACTGCTGCTGCCGTTCTTGGTCACAACTTCCAATCGTCTGAGTTCTATCAAGACAGTCACAACCTGTTGACCGGGCAAGGGCTTGCGCCGAACCCACGTGGCAACAATTGGTTGGCCCAGATTTATCGTCAAACCGTGAAGGGGGAATGGCTCTGATCGGGCCACTCTCGGGGGGACTATATGCTCCGTACGGTTGAAATCCGTGACATGTTGATCATCGATCGGCTGGAACTTGCTTTTCAGCCGGGCCTTAATGTGCTGACCGGCGAAACCGGGGCGGGCAAGTCAATCTTGCTTGATTCATTGGGGTTTGTTCTTGGCTGGCGCGGTCGTGCTGAATTGGTGCGGCAAGGGGCGGAACAGGGCGAAGTGACCGCTGTTTTCGATTTGACGACTGACCATCCTGCACATTCGATTTTGGCCGAAGCCGGTTTGCCGGACGAAGGTTCAGAGTTGATATTGCGACGCATCAATACACGTGATGGGCGTAAAACCGCGTGGGTGAATGATCGGCGCGCGTCTGGCGAGGTTCTGCGCCAGCTTTCCGAAACGCTTTTGGAATTACACGGGCAGCATGATGATCGCGGCCTGCTAAACGCGCGTGGCCACCAGAAATTGTTGGATGAATACGGTGGGTTTGCATCTGGACCGCTTGCAAAAACGCGTAAGGCGTGGCGCATATTGCGAGATGCGGACAATGCTTTGTCAGTTGCGAAGCGCGTTTGATTGAACTGAGATCAGAGGAAGATTTCCTGCGTCATGCCGTGGACGAGTTGGACGGCCTTGCGCCTGAACCCGGCGAAGAGGCCTTGCTTGATGCTGATCGACGTCGCATGCAGGGTGCTGAAAAAGTTCGTGCGGATGTGTCGCGTGCCCATGATGCCTTGTCCGGGCGCGGGGCTGAGGGGCAGATGTCTGATGCCCTGCGTTGGTTGGAGGAGGCGGACGGCCCAGCCGAAGGCCTATTTGCTGAGGCGATTACAACATTGTCGCGTGCCATGAATGAGTTAAGCGAGGCGGAAACGCTGGTGGCGCGCAACATGGATGCGCTCGACTTTAACCCGACTGATCTGGAACTTTGTGAGGAACGTTTGTTTGCGATCCGTGGCCTTGCCCGGAAGCATTCTGTGCAAGCTGATGATTTGGCGGGATTTGCCGATGGGTTGCGGGCGCGTCTTGCTGCGTTGACCGGCGGTGAAGCGGATCTTATTGGTTTGGAATCCGCCGCACAGGAAGCTCGCGCTGCGTTTGACGCAGCGGCTGAAAAATTGCGCGATGCTCGTCGTAAGGCCGCGACGCGACTTGATCGGGCAATGGCTGCAGAACTTGCCCCGCTCAAGATGGAACGGGCCGTATTTACGACTGAAATCACCGACGCGGCTGCGGGGCCTGATGGCATTGATTTGGTCGGGTTTCGTGTTGCAACAAACCCGGGCGCACCTTCAGGACCATTGGACAAAATCGCATCTGGCGGTGAATTGTCGCGCTTTTTGCTGGCATTGAAAGTGTGTTTGACTGGCGAAGATTCTACCTTAACCATGATTTTCGACGAAATAGATCGTGGTGTTGGTGGCGCGACAGCGGATGCGGTCGGGCGCCGTTTGGCCACGTTGGCCGATGGTGGACAAGTTTTAGTTGTTACGCATTCGCCGCAGGTTGCAGCACTTGGTGCGCATCACTGGCGGGTTGAAAAACACTCGGGTAAAACGGAAACGATCAGTCGCGTTGTGCCTTTGGCCGCGTCTGAACGTGTGGATGAAATCGCGCGTATGCTTTCCGGGGATCGGATTTCTGAGGCCGCGCGTGCCGCTGCACTTGAATTGTTGAACGCGGGGAAAACGGTGGCCTGATCCGTAAATCGGGCTGGCTAGAACCCTTGACGCTTTCTCAGAATTTTTCCCGTGTATTAGAACCCGGTATCGGGTAATTTTGAACACAATCAGTTCTGTACGAGGGGACAGCAATGACCAACTACCTTGAGACCAATCAGGGACGTAAAATCGCTTATCATAAGACTGGCGGAAATGGCCCAACTGTGGTGTTTCTCGGTGGACTGAAATCCGACATGGAGGGCACCAAAGCCATCCACTTGGAATCCTTTTGTAAAGCACGCGGGCAAGGGTTTTTACGGTTTGATTATTCTGGACACGGAGAAAGTTCAGAAGCGTTCACCGATGGATGTATTGGTGATTGGCACGAAGACACGATTGCGGCTGTGACGGCTCTCACGGTTGGTCCGCTGGTGGTTGTCGGGTCGTCCATGGGGGGGTGGCAATCCCTGTTGCTGGCGCGCGCGATGCCCGAGCGTATCGTGGGATTGATTGGCATAGCTGCCGCACCTGATTTTACCGAAGATGGGTATTGGGCCAGTTTTTCGGACACGCAAAAAGAAACACTTGAAACCCAAGGTTATGTTGAGTTGCCATCGGATTACATGGAGCCATATATCATCACAAAGCGGATGATCGAGGATGGTCGTAACCAATTGGTCTTGCGACGTGATCTGGAACTTCCATTTCCAGTGCGCCTTTTGCAAGGGACCGCAGATACTGCTGTCAGCACAGAAACTGCCGTGCGTTTGTTGGAACATGCAAACAGCCCTGACATGCAGCTTAACTTGGTTAAAGATGCGGATCACCGGTTTTCGGATGAAGCGTGCTTGGCCTTGATCGAAGCGGCAGTGGCAGAGTTGACCGCGCTGTCCAATGCGTAGGTTTGGCAAGACGCTGGGGCGTGTTTTGCTTGTCGCGTTTCTTGCGCTTGTGGGATTGTTTGTGTTTGGTCCACGCACCCCTGGGGACGTTGTCGCAGAATTTAATCCAAAAGTGATCGGAGATAATCCAGTCGCCTATTTTGAGGGCCAGGAAGCGCGTTTTTCTGACATTACGCCCGGCGCTGAAAAGCGCATTGTTTGGGCTGGTGATCAAGGTCAGGTCACGGCCCAATCGGTGGTCTTTATCCACGGGTTTTCTGCGACCTCGGAAGAGATACGCCCCGTACCTGATTTGATCGCCACGCATTTGGGAGCGAACCTTGTGTATACGCGGCTTGTCGGGCATGGGCGTGGAGACAATGAGCTGGGCAACACAACGGTGCAAGCCTGGTACAATGATTTGGCTGAGGCCATGGCCGTTGCGCGTTTGGTCGGGAATGAGGTCATTGTCATTTCAAATTCCACGGGTGGCACGCTTGTTGGGCTGGCTGCGACGGGCGATGATGATGGCATCCTAAGTGATGTTATAGCGAGCATCTTTTTGTCGCCTAATTTTGCATTAAACAGTGTCGCGGCCCCCTTGCTAACCCAAGGTGGGGTTGAGTGGTATTTGCCACTTTTGATCGGCAAAAACCTTAGTTTTGACGTGAAAAATGAAATGCATGAAATGTTTTGGACGAACCGTTATCCGTCTCGTGCATTGTTGCCTGTTGCCGCCGCAGTCAAGGAATTTTCGGCGCGAGATCACAGCATTGCAGCGATACCGGCTTTGTGGATCTTTTCGGATGAAGATCAAGTTATCGATCATCGCGAAACGCGCCGTGTCGCTGCTCAATGGGGTGGGGGGCGCGTGATCTCCACTTTAGCACCCCAAGATGTGCCTGACGGGAACGATCCCTATCAGCATGTGATTGCGGGTGATGTGATGTCGCCTGGCATGACAGGGCCTGTTGTTGACCAAATAATCGCATGGGTTGACGCCTTGCAATAGCTGTGAACAGAGTGTGAACACTTGTTTAGGGGAGCTCACATAATGGAACAACGCGTTAGTCTGATTACACTGGCTGTCGAGGACACTGACCGCGCCGCAGATTTTTACGAGGCCCTTGGCTGGACCCGTGTTGAAAGTCCCGACGGTGTTATCGCTTTCGACCTAATTGGCCAGACGTTGGGTCTGTATCCAAAAGCGGCCCTGGCGGATGAACTTGGAATTGATGTATCCCAAATTGGCGGGTTTTCGGGGGTTTCGTTTGGCCACAACCTGCGTACGAAGGAAGAGGTCGCCCCTTTTCTTGATCGTGCGCGTGCGGCCGGAGGCAAGATCCTGAAGGAAGCGCAGGATGTATTTTGGGGAGGGCACCATGGCTATTTTGCCGATCCAGACGGGCACGTCTGGGAAGTTGCGCATAATCCCTTTTCGCCACTCGGGGCGAATGGAGAATTCCAATGGAATGGTGCCGAGTGATCGATGGCGTGAAAGCCACATTTCATGTGAAAGCATGAGGTTGCTTCAAGATGACTAGGCAGGCTTGCGCAAGTGGCCTAGGAAAGATGCAACGAACGCGCTGCAGCAAGTGGCCGATATAGAGCAGACGGAGACGCCAAATGTCCGAGCCCGTGGTTTTGGTTCCAGGCATGATGAGTGACGCGCGCGTGTTTATGCCGCAAATCGTAGAACTTACGAAAACGCATTCTGTGCAGATCGCGTCGTTGGGACTGTCAGATACAATTCGCCAGATGGCGGCTGATATTCTGGCCAGCGCACCACAAAATTTTGCGCTTGTTGGGCATTCTATGGGGGGAATTGTTGCGATGGAAATGCTGCGCCAAGCGCCGGATCGCATCAATCGTTTGGCGTTGATTTCAACCTCGGCCACCGCAGAAGGGCCAAGTCAGGCCGCGGAACGCGAACCCTGTATCGTGCGTGCAAAAGCCGGGCGTTTGGCTGAGGTCATGACGGAAATGATGCGCCCAGAGTTCTTCCATGATGGTCCTGCAAGGCCGCAAGTTTTGAAACTTATTCAAGAGATGGCAACGCGTCTTGGGCCGGATGTGTTTATCCGTCATTCTCGCGCGCTGCAATCCCGACCAGACCAGCAACGCACCTTGCGCACAGCGCGACTTCCAATGTTGGTGCTTGGCGGTGCAGATGACCGGATGACAGCACCTGCACGCTTGGAATTTATCGCGGGTCTTGTTGCCGATGCCGAATTACACATTCTGCCAAATGCCGGACATTTGCCCATGGTAGAGGCCGCAAGTGCGGTAACAAGTGCCCTTCAAACTTGGCTAAACAGGCCTTTGATGTTGCGATAATTACGCTTTCTGAGCTGATGATTTGCGCTTTTTCTTACCAGCAGGGGAGGTATTAGCCGCACCTTCATCCGAATTTGAATCGATGAAGTCCAAAACCAAGGGACGGATGTTGTTGCGCCAGCTTTTGCCTGCGAAAATTCCGTAATGACCTGCACCATCTTCTAGGTGAGACGCTTTTTTGCTATCCGGCAGACCTGTCAGAAGGTCCAGGGCGGCAATGCATTGTCCCGGTGCTGAGATATCGTCTTTGCTGCCTTCCACGGTCTTTACCGCAACGGTGCTGATGGCACCTATATCAACCGGTTTGCCTTCAATCGTGAAGATGTTTTGCGCAATTTCACGTTCTTTGAATATACGTTCTACGGTGGAAAGGTAGAATTCCGCCGTCATATCCATGACAGAAAGATATTCGTCGTAAAAACGGTGTGCTTGTCATGTTCGCCGCCCTCGCCGGCAGCAACACGCATGATTTGATCTGTGAAGGCTTTGCTGTGTTTCTCGGCGTTCATTGACATGAAGCTTTGAAGTTGCAAAAGGCCTGGATAGACCATGCGCCCACAGCCTGCATATTTTGCACCGACCTGTTGTATCACGCTTTCTTCAAGCTGGCCCATCGTTACGCGGCGCCCGAAATCTGTCACGTCAGTCGGTGCGGCATCTGGGTCAACGGGCCCCCCGATGAGTGTCAACGATTTTGGCTGCGCGGCAGGATCTTCCGCTGCGAGATATGCTGTCGCGGCCAAGGCAAGGGGAACGGGCTGACACACTGCAATCACATGGGTGTCCGGCCCCATATGCTTCATAAAATCGGCAAGATATAGGGTGTAATCTTCGACGTCGAATTTACCGGTTGAAACTGGAATGTCGCGTGCATTGTGCCAATCCGTGACCCAAACATCGCAGTCCTCCAGCAGACTTTGCACGGTTGAGCGCAGCAAAGTCGCATAATGGCCAGACATGGGGGCGATCAACAGAACGCGGCGCTTCATTGGGGCGCGGCCCTGAACGTCGACGCGAATGAGATCGCCAAAGGGGCGGGCGACTTCAACTTCGATCTCGGCGATATGATCGCGTCCATCGTCGCCAACTACTGCGTGCAAGTTCCAGTCAGGCTTTGCCACCATGCGCGCAAAACTGCGTTCGGTGACTTCCCCCCAGGCTGCCATCACGTTAAAGAAGGGGTGGGGGAACATTCCAAAGGCGGGATATGAAGACATCGCCAAAGCCGAAGCGCCCAACCATTGGTTGGTATTGCGCATCGTCTCCATCAGATCGTAGGTTGCCATATACCGCATTGCATCGTTCCCATGACTGTTCTTTCTGCATTGCAGAAAGAAAATTGTAATACTGTTGCAACATTTCTCTGATTGTTGAGAAGCATAATCAGCGAGATGCTGCATAGCAGCGAAAGTAGTGTGGAAAGTAGCTCATGACAACCGAAGATCACAAAATTGATACCACTGATCCGGAAATGACCGAAAAGTTCGCAGAAAACCTAGCCCGCGTTGAAGCACTTTCGCAGCGTCTCATGACCAGTTATTCCCAGAAGACACCGATTAATCCGGCTTTGGAAGGCCCGGGGCAGGACGTGTATATGAAGGCGATGTCGGGCTATATGTCAGAAATGTTGGCGAATCCAACAAAGATATTCGAGCACCAAACCGGGTATTGGACACAGTCTGTCGCACATTTCATGGAGGCACAAAAGGCTGCCTCTGGCGGACAGGTCCCGAAAGATAGCGGCTCAACGGATCGCCGGTTCGCGGCAGATAGTTGGGCGACAAATCCATGGTTCAATTTCGTCAAACAGCAGTATCAGATGAATTCTGATGTGTTACGCCAGATGGTTGCGGATACCGAAGGCCTTGCACAGCAGGATAAAAAACGGCTGCAATTTTTCACCAACCAGATCATCGACATGTTGGCACCAACCAATTTTTTGGGAACGAACCCAGATGCATTGGAACGGGCCGTTGAAACGCAAGGGCAAAGCTTGATTGATGGGCTTGAGAATCTGGTAAACGACTTGGAAGATCACAATGGGGATCTTACCATTTCGCTCGCAGATCGGGATGCTTTTCAGGTCGGTGAGAATATCGCAACGGCCAAAGGCGATGTGGTGTTCCGCAATCGGATGTTTGAACTTATTCAGTTTTCGCCCACAACGGAAACCGTACGTAAGATTCCGCTTTTGATTTTCCCACCATGGATCAACAAGTATTATATCCTTGATCTAAAACTCAAAAACTCGCTCATTCAATGGGCTGTAGATCAGGGGTATACGGTATTTGTCGTCAGTTGGGTGAACCCGTCGGATGACTTCGCCGATGTGGGGTTGGATACATATATTGAAGAAGGTTACTTCGCGGCGATGACGGCAGTGAAGGAAATCACCGGCGAGAAACAGTTGAATGCTGTTGGATATTGCGTGGCGGGAACCGTACTGACATTGACCCTCGCGCTCATGCAGAAACGTGGTGATAAGACGGTGAAAACGGCGACGTTCTTCACGACAATGACTGATTTCTCGGATCAGGGCGAGTTCTCGGTGTTTCTGGGAGATGATTTCGTTGACGGAATTGAGGCCCAGATTAACACGGATGGGATCCTCAAATCATATTTCATGTCTCGGACGTTTTCCTATCTGCGTGCCAACGACTTAATCTATACGCCTGCGATCAAAAGCTACATGATGGGTGAGGCCCCTCCGGCATTTGACCTGCTGTATTGGAACGGTGACAGTACCAATCTGCCCGGGCGCATGACCATCGAATATCTGCGTGGGCTGTGCCAACGCAATGAATTATACGAAGGTGTGTTTGAGATTTGTGGCGAGAAAATTTCATTGAAGGATGTGAAAGTTCCATTGGTTGCAGTGGCTTGCGAGACCGATCACATTGCAGCATGGAAAAGCAGCTTTAATGGTTTCCGAGAGTTTGGGGCAAAAGACAAAAGTTTCATTCTGTCTGAATCCGGTCATATTGCGGGGATTGTGAACCCTCCAAGCAAGAAGAAATATGGCCATTATTTGAATGGGGCACCGCAAGGCAACCCGGATGATTGGCTTGAAAATGCCACCTTTCATGCGGGAAGTTGGTGGCCAACTTGGGCGACGTGGCTGGACGAGAAATCCGGGAAAACACTGGCGGCGCATGTGCCAGCACGGAAACCAGGAAGTGACGAATATCCCTCTCTCTGTGCTGCGCCAGGGACCTATGTGAAAGCCCATTCTTAAGCATTTGTGAAATACATGCTGCGGTGCAGAAAAATACTTGAAATGCCGCGCTGCAGCATTTATATACCACATATAACAGATTTCAGCGGGCGGCGCTTTCCTCCCTTCTTACGCCCGCAAACACGGAGCTTATACAATGGCTAAAACACCTGACTTCACCAAAACCATGCAGGATTTCATGGGCAATTTCCCAATGGACACGTCAGCTTTTGAAGCTGCATTTAAAAACAACGCAGCATTTGCCGAAAAGATGTCAAAAGTTGCTCTTTCAGCGGCTGAAAAATCTGCAGAGATCTCCAGCAAGTGGACAACTGAAGCTTTGACCAAAGCTGGCGACATGTCAGCTGCAAAAGCAGAACCCGCTGACTATGGCAAGTCCGTTACGGATTTCGCTTCTGCATCCACCGAACTGGCTGCAGAAAACATGGCTGCATTCGCTGAAGTTGCCAAAAAAGTTCAAATGGAAACTGTTGAACTGATGATGGCAGCTGGCAAAGAAGCTGGTGAAGATGCTTCTGCTGCTGTGAAAAAAGCAACTGACGGTGTTGCAAAAGCTGCGAAAGCCGCAAGCAAGTAATACGTTTACATATCGCGCCGTTTCCTCCTCCCTTCGGTACGCGATGTTCAAGGCAGCCTTTCATAGGCTGCCTTTTCTTTTTCTTGCATTTGTGTGCAGCTCGCATAATCTTCTCTGCACTGCAGAAGATCCGTGATAAGGATGTGCAAAGTATAAAAGGGGAAGAATGTGGGCCAGACTGCCAAGCCATTGTTGATTAAACGCTACGCCAGCAGGCGCCTGTATAACACAGAAACCAGTGATTATGTGACGCTTGAAGACATCGCGGGGTTTATTCAGGCGGGGCGTGAAGTGCAGATCATTGATCTCAAAAGTGGCGATGATCTTACCCGACAGTATCTATTGCAAATCATTGCAGAACGCGAAAGTCGCGGTGAAATATGTTGCCGATCAATGTGTTGACTGACCTTGTGCGCAGTTACACCAACCATGCGCAAAGCGTTGTGCCTGACTTTTTGGCCTCAAGTTTTGAGATGTTGCGCGATGGTCAGTCCCAGATGATGGAAAACCTAGGCACGATGAATCCGATGGCCAACATGCCTGGATTTGAGATTATGAAAGCCCAACAAGAGGCGTTCATGAAGACGATGACAGCTGGTGTCGTCACCCCAGAGGCGACGCCTGCCGAAGGTAGCAACGAAGGTGAACTGGCGCAAATCAAAGAACAGCTTGCTGAACTTCAAGCTATGATGAGCAAAATTGGGAAATAGCCCTATCTCTTTCAGGGGAAATCTGGATGGTTGAAAGTTCGGGGAAAGTTACCCTCTGGGCCATTGAAATCTTCTTGGCCACCGCAGACGAAGGCGCGATTTCTGCTGCGGCTCGGCGTGTGGGGGCCAGTTCGTCTGCGGTGTCACAACAGTTATCAAGCTTGGAAACGGCCCTAGGTGCTGTCCTGTTGGACCGGTCCACGAGACCCGTCAGCTTGACACCGGCAGGTGCAATGTTTCGTCGGCGTGCCTTGGTGATCTTGAACGAGGCCGAGCAAGCAAGGGTAGAACTTGCCAGTTCAGATTTCTCAACGCTGACGCGCTTTCGCATTGGAATTATTGAAGATTTCGACGCAGACGTGACGCCAGCGCTGTTATCAGAGATGGCGTCAGATTTATCGGATTGCCAGTTTTTACTGGAAACTGGTGCAAGCCATAAATTGAATGATTTATTGGATTCGCGTGCGTTGGACGTGATTGTGGCCGCCGATATGGGGGCTGCTGCGGACTGGATGGAGGTGCACCCATTGATGGAAGAACCCTTCATCGTTGCGGTGCCCAGGGGGGTGGTGAAGCAAGGCCTTGAAGGGGCCGCCTTCATTAATGCTTTGGGAAATCTTCCATTGATTCAATACACGCCACGCCATGTAATGGGGCGCCAAATTTCCGCGCATCTCGCGCAGCAAAATCTACGACTTTCTCACCGCTTTGAGCTGGACAGTTATCATGCGATTATGTCGATGGTCTCCCAAGGGGCAGGGTGGAGTATCCTAACCCCACTGGGCTTTTTACGTGCTCAAAGATTTCATGATGGTGTCGATTTATTCCCACTGCCTTTTGCGCCTCTGTCTCGCACTATTTCTCTATATGCGCGGCGCGATGTACTGGGCGAAATTCCGGCGCAGGTCGCCTGCCGTTTGCGGAATCTGTTGCAGCGTGTGACGATTGATCAGGCCCGTCAGCATATGCCTTGGCTTGGCGATCAGCAGAGAATTCTTGAACCCAAGTGTTAACCATAGACCAGAGCTGAGGGGCTGCGACGCAAAGACAGGATCATTGTGTCGCAGCATTGTTAAGATTTACACGTTAGATTTACCAGGTCCGCAGCGCGTGTCAGAGCGTTAATGATATAATCCAATTCGTCCCGCTTCAGGCGTGCAGGCAGTCGTACATCACAGGCGCTCATTAGCATCTTGCGGGTCATGGGCAACTCGCCTTGGTCATCGATGAACTGCCAATTCCAGAAGGCGCGTGCGTTGTTCTCTGTGGTGCCAAACACTTGTACGGCAACCCCTTGTTCGGAAGACGCGGCGACATAGGCCTGCGTTTCTTCTGCGGTGAAATTCACGAGGTTAAACTGAATTGAATCAGGGGCACGTAGTTCCGGCGCAAGGGCTGGGGGAACATCAAGCCATGCAGATTGATTCAGGCCCTCAGCAACATAATCATGGTTGCCACGACCATCTTCCACACGGCGCGGTACTTCGGCAATTTGTGGGCGGATCACAGCAGCGGAAAGATTTTGCATACGCAGGTTATAAAGTGGCAGCTTGTTTTGCCATTTCTCGAATGCATCGTGCAGAACCGGATGCTTTTTCCAGTTGTGTTCATAGGCGCCTGACATGATCACGGCCTGTGCCACAAGATCAGCATCATCGGTGACAAGAATGCCGCCTTCGCCTGCGTTGATCAACTTGTAGGATTGGAACGAGAAGCAGCCGATTTTGCCAATCGTGCCGATCTTTGTACCATTCCAAAGTGTGCCAAGGGAATGGGCCGCGTCTTCAATTACAGGGATGTTTGCCGCGTCACAAAGCGCCATGATTGCGTCCATGTCGGATGTGTGGCCGCGCATGTGGCTAATGATGACGGCTTTCGTCTCAGGCGTTAGTTTGGCTTTGAAATCATCTAGATTCACGCGGTAGTTGGCGCCGACCTCAACAAGAATTGGCTTACATTCAGCGTGGACAACTGCAGAGGGCACAGCTGCGAAGGTGAAGGCTGGGATCAACACACGGGCGTCTCGGGGCAATTGCAGTGCCTTAAGAGACAGGAACAATGCGGCAGAGCAGGAGGATACAGCTAGGGCGTATTTTGTGCCCATAAACTCTGCGAATTCCTGTTCTAGAAGGGCCACTGGGGAATTCTCCGGGGCGGTGTAGCGGAACAGATCGCCAGATTTTAGCAGGCGGTCAATTTCGGCGCGGGCGGCTTCAGGGATGGGTTCGGCGTTGTATACGTTTGGGGCCTGAACTGCGGTATCTTTCATGACGGTCGCCTCTCTTTTCGAAATTCTAAATTCTTACTTCAGAAAAACAATAAGTAGGGGGTGCTGAGAAATCCATAGAAAAAGCCACAAGAGGTGTCATTCCCTTGCGGCTTTGTGGTTTTTGGGCCGTATTTTGCTTAGCGGATCAGCTTTGGGCGGTATTTGATCTTCTGTCGGCTGTTTGACGGCAGATGCCGGTTCAACCTTTTGTTGATCCATCCGTAAATTCCGATGACCACGAGGGTCAGGAGGATGAAGTAAAATGCCAAAATTGGGTAGGGGACGAAGGGATTGAACGTCTTATCCGCGAAGTAACTTGCGTAATACAACGCGTCGCCCTGCTGACGCCAGGCGGGGAAGCTTGAGAAGAAGACCAATGTTGTCGCATGGAACATGAAGATTGCTTCGTTGGTATATCCAGGCCAACCCAAGCGCAGCATGGTTGGGAAAATGATGCGGCGAAACCGTGCCCAGCCTGATAACCCATAGGCATCTGCGGCCTCAATGTCGCCCTTGGGGATGGATTTCAACGCTCCATAGAAAATCTCGCCGGCATAGGCGGACGTGTTGAGGAACAGCACAATCAGCGCGCCCATCCAAGCTTTGGTCAGCCAACGGGTTTCAACGGTGATTTCTGCGAATCCGAGGTTAATGTCCATGCCCAGTTTTGGCAGCAACACGAAGGTTTCATAAGCTAGGAAAAATTGGATAAACAGGGGGGACCCCCTGAAAATAAATACAAAAATCTCGGCCGGTTTGCGGAACCATGGATTACTACTGAACTTTCCCAAAGCCACGGCGGTGGACATGAAAAATCCAAAGAACAGCGCCAAAACACCGAAATAGACATTCCAGATCATGCCGGACCCAATCAGGGTGAATTGATCGCACAGCGTAAAATCTGACTTGGGCAACAGGCGTTCGCCATAGCCCAACGAGCGGAAAGCATAGCTTTGTACAGTGTCCCAACAGCTCATGATGTGGCCTTTCTTGCGGCTTCGCCCCCGGCAGTGGCTTGGCCGTGTGTGAGGCGTGCCATCACGCGATTTAGGATGAGTTCACTGAGTTTGGTCAGGGTGAGATAGAACACGAGCAGACCAAGGAAATACCACAGCCGCCAATCTGGGTGCGGATAGGCAAACGCGTTGGTTTTAAGCCCACCCAGCTCTTTTGCCCAATACACAACATCACGCACCCCAAGTAGGAACAGTAGGGGGGTGGCTTTGATTAGGATCATCCATAGATTGGACAGGCCGGGCAGGGCGTAAACCCACATTTGTGGCACTAGGATGCGCCAGAAAGTTTGACGGTTTGACATGCCATAAGCTTCGCCGGTTTCCATTTGGGCGCGGGGCACAGCCCCCATAGCGCCATATAGAACATTGGCCGCAAAGGCGCCAAACACGATGGCAAAGGTCAAGACTGCCAGCGAAAACCCATAGCTTTGGTGCACGAAGGTCGAAGATTCGGATAAGGGCATTTTGGCAGCGCTACAGACGACAAAATCATTCCCCTGACGAATGGCATCGGGCCAATCGGGGCATTTGATTTTGTGACGCAGCCACTCAATCCCTTGATCAAGGGCGATGACGAAAAATAGGAAGAATGCGATATCTGGCACGCCGCGCACAACTGCGGAATATGTCTTGCCCAACCAGCGCAGAGGGGCGAAATGCGAACGGGCTGCGGTCGCGCCAACAAAGCCAAAAAGCAAAGCGACAGGGGCCGTGATCGCAAGCAACAGTAGCACGGTGAAGATCGATGAAAAGGCAGTCAGGTGCTTGGTCGTTGTCATGTAACAACTGATCCAGGCCCAGCCTTCGATCAATGAGGGGTCAGCGCAGTAAGAAAACATCAGGGTGCCATCGGTAGGAGCAGATTGAACAATGGTGTTCAAAAAAGGGGAAGGCCTGCGTGGCCTCCCCCAATATTTCGACGCAAATTAGAATGTTTGCGCTTCGTCACCGAAGTACTGAGTGATCAGAGCGTTCAATGTGCCGTCGTCTTTCATGGTCTGAATAGCAGCATCAAATTTCGCGCGCAATTCACCATCAGATTCACGCAGGCCCATGCCGATGCCACCACCAAGTGGGACAAGGTCGCCAACGATCATCAGCTCACCGCCGGATTCAGCTGCGATTGGCTTTACGTAGTCTTCGTCTGCAAATACAGCGTCAACTTCGCCGTTTTTCACAGCCGCAACAGTTTCGTCAGGTGTTGCGAATTCAACCAATGTTGCGCCAGATTCAGCAACGTGACCCGCCTGGATAGTTGCGGCCTGTGCGGAAATCACAGCGGTCGACACGTCAACGTCGGCAGATGTCGCCATATAGGCAGATGCTGAAGGAGGTGTGTAGTTTTGTGTGAAATCAATGACTTCGTCGCGTTCGTCGGTGATGGACATGCCCGCGATGATTGCGTCGTAGTTGCCGGACACAAGGTTTGGAATAATTGAATCCCACTCGTTGATCACCCATTCACATTCCAGTTCCGCGCGTTTGCACAGCTCGTCACCCACTTCACGTTCAAAACCAGCGATCTCGCCGTTGTCGTCGATGAAGTTATATGGAGGGTATGCGCCTTCAGTGCCAAGACGAACAGTGTCAGCAACACCCATGCCGGTCATAAGGGCCAGGGTTGCAGCGGATAGGATCAGTTTTTTCATTTTTCTCTCCCGAAAGTTAAGCGCGTTATTGTTAGTCTGCAGTCGTTGCGCTTAGGAACTGTTGCAGACGTTCGGTTTGTGGGTTTTTGAACAGGTCGGCTGGCGCGCCTTGTTCTTCAATGCGGCCTTGGTGCAAAAACACGACGTGATCAGACACATCATGGGCCATTTTCATGTCATGCGTCACAATCAACATTGTGCGCCCTTCTTCGGCCAAGGATTTGATAACTTTTACAACTTCCTGTTCTAGTTCAGGATCAAGCGCGGATGTTGGTTCATCAAAAAGTAGGGCTTTGGGTTCCATGCACAAGGCGCGCGCGATGGCGGCACGTTGTTGTTGGCCACCAGAAAGCTGCGCGGGCCAAGCATCACATTTGTCGCCAATGCCCACTTTGTCGAGGTATTTGCGCGCAGAGGCTTCAGCCTCGGCCTTATCGCGCCCCAATACAGTAATCGGTGCCTCCATGACGTTTTGCAGGATCGTCATATGGGACCAAAGGTTGAACTGTTGGAAAACCATAGAAAGATTGGTCCGCATCTCGCGTATTTGATCTTTATCGGAAGGGCGACGATCATGACCTACACCCTTCCAGCGCACGGGATCACCGCAAAACAGGACTTCACCCTGTTGGCTATCTTCGAGCAAGTTACAACAACGTAAAAGCGTCGATTTACCTGATCCGGATGACCCAATCAGTGACACCACATCGCCGCGGTTTGCGTGAATATCAACACCTTTCAACACTTCCAGCTGACCATAGGCTTTGTGCAGGTCACGGATTTCGATAACAGGCTCGGCCTGTGGGGTATCGGAAGATTCGGTTTTATTCACGTTTTATATCTCTGAGCGCAACTGTTTGGGTTGCCGGGGATTAGTCCTGAAAACCACATTGATTGCAACGCCAAATCGGATGTTTCTCGGAGCGTTTTATTTGTCAGATGAATATTTTGGCTCAATACTGCTGTTTACTCTTATTGCACGCGCTGACGGGCTTTGGCAGAATCAACGTCACTTAGACCAAGTAGATTGGCGACCAGGCGCAACTGCGTGTCTTCTTGTGCGTCTCGTTCACCGTCTGCAAGGGCGATGGCCCAAAGGGTTTCCATAATTTCAAGACGTGCTTCGTGTTTGACAGCGTCTTTGATTGCCTGAGTGAAACGCACGGTATCAGGCGCCTCGCTTTCTAGGGTTTCTGCATCGTGGCGAAGCTGTAAGGCAGCGGATTCGTTGAGTTGATAACGATCAGCAAGGCGTCGTGTGATTTCCCGGGCCTCGCTGTCAGCATAGTCGCCATCGCTGCGTGCAACACGCACCAATAGGGCCGCGAGCGCCAGGCGCGCATCGGGGGCTGACAGGGGGGCAGGGGCGGGGGCCGTCATACGGCGCAGTAGATCAGCAAACATACCAAAGATATATGCATGAATTATTTGTGGTGCCAATATTGTTTTTAAATATGCGCGTTACGCCGCGCAGGCAGATTGGTATCGTTTGTTCAGAATTTCGAAAACCAAATCCATCGAATGTCGTAGGGTGTCAGGAGATAGCTTATACCATGTCTCAAGGCCTTTGCGTTGCCGCGTGACAAGCCATTTCCGTTCCATTTCGCGGAGGTGGTGGACAAGTGAGCTGTCGTTTATCTGCGTTTCAGCTTGAATACGCGAAAAGTTTAACTCGCTTCCCCGCGCTTCAGATAGCAGGCGAAAAATCTTTATTCGACGCGGGTGAGATAATGCGCCTAAAGCCGAAGCTAGGTCGCTGTTTTCACAAGTGTGCATTTATGTCTCCTTTTGCAGAGATCATCACTACCTGTGGTTAATTTCCCGTAAATCGGAATAAACTGTTGTGTCTGCATGCATCTCACCATTTTCCTAGAAAACTAGAAAACTAGAAAACTAGAAAACTAGAAAACTAGAAAACTAGAAAACTAGGGGGGGTAGACCCGAAGCCTTTACTCTCCATAGCCTTCGACGATAACCAAATCCCCTTGTGATACAGGATCACGCAACGCTTTTGCCGCTTGGTATTCGGGGCTTTGGTAACAGGCCATCGCAGTTTCATAGTCGGTGAATTCTATCACGACATGACGCGCCTTTGCTTGCCCTTCCATAACCTCGCCAGCCCCGCCACGGATCAGAAATTTGGCGCCGTATTTCGCGAACGGTTCTGCGTTGGCTGTGCGATAGGCCTCATAGGCAGCTGGATCAGCTACATCTACATGGGCAACCCAATAAGCTTTCGGCATATTCACATCCTTCCAAAGAAAAGCCCCGCCGGACGGATCGGGCGGGGCAGCGTGTTAAACGAGACGAGAGGTGTCCATGGCAGCTCGGACGAAGTCAGCGAACAATGGATGGGGTTCGAATGGCTTAGACTTAAGCTCTGGGTGGAATTGCACGCCGATGAACCAAGGATGGTCTTTCCATTCTACGATTTCAGGCAGACGTCCATCTGGCGACATGCCCGAAAATTGCAAACCACATGCTTCGAGTTGTTCGCGGTATTTTACATCAACTTCATAACGATGGCGGTGGCGTTCCTCGATCGCGGTGCCGCCGTAAGCCTGCGCCACGCGTGAGCCTTTAACAAGGGTTGCATCATATGCGCCCAAGCGCATGGTGCCCCCTTTTTCATCGTCGGCTTTGCGTTGCACCTTGGTGTTGCCTTGGATCCATTCTTTCAGGTGATAGACCACGGGCTCAAACCTCTTCTCGCCGGACTCATGGTCGAACTCTTCAGAACCCGCATCCGTCAGGCCGGCTTTGTTACGCGCGGCTTCGATCACAGCCATTTGCATGCCGAGACAAATGCCAAGATAAGGCACTTTGTTTTCGCGGGCATATTGCGCCGCTTTGATTTTGCCTTCTGTGCCACGTTCACCGAAGCCGCCAGGCACCAAGATGCCGTGGAAACCCTGCAGGTATGGGGTGGCATCTTCTTGATCAAACAGCTCCGCATCGACCCATTCGATTTTCACCTTGGTCCGATTTGCCATGCCACCATGGGTCAGGGCTTCGGCGATAGACTTATACGCATCTTCAAGTTGGGTGTATTTGCCAACGATGGCGATTTTCACTTGGCCTTCGGCGTTGATGATACGTTCATGCACATCGTTCCAGCGATCCAACTTCGGGGCAGGGGCGTGGGCCATATCAAAGGCAGCCAAAACCGCGCGATCCAGGCCTTCGCGATGATACACCAGCGGCGCTTCATAGATGGACTTCATGTCCTGTGCTGCAATCACAGAATCTGGACGCACATTACAGAACAGGGCAAGTTTTTCACGTTCTTTTGCAGGAATTGGCCCTTCCGAACGACAGACCAACACATCCGGCGCGATCCCAATAGAGCGCAATTCTTTTACAGAGTGCTGGGTTGGCTTCGTCTTCAATTCACCCGAGGCCGCCATATATGGCAACAGCGTCAAGTGCATAAACACGCAATCACCACGTGGTTTATCATTGGCAAACTGACGGATCGCTTCAAAAAAGGGCAGACCTTCAATGTCGCCTACAGTGCCGCCAATTTCGCACAGCATGAAATCAACTTCATCTTCGCCAATGTTGATGAAATCTTTGATCTCATTGGTCACATGCGGAATCACCTGAATGGTCTTCCCCAGGTAATCGCCACGGCGTTCCTTGGCCAAGACGTTGGAATAAACGCGGCCCGACGAGATAGAATCAGTGTTGCGTGCCGCAACGCCGGTGAACCGTTCATAATGCCCAAGGTCCAGATCGGTTTCTGCACCATCATCGGTGACAAAAACTTCGCCGTGT
Organism: Halocynthiibacter namhaensis; assembly: GCF_000812685.1. GTDB lineage: Bacteria > Pseudomonadota > Alphaproteobacteria > Rhodobacterales > Rhodobacteraceae > Halocynthiibacter > Halocynthiibacter namhaensis. The sequence goes on from NZ_JWIF01000074.1 coordinate 71,949, forward strand.
TCAAACGGTGACATAGTGCCTGGATCAACGTTCAGATAAGGATCAAGCTTGCGCAGACGTACCGTATAGCCACGTGCCTGAAGCAACGCGCCCAAGGCAGCAGATGCAAGACCCTTGCCGAGACTTGAAACAACTCCACCTGTGATAAAGACAAATTTGGCCATTGGCGCTGGCGCTCCCCGTGATGATAATTGACTGATCTGAGGCTTCAAAAACCACAGTATCACGGGGTTTGTCATATAGCGGATTCGGGGCAATCTGGCAATGGCCAGCACCGCCAAACCATCGAGAAATACAAAATTCCGCCGAAAGCAAAACGCAAGATACTGTGGGGTACAAACGCCCCGAATCAAGTTATTGTGGTTGTAGGATGTCATTTTGGGGCGCAAGCACCCCAAAAGAATTCATATGTTTTGGTGCAAGCCGAAGAGGTTCTTCGGTTTACTCGCTGGCTGCGGGCGTTTCTGTTACTGGGGTAACATATTCAGGAACTAAGCCTGCATCACCGGTTGAAGGTGGCAGCAAAGACCCTTCACCAAGTGGATTGTCAGGAATTTCAACCGTCGTAGGCGCGGTGCCTCCGATTTGGTCAATCACAGAACCACCATTGGAGTTTTTCGCAGCAAAGATTGTCAGGGCAATTGAAGCCGCGAAGAACGCGATACCAAATAGCCAGGTCAATTTCCCAAGCGCGGTTGCCGCTGCACGGCTGGACATTGCGCCACCACCGGCACCGCCGCCACTGCCCATCCCAAGGCCACCGCCTTCAGAGCGTTGAAGCAGAACAACAACGATCAAGCAGAATGCGACGATCAGAAGAATGACGAGAAGTACGTTTTCCATGGAGCAGGCCTTGCGAATGTGAGTTGTGCTTATTTATGCGCAAGCGACGTTCCCCGCAACCCCTGTGCTTGGGCGGAACGGAAATTCTGTTTGATCTTGTTCCGATCTGGTCGAAATTGCGCCCTCTGCGTCATATTAACGGTAGCCGGGAGGCGGCGCAGACGTTATAGGGGCTTCGGTTTACTTACATATCTGCAGAACAGGTGGAAATATCATGGCCAATGTTGTCGTAGTCGGCGCCCAATGGGGCGACGAAGGAAAAGGCAAGATCGTTGACTGGCTTTCAGAGCGCGCGGATATCATCGCACGTTTTCAAGGCGGTCATAATGCGGGCCATACACTGGTCATCGACGGGAAAGTTTATAAGCTGAACGCGCTGCCTTCTGGTGTCGTGCGTGGTGGCAAGCTTTCAGTTATTGGTAATGGCGTGGTGCTTGATCCATGGCACTTGATCAAAGAAATCGAATCCATTCGTGGTCAAGGCGTTGAAATTTCGCCCGAATCTTTGATGATCGCAGAAAACACGCCGTTGATTTTGCCAATTCATGGCGAACTTGATCGGGCGCGTGAAGAAATTGCGTCTAAAGGCACCAAGATCGGCACAACCGGTCGCGGCATTGGCCCAGCATATGAAGATAAAGTTGGTCGTCGTTCCGTGCGTGTTGCTGATCTGGCTGACGATGCAACTTTGGAAGCCCGCGTTGACCGCGCACTTCAGCACCATGATCCGCTGCGCAAAGGTCTGGGTATCGAAGCCATTGACCGCGATGCGCTGGTTGCGCAACTCAAGGAAATCGCGAAAGAGATTCTGCCTTATGCTGCGCCGGTTTGGAAAGTTCTCAATGAGAAACGCAAAGCGGGCAAGCGAATCTTGTTTGAAGGTGCGCAAGGCGCGCTTTTGGATATTGATTTCGGCACATATCCTTTTGTGACGTCCTCCAACGTGATTGCTGGCCAAGCGGCAACAGGTGTTGGTATGGGGCCAGGCGCGATTGATTACGTTCTGGGTATCGTGAAGGCTTATACCACACGTGTTGGCGAAGGTCCGTTCCCGACTGAATTGGATGATGAAGATGGCCTGCGCCTCGGTACCCGTGGTCATGAATTTGGCACAGTCACGGGTCGTAAGCGTCGCTGCGGTTGGTTTGATGCAGCTTTGGTTCGTCAAACCTGTGCGACCTCCGGTGTGACAGGCATTTCATTTACAAAGCTTGATGTTCTGGACGGATTTGAAACTCTGAAAATTTGCGTCGGCTATGACCTTGATGGCAAAGCATTGGACTATCTTCCAACCGCCGCCGACGAACAAGCACGTTGCAAACCCATCTATGAAGAGATGCCAGGTTGGTCTGAAACCACAGAAGGCGCGCGCAGCTGGAACGATCTGCCTGCCAATGCGATTAAATACATAAAACGCGTTGAAGAATTGATCGAATGTCCTGTGGCAATGTTGTCGACATCTCCCGAACGTGAAGATACCATCCTTGTAACTGATCCGTTTGAAGACTGAGGAAACGACACATGTCTCTGACATATAAAACGCGTAGGCGTCTGGCACTGTTCCTGCTTTTGATATGGATGCCATTTTATATCATTGCAGCTGTTACGATCATGGGGATGTTGCCGCGCCTTCCATTTGTATTGGAATTGGCTGTGTACATCTTGTTGGGGGTGCTTTGGGTTGTGCCGTTTAAGCCCGTGTTTATGGGGGTTGGCAAAGCTGATCCAGATGCGGAAACACCATCGGACGTCACTGTTAAAGTCGCTGACGTATCTGAGTGAAGGGCGCATGCCTTAATGAAAACACCAAGAAAAGCGCCCTTTGTGGCGCTTTTTTGTATCTATCCTACTGCGATGACATCACGGACCAATTGCGTATGAACTTACTTAACGCACAGGTGACTTCCTGAACTGTTCTGGGACGCGGTACTCTCAAGATCAAGCTGCCGGTTCATGAACTTATATCGGCCGCAGGCAATGCGACGCTGTACTTGCATAAGCGACCAAATCAGTTTTCGCGGCACGATTTATGGATGAAATTGTGATGTTTCCGAAATGCTGAACAGGCCACGGCTGGCCCGGACAAGCACTTGGGCGCGCACCAGATTTCCGAAGGCGCGTAGACTATCTTTGCGACTGAAGCTGCCCTCGTCCATGACGCTTGCAACCAATTGCATCACTTGCGGACGACTGAATTGCGCGTGCCCCTCAATCCAAGTAAGCCATGCGGCCGCCGCTTCCAGATACTCGCCACAGTTCTCAGCGCCTTTGTCATCTGCGAAGCTCTGGAAATTCTCCCAAGGGGATGTCAAAGCCTCATCCTGAACGACTTCGAGGCTCGCCAAGTCAAGTGCAATCGAGCTGCGTTGTACGCGCCGTGGAGTGATCGGCTGCACTTGCGAAGCTTTTGAAACCGGAACGTCAGAATGAGCCGCATCATCGTTTGACGGGGTGGAAATACGTTGCTCGGACACCAGAATCAATGGCGGCGGGCGGGTATCATTGCGATCGGCCTGATCAGAAGGTTTGACGCGACGCGCACGGCCTTGGTCTGGGGTTGGTTTAACAACCGAAGCCAGATCCGCACGATAGGCTTCAATATCTTCGTCTTGATTGGGGACGCGACGGATGCGCCGATCGGCAACAGTTGCAGCCACAGCCGCGCGCAAATGTGAGATCGCAGATCGCCTGTTCTGACCGTCAGGATTTTCAAGTTGGGAATTGGTCTCATCGATCAGACGGCTGACGGACACATCGTGTTCATTCGGTGTTTCACCGTCGTCGCGTGCAAGAGGATGATCCAATCTGTCCTGCGCGGCGTCGATATGAGATCGGTCGAGTGTTGCAGGGTCACTCTCTTGCATATCATCATCGGATAATTGTGATAACTCCCGGATGAGATCCGCTTCCGCGGCCTCCGAAAGTGATCCGGCGTCAGGGGTGGCTGCGGCCAAATCGTCGAAACCTTGTTCTTCAGGCGCCTGATTATCTGAGGGAACGACAGCATCTTTATTCGATGGCGCATCATTTGGGGTTAACAGCAAGATAGGCAGCGTTTTACCATCTGTTGCGGCCTCCTCTTCATCAGTGTCTGGAAGGTCGGAGACAACCTGATCCAAGATGAGAGGCACAGCAAGATCACCCGCATCTTCTTCGGATTCTAGCGTCGTGATAACCGTTTCAGGTTTGGCTGTTTTGGCTTTTTCCGCGAAGTCGTTTTGCTCCGTGAGAGCTGCGTCGCTTGCCTCAGGTCCCTCGAATGTGGACTGTGTGGCTTCATGGGGTGTGGTCTTGGCCTCAATCGCTTGAATGCGGGTTTCCGGTTTAGCGGATACTTCGCGGGTTTGAGTGTCCATATCTGGGTTTTTTGGGTCCGCGCTTTCCGGGGCTGAAGGGCTCGCGTCAATATCGACATATTCTTCGGACGCACCGTCCAAACTTTGCGACTGATTTTCGTTGGAAACTGGGGTGCCGTTATCATTGGAATACATGTCTTCCAGCGCCGCTGCGATGTCGGGCGTTGGGGGCGAAACTGTGGCGGATGCTGCTGCGTGTTGATCTTCAGAGAACTCGTTGGGCGGTAATGCGTCTGTGTTGCGGGCGACAACCGCGCGAATGCGTTCGAGCTTGTCCAATGCAGAGACTGATTCTATGGCATTGTCATCGCTTGAATGTTCTTGCGGGGCCTCGGTTTGCGCAGTTTCTTGATCGCTATCATCATCTGTCTGATGAAGTTCGGAAAGGGGGGCAGGTGAGGTGTTTTCCGTCAGAATCGGATCGGCTGGTGCCAATACCGGCGCGTCTTCTAATGGGACGTCGTCGTCATGTGCCGACGTGGGCGTATTTTCAACGTTAAGGGGCTGCGCGCGTAGGGTAACATGATCATCCGGACCAAGTTCTGCCACGATATGATCAGTGGGATGGGCGCCGTCGTCCCCGGCTGCCACAGCCGCAAGAACATCCAGATCATGCCGCATTTCGGAGGTGCCAAATGACGGATCTTGGGTCGCAATTTCACGGAAATGTTCCGTGATCAATTTCATCGTCGTAAATGAATCCTCAAATCCTTCCAATGTGCATGAAAACGTCCCATAAGAAACGGTCAAGATTTTGTTCGAACTCATGATCATACAGCTCACTTTTGTTTTCGGCACTTTCTGCGTATCTGGCAGAAGTTTACAATTATGCACACAACCGAGGTTTTTCCTGTATAAATTTAGGGCGGAAATATGACGGACAGTTCCACAATGACTGAAATACCTGAAAACCACTGTATTGTATATGATTGTGCGCCTGTTTTGCTGGTGGGAGGGGGCGAAATATCAGCGAAGTCGTTAGAATTGTTAGCAGTATTTCCGGGCAAATTTGTGGCTGCCGACGGTGGAGTAGCTCATATTCTGGACGCCAATCATCAACCAGAGGCGGTTATAGGCGATTTCGATTCTCTTACCCCGGACTTGCTATCCGCACTTCCAAGTGAGTGTCTGCATCGGATTTCCGAACAAGATAGTACCGATTTTGAAAAAGCGATTTCCCGTATCGATGCGCCGCTGATTTTGGCCGTTGGATTCACAGGGGGGCGGCTTGATCATGAACTGGCGGTGCTGCACGGAATGTTGGCGTTTCCAGAACGGGTTTGCATTTTGATCGGCGCCGAAGATATTCTGTTTCTTGCCCCGCCCCATATCGACCTAGACCTGCCTGCAGGCACGCGTTTTTCTGTGATGCCTCTGGCCCTGGTTATTGCCGAAAGTGAAGGGCTGAGATGGCCTTTGGGTGGGCATGAATACGCGCCAGGCTTTAGAATTGGCACATCAAACGAGGTGCAGCCTGGGGAAGGGGAGGTCGCAGTGTCGCTGGATGTTGATCGGCCCACCATGTTGGTGATTCTGCCAAATGAACATTTAGATCGTGTTACTAGTTCTCTGCTGCGGGTGTCGTCGCACGGCGTGCGATGGCCTGCTCGCGCCAAATAATATACAATCCAGCAGATGTGGTGACGAGAATTCCAATCGCTGCCAACCCGTTAGGAAAGTCCTGAAACATCAACCAACCGATAATGGTTGCGAATGGGATCTCGAGATACTGCATCGGGGCAAGCGTTGCGGATGGGGCGTAACGTAGGCTCCAGGTCATCAGCAAATGCCCGATTGTGCCCAACGCCCCGATCAATGCCAAATACCCCCAAGTTCCAGCGGTTTCCGGGGATTTGAAGATGATGGCATCACCAATCAGACCTTCGGGCGGTGCGACAAGGCCAAGCAAGGCCAAAGGTATGAGTATAAGCAATGCAATGCCGCCAGAAACCGCCTGTAACGCAATGGGGTCGGCTTGACGTGCAATCTGGCGTGTAACCAACATGAATAGAGCGAAGTCCACGGCGACACCAAGAGGCAGAAACGCCGGTGCGCCGACCTGTGCAAAGCTGGGCTGCACGACCAAAAGTGTACCGATAAACCCAACGATACAGGCGAAAATTCGGTGACGTCCGATGGTTTCATTCAACACGAAACGGCCAAGGATCAGCATGATAAACGGCATGACAAAAGCGATGGCAATGGCGTCGGCTAAGGGTAAGTAACGCAATGCGCTGAACATCATGCCAATGCCGAGGATATGAAGAACCGTGCGTGCAATCACCAACCACAAGGTCGTTCCGCTGCTGCGCCAAGGCAGACGTCGGATCATGACCAGTGGAAGAAGCAGGATGACTTGTGCGGCAAAACGCACCATGACAAGTTCCAACAACGGAAGTCGGTCACCAAGAATTTTCGCAAATGCATCCCCGGCCGGGGCCGAAATGCAAAAGCCGAGCATTAAGAGAATGCCAAGAAGGGGACGATCAAATTGGGCGTCGGGCTGATGTGTCTGTGTGCTCATATCGCCAGGCTATGGAGCGCGGCACAAAGGTGCAACCGCTTTCCGGCTTTCACATGACAGAGGCGTCGAACATGGGTTTGTCATTGGCGAGAGAACGATGCACGAACCGCTGCACTTGGGCTTTCTTGACTTTGGCTGCGCCGACTTTGTGAAGCCCGTGTTGCTGCAATTTTGGAAAAAGGGTTGCGATTTCTTGCCGTGCCTCGGAGGATAGAGCCGTCAGGGTTTGATCGCCCAGGTATAGGCTTTCACAGGCCAAACCAGCGGAGGTCAAAAGTTCATGTTCTTTCAACAAAATATGATAATAACTGACCGCTTCACAGCTGTCGTCTTGAAAAACACCGGGAATACAGGTCAGCTGATGGGCGGGCACAAATATTTGATCTTGTCCGAACATGCGCCGAGCGATTGCAGAGCCCAGAACAACACGGTGTTGACGTGACAGGCGCAGGTCACGCAATGGCAAACCATTGCCCAAAGAACATTGTGAAATCACGATGGGGCGCAATTTGGGATTTGTGTGCAGAGCGGCTTGGTTCACAGTGCTGCATCCGATCCACTGAATTCTCTGTGCGGGTTGGTTCCGGACGCTGACCAAGTCACCAGCTTTAAGTGTCTCGATGGATCGTTCGCCCGATGGCGTATTGATCAACGTGCCATCCGCAAAACAAATGATATCGGAGACTGCCATCGTACCGGCTGCTTCGGATTCCGTTAGGGACAGCGTGCCCGTGGCAGAAATTCGACTGAGATCAAAATCTTCCGAAAACAGAATGAACATATCGCCGTTTGACGCTTCCCAGAAGGCAAAATCGGCACCAGCCCCAAAACCACTGCCGCTAGAGGAAATACCGTTCGTGTTAATACGGTTGAGCGTGGTGGCAGAGCTGTCACCAGGAAAGGTGACGTTTAAACTGTCATTCCCATTCAATTGACCGTTATTGTTGGCGTCATCCATTGTGGCGTTCAAATCAAATCCCGTCCCAACAACGGTCATACCTGTCAGATTTGCTAGATTATTACTGCCGGAACCGGTGAAACTTGATGGCGTAAGCGGATCAATCGCGAAAAACTTCGAAAAATCGACGACGCCAGAGATGATGGCCATGACTGCTTACCCGAAAACTATGAAATACACATCTTTGCGGCCTGTCCGCACGAAATTGATACACATGTCTCGGAAATGCGTCAACATAAACGAATCATTAATTTTTAAATGATTCGTTTATGTTGGAATTTTAAGTTTTCGTTTGAAATCAACAGTTAGGAATGTTGACAGCCAGGCCACCCAGAGAGGTTTCCTTATACTTATTGTGCATGTCTTCACCGGTCTGCCGCATGGTTTCAATTGCGCTGTCAAGGGGGACAAAGTGCTCACCGTCGCCGCGCAGGGCAAGGGACGCCGCCGAAACCGCTTTGATTGCACCTAAGCCATTGCGTTCGATACAGGGCACCTGAACGAGTCCTTTGACCGGGTCACATGTCATGCCAAGATGATGTTCAAGCGCGATTTCTGCTGCGTTTTCAACTTGCTGTGGGGTCGCCCCCATAACGGCGGCCAGACCTGCCGCAGCCATAGCACTGGCAGATCCCACTTCGGCCTGACAGCCCGCTTCGGCACCAGAAATAGACGCGTTATGTTTGACCAAGCCGCCAATCGCCGCTGCCGTCAATAAGAAGTCACCGATCTTGGATGGGACCGCGCCGGGCACATGATCAAGCCAATACCGGATTGCTGCCGGTAAAACACCTGCAGCCCCATTGGTTGGTGCCGTTACAACTTGCCCACCCGCCGCGTTTTCTTCGTTCACGGCCATGGCGTAAACGCTCATCCAGTCGTTGATGGTATGCGGGGCAACGAGATTGATGCCACGTTCCGCCTGAAGCGCCTCGTGGATCCCTTGCGCGCGACGGCGCACATACAGGCCACCGGGCAGGATGCCATCCGTGACCAAGCCACGATTGATACAGTCGTTCATCACATTCCAAAGACGATCAATGCCTTGTTCAAGTTCAGACGGGCTGCGCTTTACCAATTCATTTGCGCGCTTCATCTCAGCAATGCTTTTGCCGCTTTTAACCGCCATCTCAAGCATTTCTTTTGCGGATTCAAATGGATAAGGGAATTCAGATCCAGGTTCAGCCGCTGTGGCGGGGTTTTCCAATTCATCAGCGGTTAGAACGAAACCACCGCCGATTGAATAATATGTTTCACGTAGGATCACATCGCCTTGGTCATCCGTGGCCATCAGTTGCATGGCGTTGGCATGGCCGGGCAGGGGGTTATCGTAATCGAAAATCATGTCTTTTTCGATGTTGAAATGCAGGGTGCCTAATCCGTCAGGAGAGATCTTGCGAGTCTTACGGATCTGGGCAAGGGCCTCTTCGGCTTTGTCATTGTCGTAATCATCGGGCACAAATCCGGCAAGGCCCAAGATGGTCGCGCGATCCGTTGCGTGACCCACACCCGTGAAAGCCAGCGATCCGTGCAATGAGGCGCGCAGACCTTCCACATGGAATGGGCTGCTGCGCAATTTGTCTAGGAACAATGCGGCCGCAACCATCGGCCCCATTGTATGGCTTGAAGATGGGCCAATGCCGACCTTGAACATATCGAATACGGATAGAAACACGCGCGCCCCCTAGAACTGGCCCTAGACCTGATCGCCTCGGTGTAATGGGAAGATTGAACACTTCATTATCCAAAAGCGACGTATTCACGGGGCATTGCGTAGAAAGGCGCCAAAATGCAACAAAACCTTACCAATTCCATTCGACTTCGGCTGATTTCCCCTCTCGCCTGGATAGGGTAGGTTGCGTATAAAGCGGCATCACATCAACAGAGAGTCGTCCCATGACCCAAGATATGTCCCCCATCGAGAAAGCTAAATTCGTAGCTGCGCAACGTTCGGTACAATATGTTGAAGATGGGATGAAGGTCGGACTGGGCACGGGGTCGACCGCCGCGATGATGGTGAAATGTCTCGCGGATCGTGTGCGCGAGGAAGGTTTGAACATTCAAGCGGTTCCCACTTCCACACGCACCGCAGATCTTGCACGCAGATTGGGCATTAAGGTTATCACATTGGATCAGGCCCGCTGGCTTGACGTGACGATTGATGGCGCGGATGAGTTTGATTCAAATCTCAACTTGATCAAAGGGGGCGGGGGGGCGCATTTGCAGGAGAAAATCGTCGCAACCGCATCTGATCAGATGGTTGTGATCGCGGATGCAGCGAAATCTGTTGAAACGCTTGGGGCTTTCCCTTTGCCCGTTGAAATCTTGGCCTTTGGTGGTGAAACAACCAAGGCATTGATCGAAGAAACCCTTGTGGGCATGGATGTTCTTGGGCGCGAAGTGACACAGCGCATGAAGGGCGATACGCCTTTTCTCAGCGATGAGGGTAACCACATTCTTGACCTGCACTTAAACCGCATAGGCGATGCCCGCCAACTGTCTTTGATGCTGAACCAAATCCCCGGCGTGGTTGAGAATGGATTGTTCATCGACATTTGTGACGTAGTTGTGATCGGTCATGGGGATGGAAAAATCGAGCTGCGCGATCTACATGCAGGGACAATCACAGAAGAAACAGCTGCGCCCGGTGAAAGCGACAACCTGTTCTCTGATATATAAAACCGCATATAAGCGGCTGACGAGTTTTAGCGCGAGAGGATACCGCCATGACATTCGACTACGATCTATTTGTGATTGGCGGGGGCTCTGGTGGGGTTCGTGCTGCGCGTGTGGCTTCTGCAGAAGGTGCTAAAGTTGCCTTGGCCGAAGAATATCGCATGGGTGGCACCTGTGTGATCCGGGGCTGTGTGCCGAAAAAGCTGATGGTTTTTGCATCTGGTTACAAAGACTTGGTGCAGGATGCGCAGGCCTATGGCTGGGATGCCTCCGTTGGTGATTTCGACTGGAATGTCTTCCATCCGAAAATGCATGCGGAATTGGATCGCCTTGAAGGCATCTATCGCAACATTCTGAAAAACAACAATGTTGAGGCTTTCGATGCCCGTGCGACGATCAAAGATGCGCACACTGTGATCCTATCTACTGGCCAAGAAATCACTGCGAAACATATTCTGGTTGCCACAGGCGGCACGCCCTTCACCCCGAATGTGGAAGGTGCAGAACACACAATCACCTCGAATGAGATCTTCCTGCAAGAGAAACTGCCAGAGCGCATTTTGATTGTTGGCGGCGGTTTCATTGCCTCTGAGTTTGCCTGCATCATGCATGGTCTGGGCGTGAAGGTGACGCAATTCTATCGCGGTGAAATGATCCTGCGTGGCTTTGACAAAGGCTCCGCCACTCATATTGCCGATGCAATGAAATCGCGTGGTATTGATCTACAATTGGGTGCGGATGTGGCGAAGATCGTGAAAACCGATGCCGGTCTGGAAGTGACTGGGAAAGATGGCAGCACCCAAATCTTTGACGCTGTGATGTATGGCACAGGTCGCGTGCCTGCTACCAAAGGCATGGGTCTTTCTGAGGCCGGCGTGAACCTTGGCCGTAAGGGCGAAGTGCTGGTGGATGCTTATTCCCAGACCTCTGTTCCTTCAATCTATGCTGTGGGCGACGTGACCGACCGCATCAACCTAACGCCGGTTGCGATTCGCGAAGGTATGGCCTTTGTGGAAACTGTGTTTAAGGCCAATCCAACGCCGGTGGATCACGAATTGGTGCCATCTGCCGTGTTCACACAGCCTGAATTTGGCACAACCGGCCTGACTGAAGAAGAAGCGGTTGCATATGCTGCTGAGCATGGCCCGGTGGAAGTATACACAACGGCGTTCAAAGCCATGCAATCCGGGTTTGCCGGGCGCGAGAATAAAGTCTTCATGAAGCTTTTGGTCGATCAGCACAAACGCACGGTTCTGGGCTGTCACCTTGTGATGGACGGCGCGGGCGAGTTGATTCAGCTTGCGGGCATTCCTGTGAAAATGGGTGCAACCAAGGAAGATTTCGACCGCACCTGCGCTGTTCATCCAACGATGGCCGAGGAACTTGTGACCATGAAAACGCCGTCTCACGTGATTGGCGGCGCATAAAGCGCGCGAAAATCGGATAAAAATGCATTAAGCCGGGCGGAGATCCTCCTCCCGGCTTGAATTTTACCCAAAAGACGTCCACTTAGGGTGTTGAACTTTTACACATGACCAAAGAGGGAATAAACCCGTATGTCAGGTAACAACGGCGGCCCTTGGGGCGGCGGAGGCGGCGACCGCAACAAAGGCGGAGATCGCAACAAAGGCGAAAATGATGGGGGCCGCAATGGCCAACGTCCGGGCAATGACGGCCCGCAAATCCCTGAAATCGACGAATTGATGAACAAAGGCCGCGAACAGCTGCGTGTTCTGATGGGCGGCGGTGGCAATCGCACCGGCGGCGGCGAAAGTGGACCCACGCCAGAAATCGGCAAAGGTGCCGTGGTTCTGGGCCTCTTGGCTGCAGTTGGCCTTTGGCTGGTTGCCAGTACCTATACAGTTAAACCAGAAGAGCAATCGGTCGAACTGTTCCTTGGCAAATATTCATCCACCGGTGGACCCGGCTTGAACTTTGCCCCTTGGCCACTTGTTTCTTATAATAAGTTCCCGGTCACACGCGAGCAAATCGTCGACATCGGCGTTGGCGGACGTGGCTCTGAGGCGGGCCTCATGTTGACGGGTGATGAAAACATCGTTGATATTGATTTCCAAGTTGTTTGGAACATCAATGACCCAGCACAATTCATGTTCAATCTGCGTGATCCGAACCTGACAATTGCGGCTGTGTCTGAATCCGCGATGCGTGAAATCATTGCACAATCTGAACTTGCGCCGATTTTGAACCGGGATCGTGCGTCTATTGCGCTGCGTCTGGAAGAACTGATTCAATCCACGCTTGATAGCTATAATTCCGGCGTGAATGTCGTGCGGGTCAACTTTGACCGTGCTGATCCACCTGAAAGCGTAATCGACGCCTTCCGTGACGTGCAAGCTGCGGAACAAGAACGCGACCGTCTGCAAAAAGAAGCGGATGCTTATGCGAACAACGCCCTGGCGCAAGCCCGTGGTGAAGCCGCACAGGTTCTGGAAGTTGCCGAAGGCTATCGCGCCCAAGAAATCAATGGTGCCGAAGGTGAAGCCAGTCGTTTCACAGCCGTTCTTGGCGAATATCAAAAAGCACCAGAAGTAACACGTCGTCGTCTTTACCTTGAGACAATGGAAGAAGTGTTTAGCAATGTGGATAAAATCATCCTCGACAGTGACGCGGGTGGTGCAGGCCAAGGTGTTGTGCCTTACCTACCACTGAATGAACTTCGCCGCAATTCCACCGGAGGGAACAACTGATGCGTAAATCCGCCCTTCTGCTGCCAGTCCTGGCAGCCCTAGCTTTCCTTGGCATGTCTTCTGCCTATATCGTGACTGAAATCGAAAATGCGCTGGTTCTGCGGTTTGGCCGCGTTGTTGAGGTGAGAGAGGATCCTGGCCTCTATTTCAAAGTGCCGTTTATGGATGACGTTGTGCGTTATGACAGCCGCATTTTGTCGCGTGATGTTGAACCGCTTGAGGTCACACCACTTGATGATCGTCGCTTGGTTGTTGATGCGTTCGCGCGTTACCGCATTGCGGATGTCAGCCAGTTCCGTTTGGCCGTTGGTGCTGGTGGCGAAGCCGCTGGTGAACGTCGCTTGGATTCAATCCTGCGCTCGAAAACGCGTGAAATTTTGGGTTCGGTCAGTTCAAACGACATCCTGAGTTCTGATCGTGCCGTGCTTATGCTGCGTATTCGCAATGCCGCTATTGCCGAAGCAGAGGCCCTCGGTCTTGAGGTCATCGACGTGCGTTTGAAACGTACGGATTTGCCACGCGAAAACTTGCAGGCGACCTTTGATCGTATGCGGGCTGAACGTGTGCGTGAAGCAACTGATGAACGTGCCCGTGGTCGTGAAGCCGCCCAGCGGATCACAGCGCTTGCCGATCGTACTGTGGTTGAACTTGTGTCTGACGCGCGTCGTCAATCTGAAATCATCCGTGGTGAAACCGATGCGCAGCGCAACGCGATCTTTGCTGAAGCTTACGGTGCCGATCCAGAATTCTTTGAATTCTATCGCTCGCTTTCCGCTTACCGAGCTTCCCTGAAAGGCAGCAACACCACCATGGTTTTGTCACCTGACAGTGAATTCTTTAACTATCTCGGCAACGCAACAGGCGCGGCCCCGGCAGAATAGGCGCTGCTCTCAAAAATGTGAGAAGGACCGGCAAGGAATTGCCGGTCCTTTTTCGTTGGATAGGCGGAATTTGCGATTTTCCACCGATAATAGGCCGTTTTTGCACCAAAGCGGTTGAAAAGTTGGACCAGACAGCAAACTATAGAGACAACCCCGGCAAGATCTGTCGGGCGAATAGCAAGGCCGCGTCACCGTGATCGGTCTGCGTCTCGAAAAGGAGTTTCGGAGTGAAACCTAAAGCAATTGCGCTTGCCGTTCACAAGTCTCAACATAAATCTCTGATGCAGGGGCTGTGGCTGACCATTCTCGCCAGCGCGCTACTTTTGGCCCAGGCCATACAAGCGAACGCCCGCCCGGATAGTTTCGCCGACCTTGCAGATCAGGTCAGCAACGCGGTGGTGAATATCACCACGACAACAACGGTCGCAGCACGCGGCGGCCCGGCACCGGTGGTGCCCGAAGGATCCCCCTTTGAGGATTTCTTCCGCGAATTTAATGACCGTAACAACCGGGATGGTGGCCAAGGCCAAGCCCCACGCCGCAGTCAAGCGTTGGGATCAGGTTTCGTCATTTCGGAAGATGGCTTCATCGTCACTAATAACCATGTGATTGAGGGCGCGGATGAAATCCTAATCGAATTCTTCACAGGCGAAGAGCTGCCCGCGACCCTTGTTGGTACGGATCCAAACACTGACATCGCATTGCTAAAAGTCGAAACGGACGAAGTTCTAACCTTTGTGCCCTTTGGCGACAGCGACATCATGCGCGTTGGCGATTGGGTGATGGCGATGGGCAATCCACTGGGGCAGGGGTTCTCTGTTTCGGCTGGGATCGTGTCGGCGCGCAATCGCGAATTGTCTGGCACCTATGATGATTACCTTCAGACCGATGCTGCGATCAACCGCGGCAACTCTGGTGGTCCGTTGTTCAACCTGAACGGCGAAGTGATCGGCGTGAACACGGCGATCCTTTCCCCCAATGGTGGGTCCATCGGGATCGGCTTTTCCATGGCGTCCAATGTTGTGACTAAAGTTGTCGATCAGTTGAAAGAATTCGGCGAAACCCGTCGTGGTTGGCTTGGCGTTCGCATTCAAGACGTTAGCGATGATGTTGCCGAAGCGCTTGGTCTTGCGGATACGGCTGGTGCGTTGATCACTGATGTCCCTGCGGGCCCTGCGGAAGAGGCGGGCCTGTTGCAAGGCGATGTGATCTTGTCTTTTGATGGGGTTGAGGTCGAAGATACCCGTGGTCTGGTGCGTGAAGTTGGCAATGCCGAAGTTGGCAAAGCGGTGCGCGTGTTGGTTTATCGTGATGGCGGTACGGAAACTGTTCTCGTGACCCTTGGCCGTCGTGAAACAGCCGAAGCAGGTGCTGCCCCGATGGAAAAACCTTCCAGCGAGGAACCACAGACCGCCGATATTCTTGGTATGACTTTGTCTGCTGTGAATGATGACCTGCGTGCGCAGTTGAGCCTCCCGGACGCGGCCACAGGTCTTGTTGTGATGGGGCTGGAAGCGGACGGTGTTGCAGCTGCTAAGGGGTTGCAGATCGGTGACGTAATCACTGAGGTTGGTCAGCAGCCAGTGCTTGCCATCGCTGACTTTGAAGCGCGCATTTCTGAAGCCAAAGAGGCCGGACGTAAATCGCTTCTGATGCTTGTACGTCGTGGCGGCGATCCGCGTTTTGTGGCGTTACCGTTGAACTAAGGTCATTCAGTTCCAAGCGATAAAAAGCCCCCGTCTGTTTCAGGCGGGGGCTTTTTCTTTTAGATATCTGTCAGCAGGTCAGTGTCCGTTTGGGTCTCTGATGCTGTTTCCTGAGTGGGGGGAGACACTGCAATTTCAGGTTCCTCATCACGTGGGATCTCGATCAAGCCGAACGCACGTGCAGACTCCAGTGACAAATAGGCTGAATTTAAACCGGATGCGGTTTGGTATGCTCGGATTGCCGCACGGGTTTTATGGTCAAGGGTTGACGTGACTGCATCGTTGTAATGGCCCCGGGCTTGCAGGGAACGTTGCAAAGACGCGAGAAATTCTTCCGTTAGCATATTTGCGCAAGGGGTTTCGAAATTTAGAATCTTGCGCGGCGTGATGATCTTTGTCGTGGTCTCATTGCGCCAAACTGACGGGGCCGTGACTGTGCCATTGCCATTGCCATTGCCATTGCCATTGCTGTCACGCTGTTCGGGTTGCACCAAGACATCTTGGGTGACGGTTTCAGTCACGGCGGGTTCATAATCCAACGCCCAGCATCCGGGCGCTTTGCCCGCTGAGCGAGGCAATTCAGGCGCGGCGGCGGGAGTGTACCCAATTTGAATGCCCGTTTCTGGCCCTGAACTGGGATCACTGCCTTGCGGAGCAACGCAGGCCATCAGAGACAGGCAAGGCAGCGCGATATATGCTCTGACAGCCGCTGATTTCACTGTGAACCTGGGAAACATATCGGACCTCGTTTGTTTAGTGGCAAATTAGGGGATTTCGGAACGGGGCGCCAGTCATTCTATGCCGGGATTCACGGTTTTGTCCTTTTGTTGCCTGGCATATTCATGGGGGGACCATTTCGGACTGGATTGCGGATCAATTGCGGGCTAAGGATTCATCTCAGGAACCCTACTGATGTAAGAAGGCAGGTCAGACCATGGCTAAAATCACATATATCGAACACAGCGGCACCGAGCATGTTGTTGAAGTTGCAAACGGATTGACCGTCATGGAAGGCGCCCGTGACAACAATATTCCGGGCATCGAAGCAGATTGCGGCGGCGCCTGTGCCTGTTCCACATGCCATGTGTATGTGCACCCAGATTGGGTTGAGAAAGTTCCAGGCAAAGATGCGATGGAAGAAGACATGCTGGATTTTGCGTTTGAACCAGATGCAGCACGTTCGCGCCTGACCTGTCAGATGAAAGTCACTGATGCGATGGACGGCTTGGTCGTTCAAATGCCAGAAAAACAAATCTAACCATGTTTTTCGCGCCGCGTCCAATGCCCCGCCTGTTGCGTGATGGCATACGCGGCGCGTTGATGGCTCTGTGCCTGTTGCATATACCCCTACAGGCTGATGCGGGTGATGAAATCACATCGGCGCGCTTTCTTGGGGAAACCACACTCTATCCGCATGGGGTCCTTGGGGATAAAGTCGAATTTACCACGTTACGCATTGTGACTGCACGCGGCGCTGTCGACTATAATGTCGCGCCAGATCATGTGTTTGAAGATCTTGAACCACGTCTGTGGAACATTGACGCACTGCCTGGTCCCGAGGTGGTCGTGATCCTAAGCAGTGTAACGCAGGGGGCATCCTTGGCTGTTTTCAATGCAGATGGCCTTCTTGCGCGCACCCCTTTCATCGGTCGGAAAAATCGCTGGCTTGCCCCGATTGCAGCTGCAGATTTGGATGGGGATGGGACCGCAGAAATTGCGTATATTGACCGTCCACATCTCGCAAAGATGCTTCGTGTTTGGCGGTTGAGCGCGGGGCAACTTGTTGAAGTAGCCTCGGCGCAGGGCCTTACAAACCACAGAATCGGTGATGCATTTATTCAAAGCGGGTTGCGTGACTGTGGCAGAGGCCCAGAATTGGTGACCGTCGACGCTGATTGGCAGCATATTGTGACAACCCGATTTGATGGCACAAACCTTCATAGTCGAGAAATTGCCGAATATCGTGGCCCAGACAGCATAAAAAAAGCGCTTGTTTGTCGCGGGACTTAGGTCATTTTTATTCTGACACAATCGCGAGGAGGTGGGCGTGACCCCACCAACCTAAGATTACAAAGCGCGCCAACCAATGTCGGAACGGGTAAAGCCCTCAGGCCACTCGATCTGATCAACTATGGCATATGCGCGTGCTCGGGCTTCTGTTAGGGTTTCGCCCCGGGCAGTCACGTTTAACACGCGTCCCCCCGTCGCAACGGTCTGGCCGTCTTGCAAAGCAGTCCCTGCATGGAACACCATGTTTTTGCTGTCTTCTACCAATGCGTCCAATCCACCAATGACGGATCCCTTGTCATAGGCGCCCGGATATCCTTTGGCGGCCATGACAACTGTAATCGCCACATCATTTGCCCAATTTACTTGGACCTGATCCAGCGAACCTTCCGCCGAGGCGATCAACAGGTCCAAGACCTGCCCCCCAAGGCGCATCATCAACGTTTGACATTCGGGGTCGCCAAAACGCGCGTTATATTCCACTAAGCGCGCATGACCGTCTTTTATCATGAAACCGGCGTATAGAACGCCTTGGTAGGGCGTTCCACGTTTTGCCATCTCAGCCAATGTTGGCTCAATGATTTCGCGCATCGCGGTTGCCGCGATCTCATCGGTTAACACCGGCGCGGGCGAATATGCCCCCATGCCACCCGTATTGGGGCCTTTGTCGCCGTCGAAGACGCGTTTGTGGTCTTGTGCCGTGCCGACGGGCAGGGCGTTCACGCCGTCACATAGAATGAAATAGGATGCTTCTTCGCCATCCATGAATTCCTCGATGACGACTTCTGCGCCCGCGTCGCCAAAAGCGCCGTCAAACATGTCATCAATCGCGGCCAAGGCCTCGGCTTCGGTCATGGCAACCACAACGCCTTTGCCCGCGGCAAGGCCGTCAGCTTTCACCACAATCGGTGCGCCTTGGGCACGGATATAATCTCGTGCGGCATCCGCATCGGTGAAATGTGCCCAAGCTGCAGTCGGTGCGCCCGCCGCATCACAAATCTCTTTGGTGAATGCCTTAGACGCCTCAAGTTGTGCCGCCTGTTGGGACGGTCCAAAACACAGGATCCCAGCGGCGCGCAAACGATCGGCAACGCCATTGGCAAGCGGCGCTTCCGGACCGATTACCACGAAATCAATCGCGTTTTCCTCAGCGAATGCCACAACTGCGCCGCCGTCATTGATATCAAACGCCGCACATTCTGCGATGGATGCCATGCCTGCGTTGCCCGGTGCGCAAATCAAACGATCACACTTTGGGTTCTGTTTTACCGCCCATGCCAGCGCATGTTCACGCCCGCCGCTGCCGAGGATCAGGATATTCATAAAGCACCACCTGTGGTCTTGGGTTTCGTTGATTTGCGTTCTATGGTGGCTTTGAGCACAAAACAAGTATGGCGCGACATGTCCGATCTTTTTGAAGAACCTGCGGAAGCGGGCAACAACACCCCTGAGTTCTCGGTATCAGAGATCGCGGGCGCGGTGAAAAAGACCATTGAGGGGGCTTTTGGCCGTGTGCGCGTGCGTGGTGAGGTCGGTCGCGTGACTTTGGCGCGCTCGGGGCATCTGTATTTTGACATCAAAGATGATCGTTCGGTGATCGCGGGTGTCAGTTGGAAGGGCCAAGTGTCTAAACTTGCGGTGGTTCCCGAAGAAGGCATGGAGATCATCGCCTCGGGCAAGCTCACCACATTCGGATCACAGTCGAAATATCAACTGACAGTGGACGCGGTTGAGGTCGCAGGCGAGGGCGCTTTGATGGCCTTGCTTGAGAAACGCAAAAAGACCTTAGCCGCTGAAGGTCTGTTCGGCCCGGACCGGAAGAAAAAGATCCCATTCCTGCCAGAAGTGATCGGCGTGATCACATCGCCCACCGGGGCCGTGATCCGCGATATTTTGCACCGTTTGGCAGACAGATTTCCGCGTAAAGTTCTGGTTTGGCCTGTGGTCGTTCAAGGCGATGCCAGCGCCGCCCAAGTCGCACGCGCGATTGAGGGGTTTAACGCCATGACGCCCGGCGGCGCTTTGCCCCGGCCTGATCTGTTGATCGTGGCGCGCGGAGGTGGATCAATTGAAGATCTGTGGGGGTTTAATGATGAAACCCTGGCCCGTGTCGCGGCGGCATCTGACATCCCTTTGATCTCAGCTGTGGGTCATGAAACCGACACCACATTGATTGATTTCGTTTCTGATCTGCGCGCCCCAACGCCGACGGCTGCAGCGGAACACGCGGTGCCAGTCCGGGCCGAGCTTTTGGCTTGGGTGCAGGATCAAGATGCGCGGCTTACCCGGGCTTTGACACAGGGATTGTCGCGTCGGGGGGAACGCCTGAAGGATTTATCGCGGGCTTTGCCGGACGCTGAAAACCTTGTGAACACTGCGCAGCAACGATTTGATCGCTGGGCTGAAAAACTTGATCCGTCGTTGCGCCAAGCGGTGTCGGAAAAACGATTACAGCTTGAAAAAACCTCAGGGGTTCTGCAACCGGCTGCGCTGCGCGGCCAAATTAAGTCACAGAAACAGCGCCTTGAAGCCTTGTCTGACAGGCTGTCATCCGCACCCGATCGCGGATTGGGCCGTAAACGTCAGGACTTTGACGGTCTGTCACGCCGCTTGCGCCCAACACAGGTGCAAACGACCCAGATCAATGGCCGGCGCATGGCGCAGACTTTGTTTCAACGTCTGTCCGTGGCGGCGGTTGGTCAAGAACAACGTCGGATGCAGCGCCTCGAATCTTTGGATCGGATCCGTCAAACCCTTGGGTATAAGGCGACATTGGCACGTGGTTATGCCGTGGTGCGCGGCGATGGGGATCTGGTCACAACACAGGCAGATGCATCTGCTGCCGCCACGCTGATGATTGAGTTCGCGGATGGCACGCTGGATGTTGGTGAACAGTCTGGTTCCGCAGGTGAACCTTCCCGTCCGACTGGGGGGCGTAAACCCAAGATTATCCGCAGCGGCGTCAAGGATGCAGCGAAAGACGATGGGAATCAGGGCAGCTTATTCTGACCTAAGCCCCAACATCGGGGCCAAGGCAATACAGTGGATCATCACTTTGCTTAAGCTCCACCAAGGTTCGATCTGATTCTATGGTTGCACCGTCAGGCACGACGGTCATAAGGCCTTGATTTTCAAAGACGGTCCAGCATTGTGGGTCATCGCGGTGATCATAGATGAAACAAATTTGACCGTCTTCAGGGTACCATTCTCCGGCGACGCAATTCCCGTCAAGAAACGACCAGCGCACCCGACGATTATCGAAATACTCTTCGGCACCATATTGCGCACCAGCTTGCCCAAATACGAAGGTTTTCCCCAATGTAAGCCGATCAAAAGCCTCAGGGCCTAACGCTCTTGATGATTTGGGGCTTTCCGCAAATACAGCTTGGGTGGACAGGGTAAGGGCGCAAATGGCGCCAATGCGATAGACGTTTTTACAAGTAATTTTGAACATACTCAAAAACTATCGCCAGATGCAGACCCTGACCAGTGCGAAAAACGTCAATTGCTGCGCCTCTGACCCTCAAATTGTCGTTTTTTTGAATGGTGAAAATCCTACAAGAGGCTATGTTTTGCCCAAACTACATAGCCAGACGTCGGATTCCCGGCGGAGCGAACGGAGGATTGGTCGTGGATAACAGAGCAGGGGTCTGGAAATCAGGCAAAGGCAAGGGCCGTCACACACCAAAAGGCCGTCAGCTTGACGACCAAGCACATCAGGATGTGCTGGACCTATTGGGTGATCGCCCACGTCGTCGTGACCTTTTGATCGAATTTTTGCATTTGGTGCAGGATAAGTTCGGTCATATCTCAGCTGCACATATTCGCGCCTTGGCGGAAGAATTGCGCACAGGTCAAGCCGAAGTGTTTGAAGTTGCAAGCTTCTACGCTCATTTCGACGTGGTGCGCGAAGGCGAAGCTGTTCCACCGGCGCTGACTATTCGCGTTTGTGACAGCCTGTCATGTGAAATGGCTGGGTCTGAAGCGCTGCAAAAAGCTTTGGAAGACGGGCTTGATGCCTCTGAGGTGCGTGTGATTCGTGCGCCATGTATGGGGCGTTGCGACACAGCTCCGGTGCTTGAAATCGGTCACAACCACATTGACCATGCGACGCCTGAACTGGTGAATAAGGCGATTGCGGCGGGCGACACTCATGCGCATGTCCCTGATTATGAAACGCTTTCTGCCTATGTTGCAGACGGCGGCTACGCCGAGTTGAAATCCCTGCGCGCCAATGGCGACTGGGAAGCTATTCAGGCAAACCTGAAAGAAGCGGGCCTGCGCGGTCTTGGTGGTGCTGGTTTCCCATCTGGCATGAAATGGGGCTTTGTACGCGCCAACGCAGGCACTCGTTATCTTGCCGTGAATGGCGATGAGGGCGAGCCAGGCACATTCAAAGACCGCTATTATCTTGAACGCACACCGCATCTGATGCTGGAAGGCATGTTGATCGCGGCTTGGGCTGTCGAAGCAGAGACCTGCTTTATCTACATGCGCGATGAATATCCTGCGGTTCTTGAAATTCTTGCGCTTGAAATCAAAGCCTTGGAAGATGCAGGCCTTGTTGAACCAGGATATATTGAACTGCGTCGCGGCGCGGGTGCGTATATCTGTGGTGAAGAAAGCGCGATGATCGAAAGCATCGAGGGCAAACGCGGCATGCCACGTCACCGCCCGCCTTTCGTGGCCCAAGTTGGTATCTTCAATAAGCCAACGCTTGTGCATAATGTTGAAACCCTTCTGTGGGTTGCACGCATTTGCCGCGAAGGCGCATCTGTCCTGAATTCCGTTGAGAAAAACGGCCGCAAAGGTTTGCGCAGCTATTCCGTATCTGGTCGTGTGGCGAAACCTGGCGTGCATCTTCTGCCTGCCGGTTCCACCATCACCGATATCATTGAAGCCTGCGGTGGCATGTTAGAGGGTCACAGTTTCAAAGCCTATCAACCCGGCGGCCCAAGCTCTGGCCTGCTGCCTGCGCATATCCATGATGTGCCACTTGATTTCGACACGCTTCAGCCGCTGGGCACCTTTATTGGGTCCGCAGCTGTGGTCGTTCTGTCTGACAAAGACAGCGCAAAAGAAGCGGCGATCAATATGCTGCGGTTCTTTGAAGACGAAAGCTGTGGCCAGTGTACCCCGTGCCGGGTAGGCTGTGAAAAAGCTGTGAAGCTGATGGAAAAAGACACCTGGGATCAAGGGCTGTTGGAAGAGCTGGCGACGGCGATGGGGGACGCGTCCATCTGTGGTCTTGGCCAGGCGGCGCCAAACCCGATCCGTCTGACCATCAAGCATTTCGCTGACGAAATCTGACGCTAAAGAATAGGCGTCTTGCAAAGGGCCGCCATGTTTTTATTCGATGTGAAGATCATGATCTTGACCGCTGCCATTTTGGCGGCGGTCTATTTTTTTGCCTATTGTTACAAAGCAGCAAGTTGGACAAAAACCACGGTTAAAACCATGTCGGTTTTCTTGCTGGGCGCTGTGGGTTTTATCGGCGGGGCCGAGGGGCTTTTGATCGCAGGCCTGGTGATGTCAGCCCTTGGAGATTTCTCGTTGTCGCGCGATCAAGAACCCATGTTTCTAGCCGGGGTCGGGGCGTTTGCGATGGCCCATGTCACCTATGTGATCCTATTCCTGACGACGCCGGGGGCGGGGATGCATCACCTATCCAGCACGGATTGGTGGCTGATCCTGGGTCTGTTAGCCTATGGTACGGTAATGATGGTGGCACTTTATAAAAATGCGGGCGATTTACGCTTTGCTGTCTGCTTTTACGTGCCAATCATCTTGGCGATGGGCGTGTCGGCCTTAATGATGCCGGGCGGCTATCTTGGAGTGACTGTTGCAGCGTTTCTGTTCATGTTGTCTGACAGTGTTTTGGCGTCCGAAATGTTCCTGCTGCGTGAAAACCACCCCCTGCGACGCGTGACGCCGTTTGTGATCTGGTCAACATATTGGTTGGCGCAAGTCGGGTTTCTTCTGGCCTATCCCGTGGGATTATAGTCCTGTCGCTTGCACCACGTCGCGCCCTGCAAACAAGTCAAAGACCATGGGGATTGCTTTGAATTCTTTTGCTTTTCCGGGTTTTCGCCATTGAATGGGCTTGGTAAGCCAGTCGACCCATCTCATTCGATCACAATAGTCCACAGCGCGTTCCCAAGTGCCATGTGGGTTTTGGGCGCGGTAGGTTTCCAACGCGATGGACAGCTCAGGAGTTATCCCTTGGCGGCTGGCTAGGGCGGAATGTGCGAAGATCAGCAGATCCTGCATATGGCCTTTCTTGGTGTTGCGTTTGGGTGCGAAGCGTTCAAAGTCGAGCAGGGTGATTTTGCTGTCTTTCCAACAAAAATCGCGGATCGCAGGCCGCCCATGGCTGATGTTTTTTGTGTGGAGCTGTGCCAAAGCATCCCCGGCCGCAACGAAAGCAGGCATGCGATCTTTGAGTGATTTTTCGGGGCTTTGCAGAAGATGTTGAAGATTGTCACCGCTGTCAGACAGCACAAAATAACCGGGACCTTCCGCAATGATTTCTGGCACGGCAGCGTTCAAAGCGTTCAGTTGATGCAGAGCTTGGCGTTCTGTCTCGAAGCTGCTGGCGGCGTTACCTTTTTGCAATCGCATCCGCAGAGACAGACCTTCTTCACGTTTGACCCAGTAAAATGCGCCTTGATGTTCTAAGCGTGAAACGCGCGCGTTATTCTGGGCAAGATGGGCTTGAACCGCACCATTTAGGCCGGATGGAGGATGTGAATCTGATGATGTCATAAACCGCATATAAAAGCTTCGTGTGGGTGTTTCAAACCCAGAAAGGGGAAAATCGCTGATGCCCCTTCCATCTGCGCCTTGGGTGGCTTAACTGAATGGAGGTAATTTCCCGAGGGGGCAGGCGATGTCGTTCTTTAAAAAACTCAAAAACCGTCTGACACGCAGTTCTGATAAACTGGGTGATGGCCTAGATGCGATTGTCGAGGATTCCGTTGCAGAGGCTGAGGCAACTCCTGATGTCGATGATGGCCCCGGGTTGGTGTCGCGTGTGCTTGGGCGTGGCACGCCCGGGGCGCCGAAACGTGAGCTCGATGATGAAATGTTGGAACAGCTCGAAGAGCTGTTGATCTCGGCTGATATGGGCGTGGACACCGCATTGCGTGTCACGGCAAACATGGCTGAGGGACGGTTTGGCAAGAAATTATCGACCCAGGAGATCAAAGACCTTTTGGCGGAGGAAGTGGCGCGGGTGATGGAACCTGTTGCGCGCCCTATGCCGCTTTACGCCAAAAAGCCCCAAGTTGTTTTGGTCGTGGGTGTGAATGGCGCCGGCAAGACCACGACGATTGGGAAGCTGGCCAGCCAGTTTCGCGCTGCGGGGAAGTCCGTGGTGATTGCCGCCGGTGATACATTCCGTGCGGCAGCTGTTGAACAATTGCAGATCTGGGGCGAGCGTGCAGGCGTGCCTGTTTTGACCGCACCGGAAGGATCCGACCCGGCCAGTCTTGCCTTTGATGCGATGGTTCAGGCGGAAGCGGACGGTGCAGATCTTTTGTTGATCGACACCGCAGGCCGGTTGCAAAACCGCCAAGATCTGATGGAAGAGCTGTCAAAAATTGTGCGTGTCATTCGCAAGAAAGACGAAACCGCGCCACATAACACTTTGCTCGTATTGGATGCGACCACGGGGCAAAATGCGTTGAACCAGGTTGAGACCTTTCAAAAGCTTGCGGATGTGACCGGGCTTGTGATGACCAAACTTGATGGCACGGCCCGCGGTGGTGTGTTGGTTGCATTGGCTGATAAATTTGGCCTGCCGATTCATGCGATTGGCGTCGGCGAGCAGATTGACGATTTGGATGCGTTTGACCCAGAAGATTTTGCAAAGGCCCTAACCGGCGCGGGAGATCTAAGCTGATGACCTTCAAAACACCAATTTTCGCCCTTGCTTTTGTTGGTTTGGCCTCACCTTTGTTGGGGGAAACCGATTGCGGATCCGAATGGGTTTTGATCGGCAGAGCTCTGAACGCACAGGCATCGGGTGCTGTCCTTGATGGATCCCAATGTCACGTAGAAAACGTTACTTGGCTCGGATCTGCGACCGCCGACAGCTTGAATTGGAACATTCCTGATCTGACCCAGGCCGTTTTGGACGATCGCCTGCCTTATTCCGTAAATATCAAAATTTCCGGCATGGTTGAGGATAATCCGTCCCCGGAAATGGGGGCATTGGCCGGAAAACCGGTGGACTTAGCGCTTGATTATTCTTGGGATACGACAAGCCGAATCCTTAATTTATCCGAGATCGCAGCAACATTTGATGATGGTCAAAGCGCCCGGGTGCAAGGCAAGCTGTCTGGCCTTGATTTGTCATCGATGCAGATCTCAGCTATGCAGGCGGCTTTAACGGATTTGGACGTGCGCCTTTCTGGCGATGATCTGCTGGCGCTGATCTTAAACCCAGCGCTTGAAGAACTTGCTGAAAATGAAGCATCTCAGGTGAAAGCCGCGCATGATTTCGTTGATCAGTTGCCACAAGCCAGCTTTGATTTGGGCACAAGACTGGCGTTGAAATCACTGGCAACCGCATTGCCCACCCCCAAGGATGTGCGTATCACGATGACATCTGAAACGGGTCTTTCAGTCCTGCGTATGATGCCGGTGATGAGGCAAGATGACCCCAACATGGCCGAGATCCTTGCTATCTTGTTCTCAGGAGCAACCGTTGATGTCACATATCCTTGGAATGTTGAATAACCGACCATGAGCGCTTGGCTGATCTCTCTGGAAGGCACTGAAGCAGGGCACCAACTGGCCTTGGTGTTGGCTTTATCTGCGGCTTTTTTGCATGCTGTCTTTGGCGCAATGCAAAAGGGCCGTTTTGACCCATGGGTTATGCGTGGGGCGATTGATCTTTCCTATTTCGTGATAGCGGCGCCAATCGCCTTGTTCGTGGTGCCATGGCCGGAACCCCACATGTGGCCCATCTTCGCCGGCGCTTTTGTTATTCATTTCATTTATAAATACCTACAAGCATCTGCTTATCAGCGCGGTGCCTATACTGTGGTCTATCCTGTGGTGCGTGGCATGGGGCCGTTGTTCACGATCATTGGCGCGGGTTTTGTCTTCAACGAGACCTACTCGCTGACGCAATGGGGCGGGGTAATGTTGCTGGTGGGCGGGATTTTCGGGCTGGCCTTGTACAACTATAAAACCATGCTGACGGATCGCCGCGAGCTGCTGCAGGCATTGGGACTTGCCGTGCTGACCGGGGCGATGGTTGCGGTTTACACGACCTATGATGCATGGGGCATTCGCGCCACGGCGGATCCTTTCACTTTCCTTGCTTGGTTTTTCATGCTTGATGGGCTTGCGATGCCATTCTTTGGCTGGCAACGTTGGAAGATGATCACCCCACGCCCGCCGATTATCCCGCTGTTCAAACGTGGGATCGCGGGGGCTTTCATTGCTTATGCTTCTTTTGGCTCGGTGATGCTGGCGACACGGCTTGATAAGGTCGGGGAGGCGGCGGTTTTGCGGGAAACCAGTGTCGTTTTCGCAGCTGTTATTGGTGTTGTATTCTTGAAGGAAACCGTCGGGCCGCGTCGATTGTTTCTTATGGCGCTGATTGCGCTTGGCGCGGTTTTTGTCGAAACAGGAGGCTGATATGAGCCCAGACGAACGTCACGAAAAAGAACTGAAACCCTGGGTCAAGCCTTTGCTGGAATTCGGACCGATCCTGTTGTTCTTCGTGGCATATGGCCGGTTGAAAGCGCAAGAATTCACGATCCTTGGCGAAGTCTATTCTGGTTTTATCGTTGCTACGGGTTTGTTCATTCCCTTGCTGATGATCACGACCTTCATCCTATGGCGTTTGACAGGTCATCTGTCAAAAATGCAAATTATGACGCTTGTGTTGGTGGTGGTTTTTGGGGGGCTGACAATTTGGTTGAATGACGCAAGTTTTTTCAAAATGAAGCCAACAATCCTGTATATATTCTTCGCGTCCGCACTTGGCGTTGGTCTATTGCGCGGCGAAAGCTATATGCAGACCATGATGGATTCCGCACTGCCTTTGACCGATGAGGGCTGGTTGATTTTAACAAAACGCTTGGCGCTCTTTTTTGTCGCCTTGGCCGTTACCAATGAATTTGTTTGGCGCACCATGTCAGAAGACGCCTGGGTGAAATTTAAAACCTTCGGTCTCATGGGGGCGATGTTCGCGTTTTTCTTGGCCCAAAGCAGCCTGCTTGCGCGCCATTCAACGGAAGACAAAGACGAAAGCTAAAGGTATGAGGGGGCGGCCCCTCGTGCCTCCCCCATGTTGATTGCCCAAAAATGTGCAACACATTCTTAGCTGGGATATTTTAGGTGGGTGGGGGAGAGCTGAGAGTTTGATGGCCACGGACAGAAATGCGGTCTATATTTGTCGAACGTCAGACAAATTTTACCTTCGCGTCAAAAGTTGGCCTGTCCTGCGAGACGCAGACGTATGTATCACACACAACGAATGCCCGGTTTGGGTCCAATGTAACAATTGCTGTAGTATGTACGACTGGCTTCTATCCCCAGCTAACCAAAAACCTTCGACAATTGCTCGCGTGTTGAATGGGGCTTGTGGCAGCAGCAAACAATGCGATTTTTTCCAAAATCAAACGTTTAAGTGCACCAAAGTTTCTCAAATGGTGGTAACTCAATATATAAGTTAGACATGTTTCTCATGTGCACCACACGTAACCAGTTTTCAGGAGTTTGCATGCTGCCTACTATTGCATACGATATAGAAATGGCTTCTTTCCCCGTAGGTGAAGTTGCCCTTGATAAAGATCATGGTTGGGTGTTTGGCTTGCCACGCGGCATTCGCACTGAAGAATGGCCCCTTGATCCGGTCACAGGGTCTCCTTTGATGCATGGTTTCACCCTTCTGTTACCAGAGCAGTATCGATGTCATGGGCCAGAGATTGTTGGACTTAGCTTTTTCGCGACCCCTGCGGACTTAAACGATGGGGGTGCGCAGACAGACAAAATTTTTTCTGATTTAATCCTAAACGGTACGCACGCGATCAAACCGACGTTTGATGAACGGATGTGGAATATGGCACGCCTGAAGTCATCCACGGATCCATGGCGTGCGTATCGAAGTCATGCTGCAAACAAACACCCCCGTTTACATAGGATTACCGATGTTCTTGATTACCATTATGCGATCATTTTGTTGACGGCTGAAGAGATCAACGGCCCTCAAACAGCACCACCAAACTTACCCATGCGCGATGGTAAAAAGCCAACGTGGATGACCAAAGGAGCTGCTGCCAATCTTGAACTCTATGAACACAAGAACCTAGGCGCTGTTCCAGAAAACCGGATCGATTGGAATCTTGCTATAAAATTCAACCCACGTGTTAATGACCCAAATGCTGGCAAAACTCCGTTGGAAGATTGGGGAGATAATTCTACGGCATCAGGTTACATCAACTCGCATGATCGTGAGAATAACTATGCTTTGCATGGGTGGGCAAAGGACCATGGTTCTGAGCATATCGGCGGAACCATGCGCTCGGTACAAGGTATCCCTGAGATGTCCCCTTACTATGTCGAGTTCGAAGAATATTTTGGCGGGTATAATTTTGGGTCTGGCAACGCGCAGCTTGACTTCAAAGAAATGAAATTCGACTGGGCTTGCTAAAAATTCCTATGAATGTCCCCCCCAAAGACCGTTTGTTGAAGGTATTTTTCTTGAAGAAGTCATTGGGGTAAATGCAGCGAAAGCTCACTTTGTCCCGCGTTATCGACCTAGGGGGCCCCTGTGATGATCGTGCGCTTGGGGGCCGCAACTCTTGACGTCGGGGTCAATATTGCGTGATGAGGTTCAGGAAACCGGCGACATTAAGATGAATATTTGCTGCGCCCGCCCTGTACTCAGCAATACAGGGCGCTTCATTTTGATCTAACGAAATCCCGCAGGGGTGGGGCAGAACCCCCTCATCCTTTGCGTTTGAATAACAGATCTTGGGCCTTTTTGTCATCTTGCAGGTTGGATCTGTTTTCAGCAGCCAAAGCTTTCCCAGCAATCACTCCTGGACGTGCAGAAACCGCATCCAGCCAGCGTTTCATATGGGGTTTATCTGATAGATCCTGTTGCTGGCCTTCCCATAAAATGGCCCAGGGCCAGATCGCGATATCTGCGATGGAAAAGAAATCTCCGGCCACGAATTCGCGATCAGCAAGGCGACGGTCTAACACGCCATAGAGGCGCGCGGTCTCATTGCGATAGCGGTCTTGGGCGTAGGGGATATCTTGGGGGGGATCCATTGCTGGGGCGTATTTTAGGAAGTGATGCGCCTGTCCTGCCATGGGGCCGAGTCCGCCCATTTGCCACATAAGCCACTGTTCAACTTCAATGCGATCGCGCTGGGTTTCACCATATAGCTTACCGGTTTTACGCGCGAGATATTGCAGGATTGCGCCGCTTTCAAAGATCGACACCGGCGCGCCATCAGGCACATCGTGATCTACAATGGCCGGCATTCGATTGTTCGGCGCGATTTTTAGAAACTCAGGCGCAAATTGGTCGCCCGCGCCAATGTTTACCAAATGCGTTTGGTAGGGCAGGTTAAGTTCTTCCAAGGCAATGGAAATTTTCCAACCATTGGGCGTGGGCCAATAGTGCAGGTCGATGGGCTGTGTCATTGCGGCGTCTCCTTACATTCCGTTTTGATGATTGCAGGTTCTGACGCGGGAGCAAGAGCGAATAGGCTCGGGTCGTGCACATAATCGTGACTGAGTTTGGCCGTGGCGGGGTTTGGCCGTGATTGGGTTTGGCCGTGATTGGGCTTGCCAGAATCGGGCTTGGCAGCGAGACCCTCAAATCCCTCATGTTTGCTTGATGTGATGAAACACTTGACCCGACTCACTGCCTGGCGCTATCCACGTGCTGTGGTGATTTGATCTACCGGATTGCAGGCCACGTTAAATATACTGCTAAAGAGGTCTGGGTTTACCTACATCCCGTGCCTTTTTGGTACGGGTTTTTTTTGGTTCGGCGTTAGGCCGGACAACAATGGAAGATATGAGATGACTGAGCGCAAACAGAAATATCACCCCCGCACGCAGCTTGTGCATGGTGGCACCACACGCAGCCAATTCGGCGAGCTGTCTGAGGCGATGTATCTGACGCAGGGCTTTGCCTATGACAGTGCCGAACAGGCCGAAGCGCGGTTTATCAGCTGCCCCGACAATGAATTTATCTATGCACGCTATGGCAATCCGACTGTGCGGATGTTTGAGGATCGCATTGCGATGCTTGAAGGCGCTGAGGCGGCTTTTGCAACGGCCTCTGGTATGGCGGCTGTGAATGCTGCGCTGACGGCGCCATTGAAGGCGGGCGATCATGTGGTGGCTGCGAAGGCCTTGTTTGGCTCGTGCCTTTATATTCTTGAGGACATCCTGCCGCGTTTTGGCGTTGAGGTCACTTTTGTGGATGGCACGGATTTGGGCGCGTGGGAAAAGGCGCTGCGCGCGGACACCAAGATCGTGTTCTTTGAATCCGTTGCCAACCCAACGCTTGAAATGATCGATGTCGAAGCTGTTTGTAAGCTTGCGCATGACGTGAATGCTACGGTTGTGGTTGACAATGTTTTCGCAACGCCAGTTCTGTCACGCATGTTGGAACGCGGGGCGGATGTCGTGGTGTATTCCGCAACCAAACACATCGACGGGCAGGGGCGTTGTCTGGGTGGTGTGATCCTTGGATCTCGCGAATTTGTGCGTGGGACCTGTGAGACCTATTTGAAACATACCGGCGGATCCATGAGCCCGTTTAACGCCTGGGTGATGTTGAAGGGCCTTGAAACCATGGACCTGCGTGTGCGTGCGCAAGCGGATAACGCGATGCAGATTGCGAGTGCATTGCAGGGGCATGAAAAACTAGAGACAGTTATCTATCCTGGTCTTGCAGATCACCCTCAGCATGATTTGTGCAAAGCTCAAATGCAGGCGGGTGGTACGGTGATTGCGCTGGTTTTGAAGGGCGGGCAAGCGGAAGCCTTTCGCATGCTGAACGCCTTGGACATCGTGACGATTTCGAACAACCTTGGGGATGCCAAAAGCCTTGTGACCCACCCGTCCACCACGACGCACCAACGTTTGTCTGATGAGCAACGTGCGGAATTGGGCATTGGTGACGGGCTTGTACGTCTATCGATTGGTCTTGAAGACGCGGGTGACTTAATCCAAGATCTCAAAAACGCCTTGAGCGCCGTATAAACCCGCCGCGTTCCTCCGCCCATTGAGGACCGAGGAGCGCGGCCCGGCATTGGCCAGGCGGGACATCGTTGTTATCGTTTTTATGAGGGATTTTTTCATGAGTAGATTTTCATCTTCACGCCGTCCAGCCATAATTTATGGCATCGTTATGTGGGCCATTTCGTTCGTTATCGCTGGCTTTCTCATCCAGTTGGGCGGGTCAATCATTGCGGATGTACCACTGTCCAGCGCACCAATCCACCAAACGGATTTTGTTGATCAAGTCGCGGAAGAAACCCTGAACGAGAAAATCGCGGGTCTGCGCGTTGCACAACGGGATGGGGCGCGAGACGTTGAAGATTTGCAAGCCAAACGCGCGGCCTCGGAACAAGAATATCTCAGCGCGCGTACCAGTTTTGACAATTGGATCAAAACCCGCAGTGCCACGGAATCTCAAGATCAAAACCCAGAAGTGATTGCGCGCAGTCAGGGCCTGGATGCTTTGAATGCCGCGCGAAATGATGCGCGCCGTGAATTGCAAGCGGCGCAGGCTGGGCAGCTTAACTTGTCGCGTCAGGAAGAAGACCTTCACAGTGAACAATCGGCGTTGCATAGGGCCGCTTATGCGCCTTACCAAAAGGCGCTGCGTGCTGAAACGCTTAAGATATTCCTGATCCGTTTGTTGATTTTACTGCCTCTTTTATTGGTCTCTGCGTGGTTGATTGCCAGAAAACGTCAAAGCGCTTACTGGCCATTGTTTCGGGGGTTTATCTTCTTTTCCGCCTTTGCATTCTTCGTGGAACTGGTGCCCTATCTGCCATCTTATGGTGGGTATTTTCGGTCCACCGTTGGCTTGGTCATCGCGGGGGTTGCGGGGAAATACGTGATCACTGCTATGCGTCGTTACCTTGAGAAAAAGAAGTCTGAGGAAAGCAAAACGGAAGCTGAGCGTCGAAATATGATTTCATATGAGGTGGCTTTGAAAAAGATGTCATCGCAGATTTGCCCCAGCTGTGACCGAAGCTTTGGTAGCAAAAAAGACGTGATATCCGACTATTGTGTGCATTGTGGTTTCTGTCTTTACAACAACTGCAGCAGCTGTGATGCGCGGGACAATTCTTTCCATAAGTTCTGCGGTACATGTGGCACGCAAAAGGCGGATCTGGATTTGACCGCATCCCCATCCGCATAATTGTGGATAGGACGGGTGAACCTTAGCGTCGGCTGAAGGCATATGCCGCAAAATAGCGTGGTAAATGCCGCAAAACCCGATTGCGCCGCCGGAATTTGCGCGGTATTTGCCGCGAAAGCTGTTATAGTGATTGCAGAAAATTGCCTCAGGGGTCCGCTATGGATACGTTTAACCCAGAAACCAAATCTGTTTCACGCAAGGATGCGGAAGCGGCGTTAAAGCTGTTACAGGACTGGGCGGCTGAGGCCACGGTCACGGAAGTTGCTGAATTGCACCCTTCCGTTGCGCGCCTTCTGCCTGGGCAGGAAGTTGCGAATTACCCTGCCTTGGCAAGGGCTTATCCTGAAGAGTTTACCGTTGATGAGGCGTATAAAGCGTCTTTGCCGGATCTCCAAAATGGTCCTGAAAGCCTGATCAAAGGCGCCAAACGTAATATTCAGCACGTGGGGATTTCAAATTTTCGCCTGCCGATCCGTTTTCATCGCCGCGATGGGTCGGACATCACGCTTGAGGCCTCAATCACAGGCACCGTCAGCCTTGAGGCGGGGCGCAAGGGCATCAACATGTCGCGTATCATGCGCACGTTTTACAC
Source organism: Halocynthiibacter namhaensis (assembly GCF_000812685.1). Lineage (GTDB taxonomy): Bacteria > Pseudomonadota > Alphaproteobacteria > Rhodobacterales > Rhodobacteraceae > Halocynthiibacter > Halocynthiibacter namhaensis. The sequence continues at coordinate 105,621 of NZ_JWIF01000074.1, forward strand.
CCACTCAAAGAAGACGTTTTCCTTTGATGTGATCCAAGATGCGCTTGCCGATTACAAAACGGATCATGACACATTTGATGCCCGTATTCAGATGCGCTTTTCTTTCCCTGTGGAAGTGACAAGCCTGCGTTCTGGCCTTGCAGGTTATCAGTATTATGATGTGGCACTTGAGTTGACGGAAACCGCTGGCGAGAAAAAACGTATCATTCACTTGGATTATGTTTATTCATCCACATGCCCATGTTCTCTGGAATTGTCAGAACATGCGCGCCAAGTTCGCGGCCAACTGGCAACGCCGCATTCCCAACGTTCTGTTGCGCGTGTGTCTGCGGTGATGGGCCCATCCGAGGACCGTTTGTGGTTCGAAGACTTGATCGATATTTGTCGCAAGGCCGTTCCGACCGAAACCCAAGTCATGGTGAAGCGCGAAGACGAACAAGCTTTTGCTGAGCTTAATGCCGCCAACCCGATCTTTGTGGAAGATGCAGCGCGTTTGTTTGCTGAAGGCATGCAGAATGAAACCCGAGTTGAGGATTTTCGCGTCATCGCCAGTCATCAGGAAAGTTTGCACAGTCATGATGCAGTGTCCGTTTTGACAGAAGGGGATACCTTTCTATCTGAAAGTATCGATCCAAAATTATTTAGCACGCTGTTCCACGTCGGTTAACAAAATCCAAGTGGCCTGACCGTTCTATATGAATGGTTTATGCATAACATATGCGTAGAATATGCTGGGTATATTCTGGCAATCTCTTGACAGTTTGCAGTTGCTGGGTGAAGCCTATTGGATGTTTGATTTGCGCCCTGTGGGCTATGTAATCGGCCTCCTGGTGGCCTGTCTCGGGATGACCATGTTGGCGCCTATGGCCGTGGACTTGCGCGATGGCGACGGGCATTGGGTCGTGTTTCTTGAAAGCTCGGTGATCACCACATTGACGGGTGGTTTGGTTGCCCTGGCCTCGATGAATGGGGTGCGCGAAGGCCTTACCATTCGCCAAACCTTTCTATTGACCACGGGTGTCTGGGTTGCCCTGCCGATGTTCGGCGCCTTGCCCTTTGCATTGGGTGTTCTCGAAGCCAGCATGGTTGATGCGTTTTTCGAAGCTATGAGCGGGCTGACAACCACCGGTGCCACCGTCGTGTCTGGGCTTGAGGATTTGCCCCGAAGCCTGCTGTTGTGGCGTGGGCTTTTACAGTGGTTTGGCGGCGTTGGTATCATCGTTGTCGCAATGGTATTTCTGCCTGAGTTGCGCATTGGTGGTATGCAGATCTTTAAGTCCGAAGGGTTTGATACGTTTGGAAAAATTCTTCCACGCGCCACCGAAATCTCTAGCCGTATCTCGGTGATATATGTTGGTTTGACCCTTGCGTGCACCATTACATATATGGCGGGTGGCATGGGGCGTTTTGATGCGGTGGTTCATGCGATGACCACTGTGGCGACAGGGGGATTTGCGAATTATGATAGCTCGTTTGGTGAATTTTCGCCCCTCGCACAATATGGCTGTGTTGTCTTCATGCTGCTCGCCGCTTTGCCCTTTGTGCGTTACGTCCAGCTGATTTCTGGCAGTGCTCAGCCTTTGCTTCGCGACAGCCAAGTACGGGCTTTTTTTGGCACCGCAGCGGCGTTGATCCTGTCCTTATCCCTGTGGCGTTGGAACGTCGAAGGTGGCACCGATGAAGCCCATTTTCGTGAAGTTCTGTTTAACACGGTGTCGATCTTGACCGGCACGGGATACGCCAGCGCGAACTATATGCTATGGGGCAGCTTTGCGGTCACGCTGTTCTTTATCATTGGCCTGATTGGTGGTTGTGCGGGGTCTACCGCATGTTCGATTAAGATTTTCCGCTATCAACTTTTGATCACCTCAGTGAAATCGCAGATTCGCCAAATCCATTCGCCTCACGGTATGTTCGCGCCCAGATATGAGGGCAGAAAAGTGCCCGAGGATGTTTTGAGCTCTGTAATGTCGTTCTTTGTGTTTTTTATCGTGACCCTGGGCGTTATTGCTGTGGCATTGGGCATGACTGGCTTGGATTTCACCACTTCAGTTTCGGGGGCGGCTGCTGCTTTGGCGAATATTGGCCCCGGCCTTGGAGACAAGATTGGTCCCGCAGGAAACTTTGCGGGGCTCAGTGATACGGCGAAATGGATCCTGACAGCAGCGATGCTGATAGGGCGACTTGAATTGATGGCGGTCTATGCCATTCTGACGGTGAACTTCTGGAGAGACTGACATGAACACATCCCTGACCCGCCCACTTGGTGCGCAGATGTCCCATATGCTGAAAAATCGCGGTGTGGATGTGATTTTTGGCATTCCCGGCGTGCACAATGTCGAACTGTACCGTGGCATTGAAGAAGCTGGCATTAAACATGTTTTGGCCCGTCACGAACAGGGTGCGGGGTTTATGGCAGACGGCTATGCCCGTGCGACCGGCAAGCCTGGCGTGGCCTATCTGATTACGGGGCCTGGCCTGTGCAATGCGATGACGCCGATGGGGCAGGGATATTCAGATTCTGTGTCGATGTTGGTGATTTCATCTTGCTTAGACGAAGTGGCAAACCGCCGTGGGCAATTGCACCAAATGAAAGATCAAGAGGGGGCCGCTCGGACTGTGTGCGATTGGTCAGAGACCGCTTTGACGGCAGATGCCGCTTATGGGTTGATCGACCGCGCCTTGGTTGAGTTCGAGACCAAACGCAAACGCCCCAAGCACATACAAGTTCCAATCGATGTCCTAGGTGCGTCGGTCGCCGGGCCATCAGATGATGGTTTGCGTGGCAGCCTTCCACTGGCCCGGCCTGAGGACGTTGCGGCTGTGGCTGAGTGGTTGGGGTCTGCGAAACGCCCGATGTTTATTTTTGGTGGAGGTGCTGTTGCGGGCTACAATGAGGCCCGCGAACTGATGGCTTTGACCGGTGGTGCGTGTTTTACGACCTATGCAGGTCGCGGTGTCGTTGCTTCGGATAATCCGTTGAATTATGGCGCTTATCTTTCCACTCCAGACAGCACGCGTGAGATCGAAAGCGCAGATTTGGTGATCGCGGTTGGCACTGAACTTGCTGAGGTCGACATCTGGCGGACAACGATTGGCAAATGCGCCACTTTGGTTCGTGTGGATATCGATGCCGAAAGTCTGCAAGATGCCCACCGGGCAGATTTGCCTGTGATGGGGGATGCAAAAACCTTCATGCGGGATGTGTCCGATTTGCTGGCCGGGCATAAGCACAACAGCCAATGGGATGCGGCGCATGTGAAATCTTGCATCGCGGGTTGGCGCGCCGAAACCGATGCGGCCCGTCCAGGTGTTGCGAAGTTCGGGGATGCTTTGGCAGAAATATTACCCGAAAATACGATGATATATTCCGATATGACGCAGATTGCTTATGTGTTGAAAAACACGCAACCTGTGGATCGCCCGGGGCATTGGCATCACCCATATGGCTTTGGAACCTTGGGCTATGCCCTGCCTGCTGCGATTGGTGGTAAAGTCGGGGTCGGTGATGATCCAGTGATTTCCATTATCGGTGATTATGGCTTCCACTACACCATGCAGGAACTTGGCGTTGCAGTCGAGTTGGGCCTGAGCTTGCCAATTATTCTTTGGGACAATGGGAAGCTAAAAGAGATCGAAGACGCGATGGTGCGCAGTCAAATCGCGCCAAATGCGGTCATCGCGCAGAACCCAGATTTCTGTAAATTGGCCGAAGCCTTTGGGGCGAAGGCCGTTGCACCGGAAGACATCGCGGGCTTCAAAATCGCCGTGACAGATGCTTTGAACGCGGATGGGCCGACATTGATCTACATCACCCCGGATGTGGGGGACTAACGACGTTCATGATGCACGGGCGATGCTGGAAACCAGTTCCAAAGCCGGGATGAACTGGACCTCGGCCACGTGGACATGAGAATATGTATAAATGTAAAAGGCGCACCAAATGGTGCGCCTTTTCAACGTGATATCGTATGGGGCTTAGTTCCAGCAGCTGACCAGAACGGTCATATCCGCAGCCAGCGCGGTCAATTCTTCTGGGGCGATTTCCGCAGTATCTTCTGGCGCCGTTGGCGTGATGTCATTGGCGAACAAAAGATCTACGATTGCGGTGCTGCGTGCGGCAAAGCGGGTGATTTCTGGTAGCCTCTGGCCTTCTGGGGACGTGGCGGGCTTCAGCATGCCGATTACTGCACCGGATGTGTCAAAGACTGGACCGCCCGCATCACCAGGCTCTGCAAGAAGGGCAAGACGCTGGATCGTATCTTCGCCATTCAGGCCACGGATGTCTTCCAGGCGCCCATAGGTCAGGGTTGCCGCCGGCAGTACACCTTCAAACGGAAAACCAGCGATAATGACATCGGATTGAATGCGTGCGACACCGTCCCGCATCGCTGCAACGGCGGTGGGGGCAAGGCGTGATTTCGGGCGCAAGGCTGCTATACCAAGAGTGCTGTCAGAGAAAATGACTTCGGCCTCAGTATCGTGGTTCAAAGTGATCTTGCTGCATTGCGCGATCACATCTGTGGTTGTCAGAGTGGTGCCGTCTGACGCGACGAAAAATCCAGAGCGGGATAGGGCTGGCTTGCGGATCTCAAGGCCAGAGATCAAATCGATGCTTTGGTCTTCGCCTGGTGCGCCGGCGGACAGGGGCAGAGTGGTGCCGGTGTTGGGGGTGAAGTTCGATTGCATTGCGCTTAACACGCGGGTGCGACGGCGCTCATCGCCAACGGGCCAAACCAGCGTAAAGCCCTTCACTTCACCATTGGCGAAGCGGGCTTCCGTGTGGCTGATGAAGTCACTGTTCTCACCGGTAAGAGTGAAGCTGTTGGCTTCTTTGCTGCGAGGGCCTTGTGGGGGAACCACATCAAGGGTTTGCATGATGTCGTAGAGACCATGGAGCGTGGCTTGCGTACCAGCTTGTGAGATCAAAAGCACCCGCACGCCGCTGTCATCTTTGGCGTCGAAGTGCACAAATGGGTATTCCTCGCTTGATCGGGTGATCAGGGCCGAGGGGATATCAAGGGTGATGCCAGCCTGCGCGTCATGGTGCGATACCATCCCAATACCGGCAAGGACTTCGTTATAAGTATCAACAAGTTGACGGCGTTGGAGCGTGGTTAAAACCCCAGTTTCCTCAAAGCCATTCGCGGCTTGCCACGCGGACATTGAGCGACGTGTTCCACGACCAAATGATCCATCAATCGCTGCGTTATAAAACCCGTCCCATTGCATCGCGACCTGTAGTTCTTTGCGTTCATCGCGCGTTAGATTTCCTTCAGAACGACGGGCTTCACGTGGGGTCTCATCTGGCAAAATGGGAGAAGAGACCTCAAGAACAGTCTCGGCGGGCACCACAGGTTCCGCTGGGGCAACTGGGACAATCGGATCTGCGGGCACCGTAGATTCTGGGTTGGCCAAGGCCGTGGCCCCCGTGGGCCAAAACTGGCGCGAATAATCGGAACTGATGGTGATGTAAGAATCGCGCGGGATCGCCCCACTGGATTTCAACGTACGCATCCGGGTTTCGGCATCAGTTGCCGTATAGGGACCAAGCGCGATGGCATACCAACCAGAATTCATCCGGAACCCATTGACTTCAAACAATTCATTCGACCAAGCCCGTGCACGTTGTTGGGCAGCTTGCAAATTGGACTTGGCTTCGATTTGAACAAAAGATGTATTTTGTGCGGAAGCAAAGGACGTCGAACCGATCACGAACGAGGGGACTATAAGGAAGGCAGCGAAAAGGCGCGAAAGCATGTGGGTACCCTGTCTGGAAAGTTGAATTCCGTGGTAGCTAGCAGAATGAACCCGGCTTGCACATGCCGATGAGCGGGACGTGGAATTTTGATGTGAAGGTGCGGCAGAATTGTTGTGGGGAAGACCCACAACGTCAACTGCCGCACCTCGCAATTGAATTATGCTTCATATTCCTTTGCGTCTTCTGAAATGGCATCTGTTGAGACATCCGTTGCTGACGCGCGATCGTCTCTGATCTTGGGCGCGCTTTTTTTCCAAGCCATTAAATTTGAACCGATCTCCCGGTAAAATGTAGGAACAATACCCTCAAGATCTGAAATGAAGTTTGCTTGTTGAGTGAACCGCGCACCAAGCCTTTTTGAATGGAAAATATGAAAGCTATGCGGCGATAGGTTCTCTTTCCCTTCCGACGCTTTGTCCGAATTTTCACGCAGCATAGCGACTGGGAATTGTGTTGGATCATTGCGCCCCGGCCACATTAACCGGATGAACAAATCGTCTGTCTTTTCTGTCTTTACCTGCTTTAAAAGCCAATTTAGGCGAGCTTTTGTCGATACCTTATCTTCAGGTGCCCGCAGCGTCATACCGACATCGATGCAGCGTCGTGTTATGTCTGCAGTGACCTCAAGAACTGCCGCAGTATCTGGAATTTCCAAGGACGCAGTAAGCTGACGGTGTTCACGTAATGCGGTGATTTCATCCTTCGTTCTTAGGGTGAGGTCGCTGTGATGTTTTCGGCTGAGGCGTTCGCTGACGTGGGTTTCGGTCATGCGACTTAGAATGAATGACAAGTCCCGTGTTTCCTGATGCCATGCACTGACGACGGTTGCTGCATCGGGGGACTTAGAAGGGATAACGCCGCCGCTAGAAACAAGTTTGTTTAGCTCGACCCATTCTTTGGGCATACGGTCAAAGCCTTTCACACCAGCACTTTCGTGGGACAGAAACCTTCTGAGTTCATTCAGAAGCATGCTTTGGTCTGCGTCGGTGACATTTTCTTGATTGAGCAACAGATCTGCCACGGTCAAAATATACATCCAAGACCAATGAAAGACTGGGATCTTCGATTTGCTTTTTTGTACTTCTTCAATTGGATGTGCGGCGGGGGTGGTTGCGAACTGGTTTGAAATCGTAATGACGCAATCAATTGCATTGTCTTTTGCGAGTTGGCGGTATTTTTCGATTTGGGGCGCATTAAGATCGTTTGAACCAACCTTGGCTTCAATCAACGCTCTCCATTCGCGGCTTCCGGTTTTGAGCACAATAAGGCCATCAGGGCGGTCTTTTGTATCACTCGGGCGATTTTTTAGAACAACCTCTGTGTAGGTTTCAACTTTGGTTCGCACGCCAACACGCTGCCCAACACTTTGCATGAGGTCAGCGCCGAATTCGTCGACTTTAGCCAAGCAAGCCAGAACAATTGATGTCGTTCGACCTTCTTTTGATGTGGTTGATAGAAGAGGAAAAAGACGCGCTTGTTCGCCTTGAATAAGGTATTCGGGAAGTTTTTCTGACATAAAATAAATCCATTAAAAGGTGTAAATATCAAACACGCACAACTACAACATGTCAAATTTTGTCCAAGCGGGGCACATAGGGTTAGGCCGTGTTACACGGGTTGTCTGACAAATAGCCGTTTTGAGCCACATGGTTGAGTTGCATTTCCTTCCATCCCACCCTATTGGATGTTCAACATATATTGCGATAATGGCGGGCTGACCGATGGCGGGTACACATAACAAACCGACTTGTTTCCAGGAGATCATTCTCCGTTTGCAAAACTATTGGGCGGCTAAGGGCTGTGCGATGATGCAGCCTTACGACATGGAAGTGGGCGCGGGAACGTTTCACCCTGCCACAACTTTGCGTTCGCTTGGGACCAAACCTTGGGCTGCGGCCTATGTACAGCCATCGCGTCGCCCAACTGATGGACGTTACGGTGAAAACCCCAATCGTTTACAGCATTATTACCAATATCAGGTACTGATCAAACCCAGCCCCTCTAACTTGCAAGAATTATACCTTGGGTCGCTTGAAGCGATCGGTGTCGACATGGAAATGCATGACATCCGTTTCGTTGAGGATGACTGGGAAAGCCCAACTCTGGGGGCTTGGGGCCTTGGTTGGGAAGTTTGGTGCGACGGCATGGAAGTGTCTCAGTTCACCTATTTTCAACAGGTTGGTGGCCATGATTGCACCCCTGTATCCGGTGAGTTGACGTACGGGCTGGAACGTTTGGCGATGTATGTGCTGGGCGTGGACCATGTTATGGACATGCCGTTTAACGCACCAGATGCTTTGATCCCGCTGACTTATGGTGATGTGTTTAAACAGACCGAGGAAGAATACGCGCGTTGGAACTTTGACGTGGCAAACACAGAAGTTCTGCTGCGTCACTTTGAAGAAGCCGAAGCGGAATGCGAAGCGATCCTCGCGCAGGAACATGATGATCCCAAAACGGGGAAGCGCATCATCATGGCGCACCCGGCCTATGATCAATGCATCAAGGCCAGCCACATTTTTAACCTGCTGGATGCGCGTGGCGTGATTTCTGTGACGGAACGGCAAGCTTACATCGGGCGTGTGCGTGCGTTGTCAAAGCAATGTGCTGACGCCTTTGTGCTGACCGCGGCTGGTGGCGCGGCTGCTTAAGTGGCCATTTTTTGAATTTGGAAACACCCGTTAGGTAAACCTGACGGGTGTTTTTTATTGCAGACTGGAACGTTACGGCAGAACCTTGCCCGGATTCATGATGCCTTTTGGATCCAACGCGGCTTTGATCTTGTGCATCGCGGCAAGGGCGACCGGATCTTTCTGTCGTGCCATGGACGGGCGTTTTGAGCTGCCAATCCCGTGTTCCGCACTAAAGGATCCGTTTAGATCCGTGACCAAATCTTCTATCGCTTCCATCACACGGGTTTTTAGTGCTGGATCAATGCCGCCGAGGTTATCCTGGGGAAGCACACCATAGTGAATGTTACCGTCGCCCAAATGGCTGACGATGGTGCTGCGCATGCCCGGTACAATTGGGGCGAGGGTTTCACGGGCGCGATCCAGAAAGCACTCAACCTGGTCAAGGGGTACCGAAACATCAAAATCAATTGCTGGGCCTTGCGCTGTGGCAACCTCATAAGCGCTTTCGCGGATATGCCAAAATGCCTCGCGCTGGCTGTCGTTCTGGGCAATGGCTGCGTCCAGAACCTCGCTTGCCTCAAATCCATCTGACAAGGCTTCTTCAAGCAAGCCCTCAATCAAGGGGCGCCCGTCTTCGCCGGGGCTGGCAAGCAGTTTCGACGTCGCGCCGAGCTCTGTTAGGATGTTGACCTTGCCGGGTGTTTCCAATGGAAATGCGCGATCACGATTAAGAGATTGATACCCTGTGATGTGGTTTTCGGGCATATATTCAAAAGCTTCGACAGCGCCACCGCTGGTGTCCTGCAGTCTACGCAATAGGCGAAGGGCAGCGGACAACGACGAAACTGACACCAAAGCGGTTGCACGGGCAGTGGGGGCGGGGTGCAGTTGCAACACGGCACGGGTGACGACGCCAAGCGTACCCTCAGCCCCGATTATCAGGTCTTTTAAGGCATATCCGGTGTTGTTTTTGTAAAGCGCGTTCATCAAATTCATGATGCGTCCCCCTGGTAAAACAACTTCCAGGCCCAAAACCAAAGCGCGGGTGTTGCCATAGCGCAAAACATTGGATCCCCCGGCATTTGTTGAAATATTTCCGCCGATCATGCAGCTGCCACGAGCGCCGAAAACCAAGGGGAAAATCAGGTCGTGTTTTGCGACGGCGTCATGAAGGTTTTGCAGGATGACGCCAGCTTCGACCGTGACGGTTCGGGTCTCGACATTCACATCGTCAATTGCATTCATGCGCGCCAAGGATAGAACAATTTGGCGCTCGTCTGTGGTTGGGGTCGCGCCACCTGCAAGGCCTGTGTTGCCGCCTTGTGGAACCACGGGTGTGTTGGTCGCATCGGCCAATTCAAGGATTTGCGCGACCTCGGCCGTACTGGCTGGGCGTACGACCGCGAGGGATTTTCCGATTTTATCACCAAAGACATCAGTATCAAAACCGGCGCGCTCATCATCGCCGGACAAGACATGTTTTTCTCCGCAAATGTCACGAAGTGCTGAGATCAGGTCAGTCATGTGTATAATCCTTTCGCGCCGCCCCGATGTATTTTTCACGGGCCTCTTGAGGGACGTCATCTTCCTCATAGTGGCCGATAAATATGCCAACGCCGCCACCAGGTGTGTTACCTTGGCGCGGGATGATTTGCGCATCTGACATGGTGACGCGTTGACTCATCCTGCGGCCCCATTGCCCAAGACGATCATACATTTTTCTAATGATGTCAGCGTGATCTAGGCTGTTCCCAAGATCTGTGTATTCATTTGGATCATTTCGAAGATCAAATAGCATAGGGGCGAATCCGCCTTCGGAATGCATGAACTTCCAACGATGATCTGTGATCATGAACAAGCGCGCGTCTGTGGGGCTAAGGCCAAGTTCGGCGCACATGGGTGTGCAAGAAAAATCATATTCGCTGACGGCCCAGTCGCGCCATTTAGGTGTTTCACCACGCAGCAAAGGCATAAGCGATTGCCCCTCGCAAATGTGGTGGGGGATTTCGCCACCGGCCACGTCAATGAAGGTGGGCAACAGGTCAATGGCCTCGACCAAAGCATCGCAAGTTTCCCCGCGCATAGCATCTGGCGATGGATCATAGATGATCAAAGGAACCTTGACTGAAGCCTCGTGGAATAGGTCTTTTTCGCCCAGCCAATGATCCCCAAGATAGTCACCATGATCTGATGTAACGACGATCATCGTATCGTCCATCCGACCCGTGGCCTGGAGATGTGCGAACAGGCGTCCCATCTGATCATCGGCTTGTTTGATCAATCCCATATAGGCGGGAATGACCTTTTGCCGAACCTCGTCACGGGCGAATGTCTTGCCAACCTGATTGTTCATGAAGGCGTCGTAAACGGGGTGTGGGGTTTGGCGTTCAATCGGTGATTTTATTGCAGGAACAACATGTTCTGATCCATACCTGTCGTGATAAGGGGCGGGCACGATATAGGGCCAATGGGGTTTGATATAGGACAGGTGACACAACCAAGGATCATCACCTTGAGCGTCGATGAAGTTAATCGCCTCATCGGTTAACCACGGTGTTTCGCTGTCTTCTTCCCGAATGTTGGCGGGTTTGTTGGCGTGTTCCATGAACCAACCCGAGGCGAGGTTGCCTTCGTGGATACCGGCGTTGGCGAACTCGGCCCAGGGGTTTTCACCGGGATAGCCTTTGGATTTTAGATACTCATTATAAGGGGATCGTTTTTCATCGTAGAACCCCTTTGGTCCCTCAGCCCACAGCCCATCATCACGGGCCCATACGTCAAAACCGCATTCCTCTTGGCGGGCTCCGATGATGCTGTCGGGGGCCAGTCCAAGACGTTTCATGCCCTCTACATCGGCTTTCATATGGGTTTTCCCAATGAGGTGACAGGACATGCCGCTAGCACGCAAATGGTCGCCCATTGTCATTTCACCCACACGCAGAGGAAATCCGTTCCATTGCGCGCCATGGGACGATGCATATCGCCCCGTGTAGGTTGACATGCGCGAGGCACCACAGACGGGGGATTGCACGTAGGCACGTGTAAAACGGGTGCCTTTCGCAGCAAGGGCATCCAGGTGAGGGGTGTGCAAATGGGGGTGGCCCGCACAGCTGAGATAGTCAAACCGCAACTGATCAAACATGATGAACAGAATGTTCTTCGCCGTTGTTGAACTCATTTGGATCCCCCGTTTTTCTATGTTTGTGACATAGCTGAAGGGTCAGGCAAAGGGATATGTTAGTCTTGGCGTTTGGCTGTGCATAACAACGTAACGGCGGCCTTTCGTGCATCCCCTGCGGGATCGTCGACGACGCCCATAACGGCGGCGACGATGGCCCCTTGTGCAAGCAACCAGATGCTCAAAGCGATATCGGCTGGGGAAGAAAAACCGGCCTTTTTTGCCAGGTCATGGTAATAGGCCAGCGCCTGCCTTTGATGGGCGCAGGATTGTTGGTGAATAGGATGGTCCACGTCTTGAAATTCGGCGCAGGCCTTGATGAACAGGCAACCGAAAAACCCTTTTTGCGCGAACCATTCTGCATGTGCGTCAAAGACCGCCAACAAGCGGGATTCGGCCGTATCCCCCAGCGCTTCGATCCGAGAGACCATCCATGCTCGAAATTCTTCGTCACGCAGCTGGATTACAGCCAAGATAAGATCGTCTTTCGTGCGAAAGTGATTGTAGATCGCAGTCTTAGAAATACCGGTCTCTTTTGCGACCAGATCCATGCCACTGGCGTGAAAACCATGACGATAATAGACATCCAACGCTTTGCGGACCAGTTCGTCTTTTTTGCTCGGGCGCATTGGATCTCCTTCGATTTTGGCAAAGTTACTGAACTTGCGGGCGAGAGACAAGTCTGAGCGCTTGACTTTAAATACCGATCGGTACATTTAGTAAAAAGAATGATCGGTAATGTTTGAAAGCAAAGGAATGCAAATGCTGCGCCACCCACTTCCCCCGTTCACCCATGAAACGGCCATTGAAAAAGTTCGCCTTGCCGAAGACGGCTGGAATTCGCGCGATGCAGCGCGGGTGACACAGGCCTATAGCGACGATTCCATTTGGCGAAACCGCAATGTGTTTTTGCGCGGCCACGATGAAATTGAAGCGTTCCTATCTGGAAAGTGGGATAAGGAACGACAGTATCGATTGATCAAAGAATTGTGGGCCTTCAGTGGAAATCGGATCGCCGTGCGCTATGCGTATGAGTGGCATGATGCGGATGGGCAGTGGTGGCGTTCATATGGAAATGAGAACTGGGAATTCGACGAAGATGGACGCATGCGCGAGCGTCATGCAAGCCTGAATGACTTGCAAATATCCGAAACAGATAGATTGGCCCATTGGGCGGCGCCCCGATGACCATGCCAGCTTGTCTGATCTTGGACTTTAAGGAAAAAATACAATGACATATCCCTTCGCAGATATCCTTTTTACCGACGACGTGAAACAACTTCAGACGGATGCTGGATCGCGTGAAGGGTATGAAAAAATGGTGACACGCTCTGACCGCCAGCAAGGTGGTCAGACAATAGGTGTTGATGAAAAAGCCTTCATTGAAGCGCGTGATGGATTTTATCAAGCGTCGATTTCCTCGTCCGGTTGGCCCTATTTGCAGTTCCGGGGCGGGCCTGCGGGCTTTGCCAAGGTCACGGGTGAAAGAACTATCGCTTGGGCGGATCTGCGCGGAAACCGGCAGTATATTTCCGCGGGCAACTTGCATCATGAAGATCGCGTCGCGCTGTTCATGATGGATTATCCCAATCGATCGCGCCTAAAAATCTTGGGGCGTGCCAAAATTCTAACCCTGGAAGACGCACCTGATCTGCTGGAACAAGTTGCAACGCCAGAAATGAATGGTCGTGCCGAACGCATCATCGAAGTGACGGTCGAAGCGTTTGACTGGAATTGCCCAGCCCATATCCCACAGCGATTTACAGTATCCGAGTTGGACCCACATCTTGGGCCTTTGCGCGACCACATTGCGAAGCTCGAAGCCGAAAATTTGTGGCTGAACGCGCGACTGGATGCCAAAGAATAACAGCTTCAAGCGGGGGGTTAGGGAAGCTTACCTGTCTCAAATAGGCGTATTTTCAATCCACCATTAGGGATGGGTTTGCCTTCCGACTTGAATTTCAAACCGGTCGCTCGTGCGAGGCCGGCGTCGGTTGTGATGATCCCGACGCGCCAACCTGAAAAACGTTCCAACAAGACCTTCCCAAGCGCGCCGTACAGGCCAAAAAGCAGCTTTTTATTGCCAATACGCGCGCCATAAGGCGGGTTAACAATGACAATACCTGGCGCGCAATCTGGACGTTGCAGATCGCTTACTGGCCCGGTTTGAAATAAGGTCGCGTCGGAAATGCCCGCGCGTTCCGCGTTTTGCTGTGACATGCGCACAGCACCCTGATCGCGATCTGACCCGAAGAACTGCAATTGTGCTTGGCTTGCTGGCTGGGAACGCATTTTCTGCCAAACATTCGCGTCAAAGGTTGCAAGTTTTTCAAAGGCAAAGCTGCGGCTACGTCCTGGCAAAAGTTTGGCGGAAATTTCGGCGGCCTCAAGAATAAAGGTTCCGGATCCGCACATTGGATCAAGCACGGCCTGGCTGCCGTCATAGCCCATTTCATACAGGAACCCGGATGCCAGAGTTTCGCGCATGGGGGCCTTGTTTACCGCGACTTTATGGCCACGTTTGTGCAGGCTTTCGCCCGTGGTATCGACGCTGAAGACGCAATTATTGTCATCAATTCGCAGCTTTAGACAGATGTCTGCATCCGCTGATATTTCTGCGCCTAAGGTTTCTTTGATTGCCGTTTCTACACGCTGTTTCGCGGCACCGGCATGGTATATTTTGGACTTTTTGTTGGTTGAAACTTCTACACGAATGGGGTGGTCTGCGCGCAAAACATCCGCCCATGGGAATTTACGAGACCGCTTGTCCAACTGCGCAAGATGAAAGGCCCGAAATTCACCAATCCGCGCAAGTACGCGCGTGGCTGTTCGCAGTGTCAGGTTCGCCCGCCAAACTTCGCCCCAATCACCTGTGCAGGTAACACCGCCAGGGGTGATTTTTGGGTTTTCAAAGCCAGCGGCTTGCGTCTCGGCAAGAAGGACGGCTTCAAGGCCTGGGGCGATCGAGAGAAATATTTCAAAATTCGTATCCATGCGCCGTATTAACGTAGAAGCTTCGTGCTGGCGACCGAATTCGCGGTGATTTGCTATTTATGGGGGGGCTTGTACCGGCGCGGGCGTGGTTCACGCCACCTGTGACATATCATCTGTTTGGATACCAATGCCGTGGAGATGTTGGGACGAGACAAATCGCCCCAACATAATATCTTGATCTTAGTTGACGATGGTGGCTTCTGTTGCCGCGCGAATTTCTTCGTCTGTCACGCCGTCGGCCAGTTCCAGCAGCTCCAGGCCGCCTTCAACAACGTTGAACACACCAAGGTTGGTGATGATCATGTCAACAACGGCTTTGCCGGTCAGGGGCAGGGTGCATTCTTTCAAAAGCTTGCTTTCGCCCTTTTTGTTGGTCTGGTCCATGACGACCACAACACGGCCAACACCAGCCACCAGATCCATCGCGCCGCCCATGCCTTTAACCAGCTTGCCCGGGATCATCCAGTTGGCCAGATCACCGTTTTCGGCAACTTCCATAGCACCCAGAATCGCCATAGCGATTTTGCCGCCACGGATCATGGCAAAGCTTTGCTCTGAGCCAAAGTAAGATGTGCGGTCAAGTTCGGTGATGGTCTGCTTACCCGCGTTGATCAGATCCGCGTCAATCGCGTCTTCCGTCGGGAAGGGGCCCATGCCCAACATGCCGTTTTCAGACTGTAGCGTCACGTCGACGCCCTCAGGAATATAGTTGGAAACCAGCGTCGGAATGCCGATGCCCAAGTTCACATACCAGCCGTCCTGCAGTTCCTTTGCGGCGCGTGCCGCCATTTGATTACGATCCCACATGTTCTGTCTCTTTCTGTAAATCTTCAGGTGCCTGACGGCATTAAGCGGCGGTTACGGTGCGCTGTTCGATGCGCTTCTCGTGGTCACCTTTGATCACGCGGTGCACATAGATGCCGGGCGTGTGGATCAGATCAGGGTCAAGCGAACCTGTTGGGACGATCTCTTCAACCTCAGCGATGCAGATCTTGCCACAAGTGGCGGCGGCTGGGTTAAAGTTACGGGCGGTTTTACGATAGATCAGGTTGCCCTGTTCGTCGGCTTTCCAGGCTTTCACAATCGCCAAGTCGGCTTTGATACCCGTTTCCAGAATGAAGGTTTCACCGTCGAAATCTTTGTGCTCTTTGCCGTCGGCAATCACGGTGCCAACGCCGGTTTTTGTATAAAAACCTGGGATGCCAGCCCCACCTGCGCGCATGCGTTCCGCAAGCGTGCCCTGTGGGTTGAATTCCAGTTCAAGTTCGCCGGACAGGTACTGGCGCATAAATTCAGCGTTTTCACCCACATAGGAAGAAATCATTTTCTTAACCTGTTTGGTTTGCAGCAGAATGCCGATGCCAAAATCGTCAACGCCGGCATTGTTTGACGCAAATGTCAGGTCTTTTACACCATCTTCCTTGATCGCCTGTAGCAGCAGTTCAGGAATGCCACAAAGGCCGAACCCGCCGGAGGCGATAAACATGCCGTCAGAAAGAACGCCATCCAGCGCTTCTTTTGCGGAACCATAGATTTTTTTCATGAGTGTCTCCCAACGCATGAGGCCAGTTTTTTCATGCCTCAATGAATATCTGGTCGCATTTCTGTACGCGAGATGTTGGGAAGTCAATTGATTGCTGCGCTGCGGCGGGAAATAAAATTTGTTATTTTGCGGGCTGGTTAAAATAAAAACACCCAGCCAAGGCCGGGTGTTTCCATGTTTTTACTGCATTGCAGCGGTTTACTCGATGACATCACCGCTGTCAGTGGCCGTCGCTTTCTTCGCAGGCGCCTTTTTTGCAGCAGGCTTTTTCGCCGTTGTTTTTTTTGCGGCGGGTTTCTTTGCGGCTGTCTTCTTCGCAGCAGGTTTCTTAGCTGCCGCCTTTTTCTTGGGGGCAGCCTTTTTACGTGTGCCCTTTTTCGCCGCTTTTTCTTCGATCAGCACCATGGCTTCTTCAACGGTCAGATGCTCAGGGTTGGTTTCCTTCGGCAGGGTGGCGTTGACCTTTTCCCATTTCACATAGGGGCCATATTTGCCTTCCATGATCTGGATCGGGCCACCATCATCAGGATGATCACCCAGTTCACGCAGGATCTTGGCAGCCGCACCACGCCCGCCACGGGACGCTACTTTTTCCGCCAAAAGCTGAACTGCCCGATTCATGCCCACTGTGAACACTTCATCCAAATCTTCAAGGTTGGCGTTGGTGCCGCCCCGGTTCGACGTGGTATCCGCATGTTTCAAATAGGGGCCATAGCGACCAATATTCGACCAGACATTTACGCCATCTTCGGGGTGCGGCCCCAGGAGGCGCGGCAAGGACAGAAGCTTAACAGCCGTGGCCAATTCAACATCCTCTGGCGGCCATTCTTTTGGAATGGATTGACGGTTCGGTTTTTTGTTTTCTTCAGTCACTTCACCACGTTGGGCATAGGGGCCAAAGCGACCTTTATGCACCCAAATGTTGTCGCCTTCATCTTGACCCAACATCTTACCTTCTGGTGGAATCGCGCTTTCGCTTTCCATGCCAGGGGGGCCGAAGGGGCGCGTGTAGCGGCATTCAGGATAGTTGGAACAGCCAATGAAAGCGCCGCCGGAACGCGCTGTGCGCATGGACAAACGACCTACGCCACAGTTTTTACAAGCGCGTGGATCAGACCCATCTTCTGTTGGTGGGAACAGGTGCGGTTCTAGAACTTCGTTAATTTTATCAAGAACTTCGGTGATGCGCAGTTCCGTGGTTTCACCGATGGCAGCTGAGAAGTCGCGCCAGAAACGGGCCAAGACGTCTTTGTAATCGGCGTTGCCTGCAGAGACTTCATCAAGTTCATTTTCCAAGTTCGCTGTGAATTCATACCCGACGTATTTGCGGAAATAATTGTTGAGGAACACAGTCACAAGACGACCTTTATCTTCTGGATAAAGACGGTTCTTGTCCTTGCGTACATATTCACGATCTTGAATCGTCGTCACAACTGAAGCGTATGTGGAAGGACGACCAATGCCGAGTTCTTCCATGCGTTTCACAAGGGTCGCCTCAGTATAGCGGGGCGGCGGTTGTGTGAAATGCTGATCCGGGGTGACGGATGCCTTCTTGGCGGCTTCACCAGAAGCGATCTGTGGCAGACGTTTATCGTCTTCATCCACCACATCATCGCGACCTTCTTCATAGACTTTCATGAAGCCGTCAAACAACATCACCTGACCAGAGGCGCGCAGTTCAATCTGTTTGTCCGCGCTGCCGACAGTCACGGTCGTGCGTTCCATACGCGCCGCTTCCATTTGGCTGGCAAGCGTGCGCTTCCAGATCAAATCATATAGTTTGCGCTGATCTGGATCGGCAATCTTCAAATCTTCGGTGGCCTTGGACAGTTCGGTCGGACGAATACATTCATGCGCTTCCTGCGCGTTCTTCGCCTTGTTTTTATAGACCCGTGGCGACGCAGGGACATATTCCTTGCCGTAACGACCAGCAATCGCATCACGTGCGGCCGTGATGGCCTCGGGTGCCATGTCGATACCATCGGTCCGCATATAGGTGATCAACCCGGCCTCATACAAACGTTGGGCGCAAGACATGGTTTGCCGCGCACCAAAGTTGAACTTGCGGCTGGCCTCTTGTTGAAGGGTCGAGGTCATGAAGGGCGGGGATGGGTTCCGGCTTGCGGGTTTCGCTTCAACGCTTGCAATCGACAGATCACGCGAATTGATCGCATGGACGGCCAATTCTGCAGCTTCAGTTGTCGCGATATCGAATTTATCCAGCTTTTTGCCACCAAGAACAGTAAGTTTGGCTTCAAAGCTTTGACTGCGTGGGGTTTCAAGCATTGCTTTAACCGACCAATATTCGCGGTTATTAAAGCTTTCGATTTCCATTTCGCGTTCAACGATCAAACGCAGACAGACCGATTGTACGCGACCCGCTGATCGTGCGCCAGGCAGTTTACGCCATAGAACCGGTGACAGGTTAAAGCCCACTAGGTAATCGAGGGCGCGGCGTGCCAAGTAAGCTTCAACCAATTCCATATCGACATCACGCGGGTTTTTCATCGCTTCCGTCACGGCGGATTTGGTGATCGCGTTGAAAACCACGCGCTTCACAGGCGTGTCTTTCTTGATGGCCTTACGTTTGGTTAGGGCTTCCTGCAGGTGCCATGAAATTGCTTCGCCTTCGCGGTCGGGGTCGGTCGCGAGGATCAGGTCGTTGTCATCCGCAAGGGCATCGACGATTGCTTTGACGTGCTTTTTGCTGTCGCTCGCGATCTCCCATTTCATGTCGAAATCGTTCTCTGTATCTACGGATCCATCCTTGGGTGGCAGATCGCGCACGTGCCCATAAGAGGCAAGAACCACGTAATCATCACCGAGATACTTGTTAATAGTCTTGGCTTTGGCCGGGGATTCGACGACGACAACAGGCATGAAATTCCTTTCGACTCATAAAGAGTGTATAGCGGCGCAAAATGTGCGAGGGATGGGATGAAAGTCAATGGGGCAATCTGATCACAACATTACGAGTGTTGCCCATTGGATGAAATTCAAACCTTCATTCTTGGCGCAACAGCCGTAAAACGCCCCCGGTTTTGCGTTCTATGCGTCCGTCGATTTCCAATCTGGTTAACAATAGGTCTAGGTCAGGCAAGGTCACGTTGAGATCTTCCATCAGTTGGGTTTCCGCCAAAGGGGCGGTCGTCAATGTGTTGAGAATTTGATTGTGCAACTCGGCGACCTCTGCCGGGCGTTTGCGTGGCGGGCGCTTGCGCGGGGAACTGTGGTCGAGGTCGCTGACGGTATCTATCAGTTCGGCAGCGGGTGTTGGTTGATCTTGAAGCTGGGGAAGGGCGGTTAGAATATCATCGACGTTGCGGATCAAGGTCGCGCCATCGCGGATCAACGCGTTGCACCCGCTGGCCCGCATATCAATTGGATGCCCAGGAACGGCCAATACATCACGTCCCTGATCCAGCGCGTTTTTTGCGGTGATCATAGATCCAGATTTCAACGCGGCTTCCACCACCAAGACCCCCTGACTAAGCCCCGAGATGATTCTGTTGCGCATGGGGAAATGCCGCGCCGTGGGTTTTGTGCCTGCAGGATGTTCAGACAGGATTAACCCATTTTTCGCAATGCCGTTATGTAAGGCTTTGTTTTCAGATGGGTAAATCACATCGACCCCGCCTGCAACGACAGCAATGGTGCCAAACGCCAAAGCCCCGTTATGTGCGGCACTGTCTGTCCCGCGTGCTAGGCCTGAAACCACGATGATCCCATTTTTTCCCAACTCACCGGCCAATCGTTTTGCCATGCGCAACCCGATGGATGACGCGTTGCGCGCGCCGACAATGGCGACGGCCGGGCGTTGCAATAGATCGATATTTCCCTTTGCCCAAAGTGCTGCAGGCGGATCTGGGATGTCTTTCAGGGGGGCGGGGTAGAAGGGGTCGCCCCATAAGATTAAGCTTGCCTTGGCGGCCTTTCCTGCCTTGAGTTCCTGATGGACCTGTTCGCGTGCAATAGGCGACCAATCTGGGCGGTCTTGCGCCATGACATCAATGGCGACGCGCGCGGATCCGTGTCGATCCAGCAGGCGATAAAATGTTGTTAGCCCGACCTTTGGCGAACGGATCAATTGCAGCCGCGCAAAACGTTCCTTTGGATCCGGCGGGGCAAGTTCCGCCGTGTTTCCTGTAAACAGATCGTGGTCAATGTGTTCCAAATCATTCGCCCCAGAGGCCAGATTACCCTGGCACAGACAGTGACACAGAAGCGGTTAATGATTTCTAAAGAAAGTCAGGAGAACACATCCGTTGTGTCTGGTTCAGGCTGGAACAGTGCTTTGTGGAAGACTCGAAGGAGTAACCATGTGAATAAGTTCGCAAGAAGAAAGGGCAAAAGAGCTATGAAAAACACAGAGGTTTCGCTTAAGCGCAAGAAGAAAATAGACTCCAAACTGGCTCCTAGGTAATGGATCAAAAGCTGCGAGAGCAGGCCACCAAGCAGTGCAACAATCAAGACACTACTCAAGCCGCCTCTTCCATGACGAAACAGATATCTGAACAGGAAAAACATAATGGGGAAGGACAAAATCTGAACTACCATAGATATTCCATAGATAATCGCGGCATCGTCTGTGAAATTTCGATGTAGAGATGTGATACTTACTTCTATGGTCGCAAAGCTGACAATGGAGACTATAAGTGCAATCACTGGAGCCAGTATAAGCGCAAGCAGCAGCCGCCATGCAATCTTTTCCTGTGCTGCCTTGGCATTGGTGTGAAACAGCCAGTGAGAACGTCGCATGTGAAACCCCTTACTCAATAATTCTTATCTTAAACAGCCGTGTGACTGGCACGAGAGGCACATTAGGTCAATCCATAGCGCAATAGAGATATGGCTCTACGCAACAACGTGTTTGTTACTACACTAGAGCCAAGAAAGCTGTGAAGCATTAGGTTGCAGCGCCACCAACTGTTAGCCCTGAGATCAACAAACTTGGCTGTCCCACGCCCACGGGCACCCATTGGCCTTGTTTGCCACAGTTGCCCATGCCGGGATCCATTTCCATGTCGTTGCCGATGGTGCGGATTTGGTTCAAGGCGGTGGCACCGTCACCAATTAGGGTGGCGCCTTTGACGGGGGCGCCGACTTTGCCGCCTTCCACGCGATAAGCTTCGGTACAGGAAAACACGAATTTACCATTGGTGATATCAACCTGACCACCGCCAAACCCAACCGCATAAATACCGTCTTTTAGCCCAGATAGAACTTCTTCGCGGGTTGCGTCACCGCCCAGCATATAGGTGTTGGTCATGCGCGGCATTGGCGCATGGGCATAGCTTTGGCGACGACCGTTGCCGGTGGCCTCAACCCCCATCAGGCGGGCGTTTTGGCGATCTTGCATGAAGCCGGTTAGAATGCCGTCCTCGATCAACACGTTCTTGCCGCCGGGTGTGCCTTCGTCGTCAATCGTGACGGATCCCCGGCGGTCAGGCATGGTGCCATCATCCAAAACGGTGACGCCTTTTGCAGCGATGCGTTTGCCCATGAGGCCCGCAAAAGCGGATGATCCCTTGCGATTGAAGTCGCCTTCCAGCCCGTGACCAATGGCTTCGTGCAGCAAAATACCAGGCCAGCCAGGGCCAAGCACAACATCCATGACGCCAGCCGGGGCAGGGACGGCCTCAAGGTTCACATTTGCGACGCGCAATGCTTCACGCGCAACCGATTGCCAATGATCGCGCTGCATCAGTCCAAGGATACCGGCACGTCCGCCACCACCAGCACCGCCGCTCTCGCGCCGACCGTCTTTTTCAACGATCACTGAGATATTCAGGCGCGCCATGGGGCGGACGTCCGTGAGGCGCGTGCCTTCGGGGCGTAGAATTTCGATTTCCTGCACGGATGCGGCAAGGGTTGCTGAGACTTGAACAACACGTGGATCAAGACTGCGCAGGAAATCATCGATCTCGCGCAATACTTCAAGCTTCACAGCAAAAGGCGCCTCAGAGATAGGATCCAGAGGTTGATAAAGCTGTGTATTCGTACGGCGCGGGGCATCCGCGAGGGTGCCACCTCCAGATGCTACCGCGAGGCGCGCGGTCTCTGCGGCACGCTTCATGGCAGATTCGGTCATTTCTGTGGAATGGGCATACCCCGTGGTTTCCCCTTTGACCGCCCGCAGGCCAAAGCCTTCGGAGGCATCAAAACTTGCCGTTTTAAGACGACCGTCGTCAAACACCAATGCCTCAGAGCGGGCGCGTTCCAAGAAAATCTCGCCATCATCCGCGCCATTCAGCGTCTCTCGCAGTAAGGTTAATGCGCGGGCCTCATCAAATGTCTCGTCAAAAGGGCGGAAACGATCAGTTGCAGGTGTCTGTGGGGTGTTCATTGGTGTGGCTCCGCCTCTGTTTCAACGCCATTTAAGCCGTCTTGGCCAATTGGTCGCAGGAAATTGGTGATAAAATCACAAATGTGGGCCAAAAGCGCACATGAATTACTTGTTCCATACGCCTTAATATGGTTTCAAGCAGGCCAGACACAATTGGATTCCGTCGGTTTTCGCCAAAAGCGGCAGAATTAATCGTCCGTGGCAGTAAAACGGACGACCGGGGAAAAGTGAACAGGACGAAGATATGCAACTTAAAAGCACAGTTTCAGGCTTCTTGGCATCAGCAGCCAGCGTAATTTCAGTGGGCAGCGCCTTCGCACAAGATTCAGGTGATGGAATCACCGGCCTTGAAGTGATCGGCGCACCAACAGCGGGCGGCGTTAACTTTCAGCCAGCAGCGACAAACATCGCGCAACAAGCCTTTGGTCTGGATACGCTGGTTCTTTGGATTATTTCAGGTGTCGTCCTTTTCGTTGTTGCCTTGCTTGCCTATGTGATTTTGCGTTTCAACCAGCGTGTAAACAAAACGCCAGCGACATTTACCCATCATTCACAACTTGAAATCGCATGGACGATACTACCGGTCGTCGTTTTGGTCTTCATTGGTGCCTTCTCTCTGCCGGTTCTGTTTAACCAGCAAGAAATTCCCGAAGGTGACATTCATATCAAAGCGACAGGCAACCAATGGTACTGGTCCTATGAATACATCGGCACAGACATCGCGTTTGATAGCTTCATGCTGGGCCGTTCTGCTTTGGAAGAAAATGGCTATACTCAAGACGAATATTTGCTGGCAACTGACACTGCGATTGTTCTGCCATCAGGCAAAGACATTGTTGTACGTGTGACGGCTGCTGATGTGATCCATTCCTGGGCGATCCCTGCCTTTGGTGTGAAACAAGATGGTGTTCCTGGTCGTACCGCTGAACTTTGGTTCAATGTAGATGTTGGCAACGAAGGCATCTATTTCGGTCAGTGTTCTGAGCTTTGCGGTAAAGATCACGCCTATATGCCAATCACTGTGAAAATCGTGACGCAGGCGGAATATGAAGCATGGTTGGGTCGTCAGGCGTCTTTGGACGTTGATGCGACCATCCAAGTTGCTTCCGCTGACTGATCCTGAAGCCCGGACCCGAGCGGTTGATGCCGCTGGGTCTTCGCAACGTGGAACTGACATGAGCGATATGAGTGCAGATAAATCAATCACCTCCGGCTTCGAATATGAAGCCGGTTTTGGCGACTATTACGCCCTGTTGAAGCCACGGGTGATGTCGCTTGTCGTCTTCACAGCCTTCGTTGGCTTGATGGTGGCACCCGTGTCCGTTCATCCGTTTTTGGCCTTTGTGTCGATCTTGTTTATCGCGCTGGGCGGCGGGGCCTCTGGGGCGTTGAACATGTGGTATGACCACGACATTGACGCCAAAATGAAACGCACGATGAACCGCCCAATCCCTGCGGGCAAAGTCACCAAGGAAGAAGCTTTTGGCCTTGGCTGTGCACTTTCCGGTTTTTCCTGCATCATGCTGGCCTTGGCTGCGAATATTTTTGCTGGCCTGTTTCTGGCGTTTACGATCTTCTTTTATGTGGTGATCTACACCATGTGGCTGAAACGCCTGACACCGCAAAACATCGTTATTGGTGGCGCGGCTGGTGCCTTTCCCCCGATGATCGGTTGGGCTGTGGCCACCGGTGGTGTGTCAATCGAAAGCATCTTGATGTTCATGATTACATTCATCTGGACCCCCCCGCATTTCTGGTCTTTGGCGCTGTTTACGAAGACTGATTACGCGGATGCGGATGTGCCGATGCTGACTGTGACTCATGGACGGGTTGCCACACGCAAACACATTCTGGCCTATACCATCCCTCTGGCGATTGTGACGCTGGGGATTGCGGCGACATCCATTGGTGGTTGGGCATATCTGATCACGTCCATCGTGCTGAACGCATTGTTTATCCGTGGCGCTGTCCAAATCCTGCGTCGCGATGATGCGGCGGCCGAGGCGGATGATTACAAAGTCGAGCGCCGCTATTTCAAGCTGTCACTGCTATATCTATTCCTACATTTTTCAGCATTGCTGTTGGAAGCTGGATTGAAATCTTTCGGATGGGGAGGTTTCTAATGGATCTCAGAGTTGAACATGAAATTCACAAGCGCCGCTTCAGCCGTAACGCGGGCCTCGGCCTTGTTCTAGCGGCGTTCGTGGCCTTGGTTTTTGGCATCACCGTTGTAAAGGTGAACATCATTGGCGATGTACCAGAGGCCTATAACGCCTCACGTGGGTTGACCAACGAAGGGGCGAGCGAATGAGCGCGCAGCAGCCACAAGTAAGTCACGGCAAAACAGTTCTGACATTGGTTGGCGTTGTTTTTCTGATGGGTGGATTGGCCTGGGCGTCGATCCCGCTGTATGACTGGTTCTGCAAAGTCACGGGTTTTGGCGGCACCACGCAGGTGGCTGCAGATGGATCCGGTGTGGTATTGAATGAAACCATCATTGTGCGTTTCGATGCGTCTTTGGACCGCGACATGCCATGGGAATTCAAAACCGTACAAGACGACGTCACAATTCGCATCGGCGAAACAGGTCTGATCTATTATGAGGCCTATAACCCAACGGATCGCGTTGTGGCCGGCACAGCCAGTTACAACGTCGCGCCCTATTCAACAGGCGCTTATTTCACCAAGATTGATTGCTTCTGCTTTACCGAGCAGGTGCTGCAACCCGGGGAACGTGTGATGATGCCGGTGACATTCTATGTCGACCCGGAAATCGTAAACGATCGTGAAGCAAAGTTTGCACAACACATCACACTGTCCTACACCTTCTATGAAACCGACTTGCCGGAAGATGTGGCGCAACTTGCGTCCGATACTTCGGTGGTACAGAATTAAACACGAATAGCCTCCAGCAGGGGAAACGCACATGGCACACGAAAAAAATCACGATTACCACATCCTAGCCCCAAGCTGGCTGCCATTGATGGCCGCTGCTGCAGGGTTCTTCATGCTGTATGGCGCCGTTCTTTGGATGGCCAATGATATGCCTTGGATGTTCTTTGCGGGCCTGGCTGGCGTTCTTTATGTGATGTTCGCTTGGTGGTCTGAAATGGTCACTGAAGGTCAAGGTGGTGTGGATCACACACCGGTTGTGCGCATCGGCTTGCGTGTTGGGTTCATCCTGTTTCTGATGTCTGAAGTTATGTTCTTTGTAACATGGTTCTGGGCTTTCTTTAAGAATGCTATGTATCCAATGGGCCCAGACAGCCCAGCGATTGATGGTGTTTGGCCACCTGTTGGTATCGAAACATTCGACCCGTTCCACCTGCCACTGATCAACACATTGATTCTGCTGTGTTCTGGTGCGGCTTGTACTTGGGCACACCACGCCTTGGCGCATGAAAACAATCGTAAAGACATGATCAATGGTCTGTTGATCGCTGTCCTTCTTGGCGTCGTGTTTACGTTCTTCCAAGCCTATGAATACAGCCACGCAACCTTTGGTCTGGGCGGCAGTGTGTATGGCGGCGTTTTCTACATGGCGACTGGCTTCCACGGTTTCCACGTCATCGTTGGCACCATCTTCCTGTTTGTGTGCCTGATGCGCGCAAAAGCAGGCCACTTTACCCAAGAACAGCACGTCGGTTTTGAAGCTGCGGCTTGGTATTGGCACTTTGTGGACGTTGTTTGGCTGTTCCTGTTTGCCGCGGTTTATATCTGGGGCGCCTAAGGTTGAACCTTCCGGCAATAACGGCTTTAAAGCGCAGGTGGAAACATCTGCGCTTTTTCCGTTTTTGGCTCCGGCGCGCATGAGTGAGATGACGAATGAACGGTAAGACAATCCTGACAGTGATCTTTGGTGCAATTGGCTTGGTCATTTTGTTGTGGCTGGGGTTTTGGCAGGTTTCGCGTCTGGCTTGGAAAAACGCGAGCCTGGCTGAGATTGAACTGCGCATTCAGGCCGAACCCGTTGCCTTGCCCGATCAACTGGACCCCGAACGCGACCGGTATCTGCCTGTGGCTGTCACAGGCATCGCAAGCCCTGGGGTGCAGGTTTTCGCGACCGCCAAAGCCCAAGGGGCGGGGTTTCGCATGTTGTCGGTGTTTGAGGTCAAGGGGCGTAGAATTTTGCTCGATCGAGGCTATCGCAAACAAACAACGCCCGATGACCTTTTGTCCGAGGTGGAGTTGAGCATCACTGGCAACCTGCTTTGGCCTCAGGAAGTCGACGGGTTCACACCGGAACCCGAAGGCACCACTTGGTACGCACGTGACATTCCGGCCATCGCTATGTCGCTGAACACCGAGCCGATCCTGATCGTTGCCCGTAGCGTGACCCCCAATACCTTCAAAGCCAGACCAATGCCGGTTTCAACCGAAGGCATCCCAAATGACCACTTGGGATATGCGATCACATGGTTTTCTTTGGCATTTATCTGGTTGGTGATGACAGCCGCCGTTGTCTGGCGTATCAGACAACAAACCCCGAAGCTTCAGTGAGCAAAGCAGAGCGATGAAATATATCTCTACACGTGGCCAAGCGCCGGAACTGACATTTGAAGACGCCATGTTGACTGGCCTTGCGCGCGATGGTGGACTTTATGTGCCTGAAACTGTGCCGACCCTAACCAAGGATGAAATCGCCGAGATGGCGGGCCTGTCTTATGAAGATATTGCTTACCGCGTCATGCGCCCGTTTGTAGGCGAAAGCTTTGGCGATGACGAATTTCGCACGCTGATCAAAAACGCATATGCCGGTTTTGCACATGACGCGCGTGCGCCCCTGAAACAACTTGCCCCGAACCATTTCTTGCTGGAACTGTTCCACGGTCCGACTTTGGCGTTCAAAGACTTTGCCATGCAGTTGATTGGGCAGATGTTCCAAGCCGCACTGACAAAACGCGGTGAACGCGTGGTGATTGTTGGTGCGACCTCTGGTGATACCGGGTCCGCCGCGATTG
Source organism: Halocynthiibacter namhaensis (assembly GCF_000812685.1). Classification (GTDB taxonomy): domain Bacteria; phylum Pseudomonadota; class Alphaproteobacteria; order Rhodobacterales; family Rhodobacteraceae; genus Halocynthiibacter; species Halocynthiibacter namhaensis. The sequence goes on from NZ_JWIF01000074.1 coordinate 133,037, forward strand.
AGGCGTTCAAAGGTCTTGATAACGTCGACGTCTTTATCATGTTCCCAGAAGGGCGCGTATCTGAGGTGCAACGCCGCCAGATGACCACGCCATCCGAAAGCAATGTGCATGCCTTGGCCGTGAAGGGTGATTTTGACGATTGCCAAGCGCGCCTGAAAGATATGTTCAACGACCATGATTTCCGCGACGAAGTTGGTCTTGCAGGTGTGAATTCGATCAACTGGGGCCGCGTTTTGGCGCAGGTTGTTTACTATTTTTCCTCCGCCGTTTCGCTTGGTGCGCCGCATCGTGAAGTGTCCTTCACTGTGCCAACAGGTAACTTTGGCGACATTTTCGCCGGTTATATCGCTAAGAAAATGGGCTTGCCGATCAACGACCTTGTGATTGCGACGAACCAAAACGACATTCTGCATCGCACCATGGAAACTGGCGCTTACACAAAAGAAGGCGTGACCCCGTCCATCAGCCCGTCCATGGATATTCAGGTCAGTTCCAACTTTGAACGTGCCCTGTTTGATGCATATGGCCGCGATGGTGCTGCGATCCGCCAACTGATGGAGGACATGTCTGAAAAAGGCAGTTTCACCATCAGCCAAGGCGCGATTGAAGCCCTGCGCGAGCAGTTTAAATCTGGCCGCGTTTCCGAAGAAGAAACCAACGAAACCATCAAAGATATGCTGGCGCGCACTGGCGAAACCCTGTGCCCACATTCTGCGATTGGCGCGCGTATTGGTGATCAGAACCTGTCTGACGTCCCGATGATCACGCTTGCCACAGCACATCCAGCCAAGTTCCCCGCAGCGGTAAAAGCCGCCTGTGGTGTTGACGTTGGTTTACCACCTCACATGGGTGGATTGTTTGACCGCGACGAGCGCGTCACACCCGTCGCCAACGATCTTTCCGCCCTTACAACCCTCATTCGGGAGCGCCTGAACAAGTGAACGTTGACTTAACCCGTACCGCATCCACTGGATCCAGCCAGAAAATTCACACGCTTTCCAATGGGTTTCGGATTATCACCGAACATATGCCTGGTCTTGAAAGCGCCACCCTTGGAATTTGGGTGAACGCTGGTGGCCGCAATGAGGCTGAAAGTGAAAACGGCATCGCGCATTTCTTGGAACATATGGCGTTCAAAGGCACGGATACACGTTCGGCCCTTGATATTGCGGAACAAATTGAAGATGTGGGCGGTTACTTGAATGCCTATACATCGCGCGAAATGACCGCCTATTACGCGCGTGTCTTGGAAAGCGATGTTCCATTGGCCTTGGATGTGATCTCGGATATTTTGTTGAACCCAACGTTTGATCCGGCGGAAATCGAGATCGAACGCGGTGTCATTTTGCAAGAAATCGGCCAAGCGCTTGATACGCCGGATGATGTGATCTTTGATTGGCTGCAAGAACGCGCCTACCCAGATCAGCCGCTTGGGCGCACGATTTTGGGCCCTGGTGAAAAGGTATCGGCCTTCCAGAAAGCAGATCTTCAATCCTTCATTGGCACCCATTACGGCCCTGAAAATATGATCCTTGCCGCTGCTGGTGCCATTGATCATGACAAACTTGTTGCCCAGGCCGAAGCCCTGTTTGGCACACGCGTTGCGGGGGCTGCACCTGCCTTGATCACCGCGTCTTACCATGGCGGTGAAGTGAAGGTCGAAAAGGATCTTGAACAAGCGCATTTCGCATTGGCGTTTGAAGGCCCAAGCTACACCGATGATGCCATCTGGGCGGCGCAGCTGTATTCCGGTGTGCTTGGCGGGGGCATGTCTTCGCGCCTGTTCCAAGAGTTGCGCGAAAAACGTGGGCTTTGTTACACGATCTATGCCCAAGCTGGCGCCTTTGCTGACAGCGGCATGATGACGATCTATGCGGGCACCAGTGGTGACCAAGTGGCCGATTTGGCGCTTGTCACCATTGACGAGATGAAACGGGCAGCCGGCACAATCACGCAGGCTGAATTGGATCGCGCCCGCGCGCAGATGAAAGCGGGGATGTTGATGGGGCTTGAAAGCCCGTCAAATCGTACGGAACGTCTGGCACGCATGATGTCAATCTGGGGCAGGGTGCCGCCGGTTGCGGAAGTGGTTGAGAAAATCGACAGTGTTGATTTGACTGCTTTGCAGGACTTCGGTGCAGATATGGCCAGCAACGCAGCGGCGACCCTGGCGCAATATGGGCCAGTGTCCGACGCCGTCGATTTGGATGGGATTACACAACGACGCAAGGCTGGCTAATGCTTGGTCGCAATCGGAAACTTCGGCTTGAAACGCAACGCATGTATCTGCGTCCGCCCCAACACGGTGACTTCCGTGAATGGGCGGCGCTGCGTCGCAACAGCGCCGAATTTCTAACACCGTGGGAACCGGCCTGGTCGCCAGATCACCTGTCACGCAAGGGTTTCACCAATCGTGTATATTGGGCGCGGCGTTCCATTGCCCAAGGCACAGCAGTGCCTTTGTTCATTTTTCGCCGGTCTGATAACTATCTGATTGGGGCAATCACAATGGACACGATCCGGCGTGGCCCGGCACAGGCTGCGACGCTTGGATATTGGATCGGACAAGGGTTTGCACGCCAAGGTTACATGCGGGAAGCCATTCTTTCTGTTGAACATTTTGCATTCCGCAGTTTGGATTTGTCACGTCTAGAGGCGGCTTGCCTTCCAGAGAACAAGCCTAGCCGGGGATTGCTTGAGCGATCCGGTTTCAAATATGAAGGTGTCGCGCAAAGCTATCTGCAAATCAATGGCCGCTGGCGCACGCATGTATTATACGCAAATCTTCGTGGGGATCGGCGCGGTCGCACTGACGTGTGTTAGACCTCACTTCAGGTGGTCGTTTGGGGTAAGAAGAGATTGCGCAAAACAAACGCTTCTTTCTTGAATGCCGACTTCAGACATGATCAGTTCAGCACCGGAGGCCCCACATGCTAAACCCTGCCGATCCCGAATTTATTGCACATTTGACGTCGCTTCTTGGCGATGACATTTTGCGCCCTGCATCTGAACTATATTTAGAAGAACCCCGCAAACGCATCACTGGCCATGCAGGCGCGATTGTGGCGCCACGTGATACGAATGAAGTGTCGCAGATCCTTGCGCTGTGTTCAGAACATCAGGTTGGTGTGATCCCATTTGGCGGTGGTACGGGGCTTGTTGGTGGGCAACTTATGTCTGCGGATCAAGGGGTTGCCCCGTTGATCCTGTCGCTTGAGCGTATGAACAAGATGCGCGATATTTTCCCTACGGAAAATGTGATGATTGTGGAAGCGGGCATGACTTTGGCAGCCATACAGGACGGAGCCGCAGATGAAGACTTGCTGTTTCCGCTGTCATTGGCATCCGAAGGCACATGCCAGATCGGCGGAAACCTTGCGACCAATGCGGGCGGTGTGAACGTGCTGCGTTATGGCAACACGCGCGATTTATGTCTTGGGGTTGAGGCCGTTCTCTCTGATGGCCGGGTTCTGAACAATTTGTCGCGGCTGCGCAAAGACAACACAGGATACGATCTTAAGAACTTGTTGATCGGGTCTGAAGGCACGTTGGGGGTGATCACGGCCGCCAGTTTACGCCTGTCTGCGCGGCCTGCGCGTGTTGGAACCGCAATTCTGACTGTTCGCGATCCCGCTGCCGCATTGGAACTTTTGTCAAAAGCGCGCGAGATCACGGGGGATGCTGTTTCCGCATTTGAATTGATCAGCGGCACGGGCATGGAATTTGTGCGTGACACATTGCCAGGTATTCATCAGCCCTTTGCCCAGTCGCCTGAATGGTCGGTGTTGGTGGAATTTGGTGTGCCTGCGGCGTTGAACCCAGAAACCTTGTTGGAAGATCTCTTTGTTACGGGAAGCGAGGCGGGTCTCGTGACGGATGGGGTGATTGCCCAGTCTTTGGCCCAACGCACCGAGATGTGGTCTCTGCGGGAACATATTCCCGCTGCAAACAAAAAAATCGGCGCCATTGGCAGCCATGATATCTCATTGCCACTGTCCGAAATGGCGCGTTTCATCCCCCTTGGCATGGCAGAAATTGCCAAGATCGCACCTGTGCGCGTGAACTGTTTTGGTCATTTGGGGGACGGGAACCTGCATTATAATGTCTTCCCACCTGCTGGGCAGAAGGCCAGCGCCTTCGCGGATTATAAAGATGAGATTGAACGTTTGATCCATGATTTGGTCCATGCTCATGGCGGGTCATTCAGCGCGGAACATGGGGTGGGGCGGCTGAAATCTGGCGAGCTTACCCGTTACGGCGACCCAACAAAGCGCGCGATGATGCAGCAGATCAAGCAAGCTTTGGACCCACGTGGCATCATGAACCCCGGCGCGGTTCTAGACTGATTTTCTTGCCGTTTCATTGCATTGGGTCTTCTGCATTTGGGCTGATTACACTTCGGTCGCGTCCGATTCCTGCCAACAATGATAGGCTATGGATGATCAAGGCAAGGCAGCCCACCAGCCAAGCATAACTTGCGCCACTGTTCAGCGCTTCGAGCATAAGAAATGCACTTGTAAGGTGCCAACCGTAAAGCGCCCAGAGGCGACCTTCGCTTATTCCACCGAGGGCAATGGCTCCAAAAGCCAACAAGGCGAAGCGTGTCAGCTGGCTATAACTTGTGTCCGCATATCCATACCCGTAAAGCCACACATATCCGGTGACGAGGGCGAATAAGACTATGGTTCCCACCAGAACCATTACCCCATTCGCATGGTAGGAAGGGATGGGCTTTGCGACGCTAACGTTCCAGTTCAACAGGTGCCGTAAGACGGGGATGTTGCTCGCGATTGCTGGGTTGAACGACGGTGACGCCCCTTTGACGCCATAGTTGAAATCATCTTCGGGAAGGTCGGGGCGATAGGTGTTGAACAGCTTGTCCCAAATGACAAAACTGCCGGCGTAGTTGCTGTCGGACCAAGCTCTGTCGGCCACGTGATGGATGCGATGGTGGGTTGGGGTGACCAGGATATGCTCTAAGAACCCTAGATGAGGTGTCAGTGCGCTGTGGTTCATCAGTTGAATGCCGTAATGTACCACGGACACTGAGATGAACATTTCAACCGGAATGCCGAGCAATGCCAATGGGATAAAAAATGGAATAGAAGCCAGTGATGAATACCATGAATTGCGCATTGCGAGGGATAGATTGAAGTGCTCGCCCTCATGATGAACAACATGGACCGCCCAAAGGATGCGAAACTTGTGATGCAACCGGTGCAGCCAATAGAAGCAAAAGTCCCAACCAATGAGGGCGATGGCCCAGACAACTGCAACAGGCCAATCGCTGACAAAACCGGTGCCAAACCTGTTCAGGATCAAGCCATAGACGGCGATTTCTAACCCGCGAAACAGCCAAACCATCAAATGTCCAGAATTGAGATTAAAGACAACATCGTGCCAATCGACGACATGTCGGCCTTGACGGTTGAATATGATCATTTCCGTTAACACAAGGATCAACATCAAGAGAATGGGGAACGCGACTGCGGTCATGGCGTGCCCCCCCAACGGATAATGCCATAGCGTTTGAAAATGACGGTAGCTGCACAGGCCAACAGGGCCAATCCTAGCCCCGCCAGAAGATCGACGAACTGGTGTCGGTGAAGCGGTAAGATAGAAACCATTATCACTACGGCCCATCCCGTCAGCAGCAGGTTGCGCCAGAGATGTCCCGCCTGCAACAGTGCCAACAGCGCCAAGCATGTCAGTGTCACGTGCAGGGAAGGCAGGCAGTTGACCACTGCATCATAGCGCATCAACAGTTTAAGCGTTTGTGCGCTTAGGCCTTGTTGCGTGACGTCTGGGAAAACCATGGTCGTTGGGAAAAAACCAAACACAATTGCGGCACCTATTGCGCTGCACAGCATGACACAGCTTAGCCATTTCACGCGTTCGGGCTGGGCGCAGAAAAACCCCATGGGAATGAACAGGAAGAACGACATATACACCCAAATCGCGGATGGGGTGAACGGGAACCAAAGGTCTATCGATGACGGCGTCAACAGATGTGCGGCTTCGGCGCCGCGCAGGCCCGACAGCGTATAGACAATGCCAATCGATCCCCAACTGGACACCATCAAGACCAGTCGTGACAAAAACGACAAAGTCACCTTACTGGCGGAAGCGTCGTCTATATTATCGAACATTGAGAACTCTCCAAAATGACATTGAATATTGAGAGGGGGCAGAAGATTGCACTTTTGGCTGGCCTAAATATCCAGCGTGACGCGTTGGACATCAACATTATTCGTTTGCCCGTCAAGCACCTGCGAAATCAGCGGGTATAAAATATCAAGCGGGCCATTTGCATGCGGTGGCTTTCCGGCGGCTTCCCAATTTTCGGTCGCATTTGCCATAATCCGTAAATCTTGCGAAATTACAATGCGCATCAGGGGCACAAAAAGCAACGCTTTGATCCAGCCAAGGCCATACTGTCGCGGCCCGGTCATCACGGCGAACCCCCGTAAATGCGTGTCATCTTCACGGGTGAAGTAAAGTGTGGTGACAAGATTTAACCCATGCTTCCCCCAGTATTCGAGGCTTACAACACCGGGGCGGCGAAAGCGGCTGATGGCGTGACTGCGTTGGCTTTCAAGCAGTCGGGACATCAAGCCATTGGATTGCGTTTCACCACTGTAGCGCATCACAAGTTCTCCAGCGTCGATCCCGGCTTCAAGGGTCACCTTACTGGTCGGGCCACCACCACCGCGGATAATTCCGCTGTGCACAAACAGAGTGTGAATTGGATCAAGCACGTTTTCCACGGCATCTGTCAACGTCGCGTGTGCGTGGCTTTCCAAATCCGAGAAACCTGTGCTTGGTGGTCCCATGTCGGCGCAGGAATTTCGCCTGCGGCCTTGGCGTCGCGGGTGACAAAGACCAGGCCATGTGCTTCGCGGGCGTCCCAAGATCGCACCAAGCGGTTTTTCACGGGACCCTCAGCAAGCGGGATATGCGTGCAAACGCCTTTTCCGTTGAACCGCCAGCCATGATAGGGGCATTCAACGGTGCCGTCGATAACGCGCCCTTTCGACAGCGAGGCCGAGCGATGTGGGCAACGATCGGCAATAGCAGACACGCCATTTAATGTACGGAAGAGGACAAGTTTCTCGCCTTCGAATGTGACGGCGCGCGGTTTTTTCTTCAGCTTTGAGGCGCGCAATACGGGGTGCCAATGGGTTTCGGTCATGTGGTGATCCTTCCGGCGCGGATGTCATATATGATGGCCCGGTCATGCTTAGTCAGCTGATCTGACAGGGGGTGATCTATTTCAATACGGTCATCAGGCAAGGCAAGTGGGTTCATGAATATGCGTTCAACAAAACAGGCATTTGGGCGTGCAGCCCGAAGAACACCATCCCACGCCTGCGCATAGGTTCTCGGGCTGGTGTACGACCCAAAGTCCGACAACGAAAACCCATCGGCATTGGTGCATCTGTCCAGTTGATGTAGCCCCGTCAGGCGTATTTCAAGTCGCTCAAGCCGGGCTTGTACGGTTTCATAGTTCTCGGCCAAAAGATGCAACGGCAATGCGTTTGGCAGCGCGGAGTGGCCGCGCAGTATCAGTGACGCGAAATCACTGTTGCGAAACAGAAACGTGGAGGACGCGCGTGTAAACGCCCCGGCGAGGCGGGCTTCGACGTGCTGCGGTTTTGGCAGGAATGCGCCGCCGGGTTCTCCGATCACGCGTGTCCAAATCCAGGGTCGCCCCAATGTGCGAATGGAAAGCCGCCAGATCCAGTCGTCAAAATGCTGTGCCCAAATTTTGGCTTGCTCATCAAGATCGTGGGCGTTGAAAAGCGCGTCAATCCTGCGCCCTCGGATCAGACGCGTGCCACATGCGCCCTTGCGCAATACCCGTTCCCAAAGCCCGGCATACCAAATACCACCTTGGATCTGCCGGCGTTTCAGCGTCCAAAAGGTTGCGTGGTCTTCTGATAGATGTTGGCGTATTTTGTCCCAATACTCTAACGGATCCCCCGGAAGAATGCCCAGAAAAGTTAGCATTTCGTGGTGATCAAGACAACGGATGGCGGCAATCTTTAAACGAAGTAACGCGTTCTGGACGGGATTCATATCGACGGAAATGACCGTTTCGGCGTTGGACAGAAGCATGTCTAATGGCCGAGTTCCAGACCCTGTGATACAGACCATGCGTTCAACAGAATTGGCCAAACCCGTCAGTTCGCTCCGCCCGTCCTCATTGGATGAAGCGAAGTTGAGATTTTGGAAAAAACTCATTCAGGGGGGCTCCAGCAATTTTCAATGCGGCGTAATTTTTGACTGGTGTCCAGCTGCAAAGGCGCGTGCTGAAGGTTTACCGAGATATCTAATCCGCGCGTTTCAAAGAGCTTGGCAAGGCTGGCCAGCGCCGCAAGTGCATCTGCGTTGGCTTGTTCTGGCTTCAACACCAGTGTGACGGATTTTTCCGCCTCACGCCGGACGCGAAAATCGTCAATGCCACGGGCGGCATCTAAGACAGCGTTGCGCAGAATGTCAGGGGTTATCAGCTTGCCATCGAAAACAAATACATCATCCATGCGCCCAACCACTTCGTCGATTACACGTAAGGGGGATCCACAGGAACAGGCGTCGGGCGACAATCTAAGCAGGTCATTCATGCGATACCGCGCCATGATCTGAAACCTGCGTCGAAAGCCTGTGACCAAAGGGGATACCAAACCGTCATCCATCGGCTCAAACTCAAAATAAGTTGCGTCTTCCGCAAGGTGTAACTTGCCATGGGCACAACTCACCCCGAACAACCCTTCTGTCGCCATATAGATCTGCCCAAGTCGCAGGTTGAAATGGGTTTCGATCACATTTCGGTCGATCTGATCCAAGGTTTCAGCCCCGGAAAATACTTTACGTGGTTTTAAGTCAGCGCCGGTTTCCGCCAAGTGACGCAACACCCGCGGAGGCGCAGTGATCGTGGTCGGATCAAATGTCATCAGCCTGTCTTGCCAAGTTTCTGGGCCTTGACGTAGATCGAAAAATTGCAATCGTAACCGCCGGCTTTTGTTTGCCTCGTCATACAGGCTTGAGGACTGCGGCAATATCACAGCAACCCTTTCCTTGCGCCACAAAAACTGCGGAGCCGTTTTCGCCAACATCGCCCCAAGCCAACGGTTGCGTTCATCAGATGTCACAGCATAAAGGGCGCGGTTGCCAGATGTACCGGTTGATGCACCGATACCTACGCCGTTGATCTCGCCGCTTCCTGCCATCGCGTCCCAAGCCTTTGTCTGCGTGATGCCCCCCAAATTGAACGCTTCAAACTGATCCATGACGATGGCTTTGTCGGTGATCTTAAGGTCGGCCAATTCGGTGGGGTTTTCGGTGTAATATCCCACGCGCGGCAAGTCGTCTGACAGCCAGCGCTTTAGCCGACGCGCCTGCCAGCGGTCAAACTTTGGGCGTGACATGCGGCTCACCCAAAGGGTTTCCAATAAAGCGGCAAGCACTTGAGACATTTGTTTCATGTGTTTGGCTTTCGATCATACGCAGTCATTTCCGGGGTGTGACAGAGTAAAACATCGCCACCCGCACGGGCAAAACCGGCAACCTTTGCCGTGCTTTCACGTTGGGCATGGGGATCTTCCGCGACCAGCCGCCCGGGGTATCCTATCGGGCCACGTGTTAACGCCGCCGTCACCCATTGCACATCCGCAGCATATAGCATTGGGCGTTCCAGTTGCGGAAAACATAGTCCAAAATGCCCCTCAGCGTGGCCAGGCAATCTGATCGCTAGGATGCGATTATCTTCAAATATATCATAGACTAGGCCAAGGCCAAGGGGGCCGTTTACCTGTGGTTTATCAAAGACGTTTTCCAAGCGAACGGTCATATCATTTGGCAAAAATTCAGGAAATATCCCACGATGAATATTGGCCCAGATGCTTCGCGTTCTTACGTTCTCAAAGGTCTGTTGGCAGGCAATCAGGCGTGCGTTTGGAAAACGTGCCAAGGCCGATATGTGATCGACGTGGAAGTGCGTAAGGATGATCGCTTTAACGTCGTCAGCCGTGTAGCCCATCTGCGATAAAGCTTCGATCGGGTCCCCATCAGGCAGAAGTTCAGGGGAAAACGCCCATGAATACGCCCGCAGCATGGGCGAGCGTCCGGGGGCACTGATGGCTTCGGGGCTGTACCCTGCATCGATCAAAACCACACCATCAGGGTGCTCAATGATCCCAACGCGTACCTGCAACGCCAAGCGTTTATTCCAGCGCCCTTTGTTGAGAACCAAGCGTTCCCGCGTGTGAACATATGCGGTGTTGGTGAAAGTGATTTTCATCGCGTTTTCCCTGCGAAGGTTAGTTCTAATCCCTTAGAAAATGGCACGCGCGGTGACCAATCCAGCTGGTGTTTCGCTTTGTCGATATTGAGACTTTGCCGATAAGCAAAAAGACCCAATGCATAGGGGGTGATGCGTGGTTCTGAGCCGTTCGGATGAAGCTTGCTGACCGCATCTGAAATGCGCGCAACGGCGAGGGCTGGGCACAGCGGAACTGAGCGCCACGTCACCGAAACATCTGCGCGTGCGGCGGCAAGTTCTACGATGTCACGGACTAACGTTTGCTCGCCGCTTGAGATGTTGAAGCTATGACCTTCTACTTCGGGGCCGGCAACCAATGCCGCTTCGATCGCACTGACGACATCGGACACATGGGTCAGATCGATAGCTGCATTTCCGCCATGCAGGCTTGGTAGGGGGCCTCGCTTGGCGGCGGCCAATAAACGGGGTAAGAGTGCCGTGTCATTGGCACCATAAATGCCGCGTGGTCGCAAATTGATTGGGTGAACCGTTTGATGTGCAAGCACCCGGCGTTCCGCTTCGGCCTTTGTGGCGGCATAAGCATTCACGGGTTTCGGCAAAGGGTGGGTTTCGGTGACATTTTCCTGATCACAAAAGTCAAAATAGATAGTCGGGGACGAGATATTGATGAACCTCTGCACACCGGAGGTTTCCGCGATTTTAAGTGCGTTTTCCGTGCCAAGAATATTCGCCCGGTGGAATGCGGAATGCCTTCCCCATGGGGCCGAAAGGGCGGCGCAATGGATAAAGGCATCCGCACGTCCTATGCGATCAATCGAGGCGTTCGTTGGAGAGGCGAGATCGATCTCGGCGCAGTTAATCCCCTGTTTTCTCAATGCATCAAGACGTAGTTCGTTCCGACCGATGGCCAAAACATCATATCCTGTTGCCGCGAGATGCGCTGAAACCGCCCCCCCAAGGAAACCCGTCGCACCTGTGACCAACACCCGCATGTCAGACCTCAATCGCCATGCCGCCAAAGCTTACTCCGGCAGAGGTCCCCAATATCAGCAGCCGCGTCCCTTTGCAGATACGTCCATCCTTTCGCGCAATATCGAGGGCCGTGGGGATGGATGCCGCAATTTGGTTGCCCAAATGGCTGGCGATATTCACGACTTTTTGCGTGTCTAGGCCGATCGAACGGATCATGTGTTCAAGCGCAATTGGGCTTGCTTGGTGGGGCACAATAAGATCGACGTCGCCTTGGTTCCAACCGGCGCATTGCAATAGATCATCCACAAAACCTGAGAAATGGCGATGCGTAACACGGAACAGCGCGGTTCCATCCATGTGGAACACGGCGTTCTGTGCAAATTCTTCGGGCCGCGTGTGGAAATCAATTCGTGTTCCACCAGAGGCGATGGAACTTGCTTCATATGCGGACGGGTAGGTGCACATCATGCTGGCGCGAATGCAGCCTTGCCCTGGTGTCGCTGTGGTCAAAATCGCAGCGCCCGCGCCGTCGCCAAAAAGTGCGGCCACTTCGGGTTGCGTTGACCAAGGAAGGGTTTTCGAGGCGACTTCAGACGAGACAACCAGCACCATGCGTGCCCGTCCCATAGCAATGCGCGTTGCTGCGATATCAAGCGCGGTTACAAAGCTTAGGCACGTGGAATTGACATCGAATGCCTGCGCAGACCCATCATTCATGCCCAATTCGCGCATGATTAAAGGTGCTGTGCTTGGCAGTGCCTGATATGGAAGCCCCGACGCGCCGATTACCAGGTCAATGTCGTTCAGATTTATGCCTGCGTCATCTAACGCGATACGTGCCGCCTGGACCGCGAGGTCGATTTGACTTTCATTAGTGCAAATGCGGCGTGCGATAACACCGGTCGCCTGTTCAAGGTGACCGCAGTTTAAATTTAGGCAGTGGTCAAAATCAGTCGACAGCTTTTCGGTCTTTGGCAAGGCATGACCAGTGCCGAGAATTCGGGCAGGGAGCACATTAAACATTTTCAAACACGACCATATTATAAATTACTGAACACCGTTCATATATGGGGGAGGGCGCAACGAACGTCAAGCGCGTCCTGTAATGTCTTAAGGCACCAAATGGTTTTGAGCCTTCTACGTTTGGCTGGTGTGGCGAGCGTTTATCGTGGAGCAAGGGGGTCGTAATAAAAGAGACCGCCCTGAGAAACAGGGCGGTCGGTTCTTTACGTGTGTTTTGCAAACAGCGTCCGTGGGTAGCGGACCGGTCCTTTCTACGGGGTAATTCTTACCGAAAGATTTATAAAGTTAGCGAAATTGAGGATTTCTTCGATTTCTAAGTTTATAGCCCATCAAATTCGCAAAGCGAGTATACATCCATGCCAAGCGCCTCCAGCTTTTTGCGGCCGCCAAGGTCAGGCAAGTCGATCACAAAAGCGCATCCGACGATATCCGCGCCCAGTCGTTCAAGCAGCTTGATCCCGGCCTCGGCAGTGCCGCCGGTCGCCAGAAGATCATCAACAACAAGAACGCGCTCACCTGGTTTTAGCGCATCGTCATGGATCTCGACCGTGGCTTCGCCATATTCCAAAGTGTAATCTTGGCTGATGGTCTTGCCTGGAAGTTTGCCCTTTTTACGCACAGGGACAAATCCAACAGACAATTGATGTGCGATTGCGCCGCCCAAAATGAAACCACGCGCTTCTAGGCCGACGATTTTGTCGATGGGTTGGCCAACATAAGGGTGCAACAGTTGATCGATGGCTAAGCGAAACCCACGTGGGTCTTCAAATAGTGTGGTGACATCGCGAAACATGATGCCTTCATGTGGGAAATCCTCAATCGTGCGGATATAATCCTTGACGGTTTTATTCATCTTACTTTGCCTTCCGTGGTGAGCCGCATCAGGGCCTCAAGCGGGCCGCGTTTGAACTTATAGAACCAGAGGCGGGCGAACAATGCGGCAATCAGGCAAAATCCAACGGAAATTGCAAATACTGTCATTGTTGTCAGGCTTCCATCAAGTTTTCCCAAACCTTCAAGCACCCCCATCCCGATGTAGATGTGCGCCATGTATAAGGTTAGGCTCATGCGGCCCGGTGCTGCCAGAATGGCCCCGATGTATAAGCGGTCAAGTACTGGCGTTATCCGCAAGACCAACCCCAATGTTGCCAATGCCGAACCCGTCCCGGCCAAGATGTAAAACGGGGTTGGGGGAAGGGGGGATGTTCCGGTGATTTCAGCAAGTTCTGGATCTAGTGCACCCAAGCCCCAGCTGAGTGTTGTGACGATGACCGCCATGAATATGCCGCCCACAATCAACCGCAACTGCACATTTTTCGCACCCAAGTCTAGCCGTCCGATCCACATGCCAATCAAAAAGAACGCAGCCCAGGGGAACACAGGGTGCCAGCCATTGTAAAATGAGTGGCGAAAAAACCCCTGTAGTGACCAAAAGTCATTGTATTTCAATGTGTCAAAGTCCCAGCCTGCCTCGTAATTGAAGGTGAACACGGCAATATACCCGATCAACGTGATTGCCACAGCCCCAAGCAATAGGCCTTTGTTCGATGCACGGGTGAACAAGATGCCAATCACAAAATAAAGCGCGTAGAAATGCAAAATATCTGCATCGAACACGATCATATCCAACATGCCGATGACAAATAAAAATGCAGCGCGGCGCAAAGTAAGGTGCCAAGGTTGCCGCCCACTAGATTGCCCAAAGGCGAAACCGACCCCGGCGAGGATTACAAACAATGCCGCTGCGCGCCCTTCAAGCCCATTGGTGATAAGTGACGGCAGGTCGGACGTGGCATTGACTTGGGTTGCGATCCGAAAATTCACCAAAACCATGCCAAGAAAGGCGATGAAACGCGCGATATCAATGCCTTGCAGTCGCATGTTGAGGCTCCCTAAAACAGTTGTGGTTTGGTGATCATCAGCCAGAATATTCCGGTCAACCCAAGGAAAGCGGGCCAGCCGAGGAAAAACCAGATTTTAAAAAGGCGGAAGGCTTCGTCTGGCAGGGGTGAAGCTGTCTCAAGCGCCTGTGCGGCCAAGTTTCTGATTTTGATCTGCAGATGTACGACGGGTAACCAGCAAACCAGGGCGATGAAATAAAGCGCGTAGGTTGCGATCAGCCACGATTCTGTCAGCGCCCATCCTTGCAAATAGATCAGCCAAAGCCCTGTTGCTGGCTGGATTATCCCGGCCGGGGTAGTGAAGATCCAATCGGCCAGCACCACACCGCAGACAACCGAATGCACCGTTTCCACGCGTCCTTTGCGGGACAAATGCATGGCCCAAACCATTTGAAAAGCGGTTCCAATGCCGGTTCCGAACAACACCGTCGAACACAGGATATGTAGATATTTTGCAACGAAATAGCAATCCATCATCGTTCTTCTTCAAGGATGAGAAAAATACATAATAACAACAAAATTGGAATGTTCTTTAACAGGCCTCCGACTGGTAATAACCACAGAGATGGCGCCAAAACGGTCAACCCGATACTGTACCCTCCGACAAGTGCCAGCTGGATCCAGCCCATTAATTTCAACCGCCATCCGCGCAATAATGCAAGGGCGATTGCCAAGTCTGCCAAGCCGCCTAAACGCGCGATTGCGATCAAGGCGCTGTCTGGCAAGGCAGCGCCAGACAACATTGGTAAGAATGCTTCTGACGGCAATAATAGGCCAACTAACCCGGATAAAACCCACATGAAGATTAGGGTTAGCCGCAATACGGGTCGCAACAGATATAGCCGGGCTTGCCACAAATCTTGTGTGCCTGCTGGGCGGGCGTTGATGAAATCAGAAAACCCACGCGGTTTGTTCTTCAACTTCGTCGTGAGGGCTGTGTCCTTCGCTAAGACGCCGACCTCTAGCTGGGATAGGGCGGTGGTGGAAATTGGCCCCATTTGCATGAAATCCCCACAGCGACCTGCCCATCGCGCAAGCCCCTTTGGCAGCGTGAAACATATGCTAGGCCGCAGACCATACCAGCCGCGGTATCCTGCGATCATTTGTCGTTGAGACACTTTCTCAGGCCCGCCAATATCGTGGGGGCCTGATCCAAATTGTGAAGGGGTTTCGACGATTTCGCGTGTGACCCGGGCCAGATCGGCCGCATGTATTGGGTTCATGATCTGCGTCCCTCCGCCGGGAAGAGGTGTTAGCGGTACGCTGGCCAACGCCCGAAGCAATGACGATCCGCCATAAGACGTGTCGCCCAAAACGAGGCCGGGGCGCAGACAGGTGACGTTATGAGTTTGGGCAAGGGCTTCGCCCGCGCGACGCCAACGGGCAAATCTTGTGGTGGCCGTGTCAATGCCCACCGCAGAGATCAAAACTGTTTGCGCGCGGCGTGCCGCTTCATACAGCGCCTTGGGCGCATTGACGTGTACGGCCTCAAACACGGTGTCGGATGCATTCAATAGGCCAGCGGCATTTATCACCACGTCGCAATCTTCTGCAGCGGTCTTCCAAAAGGATGGGTCATGTGTTTCGCGCTTGGACAGATCGGCGTGAAAGGTTTTAAACCCCATATTTTTCAAGGCCTTTACCCGTCTGGCGCAGGCAATTACTTCCCATCCTGCTGTGCGAAACTCAAACGCGATGTGTCGGCCAATAAAGCCGTCGGCACCAAGAATTAAAATGCGTTTTTTCACCCGATCACACGTCCTGCAACGGCATCTAGTTTTGCCATCAGGGCGGGGTCACGTTTGTCAGCCGCTGTTAGGATCGCAAATTCAAGTGCACGATCACAGCCATGCACACAGGGGGCACGATCAGCGCCCAACACCTCAGGCAGTCGGGCAACCATGTCTCGCCCCTTGTTCGCATTTCCCATTAATGTCTTAATGATTTCAGTGACATCAACTTCACCATGGTCCGGGTGCCAGCTGTCATAATCGGTGATCATGGCAACAGACGCATAGCAAAGCTCGGCCTCGCGGGCCAATTTAGCTTCGGGCATGTTGGTCATGCCGATCACATCGCAGCCCCAGCTTTCGCGGTACATTTTGCTTTCGGCCAGCGTAGAAAACTGAGGGCCTTCCATAGCCAAATAAGTGCCGCCACGATGTACATTTATGTCGGCGTGCCGTGCCGCAGTTTCGCAAGCGTCCGACAGACGGGGGCAAGTGGGGTGCGCGACCGAGACATGAGCGACACAACCCGTGCCAAAAAAGGACTTCTCTCGCGCAAATGTGCGATCAATAAATTGATCTACAATGACGAAGTCGCCGGGTGCCATTTCGTCTCGGAAGGATCCGCAGGCAGATACAGAGATCACATCGGTGACGCCGATACGCTTCAATGCGTCAATATTTGCGCGATAGGGCACGGTTGACGGGGAATGCACATGGCCTCGGCCGTGACGCGGAAGAAAGGCCATTTTAACGCCATTCAACACGCCGGTCAGAACCTCATCCGATGGTGTGCCCCAAGGGGTTTCAATCGCCTGCCAGGCCGCGTTGTCAAGCCCATCAATCTCATAGAGGCCAGACCCCCCGATCACGCCAATCATGGTTTCTGTGGTCATCAATGGGCTCCTGCATTGGGTTGTGTTTGGGGTAAGTTAATCATCGGGACGCTTTAGGGTAAAGACCTCTTCCACCTTTGCATAATCACGATATCCCATGCGGGCCAGCGGCTGGTATTTTGTCGCGTCAAATATTCCGTCTGTCATACAATCATCGTTCAAATGTACGCCGATAACTTCGCCAAAGACTACGGTGTTGGCCTCACCCGGCAATTGCACCATTTTTGTCATTTTGCATTCTAAGGCTGCCGGGGCGTTTGCGACGCGGGGGACGTTGATGCCTGTGCAATCGAGTTTTTCCAGACCGGCGTGCAGAAACTCATCTTCATCGGCTGTGAGGGCCGCTGAGGTCGCATTCATTGCGTCGCGCATCTCAAAACCCACGACATTTACGCAAAAAACGCCAGTTTCCTGGATGATGCTTGCGCTGTCTTTCATTCCATCGCGGTCGGGCTTGCCCGAGGTGGTGGCAAACATCACTTGCGGTGGCTCGTAGGCCACCCCGTTGAAAAAGGAATAGGGAGCAAGGTTGTCGCAGCCTTGTTTATCGCGTGTCGATATCCAGCCAATGGGACGCGGAGTGATCAACGCATTAAACGGGTTGTGGGGCAGGCCATGGCCATCTTCTGGGCGGTAAAACATCTGCTTTCCTTCAAAGGCGTCGCGGTTTACTCAGAGGTAATGGCGCATTGGTCCGGGGTCCAGTGCTTGGATAGAAAAACTGTGTGAGGGGACGCGGTGATTGAACTTAGGCAGGAAACGTCAGCGGATTGCTGGGAAGTTGAAGCACTTTATGATCTGTGTTTTGCGCCGGGGCGCGAGGCACTATCATCCTATCGTTTGCGCGAAGGCGTGGATCCTGTTGCTAAACTGTCCATTGTCGCCCGTGACGAGATGAATATCCTTGCAGGCGCAATCCGATATTGGCCGGTCGATGTAAGTGGACAGCGCGTTCTGCTTTTGGGACCAGTCGCTGTACACCCCACCCACCAAGGCGAAGGTCTTGGGGGGTCCTTAATGCGTCACAGCATTGAACTTGCTAGGGAAACCGGATGGAAACATGTGATGCTGGTCGGTGATGAACCCTATTATCACAGATTTGGTTTCCGCCGACTGACCGGTGTGTTCATGCCGCCCCCCACAAATCCGGAACGTGTGCTTGGACTTGAACTTGTGCCGGGCTGTTGGCTTGGGGTCGCAGGCGATGTTCGTAAGGTCGATGTGTAACTGATTATGGCGTGAAGCGCACAAGGTTTCTGTGACGTTTCGTGTTTTGGATGAATGATGCACATCCCATGACCAACAAAGTGCCAGCACCTGAGAGACTGTAACCACAGACCACTGCCCAAACTGGAGCAGCGGTCAGCCATAGGCTAATGGCAATCGAAATAGCAACAAAAAAGCTAAGCGCAATATCAGAGTGATTCATGGTATTCCCCAAGTCGAAATCGAGACATTAATTATGCCCCTAGACTGTCTTGGAAATATTAAATATCCATGAATGTTCCTGATAAGTTCTGGTTTAGCGTTTGTGTAAATAATCCAACACTGCAGGTCGCACCGTTTGGGCTCCGGTCGCACGTGCTTCGTCGATCACGTCCCGCAGTTCTTGCAGGTTTGTACGTCGCAAATGATGTTTGACCGGGCCAATGGATGCAGGGCGCATGGAAAGCGTGTGCAAGCCAATCGCAGCAAAACAGAGTGCTTCTATCGGGCGCCCGGCATCTTCGCCACAGAATGAAAGCGGTGTATTGCTGGCATGGCAGCGTTCGACAATCGTTTCCAAGAAATTTAGAAAACTGACGTTCAGAGTGTCATAGCGTTTGCGCACCCGTTCATTTTCACGATCTGCCGCGAAGAAAAACTGTTTCAAATCGTTGCCGCCGATTGATATGAAATCCGTCATTTCAAAGAACTGCGGAGGCGAAAACGCCAAGGAGGGTGTTTCCAGCATTGTTCCGATTTGCAGGCTTTCGGGCAAGGCATGGCCTAAGACACGTTCGCGTTCGACCTCGCGTAGGATCAGATCTCGGGCCTCTTTGAACTCGGCGAATTCTGCAACCATCGGGAACATCACAGATAATGGCCGCCCCTTGGCAGCCCGCAACAGCGCTTGAATTTGCATGCGCATGACACCGGGTTTATCAAGGCCAACCCGGATCGCACGCCATCCCAAGGCGGGGTTGGGTTCATCCAGCGGGTTCATATAGGGCAGTACTTTGTCTGACCCAATATCAAGCGTACGGAAAATCACGGGCTTGTCTTGTGCTGCATCCAGAACTTGGGTGTAGGTCGCTGCCAATTCGGCACGTTTGGGCATTTTGTTGCGAACTAAAAATTGCAACTCGGTGCGAAACAAACCCACACCTTCCGCGCCCGAGGTGGGCAGGGAGGGGAGATCGGCCATCAGGCCAGCGTTCATGGTCAGCCTGATGACTTCGCCTGAGAGGGTTTCTGCGGGTTTGTCGCGGATCGATGTATAGCGTTCCTGGGCTTCAGCTTGCATCAAGATCTTGTCGCGAAACGCAGTTGCAACGCTTTCATCAGGGCGCAAATGCACAGTACCATGTTCGCCGTCCACAAGAATCTGGTCGCCATTCAGTGCTTCGTTGGTGATACGTTCCGTATGGATCACAAGCGGGATCGCAAGGGCACGTGCAACGATGGTGGCATGGGAGCCAACAGAGCCTTCCTCAAGCACGATCCCCTTCAGCCCCCGGCCGTATTCCAGCAACTCAGCGGGGCCAATATTGCGCGCAATAAGGATCGGGTTTTCGGGCATTTCCGCGCCGGTATTACTGCCCTGACCCGTCAAAATACGCAGCAAGCGATTGGAAAGATCATCTAGGTCGTGCAATCGGTCGCGCAAATACGCATCCGATGCTTGGGACATGCGCGCGCGGGTGGTGGATTGTTCCTTCTCAACCGCAGCTTCTGCGGAAAGCCCACGTTTGATGTCTTCGGACATCCGACGCATCCAACCCTTGGAATTGGCAAACATGCGATAGGCTTCAAGAACCTGCACCTGGTCTTTGTCTCCGCCCGCTGCGTTGTCGAGCATTTCGTCAACGGAAATTCGCAGCTGGTCCACGGCTTCTTCGAGACGCGCTTGTTCCGCTTCGGGATCCTCTGCAATTGGGTTGGTCACAACAACGCGGGCCTCATGCAGCCAGACATTGCCTTCTGCCACGCCTTCTTGTGCCACGGATCCGCGCAACATCACTGCCTGGCTGTGGAGGGGGGATAGCGCCGCGCCTTCGCCAACAAAGGCCCCTAATTCCGTCATTTCAGCCAAGACCATGGCAACGACTTCTAGGGCATAAACTTCATCATCGGTATATGTGCGCGCGTCTTTGGATTGCACGACCAACACGCCCAAGCGTTCACCTAGGCGCTGCACAGGCACGCCTAGGAAAGAGGAAAATACTTCTTCCCCGGTTTCGGGCATATAGCGGAAGCCCTTTTCGGATGGGGCGTCGGGTGTGTTCACAAGGCGCGAGAACTTTGCAACTTTACCAACCAGGCCCTCGCCGATTTTCATACGGGTTTGGTGCACAGATTCCGCATTCAAACCATGCGTCGCGCAAAGCTCAAGCGTGTCATCATCGCGAAACAGATAGATAGAACACACTTCGGCCTGCATCGAATCCGCGACAAGTTCGGTGATCCGATCAAGCCGTGCTTGGCCCGCTGTATCTTGCGCCAGTGTTTCTTGCAGCCGCCCAAGAAGCTTGCGGCTTTCACTTTCAGTGCTGTGTGCCATGTTCTGTCCTGTGGAACCCTGTTTTCTGCAGCTTATGCAAAAAACAAAAGAGGAACCAGTGAAATGCGCCACCAGAACCATATCCTTCATTCCAATGACAATAAGGATATGTTGCGGTGTGATTGTACTGCGCTATGGTTGCAAGTGGGGGATGAAAGGCAAACCTATGAGAAATGTACGAATAACGCTGTCGAGCTGTGTAATGGTCGTCGCATTGGCCGGGTGTGAACGAACACCAGAACGGGACCAGGCCATCAATGAATTCCTATGGGGCCAGAATTACAATCAAAGTTGTAATGACATTTACAACCAAACCCTGCGTGAAGGATACTCAGAGAGCCGCGCGCAAGAGGCCTATCGTGGCTGTAAGGCCAGCGGTCGGACATAGCTTCGTCTACTGAAAGATCGATAAATCCAAATCAAGTCCGACGCCCAACCATATTCCTCGGTCGCGGTGATCTTGGAGATGCTGCCCGGTGTCTGGATGTGAAAAAACGATCAGCCCCTGACGGTTCAAAGCAAGCCAGGGCAGAAGTTCTGCGAATTGTTCCGGTGTTGCCCCCAGCTGACATGAAGGCATGGGGTGGGGGCCAACGGGGCGGTCATGCATGCGCCCCATGGTGACGCCGAATTTTGCAGCGGCTTCATGGCAGATAGCGTCTGCGCGGGCCTTACTGCCGGCTTCATAGTAAATATGTGCGTGATATCCGATTATGGTCATGGGGGCCTCTGCAGAGTGGGTGGTCTGCATGTAATTTGGTCGTGAAGCCCAGGCAGCACAAGCGCAATATCGGTGAGTGGGTACAGGACCTATGTGCGCCTCTGCACGGAACCCGTCAGAAAAAAACCACCGACCTGCAACGGCAAATCGGTGGTTTTTTAGTGTATTTGAAAAAGGTTAGGCTTTTTCCAGCTCAAAGCTGTCATGCAGCGCTTGCACGGCCAATTCCATGTATTTGCGCTCAACCAGAACAGAGATCTTAATCTCGGATGTGGTGATCACTTTGATGTTGATGCCTTCGTTTTGTAGCGCTGCAAACATCTGCGCGGCAACACCCGCGTGGGACCGCATGCCGATGCCGACGATGGAGATCTTGGCAACAGCTGTGTCAGCGACCAGATCGTGATAGTTGATGTCGCCCGCATCTTTAGAAGCTTGCATTGCCGCTTCTGCACGCGCGACTTGGTCGGTCGGACAGGAGAACGTCATATCCGTGCGCCCATCTTCAGAGATATTCTGCACGATCATATCGACGTTGACGCCAGCCTCTGACAGGGGGCCAAAGATCGCGGCAGCAATGCCAGGACGGTCCGCGACCGAGATCAGGGTGACTTTCGCTTCATCGCGGGAATAGGCGACGCCGGCAACTACATTTGATTCCATGATTTCCTCCTCGGCGCAGACAAGCGTACCGGAATTTTCATCGTTATCTTCAAAACTGGACAGAACCCGCAGACGCACACCAAAGCGCATCGCAAGTTCAACAGAACGGGTTTGCAGAACTTTCGCACCTAGGGATGCCAGCTCCAGCATTTCTTCAAAAGCAATCTTATCAAGTTTGCGCGCCTTGTCAGAAATACGCGGGTCGGTGGTGTAAACCCCGTCCACGTCAGTATAGATGTCGCAACGTTCCGCGCCAAAAGCGGCGGCAAAGGCCACAGCGGTTGTGTCAGATCCCCCGCGACCCAAGGTCGTGATGCGCCCTTCATCCGAGATGCCCTGGAAGCCTGCAACAACAGCAACCCGCATACCTTCGCCAAATTTGGCGTTCAGATTGTCGGTTGGGATTTCTTCAATCCGGGCGTTTGCATGTGCGGACGTGGTTTTCAGCGGCACTTGCCACCCTTGCCAACTGCGCGCCGGCACATCCATTTGCTGCAACGTCAAAGCCATCAAGCCTGCCGTGACGTTCTCGCCAGAGCTGACCACAGCGTCATATTCGCGTGCATCATACAGCGGCGAGGTCTCATTCACCCAACCCACAAGTTCATTGGTCTTGCCCGACATTGCCGAGACAATCACGATCACGTCATAGCCTTTGGCGACTTCCACCCCAACCCGCTTGGCCGCACGTTTGATGCGATCAAGGGATCCGACAGAAGTTCCGCCAAATTTCATTACCAAAAGCGGCATGGTGTTTCCTTTACCCAGCGCCAATAAATCCAGCATTTCATAGGAGGTTGGTCGCCCGGGGGCAAGAGCCAAGAGCGCCTTCATGCGCCAGGTCCGCATTGTGCCTAATAAATGGGCATTGGCACCTTACGCAGAGGGGGATTCAGAAATGAAGCTGTGTTTGTTTTTCTCGAGACGGCGGATGAAATTTTGTTGGCGTTTTCCGGGTGGGATGGGCCGCGCGGACGCACGGGAAAACGTGTTTTCGCTTAACTCTGGAAACAGAGTGAATATTTCTTCCAGCGCTTTTTGGGGAAGGGTTTTGAGCGCCTCTGGGCCGGTGTGCAGGCTTTCCGACGGGGCCCCTTCAGCATAGACAATTTCATGTTGGTCGAACAGCAGGTGGTAATAGGTCACGGGCCCGTCCACAGGCATGATCTCGATATCTGGAAGTGCAGTTAACTTGATGGCTGAAATCAAGACTTCATTCTCGTCAAACATTCGTTTGGAAAGCCGCGACACGGTCAGCATCCGGTGTTGCCGTGAAACAATCAAATCTCGCGCTGGGGTCATATTCGCCAAAGCACCAGCTTTAATGCAAACGGGCCGAAGTTTATGGTTTCTCTCAAGTTGGGCAGACGAAATTTCTTTTTTTCCAATCCATCGAATTGGTTGTGTGCCTCTGTCTCGGGTCATGACCAGATCGCCGGGCGACAGGTTTTCAACGGCCACACATCCGGTTTCAGTTTCAATCATTGTACCTGCGGTAAAACAGACAACATCATCAACATCGCCTGTGGATAGAAAAATCCAACCATGCTGTCTGTCAGCGTCAAAGTTTGTCACCGTGATCTGGTCAAACGCAGTGTTGACAGAGACGTTTTCAACGATGTTTGTATTGAACGGCGCTTCGTAAACAGCTGTGGTGCCGCTGGTGCCCGTGCTGAGATTTGTGACGACGGGGGTTCCGGCCAGTGTCGATTGAATTTCAAGGCGGTCGTTAAAGCCGCCTTGGTAGTTGTTCGAATTCACATCGCCGATGCTAAATGTGAGATCTTTAACGGGTTTGGAAAACGTCAGCGTGAACGTATCTGCATCCGTGTCGACTGCGTTGTCGGATTGCACCTGTCCAGTGCTGTTGATGTGAAATCCGCTGGTGAAGGTCGCCGTTACTGTAACGGTTTGGCCATCAGCGTCGACAATGGTTTGGGCCCCATTGCTTAGCAATGTGGCGAAATTGATCGCGACCATTTTGGATTCCAATTGTCCAACAAGAAGGGGGGAGGCAACGCACAGATTTCACAAACAAGAAAATACGATGATGCAACGAGACCTGTTTGCGGCTCTGACGAGATGCAAGTTGCGCGAACAGTAACGCGCTATGGTTCGATGTATTCAGAGCAGTCTAAACATCGGAAATATGGCCTAAAAAAGGCATTTTCAAAATTACAATTTTAGATTGCTCGCGTCGATTCCCAAATCACTTTATGGGGGTGATTTGGGACCGAAATGCTAATCATAGAGCCCGTGATAGGGGGAGAATGTGTCTACGTTAGAAGCTGGTAATTATTTTGGTGGTTTGCGAAATCATCCCAATTACAATGCGTGCGGTGTTCCGTCGAACGCCAGAAACTCGCCGCTGCGGGTCATACTGAGGCGCGCAAAGTGGCCGATCAACTGTGTTGCGGACTCGGTCGGTGTGACATGGCCTTCATCACCGCCCATGTCTGTTTGAACCCAGCCGGGATGGTATACGCCAACAGCTATGCCCTCACTGCGCAGATCATGGGCAAGGTTGAATGTTAAGTTGATGACAGCGGCCTTAGATGCGCGATAAATATAGCTGCCGCCTTGGGCCTTGTCGCGGGTGCCCATTTGTGAACCGATAATCGCGATCTTAGGGCTTTGGGCGCGGCGCAAAGCGGGCAGGGTGGCCTCAATCGTTTTGTAAACACCGGTGACATTGGCAGCGAACGTTTGCGCCCACATGTCAGCAGGCAAATCATCCCCGCTATAGCGACCTTTATCCAGATACACGCCCGCGTTACAAACCAGCAAATCAATGCCCTGGGTTTCCAGAGACTGCCCTAAATCCTTGGCAGAGCTTTCGCAGGTGACATCAAACGACAAAAAATCACGGCTTTCTGGGCCTCGTGTTGTGCCGATCACGCGTTGGTTTTTCGCCTGATACTGAAGCATCATTTCTGCGCCAATGCCCCGATTTGCCCCGGTGATCAGAATTGTCATGATGTATCTCCCGCCAGAATTTTGGGCAGGTTAGTTGGTTTTGCGCGTGGGGGTAAAGGGCAAAGGCAACACAGGCACGCCGTCTTCGATCAGTGATTTGGCCTCTTCCGGTTTTGCTTCACCCCAAATGGGGCGGCTGTCGATGTCGCCGTCATGCATGGCGCGCGCTTCCTCTGCAAAGCTCATCCCGACGTATTCCGAGTTTTTTTCAACGTCAGATTTCATCCGTGCGATTGCAGCTTCAGCATCTGTTTGAGGCGCAGATAGTGGCTTTTCCACCGCGGACGGTGACGGTGGGGCAGTCGCCTCAGCCGGTTCTGCGGGTTTGGCCGCCTTTTTGCGCGCGGTCGTCACTTGTGGGGCCATCAACGATTTTCGCGTATCTGCAGATCCACAGACAGGGCAGGCATTCATCCTCGCACTTTGAAGCGTTTCAAAGGCATCGGATGATTTAAACCAGCTTTCAAAGCTGTGATCGTTTTCACATTTCAGCGTATAGCGGATCATCTACCCATCCTGTCCCTAAATCGTAAATAAGCCCCTAGCGCCGCAAAGACAATGATATGTTAAGGCTGGGCGCTGATATTCTGTGATTTGGCGCGCCAAAGTAGGGGCAGAGTTAGTCAAAGGTCTTTGGATTAAAGTTTTGGATGATTTGCGCCAGTTCCGGTTCATCAACCAAACTTGCGGCTTTCTTTGGGGAAAACCATTGCCGTGAACGCTCATTGACTTCGGGGTAGTCCTTCAAGACTTGCTTCACTTTCAGCGGGAAAATCGCAACGATGCAGGGGATTAATTCATCGGAATTTCCTGATGCTTCCCGCATGGTTGAATACAGGCCCAACACCGTTTCATAGACCTTGCCTTTTACGCCCGCTTCTTCAAAGGCTTCGACAGATGCAGCTTCTGATGGTGTTTTACCGTCCATCGGCCAGCCCTTTGGAACGACCCAGCGTCCGACACCGCGAGATGAGATCAGCAAAACCTGTAGGCGTCCCTGATGACGCCGGTAGCATAGGCTACCAAATTGCGTCCGCAAAGAACGTTTCCCGCCGTCGGCAAGATTGATCGGTTGTTGCTTTGTTGGTATCATCGTCAGACTTGTTGTACCTGCCGCGCATAGTATCAAGGATTTGTTTCAAATACCTTACTATACGGGATATTTCCTGTTCGCATTCACTTTGCCCCTTATTGGAGCAGGCCATCGCATACGCCCATGAACTGTATTTTTCAACCACAATGTCCGGTGTTGGTTGTCAAACCCCGCAAAATGGACGGAATTTCTTGAAAAATCGTGATTTGCACGACGCCGGTCCGCCCATGTTTAGTGGGTGAAACTTTGGACTACCCAAAACCCAGGGGGCTGCCTATAGTGCATATATTGATGATCACCAAGGCAAGGGGACTGCAATGCGCTGCCCATATTGTGGAAATGTAGATACGCAGGTGAAAGATTCACGCCCTGCGGAAGATCACGTTGCGATCCGTAGACGGCGGTTTTGTCCGTCTTGTGGTGGGCGCTTCACGACTTACGAACGGGTGCAGCTGCGCGATCTCGTGGTGATCAAATCCAACGGCAAACGTGAAGACTTTGATCGCGACAAATTGGAACGTTCTATTCGAATTTCCATGCAGAAACGTCCCATCGAACCTGAGCGGATTGATCAGATGATTTCGGGCATTGTGCGCCGCTTGGAAAGCATGGGTGATACTGACATCGCATCTGGCCAAATCGGCGAGATCACCATGGAAGCGCTGGCGCGGATTGATACCGTTGCATACGTGCGTTTTGCGAGTGTTTACAAGAACTTCCAAGCCGCCGATGATTTCGATAAATTTGTCAGCGAACTGCGCCCGCCAGAAGCGGCTGACGACTGATTTACCCGCAAGGATGTGCTGATGTCGGCTGACGATTTGCGCCATATGAAACATGCGATGTCGCTTGCAAGGCGTGGATTGGGAACGGTTTGGCCGAACCCTTCGGTTGGCTGCGTTATCGTGAAAAATGGCGTCACGGTTGGGCGTGGCCACACTGCGGTTGGCGGCCGTCCGCATGGCGAACCTCAGGCGTTGGCTATGGCTGGAAACGCTGCCATGGGCGCGACGGCATATGTCACCCTTGAACCCTGTTCCCACACCGGTAAAACCCCGCCCTGTGCACGGGCTTTGATTGATTCCGGTATCGTGCGTGTGGTGTCGGCTTTGGAAGATGACGATCCAAGGGTTGCGGGGCGTGGACACAAGATCTTGCGTGAGGCAGGGATCGAAGTCGTCACAGGGATCTGTGCATCTGAGGCCCATGCGCTGAACGAGGGTTTTTTTCGGCGGATCAATCTGGGCCGTCCGATGCTAACTTTGAAACTGGCGTCCAGTTTTGATGGACGTATCGCAACTGCGCGTGGCGAAAGCCAATGGATCACAGGACCGGCTGCGCGGCGCAATGTTCATATGGAACGGGCCCGTCATGACGCTGTTTTTGTTGGGGCAGGGACCGCACGTGCCGATGACCCGTCGCTTAACGTGCGTGGGCTTGGTGTGAGACAGCAACCGGTGCGCGTGGTCGCCGCGCGGATGCTGGATATTCCTTTAAGCAGCAAGCTTGCGCAGACCGCGCGCGAAATTCCGGTTTGGATAATGCATGGCCCATCCGCGCTGCGTGAACATCGTGACGCTTGGACTGCATGCGGTGTGAAACTTATTGAAGTTGCTGAAGAGAATGGCACTTTGTCACCGCTTGCGATGATGCAGGCGCTTGGGCACGAAGGCTTGACACGGGTCTATTGTGAAGGCGGGGGGCAGCTTGCTGCGGCTTTGTTGCGTGCCAATATGGTCGATCATATTTCAGGCTATACTGCTGGGATCATGCTGGGGGCAGAAGGCCTGTCGGGGCTTGGGCCGATGGGGTTGGATCATTTGGCGGACGCCCCGCGTTTCACCTTGAAGGATGTGAAAGCTCTTGGAGGCGACACGGTTCACAGCTGGCAACGTGAAAGCTGATCAACGCGTCCAAATCCAACGATAGCTGGCCAAACGCCCCTGTAGCTTCGATAAGATCCGATTGTATCGAGAGGGGGCAGGAAAATCCCCCGAGATCAAACGCTCGACGATTGTCTCAGCTGGCGAAGCACGTCCGGATTTTGGATCAAAATAGCGGGGGTAATCGATTAGGGCCGCATAAGCCAAGCCCGCAACAGTTGGTCGTGCATGACGGCGTTTAGGTGTTTCAGACATATCCTGGGTAAGCCCCCACCCGGCATAAAACGGTACACCATAACAGGTGACTTTGTTGCCACGCAGAAGGGCTTCAAACCCCATCAGTGACGTCATGGTTGACACTTCATCACAGTGATCAAGTAGAACCGCAGGATCGGCATTGTCTATGACGTAATCGGCCCACTGAAGCGCCTCTGATTGATCTAGGCCCCCCGTGCGCAGGCCAACTTCACAATCCGGGTGGGGTTTGTATAGGATCTGCGCATCAGGGTTGGCTTCGCGGGTGGCTTGCAGCAAACCTGCATTGCTGCTGATCGCATCCGTTCCAAACCGAATAGAGGCATCATCTTCGACCTGCCCCGGCACCAATATGCATTTTCGGCCCTCTGCGCGCGGTGGTAAAGTGATTGCGTCTGGTTTCAGATTATACTTGCTGAGCCTTGCATCGGTGATTTTATGGATCAGGCGCTCAATGCGTGTATCTTCGGCGTCGCTTAGACGCTGGCGCTCTGCTATCAGGTGTTCCAACCGGCTTGGGGTGCGTGGATCATAATATATGCCTACGTCATCCGCGACCAAGGATAGGGGCGGGGTTAAGTTTGCGCCCAGCCCGCGCGAACGTAGGAAACCATCTTCAACACGTCTTAGGGTGGTGTGTTTGGCCGCATCGCGAATACGATCATCTGCATATCCAGCCCAAATCATCAGATGTCGGCGGTCATGTCTTGCATTGGCGGCAGCGCGTTTAGGGCGGTCGTCAAACCGTACTGCGCGTTGATGTCCAAAGAATTTTTGTAGGTGCCCGCGTTTCCAACTGCGCATGGCCATGGCGATATAGCCTTGTCGATCCTCTCGCCACTGTCGAACTTCGGCTTCCAACGCACCGATCGCGTCCTCTAAGCTACAGAGGCGATCATTGCACGGGTCATACCAAGTCGGGTATAAAATCATTGCTCCGGCAAAAAGCTGGGCACGGGTTAAAACACGTTGGCGCCGATCAACGGGGTGTTCGTCCTGTGTCAGCCCCCAGCCAGCATAAAAGGGTTGACCAAACACGCGTGGTTTGTGGCCTGCGAAAATGGCTTCAAACCCCAAGGTAGAGGACACTGTGTACACGGCAATCGCCCCTTGCATTAAGCCATAGGGGGACACTGGACCCGTGAATAAGGTGACGCGGTCGTTCTCGTCACTGGGTGTGAAGTAACCTTCGCGATGGCCAGCGGCGGTTTCTGGGTGGGTTTTGATTAGTATCTTTGCGTGCGGATGTTCTTGTTGTGCAAAGACCAACATCTCTCGGAAGGTGTTTGAGTTGGCCCCGCTATATGTCACCGAGGCGTCACCGCGCGTTTGATCGAGAACCAGTACATAACCGGCTTCGGGTAAGTCATGGGCTGGATCAAAGTTGTTATACTTGGACAGATGGGCCTTGTGGATGCGCTCGATTGCACCACGGGCACGATTTAATATAGCGGTGTCATCTAAAGGGGTTTGTGTAAGGATTTCTTCAAGTCTAGAGGGGGTGCTGCTGTCGAAATGCACGGCTTTGTCGTCCAAAAGCAGACCAATGGGTTCACTGCCACTTCGACCGGGTAATACTGATCGCAAGAAAGCATCTTCAACCCGCAGGATGGGTGCGTCATGTCTGTCGGCCACCTTTTCACCGCGGGGCGAGGTCGGACTTTTCCCCCAAACGCCTACCATGTCGCCTGCGGAAGGAGTGCCGATTTTTATCTCATATCCGGCAAGTGTGAGCATGCGCCGGATACGGGGTTGAGTGAGAAAACCACCATTATAGACATAAAGACGCTGGCCCTTTTCAGGTCCAGCGTCTTGTAAGCCGTTACTCTGCTTCGTCATATGTTAATTGGCAATGCTGCTAATGGCAGTCGCAGATTGCAAAGACCCGGTGAGTGCGGAGATGGATTTGTTCCAACTCACGAATGGGGCCTCAGTGACGTAGATCGTGTCTTCGTCGCGGATCATGAAATCACGCGCGATGAATACGCCGTTCGGTTTCGTTAAATCGAGGATATATGCAACCCGCTGCGGCCCTGCCAGATCGCTGCGTCCCAGCACGGCATTGGCTGTTTTTGCAGACTCGGTGCGGAAAACGAAGATGCCGGTCGGGTCCGCGGTGTTTGTAGAGATGCCGCCGACACGCGCGATGGCTTCTACAGCAGAAAGTTCCCGAGATTCGAACGGTACAAGGCCTTGGCCACCGGTTGCGCCCATAGTGGTGTATGCGCGCTTATCGGCCTCTACGAGGATGCGATCATTGCCACGTAGGGCGATATCCAGTTCTGGATTTTCATACAGATCTTCAAGCCAGACTGTCCCGCGCTGAGAACCCCGTAGCACTGTGATATGGACGATTTCTGGTGCAATAGAGATGCCGCCAGCGCTGGCAAGCATTGGTGCAAGGGTTCGCGTTGGACGTTCAATTGTGAACACACCCTGTGTGCCGGCGCTGCCGACAATAGAAACAGTTGCACCGTCCCCAGCCAAGCGCGTCACCAAAACTTGGGGATCGGGCGTCTGATCATCAAGTTTCTCTGTAATTATACGACGTAATGCTTCAGGCGTGTTTCCAGCTGCCCGTACACGGCCTGCGTAGGGAACGAAAATCATACCGGCACCGTCAACTTGCAGTTCACTCAACGTGGAAGGGGCACCGCGCGTGCCAAGAACGCCAGCGTCAACGTTTTCCCAGATAGAAAGGCCGAGCGTGTCACCGGGGCGAATCGTGTCGGATCCGATCTGGCTTGCGTTCAGGAAGGCTTGTGAAAATCCGGTTAGGGGTTCTTCGACAATCAGGTTTGATGTTTGGTTGGTCACCGGAATAATGAATGAGCTATGTTGGACATCATCGGCGCCTGCAAGAATTTCCCGCTTGCTTGGTCCGGAGCGCGGCAAACCGCAAGACGTAAGCGCAAAAATAACTGCGGTCATAGCAAGGGGTTTCACCCATCCGGTTGTCAAATAAATCACTACTCTGCCCTCATGTATTATTATTTGCGGCATTTTTTGACCGCAGTATTATTTAGGGTACCTTACGCAAGGGGTGGTTAGAAATCCAGCTACGTTTGTTGTAGCTCACCTTATGCTTTGCAATTGTTGCCTTGGTGCCGCGTTCCCGGTCATTAATGCCTCATAAGGATCCAGGTCGGCCAACATCATGTCGACGACCTGGCGTAGGGCCTGACGCCGTCCGCGCGCTGAATAATATCCGCCGATGATTTGCGATGTTTCCAAGATAAAATGCCTATAATCACGGTATGCGCGCGTGTCTGGGCGGTTGGGTTGGGCAAAGAATTCCGCCAAGGGTTGCTTAGAGACGAATTCCTGTTTTGCGTAGATCGCATCGCCAAAAACCTTCAAAGGCAGTCCGCGCCAAAGCACCTGCTGGCCAGCAGTGGAATTGACGGTGATTGCGCTTCTGGCGTGGTTCAAAAGTTTGGCAAGTTTGCCGCCGCGTACATAATGAACCCGTTTTTCGACGCCAAACTCGCGAGCGATTCGCTGAATTTCCCGCCGTTGAGGGATCCGCCCATCTTCCAATGGGTGGGCCTTGAACACCAAGTGGTGGTGCAAAGGTGCGCCTTCGGAAAATCCTTTAACTGCCGCTTCCAAGAACTGTGTCATCGTTGCAAAGGGGCTGTGCATACGAAAACTTGAATCATGTTCCAACTGAAGCAAAGCCAGATGAAAGGGGAAGCCACCGTATTTGATGCGTGTACTTGCCGCAATCCGGTCCATAGCCAAAAAAGGTGCCAACATGAGGCTTCGGAAATATAGATGAAACTCGCGCCAGACGCTGATTTCACGGTGGGGTTTAAACCCTTTGTACTTCCGGTTCCGCAGCATCACATACCAATGGTACAGCGCGCCGTAAAACATATGTTGACGCATGTCGCCCCAGTTCGCGGGAACTTCTGGCACATCCATATCAACGGTTTCCAAGGCTTTTTGCATGTCTTGAAGGTTCAGCTCCATCAGCCGAGAGTTGCCGTTTGATCCACCGCGCTCATAGGTGATCCAATAGGGGCGCAAATATCCTTCTTCAAAGATATGTACCCGCAGCCCTCGGGCATTGGCCAATGAGACGGCGGTGGCATGAATGTCGCGGGTGTCACCATAGAGCACGATATCGCTGACTTTATGGGCGTCCAGCTGGGTTTCAAAAAATGGCCCCCAGTCTTCGGGGGTTCCCATGTAAGGAATATAGCCCGGCCCACGAAACCACATGGCCTGATCTCCGGCATTAAACCCAACCCGGTGAACCTCGGCACCTGCCGAGCGTAACATTTTTCCGAGCCGTGAAAAAAACGGCCCGTGCGGTCCTTGCAAGAACAGAAAACTGCTCCCAGCTGGAGATGGTTGTGAGATTTTACTCATTACTGCCCGCACTTTCTGTGAGTCTACGCCCTCAGTTGAACCTGATGTTATGTCGCTGAAGTTTAGCCTATTACAGATATAAGGCGAAACTAAGGGTATAGTTACCCATTGCAGGATCATTGCGCAAGTTTGTCACAAGGGTTTCACTTGCGCCAGCTTTCTCAAAAAGCTAACCCGGGGCAAAGGCATCTAATCAGGGGCGTAGCATGTTTACTGGAATTATTACAGATATTGGCGAAGTTCTTGAAGTTGAACAGCGCGGCGATTTGCGTGCGCGTATCGGTACGTCTTATGATGTGGACACCGTTGATATGGGGGCTTCGATTGCGTGTGATGGTGTGTGCCTCACTGTGATCGCGACCGGGACGGTGCCAATGAATTGGTTCGACGTTGAAATTTCAGCTGAAAGCGTCAATCTGACCAATATTGGCCGCAATGCATGGTTTGCCGGGCGTCGTCTGAATTTGGAACGTGCGTTGAAGGTGGGCGATGAGCTTGGTGGGCATATCGTATCTGGTCACGTCGATGGAGTAGCGGAATTGATTGAGCTGCGCGACGAAGGTGACAGCACCCGCATGACGTTCCGTGCCCCTGAAGAACTTGCACGATTTATTGCGCCCAAAGGTTCTGTTGCGCTGAACGGGGCGTCGTTGACTGTGAATGAGGTCGAAGGATGTACATTCGGCATCAATGTTATTCCTCATACAAAAGAAGTTACGACTTGGGGGGATGTCAGTGTAGGCGATCATATCAATCTTGAGATAGATACAATGGCCCGCTACGTCGCACGTTTGCGCGATTTCGACTAATTTCAGTGCCGCCTCGGTGGCAATGAATGTTCAAGCGGGCGGGGTGGTGAAATACATGCACCTTGTCGGTTTCCAAAGTTGGGCGATGGACATGACCGAAGTAAGGCGTGCATAAATTGCGCAGGGCGTTCGCATCTGTTTGATTGATTTGCTGTGCCGCATTTGTGTAATCGCTATGGACAAGCGCGCGGTGGGGGCTAGGCTAGAGAAAAGACCTAGCCGCACAAGAGAGACCCCATGGAAAAATTCGGAAAAAGCCAACCAGTGAAACGGGTTGAAGATGTGCGCTTCTTGACCGGCCAAGGTCAATATGTCGATGACATTCGCCCGGACGGCGCGTTGGTGGCTTATTTTTTCCGCTCACCTGTGGCCCATGCCGATATTACCACGCTGGATCTTTCTGATGCGCGGGATGCGGAGGGTGTGCATCTTGTTTGGTCTATCGCAGATTTAGAAGCGCTGGGCATAGAGATCGGTTTGAACGGTTCCGTGGTGACAAATCGCGACGGATCTGACGGGGCATCGCCTTTGCGACCCGTGCTTGCGAAGTCGCGTGTGCGTCATGTAGGGGAAGCGATTGCAGTGATCATAGCGGACAACATGGAAGCCGCAAAGGATGCGGCCGAGTTGATCGAGTTTGATTTTGACGAATGTCCTGTGCATTTAGGGCTAAGCGTTGGCGGCGATGCGATCCATGATGAAGCCCCCGATAACCTTGCCTTCGACTGGGGGCTGGGGGATGAAACCGCTACCCAGGCAGCTTTTGATGCTGCGGCCCACCACGTAACTTTGGACATTGGCGATAATCGTGTGATCGTGAACGCGATGGAACCACGCGGGTGTTTCGCAGAACCTGACCCGACACAAGACGGCCGTTTGCATTTCAGTGTGAATGGGCAGGGCGTTTGGGGGATGAAGAAAGATCTGTCAAAAGCGCTGAAGATTGACCCTGAGTCCATCCGGGTGACCAACCCAGATGTGGGGGGAGGCTTTGGCATGAAGGCAATGCATTATCCCGAATATATCCCTGTGGCGGCGGCGGCGCGTATTTTGCAGCGCCCAGTGCACTGGATGGCAGACCGCACCGAAAGCATGTTGTCCGATAATGCAGGGCGGGATCTGACATCGACCTGTGAATTGGCCTTTGATGCGGATCATCGCATTCTTGCCTATCGTGTGAATACTATTGCCAATATGGGGGCCTATAATTCGGGTTTCGCCCAGCCTATTCAAACGCAGTTGTTTTCGCGGGTTCTGATGGGAACTTACGACTGCCAGACGACATGGTTGCGGGTGCAGGGGATCTATACGAACACCACTTGTGTTGATGCCTATCGTGGCGCTGGGCGGCCTGAAGCCATCTATGCTTTAGAACGCCTGATGGATCGTGCTGCGCGTGAATTGGGCGTTGATCCATGGGAGTTGCGCCGTATCAACTTTATCAAAAAGGATCAGTTTCCGTATAAGGCGGCGACGGGGGAAACCTATGACGTTGGCGACTTTCATAAGGTTTTGGATCGTGCCGCATTGGAAAGCGATCAATCAGGGTTCGCAGCGCGCAAAGCCAAAAGTGCGGCGGCGGGTTTGTTGCGGGGACGGGGGCTTTGTTATTATATTGAATCTATCCTCGGTGACCCTTCTGAGACATCTAAAGTCGAGTTCACCGCAGATGGCGGGGCAGAATTGCTGGTTGGTACGCAAAGCAATGGCCAAGGACACGAGACGGTTTATGCGCAATTCTTGTCTGACCAAAGCGGGATCCCAATTGATCGCATCAAAGTGATACAGGGTGACTCGGCCCGTATTAAGCAAGGTGGTGGCACAGGTGGATCACGTTCTGGCACGGTGCAAAATGCCGCGACTTTGGAATGTGTTTCGGTGATTGTGAAAGCGTTGACACCCTTTGTTGCGACACGTTTGGGTGTGGCAGAAGATGACGTTAGTTTCGATCATGAAAGCTTTCGTGCGGAAGGATCAAATCAGACGCCTGATATCCTGACTGTGGTTGCTTGGGCACGTGAAGACGGGCGCGAGGATCTTTTGCAACACGAGGCTAGGATCACTCTTGATGCGCGTTCCTTCCCCAATGGTGCGCATGTGGCTGAGGCAGAAATTGACCCTGAAACCGGTGTTGTATGTATAGATGGTTACGCCGTCGTCGATGACTTTGGCAACCTTATTAACCCGATGGTGGTAGAAGGTCAGATACATGGCGGTGTTGCGCAGGGGTTGGGCCAGGCGATCACGGAACAGGTTGGTTTTGATGAAGATGGCCAGCTCCTCACGGCAACGTTCATGGACTATGCAATGCCACGTGCCGATAATATGCCATGGGTTACATTCGTGAACGAACCCACGCCTTCAAGTTACAACCCTATGGGAATGAAGGGCTGTGGCGAAGCTGGAACCGTTGGTTCGATGGCGGCAGTGGCCAATGCGGTACAAGATGCGCTCTGGGAACGTGGGGTGCGTCAGGCAGATATGCCGTTCACACCGCTTCGTGTTTGGGAGATGTTGAAAAATGCTTCTGGTGACAAACTTTAAAGGAACAGTTTAATGCGCATTGTTCAGCGCATAGCGAATTGGCTGCGTCCATCAAGTTGGCGCAGTGACACCCGTGCTGTGGCGCGGCGTGGACCTGTAAACCATGTGGTGATCATTGATGGAACCATGTCGTCTTTACACCCAGAATGCCATACCAATGCAGCGATAACTTACAAGCTATTGCATGAACGGGCACCAACTGCGGATATGACATTGTTTTATGGCGCCGGTGTGCAGTGGAAATCATGGCGCGACACGGTGGACGTCATCCGAGGGCGGGGTATTAACCGTCAAATCCGGGCTGCATATGGGCATTTGTCTTCAAAATATAGGCCGGGGGATAGGATATTTCTGTTTGGATATTCGCGTGGGGCTTTCGCCGTGCGATCCCTTGCAGGTGTCATTGATCGCATTGGTTTGTTGCGCCCAGCAGAAGCGACGGAGCGCAATATACGTCAAGCCTACCGACATTATGAATGCTCGCCAGGGGCCGAGACTGCCCAAAGGTTCGCGCGCATGTATTGTCATAACACGCCGGTTGAGATCGAGATGATCGGCGTGTGGGATACTGTCAAAGCCTTGGGGTTTCGTGCCCCGCTGATTTGGCGATTTGTGCCGGATGTCTATGAGTTTCACAATCACACACTTGGGGCATCTGTACGCCATGGGTATCACGCTTTGGCGTTAGATGAAACGCGCCAGGCCTTTGCGCCAGTTTTGTGGGATACGCCGGGCGATTGGGCTGGGAACGTTGAGCAGATGTGGTTTAAGGGCGCGCATAGTGACATTGGCGGTCAGATCGGTGGGCATGAAGAAAGCCGAGGCCTGTCGAATATTCCTCTCGTCTGGGTACTTGGACGGGCGGAAGCGCTGGGCTTGCAATTGCCTGATGGATGGCGTGCACGGTTCAAGCGAGATGCAACTGCACCGGCGGTTGGATCCTATCGCGGGTGGGGCATGTTGTTTTTAAATCGTCGGCGACGCAATGTAGGGCGCGATGTATCTGAAATGATCCACGAAAGCGCTGTCGGACATTCGCCCACAGCGCGGATTTTGCGGGCTGACCTCGCGGAACAAATTTTGGGCGAAACTTCTGAGGTGGCGGGGCCACAAAAAACCGCCAAACGCATGGGGGGTGATCGGATGCTTGGTGCGGGAGCGGTGCAAGGTGAATAAGGCAGGGCGCATGGTGCGTCAGGGTTTCATGATGATGCAGGTTGTCGACCCGGTGGCATAAAGCTTTCCATCGGCGACACCACGCAATTCGCCACGGGAAATCCCGGTTGATCGACCAGCATGTTGAACGACGCCGACGGCCTCAACCTCTGTGCCTAAGGGAATGGCGCGGTTGATATTTATTTTATATTCCAAGGTTGTGTAGATGGAGCCTTTCGGCACTTCAGTCATGACCGCGCAAGCCATGCAACTGTCGAGGATCGTACCATACCAACCGCCATGCACCGTCGACATCGGATTGGTCAGGTCAAATTCAGGCGTGCCGCGAAACACGACGTGACCCTGTTCTACGCTGTGCAGGTGAAATCCCATTGTTTTGCCAATGGGAGGGCCTGACAAAGTGCCGTTGAGGACATCCTGCATGAATTCCAGACCTGAGCGTGAGAAGAGATCTTCTTGCGTTGGCATTTGAGCGGGGGAGCTTGCGATGAAAGAGGGCATGGGGATCCTTGATGTTTCCCCCAGTTGGCCATGAGTTGTATTTGTTTTCAACCCTAACGCGGGGTCGCAGGGCTCCCGCCCCTTTAGCAACGGCGAAGTCGTCGCAAAAAGTGTTGGGCCGGGCGCGCTTCGCGCGAAGATCAAATGGGTCGGTTATAGGTTAGGCAACATTTTGCAGTTTGACCTCGGGCTCAATCCCCAAAGCGCGACAGGTGTCGCGGGTGAGGTTTGGGGTGTTCAGGGTGTAAAAATGTAGGTCTTGTACGCCCCCATCTAGCAAATCTGAGCAGAGTTCTGAACATTGGGCGAGGGCAAGCAGTTCATGGCAGTTATCCCGAGCAGCGTTCTCAAACGCTTGACGAATTTCGGCTGGAATTTGGGTGCCACAGCTTTGTGCGAATTTGCGTGCACCCGCCCAATTTTCGATGGGAAGAATGCCGGGAAGAATACGATCTCCGTCAATGCCAGCGGCTTGGCAGGCATCGCGGAAGCGAAAGAATGTGTCGGGGTCGAAAAAGAACTGGGTGATCGCAGAAGTCGCGCCCGCTTCGAACTTACGCTTCAACCACGCAATGTTCTGCGCCATGTCTGTGCTTTCGGGATGGGTTTCGGGGTAGGCGCCAACGCGGATATTGAAATCGCCCGCATTGGCCAAGCCTTCGATCAACTCAATCGAGTCCGTAAACCCATCGGCGCGCGGAATAAATGCACCGCCCCCGGGGGTATCGCCGCGCAGGGCCACCAAATCGCGGACGCCGGCCTTGGCATAGTTGGCGGCAATCGCAAGCGTCTCTTCGCGACTGGAATCAACACAGGTCAGATGGGCCGCAACATTCAACCCTGTGGCTTTGCCGATGGTGGTCACGGCGTCATGCGTCAATTTTCGGGTTGTGCCGCCCGCGCCATATGTCACGGATACGAATTCGGGAGCAAAGGGCGCAAGCGCCTGCACCGTGTCCCAAAGTCGAAAGGAAGCCGCGAGCGATTTGGGCGGGAAGAATTCAAATGAGATATTCGGGCGGGTCATCGGCACGGCATCCTTGATCAGCTTTGTTTCGGGTTGTTCATTGGATTGCAGGTTGGTTAGAATGAATCAATTTCATAATTCTAAAGATCAATATGAGGATTACTTGAATTGCATATCGAACTTCGCCATCTGCGCACCATAAGAGCCATCCATGAATCTGGCGGCCTGGCCCGAGCGGCGGGGGTTATGAACATCACCCAAAGTGCGCTTTCGCATCAGATAAAAGGGCTTGAAGATCAGGTCGGTGTTGAGCTTTTTGTGAGGCGCACCAAACCTTTACGCCTGTCATCTGCGGGATTTAGACTGTTGCGTTTGGCCGAGCGGATTTTGCCAGAAGTTGCCGCAACGGAGGAGGAGTTCAGAGGTCTGCATACGGGGCGTCACGGACGGCTTCATATCGCGATTGAATGCCATGCGTGTTTTGAATGGTTGCTACCAGTTTTAGAAGAATTCCGCAAAGCCTGGCCCGATGTGGACGTGGATATCCGCGCGGGGCTGGCGTTTGACGCGCTGTCTGCGCTTGCACGCGAGGACGTGGATCTGGTGATTTCGTCCGATCCTGAGAACCTGCCAGGCGTGGAATTTAAGCCTTTGTTTGACTATGAACCCTTGTTGGTGGCCGCCGCGCACCATGATTTCGCGCAAAAACCTTGGGTGGACGCGGCGGATTTGCGCGACGAAACCTTGCTGACCTATCCGGTGGACCGCACGCGCCTTGATGTGTTCACGGAACTGCTGACCCCCGCCAAGATCGAGCCCAAAGCCACCCGAAAAGTGGAATTGACAGCAGTGATGTTGCTGCTAGTGGCCTCGGGGCGCGGGGTGGCGGTCTTGCCCGATTGGGTCCTGCGCGAGGTGCGCTACAGTTCCGATTATATCACCCGATCCCTGACCGAAATCGGCCTAACCAAACGCCTCTATGCCGCCGTGCGATCCGACGACGCCGCCCAACCCTATATGGCGCATCTCATCCGTCTTGCGCGCACGGAACCTGTGAAGTTGCAACGGGGGTTGGAGGGGTAACTACAATACTTTAACATGATAGGAGTGTTTTCTTGAAGACTTTTGGACAAACTATGGCCCGCATTGGGTTAGGCTTAACCGCTATGGCATTTCTTATGTGGTTGATGTGGCCTTCTGATCCTATTCAAGCAATTCGGGATGTCGAAGCAGAACCGTTGTTCGCTTTTAGTGTCGCGCTGTTCGTCTGGATTGCGTCTGAGTTTAAGCGCAGCGAAGAAGTGATTTTTAGAGAATCCTCACCTAACGATGTTGTCGTTGGCCGACGTCTGGTCAGTTATAGCGCTTACCAATTGCGTGAAGTTTTACGCGATCACGAATTTAGTGATGGTTTGCCTTATCGATACTCAACAGAACTTCAGGGATTGAGAGACGAGATTTCCATAGGTCTTATGGGTTTTCAAAACAAAAAACTACAAGAGTACTTTGGCAGCTTTTATCATGAGCTAGAACAGCTTACATTGATGTTAGCCACTTATACGTCGCCTAGTGGTTTGGGGGATGCAACGCTGTTATACGTTAAGGCTCCAAAGCTGCATCGATACGGGGGTATAGAAGACCGTTTCAATTCTGGTGAATTTACGGATGTTCAGCTCAAAGAAATAAAAGAGCTGAATGAAAAATGCCGTGTTACCTGGTCCTCTCTTCAGAGATTGATCAAGAAGGTCAAAGAGCAGGTGCCAGAAGTTTTTGATGAAGCAATTGAATACAAGTGGTTCTATTGGCGCTCTGAAGAGTGATGCACTTGGTTCCTTTTACCGGACAAGACCCGTCGATTGAGGGAGGGGTGTCAGATCCGACACCCCCACGTCGGTTTTGCGCGAAATCGGGTCGCGGGGCACTTTCCATGAATGTTACTTCTAGGGCAGATTAAGCATAACATTCTGACAGAGAGAGTCGTGCTCATGAAAACACAGGTCAAAGCCCTTGTCGTTGGTGGCGGTGCCATCGGGACTTCCATTGCCTATCACCTTGCCAAAGCGGGCTGGGATGATGTGATGCTGATTGAGCGGGATGAATTGACATCCGGCTCGACATGGCACGCCGCTGGTCTGCTGCCACTGTTCAACATGTCCTATGCGACGACGCATATCCACAAATACTCGGTTGATTTTTACAAATCCCTTGAGGCAGAAACCGGTTTGAACGCTGGTTTTGCTGTGGTGGGAAACTTGCGTATGGCGCAAACAGATGAGCGTATGGACGAATATATGCTTTACGCGTCCACGGCGGAAACCTGTGATGTGCCTTATGAGTGGCTGACCCCGGATGAGATCAAATCCCGCTGGCCGCTGATCAACACGGAAGATCTGAAAGGCGCGCTGTATCACAACACCGACGGCTATATTAACCCAGCTGACGTGACCCAGGCGATGGCGAAGGGCGCGCGTCAGCACGGTGCGGATATCGTGCGTAAATTGCAGGCGGATGCCTTCCATTGGAACGGCACGCATTGGGACGTCACCTGTACCAAGATGGTCGAAAAAGGTGGCAACCTGGTGGAAAGCGACGAACAGGTCGTGATCACGGCGGAACATGTCATTACAGCGTCCGGTAACCACGCGCAGCGCACAGCGAAAATGCTGGGCATCAAGATGCCAGCCGTGCCTGTGGAACACCAGTTTGTCGTGATGGATCAGGACCCCGAGCTTGTGAAA
The DNA here is from genome assembly GCF_000812685.1 of Halocynthiibacter namhaensis. Classification (GTDB taxonomy): domain Bacteria; phylum Pseudomonadota; class Alphaproteobacteria; order Rhodobacterales; family Rhodobacteraceae; genus Halocynthiibacter; species Halocynthiibacter namhaensis. Next base: position 174,304 of record NZ_JWIF01000074.1, read on the forward strand.
TATCGCGAAGCTGGCAACCCAGAGCACCCGGTTATCCGTGATGCGGATGCGCAATCCTATGTGCGTGAAGAACGCGGCGGCTGGATCCTTGGTGTGTACGAGAAAAACGCACCAGCCTGTTTTGAACATGGTGTGCCGGATTCATTCCGTGCCGATCTGTTCCCACTGGCGCTGGACCGCATTGAAGACCAATACATGGCGATGATCCACCGGATGCCGTCTTGTGAAGAAAGCGGCCTGAAAGATGATTTCAACGGCCCGATTTGTTATACCCCTGATGGCAACCCATTGGTTGGTCCGGCCCCTGGTCTGCGCAACATGTGGTTGGCAGAAGGGTTCTCATTTGGGATCACGGCTGCGGGTGGTACGGGTTATTACCTTGCCCAGATGATGGTTGATGGCGAAGCTGAAATCGATATGGCGTCGCTTGACCCGAAACGTTACAGCCAAAGCTGGATGACCACGGAATTCGCGGCGCGTAAGAACGAAGAATGCTACGATCACGTCTATGTTTTGCATCACCCGGATGAGGAACGTCCAGCGGCACGCCCATTGCGTTGTGCGCCGGCGTTTGATCGCCAAAAAGCGCTTGGTGCGCAATTTGGTTGGGTCAATGGGTGGGAGCGTCCGAACTATTACGGCCCACTCGATGCGCCAGAAAACTTTGACCATGACGCGCGGTCCTTCCGCCGTGGTGGCTGGTGGCAACACGCTGTGGATGAAGCAAAAGCGATCCGCGAAGGCGTTGGGCTTGTGGATGCAACCGCCTTCACCAAACATGTTGTAAAGGGCCCAGGTGCGACGCAGTTCCTAGATTGGTTCACCTGTAACAAATTGCCAAAAATCGGCCGTATCAACCTGACCTATGCGCTGACATCTAAGGGCACAACACGCACGGAATACACCATCGTGCGCAACGGCGAGAACAACTACTACCTTGTTTCTGCTGGGGCTTGGACAGAATATGACGCGGATTTCTTGCGCAAAGCTGCGGAAGATAAGATGGAAGACTTCGGCTACATCGAAATCCAGGACGTCACCACGCAATGGGGTGTGTTTGCGATTGCCGGGCCAAAATCCCGCGATGTGTTGAAAGAGATCATCAACGACGCCGATCCAGAAACAGCCTTGTCCAACAAGCGTTTCCCTTGGCTGTCAGCCCGTCAGATCGAATTGGGCATGTGCCCTGTGAATGCGATCCGTGTGGCTTATACAGGCGAACTTGGTTGGGAGCTTCATCACCCGATTGAGATGCAGAACTATCTTTGGGATCTGCTGCTGGCCGCTGGCGAGAAACACGGCATGAAACTGGTTGGTGCACGTGCACAAAACTGGTTGCGCCAGGAGAAATCCTACCGTGCGTTTGGCAACGAACTTGGCCGTGATGCAACACCTGCTGAGGCGGACCTACCGCGCTTTATCGATCTGGAAAAAGATTTCCACGGTAAAGACGCAATGGTTGAAACTGGTGTGCGCTTTAAATGTTGTACGCTTCTGATTGATGGGCCGGATGATGCGGATCCTTGGGGTCACGAGGCGCTCTATCTTGAAGATGGCACAACCCGCGTTGGTCGTCTGACCTCTGGTGGCTATTCCGTGGCCTTCGAGAAATCCATCGGCATGGGCTATGTGTCGCCTGATATCACGGTGCCTGGCACCAAGTTGAAGGTGAAAATGCAGGACAAGCTGTGGGACGCAGAAGTGACTGTGGACAGCCCTTATGACCCAACCAACGCGACCATTCGTGTAACTGGCTAAGCTTCAGTGGGGGGCAGCCCCCACACCCCCGGAGTATTTATTGCAAGATGGAAACAGCCCTCGCAGAAATGCGGGGGCTTTTGTATTGTTTCCCTTGGTGAGGTGATTTGGATGAACTTGGAGGATGAGACATGGCTGTCTGGCGACCGGTACAAACCATTCGGGTGAAAGCACTTGGCTTACATTGGAGAGATGGGAAGTTGCTTGCTGCAGAGGTGAAGTGTGATGATGGCGAGATCAAGGGGGTGCGTCCCTTGGGGGGCAGTGTTGAATTCGGCGAAGTCTGGCAAGGGGCGTTGCTGCGAGAGTTTCAAGAAGAACTGGGCATTGATGTGCGCATTATCAGTGCGCCGACGGTCATTGAGAATTTGTATACGCACGAAGGCAGCCAAGGGCATGAGATCATATTTGTGGCGGAAGTTGCGTTTCCCACCGGTGCATTTGCAGGCGAAGATTCGATTGAGTTCTTTGAGGACAACGGCACGAAATGTGTCGCGCGTTGGTTTGACTTAAAGGATTTGGAAAGCCGCGAGATCCCTCTTTTTCCTGAGGGGATCGCCGCAAAAATTCTGATCAGGTAAATCGCGTGGGTGAGAGGCGTTTGATGATGTCGGTGTCGATTTTCGAGGGCCGACCTATGATCAGGTCCGCTACGAGTTGCCCCGTGGCAGGTGAGCTTTGCATGCCATAGCCACCTTGGCCTGCGCACCAGAAGAAGCCGGGGGCTTGCCCGTCAAAGCCCAGCACAAGGTTTCGGTCCGGAGCGAAGCTGCGCAGGCCGGCCCAGTTGGATGTGACGCGGGTGACCTCGCTGGTGACGACCTCTTGGTAGCGGGCGATGCCTTCTGCCAGGGTGATATCATCGGCCCAGGCGTCGTGAGCGTCCACCGGGTCCTCATCCGCGGGCGAAATGATCAACGCCCCGGCATCTGGTTTGGCGTACCAAGTTTCGCCTGGGCCAAATAGGATGGGCCATGCCGAGACGTCTAGGTCTGCGGGGGCAGGGATGCGGGCAACAGATCGGCGAAAGGGTTGAATGAGAATGCCTTGAGCGCCGGCAATCTGCGCGATGTGACTGGCCCAAGCGCCTGCGGCATTGATTACTACATCTGCAGTGAATGCTTGTTCGCCAGCCATCACGTGCCATCGGCCGTTCACGCGGGACATCTTATCAACATGGGCGTTCATAACAAACTTAGCACCATCGGCGCGCGCCATTTTTGTATAGCTTTGCATCAGGCGGTCTGTGTCGATATCCGACGCGCCATGCGCGTGGGCATAGCGTGTAATCACGTCGGGGTTCAGGATCGGAATAATGGATTGCGCTTGCGTTTTGGTGAGCTCTGTTAGCCCCATGGCCTCTACATCAGCATCAAATGCTGCATTTTGACCTTCCTTTCCCACAAGCATAAAGCCGCGCGGTGACAAGAAACCGCCGTCATGGGTGTCCATGAACGAACGGCTGGCTTTGTTGAGGGCGATGGTGGTCTCTTGGCCGTATTGTTCTTCGAATAACGCGGCAGAACGCCCGGATGTGTGGTACCCAGTCGCGCTTTCAGCTTCGAGCATTGTGACATTGGCGTGTGCTGCGAGATGTGCTGCCGCGCTGAGGCCAGCTACTCCGCCGCCGATAATGAGAATATCTTGTTTCATGCGACGAATTTGACATGGGTTAATAGAATATCAAGCGAAATTTCGCGTGCCTAACGTGGCGGAGAATTGCGCTTACTGCATGGCAGCCATGATGGCACTGCGAACACACGCATATGTGCGCAGCTGCAGGGTGGAAACTTGGTGAAAGATCCCTAACTGAAGGACAGAAAGAACATAGATGTGCGATTTCTCAGTGGGTCCCTGCGTGTTGAGGCAGATTGGCCCCGAAAGAACGCTGCGATTGTTGAGAAAGCCTAGGTTGATAAGGATTGAAGATGAAATTGTTAAAATACATGGCCTCCAGTTTTGGTGGCATCTGCCTTGGGGTATTGATCAATCCGGCATTCGCTGATCCGTCCGTAACAGGGAACGGGGCGTTCCCGCGGGTATCAAGTGAAGTTGTTCAGGAGGTGCCATCCGTGCCAGCTTCAGTGCAGCCGGGTCACAGCCCAGAAGCGCAGGCAATTTTTGATCAGTTGGCTGCAGAGGAAAAAGGGCGCTCACCCGTGGCGCGTTCAAGTTTGGGAACGATGATACAGTCCTCAAAACCGGCAATAGATTATCCTGAAGGGCGCTAAACCTGTCCAAAGACTTTAGCGTAACCTCCGATGATCGTGTAGCTGTATTGTTTCGCGCAATAGCAAAAGAAGTGACGCCCGTCGGGGAAACGGGCGCCAAGGGCGGAACGAGGGACAGAGGAAGCGGATGTTCCAAATCATGCTTCCTGATTGGTATCTAGGTACTGATTTCTAGATAGAAAGGGTTTGTAACCGTTTCGTGAAGATGTTGGATCTTTATGTACTGGCTTTGGTCACTGCATAGAGGCCCACGGCGGCGGCATTCGAAACATTGAGCGACCCAACCCCATCGGCAAAGTCGATTTTCACCAAGTGATCACAGGTTTCTTTGGTGCGATCACGTAGACCAGGCCCCTCGGCCCCCAAAACCAACGCGATAGGGCGGCCGGAATAATCATCCGCCATAGTTTCAATGGAGTGTTCCGCAGTGCCATCAAGGCCAAGCATGACGTAACCCATCTTGCGCAGGCGTTCCATTGTGTCGGCAAGGTTCTTAACACGCAGATAAGGTTGACGTTCAAGCGCACCAGAGGCGGTTTTTGCTAGGGCACCTGTTTCAGGTGCGGAATGACGATGCGGGGCGATGACAGCGCGGGCACCGAAAACCTCCGCAGAACGCAGGATCGCACCGACGTTATGAGGATCGGTCACGCGATCAAGTAGGATCAGGCGTGGCATCTTTTGCCCATCCACTGCCATACAGCATTCGTCAATGGATCCCCAGTTCAAAGGTTTGACCTCAAGGGCCGCGCCTTGGTGCACGGATTGCTTGTCGAGAGGCACGTCAAACTTGCGTGGATCCGTGACTTCGGGCGTCACGCCGCTCTTTGCAATATCTTCTGCCAATTTGTCATGAGCATTCTTGGTAACCACGAGGCGCAGTTTGACGCGATCAGGGTTCAGCAAAGCGTCACGCACGGCATGAAGGCCAAAAAGCCAAAAGGTTTCGCGGCGTGCCTGTTCTTTTTCGACCACCCACTTTGGCTTTATCATGACTGTAATCCTTAATTTTTAGGTCTTTTCTAGCAGTCCTTAAGATGAACCTTGTAGGCTTTGGGCGCAAGTGGGCATTTGATGTGAAATTAAGGTGAGGAATTTGATGTTTTCCTGTTGACGCCCCCGATGTGTAACTATAAATCCAGCGACAGGTTGGGCGTCAGGCCGCAAGGTGTGGCAGGGGACTGTAACTCCCTCGAGGCGACTCACGCCTGGTTCGATTCCAGGGTCGCCCACCATAACGCTATTGCGTTGATTTTCCTTATGTTGTTAGATTTACCCCTACTGAGGGGTCCGTATCTGGACACATTTCGAGGATTTCTGGACACATGCGGACACAAAAGGTCGATCATCTCAAGGTAAACGGTGGACGATACTACTATCGCAGGCGTGTTCCAGCGAAGCATCAGAAGACCTTGGGGATTAAGAACTGGAACCGTCCGTGTGGGAAGGTGTCGTATCAACAGGCTGTTGTGCTCGTCACGGAATGGGCCGTTGAACACGATGCTTTATTGTCGCGGCTTGATGATCCCACAGTTGCAGAAAAGACCCGCTACTCCACAGAGGTTCACCTGTTAGAGACACCGATGATGCAGGTCGCAGATACAATGACAGACATCGGTATGGCCCCCGGTAACTGGCGCGGTGATGTTATGCTGGCCGCTGCAAAGGTTGCGTTACAAGCTGCTGATGAGCATCCAGAAAAGAGTTCTGCTGCACGTTTGGTTGGAATAAAAGCATCTTAGCATTGTGTTTTAATGATAATGTCATCACTCCTACTGACCTTGATGAGCGTGATGAATTTGATCTGGTGAAGCGGAAACTGGAGCGTCGTATCAACGATTTGGGTGGCAACCCTAATACGATCACTGCGATGTCAGAAGCCTACTTCAAAAAAAATCAATTGAAGCCAGAAGTTCGGAACAAGTATCGTCGTGTGATCAGACGTTTAATCACACAAGTGGGCGATATCCCGTTAGAGCATTTGAATGCAGATAGGCTCCGTGAGTTTCGTGATGCACAACCAGATGATGTTAAAGCAAGTTCGCTTCAATCATTGTTCACACCAATTAGGGGCATGTTCAAATACGCGATTGGTGAGGGGAAAATATCTGATAACCCTATGCCATCTGTGGTGTTGAAGCCTGAGAAACGTTCCACCCAGATGATCAAATGGAAACCATTTTCTCCCGAGGAGGCGCGTCGTATATTTGCGGCGATGGACGAAGTGTGGGGATCACCGCTGCGTGGGATGTCAGATAAACGTCGCCGGGCTATCCATATGGTTTGTCGGGTTCAGGCGTTTACTGCCATGCGCCCCAAAGAAGTTCTGTCTCTGTTGCCTGAAAATGTCACCGACAAAAGTCTGATCGTTATTGGATCGAAAACTGAGGGATCGGACAGGTCTATTCCGTTGCACCCTGAGATTGCTGATTTCCCAGCATTTTTCCATGCGGGCGGGTTCGATACGTTTTTATCACAAAAGAAGGATCGGGCGCAGACGGTGCGGCACAACTTTATCAGGCTCATCAGAGAAATTATGGACCCTCCGATAATTCACAAAAAGAAGGTCCTTTACTCTTGGAGATCGACGTACAGCAATGCAATGCGTCGTGCTGGCGCTGATGGCGAGATGCGTCGCGCAATACTGGGTCATATTGAGGCAGGTGCATTGGCCCATTACGACGACGGACCTGAGTTCTTCAAGAAGCGTAAATGGATCAGGGCGTCCGATCCTAGAATCGACTATCCTGACCCAGGTGAAGATGATGATCTGGACTGAAACGTTAACTTAAAAGGCAACCGCAGGGGAGCGCATCTAAATCGGGATCATTCGGAGGCATCTAATTGTTGGCTACCTACAGCTTTTTGTCCTGCGACTGTTATGATGCTTCATATGACCTGACGATCAAATCCTTGGCACGTTCAAAGTCATCATAGGTTTTCACCGAAACTTCCAAGTCTCCTGTTCCAAAATGGCCGACGGAAGATACATCACGAGTGAACCCATCCTCTAGCTCTACCACAGTGGTCTTGTCCCGCTTACGTTCCGGTCTCTGAACTCATTTATGCGGCCTTTCGCTCAAAAGCCAAGGGACTTTTCCCGCCAAGCGATGAGTGGCGACGGCGCGGGTTATAGAACCCGTTGATATACTGGAAGATCGCGCCTTCAGCCTGACGGCGTGTGTCCCAACGGTTGCGCCAAATCAGCTCAGCCTTAATGGATTTGAAGAACGTCTCGACCATAGAATTATCATAACAATTTCCCTTGCCGCTCATCGAGACCTTGAAACCGTGCTTGGACAAGCGCTTCTGATACTCATTTGAGCAATATTGGAACCACGATCCGTATGGTGAATGCAATCCTCCGGTGGTTGGCGCAAAGCAACGGCCATATCTAACGCCCGGATTGCCAGATCCTTCTTCATGCGGTTACTGATAGCCCACCGATGACGCGGCGAGAATACAGGTCAAGGATGACGGCAAGATACAGCCAACCTTCGCTGGTCCAAATGTAGCTGATGTCGCCAGCCCATTTCTGATTGGGGCCAGTCGCTGAGAAATCTTGATCCAACAGATTTGGTGCAATGTTGAACGTGTGGTTGCTGTCCGTTGTCGCCTTGTATTTCTGGGTTCTGATGATCTTGATGCCATTCTCGCCCATCAGACGTCCGACCCTGCGATGGCCCACCGGTAATCCCAATTCTTGCAGTTCCTCGGTCAGCGCCGCAATTTCAGGGCTGGCACCGGATGCTAGGATCGTAGCACTCAATGCGGCGATTTCGCTGGCAGCGAGGCCAGCTGATTTTGCGACAACACCTTGTCGATTGATGACCTGCATAATATCGGCTTCGTTCGTCGCCATCGTGTTGCCAAGAAGGTTGACTGTATCGCCTAGAAGCATTGCCTCATCTTGCGAAAGCCCTAGGTTTTGCCGCCAACGCGCAAGAGCCATACCAGCCTCATCAGCCGACACCCCGAACGCAACTGCCATCATGGACGCAGATGTTGCAAATTCAAGTAATTCCGCACGCTTTTGGGCATCTGGCAGATTGGCATCAACAACGCCCATTCGGCCGGCTGCTGCCACGATATCCTCAACTGCTGATGCTGTGGTCGCAAGACCACCATCGGTGACCAGGTTACGGATATCTTCCTGCAGAAGGCGGAAGCCATTATCCTCATTGAAGTCGATAACTTTGGATATCTCGGCAAGGCGTACTTCTGCCCTGATCGCGGGTTCAGTCAGCCCCGCGAGAGCTGTACCAATTGCCACCGCACTAAAAGCAGCTTTTCGCATGCGGTCTTTTTGTCGATCCAATAGCCCGTTCGTGCGCTCAATCTTACTGTTTAATCTTTTTTGGGAATTTGCCAAAGCGTCCGTTGCACGCTGATGAACACGGGATGCGCGACCAGCCATACGGCTGGACGCAGCTGATGCGCGCCCCATGCGTTCCTGCAACCTCATGAACCGCCGCGCCGGTCGTGTGGCCCGGTCGATGAGTTCGAGAATCATTTCTGCCTTGCGACGGCTCATGAGGGTTTGCCACTTTCTTTTTCTGAAGCTTTGCGCTGTTCTTCAGCAACGCGACGATTGAATTCGATGGCTTCTTCCAACCAAAAAACGAATTCTTCTTCATCCATCAGGTTCAGATCGGAATGCGACCAGCCACAGTCGATCAGATAGACGTGATCAGCGAGGCTGCTTAATGCGGCTTTCCCGCTGTGTCGTCCTCGTCGTCGTCATCGCCAAAGACCGCGCTCAGCAAGCCAAGCAACAACTGGCGACGATTTGAAACTATAGCGCTCATGCCGCCACCTCATAGCATTGTGGAAGGTCAGGTGATTGCATTCCCGTGATAACACCTAAAGGGCCCTTGATTAACGTGATTGGCTCGTACGTTGCTTTGTTACGGGCATCTGATTGCGCGCCAGAACGCACATCCTCACGGGCTTTAGCTAGGCAGTAAGCATCGCTTAATTCGCTAAGCTTCTGGATCCCAATCCAACCCAATCGGGTACGATTTTCTAAGCTATTCAGCTCAGCAAGAAGGCTGACCGCAGAGCTAACCCGAAGAGCATTGGCAGCTTTGACAGAAACCCATGTGCGGCGCAGGCATTGTGCGAACACTGCCCGTAGTTGGCGCGGCGCATATCCGGGTCAGTTTTGCTGAGACGGTCAAATTCAACGCGTGTGGTCAGTTGGAATTTCAGCACATCTAGAAACTGGGGATAGTGACGTTGCAGGATGCGAAACAGATTGGCGACATCGCGGCCCAGATCGTTGATCACTTCAGCACGAGGCTGGTGTTGACGCTTCAGAAATATCCCACCCATGCCGACAAAGGGTTCTGCATAAGTGATGTGATTATACCAGCTTGCGCTGTTGTTCTTCGATGAAGTGCAGTTCAATCACGCTGTTGTATTGTTCAGGAACTACAATCAGACCGAACATCTCAGCAGAAAACCCTAAGATATCATCTCATTGTTCTGTCTAAACCGGGTAGGTCCCCTATAGAGGCATGTCATCCTTTTCCCTGCGCGTTTGATCAGGCTGCCTGCTGAATGATTTAACCGTGGTGCGCTGAAAGGCACGATCTCACGGTTAGTTCATGCTATGGTACTCGCCAAAACGCGATCTGGAGGATGCGGGTGATCGCATTTTTCTCCGCGCGCTTAAGGCTTGCTGCATTTCATCACGTTCACGTTCACGGATGGGAACAGATTTTTCGGACGTGCGAAAGGGCTGGTTTCCGGTCGAATGACCAAAAACAGGACTGCCTTCAGTAACCTGAATACGATTCATGATATCCACCTGTATGTTTGTCCGAACTTTGCGATCGTGATGATTGGGGTAATAGAATCATGGAATAGCAATCGGTGTCAATATACTTTTGAGTGGATTTGATTTAATTGATTCAATGCCTTGAATGCATATTGGGCCGAGACATGTTTCGGGTGTAAGCTGCCGTGGCAGGGGGCTGCTGCAGTCTTCGGTCTAGTATTTTGGTGACTGCCTAGGCGGATTCAGCATGATCGCGCCCTCGGGGGCGAGGTGTTCAAGGGCAGAACGAGTAAGCCCTTGAACGGTGTTTCGAAATTATAGACCGGCGGCGACGCGTTCCACGTTTTCAATGCGTTTGGCATCTGGTGGGTGGGTCGCGAAGATCTGTTGGCGACTGTTACCACCGCGGGCAAAGAACTGAATGCCTTTGACGGGATCATAACCGGCGCGATGGGCAATGGCTGCGCCTAAACTGTCGGCTTCAAGTTCAAAGCTTTGACTGTAGCCTCGGGATCCAAGGAAACCGCCGATGCGTGCACCATCGTTTACATTTACCCCGATCTGGCTGGCAAGGATCGCGCCAAGCAGTCCCCCAGCTTGGGAGTTGCGTTGCTGGCGAGGCAAGTGGTTTCGGATGTGGTGCGAGGTTTCATGGCTGATGATAAAGGCGATTTGATGCGGATCTTTAACTTGGTTCAGCAGGCTTCGCGTCAGGATCACAACGGGTTGGTTGCCATCGCGTGTTTGAAAGGCGTTCACAGGCGCCTTGGGATTAATGTCCTCAAGGAAGGCGAAGTCACATTCGCGGACGCCACGGGCGCGGCATTCAGCTTCTGCAACGGGCTTCACCCGTGCAAGCGCGGCACGGTAATGTGAGGATCCGCGCGATGCGATGATGAGATTCGGATTCCCGGCCGCGATACGTTGGGCTGCAAGATTTCCCCGATTGGACGGCGCTGCGGGGGCGGACGCAGTGGTCGGCTTTGTCGATGACGGTGCTGTTGTGTTGGTGTCAACACAGCCTGCCAAAAACGGCACAGCGGTAACAATCGCAATGATTAAATGACGCAATTTATTCCTCCGGAATATCTGAATTTTGAAGCGTCCCCAAAAGGGGGGCGGTTTTGTACGGAACGAAGTTTAGGCGTGGATTGGCGAAATGCAAGGCGTTTGGCCTAGCGGACTGCATTTCATCTGTCGCGCAACATATTGGTGGGGTTGGCTACTGCGTTTGAACATCATGACAGCACTGTCCATAGCAGAACAGTGCCACCCAAAGATGCATGAGATTAATCCATTGTGGATGTGTGGCTTAGTTTTCGCAGTCGCGGGCAGAGACTGTGCGGTAGATTTCACGGCGCACCATCTTGCGCATATTGCGGGTGATACGTTCGCCGAGAGGGCCACGTAATTCTTGGCGCACAACATCTGAAATAAGGTCGCGCAATGCGTCCTCATTTGCCAAGAGGTCAGTTGCTGTTGAAACAGTTTCTGTCGGCGCTGAGGCCTCTACAGCTGCTGGCAGCTCTGGGGCAGTGTTTGCTGTGGCCTCAGAGGCGGTCGCAACCGCCGCGTCGCTTGTTTCGATGATGGTTTCTTCGGCTTCCGTATCAACATCAGTGCGTTCGTCAGCCTCAGGGTCTGCCTCTTGGTCCTGAGAGGTGATTGCTTCTGGGTCAGCAACGGCTTCTTGGATATCCTCGACATCGGTAGATGTTTCTTGTGTGTCGTTGGCGTCGGTATCCGTCAGAGCGATCTCTGGGGTTACTTCGTCCACGGTTACAATTTCGGCGATCGTTGACGCATCTGTTTCGACAACAGCATCGTCGACGGCCGCGGCGGCTACGGTCACGATGGTTTCTTCGTCACTTACGGGCAGTTCATCCGCCGATGTTTCGGGGGTGTCGCTGCTGAGCATCTCTGGCTCAGTGAGCTCGCTCGCCATCAGAATCAATGGCCCATCGAGGGAAGCGACGGGGGCAGGGGGCTCTGCGTTCATAGCAGTATCTGCCGGGGGCTCTGGCGGTGTCTGATCCATCGTTAGAGAGCCAGCTTCCAGCATGATATCTTCGATTTCGGGACTGTCGCTTAGATCGTCACCATCCTTAGAAACAAGGGGTTGATCCGCGTTATCTTGCTGTGCGGGGGTGATGGTATCATCGGCTGTCGAGACCTGTTGCATAGCATCTAGCATCTCAGCATCGGCAGCTTCTTCGGTTGTGGTGAGGTCTGCAGCATTGTCATCGGTCGAAGATTGAAACGGGTGATCGCCGTGCAGGGCGTCTGCCAATAGGGGGTCGGTGTGTTCGGTAATGGGGGCGTCAGAACCGAACTCTGTTGCGTGATCCGTGGCCTCGAACACTTGCGGGGCTTCGGGGGTTGCCAAATCCATCGGTGCCACGGCCTCTTCTTGACCGAGAACATAGGGCGCAAGGGGGGGCTGTGTTTCGGTTTTCGTTACCTGAGGGTCTTCGGCGCGTTGGATGTCGCCCAGCACCAAGGGTGCGTCTTGTGCGGTCGGGGAAAGATCCGCTGTCGGCGCCGTTGCGTTAGACAAGGTTTCATCGCTGGTGACGCGATCAAGTAACATTGTTGAATTCTGCGCGTCCTCGTCTGATCCGTCTGGTTCCCATTCATTGTCTTGTTCCGCGATGGCGACTTCCATATGGGCCGCACGTTCTTCCAATCGCTGGAAGCTTGGAACGTCGCTGGGGGACACCGCATCTTGAAATTCGGCGATGGGTTCATGCGCCAATTGATTGAAGTCCAGTTCGGTCGTGTTCTCGTCCGTTTCGTCGTCTTGGACGGGATCTGAAATCTCTTCCTCTGGGGGGGAGATTTCAGCAATATCATTCAAATTCGTTGCTTCGGGCACAAGTTTGAGGATGGAAGCGGTCGAAGTGTCGGTCTCTGGTGCAGGCGATTCTGTCGCCGTTGCAGGGACTTCGAGGGGGCTTTCTGCCTGTTCGGTTGTCTCTTGAATGCGCAGGTCGGGCGAGAGCACAAAACGGGTGTTCCATGTGGTGTCAGCGGGGTCCGAAGGCGCGATTTCTGACGAGACTTCGGACCCAATATTTGGGGTTAAGCCATTTGTTTCATTGGCATTGTCAGCAGTATTGGTCGCAACGCGGATGTTTGATGCAGGCTTAGGGGCTGATGCTGGAACAGTGAGAACTTCGTCGGACACAAGTCTACGAATGGAGGATAACACATCCTCGACTTCAGCTTTAGAGACGGGTTCTGACATGGTCTGATCCTGTGGCAGCTTTGCGCGTTAAATACGCATCCTAAGAGGTCCCAATATAGACGTGGACCGGTTCTCACACAACAGACAGGTAAAATTCTAAATGATGGGGGATATGTCGACTGGTTATGTCACAGGTGTGATGTCCTGGGCGCATAGATTGCCTGACATCGCGGTATTTCTGGTGGGGCCCAAAGGGGCCGCGCACCATGATTTAGGGGGGCTTAGTTGCCGCCGCCCGCAATAGAACGCAGCAGTGCATCAAGGCGTTCACCTTGTTCGCTGGTGGGGCGTGTCGGGGCGTTGGATACCGAATTATAGTAAGCTGCTGGATCGTAGGTTTGGACGCCGAGATTCAGGTGTTTAACGGTCAGCAAGCCCATGGAAGACAGAAGGGAATAAGCGGCAACTTGCGCGTCGCTTTGTGCCGTCACCAGATTGGAACGCGCATCCAAAAGATCTTGTTCGGCGTTCAAAACATCAAGCGTTGTGCGTGCACCAAGGCGGGCTTCTTCCCGAATACCTTCCCAAGCCGCGCGAGAGGCACGGATCGCCTGATTAGAGGCGCGAATCTGAGCACCGGAAATCGCGAGGTTTGACCAAGCAACGCCAACATTTTGTTGAACGGATTGCCCGGCCAGCAAAACCCCGGCGCGGGCTGCGTCACGCTGGGCCATGGAGGCACGTTGCGCAGATTTCAGCTGACCACCTTGATAGATGGGGCCCGTGATGTCCAAGCCAACGGTCGCATTGTCACGAGAGTTTTCAATGACCGACCCGCTGGCGCGCGCGCTGACGGTTGGCAGCATCTGGCGTTCCGTCAGCATGAGGTTCAGCTCAGCCACGGTGACGTCACGTTGGGCGCGCTTCAGGTCTGGGTGGTTGTTTCGTGCAAGCGCCTGTGCGGCATCTATGTCGGATGCGGTGGACGGCGCGCGGGGTGGGGATGCCAAACTGTTGGGGTAATGACCGACGGCGGCGCGGTATTCTTCGCGGGCAACTTGTAGACCACCTTCGCGGGCGGCCAATGTTGCGCGGGCAGATGCCAAGCGGGCTTCGGCCAAGGAAACGTCGGTGCGGGTGATTTCACCAACTTCAAAACGATCACGTGCCGCGCGCAATTCTTGGGTGATCAAACGCACGTTGTTGTGGCTGAGGTTCACGAATTCCGCATCGCGGCGTACGTTCATATAAGCTTGGACCGCGCGCAATAGAACTTGTTGCTCAACGCCGACAAGGGCTTCGCGGGTGGCAAGGACTGTTTCCTTCTGCGCTTCGATGGCCAGGCGGCCTCGGCCAAATTGATAAATTGGCAGAGTGAAGTTCAATGTTGCTGATTCAGTGAAAGGCGCGGTGTGAGACCCTTCCTGATATGTTGCTTGGCTGCGCAGCAGGTAGGTCACAGTTGGGCGCAAAGCCGCAACGGCTTGGGCGACATTTTCATCCGCAGCCCGAAGGACAGCACGGTTCTGTTGCAGCAACCCGGATTCTTCATAGGCTGATACAAGCGCATCTGCCAATGTTTCTGCGTGGGCTGCTGCGCTGGAGAAGAAAAGGGAGGTCACCGTGAATGCGGTAATAGTGAGTTTGCGTAGCGGGAAGGTCAATTCCTGTCTCCTGTACCAATTATGCGGTCTGCATCTGTATGAAACGCAGACCGTGCCAATTTCTGTCGCAGGGGTAAAGGGCACAGAAGTGCACATCCTGATCTGCGTATTTATAGAGCGAAGGCGGCCTCTGTTTCAAAACCAGGCAAAATTGGTGCAGTCGCATTAAATGAATCGCGCCATGTGATTCTACCATCGGCCTTATGGCCCACACGCATGGTTCCAAGGGCACCCTGCATAAAGATCGCCCCGATCCGGCCACCTTCGGCCAATTGATCGGAAATCGCGGCGGGCAATTGTGCAATGCCACCTTCGATTAGGATGACATCGTAAGGGCCGTGCTTGGGCGCACCTTCCGTCAATGCACCGGCAATCACCGCTGCTGTATCGGCACCTGCGGAGCTTAACATCGACTGGGCTTCGTCAGCCATGCCGTCAAGTTCTTCAACCGCAACCACCGCGTCACACAGACGAGATAGAACTGCGGCGGAATAACCCAGGCCGCAGCCCAAGTTTAAGACCAGCTCAGTGGGCTGAATATTGAGGGCGTCCAACATTTTGGCAAATGTGCGTGGCTCGGTCACAACGCGACCAGGGGCCAGAACGACTTCGCGATCGGCATAGGCCGCGTCACGTTGGGCCTCGGGGACATAGTTTTCACGCTCAACCTTCAACATCGCATCGATGATGGGGAATTTGGTGACATCGGATGGACGCACCTGCGTGTCGACCATCATTGTGCGGCGGGTAGAATAATCTGACACAACTAAACTCATTCGTTTGGTTTCGTTGATCTTGTCATGCCACAGATGAGACGCAGGGGCAATACACCGATCGATCAGGGGCGGCATTCCTGCCGAAGGTTTAATCTAGCGTTGATAGAAGAGGGCGAGAACGACAAAACGCGCCCAAAGTCAGGCGCGTTTCGTAAAATTGTGACATTAGGTGGTTAAACCTGTTTATGCAGCTTCCGCTTGTTGGTTGCGGCGTTCGCTTTCTTCACGAGAAAGGGCCACAGATGTGCGAACACCTTTGTCAACGAATTCCATCAACCCACCAACAACGCGTTCGTTGGGATCGATGCCAGCGCAAGATAGAACTTCGCGGCCGTCACGTGAACGCGCCCAACGTGCGATTTGCTCGGGGCCGTTTCCATATTTTTTATCGTCGGCAATCGCATCATCTAATGCGGCCAGGACGACAGCGGCAAAAAGCTTTTTAGCTCGGTTGCCTTGTTCATTGTTAAACGCTGAACCATCAACAAAATCTAGCATCTCGCGTTCTCTTTCTTTTTTGCTCTTGTGCTTTGAAGCGTGACGTTCAATATGCACTACTCTGAACGATTCGGCCTTGCCATATTTGTATACCTGCCATGCGTATGGTGCATAGCTAAACAAAACCCTAACGCTCAGGAACCTCACCTTGTCAGCTTGGCGTGTTGAATATATAGGTTCAAACCAGCTTCGATCAAGATTTATCAAGAAATTACCCAGGAACACACGCATGCCTAAGATCAATGGAAATGAAATTCGCCCCGGCAATGTGCTGGAACATAACGATGGTCTTTGGGCGGCTGTGAAGGTCGACCATGTGAAACCTGGCAAGGGTGGTGCGTTTGCTCAGGTGGAAATGAAGAACCTGCGCAACGGGTCCAAATTGAACGAACGGTTCCGGTCTGCGGATAAAGTAGAACGCGTGCGCCTTGAGCAAAAAGACCAGACGTTCCTTTATGAAAACGATGGAATGTTGGTGTTCATGGACACGGAAACCTATGACCAGATTGAATTGCCGTCTGATATCCTAGGCGATCGCCGCCCATTCCTTCAAGACGGCATGACAGCTGTGATCGAATACCACGAAGATGAGGCCCTATCCG
This sequence comes from Halocynthiibacter namhaensis, assembly GCF_000812685.1. Classification (GTDB taxonomy): domain Bacteria; phylum Pseudomonadota; class Alphaproteobacteria; order Rhodobacterales; family Rhodobacteraceae; genus Halocynthiibacter; species Halocynthiibacter namhaensis. The sequence goes on from NZ_JWIF01000074.1 coordinate 190,802, forward strand.
CATCATTGCCGCAGAAAGTGACTTGCAAGGTCGTTGAGACAGAGCCTGTGATCAAAGGCCAAACCGCGGCCAACAGCTTTAAGCCTGCGATCTTGGACAATGGTGTGAAAGTCATGGTGCCACCTTTTGTTGGCCAAGACGAAGACATCGTCGTGAACACGGAAACCATGGAATATTCAGAACGCGCCTAAACCACATCGTGTTCTCGTTTTTGAAAAGCGCCCTTTGGGGCGCTTTTTTTGATGGAAGACCGATTTTCGTGACCACCCTGTTGGTGGATTAGGGAAGTGTTACGCCCTGATAGCTGTTGCCATAGCGCTGCTTTTCCGATGCTTCGGCGACGCCCAGGGCTTCTTCCAAACGTTCGGTCCCAAGTGTCGTAAAGTGTCGCTGCCCGTTGGCATCAGATACCGTAAGCTGGATTTCACCCGCACGCAGGAGATCTTCCCAGTCTGCGCGCTTGAATACGACCCGGGCTGTGCAGCGTTCATCATTGCAGTATTCATAGTCGACATTGAGGTTTACCCCTGATGCGGTGCTGATCGTCACACCGTCAGCAGTGTGATAGCTTTTGCGAAAGCTCATAGCCAAGGCGCGGTGATGGGGTGGGGCATCAAATATTCTTGCGACTTGGGCGCGTAAGAAGTGACCTTTGGATCTTTCGTCTACCCGGGCGGTGGCCCAGCATCCCTTCGTCGCGTCCTTGCAAAGCACGGACCAATATCCGTGCCTGCTGATGTAGCGAAACCCCGGGCCGACGGCGTCTTGCCAGCTTTGCGGGAGGCGTTCACTTTGTGTGCTGGAAAATTCTGGCTCTGTATTGACGTGCTGTACGGGTCGATCTGATGGGGTGGGTTGATTTTGCTGACAGGCCGCAAGAAAAAGTGCCCCTGTCAGTAATGCTGTAATTTTCCACATGGAATGACCCTTTATATGCTAGCCTTAGAACTGTGTGAGCAAAGCAAAAGCGGCTTTCTCATGTGAAGCAGTTTGCTTTTGCCAATGCGCCGCGTCAAGCGTTGGATTGCTTGGATAATGTGACTTTCGCGGCGCCTGCGACCATACCGTCTTTGGCACGGTCAAAACGCAGATAGGCAATCGCCTGATCGCCTGCGCGGCTGTGAAGCGTGCCAACAGCCTTGCCATCCAATGTGATAGCTGTGCCGGGAGGGGCGTCGCCTTCAACCGTGACATGGGCCAATCCTTTGCGCAATTCGGTTTTGTATTTCATGCGGGCAACGATTTCTTGTCCGATAAAGCACCCTTTTTTGAAATCAACGCCGTTCAGACGTTCAAACCCGGCTTCTAAGATATAGGTGTCAGGCGTGAGCTCTTCTCCGGTTTGGGGGATAAGATGTTCCACATATAGGGCGGTGTTGTCCGGGGCGGTTTCAAGATCTGTTGGATCACCATAGGCGCGCCAACCCAATGCTGTGTGGCGCGGGTCAATGTCGGCGGTTTCCGGGGGGGAATCATAGCCAATGATCACCGACAGGGGGCTGGTTGTGAACTGCACATCAGCGCGTAAGCGATACATCGTCAGACGTTGTAGCAGCATATCGGCATGGGTTTCGGCGACATCCAGAAGTAGGGAATCTGGCTGGGGTTTGATGAAGAAATCCGCAAGATACTTGCCTTGAGGTGTCAGCAATGCAGCATAGATCAAACGGGTGTCGCTTGGGCCGTCTGGAATGGTATTGGTGATCAAACCTTGCAGGAAGCCAACCCGTTCAGAACCAGTGATCGTGATGACGCGTCTGCCGGGGAGATGGAATTTGTTCATAACTCTGTCCTATTGTGCGGTCTCTAGGATATAAGACTTTTATATGGAAAGAAAATGATGCGTGCACCTGTTTCTGTTGTAATTCCCACGTTGAATGCCCGTGAAGCCTTGCCCGGTTGCCTTGCCGCCTTGCAAGAGGGGCTGGATGCTGGCCTGATCCGCGAGATTATCGTGTCTGATGGGCGATCTTGTGACGAAACGCTTGATATCGTGGCTGCGGCGGGGATCACTGCGGTGACTGGACCGCCAGGGCGTGGTGGGCAATTGAAACGGGGGGGCAGTCAGGCGCGGGGGTCTTGGTTGTTGTTTTTGCATGCGGACAGCTGGCTTGCCGCTGGATGGACCCAAGAGGTGCTGGATCATATTGGGGCGCACCAGGGCCCCGCAGCATTTTCATTGGCATTTCGACAATCAACCACATGGGGAACCACGGCAGAACCCAGTGGTCTGAGGGCAAAGATTGTTGCGGGGTGGGCGAACCTGAGAAGCCGCAAGTTTGGTTTGCCTTACGGAGATCAAGGGCTATTGGTGCCACACCCGCTGTATCGCGAAGTCGAGGGGTATGACGACATCCCATTGATGGAAGATGTCGCGATTGCACGACGTTTGAAGCCGATACGACTGTTGGACACACGGATTTTCACCAGCGAAGACAAGTACAGCCGCGAAGGCTGGTTTCGGCGTGGGGCCAAAAACCTAACCCTGTTGATGCGATATTTCCTTGGCGCATCGCCGGATATCCTGGCCGAAGCCTATAATCGGAGGCGATAGATCAGGTCGCAGGTGACTTTGATTGCAGCGCCCAAAGCCCGGCGTAAATGCCATCTTTTGCCAGAAGGTCATCGTGGCTGCCTTCTTCCGCGACGCGCCCTTGATCCAGCACGATGATCTTATCCGCATTGCGAATGGTCGACAGGCGGTGGGCGATAACCAAAGTCGTGCGCCCCTCTGATAGGGCTTCGATCGCGGCTTGAACCACCGCTTCTGATTTTGTGTCGAGGGCCGATGTCGCCTCGTCTAGCAATAAGACACGGGCGTCGCGTAGCAAGGCGCGGGCGATTGCGATGCGTTGGCGTTGACCGCCGGACAGATTGGCACCGCGTGGGCCCGCTGGGCTGTCCAACCCGTCGGGCAGGCTGTTGACAAAATCCGCCACATTGGCGGCCTCCAGAGCTTTTTGCAGATGTGTATTGTCCACATTCGCAATGCCGGGCATGACGTTTTCGCGTAGGGTTTCGTCAAACAGCAGCGCGTCTTGCGCCACGGAAGAGAACTGTGCGCGTAGATCATCCAAGGACAATTGCGAAATATCCGTGCCACCCAATGTCACATGGCCAGATGTGGGATCTGTCATACGGGTGAGAACGTTGAAGACCGTGCTTTTACCCGCGCCGGACGTGCCGACGAACGCAGTGGTTTTCCCGGCCTCGGCAACGCAATTCAGACCACGCAGGGCAGGGATGTTTCCATAGTCAAGTTTGACATCGTTGAATTTGACTTCAGTTCCAGCGTCGGCACGCAATGCTGTGGGCGCGCTGGGCGAAGTGATGGTCGGTTTGGTGTCAAACAACCGATAGAGACGCTCAAGGCTGGCGGCGGCGATTTGCCAGGTGCCAGCCGCCGCGCCCAACCGGCGCAAGGGTTGAAACGTCAGCGACATGGCAGTGAAAAAGGTCATAAATTGGCCAACAGATTTCTCGCCGGAAATGATTTCTTGGCCGCCAACGATCAAGACAGCAAAAAAGCCAAGCCCGGTGATGAAGTCAATCATGGTGGGAGTAGTGGCTTGACCCGCAGCGGTTTTCACCTCGGCCTTGACGATGCGGTCAATGATGCTGCGAAACTGCGAAACCTGATAGGTCTCCATCTGGTTCAGCTTGATGGCGTGAATGCCATGGAAGATCTCGTCCAGACGGGTGGATCGCTTGCCTGCTTCTTCGCGCAAATGTTTGGTCTTGCGACGAATGTACCGTTGAAGGGCTGCGGTTGGTAAAATCAGCAAAGGTACAGCGATCACCGCGAAAAATGTCCAAACGGGATCGGTGATGATGGCCACGAAAAACAAGCCAAACAGCGAGAAGAAATCACGACCAATGCCTTGGATGACAACACGCCAAACGCTTTGAACTTGAACCGTATCCCCTTGAATACGTTCCATAAGTGATCCAGGTGGGTTCTTATGAAAGAACTGACTGTCAAGCGATAGGATATGGCGAAGCAGATCAACTTGCATGTCGGTGGATGACCGCATGGAGATTGACGCCAGCATGGTTTTGCTGATCAGTTCTGCGATGCCGCGCACGACAAACAGCCCCAAGATTACGCCGCCAATCCACCAGGTCGCCCCGGCATCACCGCCCACAAATACATTGTCAAACATAGGTTCAAGCATTTTGGCCAAGACCGCCAGAGATCCACCATTGATGATCATCAAAATCGCAACCACGGCCAAGGGAAGTTTGTGATGACGCAGATAATCGGTCCACAGCCGGGCAAATAGGGTGCGCGACGTGTATTCGATTTCGGGGTTTGTTGGGGTCGTTGTATTAGGGGAGGCGGTTTTGGTCACGGTCTATCCTGTCTCGTGCAGTGCTTCAGATGTAACGGCTCTGGCGCAGGGGTGCAAGAACACTGAAATGCATCCGCCTGTTTCGGCAAAGATAGTTTGATTGACGCGATAGCTTTCGCGCCGTAGCTTTTTCCCAACCAGAGATCGTAGGGCTTTTCATGACAGATCAAAACAATTCGCTTTCAGCAAGAAAATCTCATGCTGCCACCTTGGCTTCAGGGCGACATTACCTTGCGATTCCAGGACCTTCCGTTATGCCTGATCGGGTGTTGAACGCGATGCATCAACCTGCGCCCAACATTTACACCGGTGCGTTGTTGGACATGATGGATGGTTTGGTCGCCGATCTTAAGGCCGTCGCACGCACCCGTCACCATGTGGCAATTTATGTGTCGAACGGCCACGGCGGTTGGGAAGCCTCACTTGTGAACACCACGGCGCCTGGTGAAAAGGTTCTGGTGTTGGTGAACGGGATGTTCGGTCAGGGCTGGGCAAATCATGCAGCGGGCCTGGGCCTTGACGTTGAGATCATGGATTTCGGCAAAAACGCCGGATGGGATTTGGCGCGTATTGAGATGCGTTTGCGTGACGATCCGAAAGGCGAAATTCGCAATATTCTATGCGCACATGTCGACACATCGACCTCATATAAAAATGATGTGGTCGGGCTGCGCAAAGCGATTGATGAGGCGGGGCATGACGCCTTGTTGCTATGTGATTGCATTGCGTCCATGGGCTGTGATCGCTTCGAGATGGACGCTTGGGGCGTCGATGTTGCTGTCACGGCTTGTCAAAAAGGCCTGATGGTGCCGCCAGGTGTTGGGCTTGTGTTTTTCAGCGACCGCGCGGCGGAACGTCAGAAGAACTTGAAACAGGTTTCTCCCTATTGGAACTGGGTCCCGCGCGCCAACCCTGAAGGGTTTTATCAGTTCTTTAATGGCACAGCCCCCACCCATCATTTGTTGGGTTTGCGCGAAGCCTTGAATATGATCATTCACGAAGAAGGCATTGAAAATGTTTGGAAACGTCATGAACGTTTGGCCCGTGCGGTTTGGGCGGCTTGTGATGCTTGGGCCACTGGTGGCCCCTTGGAAATGCATGTTCCAAACCCGGATCAGCGCAGTCACGCCGTCACCGGGGTCAGCATTGGTGCCCCAACCGGGACGGCCTTGCGCGATTGGTTGACTGAGAATCTGGGCGTGACGCTGGGCATTGGCTTGGGCATCGTCCCTGCCGGTGATCCAGAATGGCATGGCCATTTCCGCATCGGCCATATGGGGCATGTGAATGCGCATATGGTTCTGGGCACTTTGGGGGCGATTGAAACCGGGATGCAGGCACTGAATATCCCGCATGGTCCCGGTGCATTGGCCGCAGCCAGTAAGGTTTGCGCTGGGAGATTATAGGCTTTGAAATTGACTTGCTGGGCCTTGATGTATACCTGACTAATCAAGTCAGACACTGGGGCGTGCAATGAAGCTTAATCACATATCAGGTCTAATCTGTGGCCTTTGCATCGGGCTTTGCGCACCAAACGGGCGCGCCGAGACACTAAAGCTTATGGGTGACGCTGACGTTGTTTTCTTGGGCGAGGTCCATGACAATCCGGCGCATCACCTGCGTCAGGCCGAGCTGCTTGAGATCTTGGCACCGACAGCACTTGTGTTTGAAATGCTGACGGCAGATCAAGCGCAGGCCGCAACGGATGAAGCACGAAAGGATCTTGTTGAGCTGAGAACGGCCCTGGATTGGGATGCAACGGGTTGGCCTGACTTTGCGATGTACGGCCCGCTTTTTCAGGTTGTGCCTGAGGCAAAGATCTATGGGGCGGCTGTGTTGCGTGAGCAGGCGCAACAGGTGATGCGGTCAGGCGCCGCGCAGGTTTTTGGCACAGATGCGGCGCAGTTTGGTTTGGATCAGCCGCTGCCGCAGGAGGAACAGACCTCTCGTGAACAGGCGCAATTTGCGGCTCATTGTGATGCGATGCCAATGGAAATGATGGCCATGATGGTCGATTTTCAACGCCTCCGGGATGCCAACCTTGCCCGCACAGCTTTGAAGGCGCTGCATGAAACCGGCGGCCCCGTGGTGGTGATCACAGGCAACGGCCACGCGCGTATGGATCATGGGGCGCCCTATGTGCTGGCGTTGGCGGATGGCCGGCTGAAACTTCACAGTTTTGGACAATTTGAAACCCATGCCGCCCCGGATGCCAATGTGAAATTTGACAGCTGGGAGGTCACCGACGCAGTCAACCGCCCCAATCCCTGCGATGCTTTTATACGCGATTGAGATTGCGAATCTGGTGCCCCTGTCTATCCTGACAATATAAGCGAGGGAGCAAGACAATGCGCGCAATCACCTATGATCGGTTCGGCACGGCCAATGATGTTCTGAGATTGAAGGAATACGACAAACCGTCGCCTGCTGCGGGTGAGGTCCTGGTGCGCGTGAAAACATCCGGCGTGAACCCATCCGATATTCGCGCACGTGCGGGTGGTCGCCCCGGCGTGACAAAACCTGCCTTCCCGGAAATCAGCCCACACAGCGATGGCGCGGGTGTGATTGAAGCGGTCGGACCCGGGGGTGATGCCGCGCGCATAGGCGAACGGGTGTGGATCTGGAACGCGCAATGGCAACGTGCGTTTGGCACGGCGGCGGATTACATCGCAGTGCCGTCAGAACAGGCTGTGTTGCTTCCCGATCACGTCACATTTGAAACCGGGGCCACCCTTGGCATTCCTGCCCTGACGGCGGTGCATGCAGTGTTGGCTGGGGGGGCTGTCGCGGGGAAGACCGTATTGATCAGCGGCGGAAATGGAACCGTTGGTCATCTTGCCGTGCAGGTCGCGGCCGCTTCTGGTGCGCGGGTTTTGGCCACGGCACGCGGTGATGCGATGGCGGATGTGAAAACCGCGGGCGCTGCGCATGTGTTTGAATACGATGCACCCGATCTGGCTGATCAAATCCTTCAGGCCACCGGTGGTGAACTGGTTGACCGTATCGTTGAGGTAGAGTTCGGTAAAAACGCTGACACCAACGCCAAAATCATAGCGGAACGCGGTACCATCGCGGCCTTCGGATCTGCTTTGGATATGGCCCCAGTGATGCCGTTTTACCCGCTGATGTTCAAAGCTGTGACGATTGATTTGGTCTTGGTGTATCTGCTGTCCAAGGCTGAACGGGCCGCCGCAGTTGAAACATTGACCGAGCTACTGATGCGGAATGCACTGAACATCCGCATCTCTGACGTGTTTGCGTTGGAAGACACGGCAAAAGCCCATGACGTGGTGGCATCAGGCCAACGGTCTGGGTCGGTGATCCTTACGATCTGATCAGCTTTTGGCGGCTTTGAGGGCTTCCGGTAACATTTCTGCAAACAGGTCCATCTCGGCTTTTGGGCCGGTGGATACCCGGATGCAGCGGTTCTGTGGGGTTGCGAAAGGCATGCGGATAAACACGCCGCGTTTGCCCAACTCAGTCACGATACGGGCCGCAAAGGCGCCGTCTTGGCCGCAATCGATCGCTACGAAATTTGTCGCAGACGCAAGGGCCGTCAGCCCGTTTTTCTGGGCGATCTCAGTGATCCGGATGCGGGCCCGTTCGATGTTTTGCAAGGTTTCGTTCAAGTAAGCTTGGTCCTGCAATGCGGCCAATGCGCCAGCTTGGGCTGCACGGTTCATGCCAAAATGGTTGCGGATTTTGTTGAAAGCCATGATGATGTCTGACGTGGAAATCCCATATCCAACACGCGCGCCCGCCATGCCGTAAGCTTTTGAAAACGTACGGAAACGAATGATACGTGGATCATTGACGTCAATCGCGGGGGCGGTGCCTTTCGGGGCAAATTCAATGTAGGCTTCGTCCAGCACCAACAACGCGCCCTCAGGCACGGCGTCGATCATATTCTGGATCGTTTCAGCCGAATGCCAAGTGCCCATCGGGTTGTCGGGATTGGCGATATAGATCAGCTTTGCACCCACCTCACGCGCCTTTTCGATCAAGGCGATAGGGTCCTCAAAATCGCCGGAATAGGGCAGTTTGTGTAGTACGCCACCAAATCCCGCGACGTGATAATTAAACGTCGGATAGGCCCCGTCAGAGGTAACGACGGCATCGCCCTCGCGGATAAATAGACGCACGAGATAACACAATAATCCATCAATGCCTTCGCCGATCATGATGTTCTCGGAGAGGATATTGTGATGCGCGGCAAGGGCTTGGCGCAGATCGTGGCTTTCGGGGTCGGCGTATTTCCAGATCTCAGAGGCCTCGGCTTGCATGGCCTTGATCGCACGCGGGGATGGGCCCAATCCCAACTCATTCGCGCCAAGGCGCGCATCAAATGCGCGGCCGTTTGCACGTTCTTGGGCTTCGGGGCCAATGAAGGGCACAGAAGCGGGCAGGGTGGCGGCGAGTGGGGTGAGGCGGGGATCGGTTTTCATGGTCATGTGCAATTGATAACCGTTTGAGATAGCGGGGGCCAGCCCCCGCACCCCCGGAGTATTTTGGGCAAGATGAAATGAAAAACGCCTGACATCAGCCAGGCGTTTTTTTTGATGTTAACCGATTTCTTTGAGGCGGTTGAGAGCGGTGGTGATGGTTGCTTCTTCTTCCTCACGCAGGGCGAGGTTTTCGCGGGTTTCTGCGACGACCTCAGGGGGGGCGCTGTCGGCGAACTTTGGATTTTTCAGGCGACCGCGCAGACCGCCGAGTTCCTTGGCAAGCTTTTGCAGGCCCTTTTCAAGACGCTCAATTTCCGCATCAATGTCGATGATATCGGCCAAAGGCAGCGCGAATGCTCCACCATCTACAGGGACGGGGCTTGCGCCTTTTGGCAGATCGGCCATTTCGGTGATGCTGTCGATACGGGCGAGCTTTTTGATCATCACCTCGTTGTTGGCAAGTGCCGTGCGGCCTTTGTCATCAAGGTGTTGCAAGATCACAGGGATCTTGAGGCCCGCATTTACACGCATTTGCGCGCGTGCGGAACGGATGCCGTCAATCAGCGCAATCACCCAGTTCATTTCACGATCCGCATCCGCGTCCACAAGATCAGCAGAGAGTTCCGGCCAATCCGCATGGATCACAGGTTTTGTGCGATCCGCCGTAAGACCCCAAAGTTCTTCCGTGATAAACGGCATGATCGGGTGCAGCATGATCAGCGCTTGGTCAATCGTCCAGGCCAGTGTCGCTTTGGTTTCTGCAATCAGGGCTGCGTCATCGCCGCCCAACAGGGGTTTTGAGAACTCGATATACCAGTCACATAGCTTGCCGCGTGTGAAGGCGTATAGGGCTTGGGCCGCGTCATTGAAGCGGAAGCTGTCAAAGGCTTCATTCACCTCGGCCTGGACCTTCGCGACTTCACCGATGATCCATTTGTTCAGGGCAGCGGTGGCTTTTGGCGGCGTCGCGGACGGGGTGTAATCGGCGTAGGCTTCGACGTGGGTCAGCGCGAAAGAAACGGAGTTCCACAGTTTTGTGCCGAAGTTGCGGTAGCCCTGGATGCGGGCTGTGTCCATTTTTAACGTGCCACCAAGGCTGGCCATCGCGGCGGAGGCGAAGCGCAACGCATCAGCGCCAAATTCGTCAATCAGGTCCAGCGGATCAATGACGTTGCCGACGGATTTCGACATTTTCTTGCCCTTGGCGTCGCGGACAAGGCCGTGCAGATAGACAGTGTCGAATGGGTTTTTGCCGACAACGGCTTGCTGCATCATCATCATGCGGGCCACCCAGAAGAACAGGATGTCCTGGCCGGTGATCAGCGTGGAAGTCGGGAAATAGGTGTTATATTCTGGCGTGTCTTCCGGCCAGCCCAGGGTGCCAATGGGCCAGAGACCAGATGAGAACCAGGTGTCCAGCACGTCGGGGTCGCGGGTGAGGTCATTACGAAAGTCACCTTTGATAATGCCAACGGACACAGCAGACGCAACGTTGACTGCTGCCTCCGCCTTTAAAAACTCATAATACTGTTCGTATGCTTCCTTCTCATTGGGCGCACAAAACATATTCCCGTTTGTATCAAACCAAACAGGGATTTGGTGGCCCCACCAGAGTTGGCGAGAGATGCACCAGGGCTCGATATTGTCCAGCCAGTGGTAGAAGACTTTCTCACCGCTTTCGGGGATGATTTTAACTTCGCCATTACGCACGGAATCCAGCGCCGGGCCGACGATTTCTTTGGCGTCCACAAACCACTGATCGGTGAACATCGGTTCAATCACCACTTTGGAACGATCGCCAAAGGGCTGCATGATGGGTTTGTTTTCAACATAGGCAACGGTTTCGGTCACTTGTACCTTATTGCCGTCCTCATCCTTTTCTTCGCGGGTGACCTCATGCATGACTGCAAGGCCCTCACGCGTGATCTGATCGACCACGGCTGTACGTGCTTCAAACCGATCCATGCCGCGCAGTTCTTCCGGCACAAGGTTGATCGCGTCGACTTCATTTTCGTTGAAAGCGGCGCCACCCGCAAAGCTTTGTGCCTTTGCGCTTTCCTCACCATAAGGCGCACCGTCAGCGCGCATCGCGCCTTTGGTGTCCATCAGGCGATACATTGGAATGCCGCCGCGTTTGGCAACCTGGAAATCGTTGAAGTCATGCGCGCCGGTGATCTTCACGGCACCTGAGCCGAAATCCTTATCGGGGTATTCATCGGTGATGATCGGGATCAGGCGGCGATGTTCCTTTGGACCAACCGGAATTTCGCAAAGTTTGCCAACGATGGAGGCGTAGCGTTCATCCGATGGATGCACCGCAACCGCACCGTCGCCCAGCATGGTTTCAGGGCGGGTGGTGGCGATGGAGATGTAATTGCGGGTCTCTCGCAGGGTGACATTGCCGTCTTCGTCTTTCTCGACGTATTCATAGGTGACACCATCGGCCAGCGGGTACTTAAAGTGCCACATATGACCGGGGGTCTCGATGTTTTCGACCTCAAGATCAGAAATCGCGGTTTCAAAATGCGGGTCCCAGTTGACCAGACGTTTGCCGCGATAGATCAGACCTTTGTTGTACATTTCAACAAAGACTTTGATCACAGCATCGTGGAAGTTCGGCGCACCTTTGCCAAGGTCGGGATCACCCTTAGCGCCGCCCATGGTGAAGGCTTCGCGCGACCAATCGGCGGATGCGCCAAGGCGTTTCAACTGACCGATGATGTTGCCACGGGATTTGACTTTTTGCTGCCAGACGCGATCAAGGAATTTCTCACGGCCCATTTCACGGCGGGTTTCTTCACCGTTGGCGGTCATCTCGCGTTCCGTCACCATTTGGGTCGCGATGCCCGCGTGGTCGGTGCCGGGTTGCCACAGAACATCAAAACCCTGCATACGTTTCCAGCGGATCAGGATGTCTTGCAAAGTGTTGTTGAACGCGTGCCCCATGTGCAGCGCACCGGTCACATTGGGCGGGGGGATCATGATGGTGTAAGGGTCAGCGCCTGGGCGTTTGTTTGCACCCGCTTTGAAGGCGCCGTCAGCTTCCCATTTTGCATAGATTGCCGCTTCGCGTTTGCCCGCGTCAAAGTTCTTTTCCATCGCCATGTTGGCCGTCCCATCGTCACTAAATTCTGTTGAACTTGGTCTAACGAAACGGGCAACAAAGGGCAATGGGGCGGTGATGTGCTTAGGCGTCGTAAACGGCGGACCAGCGTTCAATCAGTTTGAGTTGCATGGCGCGAGACCTGCGTGACCAGCCGCGCGCACCCGAGGGGGCTTCGCGATCATTGCGGGCGATGGCGGCGCGGCGGGGCAGATCTGCGGTGAATGTGGCAAAGGCAAGGTCACGTCCATTTGGCGTGCGAATATAACCCGCAAGCGATGAGACAAAGTTCAACGTGCCGGTTTTCGCCCGGATATCAATGCGATGACTGCCCGCGCCGCCGCCGTTCGCTTCTTTTAGGTTGATCTCTTTCATCAGGGGGCGCAGGGGGCCGTTGGGGCCAATTTCCGTCAAGGCACGGACCATATCGGATGCGGACAATCGCGAGGCTTCGCTTAGACCTGAGTGGTCCGCCAAACGCGCGCGTCGGGTGTTCAGGCTGCGGTCGGACCAGGCGTTCATTTGCTGTGCTGAGGCGCGCAGCGTGTTGGGGCGGTTGCCACTCGCGACGGTTGCCGTAAGTCCCGCAACCTCGGCGATCAAGTTGTTGGAATATTTTAACATATCGCGCAGAATGACGGGCAAAGCTTCGCTTGTGTGCTCCGTAATGACCTGGCCTTGGGCGGGGGTGGTTGTGATGTCGGGCGCCGATATTGTCACGCCTTGGGCGCGCAAAAGGGATCGAAAAACCTCGGCGGTATAGGCGTCTGGGTGGCGCACAGGCAACCAGCGACTGCCTGCATTTCCAAGGGCTTGGCGTGACACTGTCCAGCGATCTTGGTTCTGATGTTCGCGATAGGTGTAAATCGGCAGGTCGCGATTGACGATTTCCATCCGGGCGTTGCGCACACTGGGGCGGTGGTGATCTGTGCGGGCCTCCATGGTGGTGGTGTAGCCCGCGCCCGCGCGCTTCCATTCGAAATGCACCCGGTTAAAGTTCAGATTTAGGCCAGAAATTGCCGGGTTATATCCGACATGTTCAGGTTGGCTGGGGTCAATGTATTGGATGTATGGCAGGGCTTGGGCTTGCACATAAAACTGACCCGCCACCTCACGAATGCCTGCGTTGCGAAGCGTGCGGGCCAGGGTGGCCAAGTGGTCGGTGTCAAGCGTTGGATCCCCCCCCCCGACCAGCCATAGATTGCCGTTCAACCTGCCGTTTGACACAGGGCCGTCCGCCAGAATTTTCGTGCGAAAACGATAGTTTACCCCAAGGTTTGATAGGGCGTAAATCGCGGTTAAGGATTTGGTGACCGAGGCCGGGGGCAGGGCCAATACAGGGTTGTGGGCTTCCAATATTTCGCCGCTGCGCGCGTCAGCGAGAACAAAACCAACCTTGGCTGATGCGCCCAATTCTGCTTCGTTGATCAAACGTGCAGAGGCCGGGGCGGCGAGGGCTTGGGCATTTGCGGGGCGTGGGTTTGGATAGGGGCTGGTTTCTGGGGCATTGGCGCAGGCTGCACTTGCGGATGTGGCCAAAAGGGACGCCAAAATATCGCGACGGGTGAAAGCAGAGGTCATGGTTGGGCCCTATGAAAACAAAATAAGATATTGCGAATTTGTGCCAGAGGTGGCCTTGAATCTCAACCGCTTTGCGGATCTTTAGCTGGCCCAGTTACCCCTGTTGCGGATTTGGGTCGATGAGGTTTTGTTCATCGGGGCGTTGATAAAGCACCATGCGGGCGTTGTTGCATGCGCTAGGCGATGGCTTTGTTTTCCGGAAATGCGTGCGAAATCAAAACGCTTTGCGGCAAAGCTTGTGCGTGCTGCGGTGCGCTGACCGGGCCGTGCGATGACGCCGATGGGCACGTTTTCCATGATCCATTGCCAATTGTCCCAGTGGTGGAAACTGGCAAGATTGTCGGCACCCATCAGCCAGACGAAATTGGCGCGGGGGTAGGTTTGGAACAGGGCTTGCAAGGTTTGCGCTGTGTAACGTGTGTTCGTGTGACGTTCAAAATCCGTGGCCTGAATGCGCGGGTGATGAAGCATGGTCTTGCAGGCTTCCATTCGCTTGGGCAGCGGGGCGGGGCCGCGTGATTTCAGGGGGTTACCGGGAGTGACCAGCCACCAAACTTGATCCAACCCGAACCGTTTCAACGCTTCCTCTGAGATATGCAAATGCCCTTCATGGGGCGGATCAAACGACCCCCCCAGCAATCCGATCGTGGCACCGTCCGGCGCATGTGGCAGATGAAAACGCATATGTGCTTTTCAGCGGAAATGTACATTCTGTAAACCCTTAAACGGGGCGAGTGTTCGATCTGTAGTGCACCCGCCACAGGGGTTCCCTGACTTGACCGAGGTGCATAGGTATCGCATCTAGAATAGAAATGAATGCGATAAGAAAGTTGACGCTGTGGTCACGATTGCCAGCAATCCGTTCGCTGTCCCCAGTGACAGTCCGCTCGTTCTCGCGTTACGCGCGACAATTAATTACGTCGAAACCCATAATTCGATCAGTCTAAGCGACGCGGGCACGCCCTCGCGATTTCAGGATTGGGCAAAGATGCATTTTACCTGGCCTGCGGGTGCGAGGGTGGATGAGATTGAGCATTGGTTCTGGTTGCATATGTCGTTTCTTACGAAGTCAGGGGTATTTGAAAAGAAACGTAACCGTTTGTTCTTACAGCGTGGTTTTGACGTGGCAGAGCGACAAGCTGAGCTTGTTGATTGCTGGTTAAATCACGTGCCACATCTTCACATGTCGGCTTTTGTAAAAGGTGGTGCTGACAATCCAATGAACTGGCACGACATATATCAGACTTTGCGATTGATCCCCGACGGAGGAATGCTGTGCAGTGATCTGGAGGCATTAATCGAAAGAAAACACCCTGAGGTGATTTTCCCATGGTGCGAAGTTTTTCACCCGCTGCGTTGGTTGGGCGTGCTGACTGTGGATTGCGTCGACGATGACATGGGCAACGACATTTACATGCATGGCAACCTATAGGCCGGATTTATCGTGTCTCCCATTGCCCCCGCACAGCCCCCAGGCTATCAACGCCTTCAAATCTCATTCAGCCGGAGCATCCCCATGGCCGCTTATCAATATGTCTATCACATGGACGGTGTGTCCAAAACCTACCCTGGTGGGAAGAAATGCTTTGAGAACGTCAAGCTTTCGTTCTTGCCTGGCGTGAAAATCGGTGTTGTTGGTGTCAACGGCGCGGGTAAATCGACCCTGATGAAAATCATGGCCGGTATGGATAAGGATTTCACCGGTGAAGCCTGGGCCGCTGAGGGCGCGCGCGTTGGTTATCTGCCGCAGGAACCAAAGCTTGATGAAACCCTGACCGTGCGTGAAAACGTTATGAAGGGTGTGCAGGCGAAGAAGGATATTCTGGACCGCTACAATGAATTGGCGATGAATTATTCGGATGAAACCGCCGAGGAAATGGGCCGTCTTCAGGATGAAATTGACGCGCAGAACCTTTGGGATCTGGACGCCCAAGTTGACGTGTCTATGGAAGCGCTGCGTTGCCCGGCCGATGATGCGGATGTTGCGTCGCTGTCCGGTGGTGAAAAGCGTCGCGTGGCCCTGTGTCAGCTGTTGCTTGATGCGCCAGATATGCTGCTGCTTGACGAACCAACCAACCACTTGGACGCGGAAACGATTGCTTGGCTGCAACAGCACCTTGTTGATTATAAAGGCACAATCTTGATCGTAACCCACGACCGTTACTTCTTGGATGCGATTACGGGTTGGATTTTGGAATTGGATCGTGGCCAGGGGATCCCACATGAGGGCAATTATTCCTCATGGTTGGAAGCCAAAGCGAAACGCCTAGAGCGCGAAGCGAAGATGATAAATCCAAGCAGAAAACGCTTGAGCGCGAATTGGACTGGATGCGTCAAGGTGCGAAGGCCCGTCAGGCGAAGTCGAAGGCCCGGATCAGCGCGTATAACGACCTTGCCAACCAGTCTGAGCGCGAGAAACTGATGAACGCCCAGATCGTTATTCCAAACGGCCCACGCCTTGGCAATAAGGTGATTGAGGTTGAAGGTCTGAAGAAGGCCATGGGTGATAAGTTGTTGGTCGAGGACCTGACGTTCGCGCTGCCACCCGGTGGTATTGTCGGTGTGATCGGGGCCAATGGCGCGGGTAAAACCACGCTGTTTCGGATGCTGACGGGGCAGGAACAGCCTGATGAGGGCACTGTTGAATATGGCGACACGGTTGAGCTGTCTTACGTGGATCAGTCGCGTGACGATTTGAACCCGGATGAGAACGTTTGGGAGGCAATTGCCGACGGCCAAGATGTGATCCAGTTGGGGGATGCGGAAGTGAATGCGCGGGCTTATTGTTCGGCGTTTAACTTTAAGGGCGGCTCCCAGCAGAAGAAGGTGTCCTTGCTGTCTGGTGGTGAACGCAATCGTGTGCATATGGCGCGTTTGTTGCGCACGGGCGGTAACGTTTTGCTGCTCGATGAGCCGACCAATGATTTGGACGTTGAGACACTGCGCGCGCTTGAAGATGCGCTGGTGGATTTCGCGGGTTGTGCTGTTGTGATTTCCCACGACCGTTTCTTCTTGGATCGGATTTGTACGCATATGCTGGCCTTTGAGGGCGACGCGCATGTGGAATGGTTCGAGGGCAACTTCGCGGATTACGAGGAAGACAAGAAACGTCGTCTTGGTCCCGACGCGCTGGAGCCAAAGCGGATCAAACATAAGAAGTTTGTGCGGTAGACGAATACAATCAAAGCTGACATCCTCTTGGAGTAAATTACACTTCAAGAGGATATTATGACAAAACAATTAGTGCTCTTTGGTAATGGCTTAGGCCGCGCCATTGACAATGATTTCTACCCACTTGAGCGTGCTATGAAAGCTGCATGGGATGATACTACCGTTCTTGATACAGTTCAGAAAAACCTGATTTGCGGGTGTATTGAGGATGAACTGATAGAGGGCGACTTGGTTGGGCCTACTGAAGAAGAGCAGCTTACAGATCTGCAACGCGTTCTTACGGCATGTGATCTAGTGTCTGAATTTGAGGCCAAACTAAATACCGGAGAAACATGGCTCACGGAGCATGGTAAAGCGTTTCCTAAAGCTATTCGCAGATATTTTCACGACGTTGCCAGCCGATTTCATGATCCCGAAAAACAACTCCCTGACGACTTTGCAAACAGCTTACGCGATTTTGTTCGTAGCAAACGCCCACATATCGCGACTTTGAACTATGATGATTTACTGTACGAGAGCTTTACAGAAACCGACATCTTCAATAAACATATGTTGCGGGACGGCTTCTTTAAAAAGTTTAATTTTAGTCTGCATGAATATCACTATTCTAGCAATGAAGGTTGGTTTCTACATCTCCATGGATCACCTTTATTCATAAATGTGCAAGGTACTCCCTGCAAAGTAAAACGCTGTAATCTAGCTTTTCATCAAGGTACTGATAGCAATCATCTAGTGCTGACCAATGCGACTTCGAAGCCTTCGGTTATCCAGAACTCTGTTGTGTTGAAACGATATTGGGAGAAATTTGCCGAGATCATTAGCCAGGGCGTTGACATCACCCTATTTGGTTACGGTGGGGGCGACTTACACCTTAATGACCTGATTTCTAAATCTGGGGATAATGTGTCCCTCAGGATCGTTTGCAGGGATAGTGGTGATTTGCCAGCAGAGCTTGATACGCTGTGGCATGGTCGCTTTAACGGCAAGGACCCAAAGAAGATCAATATCATTCGAAATGAGAATATTTTGGACTTCCGAGATTGGTGAAAACGACTTGTGAGCAATAGGGCAGCGCCTGACCCTAGGTGGGTGCGAAGTGCCCTCCCGTGGGGAGGGTCGGGCGCTGCCCGGCGGGGCCGGGCAAGGGGTGCTATCTTAAAAGCCTGCGCCGACAAACCACTTTTCGGCATATGGGCGCTCAGAATGCGTCGGCTTCGGGGACGTTGCCGTGTCGGGCGAGGAATGTGGGGGTGCTGACTTCGCCGGAATTTATGTCTTCCTCAACCATATATGCGTCGGCGCCGACGCAGCCCTCAGAGCGGCACTCGCGCTCGGCGCGTTCTTCGGCCGCTGAAGCCGTGGTGTATTGGAACAGTTTGCCCAATTGCAAAGCGCCTTGTTGGGCATGTGCTTCACTTTTTGCGGTGTATGTTTGGCAAATATAGTGAATCTTTGAGGCGGTTTCGTTTTCTTCGTCCATGACAGTTATCCTGATTTGACCTGGAACAAATTAGGAACATTTTAAACATTTTGCAAGATGCTTCTGTCGATCAAGAGGTGCAATGCGTGGAAAGGGACGTTGCACGTTGATGGAGGAGGGGTAGGAAAGATATCCATTCCAAAACCTCATTAGCCCACATCGAAAATCTGCTTTTTTGTTGTGAAGGTTTTGGGTTATGCCAGCATTGGGTGAGATCCTCACCCCGTTCCCATATTTCAGGAGAGCAGGATGGAAAACCTCTGGGCTGTTACCGCGCCGTCGATTGCGCCTTTTCCACGGCTGGAAAATGATATCACCGCCGATGTTGCGATTGTTGGTGGTGGCTATACGGGCCTGTCTGCGGCATTGCATTTGGCCGAGGCGGGGAAATCCGTGGTTTTGCTTGAGGCCCGCACGATGGGGTATGGGGGCTCGGGGCGAAATGTGGGGTTGATCAATGCCGGGCTTTGGACGCCCCCAGATGAGGTCGAGGCCTCGCTTGGGAAATTGGCTGGTGAAAAGCTGAACGGGGTTTTGGCCGGTGCGCCAGCCTATGTCATGGCGTTGATCGAGAAATACGAAATCGACTGTGAGCTGACCAAAACCGGGACGTTGCATTGCGCCCATAGCGAAAAGGGCTTTGCTGATCTTCAGGCCCGCTTTGCCCAGCAAAAGGCGCGCAAAGCACCGGTGACCTTGTTGACGCGCGACGAGACCGCAGAACGTGTGGGATCAACGCGGTTCTTTGGGGCTTTGCATGATGCGCGCGCGGGCACCTTGCAACCTTTGGCTTTTGCGCGAGGGCTTGGACATGCGGCGCGACAGGCTGGGGCGCAACTGTTTGAGGACAGTGAAGTGGTGCAATCTGATTTTGATGGATCACACTGGCATCTGCGCACCCGCGAGGGCCAGGTCACAGCCAAACATGTGATCGAAGCGACCAACGCCTATGAATGCAAACCAGGCACGCCGCGATATACGCCGGTTTACTATTTTCAATGCGCGACAGATCCCGTGCCGACCGCGCTGCGCAAAGATATTTTGCCAGGTGCCGAGGGATGCTGGGATACCGCCATGGTGATGTCGTCGTTTCGCTGGGATAAAGCCGGGCGCATGATCATTGGCGGCGTTGGAAAGTTGGATGGACTGGGCGAGGGGGCGCATCTTAAATGGGCCGCCCGGAAAATTGCACAGATTTTTCCGTCTCTTGCGGGGTTGCCTTTGACGACGGGTTGGCATGGGCGGATCGCCATGACGCGGGACCACATGCCCAAAGTGGTTGAGACGGGCATGCATAAAATGTCGATATTCGGATACTCTGGGCGTGGGATTGGGCCTGGCACGGTATTCGGCAAAGCCGCATCTGATTGGGTTTTGCGCGAGGACTCTTCTGTTTTTCCGGTCGCGTCAATGCCTTCATATCGCGAGAAACACAGCAAGGTGATGGATGTATATTACCAAGCTGGTGCGGTTGCAGCACACCTAAGCGGGGCGCGACGATCTTGATGTGACAGGATTGGTGGTGTCTCTTGTCTGTCTGCGCGCAATGGCGTAGAGCAGGGGAAACCCAATAAGACAGAGAGAAACCATGCGCCTCAGCCGTTATTTCCTGCCCGTTCTCAAAGAAAACCCGGCAGAAGCCGCGATTGTCAGCCACCGCTATATGTTGCGGGCTGGCATGATCAAACAATCCAGCGCTGGGATCTATTCCTGGTTGCCGCTTGGGTTCAAAATCTTGCGCAAACTTGAGAATATCGTGCATGAAGAACAGCAGAAGGCGGGTCACATGCCGATGCTGATGCCGACCATTCAGTCTGCGGATCTGTGGCGTGAATCGGGTCGTTATGAAGATTACGGCGACGAGATGCTGCGTATTTTAGACCGTCACGGGCATGATCTGCTGTATGGTCCGACCAATGAGGAACAGATCACCGACACGTTCCGCGCCCATGTGAACAGCTATAAAAGCTTGCCCCTGACGCTGTATCAAATTCAGTGGAAGTTCCGCGATGAACGCCGCCCTCGTTTTGGCGTGATGCGTGGTCGCGAGTTCCTGATGAAAGACGGCTACAACTTCGATCTGACCAAAGAAGACGCGCTGCATGCGTATAACCGCCATCTTGTGACCTATCTGCGCACCTATGAACGCATGGGGCTTCAGGCGATCCCGATGCGTGCGGATGGTGGTCCGATTGGTGGCGATTACACCCATGAATTTTTGGTGCTTGCTGAAACCGGTGAATCCGAGGTGTTTTATGACTCTGAGGTAACCGACATCAAGCTGGGCCAGCGCGACGTTGATTTTGACGACAAAGCGCAATGCGAAGCGATTTTGGAAGAGTTCACAACGCGTTACGCACGCACCGATGAAACCCATGACGAGGCGATCTTTAACGAGGTCCCTGAGGAACGTCGTCGTTCCGCACGTGGCATCGAAGTCGGGCAGATCTTCTATTTCGGTACCAAATATTCCGAAAGCATGAACGCAACTGTCGTAGATGAGAACCAGAAACAGGTGCCTGTGCACATGGGGTCGCATGGTATCGGTGTGTCTCGTTTGCTTGGGGCGATTATCGAAGCATCTCATGATGATAAGGGCATTATTTGGCCTGAAGGCGTGACGCCATATCATTGCGGTATCGTGAACCTGAAACAGGGCGACGAAGAAGCGGATGGCGCGTGTGAAGCACTGTATGCAGCCCTGACCAAAGCGGGGCTTGAGCCCCTGTATGACGACCGCAAAGAACGCGCGGGCGGTAAATTTGCCACCATGGATCTGATCGGTCTGCCATGGCGCATTACGGTCGGTCCACGCGGGTTGAAAAACGGTGTTGTTGAGGTGACATCGCGCAAAACGGGCGAAAGCGAAGAAATGACACCAGAAGCGGCGATCAATAAAATTATCGCGATCTACGCAGCTCTGTAAAATTTGAAATGCGGTGCTTCGGCGCCGCATTTTTCTTTGAGGTTAAAGATGTTTTTACGTGTGATTGCATTTGCGGGTGGCCTGGCGGGGGCTGCGGGCTTTTCCCAATTTCCTGAATTTTCGCAACAATATTTGCAACGCCTAGGCGGCGCGGTTGAGGCATTGGAACAGGTTGTGGCGGATTTTGATGCGTCTGCTGTGGCGGAAGGTCTTAGCCGGGAAGCGGCCCTTGATCAGATGCGGGGCACAGCATTCCTTGAGCGCCGTCGCGACGATATGCAGGACACGATTTCGCGTTTCACGGGCTTGCGCGGCGATCTTGAGGCGCTGGAATCGCGTTCTGCCTGGGGGCGTGCAGCAGCCGGTTGGCGCTTTGGCGACGCAGAACTGATCAGTGATACTTCAAAAGCCTTTCGTCCTGGCCTGCCTTTGACCCTGGAAGGGGCGGGGTTTGCGGGGGCTGGTTTTCTGACGGGTTGGGCCTTGTTGCTGGCGTTTTTTGCAGTGCTCAGCTGGCCTTTTCGGCGAAAGGGCTGAGACCCGCGCAATACCACCAGGAAAGGGACATTGCGCTTGATCTTTGGCAAGCTGCAGCCCATGTTCCACCCAACAGAAACAGGAGCTCTCATGGCCGGATCAACCCGCCCGTTTTCACGTTTTGAATGGCTGATCGCTTGGCGGTATTTGCGCGCGCGCAAAGCCGAAGGCGGGGTCAGCACAATGACGTGGATTTCATTGATCGGGATCATGTTGGCTGTTGCCGCGTTGATCATCACCTTGGCCGTGCGTACGGGATTTCGCAATGAATTTGTCGACACAATCCTTGGCGCAAACGCGCATGTGACCGTCTACCAGCAAAGCACAGTTGGCGCGAATGGGCAGCTGGCGAACACGATCGAAGACTATCTTGGCAAGGCCTCTGTTCTAGGTGCGGTTCCGGGTGTCACGCGCGCGGCCCCTTTGGTGCGTGCCCAAGTGATGGCGAACAATCGTGACAATAATGCGGGTGTTGAGGTTTACGGCATTCGCCGTGAAGACATCATGTCGATCCCACGGATCGCGGATCCTGAAACCGGGCGTGGCGATCTTGCGCGGTTTGAAGACGGCGTGTCAATTGGCATGCAAGTCGCCCGTGAATTGGGCCTGTTGGTTGGGGATCGGATCAAGCTGATTTCCCCCAATGGCGTGAAAACAGCCTTCGGCACCAGCCCACGTGTGAACACCTACGAGGTCGTGCACATCTTTAATTCCGGTCGTTATTTGATTGACAAAACCCGCATCTATATGCCCTTTCCCGAGGCGCAGAGCTTCTTCAATCGTGAAGGTGTTGCCGATGAGGTTGAGCTGTTCATTGAAGACCCGGAAGCTGTCGATGACATGACATTGCCACTGCTGGCTGCCGGGGGCGAGGGCACATTGATTTGGACGTGGAAAGACAGCTCGTCCGGATTTCTAAACGCGCTTGAAATCGAAGACACTGTGATGTTTGTTCTGATGAGCGTCTTGGTTTTGATCGCATCTTTGAACATCATTTCAGGCCTTGTGATGCTTGTGAAAAACAAGACCCGTGACATTGGCATTCTGCGCACGATGGGCTTGTCTCAGGGATCCATCATGCGGGTCTTCTTTATTTGCGGGTCGCTTGTTGGCCTGATTGGCACGGCGTTGGGGGTTGTTCTTGGCTGCCTGTTTGCCCTGTATTTCGACAGTATTCTGGCGACAATCAACGAATTATCCGGTGGTCAAGCTTGGGATGCATCCGTGCGCGGCGTCTATCGCCTTCCGGCGGAACTTGAATGGCAAGATGTGATGTCCGCCGTTGGCCTGTCGCTGTTCCTGTCCTTTGGTATTACGATTTTCCCGGCCCGCCGTGCGGCACGCATGAACCCAGTAGAGGCGCTTCACAATGACTGATTTGGTTTTGGAATTGCGCAACCTGCGTAAGACGTACAACGCGGGCTGTGTGAATGAAGTCGAAGTGTTGAAAGGCGCTGACCTTCGCTTGAAACGCGGCGAAGTCGTGGCTTTGATCGCGCCATCCGGGGCTGGAAAATCAACCTTGTTGCATGTGGCTGGTCTACTTGATCAGGCCAGCAGCGGTGAAGTCGTCTTGGCCGGTGAAGCCCTGACCGGGCGATCTGACAATGCGCGCACCATGGCGCGGCGCGGCGGCATTGGTTTTGTCTATCAGTTCCACCATTTGCTGCCGGAATTTACAGCACTTGAAAACATCATTTTGCCACAGCTTGCAAATGGCACGTCTGAACGGGCGGCGAAGGCGCGGGCAGAAGACCTGTTGGAACGTGTTGGTGTGTCTGATCGCAAAGGTCATCGCCCGGCCGAATTGTCTGGTGGGCAGCAACAGCGCGTTGCGTTTTGTCGGGCCATGGCGAACGGGCCACAGCTTTTGTTGGCGGATGAACCCACAGGAAATCTTGATCCGGAAACGGCAGATCAGATGTTTGAAACCCTGATGGAAATCACCCGCGACACGGGGATGGCCGCGCTTATCGCGACGCATAACCATGAATTGGCGGGAAAAATGGATCGTGTGGTGAAGCTGGAAAATGGCGTGTTGACCGAGGTCTAAAGACCAACATTTAGAGACCGGCGTCAGCGAGATCCGGTGGGTTGCCCAGATCCACCAAGGACTTCCCAATTCGGAAGGGTGCGGCAAAGGCGACAAGGCAGATTGCGAAAATCTGCAACAACAACAGCAATACGTTTTCTTGCAAAAAATCCCATTCCTGTTTCAACCCGGACACTTGCGTCAGCAATTCATCATAGGCCTGCGCGATCACAATGAACCCTGCGCGCGCGGCATAGGCGGCCCCGGCGTCGGATGCGTTGGCGGTGTGCCCGAAGTGTTCCAATGCGGTCAGCGCGGTTTCGGTGCTTTCGTCGCGTGCTTCAAACACCAAAAGCTCCATGGGATCAAAGCCTTCGCCTGTCGCACTCATGCCTGCGTTTTTCATGTCATCGGCATCCGGGCGGCTGCTCCAGACGCTTAACAACAGGCCCAATTCTTCCAGTGGGGTTGGGGTGCGGGCGACCTCATAGAACAGAGGCAGTTGGCGGTTGCCCGAGACAGAAGCCGAGAGGAATTCCACCTTATCACATAGGCTGTGGATGTCGGCCTCTGTGCCTGCCGCCAGCGGCGCATCATCGCAGAATGTCAGGCGGAAACGCGCGGCGTCATGTTCAAACTGTCGCGTCACGGCAAAGGCCACAGCGATCTGGCGATCAAGCCGCGAGCTGTCTTCCTGCCACACGCCTGCCAGCAGGGCCGTCACCGCACCAAAACCACCAAGCCCGACCCACATAAGATCGGCAATATACCAGCCTTTGCGCGTGCAATTGCATTTCAGCATAAACCAAGTGCCAAACACGCCGGCGAAAAAACACCCGGCAATAAATAAAATCTGATTGTCGATCACGAAATCCAAAGGCCTATCCATTTCTATGTTCTATGAATAGAGCGTTGTAGGGGGCGCTGGCAATGCTGGTCGCGCGGATGTGATCAGCGGGCCAATTGCGTGATCCAAACCCCCGCCGCCATCGTGGCAACACCCAGGGCGCGGGTGAAGGTGAGGGGGCTGATCTGTGCGCCGAACAATCCCCAATGGTCAATTGCGGCGGCGGATATCATCTGGCCCAACAGTACAAAGAACACCGCATTGCCAACCCCGAATTTGGGTGCGATCCAGGTGATGGACAGCAGGTAGAACGCAACCAGCAGACCCGCCATAAACAGATGCTTTGGGGCCGAGGGGGCAAGTTTCAAAACCGATGGACCCGCAGTGAGGATCATGACGAGGGTGGTGGCGCTTAAGGCAACGATAAACAGGATAAACCCAGCCGCGGCGGGTGATCCCAAATGCTGCCCCAGGCGGGCATTGAGTGCCGCCAACACCGGAATGCCGATCCCGGCGGCCAGCATGATCGAGGCATAAAACGTGGTCGGGGTCATGGGCTTTTCCTTTGCGCGTGTTACCGGCAGTTTGCCGTGTCCGCAGCCAGAGGCAAGCCCAAAGCGCAAAACGTTACGGAACTGTGAAGGGAGTAGGGCGCGCGCCTGCCCGTGGGAACGGGCGCGTTTATAGTGTGAGATTTGCAAAGGGCAGCGCGTGACCCTGGGTGGGTGCAAAGCGCCCTGCCTTGGGGATGAAGAGGGACCGTCGTTCCTGTGGAACGGCGTAAGCCCGATGAACAGGCGCGCTTGATGTGCGAGATTTGCGGAAGGCAGTGCATGACCCTGGGTGGGTGCGAAGCGCCCTCCCGTGGGGATGAAGAGGGACCGTCGTTCCAGTGGAACGGCGTAAGCCCGATGAACAGGCGCGGTATGGTGTGAGATTTGCGGAGGGCAGTGAATGACCCTGGGTGGGTGCGAAGCGCCCTCCCGTGGGGAGGGTCAGGCGCTGCCCATGCTGGGCATGGGCGGTGACATCTTGTCATGGGAGGACTTGGCAGTAAACTGACTTCAATCTCACTTAAGGATAATCCCGTTATGCAAGAGCTAAACCATGCCTACGAAAGTGCCCAACATGCCATTTCAGAACTGAAAGCATCAATTCGAACAGTGCTTTCTGTGTCGCCGCACCCCTTGTCCAATGCTGAAATTGGACGAACACTAGGCGTTTATATGGGGCATATTGGGCATGAGGGACATATTTCCCGAACCCTACTTGCAATGATGCAAGCAGAGGGAGTTGTCGATCAGGATGAAAAAAATAAACGCTGGCATTTAGTCGATCACATTGACGTTAATACCTAAACATCCAGCTCCTCGACGAACTTGGCGTTTTCTTGGATATACTGGTAACGCATCTCCGGCTTCTTACCCATGAGGCGTTCTACGAGATCTGCGGTTTCGCCGGGCTCGTCCTCGTCGATTGTGACGCGGATCAGCTTGCGAGACTTGGGGTCCATGGTGGTTTCTTTCAGGTCTTTGGCATCCATTTCACCAAGCCCCTTAAACCGTTGCAGATCAATTTTCCCTTTGCCGCCAAGACCTTTTTCCAAAAGCATGTCTTTCTCAGCATCATTCGCCACGTAAACGCGTTTCGCGCCTTGGGTTAGACGATACAGCGGCGGACAGGCCAAATACAGGTGCCCCTGATCAATCAAAGGCCGCATCTGCGTGTAGAAAAACGTCATCAGCAAAGCCGCGATATGGGCGCCGTCGACATCCGCATCGGTCATGATGATGATCTTGTCATAACGCAGATCATCAACGTTGAATTTCGTGCCCATGCCGACGCCAAGCGCCTCGCAAAGGTCGTTGATTTCGGCGTTGGTGTTCAGCTTGGAACTGGCAGCACCCAGCACGTTTAGGATCTTACCTTTCAGAGGTAAAAGCGCCTGGTTCACACGATTGCGCGCGCCTTTACCAGAGCCACCCGCTGAGTCCCCTTCCACGATGAACAATTCCGTGCCTTCGCGGTTCTTGGCAGTGCAATCGGTCAGTTTGCCTGGCAGGCGTAATTTCTTGGTGGCGGATTTACGGGCGGTCTCTTTTTCCTGACGGCGGCGCAGACGTTCTTCTGCTCGCAGCACTAGGAAATCAAGGATCGCACCAGCTGCTTTGGTGTCGGATGCCAGCCATGTGTCGAAATAATCGCGCACGGAATTTTCAACCATACGCTGGGCGGCTTCGGTCGACAGGCGGTCTTTGGTTTGGCCCACGAATTGCGGATCACGGATGAAGCAAGACACCAATGCACAGCCGCCTGACATCAAGTCATCACGGGTGATTTGCGCGGCCTTTTTGTTGCTGACCAATTCGCCGTAAGCTTTGATGCCCTTCAGAACAGCGGCCCAGAAACCCGCGACATGGGTGCCGCCTTCGGGCGTGGGGACCGTGTTACAGTATGATTGGATCGATCCGTCGCGCGCCGGCGTCCAGTTGATCGCCCATTCCACAGAACCCGGTTCGCCGAATTTCTCCTGGAAGGTCACTTTGCCCGCGAAAGGCGCGTCGGCATAGGTTGTGACGTTTTCCAGGGTTTCATTTAGATAATCGGCCAGGCCGCCTGGAAACTTGAACGTGGCTTCCATCGGCATATCGCCATCTTCGATCTCGCTTTTCCAACGGATTTCAACGCCGGAAAACAGATAGGCTTTGGATCGCGCCATGGTGAACAAACGCTTGGGTTTGAACTTTTGTTTGCCAAAGATCTGCTCATCCGGGTGGAAGTTCACAGATGTGCCGCGCCGATTTGGGGCAGCGCCGATTTTTGCGATGGGGCCAGTGGGCACACCGCGTATAAATTCGATCGCAAACAGTTCTTTGTTGCGCGCAACCTCGACATACAAACGATCAGACAAGGCGTTCACAACGGAGGAACCCACACCGTGCAAACCGCCGGAGGTCTCATAGGCGTCGCCCGAGAATTTACCACCAGCGTTCAGCGTACAAAAGATGATCTCAAGCGCGGATTTTGACGGGTCAGAGGGGTGTGGATCGGTGGGAATGCCACGTCCGTTGTCAACGACTGTTACGGAATTATTCGCATGCAACGTGATGTCGATGCGGGTTGCGTGACCTGCAACGGCCTCATCCATAGAGTTGTCGACAATCTCGGCCACCAAGTGGTGGTAGGAACGTTCGTCAATGCCGCCGATATACATGCCCGGACGCAGTCGAACGTGCTCGATCCCGTCAAGGACCTGGATAGAAGATGCGTCATAAGTTTTTTCGGGTTCAACTGCGCCAAGAAGATCGTCTGCCATAGAGTGTGCTGCTCATTCTTTACTAAATTTTCAGCATTATGGCAGGTCCCGGGGGACTCGGGAAGGGGGAAGGCATGCGCATATTCCCATATCTTGTGGATGGATCTGGGGAAACTGTGCAAATGAGGCCGCATTTGAGGCTTGGGCTGGCGCTGTGCTGTGGTAACAAAGTGTCAAAAGAGCGGGGAGGTCGCAGCGATGCAGGATGATTTCAAAGGTGGAAAACTGGATCCACAAGATGCTGATGCGTTCCGCGCGCAGGCACACCGGTTGTTGGATGCCTGCCTAGATCAGTTGGAAACCGCAGATGAACGCCCTTGGCAATGCCCGCCGGATGATATCGACCAACGGTATGAAATTCAGGCCAATGGGCGCGATGTTGATGATGTGATTGACCAAATCCAAGGTGATGTGTTGCCGTATCATGGGGGCAATACGCATCCGAAATTTTGGGGATGGGTGCAGGGTTCGGGCCTTGCCAGCGATTTGATCGCGTCCATGGCCAGTTCGGTTGTGAACGCAAACCTTGGCGGGCGTCATCATGGAGCCAACCACATGGAACGCGCCGTGGTGGATTGGGCGCGCGCGAAAATGGGTTTCCCCGAAACCGCGAGTGGGCTTTTGGTCGCGGGCACGTCGCAGGCAACTGTGATTTCCTTCCAGGCTGCCCGTCTGCGGGTTGTGAAAGACCTGCGCGTGTCAGGACAAGGGGCGCATCATTTGACCGCCTATGCGGCGGCTGGCGTGCATAATGCCACGCGCAAAGCCCTGGAATTATTAGGTGTAGGGGCGGATAACCTTCGCCTGGTGCCGTTGAAAAATGGTCAAATGGATGTGGATGCCTTGCGAGATATGTTGCATCAAGATCGCGCCAAAGGCTGTATTCCTTTTCTGCTGGTGGGCACCGCCGGGTCCGTGGATATCGGGGGCTTTGATGATCTAACAGCCCTCGCCGATGTTGCAGAAAATGAGGGGCTTTGGCTGCATGTTGATGGTGCCTTTGGTGCCTGGACCCGCATTGCTGCCCCCGCCATTCGCACTTTGACAGATGGCATCGAGCGGGCGGATTCGATTGCGCTGGATTTCCATAAATGGATGTATGTTGGCTATGATTGCGGCATGGTTCTGATCTGCAATGAGGAAGAACATCGTGCGGCTTTTGCAGCACGTCCGGCGTATCTGCAAGGGGCGGATCGGGGCCTTGCCGGGGGCGAACCTTGGTTCACGGATTACGGCATCGATCTGTCGCGTGGCAATCGCGCGCTGAAGGTTTGGTGCGCCTTGGAAATCTACGGAGAGGCGGCTTTCGCGGATGCGATCACGGGAAACTGCCAATTGGCACGGTTGATGGCGGATGAGGTCACCACACAGCCCTTGATGGCGCTTGGCGTTGATGTGATTTCCAATATTTGTGTCTTTACCGCGCGACGCGATTTGCCCGCAGCGGCGCAATCCGCGCTGAACAGCGAAATTGCCCAGAATTTGCAAGAAAGCGGAGAGGCCGTGTTCTCGACCACCGGGATCAACGGGGTGACCATGCTGCGCGCCGCGATCACCAACCATCGCACGCGCCCTGTCGATATTGTGGCGGCGATTAAAGCTGTTGCGCGCGAAGCGTGTGACTTGGGGGAAAGCAGTTGAAGTCAATCGACCCACGGCCTAAGCACAAGCGGCCAGGATCGGTTTCCCAGCGTGATTTTTACCTTATTTTGACGGACCTGACATGACCTTCCAAGACAATGCAAAAGCCGCCACCGAGAATATGCGCGCGCTGTTTAAACGCACGCCGCTGCATCGCAATGATCATTTGTCGGATAAATTCGGTGCCGAGATCTGGTTGAAGCGCGAAGATATGTCGCCGGTGCGGTCGTATAAAATTCGCGGTGCCTTTAACGCGATCAGCAAGGCCCTTACAAATGCCCCGGATCAACGCCTGTTCGTTTGCGCAAGTGCGGGAAATCATGCCCAGGGCGTGGCACGGGTCTGTGCGCATTTTGGTGTGAGAGGCGTGATTTATATGCCTGTCACGACCCCCAAACAGAAGGTGGAAAAGACCCGAATTTTTGGCGGAGATGCGATCCAAGTTGTGTTGGAAGGCGACTATTTCGACGAAACCTTGGCGGCCTCACAAGCCTATTGCGCAAGCCAGGGGGCACATTTTCTGTCGCCCTTTGATGATGCCGATGTAATTGAAGGCCAGGCAACGGTTGCTGTGGAAATCGAAGCGCAATTGGGCCGTGCGGCGGATATGATCGTGCTGCCTGTGGGGGGCGGTGGCCTATCTGCGGGGGTCACCAGTTATTTCGGCACAGACGGGCCCACCTATACATTTGCGGAACCTGCGGGCGGCGCCAGTTTGGCGCTTGCGGTGGAAAAAGCTGCGCCAACCGCGCTGGAAAACATCGACAGTTTTGTGGATGGGGCGGCTGTTGCCAAAATCGGTGCGAAAACCTTTGAGTGCCTAAAAGACTTTGCCCAAGATCAGATTTTTGCCGTGCCAGAAGACCGCATTTGCACAACGATCCTTGAGATGTTGAACATTGAGGGCATCGTCTTGGAACCCGCGGGCGCGCTGTCGGTGGATGTGCTGAAGGACATCAAAGATCAAATCCAAGGCAAAACTGTGGTCTGCGTGACTTCTGGTGGGAACTTTGATTTTGAACGCCTGCCAGAAGTGAAAGAACGGGCACAGCAATATCTGGGCCTGAAGAAATATTTCATGCTGCGCCTGCCGCAGCGTCCGGGTGCCCTGAAAGATTTTCTTGGTTTGCTTGGCCCAGATGATGACATCGCACGTTTTGAATATATGAAAAAATCGGCGCGTAACTTTGGGACAGTTCTGTTGGGGATTGAAACCACAGCCGAGGAAAACTTTGCTGCCCTGCATGAGCGGATGGAACGTGGCGGCTTTGGCCTGCAAGATATCACGGGCGATTCTGCTTTAGCTGATCTTGTGATCTAGCCGTCGAAAAGTTAATTTTGCGCAAGGTCTTCTCATTTGCAATGATCCAAGGCAGTCTCATTCTCAAAACAGGAGAGAGATTGAGATGTCTTGGATCAAAACCGTTCCCTATTCGAGCGCCACTGGCAAGCTGAAGATGTTGTATGATCGGGTCAAAGGCCCTGACAATAACGTCGATAACATCATGATGATGCACAGCCTGCGCCCCCATTCGATGGAAGGGCATATGGCGATCTATAAATATGTGCTGCACCATTCTGGCAATACGATCCCCAAGTGGTTTCTGGAATGTTTGGGCGTTTGGGTGTCGTCGCTGAATGAATGCAACTACTGCGTGGAACACCATTTTTCTGGGCTGAAACGCCTTGTGGGGGATGATGCGAAATCTGCGGCGATCCGCACGGCAATTCAATCGCGGGATGTTGATGGCGCACCGCTGAGTGAAGCGCAAAAGCAGGCGATGCGCTATGTGCGGACCTTAACCCGGGATCCAAATGCGTTGCGTGAACTTGACGTTGAAGAATTGCGCGCCGTGGGTTGGGATGATGGCGAGATCCTAGAGATCAACCAGGTCAGCGCCTATTTCGGTTATGCCAATCGGACCGTGTTGGGGTTGGGGTGTTCGACGAAAGGGGACATCATTGGATTGTCGCCAAACAACAATGCTGATCCGGAGGATTGGAACCATAGCTAAGAAGGTCAGCGATTCGCTGTGCGCGGGTAGACATGCGTCCAAACCGGAGAATGCGTTTCTGGTTTGGGCGAATTTATCTAATATTTCCAACATTGTTTCTCAATTTCGCAGTATCCTTCGGAGTTCGGCGATGGAAAATCGTGATTTGATTTTGGCCGGTGACGGTGAAATCACTTGGATATTTCTAAATTTGTTATGCAAAACAACAGTGTGCGCTGAGGCAGCTAAAGTTAACCAACAGTGACTTTTTCTGGCGATTTTTAGATGTTTTGCGTCATATTGTTTGCACAAGGCCGCTTTTCTCTTTGGGCTTTGTAGGTTTGTGAGTGTGTGCTGGCGTGGCTGGTACGTTATGTGAAGGAAAGTGTTATGGAAAAATTGGAAACCCGTGCCCGTGAGGGCCGTCAATATGCGTTACGTGGTCAAGATGTTGTGCGCATGCGATCTGCCACTGACAAAGCTGAGCCCCCATCCATTTTTGCGCGTGCCAAGCAAATCATCCGTGATGAAACCACCAGTCGTTTGTTTCGTGAAAAGGCAGCCGTGGGTGCGCGCCGCAATGCTGTGTTGATTGACTTAGCAGATGCCCGCCGGATGCGTGATCTGGCTGCACGATATAACCAAGGCCAAGCGCGTCGGCGGGCAGCCTTATTGGCAGAGTTGGACGAAACTCGCGGAACGCTTCAAGACGCTGACTGATATTCGCAGATCTGCGGTTACCGACCGTACGCGGCCGCTGGTGGCTGCGCCGCCTGATGTTCGCATTGCCAGCGGAGGTCATGACAGTCGCAGAGGCGCATCACGCGATCCAATTCAGCGTCCAACCGCTTCATGCGGGTCTGACCCCATTTGACACCGGATTCAGCCCATAGGTTTACTACGGTCAAAACGCCTGTCTTGCGATCCGCGCGGGCTTCGATGCGGCCGACGAATTGGTCACCTTCCAGCAGTGGATACACGTAATATCCCCAGATCCGTTTGGCTTGGGGCACAAAGATCTCAATGCGATAATCAAACCCGAACAGACGCTTCAAACGGGTGCGATCGCGTATCAGGGGGTCAAAGGGGCTGAGAAGACGCATCCGTTTTGCTGGCTGTTCCAAAGCGGCAATACGTGCGGCAATATCTGGGGGAATATAGCAATCATAGAATTGGCCGTCTGACCCGGAAAATTGCGCTTTTTCGGGAGGGTTTTCACCAATCCATGTTTTTATTTCGGCGGCGCTTGCCGCATCCCAAAAACGCTGGATCTCGCCGGGGTTGGCGAATGTAAGGCGCTGTAGGGCCTGCTGACAAAGCCAATCCAAACGTTCAGCATCAGGCAGTGTTTTGTTGCGAATTTCGCTTGGATAGACGCGTTCTGCCAAGTCATATACTTTGGTAAAGCCGCGGCGATGGCAAGTCGCCAACTCGCCGGAATACCACATGAAATCAAGGGCCATTTTATGCGGTGGTCGGGACCAAGCTTCGCCTTTTCGCTGATTTTCGCTGTCGAAATCATGGGTGGACAGCGCACCTTCACGACGAATGCGATCTTTGATGTCGGCGCGGGCTTGGATGTCGGACATGCCTGAAAACCAAGATGATTTGCCCAGTTTTTCGGCTTTGCGTTCAAATTGCCGTTGCCAGATAGGTAGGAATTCCATCGGCAGAACCGACGCATCATGCGTGAAATGTTCGAATATCTCACGCCGTGGGTTCAATGCCGGGTCAAGGTGTTTCTCACGATAATTCTGATTGCGTGACCATAGAATGTGATGATGCGCCCGGGTCAGAATGTTGATGGTATCAAGCTGCACATATCCAAGATCGCGTATGATTTCGGCGACATCAAGCGGGCCGGTGGGCGCTTGCATCAATCCAAGGGAAGACAACCAAAGGCGTCGGGCAGTGTTGTTGTCAATCTGTCGCATGGGCCCTCACATCCAATTGGCATGAAGGTGGAACATTTAAGGAACAAAGGCAAGACGGCAGTTCAATTCGCGGGTTCAATTATTTTTTTACGGGGGCAGATTAATCAAGAGAAGTATTGATCTGCGTCAAGGCGCCACAGGTTTCGATGGGCTAGGCAATCGCATGTGAGTGAATTGGAGGACGATTATATGACAACAGCCACCCCGAAAACGACAGCTGCAAATGCTGCGGCCAAACCCGTCGTGGTTGAGAAAAAAGAGGATTTTCCTAAGGTTAGCATGGATTCTATCCGGCAAACCTTTGAAGGGGGAACTTATCCTTACACTGATAAGATGCCTAAAAAAGCTTATGAGGCTGAAAAAGCGCGACTTCAGGCTGAGCTTTTGAAAGTTCAAAAATGGGTGGATGAGACAGGTCAGAAATTCGTTCTGTTGTTCGAAGGGCGCGATGCGGCTGGTAAGGGCGGCACGATTAAGCGGTTCATGGAACATTTGAACCCACGCGAAGCCCGTGTTGTTGCGCTGAATAAGCCCACGGATCGGGAACGTGGCGAGTGGTATTACCAACGTTATATTCAGAACTTACCGACCAAGGGAGAAATGGTTTTTTATGACCGGTCTTGGTACAATCGAGCCGGTGTGGAACGTGTGATGGGGTTCTGTACGCCAAATGAATATCTTGAATTCATGCGTCAAACCCCGGAATTTGAGCGGATGATCACGCGATCTGGTGTGCGCCTGTATAAATATTGGTTCTCGGTCACGCAGGAAGAACAAAAACGCCGCTTTGATTCCCGCCAGGGGGATCCGTTGAAGCAATGGAAATTGTCCCCGATTGATAAGGCGTCCCTTGCGAAATGGGATGATTATACCGAGGCAAAGGAAGCGATGTTCTTTTACACCGACACCGCTGACGCGCCTTGGACGATCATCAAGTCGAATGACAAAAAACGTGCGCGTTTGAATTGCATGAAGCATTTCCTGTCGACGATTGAATACCCTGACAAGGATCATTCTGTTGTGACCGCACCGGATCCACTGATTGTCGGCAATGCCGGCCAAGTTGTTCACAACTCTGATCATATCCTTGGAACATCCATCCACCCGGATCAGCGCCGGGGTTGATAATCACTTAACGTGTTTCAAACAGGCGTCCAATTGGGCGCCTGTTTTGGGTTGAAAACCTTGTGTAATTCTGGCTGTGTGCGACGGACTGTGATTGATCCAACTGGGGGCCATTATGCTGAGTAACAGCGACATCATCGAGCTGACTGCATTTCGTCGAAAACTGCATGAAATGCCTGAGATTTCTGGCGAAGAAGTCGAAACGGCGAAGCAGGTTGTGGCCTTCATGTCTGACACGCAGCCCGATCACGTTTTGACCAAACTTGGCGGCACAGGCGTTGCCATCGTCTATGAAGGTGCCGCCCCAGGCCCCACCGTTATGGTCCGTGCAGAACTTGACGCCTTGCCGATTGAAGAACTCACCGATGTTGTGCATAAATCGCAAATTGCGGGCAAGGGGCATCTATGTGGGCATGATGGTCACATGGCGATGACCTGCGCTGTGGGTCGTATGTTGGCAAAGCAGCGCCCGGCCAAAGGGCGTGTGGTTTTGTTGTTTCAACCCGCCGAGGAAACCGGGCAGGGGGCGCGGGCGGTGCTTGAGGATCCTCGGTTTGCGGATGTTGCACCTGATATCGCTTTGTCACTGCATAACCTGCCAGGCCTCGCGCTTGGACATGTTGGGATCGCGTCGGGGCCTGCCAATTGCGCCTCGCGGGGTTTGCAGATTGAACTGACCGGCAAAACCGCCCATGCGTCGATGCCGGAAACCGGAACATCGCCTATGGCTGCGATCGCTGAATTGATGCCAGCCTTGACGAAGCTTGGCCCCGGAGGGGCACTTGAAAGCGGATATCGCTTGGTGACGGTGACCCATGCAGAGATGGGCGAAGCTGTGTTTGGTGTTACGCCGGGCCATGCGGTGGTTTATGCGACGCTGCGCTGTTTGGAAGATGCGGATATGGCGGCGCTTTGCAGCGCTGCGGAAACATTGATTTCTGAGGTGGCACAGCGGGAAGGCCTTGAGGTGAGCTTGAGTTATCATGACGTTTTTCACGCCTGCACCAATGCACCAGCCCCCACAGCTGCGTTGATCAAGGCCTGTGAAAGTCAGAACATCCCGTTGCACCATGACTTGGGTGCGATGCGTTGGTCCGAGGATTTCGGGTTGTTCGGGCATGAGGCATTGGGATGTGGGGCGCAATCGGCGATGTTTTTGCTGGGGTCCGGCAGTGAACAACCCCAGTTGCACAACCCGGATTATGATTTCCCAGATGACCTTATTGCGATTGGGGCGTCGGTTTTCCACCGGGCGATCCGCGATATTCTGGACTGATCCCGCAACTTTTCTTTCTGTCAATTGCATGCGCTTCGCGGAAGGGTTTTCTGGAAAAGGGCTTGAACCTGATTAAGTTTTCTGGTTCGCTGAAGCTTGGCGGTCATCTCCGCCCAGGGGATGGCTCCCCCCTTTTTTAAGCTGACCACCGGATAAAGACATGACTTACAGAGCGCATATCAAGGCGGTTCTGCTGCTGGGGCTTCCTCTTGTTGGAAGTCACTTGGCCCAAATGGCAATTGGTGTCACAGACACTGTGATGATCGGCCTATATGATGTGACCTCGCTGGCCGCCCTTGGTTTGGCCAGCTCGTTTTTCTTCATGTTTTTCGTGTTTGGTGCCGGGCTTGGCAACGCGGTTATGCCCATGGTGGCTGAGGCCAGCGCATCTGGGGATGACGTGCGTGTGCGCCGTGTGACGCGCATGGGCCTTTGGGCGTCGCTTGCTTATACGTTGGCGGTGCAACCGGTGTTCTTCTATTCTGAAAGCGTATTGATTTTTCTGGGACAACAGCCCGAAGTTGCGGCTTTGGCACAAGAATATCTCGCGATCGCCGGTGTTGGTTTGATCCCGGCGTTGTTGGTTGTCACTTTGAAAAGCTATTTATCTGCCATTGAGCGCACGACCGTTGTGTTGGTGGCGACGATTGCCGCAGCACTGCTGAACGGTGTGATGAATTATATGCTGATTTTCGGCAATTGGGGCGCGCCAGAGCTGGGGATCCGAGGCGCGGCGATTGCATCGGTGGTGAACCAATTCCTGCCTCTGTTTATTCTGATGGCATATGCGGCGATCAAGCAGCGCAATCATGCATTGTTCGTCCGCTTTTGGAAGATCGATACTGAGGCCCTGTGGGAAGTCACACGTCTTGGCGTCCCAATTGGGATTACGATCATCGCTGAGGTGGGGCTGTTCACGGCAGCTTCCATTATGGTGGGCTGGTTTGGCGCGATTGAGTTGGCCGCCCATGTGGTGGTGCTTCAGATCGCATCAGTGACGTTCATGGTGCATTTGGGGCTGTCAGGTGTGGCAACCATTCGTGCGGGGCGTGCGATTGGTGAGAAGGATGAAGATCGTTTGCGTAAAGGCGGGATTGTCGCATTGTCGATGTCATTTGTGTTTTCGGTGCTAACGGTGATCTTATTCGTGTTCTGGCCCGATCCATTGGTGGATCTATTCTTGGCCGAAGACGAACCTGCGCGCGAGGCCGTCATCGATATTGCGCGTGCACTGATGGTGCTTGCCGCATTGTTCCAGTTGACGGATGGGATGCAAGCGATTGGGATTGGGCTGTTGCGTGGTGTTCAAGACACTCGGGTGCCGATGATCCTTGCGGGCACTGGATATTGGTTGATCGGGGTGCCCATCAGTTATGTTCTGAGCCAGCATATGGGCTATGGCCCGTCAGGTGTTTGGATGGGATTGGTTGTGGGGTTGTCTGTGGTTGCCGTGATGCTTAACATACGGTTCTGGAACCGAAAGTGGGTTGCGTAATCCAAATTTCTTTCAAAGAAATTTGACCGGAGTTTTTCAAAAACTCCGGTCGGGTTCCGATTATGTATTCGCTTCGCTTGCGGCCAGCAAGCGGTCGGCTTTCTTGCGCACCAGTACAGACCGCAGATCATGCATGGCCAATAAAAGCGTATCTGTGATGGCTTCCAAATCATCGTCTTCTGCTTTGGATTGAGCCCATTGAGCGGTCAGATTTAGATGATCTACGGTGCGTAAAATGTCATCGATATTCCGCTGTGCCAGCAGTGCTTGGCGTTCCGTGATCCATTCTGAAAGCACTTCGATGTCACGTTCCGACAACTCACGTTTGCCATGTGGCTTGATTTCACCATTGCGCACGTTGAGGACTGCGATCTGATCCATCTCGATCCGACGGTGCCTGTTCTCGGTGTCGATACGGAAGGCAATTGCCCCATTTTCACGGGTGCGGAAGTAATATTCTGGCAGTTCAGTAGACATGTTGCGCGGCAACCTTTTTAAAATCGTAATAATTATACCAATGTCGGTAGATTAAACCAACCCATCACAGAACGCGCGTATGCGCATGCAGGCTGCCCGTAGGACATCATCGGATTCAGCATAACTGACCCGAAAGTTTGGTGATAAACCAAAAGCAGCACCAAAGACAACAGCGACGCCCGTGTCTTCAAGCAAAGCGGTGGCAAAGACTTCATCATTGGCGATAACTGTACCCTTTGGCGTGGTTTTTCCAATGCAGTCTAGGATGGAAGGGTAAACATAGAATGCACCATCAGGCATGGGGCAGGTGATGCCCTTACATTCGTTCAGCAGTTCAACCACCATATCGCGACGCTTTTGGAAAACCCCTAAACTGTCATGGATATAATCCTGTGGGCCATTCAAGGCCTCAACGGCGGCCCATTGGCTTACGGAGCAAGGGCAAGAGGTTGATTGCGATTGCACCTTTCGCATAGCTGCGATCAGCGGTTCGGGTCCCGCAGCGTAACCAATACGCCAACCCGTCATAGCATAAGCCTTAGACACGCCGTTACAGGTCAGGGTGCGCTCATACAGGCCGGGTTCAACCTGTGCCGGGGTGCAGAAGGTGAACCCATCATAGGACAGATGTTCATACATATCATCTGTCATGATGTGTACGTGAGGGTGGCGCATCAATACATCCGTGAGTGCTTTCAGTTCTTGCATGCTATAACCCGCGCCCGTTGGGTTGGACGGCGAATTGAAGATCAGCCATTTGGTGTTCGGCGTGATGGCGGCTTCTAGTGCAACGGGCGTCAATTTAAAGCCAGCTTCAATCGGACATTCTACGACTACGGGCGTTCCTCCGGCCAGTAATACCATGTCGGGATAGCTGACCCAATACGGGGCAGGGATGACCACCTCATCGCCCGCGTCCAGTGTCGCCATCAATGCGTTATATAGAACCTGCTTGCCACCCGTGGATACGGTGACCTGTGCGGGGGAATATGCCAGATCATTCTCGCGTTGAAACTTGTCACAGATCGCCTGCTTTAGTTCCGGGATGCCATCAGGTGCCGTATAGCGCGTTTTGCCAGCGTCGATTGCGGCCTTGGCTGCATTGCGGATGTTTTCGGGTGTGTCAAAATCCGGCTCGCCGGCTGACAATGCAATGATATCATGTCCAGCAGCGGCCAGTTCCTTGGCTTTGCTGCTAATGGCCATCGTGGGGGACGGTTTGACGCGGGACAGAGAGGCAGAGATCAGAGACATAATGTAGGCCATGTTTGTATGTTAGGTACAATTGATTTAGGCTGTGCCGAGAACATGGGCAACATAAAGTAGAAAAACATCATGGATGACGCAGAGAACGACTGGTTTAGTGCGGAATATACCACTTTTGGCGATCGGGTTGTGGGGGCGCGTGAAGCGCTGAACATGTCGCAAGATGAACTGTCGCGCCGCCTTGGCGTTAAGTTGAAGACAATCCGCGCATGGGAGAACGACCTATCTGAACCACGTTCCAACAAATTGATGAGCCTCTCTGGTTTGTTGAATGTATCGATCATGTGGTTGCTGAATGGCGAAGGTGATGGGGTCGGTGGCCCGGAAGATGAACAACCCCTTGCGCAGGATGTCAGTGACATTCTAACAGAGATCCGCGACCTCAAAACCCAGATCAGCAAATCCGCTGACCGTCTGGGCCGACTTGAGAAAACGCTACGATCTATTTTGAAAACGGCTTGATCATGTCTGAGGAAACCAGAGAACACCGTTTGAAGCGGTTGCATATGCGATCTATTCGGCGTGGCATCAAGGAAATGGATCTTATCCTGACAGGGTTTTCGAACGCGGCGTTGGCTGATCTAACCCCAGCGGAGTTGGATCTGTACGAGGGGCTGCTTGAGGAAAATGATCACGATTTATATGGTTGGGTTTCAGGTCAACTGGCCACCCCTGACCATTATTTGGCGTTGATCACAAAAATCGCGATGATCCATAAAGCGGCTTGACCTCGCCCCTACACTCAGGCCCAAAGTGGGCGCACCCATCAGGAGATGCCCACTTATGCCAGCCAAGATACAATTCCCGCGATTTCTGTTGACCCTTTTGTGGGCCGCATTGTGTAGCTTATCGCTGTTGGGCAGTGCACATGCGCATTCAAAATTGCTATCGACCCATCCGGTGGATGGGGCCGAACTTGCAGAGGCCCCACACCAGCTGTCACTTGTTTTTAACCGTCCTTTGCGTTTGGTTTTGGTGACGCTGACCGATGCGACGGGCACTGTGGTGACTTTTGACCTTCAAAATCTTCCGTCTACCTCAGGTGAGAATTTCGATTTGCCAATGCCTGAGATCAACCCGGGTGACTGGTCTGTATCCTGGAGCGCGCTGGGCAGTGATGGCCATGCGATGCGCGGTGGGTTTGCCTTTACGCTCCTACCGTAATTCATCAGATCGGTTGACGGTATGATGTTTGAAGACATTGAAATGTTGATGATCGCACCTGTCATCGTCAAATGGGTGATCTGGATCTCTGCTGTTGTGACCAGTGGGGGGCTGTTGGCGACAGTGATGTTCAACTTACCATCGTTACGGCGCTTGCAAGTGGCGTTTGCGATCATCGGGGCGGGCGGTTGTATCCTGTCCTTTGGCGTTGCTGGGGCCGTATTAATGGGCACTTGGGACGGGATCCTTATGCCGGGTATCGCGGCCCTACTGTGGGGCGGTGGGTCTGGGCCATGGCTGACGGCCACGGCGTTGGTCTTCCTCACGGGGGTGCATGTTTCAAGAACAGCCTGGATCAACTTGCTTAAAGCGGTGTTGCTGTTGTTTTGCCTCACCATGCTAAGCCATCTATCAGGGCTGATGAAAGCCTTGCTGTTTATACATTTATTTGTGGCGGTCACCTGGGCGGGCGTGGTTTTGCCATTTTTGCTCTGTGATAGAGCGGAACAGTTGCGGCACTCTGCGACGCTCTTTGGTCGGTGGGCACCGGTCATATTGGGGGTGTTGGCAGTCTGTGGTGGCGGTTTGGTTTTGCTCAAAACCCAAGGGGACGTTTTCTTGCTCCTGCAAAGTGATTGGGGGTGGGCATTGCTTGCGAAGCTTGGGTTTGTAGGCACTGCGGCGCTGATCGGACTATGCAACAAAGTTAAAATTGTACCGAACTTGCAAGACGAACAAGAGAGGGGATTTCGGGTTTTTCGCGGATTGATGCAGGTAGATATCCTTGTTTTTATGGTGATTGTTTTGATTTCGGCTTGGCTTTCATCCGGGGCGACGCTGGGGTAACTCTCGAAAAATACCCGAAAATTTCTTGCATCGTTTAACCGTTTTTTCGCCTTTTCAGCGCAATCTCACTGTCAAATATTCAGGTCGCCGGAGAGATAAATGAGTTTTCAGTCAAAAGTAAGTATCAGCGGGCAACACGACTTCATGACGAACTACCTCGAAGCGCTTGCGCTGGTGGAACGTCTACATCGACTGTTGCTTGACGTTATTAAAGATGAATTTGAACGTGTTGGTGTTTTGGAAATTAATGCCGTTCAGGCGTTACTTCTGTTCAATATTGGCGACAATGAAGTCACCGCCGGTGAGCTAAAGTCACGGGGTTACTATCAGGGATCAAACGTATCTTATAACTTGAAAAAATTGGTGGAACTTGGCTTCATGCATCATCAGAGGTGTGAAATTGATCGCCGATCTGTGCGTGTGCGCCTC
The DNA here is from genome assembly GCF_000812685.1 of Halocynthiibacter namhaensis. Taxonomy (GTDB): domain Bacteria; phylum Pseudomonadota; class Alphaproteobacteria; order Rhodobacterales; family Rhodobacteraceae; genus Halocynthiibacter; species Halocynthiibacter namhaensis. The sequence goes on from NZ_JWIF01000074.1 coordinate 232,239, forward strand.
ACCCAAAAAGGGCGTGATATCCACAAGGCAGTGACAGAATTATTCTCACGCCATGCGGAAGGATTGCAGTCAAAAGGTGTGCTTGGCAGTGATGGAATCGATGGTATCAATACCAGTTTGCGACGGGTTGAACGCTATTGGACGGATCAAATCCGCTACATCTACTAATGCAGCTCGCTGCCGCCTACCGGGGCAAGAGTGTTGTACAGGCGCCAGATGTCTCTGGCGCCTAAAGGGGGTTACCAGCTGCCGGTGTTGCCGAGGCTGGTCCAAGGTTCCGCGGGTTCTAAAGCGTCGCCATTTTGTAAGATTTCAACGCTGACGTTATCCGGTGAACGGACAAAAGCCATACGACCGTCATGGGGTGGGCGATTGATCAACACGCCATTGTCTTGCAGATGCTTACATGTCGCATAGATATCATCTACGCCGTAACACAGATGCCCGAAATGGCGGCTGTCTGCAGGCAGGCCTTCGTCGCCATCCCAATTATGGGTAAGTTCTAGTTCAGCTTCCTCCTGACCAGGAGGGGCCAGATATAGCAGCGTGAAGCGCCCTTTTTCACTGTCGTAGCGCCGGGTTTCCTTGAGGCCAAGCAGCTCATAAAACGCTTGGCTTTTTTCGAGGTCCGCCACCCGGACCATCACATGCAGATATTTCAGTGCCATTTCAGAAACCTTTCATATTTTGCCGCAGTTTGGCCCGCAATCTATCTCTGGGCAAGGGCATAGTTCGCTTGCAGCAGGGGGCGTCGGAACGTTATGCTGACGCAACACCGCCAACTAGGTTCATAATGATTTCCCCGGACAACGGAGACACGGATGCAAACATATCTCAACGCCTTACAGGAAATTTTGGATCGAGGCGAACCCTCGTCTGATCGCACTGGAACGGGCACGATTTCCGTGTTTGGCATGCAAAGCCACTATGATCTGTCCAAGGGGTTTCCTCTGCTGACAACGAAAAAGCTGCATGTACGTTCTATCCTACATGAACTTCTTTGGTTTTTGGCTGGCGACACCAATATTGCCTATCTCAAAGAAAATGGCGTTTCTATTTGGGATGAATGGGCGGATGAAGACGGTGATCTTGGTCCAGTGTATGGTCATCAGTGGCGACGGTTTCCTGCATTGACTGCTGCGGGCGAAGAAAAGGATGGTGAACCCCTGTTTTTTGCGCGTTCCGTCGATCAAATCTCAGATTTGGTTGAAAACATCAAAAAAACACCAGACAGCCGCCGCTTGATTGTCTCAGCTTGGAACCCTGCGGATGTTCCGGATATGGCCTTGCCCCCGTGTCACACGCTTTGGCAGGTGCGTATTTTGAACAATCGTTTGCACATGCAGCTATATCAGCGTTCGGCTGATATGTTCCTTGGTGTACCCTTTAACATCGCCTCCTATGCGATCCTGCAGCATATGTTGGCACATGTAACCGGTTATGAAGTGGGCAATTTCGTGCATACTTTGGGCGATGCGCATATTTATTCCAATCATATGGATCAGGTGCAGACACAATTGTCGCGCAGCCCCAAACCCTTGCCGCAATTGAAGATTAAGCGCAAAGTCGACAGTCTATTTGACTTTAAATATGACGATTTTGAGATCGTCGATTATGCACCAGACCCTTCAATTTCAGCTCCGGTGGCCGTCTAAATGATTACACTTATCGTAGGTCGTGATCGCAATGGTGCGATAGGAAAAGACAATGACATTCCTTGGCATGCGCCGGAAGATTTAAAGTTCTTTCAGCGCGAAACCTTGGGCGGCGCAATTATTATGGGGCGAAACACTTGGGACAGCCTGCCATTCAAGCCATTGAAAAATCGGCTAAACATTGTCGTTTCTTCTGGTGATGTGGATGCGGATCATGTGTTCTCAAGTCTAGATGCCGCGATCACGTTCGCTGAAAGTCAAGGATATTGTCGTGTTTATGGTATTGGTGGTCACGGGATTTACAAAGCCCTGATACCGATCGCCAACCGTTTACTGATCACTGAAGTCGATTTGGAAATTGAGGCGCCAGACACTTATTTCCCCGATTTTGAAGATGCGCAATGGAAGAAAATTGGGTCTCTACCTCTGCGCGAAGAGGCACCAATCTGTGTGGCCGATGAATATCTTCGCGTGCAAACAGATTAAAACAGTATTTCACATAAAAAAGCCCCGCAATTTTCTTCAAATTGCGGGGCTTCGAATTCTTTGGACTAAAACTTAGTCAAGCAGCTTGAGTTCACCAGCTGATTCGCGGCCGTCACGGCCAGCAGTCATTTCGAATTCTACTTTTTGGTTGTCGGCAAGACCGGTCAGGCCAGCGCGTTCAACAGCAGAAATGTGTACGAAAATGTCTTTTCCGCCTTCGTCTGGTGCGATAAAGCCGAAGCCTTTAGTAGTGTTAAACCATTTTACGGTGCCAGTAGCCATCCGTATTCTCCTTATTGAACCCGCCCACGTTATTGCGGCGGGGTGGTGCAGCCAGGTCTTCAGTCTTCAGGCCGCGCCCAAAAAGGGAAGCGTGCGTCAGTAAAGCCTTTGTCACAGATGAGACAATGCGCACAGTCTGAGAAAAAAGCAACCCGTTAACCGATTGTGTTGACTGCGTGAGTGGCAGAAAATATGAAAAATGTCGAAAACTTGAGGGTGATGAACATGAAATTGTATGGAATTAAGGCTTGCGATACATGCCGTAAGGCGTTGAGGGAACTGACTAAATCGGGTTTTGTGGTCGAGTTTGTCGATATTCGGGCCACTCCGCAGGATGCTGCATTTTTCGATCAAGTTTTTGCAACCTTTGGTGGTATTTCGGTTAATCAACGGTCCAAAACATGGCGTGAGATGACGGAAACGGATCGAGAGCTTCCGAAAAGTCAAATGTTTACAGCCTTCCCAACCGTCATGAAACGACCCGTGATCGAAGATGATGGTGTCATGACTTTGGGCTGGTCACCTGAGACCAAGGCACAATGGACTGGCAATTCCTGAACGGGTCCCTATATCGAACGCAATAGATATAGGAGTGTGCAATGCGCAATGCAGCGTTGGTTTTAGGGATTATTGCCGGATTAATCGGCTTGGTCATTGGCTTTTTCAGCTGGGGTTTGATCGAAGTGTCCCAATGGATTGATGAACCTGGGTTGATCAGCTGGATCGACCACCCTCAACTTATCCAGATCGTCGGGTTGCTTGGCCCGGTGATGGCGATCTCTGGTGGGGCGATGGCTCGATCTTCTGCGCAGGCGGGGGGCGTTCTGTTGTTGGTGTCAGCGGGCGGCATGATGTTCGCGTTTGGCTTCAATTTCTTCACCATGTTCCCGATTGTCATGGCGGGGCTTGGTGGTATCTTGGCTGTCGCGGCGCGTACACCTGACGCACATTAAATCGTAGGCCCGAGCAAAGATGTCCTTTGCTCGGGCTCTTTTTCAAGAATTATTCTTTAGAAGTTATTGCTGCCTTGACGTGAAAGCGCGCGGTCTACTGAGAATGGGCCTGCGCCCTTGACGATCAAGACGACCAGGATTGTTACCCAGAACAGGCGTTGATCAAGGATCTGGCTGTCATGGATGCGGTCAAACCAACTTCCGATTGTGCTGGCATCCGCATGGTGACCGACGATATCGGTCAAGGATTGCATGAAGACAAAACCGATCATCGCGATGGACGCGAGACGTGTGAAAAGCCCGATCAAAATCAATAGGGGAAGGATGAATTCCGCAGCGGTTCCCGCAACAACCACCAGCCATTGGAACCATGACATTGCACTTAAATCATATCCAGCGGCTTCAATGGCGCGTGGCCAAATCTGGGTGTATCCGCCAAAGGATGGCGATAGGATGCCGAAAATGCCATCGCCAAGTTTGGTCACGGCTGAGTTCCAGAAATACATCATAAGAACCGCTGCGAAGGTGAACCGCGCAAGGGTTGGCAAAAGCCATTCGCCGGCCAGTTTTTGCACTAGGCCAAAGATGGAATTGTGTAGATTTATCAAGGCGTTCATTGTTTTATCCTTCTTTGATGCCAGTGATTGCATTGCCTGTTAACAACGCGGCGAGGGTTTGGGATAGGTCGAATTCGGGGTTATGTGTGCTGGCTGCTGTCAGAGCGTCGCCAAATATTTTTTGTTGTATTAACGCCTGAACAAAGATGCCGCCGCATCGGGGCAAGACGATGTTCTGCGGGTCAAACTCTGGGCGAGTGATCAGCACATCTTCGGCGCGCATTTTTGGTTTAGGTCCGGCTGCCATGTTGAATTGCCAGATTTGAAAAATCGGCCATTGTGATGAAATGAGTTCGGTTGCAGGGGCAATTTCTAATGTCGCAAGCATCAACTTTTCTGGGGGCAGGGCCTGCAAGGCTTCGGGGTGCAGTGGCGCGCTGTCTGCCGCATGATATGACCGCCGAATGGCCAGTTCCAACCGTGCGATATCGGGAAGGTATCCGTATTGTTGGGTGGGTTCAAAACCTTGCAAGAAGCTGGGCAAGGCTTCACCATAATGCATCATCAAGGGGGATGTTGGGGGATGGGCACGTAGGAATTGGCCCGCCAAAACGCGAAAATTGTCGTTGCCCAGAAGTTTTACGATGACGGGAAAGGCTTGGATCAGGGCTTCGGTTAGGGAGACTGCAACATTGTTGCGATAGACTGAAAACCGCTTCCCCGCCGGGTCGCCTTTGGCATCCCGCAGCCCTGCGGGCACGTCAAGCGTTGGGGTCATGATGGCTTTGGTGAATGCGGCTTGGCTGACGGTGAGGTTCATTGCGCCGCCACCTGAGATTGCTGCGTCAAAATCGTATCGGCACGCATGGCCTCATCCGCCAAGACGGTCCAATCGGGCACATCCGTGTCCCATTCAATGAGCGTGGGCACAGGCCCTGTTTTCGCAATAGTATAGTCATAGAGGGCCCAAACCGGATCAACAATTTCACGCCCATGGCTGTCGATCAGCAAGGGGGCCCCATCGCTGTCTTCATCTTCATCATGGCCGCCAAGGTGAATTTCCTTAACGCTATCAATGGGAAAGGCGTCGATATAGGCGCGTGGGTCATAATTAAGGTTGGTGGCGGACACGAACACATTGTTCACATCCAATAGCAAGCCACAGCCCGTGCGTTTGGTGATCTGATCTAGGAAGTCATATTCTTCAAAGGTGCTTTCGGCGAAGGCCAGATAACTTGATGGGTTCTCAAGCAACATGGTGCGACCAAGATGATTTTGCACTTGATCCACATGATTGGCGACCAGGGTAAGCGTGTCTTTTGTGTAGGGCAGGGGCAGAAGATCATTCAGAAAATGGCTGTCATGGGTCGACCAAGCCAAATGTTCCGAGAATTGCGCAGGTTGCAACCAATCGCATAGCGTCTTCAGGCGGTCCAAATGGTCAACATCAAGATCGGTTTCACTGCCGATCGACAGACCAACTCCATGCACTGAAAATGCAAATTTTGAGGCTAGCGCACGCAATTGCGCAAGTGGACGTCCGCCTTGGCCCATGTAATTTTCTGCGTGGATCTCCAGCCATTCTACGGGGGCAGGATTGTCCATGATCGCTTGGAAATGTTGCGGCTTATAGCCAACGCCTGTGGCTGAAGGCAGTTTACGAAACGGATGTTGTAGCGGGACGTTCATGATCTGCCTGTCTGTTTCAGCCACGGGCGGGTGTTAATTGCAGCGTATAGAAATAATTAACCCCTCGCAAACATATCAAACACATATGCCCACGAGGGGTTAGGTGTTCCCCGACACGGGCCGAGGAACGAGGGACAGCGAAATTAGCTTTGTGGCAGGTCGCGGTCGAGTTCTTCCAAAGAACCCATACGTGCGGTGCCGTCTGCCAAAGCAGGAAGTTCCATATCAACGCAGGTGCCTGCGTCTACGATTTTCCAAGCGTTGCCTTGGTAGTCAACAGTGGATGTGCCCGCACATGTGGTGCCTGGGCCGGCTGCACAGTCGTTTGCGCCAGCAAGGGACACGCCGTAGCACTTTTCGCCACCAGCAGCAGCGGCAGATGTTGTCATCTGAGCGGTCATAGCGGCGGCAACAGCGCCAGCAACAGCGAGAGTTTTTACAGTGTTAGACATGAGTTCAGTTCCTCTGTGTTTAATTTCGAGCCGGTTAATCTTGCGGCTTGAACTGAACATAATCCGAAGTCGTTAACACAGGCCACTCACAAACCCGTCATTCACGCTGGCGTTATTAAAATTCGAAATTCTGTGATGGGTAAGATGTGAGACCCCTTAAAAATATAGCGGCCCGCCTGGCAATGTTACCAAACGGGCCGTTCAATCATTTCAAATCTTACAGAAATCAGTCGCGCAGATCCGGCGCCAGGGCTTCTGCGCGCAATTCTGTTACAATCTCGTCAATTGTTACAATCTGGCTTTGCTTGCTGCCAAGACGGCGGGCGGAGACTGTGCGATCTTCGACTTCTTTCATGCCGACGGCCAAGATGACCGGAACCTTGCCCAGTGAATGTTCGCGGACTTTATAGTTGATCTTCTCGTTGCGAATATCGGCTTCCGCACGCACGCCAACTGCGCGCAATGCTTCAACGACTTCCTGTGCGTAGTCATTGGCATCGGTCACAATGGACGCCACAACCACCTGACGCGGGGCCAGCCAGAACGGCAATTTGCCAGCGTGTTCTTCGATCAGAATACCGATGAAACGTTCAAACGACCCCAAGGTCGCGCGGTGCAGCATAAGGGGGCGATGGCGTGCGCCGTCTTCCCCAATATAGCTGGCATCAAGGCGTTCCGGCAGGTTCGGGTCAATCTGCAATGTGCCACATTGCCAGTCGCGCCCGATGGCATCGGTCAGAACGAACTCAAGCTTGGGTCCGTAAAACGCGCCTTCGCCTTCTTGGATTTCGAAATCGTAACCAGCGGCCTTGATCCCATTGGCAAGCGCTTCTTCCGCCTGATCCCAGCTTTCCTCAGATCCAACACGTTTTTCGGGGCGGGTGGACAGCTTGACGCTCCAGTTCTCAAACCCAAGGTCTTTGTAAACCAAAGCCAAGAAATCAACGAAGATTTTGGTTTCTTCTTCGACCTGGGCTTCGGTACAGAAAATATGCCCGTCATCCTGTGTAAAGCCACGCACGCGCATGATGCCATGCATCGCGCCGGAGGGTTCATAGCGGTTACAAGATCCAAATTCCGCCATGCGCAGGGGCAGGTCGCGGTATGATTTCAGACCTTGGTTGAACACTTGAATATGACAGGGGCAGTTCATCGGTTTCAACGCGTTCACGGCCTTTTCGCGGGCGTGATCTTCGTCAACTTCTACGATGAACATGTTTTCCTGATAGTTGTCCCAGTGACCAGAAGCTTCCCACAGTTTGCGGTTCACAACCTGGGGCGTGTTGACCTCAACATAACCGCCCTTGTCTTGGCGACGGCGCATGTAATCTTGCAAAAGTGTGTAAATACGCCAGCCATTGGGATGCCAAAACACCATGCCAGGCGCTTCTTCCTGCATGTGGAACAGGTTCATTTCCTTGCCCAATTTGCGGTGATCGCGCTTGGCCGCTTCTTCCAGCATGTGCAGATGCTTTTTCAACCCGTCTTTGCCGGTGAAAGCCACGCCATAAATACGTTGCAACATCGCACGATCACTGTCACCGCGCCAATAAGCACCGGCCACAGACATCAGTTTAAACGCATCACCCGGCACCTGACCCGTGTGTTGCAAATGCGGGCCACGGCAAAGATCTTGCCAGTCCCCATGCCAATACATACGCAAAGGTTCATCGCCAGGAATGCTTTCGATCAACTCGACTTTATAGGGTTCATCATTGGCGGTATAGAAATCAATCGCGCGTTGGCGTTCCCAAATTTCGGTCCGCACGCTATCGCGTTTGTTGATGATTTCTTTCATCTTTTTTTCAATCGCGGTAAGATCTTCCGTGCTGAAAGGCTCTGTGCGGTCAAAATCGTAATACCAGCCATCTTTGATCACAGGACCGATGGTAACCTTCACGTCAGGCCAAAGTTCCTGCACAGCGCGCGCCATGATATGGGCGCAATCATGGCGGACCAATTCTTCGGCTTGGGCTGTGTCTTTCATGGTGTGGATGGCGATTTGCGCATCTTCAGTGATCGGCCATTGCATATCGTAATGCTGATCGTTCACCGTTGCGGAAATCGCTTTTTTGGCCAGCGAATTTGAGATGCCAGCTGCGATATCAGCCGCAGTTACGCCTGCGTCATATTCGCGTGCAGTGCCATCGGGAAAAGTAAGGGAGATTTGGGCCATCTGTTGGGCTCCTCGTCAGTTTGGCGCCCACGGAACGCCCGGTTGCGGGTTATATTTCGCGCATGTTGTGCGCCCAGGCGCGGAGATTGTCAATCAATGAAGAACGAGGCGATGAAGAACAAGGCAACACAGAATTAGGCAACGAAGAATTAGGCGAGCTTAGTTTTTTGATTCATCTCCTAATTGCGAAATTATGTTGTTTAATTTTATCTATTAGATTAATCGTATTTGAATTGAATTGAATTGATCTGCGGGGGCCAGATCGTCGGAAAACGACGGCAGGAGCACCCACAGCGAGGCAAAATGGCGGTAACAGGCACACCAGGTTCTGGTGACGATATCCTGACGGGTGATGGTGCAGATGACACTGTCGCGGGTCAGCAGGGGAATGATACGATCTCCGGGGGCGGTGGCAATGACACCATCCATGGCGATGTTTTGTTCGCCGCCAATGGACCACTTGATTCAAATCAGAATGACAACAGCTGGAGCCAAGGTTCCGTCGTGGGATGGTATAACACCGGATCTGGCGGCACGATTGAACGTTGGGGGGATGGGTTTCTGGGCCTGTCTACCGCGGATGGGTCTGCCTTCATTGAACTTGACGGCAACACTGCCGGTATCGACCATGTTCAAACCGATGTTGAGCTGGCCACAGGTGTTACTTACGTCCTAAGCTTTGATCACGCGGCGCGCTCTGGCGGATCTGTGAATGATGATTTTCAGGTCACGCATAATGGAACAGTCATCGCGACCATCAGCCCGTCTTCAACCGGGTATTTCACGACGACAACGCTTACGCTTACGGGGTTGTCTGGCACTGATACGATCGGCTTTCGTGAACTGGCCAGTCAAGACAATGGGCTGGGGCCACTTCTTGACAACATCAAGTTTGCCCTGACCCCGGCGTCTGTTGCCGCCAGCGGTCACAGTTTCAATGATACACTTGATGGTGGCGCGGGAGACGACAAAATTTATGGCCAGGAAGGTGACGATACCATCACCGGCGGGGCGGATGACGACTATATTGAAGGCGGCAGTGGCAATGATACCTTTGTGTATGCCGATGGCTCTGGTCAAGATGTCATCAAGGATTTCACCATTGGCGAAGATATATTGGATGTATCTGGGCTGAACAATGGGGCCGGGCAACAGGTCGGACATAGTGATGTGACCGTGACCTCTGATGGCGAAGGTGGATCCATTCTGACCTTCCCAAATGGGGAAACCATTCGATTGGTCGGCGTCGCCCCGACAAGCATTGACACGCCTGAGGAATTGGCAACCATTGGGATCCATTGTTTCACCCAAGACGCAATGATCTTAACCCCAACTGGCGAACGGCGTATTTCAGACCTGATCCCGGGCGATGATGTTGTTACCCGTGACAACGGCGTGCAGAAGATACGTTGGATTGGGCAACGTTTTATGCATCCCACCCGTTTGGCACAACAACCCTGGCTGCGCCCGATCCGCATCAATAAGGGCAGCATGGGGGGTGGGGTTCCGCGCAATGACCTGTATCTCTCGCCGCAACACCGATGCGTTGTTGGCGGGGCAATGGCGGAATTGATGTTTGGCGCAGCTGAGGTCTTCGTGCCTGCAAAAGCTCTGACGGGGCTTCGGGGCTGTGCTGTCTCAGGTCGGGCTGATGTTGTGTATTATCACCTATTGTTTGACGCGCACCAACTGATTTGGTCCAATGGGATGCTGTCAGAAAGCTTCTACCCGGTTCAGGCTTTGCAGGACGATGACCTTCACGAAACGCAGCGTGAATTGATTGAGATCTTCCCTGAGTTGGAACATTGCCCGCAGGATTATGGCCCCACCTGTTTGCCCAGTCTCACCAAACGCGAAGCCAGCGTATTGGTCGCTTCTCTCCAATAAAACGCCAAGACATGCGATCCTTGCGAGGGCTGATACGGTGCAGACAACTATATCGCGCATTTCCAATGGACAAACACGCCAGACTGTATGACCTTGTCGACAATTATTCTGTCAATCGCCGTCTATGAGGTCGTCCATGTTCCAAAGCTATGAAACCCGCTCTGAGCCAGAAAAAGGGCCGGCGCGTCTGGAAGATCTGCGGCGCGAAATGCGCAAAGAAGCTGTGGATGGGTTTCTTGTGCCGCGTGCGGATGTGCATCAGGGCGAATATGTGGCGCAACGTGACGCGCGGCTGGGTTGGTTGACTGGGTTTCAGGGCTCTGCTGGGTTTTGCGTCGCACTGCAAGATACGGCTGGGGTGTTCATTGATGGGCGCTATAAGGTGCAGGTGAAAAGCCAGGTTGATCTTGATCATTTTACACCGGTGCCGTGGCCGAAAACCCAAGCCGGTGATTGGATCACGGAACACGCCCCAGATGCTGCTGAAATCGGATTCGACCCCTGGCTGCATACCCTGTCAGATGTCGAGAAAACAGATGCGATCTTGGCGGAAACCGGGCGTAAACTGCGGGCGACGGCCAATCTGGTGGATCGTATTTGGGCGGATCAACCCGAGGCCCCCAAAGTGGCCGCCTTTGCGCATCCGGTTGAATATGCAGGGGAAACCCATGCCGACAAACGTGTTCGGATGGCAGATGCTCTGCGGGAGGCTGGCGAAGATCATGCTGTGATCACCTTGCCAGACAGCATCTGTTGGTTGCTCAACATTCGCGGGCATGATGTCAGCCATAATCCGGTGGTCCAAGGACTGTTGATTTTGCACAATGACGGCAAGGCGGATCTCTTTGCGCATCCCGATAAATTGACAGATATCCAAGGCCATTTGGGTGCTGATGTGCGCTGCTATCCGCAGGATGACTTCGCCCAAGCCCTTACCGATCTGAACGGGGTGGTGCGGGTTGATCCCATGAACGCCCCCTTTGCCGTTGCCTCTATTCTGACCGCTGCCGGATGTGAGATTAGCCGCAACCCTGATCCCTGTATTCTGCCGAAGGCCGTGAAAAATGAGACTGAGCTTGCAGGCATGCGCAGTGCGCATTTGCGGGACGGAGCCGCAATGGCCGAATTCCTGTGTTGGCTGTCGCATGAGGCCCCGCAGGGCGGGTTGACAGAGATTTCCGTAGCGCAGCGCCTTGAAGGCTTTCGTCGGGCGACCAATGCCCTGTTTGATATCAGCTTTGAAACGATTTCGGCGACCGGACCGCATGCACCGATTTGTCATTACCGGGTGACGGAAGACACCAATCTGCCGGTCGAGACGGGCCAATTGCTGTTGGTCGACAGTGGCGGTCAATATAAAGACGGGACAACAGATATCACGCGTACCATTGCCGTGGGGGTGGTTGGCGATGATGAAAAACGCTGCTTTACCCGCGTGTTGCAAGGCATGATTGCCCTATCACGCGTCCGTTGGCCACGTGGCCTGTCCGGGCGTGATTTGGATCCGATTGCGCGTTATCCCATCTGGCTTGCGGGTCATGATTTTGATCACGGCACCGGCCATGGTGTTGGGGCGTTTCTGTCAGTGCACGAAGGCCCGGCGCGGATTAGCAAAGTGTCTGAAACCCCGCTTGAGCCAGGCATGGTGCTGTCAAACGAGCCCGGATATTACCGCGAGGGTAAATTTGGCATACGGATCGAAAACCTGATTGTAGTGCAAGATGCCGCAGAACTTGCGGGGGCTGATGCGCGCGACATGTTGGATTTCGAAACCCTTGCCTATACACCAATTGATCGCAATTTGATTGTTGTTGATATGCTATCTGGTGATGAGCGGGCGTGGCTGAACGACTATCACGCCAAAACATATGCGCTTTTGGCGGATGTGGTATCTGAGGCGACGCAAATTTGGCTGAAAGATGCCTGCGCCGCACTGTAACGTCACGATAGGATAGGCGTGTGTATTACTGTTACACTGCGCTTGTATCAGCAGCCCGATAATGGAGAATAACATGACTAACACAATTAAAATCACCCCGGTCAGCGGGTTGTGTACTGTTCGGGCTGGCGGGGCTATTCTGGGGGAAAGCCGCGCTGCGTGGGAATTGCGTGAGGGGGACCTTGAACCTGTAATCTATTTCCCCGCCGGTGATATCGCGACGGCGTTTCTGGATGACAGTGACACCACCAGTCATTGCCCTCAAAAGGGGGATGCGCGCTATTATTCCATCCAAACCAAAAGCACTGTGATCGAAGATGCGGCTTGGTATTATGCGGATCCGGTTCTGGCCGTTTCCGCGATCAAAGGGCATATCGCATTTTTCACTGACAAAGTGACCGTCGAAAAGATCTAATTAAGATCCTTAACTGTGTTCTTCGGCGGCGTTTTCTTTTAGGGCGTCGTTGAACACGTGTAAGGCGTCGACTTCAAATATCGCGCCCCACAGTTCTGGGGGTTGATCTTCGCCCCCCAATGTCAAAACCGGAATGAAATCTGCGCCACTGTTGTCAAAAATTGGCATGGCCGCTTCTAAGGTTGCGTTACCATCGACATAAATACCCTGTTCGACAAGCGCCCAACACGCATCCTCTGGCGCGGCGTTTTCATCGGTGCGATCACGCATGATATCAGCCACTGAAAATGTCGCCAGCAACCAAGCCTGTGGACCCGCAGCAATGTGGATATTGCGACGTTCCAACTGGGTCAGGAAGAAACTGCGATCAACCAATCGACTGGCAAGGGCTGTGGACAGCGAAACAGCGACCATAACCGCAAGCCCGGTTTGCCAATCGCCCGTCAATTCAAACACGATCAATGTGGTGGAAATCGGTGCGCCCAAAACGGCCGCCGCAACCGCGCCCATGCCCGCCAGCGCATAAAGCGTCTCTTCTCCGGACACAGATGGAAAAATGCTGGTGGCAACCATGCCAAAGGCAAGCCCGGTCATGGCCCCGATCATCAGGGAGGGCGAGAAAATCCCCCCGCCCATACGCCCGCCAAAGGTCACAGCCACGGCGATGCATTTGAGGATGACAAATAGGATGGCTTGGGAAAACAAAAGCTTACCGGTCAGTGCCGCAGAGGTGGTCTCATATCCAACGCCGATGATATGCGGGAAGAAAACCGCGATGACCCCAAGGACCAACCCAGACAACCCAGGGCGCAGCCAATCCGGAATGTTCCAGCGGGCCTGAAGTTGATTGCCTGCCTGTTCAGCAAAAAAGACAGATCGCATGAAGACCGCCGCGACCAACCCAGAGACCAAGCCGAGGATCAGAAAGGCGGGCAATTCGATATAAAACTGCATCTCATTGTTTTGCTTCAATACGAATTCAGTCACATTCCCGAATTGCAGGCGATTGACCACAGTACCGGCAACGGATGCGATAACAATTGGGGCGAATGCATGCACTGCAAAATGGCGCAACACGACTTCAAGCGCGAATAGGGCGCCTGCGATTGGGGCGTTGAAACTGGCAGATACCGCACCGGCGACGGCACATCCCAGCAGGTCACGCCCGGTGATGCCGGATGCGTTGATGCGGTTGGAAACCCAGGTTGAAATCACCCCGGCCAAATGCACAACCGGGCCCTCACGCCCACTGGATCCACCCGTGGATAGGGTCACAAGGGACGCCAAAGCTGACCCGATGCCCGCCCTTTGTTCCACGCGACCATTGTGCAAGGATGCGCCTTCGATCACATCCGCCACAGACCGCGCACGCCCGTCCGGCGTAAACCACTGCAACAGCAGTCCACTGACAATCCCCCCGAGAACCGGGATGCTGATGATCCAATACCAGGACAGATCACTTAGATAAGAATGTAAGGTGCGCGTGTCATCGGCACCATAAATCGCTGTTTGTAGCGCCTCAATTCCCATGCGAAACCCAAGGGCCGCAAAGCCAGCACCAACCCCAACGATCAGGGCGATAAACCAAAACTGGATCTCACCTGGGCCCTTGACGCGCAACACTTGCCACGCGGTCTTCAGGTCATTCTGCATTTGTTTCAGCAGGGGTCTAATGTAACTTGACGTCATTGTTTACGCGTGGACCTGTTGTCTCTGGGGTTCTCAGGCAATTGGTTCTAAACGTTACCTGAGAAAAATTAACCATATCTTTCCTGCCTGCCATGTCTGAGGGGTCAAATGGAAGTCAAAACAGCAGTTTCCGAGTTGAAATTATTGTTAGGGGATCGTGTCAGTACATCTGATGCCGACCGCTTTCATCACGGCAATAGCGAAACTTGGTTTGCCGCCGCACCGCCGGATGCGGTGGTTTGGCCCGAAAATACAGCTGAAGTTGCCGAGATCATAAAAATCTGCGCCGCCCATTTGGTGCCGGTTATCGGGTTCGGGGCGGGGACGTCGCTTGAAGGGCATACCTCTGCGATCCATGGTGGAGTTTCAGTAAATTTCTCGCGTATGAACAAGGTTTTGCGGGTGAATGATCAGGATCTCACTGTGCAGGTCCAGCCCGGAATTACCCGCGAAGAGCTGAATCAAGAACTGCGCGCAACCGGCTTGATGTTTCCGGTGGATCCCGGTGCAAATGCAAGCATTGGCGGCATGGCCTCGACCCGGGCCAGCGGGACGACGGCGGTGCGCTATGGAACCATGCGCGACAATATCCTCGCGATGGAAGTCGTCTTGGCCGACGGTCGCGTCATTCGCACGGGCACAGGGGCGGCGAAATCGGCGTCGGGGTATGATTTGACCGCGCTTTTCTGCGGGGCAGAGGGCACTTTGGGTTTGATCACGGAATTGACCCTGCGCCTGCACGGCCAACCGGAAGCCGTTGGGGCGGCGGTTTGCGCATTTCCGGATATGCAATCCGCTGTGAATGCGGTGATCATGACGGTGCAATGCGCGATCCCCATGGCGCGGATCGAATTCCTTGACGCTTTGGCGGTGGAGGCGGTGAACAAAGATGCAGACATGGGATTGCCCGTGCAGCCGCATTTGCTGGTCGAATTCCATGGCTCTGACGCGGCGGTTGCAGAGCAGGCCGAACGATTTGGCGAGGTGATCGCGGATTTTGGGGCGAGTGGCTTTGATTGGTCGGCCCAGGCCGAAGATCGCTCGCGTCTTTGGGCGATGCGCCACCGGGCTTATTATGCCTGCCTTGGGTTGCGTCCCGGCAAAACGGCGGTGGTGACGGATGTTTGCGTGCCGGTATCACGCCTGGCCGAGGCGGTTATTGCCGCACGCGCATTGATCGACGCTGCAGGTCTGGTCGCGCCGATCCTTGGTCATGTGGGGGATGGCAATTTTCATGCGATCCTGCTGATTGACCCTGACAATGGCGAAGAACTTACGCGCGCAAAATCTGTTTCACATCAAATGGTGGAACATGCGCTGTCCATGGGGGGAACCGCGACGGGTGAACATGGCATTGGCCAGGGGAAAATGGATCTTCTGCGGCAAGAACATGGGGAGGCCGTGCAGGTCATGCAGGCAATGAAGCAGGCGTTAGACCCGCAAAATATCATGAATCCCGGTAAGATCTTCAGCTGAAAGCGGGCCTTACGTGGCCCGCTTTATCCCCATCACACGCGCGCGGGCACGTGGGTCGTTGTCGAATAGGGATGCCAATTGTTCGGTCATTGCACCGGCCAATTGTTCGACATCCGTGATCGTAACCGCACGATCATAATAGCGCGTCACGTCATGGCCAATCCCGATCGCCAGCAATTCGACGGCCTTGCGCTTTTCCACCATGGCAATCACATCGCGCAGGTGTTTTTCCAAGTAATTCGCGGGGTTAACTGACAAAGTACTGTCATCCACCGGGGCGCCATCTGAAATCACCATCAGGATTTTGCGGGCCTCGGGGCGGGCGACCATACGGCGATGGGCCCATTCCAAGGCCTCACCGTCGATGTTTTCCTTCAGCAGGCCCTCTTTCATCATCAAACCAAGGTTCGGACGGGACCGGCGCATGGGGGCATCCGCAGATTTATAGATGATATGGCGCAGATCGTTCAGGCGACCTGGCTGCTCTGGGCGGCCATCAGCAAGCCATTTCTCACGGGACTGGCCACCTTTCCAAGCGCGGGTGGTAAAACCCAGGATCTCGACCTTCACCTGACAACGTTCAAGCGTCCGGGCCAGAACATCGGTACAGATCGCAGCGATGGAAATTGGACGACCGCGCATAGAGCCGGAATTATCCAACAAAAGCGTCACGACCGTGTCTTTGAATTCCGTGTCTTGTTCCATTTTGAACGACAGGGGGGTGGTCGGTGAAATCACCACACGCGCCAAACGACCAGCATCAAGAACACCTTCTTCAAGGTCGAATTCCCAGCTGCGATTTTGCTGCGCTTGCAGGCGGCGTTGCAACTTATTTGCAAGGCGCGACACAGCCCCTTTCAATGGCTCCAACTGTTGATCCAAATAGGCGCGCAGGCGTTCCAACTCTTGAGGTTCTGCCAGATCTTCGGCGCGGACCTCTTCGTCAAATTCAGCGTGGAACACATTATAATTCGGATCAGCATCTGAAAAAGGGGCAGGGGGCGGGGGATCCATGGGCGCGTCGCCCTCGGGCATCTCGGCCTCGTCACCTTGTTCCTGATCGGCCATGTCATCAATTGTGACCTGGGCTTCGGCTGCATCTTGGCTGTCGTCTTGGCTTTGCTCAGGTTGGGCTTCGGCCTCTTCTTGGTTTTCTTGATCGCCCTGGCTGTCTTGTTCCTGCTCTTCGTCGCCGTCTTCCTGGGCTTCGTCTTCAGCCTGATCGTCTTCCGCATCCGGGTCATCGCCCAGCTGGTCGCCGTAGCCCAGATCATCGATCATTTTGCGCGCAAATTTGGCGAAAGCGGATTGATCTGACAGGGTGTCTTGCAGCGTGTCCAGCGTTCCACCGGCCTGGCCTTCAATATAGTCTTTCCAGAGGTTCTTCACATTCGCCGCAGAGGCAGGCAGTTCACGCCCTGTGGCCAATTCACGTACAAGATATCCGGCAGCCGTCGCCAATGGGGCCTCGGCGCGATCCGTGATTTCACCGTAACCCTTTGACTTTGCTTCTGCTTCAAGTTTCACGTCGATGTTTGACAATGCACCGGGCATTTGGCGTGCACCCATCGCTTCGCAGCGGGCTTCTTCCATGGCGGAATATAGATCGCGCGCCATTTGGCCTTGGGGCAGGTATTTATTATGTGTCGTTGCATCATGATGGCGGTGGCGCATCGCAAGCGCATCTGCCGTGCCGCGCGCCATGAGAACCTCATCGCGGGTCATACGACGGGTGACTTGCGGTAGACGAATAGTGTCATCCGTCTTGCCCGCCGGATCAACCGTATAGGTCACGGTCAAATCCGTGTCATTGGCCATGGTTTTCGTGGCCTCAGCCAAGGCCTTTTTGAACGGATCAGCGGGGTTTATAGTCGGTTTGCTCATGGTGCCAGCCTAACGATTTTCTTGGGTGCCCTGCAACAGGGCTGCGCCAGGCCCTCCCTAGGGGGAGGGCGTCGCCCGACCCGAAGGCCAGGCGAAAGGCTTAGCTCATCGCCGCAGAAGCTGCGCTTTCGGGCAGTTCTTCGTCGAAACAACGTTGGTAGAACTCAGCCACGGTTTGGCGTTCAAGTTCGTCACATTTGTTCAAGAAGGACAGGCGGAATGCATAGCCGACGTTGTGGAAAATCTTGGTGTTTTGCGCCCAGTTGATCACGGTGCGAGGGCTCATCACGGTGGACAGATCGCCGTTCATGAAGGCTGTGCGTGTCAGGGCTGCGACGGTGACCATCTGGCTGACGGTCTTGCGGCCTGCTTCGGTGTTGAACAGCGGATTTTTCGAGATCACGATGTTGGTTTCCGCATCATGGGACAGATAGTTCAACGTCGCAACCAAGGACCAACGGTCCATCTGGGCTTGGTTGATCTGTTGTGTGCCGTGGTACAGACCAGTTGTGTCACCCAGACCAACGGTGTTCGCGGTGGCAAACAGGCGGAAATTCGGGTTTGGTGTGATGATCTCGTTTTGATCCAGCAAGGTCAGTTTACCATCGGTTTCCAACACGCGTTGGATCACGAACATCACATCCGCACGGCCCGCATCATATTCGTCAAAGACGATGGCAACATTGTTGCGCAACGCCCATGGCAGGATGCCTTCGTGGAATTCAGTGACCTGTTTGCCGTCCACCAATTTGATGGCGTCTTTACCGATCAAGTCAATGCGCGAGATGTGGCTGTCGAGGTTCACACGCACGGAGGGCCAGTTGAGGCGCGCCGCGACTTGTTCGATGTGAGTCGATTTACCTGTGCCGTGATAACCTTGGATCATCACGCGGCGATTATATGCAAAACCAGCCAAAATGGCCAAGGTCGTATCAGGATCAAACTTATAGGTCGGGTCGATCTCTGGGACGCGATCCGTGCGTTCCGCAAAGCCTTTCACAACCATATCGGTGTCGATGCCAAAGACGTCGCGTACTGAAATCTCTTCGGTGGGTTTTACATCGTTCGTCATAATCTAATCCGTCTCTAGAGGTCTTGACCCGAGTCCTTTGATGTCCGTCCAGATTGTCTGGAACCAGAAGGGTTCTGGCCATATCGGCTTATTTTGGCGCACATGTCGCCCGCGGTCAGGCCGCATCCACGCTTTCGTGCCCCATATTTCAGGCTTACGCAAGGGGATCTGGCATGATATTTCAATACACCGCTAAAATGGGGCAGGCCCGTCGTATTGCGCCATGCTTGCCCCAGATCTACGACATATGGTGTGATCAGTTCCTTGGAACTTCCATCGTCGTGTTGCGCCCACCTTTGACATATTGAAGGCTGTTATCGCCGATGGCGGCAATACGCCCGCCCGCGATCGTGTCACCAACTTCGACACGAACATAGCGGCCAGATCGCGTGCGCATCAAAGCACGTCGGGAACCGGATGTTTTATACACGCCCACGAGGCTAAGTCGGCGCAAATGTATCGCATTGCTGATGGTGGCCTGGCGTGCGACCGAGGCACGCGTTGGGATTGTCGGGGCTGCGGCGCGGGGGCGACTGCTGCTGGAACTAGACGCGCTGCTGGACGCCGTATCACGCGAGGTGCTGCTGGCCGCTTGGGCGGCTGCGACGATCGCGTCAAAATCATTGGGGCGCGGCGACGGCACAACAGAGGTCGCAACCGCGAATTCCGTTGGTGTGACGTCTACATCCGGTGCAGATTGTGCAGATTCTGGCCGCAATTCGGGCTTGCGGGCGGCAAGTTCGCTGCGGGTTAGGCCCCCGTAGACATTGCGTTCATGGGTTTCGATTAAGTTACTTGGGCGCAATTTCGGCGGGAATGAGGACAAATCTATCGTGTCTTCATCGGTGACACTTTCTTCAGCCGCGTTTTCCGCTGCCTCGGGGGCGGTTTCCGCATCGGTGGGGCGCGGGGGGATCAGATAATCTGGACGGCCGGCAAAAATTTGTACGCCTTCAGGCGTTTGCGTGCCTTCGGGTGTCGGGATGACCAAGCCAATCGCATTCACCGCGAATGTCTCACCGGCTGGTGCGGGGTCCGCAATACTGGGCAAACTGCGCCCGGATGTTGCGGTATTCAGCAACGGCAGCGCAAGCGCATCAAAGGAAGACACGACGGCGTCATGGGAGGGCACATAAAGCCCGCGCTGACCAAACTGACCTGATGCAAACGCATCGGGCTGGTTGGGGGTTTGCGTCGTTGGATCTTCATATTGACCAACATCTGGGCTTAAGATCCAGATGTTGTTTTCTGCATAGAATTCCTCGGCATCTTCATAGCTGGGCACGATGATGGCCAGTGTTGTTGTGTCTGGTGTTGTTGTGTCTGGTGTCGTTGCGTCTGGTGTTGCTGTGGTCGTCGTTACTGGCACCTGTGCAATTGCTGCGGGGTCACTGGTTTCTTGCTGGGCGGTTGTTGGATCGACAGAGGCTGGCGTGGGGCTGTCGATCTGTGATGTTTGTGTCAGCCAAAACGCTGCGAACACACCAATGCCAATCGCCCCCACAGCGGCACCGGCGATGGCCTGAATGGGCAATTTAGGCTTCGCGTCCGCGCCCACAAGTGTTGCGGCTGATTCAAGCGGCGTGGGTATTTGATTTGCCAGCGTTCGATCTGCCAGCGTTTGATCAGTTTGCGGCTGAAGATCGGGTTGGGCGGGGACCACAGGGGGGGTAGCCACAGGGTGCGAAACCACAGGGGCTGAAATCACGGGGGCAGCAATTATGGGGGCGGCAGGTTCAGCAGAGACGGGAGCCGCGCCGTTGAGGGCGGCTGCGTATTTCGTATCCCCAAAGAAGACCTCACCCATAAACCCGTTGCTGACCTCAGGATGTGCCACAAAACAGACCGGATTGAACTGATGTTCATCTGCAAAGGTCTCGGCCTCGGCCAGTGTTTCATGGGCGATCGCTGCGATGTAAAACATGCCGTCGCGACGCTGCCAATCATATGCCAGTTCAGCCAAGGGATATGGGGTCTTGCCGTCTAGGGCCTCTGTGATGTGTTGTTGTTCTGCTGCACGATCCGCCGGGATATCGGACGCGTCGGCTTCCATATACAAGACCTGCGAGTTGGGCAGGATCAACTGACATTGCAGCCCGTTTGGTTCAAGCTCGATTGCAGTGGCGCGCATCTCGGCCAGCGTTTCGTTTAAGTTGGGATCGTCCAGCTGGGCTTGACCAATCTCATACCATTCCTGATCCTTGCGATGCAGAAGACTGATACCACTATGGGTCAGATTAAGGGCAAATCCGGGTGTCATAGGGTTGAGGGGCATAGGCCGTCGTGTCCTGTGGTCATCTGTATGTCTATCCCCGTCATATCGCAGAAATCCGCCGGGTTGAAGTTTATGTAGAGAAAAATCCAAGAAACCGCCGATGCTATGCGTCATAAGAACATGAAAGCAGTACCGAAAGGAATTCAAATGCGTTTTCTAACAAAAATGACGGCGGCAATCTGCCTGGCCGTGAGTGTGGCACATGTTGCAAATGCTACGCCAATCGGCACGACACCACAGATTGTGGTGCAGGGCACCGGCTTGGTTGCGGTTGCGCCTGACATGGCCGTGGTTGCGATTGGGGTTGAAACCCGCGGTGCAAACGCAGCTGAAGCAATGGCTGGGACGTCCGACAAAATGGCGGTTTTGATGGGGGTCGCAGCTGAGGCCGGGGTCGAAGCCCGTGATTTACAAACCAGCCAGTTGAACCTGCGCACGGATTATGCGCACAGCAACAATGGCCAACCCCCGAAGATCTCTGGATATATCGCGTCAAATATGCTGACGATCCGCCTTCGGGATCTGATGGCTGCGCCACAGGTGTTGGATCAATTGATCTCAGCTGGGGCGAACCAATTGCACGGGGTACAGTTTACGGTCCAAGATCCAACCCCACATCTGAACGAAGCACGGCGTCTTGCGGTGGCAGATGCTTTGGAAAAAGCCGCGTTATATGCCCAGGCGGCAGGGGTGAATACAGGTGTGATCCTGCGCATTGAAGAACCACAGACCGGGGGCAACGTGCCAATGATGCGCATGGCGATGGAATCCGCTTCCGCAGGCATGCCAATCGCCGCAGGGGAACAGAACATCAGTGCCAATATCTTGATTGTGATCGAATTGACGGATTGATCTGAGATCGATGCAAACAAAAAGGGCGCCGTTTCAAATGAAAGCGGCGCCCTTTATCGTTTATTCTTTAAAGCTGCGGCTGGCCTTGATGGTGTCCCATGCCCAAACCACGTTTTGCAGCCGTTCCTCATCAGAACGGTCCCCACCATTTAGGTCTGGGTGCAAGATCTTGATCAATTTCTTGTATGCCTTGCGAATTTCAGCTTTGGTCCAATGGTCCTTCGCTTCCAAAAGCTCAATCGCACGGCGTTCCGTCGGCGGCAACTTACGTGTACTGCCGGTGATGGATTTGCCAGGATTGCGCGTGGCATTTTCACCCAAAACTTGATGCGGATCATCAACGCCGAGGCGTTCCCAGGCGCGCTGCTCGTCGCTTTTACGGATAGGTTTCGTTGGGCGTCCACCGACTCGATCCGATTGAATCTGATCGTCTATTTCTTCTTCTGTCGCGCCGCTGAAAAAGTTCCATTTCAAATTGAACTCTTTGACGTGATCCTTACAGAACCACAGATATTCGTCGAGATGATCCGGCGAACGTGGGGCACGATATTTGCCCTGTTCTTTGCAATTCTCATGTTCGCAAACCCGTTGCGAGGTTTCAAACGCGCCGGACATGCCACGCTTGCCGCGCGGGTTTTTCTTTTTTGCCGTGCTTACCGACATATCGAAACCAAATGGATCGTCTTTTTTCATGACCAGTATTCCCTTTCACGCGGTATTTTCTGTCGCCGCGGCCTTCCCGACTCGGAGGAGAGAGTTTAGACCAAACTCAGCCGGATTGAAGGGGCAGATTGGAAAAAATGATGGTAGTGGACGAAATTCGTGATCGGCTTGAAGCCGCTTTCACCCCCAAGCTGTTGGAAGTGATCAATGAAAGTAACCTGCATCAAGGGCATGCGGGCGATGATGGGAGTGGCGAAAGTCATTTTCGTGTGACGATTGTGGCAGCCGAATTTGAAGGCAAATCACGTATCGCAAAACATCGTGCAGTGCATGCAGCGTTGGGCGCGGACCTGATTGGGCGCATTCATGCTTTGGGATTGGATATCAAAGCAGGCTAAGGTTTGCGGCTTGGCGCGGAACGGAGTTTTTGAAAAACTCCGTCTCGTTTTCCGTCGCGGAAAACGGGACGTCGCTGTGTGTTGGGCGCTTATTCCGCAATTTTCGCTTTTGGTTCGTTGGGCACATCATCATCTGATGCTTGAGTTTCCTCAATGACGTCTGTGGTAACATCTTCTTCAACAGGGGCTGAGGTTGTCACACGACGCAGAACTGGCGTGGCGGGCAGCTCCACTTCCGGAGTTGTCTGTGTTTCTTTGTCGTCTTCGACGGTGGTTTCACGACGAAACACCAGCATGTTCAGGAATTGGGTGGATTTTTTCCCCATGGCGCTGCGGCTTTCGCACGGCAATGTTTCACTGCGCTGATATTCCCAACCGTCTTTGCCCATTTCGTTCATGGCTTCCATAAGTGCGGCGGCAAAACGCGCATCCGTTCCACGAGCCCCTTTGGATTTGATTCCTTTAAGCGGGGCAGGGACGACTTTATATTCGAAGGCAGGCATGGGGTTCTCCGGCAGATGGCAAGCTTGCCGCTGCTACCACATCGCCCGGGCTGCTGTCTAAAGAAACCACAGTTTTTTTTCCGTGATCAAGAAGGTGTTGCGGACAGATCGCAGCAGATGATCTGAAAACGTATATGCACGAGGATCAAGGGGTAAACAGCAGCTGCAGCTTCAGGATCAATGGTGTGGGGCATAGATACCCGAAGCTGCAAAGACCGGACAGGGTCTCGTGCCGTAAGTAGGACATACGGGGTTTTCCAAAAACACAGACAACCACATCATGTCGATTTCAATCGTTAACAAAACACTAATGAAACAACCGTTACTATGTTTACATTACTGTCATGTTCCGAAAAATGGCGCAAACCCCAATTGGGGTAAAATCGTCGAATTGTTCAAAATTGGCCGATTTTTTTGAGGGCTTTGTCCCAGTGGCTGTAGATCAGCAATTGGCCGGCCCCTTCGATCAACTCATAGGTGACCCAGGGGTGATCGCGGAAGAAGGGGGTTATGATCTCCATCGTGGCCTGTGCATCCATGGTGCCATTGATGAAATGCACCGGAACCTTACCTTCCAAAGCGCTGAATTCGTCATGCCACCCCTTAATTTCCTCAGAAATCATGCGTGCGAAGGCCTTATGGGCAGAATGTGTATCCGACAGGCAGATTTGGATGCCTGTGATCACGGCCTCCCAAATGTCGGGATCGTTGAACTGTTCAATATCCGCTTTGGATTTCCCGTAAACATGTTCCAAAAATTTGCGCTGACCGTATTTCCGAGCCATCAAAAAGCCCGCTTTTACCGTGAACGTCAAAAGATGTGGCGTATAACGGGCGCAGACCAATAGGAAGCGCTGCCACAGATCCATGTGATCATAGTCGCTGACAGAATCAGGTGGCGGGGTGCCCGCGACAGCAACCAAGCCGGTCATGCGTCCAGGGGAGTGCTTTTCAATATGTGCGCCAAAACGAACATCCGCACAAAGTGAAATGACAGAAAACCTATCTACGTTTTCGGCTTTCAGCACATGCATAATATCGTCGATGACCCCGGCTGTGAAGTCGGCTTTATTGGGCAACGGGGTGCTATCACCATATCCGGCACGGATCGGGGTGATGATTTTTATGCCTGCCTTACGTGCGGCCTGTTCCCCAAGTTTGGGCCAACGCGACATGCCGATTTCAACATGCAACAAAACGCAGGGTTTGCCGTTGGGATCACCCCATATGAGATAATCCAAACGTCGCCCATCGGGGGCGAATGTGGTGTGAAGGGTTGCCGCGCCTTGGTTGTTTGAATTGGGAATATAGCCGCGACTCCAGGCTTCTGTCGTGGCGGGGCCTGCAACCGCAAAGCCCGTCATATCCATCATAGACAGGATCAAGCGAATCAATTCGACCTGCGAGCGCGTCGCGGTCTTTGCTAAAATCGACTTGATTTGTGCCCGGATTGTATCGATAGAACGCCCACGCTGATCCGCGATGTCTTTGACCGAACAACATTCAATCAACATGCGTACAATATCAACTTCGGTTTGAGTGAAGCTGAAAGCTTCGCCGAGAATACTGTCGAATTCTGGTGGCCATGCGAGTTCAGATGTCGCAACCACAAGCGCTTGCGCCCCGTCACGCAACTTGCGCAGACGGATACGGAAAATGATGAAATGCCCGCAATCAGTCGCACGTACGCGAAACAGAGACATGTTCGGCCCGCGCCCTTCCAGCATATCGCGCATCTGCCGCATGAGGCTTGGAAGATCGGCTTCGTCGACCGGCAAAGAAGAAACGGGTGCCCCTTCTGAGATCTGCAAGGCGGCTTGCGCCCCGGCGTTTAAGATGCCGATGTTCAGGTCACTTTCGACCAGAAAAGCCGCAGCCATATCAAATGAATCGATTAAGGCTTGGCGCTCATTGGGGGGCTCAAGTGTATTGGCATAACGTTCAAGAAAACGATCAGCGCGGGAAATATGTTCTTCCATTGCGCTGTCATTCAGCAAGATATGTTCGTGTTTGTCCGCAGAGTCGCGCATCGGCTTGACCAAGGTTTCCCATTGCTCAAGCAGCTCAACTGCGCGGCCAGGGTCCATAGCCACTTCATACAGTCGATCAATCAGTACGTCCCGGTGACGATCAGTCTCCGAGTTACGCCCATTTAGGTCTTTTTCCAATATTCCACACGCCCGAATTTACATCAGAACAACGCCAAAGCCTGTCCGCTTCAGAGTTGAGTCTAGCATAAGATAGTTAACGGGACAGGCAATGCGCAAAACGAAATTTGCCTGTGCGATTTTGTGACAATATACAGAAAATAAGGCGCCCAAACCAATTGTCGGAGCGCCTTAAATACCTAGGGTATACCCATATTGGAGGAGTGCAATCTAAAGGCCGAGCTTTGCACTTACCAACTGATTCACGACCGCCGGATTGGCTTTGCCACCGGTGGCTTTCATGACTTGGCCAACAAACCAACCTGCAAGTTTTGGATTGGCTTTCGCTTTCTCAACTTGGGCAGGGTTTGCGTTGATGATCTCATCCACAGCGGCTTCGATCGCGCCAGTATCCGTGACCTGTTTCATGCCGCGTGCTTCAACGATCTCAGCGGGATCACCACCTTCGGTGTAGACGATTTCGAACAGATCTTTCGCGATCTTGCCTGAGATGTCGCCCTTTTTGATCAAAGCGATAATGCCCCCAAGCTGTGCCGGGTTCACAGGGCTGTCTTGGATTGTTTTGTCGTCTTTCTTGAGACGGCCGAACAATTCGTTGATCACCCAGTTCGCCGCCAATTTCCCGTCACCGGCTTTGGCAACGTCCTCAAAGAAATCAGCATTTTCAACGTCAGATGTCAGCACGGATGCGTCATAATCTGACAGACCGAATTCCGTCATGAAACGGGTTTTCTTGGCGTCTGGAAGTTCGGGCAAAGTTGACGCGATGTCATCAACCCAAGCCTGTTCGATCTCTAGCGGCAGCAAATCAGGGCAGGGGAAGTAACGATAATCATGCGCTTCTTCTTTAGAGCGCATAGAACGGGTTTCGTTCTTATCTGGATCATACAGGCGTGTTTCCTGATCAACCTTGCCGCCGTCCTCAATAATCGCGATTTGACGGTTGGCCTCGACCATGATGGCCGCCTGAATGAACCGCATTGAGTTCATGTTTTTGATTTCGCAACGCGTACCAAGGTGACCAAAATCACCGGTTTCCATGAATTTCTCATATTGACCGGGAGGGCAGACAGACACGTTCACATCTGCGCGCATATTGCCGTTTTGCATGTTGCCATCACAGGTGCCGAGATACCGCAGAATTTGGCGCAATTTCACAACGAATGCGGCGGCCTCTTCGGGGCTGCGAATGTCGGGGCGCGATACGATTTCCATCAAAGCAACGCCCGTGCGGTTCAGGTCCACAAATGACATGGTTGGGTCCATATCGTGGATGGATTTACCGGCATCTTGTTCCATGTGGATGCGCTCAATACGCACATTGCGCGCCACACCTTCGGACAGTTCAACAAGGACTTCGCCTTCACCCACAATCGGATGATACAGCTGTGAAATCTGATACCCTTGCGGCAAATCTGGGTAGAAATAGTTCTTACGGTCGAAGGCTGAAAATAGGTTGATTTGCGCGTTCAGACCAAGACCCGTGCGTACCGCTTGTTCAATGCAGAATTCGTTGATCACGGGCAACATGCCAGGCATGGCCGCGTCAACAAAAGCCACGTTTGAATTGGGTTCATTGCCGAATTTCGTCGACGCGCCCGAAAATAATTTCGACTGACTGCTGATTTGTGCATGGATTTCCATGCCAATGACAAGTTCCCAATCATCGCGCATGCCGCTGATGACGGTGGGTTTGGGGGATTCATAGGTCAGATCAAGCATTCGGAGGCCTCATAATACGTTACGCTTCTTCTATGCCAGCATTGCTTGAGGGGCAAGAGGTTGCGCAGAACGGGATGGGGGAACGCATATGCTTGTGCCTGATGCGGATTGGGGGGAAGCTTACCGCGAACATCAAAGGGGAAATCTGATGCGTGGAATGACATATATTGCCTTATGCTTGGCACTGATTGGATGTGGTGAGGAACCCGTAGAAGAAGTGTCGCGCATGACGCCGAATGAAATCCCCGATTTACGTTGGAGCCACCTGCCACAGGGGGACGCCTGGACCAAGGCCACCTTGGATGCGATTTCCAGCCATGGGCAAGCTTTGACGCAACTTGTCCCGCGCGACGCCGAAACCTGGTGCCCAGGATATGAGGCACAATCAACGCAGGGACGCGCCGCTTTTTGGGCGGGGCTTTTGTCGACATTGTCCAAACACGAAAGCACCTGGAACCAACGCGCAGCCGGGGGCGGGGGAAAATGGTTTGGCCTTGTTCAAATAGCACCCGCAACGGCAGCTGGGTACGGCTGTGACGCGCGCAGTGCCGAGGCCCTGAAAAATGGCGAAGCAAACCTGTCCTGCGCCGTTCGCATTATTGCTCATACAGCCGTGCGTGACGGGGTGGTGTCCGAAGGTTGGCGCGGCGTTGCTGCGGATTGGGGGCCGTTTCATTCGGAAAGCAAACGCAATGACATGATCGAGTGGAGCCGCGCGCAACCTTATTGTCAGTAATAGGCGAATTTACCTGTAACCGAGTTACCGAATCCGAAAGGCGCGTTTGATATCTTCAAGCGCGTCTTTCTGGCTTTCGCTTAGGCCGTTACCTGCACCCGCGATGTCGCCAATGACCTGCATGAGGGGCTCAAAGCTATCGGCCCCATTCAGTTTGAACAACTTCCGAGACGTCCGGGCGACGGCCTGGCTTGGCGTGCCACATTCATTCACCAACCAGCGTCCCAGAATTGCCATTTCTGCGGCGTCTTTTTGGGGCAGGGCAAGGGCTTGGGCCAGCGCGGCTTCAAGCGCGTCACGCTGATCGGCTGTGGGCAGATCATCCAGTTCAAGGAACGCGACCGACAAGGCCCCCACCGCGACATCTGCATCTTCAATCGCCTCAACAGGATGGATGTTCGTTTTGCGTGTGAAGCCAAAGCGCCGGGCAGCGAGACGCACATCATTGGCCGCATTGGCCAAATCCCCAACCAGGCTGGATGCGTCACGGGCGCGGTTTATCCAAAAATATGCAACGGCTGCGGCGCTCAGAATCGCGAGAATAAAAGGCATGGTCTGTCCTAAGTTAATTTCTGCAGTGGTTTGAATAATTACGGGTCTTTAATAACAAGAAATCCGGGCGATTATACCGCCTTTATCGACTTCAATGTTGGTGCGTTCCGGGCGTAGATCCAAGGTTACTGCGTCTCCTGGATGGATAACACGAAGCCAGACCGTGTCTGACAGCGCTTCCTGATCAAACGCGGCGAAGTTTTTGCCTACCATATGGGCCAATTTATCCGCAGAACAACTGTGGATGCGCGGGGTTGGATCTATATGCGCGTCATCAACCTGCTGGCACCCGACGAGGGATAGACAGACGGCAATGGGACATGAAATCGCGGAAATGGGATTGAAACGCATGGAATACCTCTTAACATCACAGGCAGGATGTTTACCCCGCCTGTTTTACTGTGCAAATTATGCACTTTATATCACGCGCCTAGAATACGCGTGACCATTTCGCCCAAGTTTCGGCTGAGATCAGCCGTCTCGTTGATACGTTTCAGTGCGGCCTGTGCCTTGGCTTGGCGGTCTGCATCATATCGCTTCCAGGTTTCAAACCCCGTTGACATGCGCGCGGTGATTTGGCCGTTGAATGGATCCAGCTTGATCAACCAATCCGCCAGCAAATCATATCCCGCACCATCTGCACGATGGAAGCCGGCGTGATGCATCATCAAAGCGCCAAAGACAGCGCGGAAACGATTTGGGTTTTTCCAATTGAAATCAGCGTCATGGGTCAGGTTTACAGCAATCTCGACGCAGGTTTCTGGGCTGGCAAAGCTGACCTGTAGGCCAAACCATTTGTCCATCACCAAACGATCCTCTTTCCACTGCTCTCGGAAGGCCGCCAGCGCGGTTTCGCCTTTTTCCACGGACAGAAGGCAAGCAAGGGCCGACAGCTGTTCGGTCATATTGCCCGCCGATGCATAGGCGTCATTGGCCGCGGCCCCGCCATCGATCTGGGACAGATAGGCCAAAGCGACACCATGTAAGGCGCGCTTTCCGGCGGGTTCGGCCTCGGGTGAATAGGGGCCGGGTGTTGCCATTTCAGACAACAGTCGCGGCCAGACATCTTGAAGATGCTGGGCAATTGCCTGCTTCAACGTTTGATGCGCGCGCCAGATTTTATCCGGGTCAGGGGTGATGCCGCGTGCAGACAAAGCACTTGCCACGTCATCTTGCCCGGGTAGGCCAAGCGCCAAGGCCCGGAAGGCCGGATCAAGACCGTTGTCGCGAGCGACCGCAAGCAGGCCATCCAGCAAGCCCTGATCCGCGGTGCCGCCTTGGGTCATGTTAATCAGGGTTTCACGCGCCAATGCACGTCCGGCGTCCCATTTGTTGAACGGGTCCGTGTCATGGGCCAGAAGAAAGGCCTGTTCTTTGGGCGACGTTTCACGTTCCAGCACCACGGGCGCTGAGAATTCCCGTAGGATAGATGGCACGGGCTTCGCGCTAAGCCCTTCAAAGGAAAAGCTTTGTGTGTCTTGCGTCATCTCAAGGATCTGCGTTGGTAGGATTTCATCCCCATTGGGGTTCAAAAGACCAACGGCGATCGGGATCACACGGGGTTTCTTGTCGTCCTGGCCCGGCGTTGGAGCAGTGGTTTGCGTGAATGTCAGCGTATAAGTGCCGTTTTCAAAACGATCCGCAACCTTCAGATGGGGCGTGCCCGCATCGGTGTACCAGCGCTTGAACTGCGCCAAATCCCGACCCGTGGCGTCCTCAAACACCTTCAGCCAGTCCTCAATCGTTGCCGCATCGCCATCATGGCGATCAAAGTAAAGATCCAGCGCTTGTTTATAATCCACATCCCCCACCAAGTGCTTAAGCATGTTGATCACCTCAGCGCCTTTTTCATAGACGGTAGAGGTGTAAAAGTTATTGATTTCAACAAAATGGTCCGGGCGCGGCGGGTGTGACAAAGGCCCAGCGTCTTCGCGGAATTGACGACCACGCAGGGTGAGCACATCGTTAATACGTTTCACCGCATGGCCACGCATGTCGCCTGTGAATTGCTGATCTCGGAAGACCGTCAAACCTTCTTTCAAACACAGCTGAAACCAATCACGACAGGTGATGCGATTGCCCGTCCAATTGTGGAAGTATTCATGGGCAACAATGGCCTCAATGCGTTCAAAGTTCCCATCGGTTGAGGTCTCTGGGCTGGCCAACACAACGGCCGAGTTAAAGATATTCAACCCTTTGTTTTCCATCGCCCCCATGTTGAAGTCATCAACCGCAACAATGTTAAAGATATCAAGGTCATACTCGCGCCCATAAACCTCTTCATCCCAGGTCATGGACTTCTTCAGCGCTTCCATCCCAAAGGCGCATTTTCCTTCATCCCCAGGGCGCACCCAGAGGTTCAATTCCACATCACGACCGGACATGGTTTTGAACTGGCCGGGATAGTTGCGCAGATCACCTGCAACAAGGGCGAACAGATAGGCGGGTTTGGGCCACGGGTCGTGCCATTCCGCCGAGGCCTCACCGCTGGTTGTCGGGTTCCCATTGGACAGAAGAACGGGCATATCCCCTTCAATTCTAACGGTAAAGACGCTCATGACATCGGGGCGGTCGGGGTAATAGGTAATGTGACGGAAGCCTTCGGCCTCGCATTGGGTGCAATACATGCCGCCGGACATATACAGCCCCTCAAGGGATGTGTTGCCCTCTGGGTCGATCTCGACCTCACATTCCCAGGTAAAAGCGACATCAGGCACCGCACAGCGCAGACCGCCCGCAACCAGATCCGGCGTCACATCAGCGCCATCAATCTTTGCCCATTTCAAGTTAAGATCTTCCCCATGCAGGAAAAAATCACGTGATGGGCTGTCAGGGTTGGGCGTGAACTGGATACGAGACACCACACGCGTGGCATTGGCTGCCAGCTTAAATGTCAGATGCACATCTTCCACGATAAAACCAAAAGCTGTGTAATCTGAAAGGTAAATGGTATCCTGAACGGTCATTGGGTGCTCCTGCAAAGTTGGTGAATTTGTAGCGCATCCATAGGGCAGGGCAAGGGGTGATTGCGGTCAGTTATACGTTGCGGTCCTTGATGTCTTTTACGGGACTGGGCGAAAATCCGGGGTATTGCCATGATTTTCAAGAAAGCGCTTCGTTGGGTATCTGGTAAAATGATCTGACCAATGGATTGTCTCGGAGCGGGAATTTTTGTATCCATCAGGGGAATTGTGAAACCCTGAGGAAACCTCCCATGTCTGCATATATCGAGAAATCCGACCTGAAGGTCGACAGCCAGGTTGTAGAATTTATCGAAACGCGCGCCTTGCCGGGCACGGGTGTTGCGGCGGATGCGTTTTGGGCCGGCTTGTCGGACCTTGTGAACGGCTTTGGCGACGAGAACCGCGCATTGCTTGCGAAACGCGCAGAGATCCAAGGGCAAATTGACGCTTGGTATAAGGAACAGGGCGACGCGGCGCTGGACCCCACAGCCCAAGAAGCTTTCCTGCGTGAGATCGGATATCTTGTGCCAGAAGGCGAAGATTTTGCGATTGAGACCGCAAACACCGACCCAGAAATCGCGAAAGTTGCGGGCGCACAGCTGGTGGTGCCGGTGATGAACGCGCGCTATGCGCTGAATGCAGCGAACGCCCGTTGGGGCAGCCTGTATGACGCGCTTTATGGCACGGATGCGCTGGGCGATCTGCCTGCGGGCAAGGGCTATGATGCAGAACGCGGTGCACGCGTGATTGCTTGGGGCAAAGCGTTTCTGGATGACGCGCTGCCGCTGGCAAATGGGTCTTGGGCGGATGTGAATAAGGTGACTGCTGGCACCACAATGAGCCCTGCGTTGAAGAATGCGGATGCCTATGTTGGATATCAGGGCGCGGCGGATGCACCAACTGCGATTGTTTTGAAAAACAACGGTTTGCACGTGATTTTGGACATTGACGCCAGTACAGCCGTGGGCGCGGCTGATCCCGCGGGCATTTCCGATATTCGCATGGAAAGCGCGATGTCTGCGATCATGGATTGCGAAGATTCCGTGGCCGCCGTTGACGCCGAAGATAAGGTTCTGGCTTGGGGCAACTGGCTTGGCCTGATGAAGGGCGACCTGTCTGAGGAGGTCCAGAAGGGTGGCAAAACCATCACCCGCGTGCTGAACCCAGATCTTGAAATGACCACGCCTGCGGGCGGCTCAGCAACCCTTAAAGGGCGCGCCCTTTTACTGGTGCGCAACGTTGGCCACTTGATGACCAACCCGGCGGTTTTGGATGCGGAAGGCCGCGAAGCGGGCGAAGGGTTCTTGGATGCGATGATCACTGTTTTGGGGTCCATGCATGATCTGGCGCGTGACGGCGGAAATTCTCTTCATGGGTCTGCCTATGTGGTGAAACCAAAGATGCACGGTCCCAGCGAGGTCGCCTTCACCGATCGCATCTTTAGCCATGTGGAAAAGACCCTGGGCCTTCCGCAAGATACTGTAAAAATTGGTATTATGGACGAGGAACGTCGCACATCCGCCAATCTGAAAGAATGTATCCGCGCAGCGAAATCACGCGTTGCCTTCATCAACACGGGCTTCTTGGATCGCACCGGTGACGAAATTCACACCGCCATGGAAGCAGGTCCAATGATCCGCAAAGGTGACATGAAAGCCAGCCCTTGGATCGCCTCTTATGAAGATCGCAATGTTGATATCGGTTTGGCGTGTGGTCTGTCCGGTAAGGCGCAGATCGGCAAGGGCATGTGGGCGATGCCGGATCGCATGAAAGAGATGCTGGACGTGAAGATCGGCCACCCGAAATCTGGCGCGAACTGTGCCTGGGTGCCGTCCCCAACGGCCGCGACTTTGCACGCGACGCATTACCACAAGGTTGATGTTTTCGCGCTTCAGGCGGATCTGATTAAAGGCGGCGCGCGTGGCACTTTGGCTGATCTGCTGACAATTCCCGTGGCGCGAGGGCAGAACTGGTCGCCGGATGAGGTTCGCGAAGAAATCGAGAACAACGCCCAAGGGATTTTGGGTTATGTCGTGCGCTGGGTGGATGCCGGTGTGGGCTGTTCCAAAGTGCCTGATATCCACGATGTTGGCCTGATGGAAGACCGCGCAACCTGCCGGATTTCGTCCCAAGCCATGGCGAACTGGTTGCACCACGGTGTCATCACAAAAGATGAGGCCATGGCGGCAATGCGCAAGATGGCGGCGATTGTGGACACACAGAACGCGGATGATCCGACCTATAAAGCAATGGCACCGGGTTACGATACGGTCGCGTTCAAAGCGGCTTGTGATCTGGTGTTTAAGGGGCGCGTGCAGCCGTCTGGCTATACAGAACCGGTTTTGCATGCACGTCGTCTTGAAGCCAAGGAAGGATGAAAAATGTCTGAAATTTCAATGGATCAAGCGCAGGTCATGATGAAGGTCGCGCTGGAAAAAGGCCGCGAGATGGGGCTAAAGCCGCTGTCTGTGGTCGTGCTGGATGCGGGTGGTCATGTGAAAACGTTTCTGCGCGAAGATGGTGCTGCTCCGGGCCGATTCCCCATTGCCCACGGCAAAGCCTACGGCGCTGTCATGTTGGGCATGGCGGGCACCGCACAGATGGCGCGCGCAGAACAGCAGGCCTATTTCATGGCGGCAGTGAACGGTGTGTACGGCGGACAAGTTGTGCCCGTGCCAGGTGGCGTTTTGGTGCGTGACGGCGCGGGCAAAGTGGTCGGCGCAGTTGGCTTGACGGGTGATACGTCTGACAATGACGCGATTGCTGCCAAGGCTGGCGTCGAAGCTGCTGGGTTGATCGCCGAGATCTGATTTCACGCCTAAGTGAATATCCGTAATGAATATGTACAAAGCGCACAGGCTCCCTCATGAACCTGTGCGCTTTTGCGTTGTGAAAAGGCTCGACCAATAGGGATACCGGCGTTAGATTGCTTGGCAATTCAATTGATGCAGGAGAGAGCCGTGCGCCCGGTTATAGGTATTATTTCAAACTCTTACGAGATGAACGATCAATATCCGGTGTTTGCTGCCGGCACCATGAACACCGAAGCCGTCGCCCATGTGTGTCGCTGTATGCCGATGATCATCCCCGCGACGCCGAAATATGGCACGGTCGAAGAACTCATGGCGCTTTGTGATGGGTTTATTTTGACCGGCGCGCAGCCCAATGTGCACCCCTCGGAATATGGCCATGAAGAAACCGAAGCCCATGGCAGTTTTGATCGCGATCGCGATGCGCTGGCCTTGCCATTGGTGCGCGCCTGCGTTGAGGCGGGCCAACCCGTGATGGGCATTTGCCGTGGCTTCCAAGAAGTTAACGTCGCCATGGGCGGCACGCTGCACCCTGAAATTCGCGAACTTGACGGGCGCAACAATCACCGCATGCCGCCCGATGGCACATTGGCTGAAAAGTTCGAACTACGTCACGATGTAGAAGTATCCGAGGACGGCCCCTTCCACAAAATCTTCGGCGCAAAACGCGTCTTCACCAACACACTGCACGGCCAAGGCATCTGCCAACCCGGCCCGCGCGTGGTGATTGATGGCCGCGCGGACGACGGAACCCCAGAAGCGATCTACATCAAAGATGCCCCCGGATTTACCTGTTCGGTTCAATGGCATCCAGAATGGAACACCGCCAACGACCCCGTCTCACGCCCCTTGTTTGAGGCCTTCGGCGACGCTGTTCGCGCTTTCAAATCTGCCCGCACAGATCGTTGATCGCCAAACCAGGGCGATTATTTCACCTTCTGCAAATACTCCGGGGGTGTCAGCGCAGCTGACGGGGGCTGGCCCCCATGGGGCGCGTAAGCGTGGGGGGAAATGATGTGGCACGCGAAGCGTGGGGGGGAATGATTTGGCACGCGAAGCGTGCCGGGCCCAACAGGTGACATTCGTCAGAATGAGAACTTGGCGGGAGAAATCCCTTCCCGCCAAGAGCTACCTTAGTATTTGAAATCAAACGTCTTGTTCAAAGGCAATTCGCGTGCGCGGGTGCCGGTGAGGTCAAACAAAGCATTCGCCAGTGCAGGTGCGATCGGTGGTGTTCCGGGTTCACCCGCACCGCCAAGGTGTTCCTGCGCTTCCAAAATCGCGACTTCCACTTCGGGCATTGTGTGCATGCGGGTCGCGTCAAAATCGGGGAAGTTATATTGTTCGACTTCGCCATTTGAAAAGGTGATTTCTTCATAGATCGCAGCCGACAGACCATAAACCATGCCACCAAACATCTGTGCTTCGATGATGGACGGATCAAGGGCCGTGCCCATATCACAAGCGATCCAGACCTTATTCACATGAATGCCGCTGTCTTGTTGCACCACTTCCACCACCTGGGCCACGGGCGTGCCAAAGCTATAGGCAAATGCCACACCGCGCCCGACACCTTCTGGTGTTGAACCGGTCCAGGCGGACATTTCGCGCACTTTCTCAAGGCAAGCCGCCCCTTCGGGGAATTCCTCACGCATATGTTGCAGGCGGAACTCAAGCGGGTCCACACCGGCGGCATGGGCCATTTCATCCATGAAACTGTCCTGGAAAAACGCATTGAAAGACGCCGCCACAGACCGCCAGGCCCCAACAGGCACATCAACATCCGCGTGATAGCCGCGCACGCGGTGGTTCTCAATCGCGTAGGGTGCGTTAAAGATCGCATCCACATGGCCTTTGTCCGGGCCACCGACCTCAAAATCCATCCAACGTTTCATGACTTGAACTGTGGTGGATTGGGCTGAAACTTGACCATCCAAAAGCACCGCACGCCCATCCTTCACCGCACCTTTCATCCGTGCAAGCGCACCAGGGCGGTAGAAATCATGGCGCATGTCTTCTTCGCGCGACCAGGTCAACATCACAGGCGTGCCCTGCATCTGCACCGCGAGGCGTGCGACATAGCTGGTGTAGTCGAAATCACCGCGACGGCCAAAACCTCCGCCCAGATAAGGCGTGTGCAAAGTGACCTGTTCTTCCGTCAAGCCGGCCTCAGCGGCGGCATGTTGACGGTGTAACATCGGTCCCTGATTGCCCGACCAGATCTCCATTGCGTCTCCGGTATAAAGCGCAGTTGCATTCAGGGGTTCCATGGCCGCATGGGCGAGATAGGGGGCTTTGTATTGCGCCTCAACTGCAAGGCTGCCTGTAGGCGCGCCCGCCTCAGCGTCACCGTCATCTCGCATGGTTGAGTTCGCTTCAAGGTCGAACCCTTGTTCGATGCGGGCAAAGATTTGGTCGGTTTCGTTTGGATAGAGCGCAGCACCCCAGGTGACCTCCACGGCTTCAAGGGCCTGCATCGCAAGCCATGTGTTATTGGCGACAACGGCGATGGCGTCCCCAAGATCATAGACCCCTTCGACGCCGGGCATGGTTTCAGCAGCACTGGCATCAAATTTGGTCATACCTGTGCGTTTGGGGTTGGCCCGTAGGGCTGCGAATTTCAGCCCTTCAGGGCGCACATCCATGCCATATTGCGCTGTGCCTGTGACCTTACCGGCCATATCCACGCGGGGCATGCTTTTGCCGATGTATTTCCACTCGGATGCGGGGCGCAATTCAGGTTCGCTCAAATCCATTTGACCGGCTTCAGCCGCAAGTTCTGTATAGGCAAGCGTTG
The DNA here is from genome assembly GCF_000812685.1 of Halocynthiibacter namhaensis. Taxonomy (GTDB): domain Bacteria; phylum Pseudomonadota; class Alphaproteobacteria; order Rhodobacterales; family Rhodobacteraceae; genus Halocynthiibacter; species Halocynthiibacter namhaensis. The sequence goes on from NZ_JWIF01000074.1 coordinate 269,290, forward strand.
TGCCGTCAGCTGCGATGACTTGGCCGTTCTCTGTCTTTAGCTGTGATTTCGCCACGCCCAGACGGGCGGCTGCCGCATCTTTTAAGGCCTCACGCGCCGAGGCCCCGGCCAAGCGCATTTGCGTAAACCCATCCTTCATGGCGGATGAGCCACCGGTCACCTGCATGTTCAAAACTTTGCCCAACACGCCAAGGGTTTCCCCCAATGCGTGGGCGAAACCGCCGCGATCATAACCGTTTCCGGGAACCAACTCACCAAGCAGGGCGCTGTTGTAATAAGCTTGGGCGGGTTGCCCTTGCAGGACGCGTACGTCCTCAAGGCGTACATCAAGCTCTTCGGCGATCAAAGCGGCCAATGTGGTGCGTGATCCTTGGCCCATTTCCACATGTTTCGCGATCAAGGTGATACCGTTTTGGTCGATCAGCACAAAGGGATTGAAGGCCGCGCCACCTTCAGGTGTTTTCAAGGGGTTCTCAGCGGGGCGGTTGACATACCAAGCGCCAAAAGCGGCCCCACCGACAATGGCGGCGGACCCAATCAGGAAGGTGCGGCGGGCGATTTTACGAATATTGGCCATGGGTTAGCCTCCGATCTTGCTGGCGGCGTCATGGATGGCGGCGCGAATACGGGGGTAGGTGCCACAGCGGCAAAGGTTGCCCTGCATGGCGTCATCAATATCTTGATCCGTCGGGGTAGGGTTTTGTGCCAAAAGGCTTGCGGCTTGCATGATCTGACCCGATTGACACCAACCACATTGCGCGACTTGATGGTCTAGCCATGACTGTTGGATCACGGCCATATTGTCTGGTGTGCCTAGGCCTTCAATCGTGGTGACGTCGCCCCAAACATCGCCAAGCGCGACCTGGCAAGACCGTTGCGCTTCGCCATCAATATGCACAGTGCAGGCGCCGCAGGCGGAAACCCCACAGCCAAACTTTGTGCCGGTCATGCCGAATTCATCGCGCAGAACCCACAATAGGGGCACATCTTCGGGCAGGTCGGTGTTTAGCTGTTTGCCGTTTACAGTCAGTCGGGTGGCCATGGCTTCCTCCGGGGTTTTGATTTCTGACAATATTGCCTTTAAGTGTCAAGATGTCAATTGACATTTTTCACCAAAACTGTCAGAGACGGCATATGACGATTGACACGCAGACCATCCCCACCGCCCAAAGCGCTGATCCCAAGGTGTATTCCATCCTAGAGGCGGCCTTTACCTGTTTTGTGAATTACGGTGTGCAACGCACGTCGATGGCCGATATTGCCAAGGCTGCGGGCATGTCACGTCCGGCACTATATCTGCATTTCCCCAATAAAGACGCGATTCTAAGTGGTCTGGTGCATGGGTATTTCCAGAAGGCCTCTGCGGATATGACACAGGCGCTGGCCCAACCCGGAACGCCAGCGCAGCGCTTGTTGGCCGCGATGCATGCGAAGGATGGGGATATGTTGGAAAAACTAATGGCGACCCCACATGGGCCGGAACTTTTGGATGTGAAACGCACTGCGGCAAGTGATATTGTGGCCCAGGGCGAAGCGCAGATGAAGGCGGTATTTTCGGACTGGATCAGGCAAGGCCTATCTGATGGGTTTTTAACCATGGCCCGAGTTCCCGGCACGCCCGAGAGCTTCGCACATACTTTATTGCTGACATTGATTGGTCTTAAGACGGGTTTCACCACCGTTGAAAGCTATCGCGAAAGCCAACGTCAAATTGCGGAAAGCTTTGGTGCGATGTTGCAAGCGTAGCGGGGGCCAGCCCCCGCACCCCCGGGATATTTGCACTGATAAGAAAGGCATGAGGTTTTCTATTTCTTTTCAGTAAAAATATCTCGGGGGAGTCCCGCAGGGACGGGGGCTGGCCCCCTTTGATCTTACAGTTCGGTACGTAAATGCCAAAGTTCAGGGAAGATCTCTACATCCAGCATCTTGCGCAGATAGCTTGTACCGGATGTGCCGCCGGTGCCGCGCTTGAATCCAATGATGCGTTCGACCGTTGTGACGTGGTTAAAGCGCCAGCGGCGGAAATAATCCTCAAAATCAACCAGTTTTTCTGCCAACTCATAGAGTTCCCAATATTTGGACGGGTCTTTATAGACCACACTCCAGGCTTGCATCACGGCGTCATTGGCGTGATAGGCATCAGATAGATCGCGGTTCAGGACATCATCGGGGACCGATATTCCGCCCGCATTCAGCGCGCGCAGGGCGACGTCGTAAAGCGAGGGTTCTTGCAATTCCGCCATCAAGGGCCCGACATATTCTTCGCGATGGGCATGGGGCTTTAGCATGGCTTTGTTGCGATTGCCGACCATGAATTCGACCAGGCGATATTGCCAGGATTGAAATCCCGAACTTTGGCCCAAAGTCTCGCGGAAGGTGGTGTAATCAGAGGGTGTCATCGTGCGCAAGACATCCCAGGCATTGTTGAGTTGTTCGAAAATGCGGGCCACACGCGACAGCATTTTGAAAGCCGGGCGGGTTTCGCCTGCCAGTAATAGTTTGCGCGCGGCACGCAATTCATGGATCGCAAGGCGCATCCAGAGTTCGGATGTTTGGTGCTGAATGATGAACAACATTTCATCATGGGCGTCAGACACCGGGTTTTGCGCCGAAAGGATCGGATCAAGTGACAGGTAATCGGAATAGGACATCCGCCCGTCAAAGCGCATTTGTGGGCCGTCATCTTCAGGATTGAAGGGGCATTTTTGTTCAGTCATTTTGTGTCTCGTATGATATGCGACATGCGGAAACGCTGGATCTCGACGCCGTCGCGGGTAATGGTTTCTGGGGCATCCACCTGCCAGCCGTTCCTTTCAAAGAAGGGCCGTGCAAGGTGGCTTGCCTCAGTGTGCAGGCGGGTTAGGTCAGCACCGCGCGCCCATTCATACAATTGGTCATAGAGATTTTGCGCCAGGCCGCGACCCATCCAGCAGGACCGCACAAAGGCGAGGTCAAGGTGGCCGTTTCGTTCCATCGCGAAAAAGCCTTCAAGACGTCCCGGCTGATCAGGGTTTTCAGCCACGATGGCAACCATATCAAGCATCTTATCCGGGGTCTCAGGGCGGAAACCATCAAGAGGCGCCCAAGCCGCGCGTTGCGCAGGCGTGTAAGCCCGCGCCGCACCATTATGTACGGCGTCATAATAGACGTCGAAACCGGCGCGGCGGTCACTTTCGCGATATGGACGCAGGATGAGATCACTTAGGTGACACGGCTTTTGATCTTGTATTCTGGCTTGTCCCATAGGTCGTTCTCCATCACGTCTTTCAGGATGGACACTGCGCCGTCAACGTCGGCCTCATTAATGTAAAGCGGGGTAAAGCCAAATCGGATGATGTTAGGTGCGCGGAAATCACCGATCACACCGCGTGCAATCATGGCTTGCATGATGGCGTAGCCCTCAGCGTGACGGAAAGACACTTGGCTGCCGCGTTTCGTGCCATCACGCGGTGAGGCAAGCGTCAGGGTTGGACAGGTGGCTTCAACCCCCGCAATGAACCGATCACACAGGTTGATCGAAGCCTTGCGAATATCCTGCATGTCGATCTGATCCCAGATGTCCATCGAGGCTTCCAACGCGGCGAGTTGGAACACCGGCGGGGTGCCAACGCGCATACGTTCAATGCCCGCACCTGGGCGGTAGTCCAAATCAAATGCGAAAGGTGCGTCATGACCAAGCCAGCCAGACAGGGCCGGGCGCGCCACGTCTTGGTGACGGGGTGCCACATAGATAAACGCCGGGCCACCGGGGCCAGAATTCAGGTATTTATAGGTGCAACCGACAGCGAAATCAGCATTGCAACCCGCCAGATCCACGGGCAGGGCCCCTGCGGAATGGGCCAAATCCCAGATGGTGATAATGCCAAGGGATTGCGCCTTTGCGGTTAGGGCTTTCATGTCATGCATGCGTCCTGTGCGGTAATCCACCTCGGTCAACATCAGAACGGCGATGTCTTCCGAGAGGGCGTCTTCAACCGCTTCCGGCTCCACTGTGCGCAGCGCGTAATCGTCGCCCATGGTTTTGCACAGCCCATCCGCCATGTATAAATCCGTCGGGAAATTGCCATTGTCAGACAGCACGATTTTACGGTCTGGGTTCATTTCGAGGGCTGAGGCCACGGCCTGATAGACTTTGATCGATAATGTGTCGCCCATGACAATTGTGTTTTTCTCGGCGCCAACCAAACGCGCGATACGGTCGCCAAGGTCGGTGGGCTTGTTCATCCATCCGGCCTTGTTCCAACCGGTGATCAACATGTCGCCCCATTCATCCGTGATGGTGCGTTCAACTTTCGCGGCGGTGGCCCAAGGCATCGCACCCAAAGAATTCCCATCAAGGTAAATCATGCCCTTCGGAATGTGGAACATCGCTTTGGTGGTGGCGAAATCGGGCATGGGTCTCTCCGGTTTTATAAGATGCTTCATGCATAAAGCATCCTGCCTTGGCAAAAAGCAAGTGTGAAGACGAAATCGCCCGATAGATTCGGGGTGCAATGGTATGCGAATGCATACTTTTCCCTTTGCCGAAAGTTTTTCAAAATTCCCCGCATTTTTTGACGGCGAAACATCATCACGGTTGCGTCATGCTGTTGTGAAATATTGTTACTCAGGTTAAGCAGTCTGGGACTGAAAAATGTCGCACATGGCAACTATATTGTCGTGGCGGAGATTTTTCCGGAATGTAGTAGGAATAGGGGAACAGGTTTGAAAATCGGGGCACCAAAGGAAACATTTGCCGGGGAAGCGCGCGTTGCTATGACGCCGGATTCGGCGATACAATTGCAAAAATTGGGCTATGACTGCGCGATTGAAAGCGGCGCGGGCGAAGCTGCGGGTTTTTCCAACGCAATGTATAAAGACGCCAATGTCGAGGTTCTCAAAACCGGCGCGGCGCTGTTTAAGGCCTGTGATATCGTGGCCAAAGTACGCCAACCTGATGCGACGGAATTGAAACGTTTGCACAAAGATCAGACGCTGATCTCCTTCTTTAATCCGGCGGCCAACGACGACGGCATGGAAGCAGCGAAAGCCAAGGGCGCAAACGTCATCGCCATGGAAATGGTGCCACGTATTTCGCGTGCGCAGAAAATGGATGCCCTGTCATCCATGGCCAATATCGCGGGTTATCGCGCGGTGATTGAGGCGGGCAACAACTTTGGTCGCTTCTTCACGGGTCAAATCACAGCAGCGGGCAAAGTGCCCCCGGCGAAGGTTTTGATCGTTGGTGCGGGCGTTGCAGGTTTGGCGGCGATTGGCACATCCACAAGCCTTGGCGCGATCACATTGGCGTTTGACGTGCGGCCTGAAGCTGCGGAACAAGTTGAATCCATGGGGGCCGAATTTGTCTACCTCGACTTTGAGGAAGAACAGGCGGACGGCGCGTCCTCTGGTGGTTATGCCTCTGTGTCTTCCCCCGAGTTCCGCGAAGCGCAGCTTGCGAAATTCCGTGAACTCGCACCTGACGTTGACATCGTGATCACCACAGCCCTGATCCCGAACCGCGAAGCGCCGGAATTATGGACCGAAGACATGGTCGCCATGATGAAACCGGGTTCCGTGATCGTGGACCTGGCGGCTGAAAAAGGCGGCAACTGTAAACTGACCGTGATGGATGAGAAAATCGTCACAGATAATGGCGTGACGATTGTGGGTTACACCGATTTCCCATCGCGCATGGCGGCCCAGGCATCGACCCTGTATGCGACCAATATCCGTCACATGATGGCTGATTTGACCCCTGAAAAGGACGGCCAGATCAATCACAACATGGAAGATGACGTGATCCGCGGCGCGACCGTGGCCTTTGAGGGCGAGATCACCTTCCCGCCACCGCCGCCAAAAGTCCAAGCGATTGCCGCGAAACCCAAGGACGTCGTTCCAGAACTGACGCCCGAGGAAAAACGCGCGGCAGAAACCGCAGCGTTCCAAGCCCAGACCAAACAACAGGTGATCCTGCTGTCGGTTGGCGCGGCCTTCTTGCTGGGTGTGGGGCTTGTGGCCCCAGCCAGCTTTATGCAGCATTTCATCGTCTTTGTGCTGTCGATTTTCATCGGTTTCCAGGTGATCTGGGGCGTGGCACATTCATTGCACACACCGCTTATGGCGGTGACCAACGCAATTTCTTCCATCGTGATTTTGGGTGCCTTGATGCAGATCGGATCCGGGTCGTTCCTGGTGATCCTCCTGTCGAGCCTCGCGGTGTTTATGGCCGGGATCAACATCTTTGGCGGCTTCATGGTGACACGGCGTATGCTCGCCATGTTCCAGAAATCTTAAGGGGGCCGAATACATGGATTACGGTTTTACAACAGCGGCTTATGTCGTCGCAGCGGTTCTTTTCATTCTGTCGCTTGGGGGGCTTTCCAGCCAGGAAAACGCCAAGCGCGCGATCTGGTATGGCATTGTCGGCATGGCTTTGGCCGTTGCGGCGACGCTTATGGGGCCGGGCTCTGGCCTGTGGTTCCTGTCGATCGTTTTGATCGCAGGGGGTGCTGTGATCGGCTGGCAATTGGCCAATAAAGTGCAGATGACACAGATGCCTGAACTGGTGGCAGCGATGCATTCACTTGTCGGTCTGGCAGCGGTGTTCATCGGCTATAACGCCCATCTTGAATTGGGCAATGTTCTGGCGATGACAGCAGATGAGAAACACGGTTTGGAGGGTTTTGCAGCCCTTCTGGCCCATAAATCAGGCGTTGAAATTGCGATCCTTCGGGTCGAGCTGTTCCTTGGCGTCTTTATCGGTGCCGTGACTTTCACAGGTTCCATCGTTGCTTATGGCAAATTGGCGGGCAAGTTGAATTCCAAGGCGGAAAAACTGCCCGGCGGTCATATGTTGAACGCGGGTGCTGCGGCGATTTCTGTTTTGACGTTGATTTGGTATTTCAACACAGGCGGTTTCTTTCCGCTGTTCCTGATGACCTTGGCGGCGCTGTTCATCGGCTACCACCTGATCATGGGCATTGGCGGCGCGGATATGCCGGTTGTTGTGTCCATGTTGAACAGCTATTCCGGCTGGGCTGCGGCGGCGATTGGTTTCAGCCTCGGCAATGATCTGTTGATCGTTGTGGGCGCGCTTGTGGGCTCAAGCGGGGCGATCCTGTCTTACATCATGTGCAAGGCGATGAACCGGTCGTTTGTGTCGGTGATCCTGGGCGGCTTTGGCGGCACCACGGGCCCTGCGATGGAAGTTGAAGGCGAACAGATCGCGATTGAAGCCGATGGCGTGGCCAGCGCTTTGGATGAGGCCGACAGCATTGTCATCATCCCGGGTTACGGCATGGCGGTGGCCCAGGCACAACAAAACGTGGCTGAACTGACCCGTCGTTTGCGTGCCAAAGGCAAGACCGTGCGCTTTGCGATCCACCCTGTTGCGGGGCGTCTGCCTGGCCATATGAACGTGCTGCTGGCCGAAGCCAAAGTGCCCTATGACATCGTGATGGAGATGGATGAAATCAACGATGATTTCCCTGAAACCGACGTGGCGATTGTGATCGGGTCCAATGACATCGTGAACCCGGCAGCCCAAGAAGATCCCAACAGCCCAATCGCGGGCATGCCGGTTCTGGAATGCTGGAAAGCCAAGCAGGTGTTTGTGTCCAAACGCGGTCAAGGTACCGGTTATTCCGGCATCGAAAATCCATTGTTCTTCAAGGAAAACACCCGGATGTTTTATGGCGATGCGAAAGCCAGCTTGGATCAATTGCTGACGATGATTCAGTAGGATAACTGGAAAATGAAATGGAAAAGGCCCGCAATATTGCGGGCCTTTTTGTATTTGTGATGTGGCCTTTAATGACAGTGATATGGGCGCGAGCCCGCATGACAGCCATCTTTATTAGTGCCGCCGGAATGGGCGATGGCAGATGTGCAGGTTAAAAGAACGACGAGAAAGGTAAATACAGATTTCATGTGTTAATCCATTATTAAGTAAGGTTAATGGATCAACCGTAGGGTGAAGTAAGCTTATGGGCAATCCCTGACTGCCTTGGGATTGTGCTGTATACAATGGTATTCTGTAACATCTTGAAAGATATAGATTTTTATCTTTACTACAGGGAGAATTTCGGTTTAGCGTCCGCCTAAGAGACTAGGGTAAGACTGGGGCAGGACAGGCAGATGAATGCGATTATTGACCATCAGCAGCGTTATGCGCTGGCAAATGAGCTGCACGCGCGGCCTTTTCCAACGCTGAGTGTTGGCGCGACTGCGATCTATTTGGCGGTGAAGCGCCCGGCGGATGCCGCAAGGCGTGACAGAGGGGCGGATTTGGCCCATCTTTTGGCTTTGCTTGACCACTTTGGCGCAGATCATCCCCGGCCTGGTGCCACGCATTATTCTGGGCGTCTTGGCCAGCATCAGATCAAATGGGAAAGCCACACGGAATTCGTGAGCTATACGTTATTTGTTGATGGGCGCGGGGTGGACGGTGATGGGTTCGGACTGTTTCCACGCGATTGGCTGATGGAAATGCCTGGGGTCCGCTTGACCTCGGCCGTGATCCAAGTCAGCGAAAAACCTGCGGATAAGGCCGATCTGGCGCGTGTGTTGAAAGAAGACTTTGTCCCAGAAAGCTTGGCTGCCAGCAATGTGTTGGATGGGGCCGCAATCATCGCTGGCGATTTTCGCATTGATGCGCAGGGGCAGATGCGGTTTCGGGTGATTGCTGCGCCAAAGACTGGTGCGCAACGGATTGGCCGGATCGTGCAGCGTCTGTGCGAAATCGAGACCTACAAGGCGATGTCGATGCTGGGATATCAGCGCGCGAAGGATGTGTCACGTGACCTAGGTGGGATCGATATGCGTCTTAACCGCTTGATCAATCGGATGAGCGGCGCCGAACCCGAGGCAGTCTTGTCAGCGCTTTTGCCTTTGACGGCGGAATTGGAAGCGATTTCGGCACAGACGGCGTTTCGGTTTTCGGGCACCCGGGCCTATAGCAGTTTGGTTGCGGATAAGATCGCCGTGCTGCGGGAACGTCGTATTGGCGGGCGGCAAACCTTTGAGGAGTTCATGTCGCGCCGGTTTGAACCGACGATGCGCACCTCTGAGGCGGTTGAGGCCCAGTTGCAAAATATCTCAGCGCGGGCGTTTCGAGCGGCAGAATTGCTGCGCACGCGTGTAGAAGTGGAACGTTCTGCACAGAACCAGCTCTTGCTTGAAAGCATGGATCGTCGCGCGGATCAGCAGCTGCATTTGCAAAAGACCGTTGAGGGTCTGTCCGTGGTGGCGATCAGCTATTATGCAGTGAATTTGGCAAGCTATGCGCTGTACCCTCTGGCGATACCCGCAGGGTTGGATAAGGCGATGTTGACAGCGATGCTGATCCCGCCTGTGATTGCTGCGGTTTGGTTGACGGTTCGGCGGATCCGCAATGCGTTGCATTAAATCCAGCGAAGATCGCTTGGGCACGTATGGGACATGCGGTGGGGCGTGAATGAGACACAGAAAACGGCCCGTGCATTTCTGCCGGGCCGTTTTATATTGGGTGGTCGGAATTTTTGAAAAATTCCGGAACGGTTTCTTTCAAAGAAACCGGGGCTAGCGCCCGCGGATCCGTGGATCCAATGCGTCACGCAGGCCGTCACCGATGTAGTTCACAGAAAGAACCGTCAGTGAGATGGCAAGACCTGGGTAGATCACGCGCTCTGGGTAAGAGACCAAGAAGTCAGTGCTATCAAACAGAAGGCGTCCCCAAGTCGGGAAATCCGGTGGAAAACCGAGGCCCAAGAAAGATAGGGCCGATTCTGTGATGATCGCGTTGGCGATCCCCAAAGTCGCTGACACCATGATCGGGGACATCACGTTCGGTAGAACGTGGCGCATGATCAACTTGGAATTGGTGGTGCCGATGGAACGGGCTGCCAGAACGAACTCACGTTCCTTGATGGCAAGTACATCGCCACGCACAATCCGCGCCGTGGGCATCCAGCTGGTGATACCAATCGCGGTGACCATCAGAATGAAGGCGCCCATTTCCGGCCCAAAGTTTGAATTCAGCGTGTCGCGAAACAGCATGAACATCACAAGGAGCAACGGCAGAAGGGGCAGGGCGAGGAACAAGTCCGTCGTCCGCATCAGCAGGCCATCAAGCTTTTTGAAGAACCCAGCCAACACGCCGACCAATGTCCCTACGAACAAAGCCAAAAGCATCGCTGTGACGCCAACAGCCAAGGACACTTGCCCCCCTTTGATGACCCGTGCGAGGTTGTCACGCCCCAGCTGATCTGTGCCCAAAGGATGTGCCCAATAGACCTTCAATCCGGTTTCGGCTTTCATCGAGATTGGGTCCGCCAAACATCGTCCGATCATTCCCCAGTCCTGCGAAAAGCAAGAACTGATGGCACGCGCGTTCTTAGCACGAATGTCGATGAAGGTCGCATCGGTTGACCAAAGCCAAGGCCCCAGAAGGATACCAAAGACGATCAACAGGAAGACGAAAGCCCCAATCATCGCGCCGCGGTGGGTGCGGAACTGTGCCCAGACATCCCACCACTGGCTGCGAGACGCGCTTGCGGCGATGTCCTGTTGGGTTACGGTTTTATCAGTCATAGCGGATCCTCGGATCAAGCACGCCGTACAGGACATCGGCAATCAGGTTAAAGAGAATGATCAATACGGCGAAGATCACGGTCAGGGTTTGCACCATCGGAATGTCATTGGCCTGAATGGCGGTGATCAGAAGCTGACCAAGGCCGTTCACCTTAAACACTTGTTCCGTGATGATAGCGCCTGAAAATACAGTCGGCACACCCAAAGCAATCACGGTCACAACCGGGATCATTGAGTTGCGCATCACATGCACCAAGACCACAGCTTTTTCGCCAAGCCCTTTGGCCCGCGCTGTGCGAACGTAATCTTGGTTGAGATTGTCCAGCATGGATGCGCGCATAAAGCGGCTGATTTGGGCTGCGTTATACAGCGCAAGCACTGACACTGGCAGGACCATTTGTTTGACTTGTTTTACGAAGTTCGCCCAGCTGTCGACCACAAGGGTGGTATCATAGATTGACGGGAACCAGCCCAGATTGACCGAGAAGATCACAATCAGCAGAACACCCGTAAAGAAGGTCGGTACAGAAAAGCCAACCATCGAAATGAAGGTACCGATCTGGTCAAACCAGCTGTATTGTTTATAGGCTGAAATAACGCCGATTGGCAGCGCAATCAATGTCCCAACCAAATAGCCAAGCCCAACAACCCATAGGGTCTGTGGGATGCGTTGCCAGACGATATCCATCACCGGGGACCGGCTTTGGAATGAGATAATCCGCTGTTGATCCCAGTAGGTGTTCAAACCGGTGAGCTGCTCGATGGTGTACATCGGCTCAATCCAGAAGAAGGCATAGAACCATTTCACAAAGCGAACAAATGGGTTCTGCCCCAGGCCAAGGGATTCACGGATAGCCGCCTTAACTTCAGCAGGGATCGACAACGGCAAACTTGCAGTTGGATCACCTGGCGCCATGGCCAGCAGCATGAAGATGACGAAGGAGATGAAGAACAACGTCAAAACGGATATGCCCGATCGACGAATGATAAAATTGAGCATTGAGGTGCCTCAGGATGCGCGTTCCGGGTAAGACTTGCCCCGCGAAAGGGCGGGGCAAGTCCGTTCTATGTGTCAGGCAGCGTGGCTACCTGTAACGGGATTAGCCGTCAACACGATGCCAATCAGCAACATTCCAAAGTTCGCTATCCCATGTGTTCAGGATAACGCCACCAAGGGTGTTTGCATGTGCAGATACACGACCACGGTCCACAAGTGGGATGATCACATATTCTTGCATCAGCATGTCGTTCATGGCTTTTGCCAGACGTGCACGCTCATTCAGATCACCAGTTGTCGCCATTTCAGCAACCAAGGCGTCATATTCATCGGAACAGAAGCGCGGCATGTTGTTGCCCTGCCATTGTGTTTCAGGGCGTGGTGCCTGCTCACAAGCCCAGTTCGCCATGTATGACTCAGGGTCTGTACCGTCAAAGTTGTTCGCGTACATTTCAACGTCAGCAAAGAACTTCTGGAAGGTGTCGTTGGACGCTGGATCGCCGCCGAAGAACACAGATGCGTCGATGTTGCGCAACTCGGTTTCAACACCGATTTCTGCCCACCACTGTTTGATCAGCGCTTGGAAATCCTGGCGCACAGCGTTTGTGGATGTTTGGTACAGCATGGACAGACGAACGCCGTCTTTTGCACGAACACCGTCAGAACCCATGGCCCAGCCAGCGCCGTCCAGAAGTGCGTTTGCCGCTGCGATGTCTTGTACAAGGCATGCGTCATTTGCAGAGGACTTGTAGATCGCAGGTGCTGGCAGAACGTTACAAGTCGGGCGACCTGCGGTGCCATAGCCGATTTCAACCAGAAGGTCGCGATCGATTGCCATGGACAGTGCTTTACGCACGTTGATGTCTGACAGGAATGGGTGCGCATTATCAGCAGTACCACGACGATCGCCAAGATCAGCAGAAACGTCAGTTTGGTTGACCATGATACGCTCAACAAGGGTACCGAAGGAAGATACAACAGTACCTTTGCCTGCGGACGCCATTTCAGCAAGCACGTCTGGTGCAAGTTGCAGGTTCCAAGCGTAGTCGAATTCGCCGGTTGCCAGAACTGCACGACCAGCGTCAGTTGCGGATCCGCCACCTTTCAAGGTCGCTGTTGCGAATGCTGGTTTAGATGCATCGCGGTAGTTCGGGTTCGCAGCCAAAGACACAACGTCATTGGAACGGAAGTCAGTTACGGTGAACGGACCAGTACCCTGTGGTTTGAAGTTCGCATCTGTACACTCAGGTGCTTTTGCACCGAGACAGTCTGCAAATTGTGCTGCCTGGATGATTGGCGCTTGTGCACCAACAAATGGGCCGTATGGGAAAGGCTTGGACACACCAAAGTGTACAGTCACGGTGCGATCATCAACGATTTCAACATCGGTCACATCGTTGTATTTCTCAGTCTGAGCACATCCGCCGCCTTCAGCAGTACAATACTGCCAAGAAAAACGTACATCCGCAGAGGTCACAGCAGAACCGTCAGCCCAAAGAAGGCCTTCTTTTAGGGTCCATGTGATGGATGTCAGGTCTTCAGACACGCCGCCGTTTGCAACTGTTGGAACGGATTCCGCAAGCCAAGCAACCATGGTGCCTTCTTCGTTGTAACGTGCGAGTGGCTCAATCACGAGGCTGGCTGCCTCAAGTTCTTTCGTGCCACCGGATAGATATGGGTTCATGCCAGATGGGGCTTGCCAATAGATGATATTGACGTGACCGTCTGCGCCACGTTCCGCCATGGCAGCCGGGGCCATTGCAAAAGCAGCTGCAGCACCCAGAAGGGTTGCTTTGAAGTTCATGTTTCTCTCCTTGTTGGTGATCCCGATCAAAGTGAACGGAACCGAAGTAGGTTTTGACGATGGTTTTTCTTTTCTCATTGGCCTTATGCGGGCCTGAAAAACTCTTCGACAAGTGATGTTAGTTCAGACAATCCGTAAGAGAAAAGCAAGTCGCTTACCCAAATTAAAAGAATTTTAATGAATTGACGCTGTGAAACGTAATTTTTTAACGCGTCGAGACGATTCTTGGACATGTTCGAAAATCGCAGCTGACATGTCTAGATACCGCTGAGGTCCCGCCAATCGGCCCATCCCCATGGAATCGATTCTGTTTGCGATGTTCTTTGCCTTTATTCACTGTTTATAAATCTTTCGTGATTTTCTGTGTTTCGCGTTAGTTGTTTGACAGGGCTGCAATCCGGTGCGTAGCTTGCACGGGAAAACAGCAAAAATAACAAAATCCGGGGGGAATATTTCATGTTGGACAAGCCACTTGTTGATATTCAAAATCTACGCGTTGAGTTCGAAACCTCAAGCGGGCTTGTTGTCGGCGTGGAGGACGTGTCCTTTCATGTGAAACCCGGCGAAACCCTTTGTATCGTAGGTGAATCAGGTTCGGGTAAGTCCGTTTCCTCTTTGTCGATGATGCGGCTTGTGGAATTTGGCGGCGGTGAAATTGCCGGCGGCTCGCTTAAGTTTGATCGCGGCGAAAAAGGTGTGGTCGACATTGAAAATGCCGATTCTGCTTTGATGCGCGAAATTCGCGGCAATGAAATCGCGATGATCTTCCAGGAACCCATGACGGCCCTGAATCCGGTGTTCACGGTTGGCCGCCAGCTGACCGAAGGGCTGAAAGTTCACAAAGGCATGAACAAGGCGCAAGCCAAGGAACGTGCGATTGAACTTTTGAAGCAGGTGCGCATCCCGGAACCTGAACGCCGTTTCGATCAATACCCGCATGAGTTATCAGGTGGCATGCGCCAGCGCGTGGTGATTGCGATCGCCATGGCTTGCGAACCCAAAGTTCTGATCGCCGATGAACCGACCACCGCACTTGATGTGACGATCCAGGCTGAAATCCTTGCATTGATTGACCGTTTGAAACGCGAAAATGACATGGCCGTGATCTTTATCACCCATGACATGGCCGTGGTGGCGCAGATGGCGGATCGCGTGCTTGTGATGTTCCGCGGCAATATGGTCGAAGAGGGGACCGTCGAAGAAGTCTTTGAAAACCCCAAAGAAGATTACACCAAAGCCCTGCTGGCCGCCGTGCCGCGCCTTGGTGAAATGAAGGGCAAATCCAACCCCGAACCCATGCGCCTGATTGGCCAGCCTGAACCAAAAGCACTTGATGCACCCGTGGTTGATCCCAAACCGCTGCTTGAGGTCAAAAACCTGATCACGCGGTTCCCGGTGAAAAAGGGCGTCATCCAAAAAGTCGTGGCCAATGTGCATGCGGTGGAAGACGTGAGCTTTACCATCAATGCCGGGCAAACTGTGTCGCTTGTGGGGGAATCTGGCTGCGGTAAATCCACGGTGGGGCGGTCGATCCTGCGTTTGGTTGAACCGACCTCTGGTCAGGTCTCCATGGAAGGCAAGGATATTCTTTCCCTGTCGCCCGAAGAAATGCGTATGGAACGTCGCGATATGCAGATGATCTTCCAGGATCCATTTGCCTCGCTCAACCCGCAGGTGCGTCTGTTTGATCAGGTGGCCGAGCCTCTGCGCAATTATAACATCTGTTCCGGTTCGGAACTGGAAGATCGTGTTGCCAACCTGTTTGACCGGGTGAAACTGCCACGCACGTTTATGCGTCGGTATCCGCATGAGATGTCCGGTGGCCAGCGTCAGCGTGTGGCGATTGCGCGTGCTTTGGCTTTGAACCCGAAACTGATCATCGCGGATGAAGCCGTGTCAGCATTGGACGTGTCCGTGCAGGCCGAAGTTCTGAACTTGATGATGGAATTGCAGGCCGAGCTTGGCCTCGCTTTCTTGTTTATCAGCCACGATATGGCCGTTGTCGAACGCGTCAGCCATATCACAGCTGTGATGTATCTGGGTCGGATCGTTGAGATCGGCCCACGCGCGCAGGTGTTTGAAAACCCACAACACGCTTACACCAAATCGCTAATGTCTGCGGTGCCTGTCGCTGATCCACGCAGGAAAATGATCGGTAAGGAATTGAACTTTAAACCAATTCCGTCGCCAATCTTCCCGGTAAGCCACACCGCAGGCCCTTCAGAATACGAAGAAATCGGCCCGGAACACTTCATCCTGAAGGGTGACTGGTACTGATCTTTCTTCGCCCTGTGCTGTGTCATCAGCGCAGGGCGAATTTTATTTGGCCCTTCGGGAATACGTTATTTCCACGGTATGGGCTTCGCTTGATCGATCTTGTACGAATGACTTGAAACCCTGTCTTTCCCTGGATGTTTCGTAATATCTAGGGATGCGATCTGACGGGGGGCAAGAAAGACGTGCAATGACTTATTATGAAAAGAAGATGGACCTTCGATGAGTATGAACCTCTCTGCCCTTGAGATCATGACAAAACTGATCTCTTTCCCGACCGTCAGCCGCGACAGCAACCTTGATCTGATCGACTGGGTGGAAAGCTATCTTGCATCCCACGGCATTGCATCTACCCGCGTGCCAAACCCCGAGGGCAATAAATCCGCGATCTATGCGTCGGTTGGCCCAGATGCGCCTGGCGGTGTTGTTCTGTCTGGTCACACAGATGTTGTGCCGGTGGATGGGCAGGATTGGTCAAGCGATCCTTGGACTGTGACGGAACGCGACGGGCGGTATTACGGTCGTGGCACCTGTGACATGAAGGGCTTTGATGCAATCGCGCTTTGGGCCATGGCGCAGGCGGCGAAATTGCATGCAGATGGCAAGTTGAAGAAACCTCTCCAGGTGGCCCTGTCGTATGACGAGGAAATCGGTTGCACCGGTGCCCCGCCGATGATTGCGCATATGGTTGCAAACACGGATATTCCGCGCGCAGAAGCTGCGATTATTGGTGAACCTTCCACCATGCAAGCGGTCACCGGCCATAAGGGCGGTTTCGGCTGGGATGTGCATGTGAAGGGCTTTGAAGTGCACTCATCCCTGATGCACACGGGCGTTTCTGCCATCCTGGAAAGCGCAAAGATCCTGACCTGGATCAACGAGACCAACGCAGAACTGGCCGCAAAAACCCCAAGCGCTATTGCAGGCATGTTTAATCCCCCGTTCACCACCGTGCATTCCGGCACGATTGAGGGCGGCACAGCGGGCAATATCACAGCAGGGGATTGCCGGTTTGACCTTGATTTTCGTATTGTTGCGGACGAAGACCGCGCCCAGTGGGAAGCCCGTCTTCTGCCGTTTGTCGCCGACTTGGATGCGGAACTAAAAGCCCGTCACCCCGACGCCGGTGTGATCATGGTTGAGGATTTCTCTCTGCCGCCTTTGCGCCCGGAAAAAGATGGTGCGGCGGAAACTCTTGTGCGCGCGATCACCGGTGACAACGCCAGCCATGTTGTGTCTTACGGCACTGAGGCCGGGCAATTCCAAGAAGGTGGGTATTCCGCCGTGGTCTGTGGCCCCGGTGACATTGCGCAAGCGCATCAACCGGATGAATTTATTGAGATTTCTGAGTTTAACGCCGGTGTTGGCTTTATGGATAAGCTTCTGGTTCGCCTGCAATGACAAAACCCTTCCGCCTGCCTGACCCCGCGCCATATCGCGGGGCGCTGCCGGATGCTGTTGATCTGGCCATTATCGGCGGCGGGATCATCGGCATCACCACAGCGCTTTATGCAGCGCGGGCGGGCTTGTCGGTTGTGGTGCTGGAAAAGGGCCGTGTTGCAGCGGAACAATCCAGCCGCAATTGGGGCTGGATCCGCATGCAGGGGCGGGATTTTGATGAGATCCCCATCATGCAGGAGGCACAGCAGCTTTGGCAGGATCTTGACACGGACAGCAATGGCGCAATGGGCCTGCGGTCCTGCGGTGTCACCTATCTGGCGCGTGATGCGGCGAAGATGGATCTGTATCGCGACTGGTTGGAAAAGGCGAAACCTTACGGCGTCAGCAGCCAAATCCTTGACCGCGCACAAATTGATCAGATGCTGGGGACCCCAAAAGGGGACTGGATTGGCGGGTTGAATACCCCCACCGACATGAAGGCCGAACCTGATGTTGCCGTGCCATTGATGGGGGATCTGGCACGCGATGCCGGGGCGCAGATCATTGAGGGCTGTGCCGTGCGTGGTCTCGATATGGTCGCAGGCAAAGTCGCGGGTGTTGTAACCGAAGCCGGAAAAATCGCTTGTGATCAAGTGGTTCTGGCCGGTGGTGCTTGGTCACCCTTGTTCCTGCGGCAACATGGTATTTCGATCCCGCAAACATCCGTGCGCAACACGGCTTGCGCGACGTCGCCGGTTTCTGGCCCGGAAATGACCTGCGCCGTGGACCCTGATTTCGCCATGCGCCCGCGTGAAGATGGGGGCTTTACGCTTGCGCCGTCCACCGACACGGATGTCTATATTGGGCCCGATGTGATCCGCCTGATGCGCTGGTATCTGCCCTTTGTGTTCAGTGGTGGATTTAAAGTAAGCCTGCGTCCGCCCGCGCCAAAGCATTTCCCCGATGCGCTGTTCACCGCGCGGCGCTGGAATGACGCCAATGAAACACCGTTTGAACGCATGCGCATCCTGTCGCCCAAACCGGACATGAAAAAAGTTGCGGCCACGGTGAAGGCGTTCAATCGCGCTTGGCCCGATACCGCTGAGGCAACGGTCGCAGATGCTTGGGCCGGGATGATTGATGTGCTGCCTGATGTTGTGCCCGTGGTCGATCGCGTGGAAAAACTGCCCGGCCTGACTGTGGCGACGGGCATGTGTGGCCATGGGTTTGGCATCGGTCCGGCCTTTGGTCGTATCCTTGCTGATATGGTGCAGGGGCGCGATGTGGGTTACGATATGACGCGTTTTCGTCTGTCGCGTTTTTCTGATGGCTCGCCCATGGTGCCTGGCCCAAATGTTTAGCCGAATGTATGAAGGAGGCAATGATGCCCGTTAAGAACCGTTTCGCTGAAATGCACAATGAAATCACTGGTTGGCGTCGCCACCTTCACGCCCATCCCGAACTTATGTATGACGTGCATGAAACAGCCGCGTTTGTGGTGGAACGTTTGACCGAATTCGGCGTCGATGAGATCACGCCGGGCATCGGTAAAACCGGTGTCGTCGCGCTGATCAAAGGCAAAACCGACACCAAAGGCCGCGTCATTGGCATGCGCGCTGATATGGATGCTCTGCCGATTGAGGAAGCCACCGGGGTTGAATATGCCTCCACCGTGCCGGGGAAAATGCACGCTTGTGGCCATGACGGGCATACGGCGATGTTGCTGGGCGCTGCGAAGTACCTAGCGGAAACCCGTAATTTTGATGGCACTGTCGCCTTGATTTTCCAACCGGCGGAAGAAGGCGGGGCAGGCGGACTTGCCATGTGCCAAGACGGCATGATGGACCGCTGGAACATCCAGGAAGTTTACGGGCTGCACAACTCACCGGGCATTCCGGTGGGCGAATTTGCGATCTGCCCCGGCGCGCTTTTGGCGTCTTCTGATGAATTCAAAATCACCGTGACCGGCAAAGGTGGCCATGCGGCGGAACCTGCATTGGCGATTGATACAACCCTTGTGGCGGCGCAAATTGTTGTGTCTTTACAGACGATTGTCGCACGCAATGTTGATCCGCTGAAACGCGTTGTTCTGACCGTCGGCACGTTTAACACCGACAGCGCCGCCAGCAACGTCATCGCCCATGAGGTGGTGATGGAAGGCACGTTGCGCACGCTGGACAGCGAATATCGCTCGATCTGCGAAGACCGTATTAAACGCGTGGCCACGGACACGGCCTCGGCCTTTGGGGCTGTGGCTGAGGTGGAATGGACACCCGGCTATCCCGTGACATTAAACACTGACGCCGAAACCGCATTTGCCGCCGATGCCGCCAGGGCCGTTTCTGCACAGGTGAATGACAACACCGATCCTATTATGCCCTCTGAGGACTTCTCCTATATGTTAGAAGAACGCCCGGGAGCGTATATTTTCCTGGGCAATGGTGACACGCAGATGTGCCATCACCCAGAATATAATTTCGACGACGAAGCGATCCCCTTTGGCAGCGCCTGGTTTGTCGAACTTGCCGAACGAAGAATGCCCCTGAGCTGACTAAAACATCGGGTCAGGATATGCGCTGACCCTTAAACCTAAGGATAATAAAATGCCTCCCAAGAACCGATTTGCCGAACTGCAAAGTGAAATCACCGGCTGGCGCCGTCACCTTCACGAGAACCCTGAACTGTTGTTTGATTGTCATGAAACCGCCGCTTTTGTTGAGGCGCGCTTGAAGGAATTTGGCGTTGACAGCATTGAAACCGGTGTCGCACAAACTGGCGTTGTGGCTGTGATCAAAGGCAAAACCAACACAACAGGCAAGACCATCGCCCTGCGTGCTGACATGGATGCGCTGCCGATTTTGGAAGACACTGGCCTCGAATATGCTTCGAAAACGCCGGGTAAAATGCATGCTTGTGGCCATGATGGTCACACGTCCATGTTGTTGGGTGCCGCGAAATATCTTGCGGAAACCCGCAATTTTGATGGCACTTGTGTGCTGTTGTTCCAACCGGCTGAAGAAGGCGGCGGCGGCGGAAAAATCATGGTGGATGAAGGGGTTATGGACAAATATAACGTCGATGAAGTCTATGGTATGCACAATTGGCCCGGTCATGAAGTGGGATCTTTCGCAATCCGAACAGGTGCGTTTTTCGCGGCGGCTGACCAGTTTCACATCACCGTCAAGGGCCTTGGGGGCCATGCGGCAAAACCAAATGAATGCATCGATACAACTGTGATTGCCTCCCATATGGTTGTTGCTTTGCAGACCATTGCCTCGCGCAATGTGGATCCTGTGAAGCAGGTCGTCGTGTCCGTCACAAGTTTCGAGACCGAAAGCAAAGCCCATAATGTGATCCCTGAAACTGTGACCCTACGCGGCACGGTGCGTACACTTGATACCGGCGTCCAGGATCAGGTCGAAGCGCGCTTCAAGGCGATTTGTGAAGGCATTGCAACGACCTTTGGCGGCTCTGTTGATGTGCAATACACACGCGGCTATCCTGTGATGGTCAACGCGGAAGAACAGACCAAATTTGCAGCAGATGTTGCGCGCTCTGTGTCTGGCAGTTGTGATGACAATGCAGCCCTGATCATGGGCGGCGAAGACTTTGCCTTCATGTCAAATGCGCGTCCTGGGGCTTATATCTTGGTTGGCAATGGCACAGATGGCGCCATGGTCCATCACCCGAAATATAACTTCAACGACGAAACCTTGCCTGCCGGTTGTTCATGGTACGCCGAGATCGTTGAAAAAGGCATGCCAGCGGCTTAATCGCGTCGCATTCTTGGCGCTGGTGTCGCTGCGGGACAACCGCTGTTTCATCTTGCCGAAAATACTCATTTCTACGGCATCGCTTTGCGGTGCCGTATTTTTGTTACCTGACCCAACTACAAGCGTGCCAAAAGCAGGAGCCCGCATCATGATCCCCACCGCATATTCCAAACCCGGCCGTTTCTTTCGTGGAAACTTGCACACCCATTCAACCCTGTCTGACGGGCTTGTAACGCCAGAAGAAGTCTGCCGTCGCTATAAAGCGGAAGGCTATGATTTCATCTCGCTGACGGATCACTTCGTGGGCCTGTATGATTGGCCAATTGCCGATACCACAGCGTTTCACGATGATGAATTCACCACGATTGCAGGTGCTGAATTGCATTCAGGTGCGCAAGAAAACGGTGACCTTTGGCATATCGTGGCCGTGGGCCTGCCTAAGGATTTTGCACCGTCAAAGACCAAGTTTTTCAGTGTCACCGATGATCAGGAAACCGGCCCTGAGATCGCGCAACGTGCACGTGATGCAGGGGCTTATGTGATCCTGGCGCATCCCGAATGGTCGGGTCTGACCAATGCGGACGCACGTTCCATTGAGGCGGCCCATGCGGTTGAGGGCTATAACCACAGTTGCTACGTTGATTGTGCCCGCCCAGACGGGTGCCACACGCTTGATGTGCTTTTGATGGAAGGCCGTCGCGTGAACCTGGTTGCCACCGATGACGCACATTTCAACGGTCATGATGCTTTTGGCGGCTGGGTGATGGTCAAGGCTGAGAAAAACGATCCAGAACTGCTTTTGGAGGCTTTGAAAGCCGGTGATTTTTATTCATCGCAAGGTCCAGAAATTCGCCATATTGAGATCAAAGACAAGAAAATCCACGTGGAATGTTCCGCGGCGGCCCGCGTTATCTTTCAAGGGGTTGGCTGTAAATCACATGCGGTATTCGGCGAAAGCATGACGCGTTGTGAGACACCTCTGAACAAGATGGGGCATTCCAAATGGTTCCGTGTGACCGTTGTTGATCGCGCGGGCAAGATGGCCTGGTCAAACCCGATCTGGTTGGATTGAACCAAGCGGTTTTCTTCGAAAACCGCGCGCCTTCGGCGAGAGTATTTAAGGCAAGATGAAAGGGCGCTTTCGGGCGCTCTTTTTTGTTGTTTCTCCCGCGAGTGGTGCCCTTGGTTGCGCTGCGGCGGCTGTTCAGGGTTATTTCATGATTTGTGGGGTAGTCTGCCTGTGAAAGGGTGTTCCCATGCAAATCAGCTCCATGCAGGCTATGCCCCTGCAGATAAAACCCGCCGTAACGACCGCAACACAGGCTGCGACTGTAGAGCAGGAAAAACCTGAACAGATCAGTGCTGATATCAAGAATCCATCAACGCTTGAGGCAAGGCTGCGCGCTTGGCACAGGTTGATGGAAAGCGAGCGCCCCAACTATCAGGAGTATCGAGCTGATTTTGCGCGCTATCAGGTTGAGGCTGCCGGGCAGGAAAAATCGGAACAAATCAGTGCTAAGCTCAGTGCTGACATAGAGAACGCAACAACGCACGAGGGCAAAATGCGCGCTGTGTACGCGATGATGGAGAACAGCCGCCCTAACGATCATGAATACCTGGCCGATCTTGCGCGCGACAAAGACCGGTTTATTGAGCTAGCGCGTCTGAGTGATGAAAAGGGCTTTGCGCCAAAGGTGAATCAGGCCTCAACAGCACTATACCACGGGGCACAGGCCGGGACCCTAAAACCTTTCAGCTTTGGTTCTCGTGATGATGCCGTGGAATATGCAAGCAGGACAATCAGTGTCATGCAAGGCAGCATTAGTATTATTAATCATTTCGGCGGCGGCGACCCGAAGATCGACGGCACATTTGAGGGCCGTACACTGCGTGAGGGCCAAGAGATGACCCTAAAGATGCAGCAAATGAACGCTATGGATGAAGACCGTCTGAACGCCGCCCGTATGCGCCTGGTGGTAGAGGCCGACGTTCTTGCAAAAAGCCTTGGCGTTGATGGGCCGATTTACGGTCAAAAAGACGGTCAGATGCAGCTGTCTTCTTTCGACATTTCATTCGAGGGTGAACCACTCATGCGGTCCTTCTCCGGCGGAACTTATACCGAATACCGGCAGGATGCACATTGAAAATGGACGCGCGGGCCTGATTTTTCCTGTTGGATCTGACGGGGTGTTTTCGATGCCAGTCAATGCCAAACAGGGGGGTACATCCCTGCCGTAATAGAAAAATATGAAGGCTTAACCGCCGGTGTGGCTCATGTGGCGGGTCATTTTGCCGCCAACGTCTTGGCGGGAATAATCGAAATCATGGCCTTTGGGTTTTAGGCCGATGGCATGGCGGATCGCGGCCTCTAAGGGCGCGTCACTTTCTGTATCTGCGCGCAGGGCAGATCGCAGATCGCTTTTGCCTTCTTGACCCAGACATGTGTAAATTTCGCCCGTGCAGGTCACGCGCACGCGATTGCAGCTTTCACAGAAATTATGCGACAGCGGTGTGATCAGCCCGATTTTTTGACCGGTTTCTTCCACCCGCATATAGCGGGCAGGGCCGCCGGAACGTTCCGTTAAATCCGTCAGGGTAAAGCGTTTCGCAAGGTCAGCGCGCAGATCATTAAGCGACCAGAACTGGCCCAAACGTGCCGCGTTTTCAATGTCTTCGCCCATGGGCATGACCTCGATAAAGGTCAGGTCCATATCGCGTTCCGCGCAGAATTGCGTCAGGTCAAACAGCTCGCTGTCGTTGAACCCTTTCACAGCCACAGCGTTGAGTTTGACACGCAGGCCAGCGTCACGCGCTGCATCGATGCCTTTCAGCACCTGAGGCAGGCGGCCCCAACGGGTGATTTCAGCGAATTTATCGTTGTCTAATGTATCAAGAGAGACATTCACCCGGCGCACGCCAGCGTCATACAAAGGCTGTGCAAATCGAGCGAGTTGTGAGCCATTGGTCGTTAAGGTGAGTTCTTTCAAAGCACCAGATTTGAGGTGACGTGACATGCCTTCAAAGAACGTCATAATCCCTTTGCGCACAAGGGGTTCACCACCTGTGATGCGCAGTTTTTCGATGCCGAGACCAATGAAGGTTGAACAGAGGCGATCCAGTTCTTCCAAGGTCAGAAGGTCGACCTTGGGCAGGAAGGTCATATGTTCCGACATGCAATAAACACAGCGGAAATCGCAACGATCCGTGACGGACACACGGAGATAGTTCACTCGGCGTGCAAAGGGGTCGATCAGGACGGGGCTATCTGTGTCTGTCTGTGTCATGCAACCTATGTAAGCATGCCAGCAGGGCACAGCAAGCGCAACTGCGACGTGAGGGCGTCAATAACAGGCAATTGACAGTTTTTATCGGAGACGGCAAAGTAACTGAACACCTGTTCAATTTATATCGAAGTGGGCAGAGGGATGGGGAGAGCCAACATGGCCTATAAGCAAGCAGACCGACGGTTAAAGCATCCGGGTGACTGGGCGAAATCTGTGCAGGATTTCTCTTGGGATGTGCCTGAGCGGTTTAACATCGCGCAGGCCTGTGTCAGCCGTCATGCGCTGGCCACCCCAAATGCGACGGCTCTGATCCATATCCATGAAGACGGGGCACAGGAAATCTGGAGCTATGCCCAGTTGGAAGATGCCAGCAATCGCATGGCGAATGTGTTCCGCACGCAGGGGGTTCAGGCCGGGGATCGCGTGGCGATTATCCTGTCCCAATGTCCCGAAGCGTTGATCAGCCATTTTGCCGCTTATAAATTGGGGGCTGTGGCGTTGCCCTTGTTTGCTTTGTTTGGCCCGGATGCGCTGGAATACCGCCTGGCGGACAGTGGCGCGCGGGTGGCAGTGACCTCGGCTGAGACATTGGAGCATTTGGAAGCGATTGACGGTGAATTGCCCGAATTGCAGGCAGTGTTCTGTGTCGATGAAACTGACTTTGATGTGTTTGACTTTCAGGGGGAACTGAAAGCTGCGGCGCGAGACTTCACGCCGGTTGAAACCCTGGCGGATGATCCGGCCTGCTTGATTTACACATCGGGCACCACCGGGTCGCCCAAAGGCGCATTGCACGCGCATCGCTTTCTGATTGGGCATTTGCCGGCGGTGGAGATGTATTATGATTTCTTCCCACATGACGGGGATATTTGTTGGACGCCAGCGGATTGGGCTTGGATCGGGGCTTTGATGGATTTGGCCATGCCCGCGCTGTATTTCGGTCTGCCGCTGGTCAGTCACCGGATGCGGAAGTTCACGCCTGCGGGGGCGTATGATTTGATCCGCAACACCGGCGCGAATGTGATGTTCTTGCCGCCCACTGCGTTGAAGATGATGCGCAAAGATGCGGTGCCGGAAGGGCTGCCGATCCGGGTGATCTCATCTGGGGGCGAGACCTTGGGCGCGGATCTGATATCCTGGGCGAAAGACAGTTTCGGGGCCGATGTGAATGAGATGTACGGCCAGACCGAATGCAACCTTGTGGCGGGATCTATCCGCAGCGCGGGCGTGACGCGCGAGGGCTGGATCGGGACCGCTGTTCCCGGGCATGAACTGGCGATCCTGGATAAGGATGGCGCGCCCGTGACTGCGGGTGACACGGGTGAGATCTGCGTGAAGACGCCGGATCCCGTGATGATGCTGCGCTATTGGAACAAGCCTGAGGACACAGCCGATAAGTTCCGCGATGGTTGGCTGCGCACCGGTGATCTTGGGGTGATGGAAGACGGTTGGATCCGCTTTGCGTCCCGGTCTGATGATGTGATTTCATCCGCCGGATATCGCATTGGGCCAAGTGAAATTGAGGATTGTCTGTCAGGCCATGATGACGTGATCATGGCGGCGGTGATCGGCGTGCCCGATGAGATCCGGGGCCAAGCCGTAAAGGCCTTTGTGGTGCTGCGCGACGGTGCACAGTGGGACGGGCTTGAACGTGATTTGATTGATCGTGTCAAAGCCCATGTCAGCCCACATGTTGCGCCCAAGATGATCGAGCGGCGCGATGTCTTACCGATGACGGCGACAGGGAAAATTCTGCGCCGGGCTTTGCGTGAGGAATAAAGGCAGCGAGACGATTAAAAGGGGAAGGGGGCCAGCCCCCATCCACCAAGGTGGATTCCCCCGGGATATTTAGACTGAAAAGAAAGAGACAGCCTTTTGGTCGGTGCAAATCAATGATCTGCCCGATGTCATCTTGTGATATGTGAGGTCTTGCCGATAAAGTGGCGGCGCCGCCCATACGGAGAGAGTGAGACCCGGCTGATTAAACCCGGTGATAAGCTTGTTTCGCCCTGATTTTGGCAGGGCCTCTGATCCGTTGTGGTCCCCGGGATTTGGCCCGGGGTAATCGCGATTGCCTGTAGAATGGCGTGAAAGCCCTAACAATCCGCAAGCCCTGCGTGCGTAGGGCTTACTTTATGCGTTTTTCGATGTCTTTGCGCAGAGAAGGACGCAAGGCCTCTCCGTGGTCCGCAAGGAAGGTTTTTACGCGTTCTGCATCATGTTTTGCCAAAGAGGTCAGCCAAGTTGTGACAGCTTTTTGCGTGGCCCAGGTGGTGTCTGCCATATAAGTCGCAGCCCATGTCAGGGCCTCTGTGCGGATGGCTTCGTCACCTTCTTTGAGGTTGTTCATCTTGGCCCAGGGCAGCGTCGCATCAAGGGCTGCGCATTTGGTCCAAAGGCTGTCAGCTTCGACCCATGTGCGCAGGATTTCGATGCGGGATGGATCGGCGGTCAGGCGTTTTTGCACGGCCGTCGCGACCTGATCGGCGATGGCGGCGCAATCGATCTGCGTTACCCAAGATTGCAGCAATTCCCATGCCACATCATCGGGGCGCAGGCGGGCTTGGGTCAGAAGTTTGGCGGCGGCAATGCGGCCTTCAAACACGTCGCCGTCCCAAAGGGCGCGGGCAAGTTCAACACGTTCTTCAACGGACATCTGGTCGCGCCAGGCTTTTTGCGCCGCCTCAATGGCCGGGGTAGGCACGCCGAGGTAAATGCGTTCTGCCTTGTGAAAGGACTGCATTTGCGCGTCTTTGCCCGCCACAATATGAGGGATAAGTTCTTTGAGAGCTTCGTCTGCGGTCTTCATTCTACGGTCACCGATTTTGCAAGGTTGCGGGGTTGGTCCACGTCAGTGCCTTTGGCAATCGCGGTGTGATAGGCCAGCAATTGTGCGGGCACTGCGTAAAGAATGGGTGCGATAAACGGGTCACATGGCGGCATGGTGATGAGATGTTCCATCCCGTCACCTGCAGCGCGCGCGCCCTGGGCGTCGGTGATCAAAGTGATGCGACCACCGCGTGCCATAACTTCCTGAACATTGGAAATCGTCTTGTCAAACAATGGGTCTGTTGGGGCCATAACAACGACCGGAACGCTGTCGTCAATCAGGGCAATTGGGCCATGTTTGAGTTCACCTGATGCATAACCTTCGGCATGTATATAGCTGAGCTCCTTGAGTTTTAACGCACCTTCAAGGGCCAGCGGGTAAAGTGGGCCACGGCCCAAGAACAACACGTCGCGGGCTTGCGCGGCTTTATGGGCGGCGTCTTTCACGCTGTCTTCAATGGCCAAGGATTGGTTGATTAGGCCTGGCAGGCTGCGCAGTTGGGCAAGCTTTTCAGCAAGGCCTGCATCATCCAATTCGCTGAGATCATAGGCGGCTTTCAGGGCAAGGGTTGCGAGTACGACCAATTGGCAGGTGAAGGCTTTGGTCGAGGCCACGGAAATTTCCGCGCCGGCCAAAATCGGCAGGATCAAGTCACTTTCACGTGCGATGGAACTTTCCGGGACATTGACCACGGAAATGATCTTATCGGCCTTGCCTTGGGCATATTTCAACGCGGCCAGTGTGTCGGCGGTTTCGCCGGATTGGCTGACGAACAGCGCCACTGTACCATTTGGCAGAGGCGGTTCGCGGTAACGGAACTCAGACGCGATATCGACCTCAACGGGCAGACGCGCAATTTGTTCGAACCAGTATTTTGCAGTGAGACAGGCCAGATATGCCGTGCCACAAGCGACCATGGTGACGCGGGACACGTCTTTGAAGTCAGGGGTTTCTGCGGGCAGGTTCAAGCCCGTATCCGGGGCGTAATGGTTGATCGCGGCACCCAGAACGGTGGGTTGCTCGAAAATCTCTTTGGCCATGAAATGCTTATGGCCGCCCTTTTCAACGCGGGTGGCGTCAAGATTGATGCGTTGCTTTTTGCGGTTGGCAAGCGTGCCATTGACGTCATGGATCGTTAGGGATGTGCGCGTGAGAACCGCAAAGTCGCCTTCCTCTAGATAGGTGACGTCAGCGGTCATCGGGGCCAAGGCAAAAGCGTCTGATCCCACGAACATTTCGCCGTCACCATGGCCGATCGCAAGAGGTGATCCCATGCGGGTCGCGACCATCAAATCCTGCTCGCCTTCAAAGAGGAAACACAGGGCAAATGCGCCTTCCAAACGGGCGGTGACGGAACGGGCTGCATCCACTGGCGCAAGGCCGGATTTCATCGCTTGTTCGGTCAATAGGGCAACGGTTTCCGTGTCAGTTTCTGTGACGAAATCAACGCCGGAAGCGGCCAGTTCTTCGCGCAATTCGCGGAAGTTTTCGATGATGCCGTTGTGTACGACAGCTACGGGGCCAGCTTGATGCGGGTGGGCATTGTCAACGGTCGGCGCACCGTGGGTTGCCCAACGTGTATGACCAATGCCGGATTTGCCCGCCAGCGGATTATGTACCAGCTCATCCGACAGATTAACCAGTTTCCCAACCGCGCGGCGGCGATCCAAAGCACCATTATTCACGGTGGCAATCCCGGCGCTGTCATAGCCGCGATATTCGAGGCGTTTTAGGGCTTCGACAAGGATAGGGGCAACTTCATGGGTGCCAAGCACCCCAACAATACCACACATATTAAACCTTCCCGTCCAGCTTGGCCTTGGTGGCCTTGAGTTTATCCATCAACCGGCGTGCAAGGCCAGGTTTTACGTCTTGGCGGGCACGGGCCACGGCCAATGCACCGGCTTCCACGTCGGATGTGATGACAGAACCAGAGGCGGTCATGGCCTCATCGCCAATCGTTACAGGGGCGACCAACATGGTGTTGGACCCGATAAATGCGCCTTCGCCAATGGTGGTTTTATGCTTCATCACGCCGTCATAATTGCAGGTGATCGTGCCCGCGCCAATGTTGGTGCCCTTGCCGATTTCAGCATCGCCAATATAGGACAGGTGATTGACCTTCGCACCCTCAAGGATTTGGGCGTTTTTGACCTCAACAAAGTTGCCAATGCGGGTGAATTCAGCCAGTTCCGCACCCGGACGCAGACGCGCATAGGGACCCACTTGGGCGCCACGGGATACATGACAGCCTTCAAGGTGGGAAAACGCACGAATATGGGCGTCATTTTCAACAGTCACACCAGGGCCAAAGATCACGTTGGGTTCAATCAATGTGTCACCGCCAATATAGGTGTCATAACAGAAAAACACCGTTTCTGGCGCGGTCAGCGTGACACCGTTGTCCATGACTTCCGCGCGTTTCATATCCTGAAACAGCTTTTCCGCAATCGCCAGATCAGCGCGGGTGTTAATGCCCTGGGTTTCGCTTTCTTCACAGGTGACAAAGCCCGCATTTAAGCCGCGTTGACGCGCCAGCTGCACCACATCGGGAAGGTAATATTCGCCACTGGCATTGTCATTGGACACCGCATCCAACAGCTCAAACAACAGCTTGGCATCAGCGGCAACAATGCCCCCGTTACAAAGGGTTATGCGGCGTTCAAAAGGGGCGGCGTCCTTGTATTCCACCACACGTTCCAGGCTGTCACCATCGGTGATCAGGCGGCCATACCGTTTGGGGTCAACGCAGTCCATGCCCAGCAATACAACATCATTGTGAGTGCGGGCCTCAAGCAGGGCTTCAATCGTGGTTTTGCTGATGAAAGGCGTGTCGCCAAACAACACAAGTACATTGCCGTCAAAACCCGCCAAGGCTTCGCGCGCCTGCATGACCGCATGGCCCGTGCCCAGCTGTTCTTCCTGCAAGACAACCTCGGTCGTTTCGTCGTATTCCTGCACGGCTTTGGTCACCGCATCGGCACCATGGCCCGCGACAATAATCGTGCGCGTGGGTTCCGCCAAAGCGGCACTGTCCATGGCATGCACAACCAATGGCGTTCCACCAAGCGGGTGCAAAACCTTGGGCAACTCAGAATTCATACGTGTGCCACGACCCGCAGCAAGGATGATCAGAGCAGTGTTTTTATCAGCGGACATAGATGTGCCTCTTTCTTTCTGTTACGGGGGGTTTTAAGCCTTGCGGGAACAGAAGCAAGGGGCGGGGCGGTCAAAAAGCTTTACGCTTCATTACAAAGCCCACGCGGAAAACCGCCGGGCGATCATTGGCACGGGTAAAACCAGGGGAAATTGATGCGTACAGTTGTATTTGATTTGGACGGAACATTGGCAGATACGGGCGCGGATTTGATCCATGCCGCGAATGCCTGCTTTCGGGAACGTGGCCTTGGGGACCTGCTTGATCCGGAAACGGATAAGGGCATTGGCATGAAGGGCGCGCGCGCGATGTTGACCGCTGGTTTTATGCGCCATTTTGGGTCCGCAGACGAGGTAATGTTGCTGGAAGATTATCCGAAGCTTCTGGAATACTATGCTGAAAACATTGACGTTTATACGAAGATGTTCCCCGGTGCGGTGGATGCGATAACAGAGCTGCGCCAAGCGGGTTATGCCGTGGGGATTTGCACCAATAAGCCCGAAGGCCTTGCGGAAACCCTGTTACAACGCCTTGGGGTGCGCGACCTGTTTGATGCCATGATCGGGGCGGATACTTTAAGCGAACGCAAGCCCCATCCCATGCCGCTGGTGGAATGCGTGAAACGTCTGGGGGGCGATATTTCGCGCACGGTTCTGGTGGGGGACACGATCACCGATCATAACACGTCACGCGCCGCAGGTGTTGCATCTTTGTTGGTGACATTTGGCCCCGACGGCGAAAAGGTTAAGGAATTGCAACCAGATGGCCTGTTGTGGGACTATAAAGACCTACAAACAGAAGTGTCGGCGCTGATCGGGTAAGGGGATTTACAGATGACTGAGGTTTTCACAGGGAATTTCACACAGCAAGAACCGATCTCAGATGAAGCGATTGAAGCTGCCGTTTCGGTGATGCGCAGCGGGCGGTTGCACCGCTATAATGTCGGTGAAGGCGAGGCGGGCGAAGTCGCGTTGCTGGAACAGGAATTTGCGACCTATATGGGGTCAAAATTCTGCCTTGCGGTCAGTTCCGGCGGCTATGCCATCGCCACGGCTTTGCGCGCCCTTGGCGTGGCACCGGGGGAACCTGTGCTCACCAATGCGTTCACGCTGGCCCCGGTGCCTGGCGCGATTGCCTCAACGGGCGGCGTGCCGGTGTTTGTGGGTGTGACGGAAGGGCTCGTGATTGACCTGCCGGACTTGGAAACCAAGATCAAATCCACGGGTTCGCGTATACTTTTATTGTCGCATATGCGCGGGCATATTTGTGACATGGATGACCTGATGATGCTGTGTAACGCATTGGAAGTACAGGTGATTGAGGACTGCGCCCACACCATGGGGGCGCGTTGGAATGGCGTGCTATCCGGGCGCCACGGCGTCATGGCGGCCTATTCCACCCAGACCTATAAACACCTGAATTCCGGCGAAGGCGGCTTGCTCGTGTCCGATGATCCTGACCTCATGGCTAAGGCCACGATGCTGTCGGGCAGTTACATGTTGTTTGAACGCCATTTGGCCACCCCTAGCCCTGAATATTTCGCCCAAACTAAATATGAAACACCTAATATCTCAGGCCGTATGGATCATCTGCGCGCCGCGATCCTGCGGGTGCAATTGCGTGATCTGGCTCAGCAATGCGCACGCTGGAATGAACGCTATCTTGTGGTGGAAAATGTGTTGCAAGACACGACGGGCATGACCCTGATCAATCGCCCAAAACCCGAAGCCTATGTGGCGTCCTCCTTCCAATTCCTGCTTCTGGATTGGTCCGAAGCCACGATTGATGACGTGGTGCAACGCTGTCTTGCGCGCGGGGTCGAGCTGAAATGGTTCGGCGGCGCAGAACCTGCGGGCTTTACATCCCGCTACGACAGCTGGCGTTACGCCCCAAGTGACCCCATGCCCGACAGCGACCGGGTGCTCAAAGGCATCCTTGATCTACGCCTGCCTCTGACGTTCACCTTGGATGATTGCGCCCAAATCGCGCGGATCATCAAGGCAGAGGTTGCAGCAGTTTACCAAATGTCGCACGGAAAATAACCTACACTCCTGTCATCCTCCTGACAGGATGCTGTCAGGAGGGGCATGTTACATCCTGCCTGAAGGCTGCTATGGTGATTGGATAGCCAGTACCCATGATAGGACATTTATAGTGATACATCTTCAACGCTCAGCCGAAATCAAAGCCACACCCGAAGCCGTCTGGGCCGAACTGAGCCGCTTCATGCATATCGACGAGTTCGCACCGGAAGTCGTCAAAACCGAAGCCTTAAGTGACGCGCAATCCGGTCTGGGGGCCAAGCGGCGTTGTCATTTCAAGAACAACACTGCCATGGCGGAAGAGGTGGTGAAATGGGAAGACGGCAAGATGTATCGCGTGCAATTGTCTGAACTCGACGCCATGCCCCTGCACGAAGCCGCCGCTGAAATTATGGTCGAGCCCGCAGGCATTGGTCACAGCCGCGTGGTCTGGAGCTTTGACTTCCGGGTGAAATACGGCCCCCTGGGGTGGCTGTTGGGCCAAACCCTGATGAAGATGATGATGGGCAAGATAATCGACGGCAACCTGAAAGGCCTTGCGGGTAAAGTTACCACAGCCTGAATGATCTCACTTAAAACAGTGAAACACCGCCCCATTTCGGGCGGTGTTTTTGTTTCCCGAACATCTTCGCGTTTGTTGGGTCACCTGTCCAATTTCTGCAGCTGATTGTCTGATGTGTCGATCGATGAAGTGGTGCAGCGTTGCCCGGTGCGTGGCGTTGATTTGAGTGGCTCGGCGGCATGGAATCTGCCGGTTCCACGTCCCGCTACGACAGCTGGCGCTACGCCCGAAGTGAAACGATGCCCGATAGCGACCGTATCCTCAAGGGCATCCTTGACCTACGCTTGCCCCTGACCTTCAGTTCGGTCGATTATGCCAAAATCGCGCGCAACAATCGGGTGGAACTGTCAGCTGTGCATCAGGCGCGGCAGGTGTTGCCCATTGTTGTATCGTCTAAGGTCTTCTTCGAGTCCAATCTAACTGATGCCGCGACTTGCACCGATGTCTGCTATACAGGCACTGCGACCGTTCGAAGGTTTTCGTGATTGGTGGCATTGCGCCTATCATCCATCAGGTGTTTGCATTTTCCACGCCTGAAGCAATTTTGGGAGATCCTTGTTTCAATCCATGACGCCCACGCGATCAGCCCATGCTTGGTATTGGCGTATCAGCTCCTTTTCAAGCTTTGGGCTGCACCTGGCAAGATTAGTCAGCTCGGTGCGGTCGACCTCAATGTCGTAAAATTCCCACGGGCGATCATGCCGGCGTACGAGCTTGAACTGCCCTCGTCGGATCGCGGCGTTGCCTTCATGTTCCACAAAAATCGGCTGTTCGCGCTGCCAGTCCTCGCCCTCAAATAGTCCATGGCAGACCGTTCTGTGGGATTAATCCGTAACAGATTATGTGAGCGGGACGCCCTCGATGGTGACGCGGTGCATCAGACGGCGGAAACCATTATAGTCGTTGATCGCCTTATGCCACGTGGCGCGATTATCCCACATGGTGATGTCCCCGGCTTTCCAGCGCACGCGGCACTGAAATTCTGGCTGCAGACAATGAGCATAAAGCATCTCTAAAAGCGCATCGGATTCAGCTGTGCTAAGGTCTTCGATATGAGTGGTGAACACCGGGTTCACAAACAATCCGCGCCGCCCACTAATGGGATGAGTGATGACAACCGGGTGACGCACGTCCTGCGTTGCGGCCTCGGCATTTCCTAAGCGTCCACTTTTGGCAGCTTCACTGTCCATGGCGGATGCACCGAACACATGCCGCGACGAATGCACTGCCGTCAAACCGTCCAGAAACTTACGCATTGGTGTCGAGAGCGTCTCATAGGCCATCCCCATCGACACAAATAAGGTATCGCCGCCATAAGGGGGCATCTCAAGAGCGCGCAAAATCGACCCCAACGCCGGTGCCTGATCGTAAGAATGGTCTGTATGCCACCCCTCACCAACGGCTGCCGTCTGATCCTTTTCCTTCAACACCATGGCAATTTCTGGATGCCCCTCAACCGGCTTGAAAAAACGGTTGATGTTGACCGGACCAAAGCGTTGCGCAAAGGTAAGATGATCCGCTGGTTCTGCATTTTGCTCTCTCAGGACAATGACCGAGTATTTCGCGAATGCATCCTGGATTTCGTTGAAATCTGTTTGACGACGAATGTCAGCGCCTATGATTTCCGCGCCTAATCCACCTGTCAGCGGTAAAATTTCCATACCATCATCCTTCATGTGCTTACGTCACTATAGGTCTTGCCTAAAGCGCAGAAAAACTGTTTTAATTATGCATAAAGAAAGCTTTTATTGATGATCCAATTCACCCTTCGGCAACTCGCCTATCTGACGCAAACCGCGCAGCAGGGTGGAATAGCACAAGCCGCCCGACAGTTGAATGTTTCGCCTGCAGCCATTGCTTCGGGGATCGACAAGCTTGAAGCTGTAACTGGCCTGACACTGTTTGACCGCTTTCCGGCGCAGGGCATGCGCCTCACCCGCGCAGGGGAAGAGTTCGCAGCACAGGCTACGATGTTGTTATCACAGGCCGAAACGCTTGACCGGCACGCGTCGGACCTGGCATCAGGACGAACCGGCGCAATTCATATTGGAACCCA
Organism: Halocynthiibacter namhaensis; assembly: GCF_000812685.1. Taxonomy (GTDB): domain Bacteria; phylum Pseudomonadota; class Alphaproteobacteria; order Rhodobacterales; family Rhodobacteraceae; genus Halocynthiibacter; species Halocynthiibacter namhaensis. The sequence continues at coordinate 304,000 of NZ_JWIF01000074.1, forward strand.
TCACGCATTGGCGCAACAGATCGTCCTGCCTGCAGTGCTTGCTTTCCGCGAAAGCCACCCCGGCGTTCGGATCGAAGTGGTGGAAGCCGACTATCCAACGTTGATAGAAGCGCTGGACACCGGAAAAGTAGACGCACTGGTTGTCTTTGATCAAGGCTTCGTATCTGCGCGTCACAAATGTGAGGTGCTCTTGAAATTGCCCCCGCTGGTTTTGTTGTCGGCGGAACACAAGCTGGCAGCGCAGAGCCAGATAGAACTGTCCGACCTAGCGGATTTGCCCTACATCGCCGTGTCACCCGCAGGCCCAGGTCCAAGTTATCTACAGCTATTGCAAACTGCAGGCGTGCATCCAGAAGTACCTTTTCAATCTCAGTCACGCGAGCTGGTTCAAGCCTATGTCGGCAAGGGCCTTGGGTTCACACTCGTCGGATTTTCGCCCAAACAAAACCTTACAATCGAAGGTGATCCGGTTGTAGCGCGTCCCATCAAAGAAGATATTGGTCACTATAAAGTCGTGGTCGCGCGCACGCGAAATGCCGTCCGCTTAGACTTGGCATGCACCTTTCTCGCTGCATGTGGGGCCGTGGCGAGAAGCACAATTGCCAAAAACCACCAAGAGATTGAGAGTTTATAAAACCGCTGCTCGTCAACATTTCGACATTAGCCCATATGGGCTCGCTCTTGCATAGGTCCAGTTTTGGTCTTGTCGCGGTTTAGTTCCGGTCTCTTTCGAGCAATGTTTGCTATGAAGGAGATAGAGAATGGCAAAGAGATACACAGACGAGTTTCGGCGTGATGCGGTGCGCATGGCGACGACGAGTGGCTTAACGCGGCCTCAACTTTCATCAGATTTAGGGGTTGGGCTTTCGACGCTGAACAAATGGGTTCAACAGCATCAACACGATGACCTGATGTCAGGACCGCATGAAGACGTTGAGAAGGAGAACACGCGGCTTCGCAAGGAAGTCCGTCTGCTGCGCGAGGAGAGGGAAGTGTTAAAAAAGGCGGCAATCTTCTTTGCAGGCCAAAGCCGGTGAGATTTGCGTTCATCGACGCCTGGAAAGAAGAATGGCCAGTTGAGTTCCTGTGCAAAGTTATGCGGGTCACATCACGTGGTTTTCGCGCGTGGCGGGTTCGCCCGATGAGCCAGCGTCAACGCGATGATATGGTGATCCTGGCTCACATCCGTGAACAGCATCGCTTAAGCCTGCAAAGCTATGGGCGGCCTCGGATAACCGAGGAACTGCAAGAATTGGGATTACCGGTGGGCCATCGCAGGGTCGGACGTCTGATGGGCGAGAATGGCATCAAGATCATCAGAACCCAGAAATACAAGGCGACAACGGACAGCAACCACACGTTCAACATTGCACCAAATCTGTTGGATCAAGATTTCTCAGCGACTGGCCCCAATCAGAAATGGGCTGGCGACATCAGCTACATTTGGACCAGCGAAGGTTGGCTGTATCTTGCCGTCATCCTTGACCTGTATTCTCGCCGCGTCATCGGATGGGCTATCAGTAACCGCATGAAGAAGGATCTGGCAATCCGGGCGTTAGATATGGCCGTTGCTTTGCGCCAACCACCGGAGGATTGCATTCACCATACGGATCGTGGTTCAGAATATTGCTCAAATGAGTATCAGAAGCGCTTGTCCAAGCACGGTTTCAAGGTCTCGATGAGCGGCAAGGGAAATTGTTATGATAATTCTATGGTCGAGACGTTCTTCAAATCCATTAAGGCTGAGCTGATTTGGCGCAACCGTTGGGACACACGCCGTCAGGC